>CAVZIS010000010.1:0-523252 GCA_963775345.1 Vicinamibacterales bacterium
AACGTCACTATCGCCGTCGCGAGCGAAACCCGCGTTCGTAGAGCTCATGGACTACCGGATGTTCTTCTTCACCCGGCATTGTCAACTTGAGGCGACCGGGGCACCGTAGCCGGATGGCCGACGACGTGTTCCGTTACCCATTTTAACGGTTCCGCCTGCCATTATCAGCCACGCCGTCTGGCTCTACTACCGGTTTACCCTCAGTTTCCGCGACATCGAAGACCTCCTCGCGCCACGCGGCATCACCGTGACGAAGACCGTGCGGCATTGGTGTCAGACATTCGGCCTCACCTACGCGCGGCGCCTCCGGCGCCGGAGTGGGCCCGTCGGCGATACGTGGCATCTCGACGAGCTGTTTGTGACCATTCGCGGGCGGCGTCAGTGCCTGTGGCGAGCCGTGGACCAGGACGGCGACGTCATCGCCCTCCTGCTGCCCGGCCTCGGCAGGACCGTCACGCCGCCGCGAGGTTATGAGCGATGGATTCGACATACACCGAGCCGGTCGACGCCACTGGAGGGAATCGGTGGAACGATCCGCTTTCGGACGCCGACACACCGTTCAGTGTTAGGACGGCGCTGAAGAGGAAGCCGAAGGGTGGAGGTCCTCTAAACCTCCTCCCTTTTCAACTCAAGCACACCGAAACGGTTCGTACACAGTGATTTGCGGGATGCGACCACGTGGCCCTCTACGATTTGTAGTCCACCGTAGTCCAATTGCGAGGCGCTAGATTGTGCTGCGGGAGCACTCCGGCGAAATTGAACTGGAAAATTGGAGGCGCCGCCCGGATTTGAACCGGGGATGGAGGTTTTGCAGACCTCTGCCTTACCACTTGGCGACGGCGCCCCTCTGACACAAAGACAGTCCGGCCGAAGCCGGACACTACGTATGCCAGTCCGCAAAAGGCGGACACTACCGATGTCTAGGAAATGGTGAGCGAGACTTTATCGAATCGGACAGGTCGCTCAACGAGGCGATAGTGATTCATATCAGTAAGCTGTCATGCGTCCGCCCGCGGGGGGAGGGGAGACGCCCGCGAGTCGAAGGTTGGAGCGGGAAACGGGATTCGAACCCGCGACTTCGACCTTGGCAAGGTCGCACTCTACCACTGAGTTATTCCCGCTCTGCAGCCGAACTAAAGTACCACACGCACCAGGCCGCAATCAAGCAACGCGCTACGCGTCAAAGCTTGGTCTTTCGCAACACCTCTGCCGCTTCTTCCGGGGCCGGTCGGATTGATGTAAAAGCCCGTCCCCCATTCGAAGCCCGCGATCGCGCGTGAGCTTGGGCATCACCTCGACGTGCCAGTGATAGAAATCTGCCGGCGTCTTCCTGCAGCGGCGCACTGTGGACGATCAGGTTGTACGGCGGGCTCAAGAGAATGGCGTTCATTCGCTGCAGCAGATCTTTGAGCATTCGCGCAAGGCTGGCGAACTCCCCGGCGTCGCCTCCTCGAATCGCGACCGGTGCCGCTTGGGAAGCAGCCACGTCTCGAACGGAAATCTCGGCGCATACGGCGCGATCGCCACGAAGTCGGCGGATTCGGCGATGACGCGCGCCCCGTTCCTGAGCTCCTGTCGCATCACGTCGCAGAACACGCACCGCTCTTTCTGCTGATAGTGATGCCTCGCGCCTTCGAGCTCTTCACGGCCATCTCGCGCGGCACGATGGGCAGCGCGATGAGCTGCGAATGCGCATGTTCGAGCGTCGCTCCCGCAGCCGCACCGTGATTCTTGAAAATCACGATGTGACGAAGGCGGATGTCGCGTTTGAGATCCACCACGCGCTCGCGCCACGCCCAGAACACCTTCTCGATTGCGGGCTCCGGCATGGTCGCCAACGTCTGCGCGTGATCCGGCGTCTCGATAATCACCTCGTGCGCGCCGATGCCGTTCATCCGATCGAAGAGTCCTTCTCCCTCGCGGTCGAGCGTGCCTTCCACGCGCAGGGCCGGAAACTTGTTCGGAACCACGCGGATATCCCACCCGCGGGTGTTGCCGGGCGTGCCGTTGCGATACGCGAGGATTTCCGGAGGCGTCTTGTCTTCGTGCCCTTCACAGAACGGACAGAGTGCGTCCGGCTTTGATCGTGACAGTTTCGATCTCGAAGTCGCTGGGCCGCTTCTGGCGCTCGGTCGAGATGATGACCCAGCGGCCCGTGACGGGATCTTTTCTCAGATCGGCCATGAATTACCGATGACGGGATTCCAGATCAAATGCGCCCCTTATCAATTCCACGGTGCGGCCGCCGCGGCTCTCGAGAATCGAGACCACGTCGAAACGGCACGCCACACCGGAAAGCCGTTTGAGGAACAAGTATGACTCAGCCATCGCGCTGAGACGTCGCCGTTTTTGCCACGTCAGCGACTCGAAGGGAGAGCCAAAACTGCAACCCGATCGCGCTTTCACCTCGACGAAAACGATGACGTCTCCCTCTTTCGCGACGATATCGAGCTCGCCGCAGCGCGTGCGGAACCGCCGGTCCACAATGGCATAGCCGCGGCGTTTTAACTCCTCGCAGGCGAGATCCTCGCCGCGTTTGCCGAGCGCCTGTCGATGATCCACGTCGCCGGCCGCAGCAATTCTCACGCCGCCTTCTCTAATCCCCAATCCCTAATCCCTGCTAGTCCCTTATTTCCGTTTCCATCTCGTGCCGGCAGGCGAGTCTTCGAGGACGATGCCGGCATCCAGCAATTGCTGACGGATGCGATCTCCTTCGGAGAAATCGCGGCGCCTGCGTGCATCCTGCCGCGCGGCGACCAGCCGATCGATTTCCTCCGGAGGCAGGTTCGTCTCTCGATCTTCCTGGCGTCGAAGCGACAGGACGCCAAAGACCTCGTCGAACCGCTCGAACGCCGCCTTTCACTCCCGCAACGTCGCCAGTGCCGAGCTCGCCGCTGTCGATCGCGGCGTTCAGCGCGCGCACGAGGTCGAAGATCACACCCAGCGCCCCGACGGTATTCAGGTCCTGCTCCATCGCTTCGCGAAACTGCGACTCGGCGGCTGCGACCCTCGTCGCGATCGCCGGATGCGAGCCGGCCGCCGAGACACGGTCGAGCCGTTCGACAAAGTCGGCGAGTCGCCGGACCGCCTCCTCGGCCTGATCCATCGCGTGCCAGCTGAATTTCACCTGCTTCCGGTAGTGGGTCGACAGCAGCAGGTAGCGCAGCGTCGAGGGACGATATCCCTTTGCCTGAATGTCGGGCACGTGGAACACGTTTCCAAGCGACTTCGACATCTTCTCTTCGTCGATCAGAAGATGCTCGACGTGCATCCAGAACCGCGCGAACTGCTTGTTGGTCGCGCCTTCGCTTTGTGCGATCTCGTTCTCGTGATGCGGGAAGATCAGATCGACGCCTCCGCAATGGATGTCGATCGGCGGCTCACCCAGCAGGCGGAGCGCCATCGCGGAGCATTCGAGGTGCCAGCCGGGCCGGCCCCTGCCGAATCCCAGGTCCCAGCTCGGCTCGTCCGGCTTGGCGGATTTCCAGAGGACAAAGTCGCGAGCGTTGTCTTTGTCGTAGTTGTCGGAATCCATCCGTGCGCCGCTTTTCAAGCCATCGTGATCCAGCCGCGCGAGCCGTCCGTACTGCGGAAGCGTGGCAATCTTGAAATAGACCGAGCCCTCGCTGACGTAGGTGTGCCCGTTCGCCTCGAGCGAGCGAACCAGTTGCGCCATCGCATCGAGATTCTCCCTGTCGGTGGCGCGCGGCCGTTCCTCGACGTCTTCCAATCCGAGCGCGCGCGCATCCTGCAGAAATGCATCGATCCACTGGTTGGTGTACTCGCGCAGCGGCATCCCCGCTTTCTGCGATCCCGCAATCGTTCGATCGTCGACATCGGTGAAATTCACGACGTGACGGACGTTGTAGACCCTCGAGATATTTCAGCGTCCTGCGGAGCAGGTCGACCGCGACGAAGGTGCGGAAATTGCCGATGTGGCCGCGGCTGTAAACCGTGAGACCGCACGCGTACATGCGGACCAGATTGTCCTGCGACGGGCGGAACTCTTCTTCGGTCCTCGTCAGCGTGTTGTACAAACGCATCAGTTCAACAGTTCCCTAGTTCAATACCGTTCCCCGGTTCTTACAGTCCCATTCGGTCGAACAGATCGCGAGCGTGGTCACGGTCTGTCTGGATTTGCTTTTTCAGGAGCTCCACGCCTTCGAACTTCTTCTCGTCGCGCAGCCGCTGAACGAATGCAAGACGCAAACGTGTGCCGTACAGATCCTTGTCGAAGTTCAATAGATGCGTCTCGACGGTGCATGTCGTTGCCGGAGTCGAAGGTCGGGCGAGACCCGACATTGGTGATCGACGGATATGCCACCCCGTCAAGGATGGCCGTCGTCGCGTAGACGCCGTGAGGCGGCACCATTTCATTCTCAGTGCACACGTTGGCGGTTGGAAAGCCGAGCTCTCGCCACGCTTTTGTCCCGTCGATGACGGCGCCTTCAATCGCGTAGTGATGGCCCAGCAGCGCGCCGGCTTCATCCACGCGTCCTTCGGTGATCAGCCGGCGAATGCGTGTGCTGCTGACCACGAAATCCTTGTAGCGGACCGGGTCGATCTTCTCGGCGCGAAAGCCATAACGGGCGCCGAGGCTCCGCAGCATCGAAAATGTCCCCGCCCGATCGTGCCCGAAGAGAAAATTTGCTCCGACCCAGACCTCGGCCACGTGCAGCCACTCCAGGAGGACCGTCCTGACGAACGTCTCCGGGTCCCACTGCGCGAGCTCCGGCGTAAATCGGACGATCGCTACGCCCTGCATCCCTGCGCGAGCCAGCGCCTCGAGCTTCTGCTGATTGGTCATCAACAGCGGTGGCGCTTTGTCGGGCCGGACGATTTTGGAAGGGTGCGGATCGAAGGTCATCGCCACCGCCGTCGCGCCGCGCTCGTCAGCTCCCCGACGGACCCGCTCGATGATTTTCAGGTGGCCACGGTGCATCCCGTCGAAGTTGCCGAGAGCAAGGACGGGCTGATGCCAGCGGGCCGGCCGCGGATCGTCTGGATAATGAATGACCTGCATTTACAGAGCGATCTCGAAAGTGAGGCCATCATATGCCAACTCCACACCGGCGGGCAGCCGGGCGCAGGTCGCCTCGTGCGCGAGATCGTGGCACATGTGGGTGAAGTAGGCGCGATCCGGTGCGAGCCGGGCGACGATCGCCAGGGCCTGATCGACCGAAAGATGCGTTGGGTGAGGGCGATCGCGCAACGCGTCGATGATGACGGTCCGCACGCCTCGCAGCAGCGGCCAGGACGCATCGGGGATCCCACTGCAATCGGTGAGGTACGCGAACGAGCCTACACGATAGCCGAGGATCGTCCGGCTGCCGTGCATCAACGGCACTGGAACGAACGTTGCCGCACCTACGCAGAATTCACCCACGATACGGGCCAGAACGACCTGTGGAATACCTCCGCCCCGAGGCGTGTCGGCATCGAAGATGTAGGAGTAGATGCGGCGGAGATCGCCCAGCGTCCGTTCGTCGCCGTAGCACGGGATGGCCGATTGCTGCAGAATGTTGTATCGACGCACGTCATCGAGGCCCATCACGTGGTCCGCATGACTATGCGTGTACAGGATGGCGTCGACGCGGCGCACGTCGTGCGCGAGAGCCTGCGATCTCAGGTCCGGCGTCGTATCGACGAGCACCGACACCCCGTCAGCGGTTTGAATGACGATCGAAGCGCGCGATCGGCGGTCGCGAGGATCAGCCGAGGTACAGGTCGCACAATCGCAGCCGATCATCGGCACGCCATGCGACGTCCCCGTTCCCAGCACGAGGACTCTGGCTTCGGCTTGGCTCAAGGCGTGATGATTCTCTTTTCCTGACCCTGCGCTTCGACGAAACGCAGCCGGAGCTCGTACAAGACCGTTTCGAGAAGCTGCTGCTCCTCCGCAGTGAGATTGCCGCGCGTTTTCTCTTCGAGCAGCGCAAGGATGTCAATCATCTGTCCGGCCGCCTGCAGATCGACCGGCCCGGGCTCGGTCCCGCCAGGCTCCAGGCGATCGCCGAAGTGCACCGCCGCGGTCGCCGCCAGCGACAGCACGAAGGATGCGAAATTGACGTTCGGATCAGGCATGGGAACGAATGTTAGCATTGGAACACGAAGATCCACGAAGAGCACGAAGATCCACGAAGAACACGAAGATCCACGAAGAACACGAAGATCCACGAAGAACACCGCGATCTACGAGAGGTGGAGATGTCTGAAGCTGGCGCACAGTTCGAGCGGCTCGTTGGAGTGATGCGAACCTTGCGATCGCCGGAGGGTTGTCCCTGGGATCGCGAACAAACGCTTCAGTCGCTCACCCCTTTCGTGCTCGAAGAAGCGCATGAGGTGATCGACGCGATCGAGCGCGGAGACATGCACGCCCTGAAGGAAGAGATCGGCGATCATATTTTCGAGGGCGTGTTCCTCGCGCAGGTCGCTGCCGACGCCGGATCTGTTCAGTGTGGGCGACTCGTTGCGTGCGGTCGTCGACAAGCTCGTGCGGCGGCATCCTCACGTCTTCCAGGAAGATGGCCGGGTGCACGATGCGGCCTCGAAGGAACGGGCGCCGTCGGCAGACGCGGCGCTGGCTCGATGGAACGCCTTGAAGGCGCAAGAGCACCCGGAATCGGCGCAGCATCAATCGACCCTCGCCGGCATACCGAAGACACTGCCTTCACTCCTGCGCGCGTACAAGATCGGCAAGCGCGTTGCGAGCTGTCGGCTTCGACTGGAACACTGTCGCCGATGTCATGGCCAAGATCGAGGAGGAGATCGCGGAGCTGCGCGACACGATCGACGACGATCCTCAGACACATTGCGCGGACTGAAGAGGAGATGGGCGACCTGCTTTTCGCGATCGCCAATCTTGCCCGTAAGCTCGGCATCGAGCCCGAGGCTGCGTTGCGCAAAGCGAACGAGAAGTTCACGAGGCGCTTCACCCAGCTCGAACGGAACTTCACAGCAGCCGGCCGGTCTCTCGAAGCCTCCACACTGGAGGAGATGGAGAAGGAGTGGCAACTGATAAAGGGCGAAGAAAAAAGCAAACCACGAAGGTCACGAAGACCGACCGACAGGAACACGAAGATCCACGAAGAACACGAAGATCCACAAAAACACGAAGATCCACGAAGAACGAGAAGATCCATGAAGACATCGAACCACGGACAATCAGATCACGATTCTCTTAAACCCGAACGCAGATGACCACCGAAGTTCATCAACAGCCCAGCGCGCAAGCCGTTCCCCTCAAGTAAGACATCAGTTGCACGTAATGGAGCGGCTCGAGCGCTTTGATTGCCTTGATTTCGAGGATCACCACGGCTTCAATGACAAAATCCAGCCGCTGGGTGCCCACGGGCTGGTCCGGTACCGGATGAAGACGTGCTTCTCACTTTCAAATGCAATTCCGCTCGACTCTGAGCTCGATTCGAACGGCATTGTGGTAAATCGGTTCGAAGAACCCGTCCGAGGCCCGATGCACCTTCACACCACAGCCGATAACCGTTTCAACCACCTGTTCCATTTCGCGTGAGAGTGGACTCGGCGCTTTCAGCATGGACGCCTTCCTTCGTGGATCTTCGTGTCCTTGCGGTCTTCGTGCCCTTCGTGTTCGGGATCTTCGTGAACCTCGAGATCTTCTTGGTGTCCTTGGCTGTGTCCGTCTTCGTGGCCTTCGTGGTTACCGGCCGTACGTGGTCAGCGTCAGTTTCCGGCCAGTGAACGTACCGACGCGCACGGTGAAGCCGTCGGTTTCCATCAGGACCGCCCCATCCAGATCGGTCCGGTAAATCGCAGCGCCGATCTGTCGATAGCGTTCCACGACCACCGCGGCAGGATGGCCGAACGTGTTTCCGCGGCCGGCGCTGATCACGGCGATGTCGGGCTGCAGCGTCCGAAGAAACTCCGACGAGCTCGAGGTTGCGCTGCCATGGTGCGGGACTTTGAGAATCCGTATCGGGACCCGATCAAACGACGGCGCGATGTCCCGCTCCACTTCCCGGCTGATATCACCGGTGAAGACGAACGAGACCCCTCCGTGTCGAACTTCGATCACCTCGGAGTCGTCGTTGCGCACGCGCTGGCGCTCCCACGCGGGCCGCGGAGGATGCCGGACAAGCAGATCCACGTTGCCGAAGCTGACCTTGTCGTCGGGCTGCACGGTGCGCCATACGGCGCCACGGCGCTCGGCCAACACCCGCAATTGCCGGGTCGGCTTATGAGGCGGAACAGGCACGCCTTCCCAGACTTCGAACGGACCGAAATCCCGGAAGACGCTGGCGGCACCACCGATGTGATCCTCGTCTCCATGAGTGATGCTCATGTAGTCCAGCCGTCGAATACCAAGAGCCCAGAATGCCGGCGAGACGACCCGCGAGCCGATATCGAAGCCGCCGGGCGATCCTCCGGCATCGATGCTCAACGTGCGGCCGTCCGGAAACTGAACGACAGCAGCATCGCCCTGGCCGACGTCGAGAAATGCTACTCGCAGCAGTCGATCGCCGCGCGACGAGCGGCACCGCAGGCGCCGCAACAATCCAGAGCCCGAACCCGGCGACCGCGACGAGGAATACAAGGCGACGTGAGACGAGTGTCAGGATCAGCGCCGCGTAGTAACCCGACCACAATCCAGGCAGACGGCGGCGCCAGACGCGGGTCAACCACGGAAGCACGTCGACGAGCCCGGCGCTGCCTATCAATCCTTCAACGGCTCCGTGCGCCACCCAGCCGGCCCATCGTCCGGGCCCCGGCGCCCACGCCGCAAGGCCTGACCGCGGCCATTCCCGCCATCTGGACGACAGTCATGAGCGGAATCGCGGCGAAATTGACGAGAAGTCCTGCGAAGGTCACGCGCGAAAACACACGTGCGCCAATTGGCAGCAGCGCGATTTCGGCGCATAGCGACGCTGCAAAGAGCGCGACCGACGGTTTGCGCCCACCCATGGCAGGGCAGGCAGCCACGTCATCCTCGAGAGGCCGATGAGAATGCCGAGCGTCGCTCCAAACGTGAGCGCGAAACCGGCGTCGACGATGTGCAAGGGCCGGAAGCAGAGCAGGATCGCCGCAGTCAACGCCGCGACGTTACCGGCCCGCGTCTGGTGGTCCCAGACCCTGGCCGCAAAATAAATCGCGCCATCGAGCGTTGCCCTGCCCACCGACGATCCGCCTTCGACAACGGTCGCGTAAGCGCCAAGCATCAGGATTACGAGCAGCGACGAAAGCCGGCTGCCAATCCGCGCTGCGCGCAGCAGCAGCAGACACGCGCCGGCCAGGATGGCGATGTTGCCGCCGGAGATGGCGATGACGTGATAGGTCCCGGCTTCCTGGAGCTTCCGCTCGACCTCGTCTTCGAGGCCGGCACCGATCGCCGATCAGAATCGCATTCACGACCGTCGCAGAGCGCGCACTCCACGGAGCGACCGTCGATCCGATCGCCTTTCGGACACCCGCCCGGATCGAGGCAGTAGCTTCGGCCACCAGGCTGCCTCGGGTCAGAACCTCAACAAGGCGATCGCTCTTCACCGATCCAACAAGCGACGTCCCGCGCCATGCAAGGGTGCGTTCCGAAGTCTGCCAACGCCAGGATCGAGATATCTGGCGGGCTTTCGCAGGGTCGCAGGAAATGCCACGCGCCGGCCGGCCCGCCATTTCAAAATCTGATCGCTTCCAAGCCCGCCGCCTACGCCAATGAGCGCTCCGCCCGACGTGTCGTAACGGGTCCGTTCGAGTTGAACGCTGTCGACGTCGACGCTCAAGGTGACTCCCGACGGTCCCCTCGATCGCGTCGGCACGGAGCCTGCCGGTCAGGTCGGCCAAACAGCTGGTGCTCCCGAGCTGCTGGCGTGATCGCTCAAAGAGCGTGCGCAGCGGAGCTGTGCGCGCCAGAGCGTCGGCGCGGGCGCCAAGAAATGCGCCGCAGGCGAAAAAGCCGCCGGTCAGGCAAACAGTCGCGAGCGTTTCGCGACGGCGGAGAAAGGCGACGAAGCGCGGCCGACCAGATTGTGACGAGAAAGATTGGGTGCAGCGAGACGTGAAGCCAGACTCCAGCCGAAATGCCGAGACCCAGAGCGATCGCAGGCAGCGCCGCGGGATACCGCATGCGCGCCCGTCAGCAAATGCGAGTACCCGCTCTCAGCCCTCTGCCCTTGCGGTCATTTCAGCGTGATAATCCTGCAGAGCGCGCACGTCCAACGCCTGCTCGCGCAGCGCGCGAATCGCTTCCACCGCCGCGGACGCGCCGGTGAGCGTCGTGATGCACGGAATGCTGTGGAGCATCGCCACGCGGCGGACGACGCGATCGTCGAAGAACGACTCGCGACCGAGGGGCGTATTGACGATCAGTTGGACCTGGTTGTTGAGGATGTGGTCGGCGACGTTGGGCCGTCCCTCGTTGACCTTGAAGACCACCTCAACGGGAATCCCGTGCGCGCGCAGATACGCCGCGGTCCCTCTCGACGCGAGGATGCGGAATCCCAGCTCCGCGAGGTTCCTGGCGATCGGCAGCACATTCGGCTTGTCATCGTTGTTCACGCTGATGAACGCCGTGCCGTTCTCCGGCAGCTCGCTGGCCAACCGACTGCTGAGCTTTCGCGAACGCCGCACCGAATGTCGCGGCCCGCCCATGACTTCGCCCGTCGACTTCATCTCGGGTCCCAGAATCGTGTCGACACCCGGGAAGCGCACGAACGGAAACACCGGCGTCTTCACGAACACGCCGGACGACTTCGAGGTCCTCTTCGTAGTCCGAGCTCCGACAGCGTCTTGCCGGTCATGACGAGCGCCGCGATTTTCGCGAGCGGCACGCCGGTCGCCTTCGAGAGGTACGGGACCGTGCGCGACGCGCGAGGATTGACCTCCAGCACGTACACCACATCATCTTTGATGGCGTACTGCGCGTTCATCAGGCCGACCACCTTCAAGCGCACGCGCGATTCGCCGCGTGTAGTCTCGAATGGTCGCAAGATGCCGCTCGGCGACAAGATACGGCGGCACGACGCAGGAGCTGTCTCCCGAATGAATCCCCGCTTCTTCGATGTGCTCCATGATGCCGCCGATCACGACGGCGCCGGTTTCGTCGGCGACCGCATCGACGTCGAGCTCGAACGCGTCCTCCACGAACCTGTCAATCAGCACCGGATGCTCAGGCGAGGCATCGACGGCGCCCGCCATGTACCGATCGAGCGTGCCCATGTCGTACACGATGGCCATCCCTCGCCCCCCGAGGACATACGACGGCCGCACGACGACCGGGAAATCCGATTTTCTGCGCGGCTTCCCGCGCTTCCTCGCGAGACGTGGCCGTTCCACTGGCGGGCTGCGGGATGCCGAGATCCCAAAGCAGCTGAGCGAACCGGCGTCGATCTTCCGCGAGGTCGATCGAGTCTGGCGAGGTGCCGAGAATCCTGACGCCGGCCGCCTGAAGCGCGAGAGAAAGCTTCAGCGGAGTCTGGCCGCCGAATTGGACGAAACACGCAACATCGCCGCCTGCGCTGCTCTCGCGCTCGATCACCGACATCACGTCCTCGAAGGTCAGCGGCTCGAAATACAACCGATCCGTCGTGTCGTAGTCGGTCGACACGGTCTCCGGATTGCAGTTGATCATCACCGTCTCGAAGCCGGCATCTCGCAGCGCAAACGCGGCATGACAGCAGCAGTAATCGAACTCGAGCCCCTGGCCGATCCGATTCGGCCCGCTTCCGAGAATGACGACTTTGGACTTCGCGTTCGGATTCGACTCGTCGCCCTTCTCGTAGGTGCCGTACATGTAGGGCGTGAAAGACTCGAATTCTGCCGCACAGGTATCGATTCGCTTGAAGGCCGGGATCAGCTTGTCTTCGATCCGCCGCTCTCGAATCGTCGCTTCAGGAACGCCATAGATGGCGGCGATCTCCCGATCGCCAAAGCCGGCACGCTTCAGCGTTCTCAGGAAGTCAGTCGACAGCTCCCTCAACTCCTGCATGCCTGCGATTCGCCGCAGCTCCGCGATCTGGCTGAACTGCTGCAGGAACCACGGATCGATGTTCGTCAGCTCGTGAAGGTGCTCGACCGTCCATCCGCGCTCGAGCGCCTTGAAAAGCGCCCACATGCGCCGGTCGTTGGGCACGACCAGCTTCTTTCGCAACGCGGAATCATCTTCGTCATCTCCCGGCTGCGTCAGCAGCAGGCCCTGCTTGCCGAGCTCCAGCGACCGCACGCCTTTGAGGAACGCTTCCTTGAACGTGCGGCCGATCGCCATCGCCTCGCCGACCGACTTCATCTGCGTCGTCAGGGTGCGGTCGGCCTGCGGAAACTTCTCGAAGTTCCACCGTGGGAACTTGACGACGATGTAGTCGATCGTCGGCTCGAAGGACGCGGGGGTGAGCCGGGTGATGTCGTTGGGAATCTCGTCGAGGTGATAGCCCAGCGCGAGCTTCGCCGCGATTTTTGCGATCGGAAATCCGGTCGCCTTCGACGCAAGCGCCGACGAACGCGACACTCGTGGGTTCATCTCGATCGCGAGCATCCGGCCATCTTTCGGGTTCACCGCAAACTGGATGTTCGATCCGCCGGTCTCGACGCCGACCCGCCGGATGATCCGCCGCGCGGCGTCGCGCATCCGCTGGTATTCCTTGTCGGTCAGCGTCAGTGCCGGGGCGACGGTGATGCTGTCCCCCGTATGCACGCCCATCGGATCGACGTTCTCGATCGAGCAGATGACAACGAAGTTGTCGGCGACGTCGCGCATGACCTCGAGCTCGAACTCTTTCCAGCCGATGACCGACTCTTCGATGAGAATCTCGTGAACTGGACTCATTTCGAGCCCGCGATCGACGAGCTCGCGGAATTCCTCCACGTTGTAGGCGATGCCGCCTCCCACCCCGCCCATCGTGAACGAGGGGCGGATAATCGCCGGAAATCCGGTCGTCTTGACGATCTTCATCGCCTCGTCGAGCGATCGCGCGAGCCCGCTGGCCGGCACCTCGACGCCGATGTCTTCCATCGCTTCTCTGAACAGCAGGCGATCTTCGCCGACCCTGATCGCATCGACGTTGGCGCCAATCAGCTTGACGTTGAACTTCTCGAGAACTCCGGCGTCGTGAAGCGACACCGCCAGATTCAGCGCTGTCTGTCCTCCAACGGTCGGCAGGATGGCGTCCGGCCGTTCCTTGTCAATCACCTTCGTGACGGCTTCAACGGTCAGCGGCTCGATGTAGGTCCGATCGGACATCTCCGGATCGGTCATGATCGTCGCGGGATTGCTGTTGACGAGAACGACCTCGAGGCCTTCGGATCGAAGCGCCTTGCATGCCTGCGTGCCCGAATAGTCGAACTCGCAGGCCTGCCCGATCACGATCGGCCCCGCCCCGATGACGAGAATCCGTTTGAGATCGTCTCTACGCGGCATCCCTACCCTACTCCCGAATCCTCCAATCCCGAATCACTAATCCCCAATCACTGTCTTCGTTCCATGTCTTCGACGAACTGCTTGAAGAGGTAATCGGCGTCGTGCGGCCCCGGCGACGCCTCGGGGTGATACTGCACCGAGTAAATCGGACGATCCATCACCTTCAATCCTTCGACGGTGCCGTCGTAGAGATTCAGGTGCGTCACCTTGACATCGGGCGGCAGCGATTCCGGATCGACGGCAAAGCCGTGATTCTGCGACGTGATTTCCACTTTGCCGGTCTCGAGAAACTTCACGGGATGATTGGCCCCGCGATGGCCGAATTTCAGTTTGAACGTTCTGCCGCCAAGCGCCAGCCCGAGTATCTGATGGCCCAGACAGATGCCGAACATCGGCTTGTCGGCCTGCATCAGACTCGCGCACGTTCTGGATCGCGTAATCCACGGCAGCGGGATCTCCGGGCCCGTTGCTCAGGAAGATGCCATCGACATCGGATTCGAGCAATTCCTTCGCGGGCGTTGATGCAGGAACAACGCGGACCTGGCATCCGTAGGTGGCCAGCCGCCTCAGGATGTTCCATTTGATCCCGAAGTCGTACGCCGCCACGCGGAGTGGCCGCTTGGAGCGGGTCTGGGGAGGCAAGCGCGAGATCCGCGCGAACCTGCACGGCCGGTCTTTCAATGCCGTCCGGCCAGTCGAAGGGTGATGCGCACGTCACGTCGCGAACCAGATCGGTGCCTTCCATATTGGGAATCGTTCGAGCTTGTTGCACCAGCTCCCCGGCGTCCGCCTCACCGGTGGCAATCACCCCGCGCATGACTCCCGCCGAACGAAGCAGACGGGTCAGTTCCCGTGTATCGATATCGGCGATCGCCACGACGTTGTGGGCGACGAGATAGTCGCGCAGCGTGCCGGACGCGCGCCAGTTGCTGGCCACCGGCGACTCTTCGCGCATGATGAAGCCGGCGACTTTCGGTGCACTCGACTCGGTGTCGTCGGGCGCGACGCCATAGTTTCCGATCTGCGGCGAGGTCATCGTCACGATCTGTCCCGGCGTACGACGGATCGGTCAGCAATCTCCTGATATCCGGTCATGCTCGTGTTGAACACGACCTCGCCACGAGCGATCCCCTGCGCACCCGCCGCCACACCGCGGTACACCGTACCGTTCTCCAACGCCAGAACCGCATTCATTGAGGCTTATTTTCTCTCTAGTGATGCTGCCACTCTGGTTTGCGCTCCCGAGCCGACTTGGACCGTCGTAGCCCAGGACTGGTAGCCATCCAGCTCGATGCGCACTGTGGCGGGTCCAGCAGGGAGATCGGCGACATGGCGGCTGGCGTCGATCCAACGAGACGATCGTTCACGAACACGCGCGCACCTGCCGGTCTGGACTGCACCGTCAACGCGCCCGGAGCGCCCGGGTCTCGAACGCCTCGGGCGCCCCGTGGCTCATCGAGCGCCGCATCAGCACCGCCAGGCAGGGCGGACGAGGCTCGCAAGTCGAACGTCGTCGAGGCGGTCGGCCGCTGCGCGGTCAACTGCAGCGTCCGCTCTTCGGCGACATATCCATCACGCGCTATACGAACCGTATACGATCCGAGCGGCAGATCACGCACCACGAGCGGAGTCTTTCCCCGCGCGCCTGCCGTTCAGCAACACGTCCGCGTCTGCGGGCGTCGATCGAATCAACAGACTGCCTCGCGTCGGTTGCGGCCGAGCGATCGCGCCGGACGCCGAGCGTGATGGCGTCGGGGCCGGCAACGGGGTCTTGGAGACAGCGCGCAGGGTCTGCAGGCGGATTTGCCGGAAGATCGACGGTCGTTTCTTTGACAGTCGCTTCCTGATCGCGGACCACGACAGGCGCCGGCGATTTCAGAAAAAATCCCACGGCCAGCGCAACGAGCGCTGCAAAGACGAGGAAGGCTGCGACGATGGGCCGGCGGCCGCTGCGCGATGCCAGGCGTGATCTGCAACCGGATCCAGCGTCGCGTTCAGGCTTGTGGTTCAAAGTCGACAGCGCGATCGATTCGCAGATCGAGGTCCTGCACGGCCGGCCTCAAGACCGGCGCTACGTGAGCGTCCGGCGCCCGCATGCTGACATTCGAAGCGCGGGCAGAAGTCGTCGTTCCAACGGCATCCTTGGGAGAGCTGGCCTTCGGGCCGGGCGTAACGGTCGTTCTCGCCTTCAGGCCAGAGGCCGCCAGCACCGTCGCCAGCGCGCCGCGCAACTTCGCCGCCGTGCGCGATTCTGAACTCTTCGAGGTTTGCCGGCGAGACACGCTTGCCGGTAATCGCCTCGAACGCGATGGCGCCCAACGAGTACACATCGCGGACGCATCCGGAGCCGAATAGAGCGGTCTGATCGGCAGCTTCGCGGAAATTTTTGCCAGCGCGGTCGGCAATACCAAACCCGGTGATCCTGGCGCCCGCAGCAGAAACAATGATGTCGCGAGGATGCGAGCGACCCGTGGTGCACACCACGCGACTGCAGCGTGATGCGATCGCCGCCGACAGCGACTCGACGAGCGGCAATGCGTCCTCGATCGAAAGGAGGCCGCGGTCCCGCAGAACCACGTCGAGCGAATCGCCGACCGCGTACTCCTGGGCGAGGTACGGCAGCGCCGTCTTCGAGGCCTGCGGCGATCGGCGCCGCGATGGCCGGGATGCGTGATGTCGGCAGCGACAGAGCTTCTGAAGCTCGATCGACAGAGCAGCGAAACCTGCTCGGGAGTGATCTCGAGACGAAACACTTTTACCGCGACGAGCCGATCGCGTTCCGACTCGTGCGCGCGAAACACCGGGCCCAGCGTACCCGCACCAATCTGATGGAGAACCCTGAATGGCCCGAATGCCTCTGGAGGAAAGTACAGGACAGAATCTTCGCGGTTCAGCGGTCGAATGGTAACATAATTTCGTTGCACATTTCCGTCGACATTCGCCGCGTTCCCGGGATCAGGAAGCTCGCGGCGGACTACGCGTTTGAATTTTCCCTCGCTCGCTTCTTTTTTTTCCGGCGATCCTTCATCGCCGGCGTCGTGGACCAGCGCCATCGCAAATGCGCAGACAGTATTCCCGTCCGCGCGGCGGAGCTGAGCTCAATCATCACGAAGCAGCTCGAGCGTCGCGATGCACCGCCGACGCGCGCGCGAAGCGGCGTCGCAGCCTCAGCGATCCGCGAACCGTCGCCATCGTCACTGGTCAGCAGGCGGGATTGTTCGGCGGTCCCCTGTACACGCTCTACAAGGCCGTGACGGCGGCAAAACTGGCCGCACGCGTGACGCACGGAGCATCAGGTTCCCGCCGTCGCCGTGTTCTGGGTCGAGTCAGAGGATCACGACTGGGACGAAATCGCGTCGTGCTTCGTGCTCGATGGCGAGTCTGCGCAGGCGTGCGATCACGCTGCCGCCGCCGCCGGGCGCCGGGCACACGCCGATTGGCCTCCTGACGCCAGGCGACCCGATCAATGCTGCGACTCGATCAGCTCGCGGCGACGCTTCCTTCCACCGAGTTCAGCGGGACCGATCGTCGAACGATCTGCGCGACGCGTATCGTCCGACGTCAGCATGGCCGACGCGTTCGCGCGCTGGCTGGAGCGGGTGCTCGGCGATCTCGGCGTCGTCGTCTTCGATTGCTCGGATCGTGCGGCGAAGCCGCTGGTGAGCGGGATCTTTGCGCACGAAGTGGCGCACCCTGGAAAGACCTGGCAGTTGGCCGGCGAGGCCGGGCAGCGCCTGACCGCGCGCGGCTATCACGTGCAGGTTGAAGCCGCTCCGGCTGCATGGTGGAACCGCGTTGTTCCGACTGAATGGATCACGCACTGCGATCGAAGCCGAATGACGCGCCTCGGGCCTGGAACAGGACGCGCGGACGCGGCCGGAGACGTTCAGCCCCAACGTGTTGCTTCGCCCGATCGTCGAGGACGCGTTGTTTCCGACCATCTGTTACGTGAGCGGACCGAACGAGCTCGCATACCTCGCGCAGCTCCGGAAGGTGTACGAACATTTCGGCGTGCCGATGCCGCTGTTTTTTCCCCGAGCCAGCGCCACGATTCTCGATTCTGCCAGCGTGCGGTTTCTCACCAGACATGACCTCCCATTCGAGGCACTGCAGGCGCGCGACGAATCAGCGCTCAACCGGCTGCTCGCCGCCTCGCTGCCCAAATCGGTCGACGAGGCGCTCACAGAGCGCAGACGAGGCCGAATCGCGCGCACGATGGCCGACGTCATTCAGAGCGGTTCCCGCCATCGACGCCACTTTGGAAGGGCGCGGCGAAGTCGACGCTCGGGAAGCTTCAGCACGATCTGTCGACGCTTCGCGGCAAGGTCATCACTGCGGCCAAGAAGCGCGACGAGACGCTGCGGCGGCAGTTCTTCCACGCGCAGGCACTGGCGTTCCCCGACGGCATTCCTCAGGAGCGCGCCCTCGGCAGCGTTTCCCTTCTCAACCGTTACGGTCCGGCGCTCGTCCAAAGGCTCGTGCAGGATCTGCCGCTCGACCTCGGCCATCACTGGGTGCTGACCGTCGTAATGCCGAGACGGAAATCCAGAAAATTCCGGGCGAGCCGATGTCCTTCGCGACGGACGCCGCGACCGGGCTCGCGCCCTGACGCGCGGCTATCCGCGCGCCACCAAATCCGACGGCAATCACGCTTGCGCGCGCTCTTCGTGATCTACCTGCGGTCTGACCGGCTACTACTACGTGACGTTCTCGAACATGATCGACGCGCGGCTTCACGGCGAGCGCGATCGCGTGCTTCCTCGTGTTTTCGCGCGGCCGCTCGAGATTCGTCGCAGCAGAAGGGCTGTCCCAGAAGGAAGTCATCGACCGGCTGAACGATCTCGGCTACGCGCAACGGACCGCAGCCGCAAAATCCTGGAGAGTTCGCCGTCACGAGGCGCCATTGTTTCGGTGATCCCTCGCGCCGGCAGTCATACCGGCAAAGCTCCTGACAATCAGCTTTCAGCGGCCGGCACCGGCGCGCCGGCCGGGCCGCGGCTCGACCCGCGGCAACCATCAGCACGCGCATCGAGGCGCTTGCGGTCGGCAAACAGCCGGTCTCGCGAGTCACGCTCGATGCCCCGATGCTGACCGCGTTGATCCAGGCGCGCGTCAAGCGGCGGCAGGTGCCCGCTGTCGGCGCTGCCGACACGCGTGGTGGAAGCCGTGCTGGCGATCGAAGACCGCCGGTACTATTCGCATCCCGGCGTCGATCCCATTCGAATGGTCGGCGCCCTGTTCAGAAACACCTTCGGCGATCGTCCGTACCTGGAGGGCGCGAGCACCATCACGCAGCAACTGGCGAGAAATTTCTTCCTCACCGAAGCAATGGCAATCGAGCAGCAGACGCGACAGCGAGGAGCTCGCGTCGCAAACTGCTCGAACAGTTCATGGCGGTCATCCTCGATCTGCGCGCGACAAAAGACGAGGTGCTCGAGCTGTATCTGAACGATGTATATCTCGGCAACCGCGGATCGTTCGCGATACACGGAGTGGCAGAGGCCGCCACGGCTGTACTTCGGCAAGGACGTCAACAACCTTTCGCTCGGCGAAGCCGCGACCATCGCCGGGCATCATCCAGTCGCCCGGCACGCTGTCGCCGTTCAATTCGCCGGAGCGCGCCCGCGAGCGGCGCAACGTCGTGCTGCGCGCGATGGCCGACGCGGCGTTCATCTCCAACGATGCCGCCGAACGCGCCATCGAGGAGCCGCTTTCGCCGGTGGCGACGGGCGCTCGATGCCGAGGCACCCTACTTCGTCGATTTCGTCGGCCAGACGCTCGCGGAACAGTTTCCTGCGGTCACCCAGACCACTGAAGCCGTCGACGTCTATACGACGCTGGATCTCCATCTGCAGCGCCTCGCTCAGGATGCGGTGACCAACGGTATCGCGAAGGTCGACCAGCTGCTTTCGCGCCGGCGCCGTGGCCGTCGTTCCACAAGCGGCATTGATTGCGGTCGATCCGCGGACTGGCGATATCCTCGCGATGGTCGGCGGTCGCTCGTACAACCAGTCGCAGTTCAACCGCGCGGTGAGCGCCAGCCGGCAGCCTGGTTCGGTCTTCAAGCCGTTCGTGTTCCTCGCGGCATTCGAGCGGGCTGCCGAGGAAGGGCTTCAGCCTGACACCCGCGACGCTGGTCAACGACGAACCGACGACCTTCGATGCGAACGGGACGCCGTGGAGCCCCGCCAACTACGAGGACGAATACGACGGGGAGATCACGTTGAGGCGTGCCCTCGCGATGTCGCGCAATGCTGCGACCGTAAAGGTGGCGGAAAGAGCCGGGTTTCGATCGCGTCGCCGATCTCTGGCGGCGGATCGGAGCAGGAACGACGCCTCGCGGGGTTCCCCTCTATCGCGCTCGGCGTCTTCGAAGCCACTCCGCTCGACATCGCAACGGCCTATACCGTATTTGCCAACAGGCGGCGAGAAGCGCAGCCTGAGGCCGCTCTTCGAATCAATCGCGGCGGCAAGGAGATCGTCGCGAAGGAGGCCTCGACCAAACGGGTCGCCCGCGCGGACACGACCTATCTCGTGACCAACATGATGCGCAGCGTGCTGAGCGAAGGGACGGGCGCCTCGGTACGGGCGTCGGGGTTCAGCCTCGACGCCGCGGGAAAGACCGGCACCACCAACGACCTTCGCGACGCCTGGTTCGTCGGCTTTACTCCCGAACTGCTGACTGTCGTCTGGGTGGGCCTGGACGACAATCAGGCGCTCGGGTTGAGCGGAGCGCAGGCCGCGCTGCCAATCTGGATCGCCTTTATGCAGAGAGCGCTCGCCGGCCATGCGGACCGTGCCTTCGACGTGCCCGACAACATCAGCTTCGTCGATATCGACCGCGATACCGGAGCGACCGCCTCCCCGGATGCCTGCGGGTCTTCAGCGAGTCGTTCCTCATCGGAACAGAACCGGCGGAGCGCCTGCGAAGTCCACGGTATCTAAGGCAGAGATAAGTCTGTGCTGCCACGGGAATTCCAGTAGCGCAGGGCTTTAGCCCTGCTCTGCCTTATAATCATCCACACATGTCCCAGGAGGTTTTTGAGGCGCTGACCCGTGCGCTCGAGCGCGGGGAAGACGCGGCGCTTGTGACGATCGTGTCGGCGCAGGGGTCAACGCCCCAGCGCGTCGGCGCGAAGATGGTGGTGTTTCCCGATGGCCGCACCGTCGGAACGATTGGCGGCGGATGCTACGAGAACGACGCGTTCTGGAAAGCGAAGGACGCGATCCAGTCGCGGAAACCTCAACTGGTCAAATACGACCTGAACGACGACTTCGCTCAGGAGAACGGTCTGGTATGCGGCGGTCAGATGCAGGTATACATCGAGCCGCTCGAAGCGACTCCACGTCTCTATGTGATCGGCGCCGGCCACGTGGGATACCACCTGGGCCGCCTCGCGCATACGATCGGCTTCCGAACTCACGATACTCGACGACCGCGAGAAATTCGCCAACAGGGAGCGCTTCCCCGACGCGGAGGAAGTGGTCGTCGAGACGATCCCCGAGTGGCTGCATCGCGCGGACATTTCGAGCAATGCCTACGTCGTGATCGTCACCCGCGGGCACACGCACGACCTCGACGCGCTGCGCGCGCTCGCGGCGCGCGACCTGCGCTATCTGGGTCTCATCGGCAGCAAGGCCAAGGTCAAGC
Source organism: Vicinamibacterales bacterium (assembly GCA_963775345.1). Lineage (GTDB taxonomy): Bacteria > Acidobacteriota > Vicinamibacteria > Vicinamibacterales > JAMQPK01 > JAMQPK01. The sequence goes on from CAVZIS010000010.1 coordinate 21,030, forward strand.
GAATTTACGACGCGCTGCTGGCCGAGGGGATGCCGCCGGAATGTTTGCAGCGAGTGCATGCGCCGGTGGGACTCGACATCGGCGCCGTGAGCCCGGAAGAAATCGCCGTCGCGATTCTTGCGGAGTTGATCGCGGTCCGGCGCGGCAAGATTCAGGATCCGCGCCTGGCTGCCGTCTCGATGCGGTGGGATCGCGCGTCTCGACCACTGGAGCGCTCACAAACGCACGAATAGATTACGGTATAATCGACCTTAGCACTCTACGCAATCGACTGCTAAACATGCGCAGCTTTCGCCCAGGGCGGCACAGATTCTCGCCGCCCTGGTCGCCGAATACATCGATACCGGCGAGCCTGTCGGCTCCGCCCGCCTCGCCCACGTGGCGGGGCTGGGGGTGTCGTCCGCCACCGTCCGCAACACGCTCGCCGAGCTCGAGGAGCTCGGCTGCCTTCAGCAGCCCCATACGTCTGCCGGCCGCATTCCGACCGATCGAGGATATCGCTTTTACGTCGATCAGCTGCTGGCCAACCCACGTTCCATGCGCAGGTGGCGCCGCCGTCGAAGCTCAATTGCGGCGAGACGCCGGAACACCTGCCCTGGCCGAAGACGTGCTCGCGGCCGTGGCTCCAGGTTCTGTCGCGCGCCTCGCGCCTCGTCGCATTTGCGCTGCCGATTACCCCGGGCCACGGCATCCTGAAGGAAATCGAGTTCGTCCCGCTGAGCTCGACCAAAGTCCTGGTGATTGTGGTCGCCGACGGTGGACAGGTCTCGCGCAAAGCAATCGATGTCGGCGAAGAGATCGAAGCGCAGGCGCTTCGTCAGGCGTCGAATTATCTCAACACCGAGTTTGCCGGCATGCCGCTCGAGCATATCCGGCTCGCCGATCATGGAACGCCTGCGCCATGAGCGGACGTTGTGCGACGCCTCTGCGTGCGCGCGCGCTGAAGCTGGCGCAAGCGCGGTCTCGAAGAGCTTCCACGGCGGCCCTCGCTCTTCGTCGACGGCGCGTTTTCGCTGCTTGGACGACACGGGCGAAGACAGCGGCGTTTCAATCGCGACGCTGCGCGCGCTGCTCCGAATGGTGGAAGAAAAGGAGCGGCTCATTCGGCTGCTCAATCAATATATCGACGGCCCGGGTCTCACCATCGTCATCGGACAGGAGCACCTGACACCGGATCTCCGGCCCTTCAGCCTCGTCGCGGCCACCTATGCCGATGGATCGCGTCGCGGGACGGTGGGCGTGATCGGTCCCATGCGCATGCACTACTCCAGAACCATTGCCGTCGTCGACGGTGTGGCGCAGGCGGTGTCGCGCGTCCTTCGCGACAGCATGTAAAGCTGGTAAAGAACCAATGGCTGACCAATCCAGACCGCAATCCACGGACATGCCCGAAGAACTCGATCGAATGGATGACGAAGCGCGCCTCGTCGGCGGCGACGGATCCCGCGCCCGGAACTCGCCGACGAAATCGTCGAGCTTCGCAAAGAGCGCGATTCGCTGCACGACAGGCTGCTGCGTCAGGCCGCGGAGTTCGATAATTACCGCAAGCGCATCGATCGCGAGCGAAGGAAACGGCGCAATACGCCGCAGGCGAGCTCCTTGCAGGACCTGCTGCCGATCATCGATGACTTCGAGCGCGCGCTGCAGACCGACGCGCCAGGCGCCGAATCGTACCGACAGGGGCTCGAGATCATCCATCGCGCGTTGATGGATACACTTCGCAAGCGCGGCGTGACGCCGATCGAGGCCGTTGGCAACGAAATTCGATCCGCAGGTGCATCAGGCGGTCTCCTACGAGGAAGATCCGGAACGCCGTGATGGCGAGGTCATCGAGGAGTTCAGGCGCGGTTATCGACTGGGAGACAGACTCCTTCGCCCGGCCATGGTGAAAGTAGCGAAAGCGTGAGCAAACGGGATTATTACGAGGTTCTCGGCATTCCGAAGAACGCCGGCGACCAGCAAATCAAGAGCGCGTATCGCAAGCTCGCCCTTCAATATCATCCCGACCGCAACCAGGGGAACAAGGAAGCGGAAGAGCGATTCAAGGAGGCTGCCGAGGCGTACGCGATTCTTTCGGACGGCGACAAGCGCGGCACGATACGACCGGTTCGGACACGCCGGCGTGTCGTCGCAGGCCGGCGGCGGGTTCGATCCGTCCACCTTCGCGGGGTTCGAGGACATCTTCGGCGGCATCTTCGGAGACTTCTTCGGCGGCGGCAGCCGGCGGGGCGGGCCCGAACGCGGCAGCGATCTGCGCTATGACCTCGAGATCACGTTCGAGGAATCGGCCAGAGGCGTCGAGACCAGCATTCAGATTCCGCGTCTCGAAATGTGCGAGACGTGCCACGGCTCCGGCGCCGCGCCTGGCAGCAGTCCGACGACGTGCCCGCAGTGTCAGGGGCGGGGCCAGCAGCGTTTTCAGCAGGGGTTCTTCACCGTGGCGCGCACGTGCAGCCGCTGTCAGGGACGGGACGCGTCATTACCAAGCCGTGCCAACGTGCAAAGGCGAAGGCCGCCAGAGGCACGAGCGCAAGCTGACCGTAAAGGTTCCACCGGGCATTGCCGACGGTCAGCGCCTTCGCATCAGCGGCGAGGGCGAAGGCGGCATGGCCGGGGGCTCGCCAGGAGACCTTTACGTCTTCATCGAAGTTGCCCCTCACCGCGTTTTTCCAGCCGTGATGGCAACAACCTGTACTGCGAGATTCCGCTGAACTTCACGACGCTCGCGTTGGGGGGCAGCATCGAAGTGCCGACGCTCGAAGGGCATGATTCGTACAAGGTCCCGGAAGGCACGCAGTCGGGCACGATCTTCCGCTTGCGTGGGAAAGGAATGCCGGACGTGTCGGGCCGGGGGCGAGGCGACCTCTTTTTCACCGTGCAGGCGGTGACACCCAGGAAGCTCACAAAGGAGCAACGGACTCTGCTCGATCAGCTCAGCAAGGCGCTGCCGAAGGAAAAATTCGAGCCGACGCCGCGCGACGCCGAGGAAGACGAGAAGAACATCTTCGACAAGGTCAAAGATATTTTTGGGTAAGGCCTGGCCCGCACTGGACATCCACGTGCCGGGCTGCGATCCGCAACTTTACGGAGCTCGTGCTCGCCGAGCTCGACGATTTTCAGCCGACTGCCATTCAGGAACCGGAAGAGTCCGGCCCGTTGCGCGCGTTTTTCACCAGCGTCGAGTCGCGCGACTGCCGCCGCCCGTGCGCTTGCCGGCGTCATTCCGCAGTCACTCGTTGTTTCCTCCATCGACATCGAAGATGAGGACTGGGCCGCGCGCTCGCAGGCCCAACTCCGCGCCATCACGATCGGCCGCCTGGCCATCGCCCCGCCGTGGGACGTGGAACGCTGTCGGGTGACCCGACCCTTTTCCACCATCATCATCCAGCCGTCGATGGGGTTTGGAACCGGCCACCATGCGACAACTCGTCTGATGCTGAAGGCCCTGCAGGAGCTGCCAGTTCAGGGTCGAACCGTGCTCGATATCGGCTGCGGCTCGGGTGTGCTCGCCATTGCGGCCGTGCGGCTCGGGGCGCGGTCAGCCATCGGCCTCGACATCGACGCTGATGCCCTGGCGAATGCGGCAGACAACATAGCCCTCAACGAGGTAACTGACCGCGTGTGCCTCGAGGAGCGCGACTTCCGGGACATAACTCGCCGCGCACAGATCGTGATGGCGAATCTCACCGGAAGCCTGCTGAAACGATCGGCGTCGCGACTGGCCGAACTGGTCGAGCCGCAGGGACGGCTGCTCATCAGCGGATTCCTGGAAAGCGAGCGGGCGACGGTCGTTGCCGCGTTGGAGAGATATCTGACGTTGCAGAAGACTGATCAGGAAGACGAGTGGATGTGCGCGCTGTGGATGAAATGAACATTGGTGCACTCACAAGTCTCGCCAGATGTAGCGCAATACCGCGATCGCCGCAGCGCCGGCGGCGTCGGCGCGCAAGACGCGACTTCCCAAAGTCACCAGCGTCACGCCCGCCGCCTGCCGCCTTGTCGATCTCCTGCGGCTCCCAGCCGCCCTCCGGGCCAATCAGCACCATCGCTTCCGCCGGCCGCTGATCCTTCCAAAGCCGTCAGATCGCCGGTATCCGCGCTCCCTGCACCACCCGGCTCCACGAACATCAGCCGCAGGGCGCTTGAGTCCGGCGTCACGAGATGCGTCGAAAGTCCGTCACGTCGAGCAGGGACGGCACCACCGCGCGGCCACATTGCTTGACCGACGAGATGATCGTTCGCTCCCAGCGCGCGCGGCGGACCGAGGTCTTCAAGGCCGCACGCGGTACATCGGTTCGTTTGCTCACGAATGGTTGGATCGCCGAGACCCCCAGCATCACTGCGTCGCGAATCACGCGATCCATCTTGTCGCTTTTCAAGAGCGCCTGCGCGAGCGTCACCGCCACCGCTGGTTCCGGAGCGGGCTGGCGCGGCTCGATGACCTTCACATTGACTCGAGCGCGATCCAATCGACGCGACTCGCGCGGTCGCCTCGCGTCCCTTCTCCATCGAACACCGACAATCGTGTCGCCTACCGTCAGCCGAAGCACGCGCGAGAGGTGGTGGGCTTCGTCTTCAGGCAGCTCCACCTCTCGCTCGATGCGAGAAACTCCGGCGCGTAGAACCGATGCACGGCCTGGATTCTACCGGCTTTGGACCTGCGCTGCGGAGCCTGGATGCGGGCTCTCAGCTATACTCGCATCGTGTTTTTTCGCGGTCAGACGATTGGAAAGTACAAGATCCTTTCTCCCCTCGGCAGTGGCGGATTCGGCACGGTCTACCTCGCCAAAGACACCTGGATTGACAAGAAAGTCGCCATCAAGGTTCCCCATCGGCAGAACGTCGACTTCGGGGACCTGCTTCGCGAACCACGGCTGCTCGCGTCTCTGAGCCATCCGAACATCGTCGCGATCCTGACGGCGGAAAAGCAGGAGAACATCTTCTTCATCGTCATGGAGTACGTCCGGGGCGATACGCTCGAGACGGTGATCTCTCGAGACGGCAAGATCGATCTGGCGAGAACGCTCGACTATACGTGCCAGATTTGCAACGCCCTCGATCACGCCCATCAGCAGGGAGTCATCCATCGCGATTTGCGGCCTGGCAACGTGCTCGTGTCCGAGGGCGGGGTCTTGAAGGTGGCGGATTTCGGAACGTCGCGCTTCATCGAGATTGCAGCGCACGGCACCACGGTCATCGGCAGCCCGCCGTACATGGCCCCCGAGCAGTTTCACGGCAAAGCCGTCTTCGCGTCAGATCTCTATTCGCTTGGCGTGACGATGTACCAGATGTTGACCGGAGTGCTGCCGTACACAACACCTGCGCCTTCCGAGCTCGACAAGCTGATGACGGGAGAGCTCGTCACGCCACCCCGGTCGCGGAATCCGAAGATCCCTTCCAGGATCAACGACATCGTGATGAAAGCGGTCTGCGCCCGGACACCGCATCACGATATCAGCGCGCAAGCGACCTCCTCAACGACCTCCTTGCCGCTCGCGGCGGACGCCGGACCACGCGGACGATCTCACGTCAAACGCCGGCGACTGTGCCGGTTGCCGCGTCACCTGCGGAAGACGTGCAGGATATCCAGACCCGCCTGCGCGCTCGCGAGACACCACAACCGCGCTTCTGCTGGCATTGCCGCAAGCCGCTCCACGCACGATCTGCCCGCTGCCCGTTTTGTGGCGAAGCGCAGTAGGTGCTAAGCTTTTTTCGAGGAGTACAAAAATGGGTTTCGCGGGGACAGGGAAAAATCTGGATGAACGGAAAGCTGGTGGACTGGAAGGATGCCACGATCCATGTTGCGTCCCACGTCATCCACTACGGCAGCGGGGTCTTCGAGGGTGCGCGCGTGTACAGCACGCCGAAAGGCTCGGCCATCCTTCGTCTCGACGCCCACATGAAGCGGCTCCTCACGTCGGCCAAGATCTACAGGATGGACTCGCCGTACACGCAGGAACAGCTGGAGCGGGCGGTCATCGAGACGGTGCAGGCCAATGGTTTCAAGGCGTGTTACATCCGGCCGCTGATGTATCGCGGTTACAACGCTCTGGGCGTCAACCCGCTTCCCTGTCCGGTTGATGTCGCGATCATGGTGTGGGAATGGGGCACATACCTTGGCGCAGAGGCACTCGAGAAAGGCGTCGACGTCTGCGTGAGCTCGTGGAACCGGATGGCGCCAAACACCTTTCCGTCGTTGTCGAAAGCGACCGGCAATTACGCCAACGCCGCGCTCATCCGCATGGAAGCCGAAGCCAACGGCTACTCCGAAGGGATTGCGCTCGACACCTTCGGCTACGTGAGCGAAGGCAGCGGCGAGAACATTTTCGTCGTGCGGGACGGTATGATCTACACGCCACCGCTCAGCGCTTCGGTCTTGCCCGGCATCACCCGTGAGATGGTCATTCAGGTCGCACAGGACCTCGGGTATCGCATTACACAGGAAAACCTCCCGCGCGAGATGCTCTACATCGCCGACGAGGTGTTCTTCGTCGGCACGGCCGTGGAACTGACGCCAGTGCGCTCGGTGGACAGAATCACGGTGGGCATCGGCCGTCGCGGCCCGATTACCGAAGCGATCCAGCGCCAGTTCCTGGGAACGATCAACGGCGACCTCCCCGACACCCACGGGTGGCTGACCTATGTACCTGAAGCCGTCGCCGCCGCTGCGAAAAGACGCTGATACCCGCTTCCTCTCAGGCCGATAACGAAGATCCACGAAGACTCAGCTTCGACTGTGCGCCTTCGGCGATCGGCTGGCACTGTCAGCCGGCACAGCCGAAGCCGGGATCAAGATCACGAAGAAATGCGCGCATGACGTCGATGTTGCCCGGGCTTCGTGGATCCTCGTTCCTTCGTGGAACTTCGTGTTGCGCCCGGCGGCCAGTAAGATTGTTGTCAAGAAAGCAAGATTCCAGACGTTTGTCTTACTGAGATCCACGAAGATCCAAAGTGTGAAGAAAGCCCGCGTCCCCGAAGATCCCCGCTCCTCCAATGCTGCGTATTTTCTCGCCTTGCGATGGCTCACGTCGCGGGAGCTCTCCGAGGCGCAGGTGCGATACCGCTTGTCCGATCGCGGCTTTACCGGCTCGGCCATCGATCCGGCCATTGCGCGGTTGCTTCAGGAACAGGTGATCGACGATCGCCGGGCTGCGACGGCGGTCGCCCGCACCGAAGCCAGAGTACGGCGGCACGGTCCCCGACGCGTGCTCGCCAGATTGACGGCCATGCAGATCGATCGCGACCTGGCCAGAGAGATAGTGAGAGATGCGTTCGGGGACAGCGAGGAGGAAGACTTGCTGGAAATGACGCTCGAGCGGCGTCTTCGCGGCAAGCCTGAGCGACTGCAGGATCCCGCCGAACGCCGAAAGCTGGTCGCTTTCCTCGTTCGCCAGGGATTCTCGCCCTCGGCCGCATCCGGCGCCCTCCGAAAGCGCATGCGATCGTAAAGTAAAATACCTGTTATCGATGATGACCTCGACAGAGATCCGGGCCTCGTTTCTGGGCTATTTCGAGCGCAACGGCCATCGCGTCGTTGCCAGTTCCTCGCTCGTTCCGCAAGACGATCCGTCGCTCCTGTTCACCAATGCCGGGATGAACCAGTTCAAGGACGTCTTTCTCGGCAGGGAACGCAGGGACTACAAACGAGCCGCCAGCTGCCAGAAGTGCATGCGGGTCAGTGGCAAGCACAACGACCTCGAAAATGTCGGACCGTCTCCGAGCCATCACACGTTCTTTCAGATGCTGGGCAATTTTTCGTTCGGCGACTACTTCAAGAGAGAGGCGATTGGCTTTGCCTGGGAGCTGCTCACCTCGATCTGGAACGTGCCGCGCGACCGCTTGTTCGTCACCGTTTTCAAAGGTGAAGACGGCATCCCGCGAGATGTGGAAGCCCGTGAGCACTGGCTCCGGCATGTCGACCCGAGCCAGCTGTCCGAGCTCGGAGCGGCTGACAACTTCTGGCAGATGGGCGACACCGGGCCGTGCGGACGCTGCTCCGAAATCTATTACTTCCGCGGCAACCACATCCCTTGTCCCGAGCCCGTGTGCCGAGGCGTCGAATGCAGCTGCAGCCGTTACATCGAAATCTGGAACAACGTGTTCATGGAGTTCGATCGCCAGGCCGGCGGACAGCTGAAGCGATCTGCCGGCGCCGTCGATCGACACAGGCATGGGACTGGAGCGGATGACCGCCGCGCTCCAGGGTGTGGAATCCAACTACGATACCGACCTTTTTGTGCCGATTCTGGAGGCGATCGGCCAGCTCGCCGGTCGACGAGTACGGCCGCTCCATGGAGCCGGCCGACGTCTCGATGCGCGTGGTGGCCGACCATGCGCGCAGCATGACGTTCCTGATAGCGGACGGTGTCATCCCGTCCAACGAGTTCCGAGGTTACGCGTTGCGCAAGATCATGCGGCGCGGCATGCGCCATGGCATGCGGCTCGACCTCTCCAGCACGTTCCTTCACCAGCTTGTCGATGTCGTCGTGCGGGAGATGGGCGACGCCTATCCCGAGCTGCGATCCAACAGGGACACCATCGTCAGTGTGGTCCGAAACGAGGAAGATCGATTCAGCGCGGTTCTCGCCGGCGGACTGCCGAAGCTGGAAGATGCGATCGATCGCGCTGCAGCTTCCGGGAGCCGTCGGCTCCCCGGAGACGAGGCATTCAAGCTGTACGACACGTTTGGTCTCCCGCTGGACTTCATCGAAGATCTCTCCGACGAACGACAGGTCACCGTCGATCGGCAGGGGTTCGAGCATGCGATGGAAGGGCAACGGGAAAAGGCGCGTGCCAGGAGCGCGTTCGACGGAAAGAAGGGGAAGGAATTCACGTTCACGTCAGATGAATCCCGGAAGGGGCTGGACGCTGCCGGCGACCGGTTCGAGGGTTACACCACGACGACGGTGAAGGGCACGCCCGTGATAGCGCTGTTCGACAGCCAGCGCCGTCAGGTGAAGGAGCTCGACGAAGGCTCTGCGGGTACGCCGCCCTCGGGCAAACACCGTTCTATCTCGAGGCAGGCGGTCAGGTATCCGATGTCGGGCAGCTGCACGACCAGACGTCCGGGGCCGCAGCCGACGTCGAGGGAATGATGCGCGTGGGTGCGGGACTGCCGAGGCTGCATCGGATTCATCTTACCCACGGCACGCTCAGAGAGCGCGACCTCGTGACGGCCGAGGTGGACGCTCCGACGCGCGATGCGACGCGGCGCAATCACACCGCGACGCATCTGCTCCATGCAGCCTTGCGGAAGGTGCTGGGCACGCATGTGAAGCAGGCCGGGTCGCTCGTTGCGCCGGATCGGCTGCGTTTCGACTTCGTTCATGCGTCTCCGGTGTCCCGGGAACAGATCGTCGAGCTCGAACGCTCGTGAACGAGCAGATCTGCCGCAACATCCCGGTCATCACCGAAGAGCGATCGACCCAGGAGGCGATCGCTTCCGGCGCGATGGCGTTGTTCGGTGAGAAGTACGGCGACCGCGTCCGCGTGGTCTCGATCCCGGGGTTCAGCATCGAGCTGTGCGGCGGGACGCACTGCCGCGCAACCGGTGACATCGGATTCTTCGCTATCGTGTCCGAAGGCGGCGTCGCCGCGGGAGTGCGGCGCATCGAAGCCGTCACTGGCGCGGCGGCTGTCGAGGTTCATCAATCCACCAGAGCGCTGCTCGACGAGCTGCTGGGTGGTCTGGGAACGACGGCCGACCGCGCGCGTGCGAGCGTCGAGCAGCTCCAGGCCGAGGACAAGCGACTTGCTCGCGAAGTCAGCAAGCTCAAGGTGGAAGGCGCCCGCAGCCAGCAGAGTCAGATCAACGGGCGCAATCGAGGAGACGCAGTTTGCGGCCGGCAGGTTCGTCGCGCAGCAGGCCGAAGGGCTTGGAAAGGACGAGCTGCGGCAACTGGCTGATGCGCATCGCGACCGCATCAAGACCGGCATCGTGGTCATCGGCGCCAAAGGAGATGGAAAGCTGTCTCTCGTCGTGGCGGTGACCAAGGATCTCGCCCCTCGCGTCCACGCCGGACAGATAGTCGAAGCAGATCGCCCCGGTCGTCGGCGGCAGCGGCGGCGGCCGCCCCGATTTCGCCGAGGCAGGCGGCAAGGATCCCGCCCGCATTCCAGAGGCCCTGGCTGAGGCCCGCCGACTTGCTGAGAGCCTTCTTTCGGCTTAGGGGTTCCGCCCTATCGGGCCTAAAGCTCCATCACCTTCTGCCGACAACTCTCTAACAGGGCCGTTGTCTACTCGCGTTAAGGGGCGCAGCATAGTTGCAATTACTTCGGCTCGTAGTCTGCGCTGCGCCCTCTGCTGGCGAGCCCCGCTGAGGCGCAGATCTACTCCTGGCGGGACGAGAATGGCGTCCTGACGCTCTCGGACCGCCCCAGAGGGGCCGGACCGAGAGCCGTTACCGTGCCTGTGGGCACTCCTCTTCCCGCGCGACCCCATCCGCATTTCGAGCCCCTTATCCAGGCAGCACGCCAGCCAGCAAGGCATCGAGCCAGACCTGGTTCGGGCCGTCATTCAGGTCGAATCGGGCTTCAACCCGCGCGCCGTTTCATCGAAGGGCGCGATGGGTCTCATGCAGCTGATGCCGGCCACCGCAGCCGAGTTCGGCGCAATCGACCCGTTCAACCCGGTCCAGAACATCCGCGCAGGCGTCAGATATCTGCGGCAGCTGCTGGATCGATACAACCAGGACGAACAGCTCGCGCTCGCGGCGTACAACGCCGGGCCTGGCGCGGTTGACAAGTACGGCAGCAAGATCCCGCCCTACAAAGAGACCCAGAACTACGTCCACAAGATCAACGGGATTCGCGGAAACATCCCCAACGCGCCGGGCCCGCGCATGTACAAGGTCATCGAGATCGTCGACGGCCGGCGCATCGTGAAATACACCAACACGAGGCCCGCGAGCGGCGATTTCGAAGAAGTCCGCCGTTAGTGCTAAAATGGGCGTTTTTCAAGAGAGGAACGCTTAGTGGCTACTCACGCATCCGCGCTCAAGGCGCACCGGCAAAGCCTGGCGCACCGCGAGCGCAACCGCAGATATCGATCGCAGCTCCGCGAGCACGCTCAAGCAGATTCGTTCGGTGATCGAGCCAAGGACAAGGCCGGCGCCAAACAGCAGTTGAATCAGGCGATCTCGCTGATCGACAAGATGGCCGGCAAAGGCATCATCCATCGCAATACGGCAAGCCGTTACAAGTCGCGGCTGAACGCCCGGCTTTCGAAAACGGCCTAACGTTCCGGTTCCGGGTTCCGGTTCCGGGTACCACTTACCTTCCGCACAGTTCTACTACCAGCCGTTCCAGCAGGGCTCTCGGATCACCGGCGGAGGTTTTGATGGCGAGATCGGTCCGGAACACGGCTTCGACCGCAGAGCTGACTTTCGGCGTGGGCACCTTGGTGCGCACGAACCACGCCAAGCTGTCCGAGGATCATGTAGGGCACGGCGCCGCTGTCCATCATCAGCGCCAGCTCCCGCAAGGCTTCGGCGGCGGCACCTCTCTCGATGGCGCGGGTCACCGCCCAGTCGTCTTGAGAAGTGGCCGCGCCTACGACCTCCTTCACGTCCTCTTCCGTGATTGCCTTCTTGCCGGCCGCGTAGAGGACCAGACGCTCGACGTCCGACCGCAGGCGGGTCACATCCTGGCCCGCGCGATCGGCGAGCGAGCCGCGCCGCCCGCGCGTCAATGGTCATCCCCTCTTTCGCGACGCGATCGCGCACCCATTTCGCTGCCTCGAACGCATCAGCCGGCCCGTTGCACTCGACGACAATCGCCTTGGAGATCAGCAGCTCTGGTCAACGACCGGCGCTTGATCGAGACCTTCCGCAACCAGCACGAGGCAGCAGGTATCTACCGGCGCCCGCAGGTAGGCCTCGAGCGTCTCGAGATCGCGCGAGCCCGCTTCGCTTTCCTTCTTTGGATTGAGCAGACCGCTCGGCATGGAGGAGCAGGACCACGCGCCTGGGCACCATCATCGGAAGGGTCCGCGCGGCGTCCACGACGTCCGCCGCAGTGGCCTCGCCGCCGTACAGACGATCGACGTTGAAGGCACGAAGGTCCACGTCGACCAGTTCGAGAAATTCACCGGCAAGGTCTGCCTTCGCCGCGTCGTCAGCGCCGAGCAGGAGATAGAGAGGGGCCGCCTTGCCGGCGGCGATCTGTTTGCGGACGTCGGCTTGGGAGGCGGCCGGCAATCAGAACGCTTCCAGAATCGCGCTCACTACCGTGCGCGAGAACTCATTGCTGACGCGCTCCACGGCGTTGGTTTCCTGATTGAAAAACGTCGAGGGGTCGACAAATCCCGACGGATCGTTTGTCAGATTGCTCGTCGCGTCGTATTCCTCGCGCACCGACAACGAGGAATTGGTCCACAGGACGGTATCCTTCGCCACATCCCTGAGCTCGATGTTTGCGGTCACGATAATCGTGTAACGGGATGCCTGCTGCTCGGCCGAGAAATTGGTCGGCACGATCGTGACGTTCGTCACGGCGCCGATCAGGACCGCATCGGCGCCGGTCGCCTCGGGAACAATCTTGTAGTTGCCGCGGCCGATGAACTCGGTGCGGACCTTGTCGGTCACCAGCTCGGCGAGCGCGAAGTACGACGTGTGGTTCTGGAACGTGGGAATTCCGATCGTCTGAATGTAGTTCGGCAGGAAATTGCCTCGGCCGGCCAGCGCGTAGCCGCAACCACTCGAGGCCGCGGCTGCGGCGACCACGCACGCGAGCAACACCTGCCTAGGCCGCCACGACATTGATCAATTTTCCCTTCGCGACGACCACCGTCCTGACGGTCTTGCCGTCGAGATGCTGTCGAACCGCTGGATCGGACAACGCGCGCTCGCGCAGCTCGCTTTCGGGGGTGTCGGCCGGAACGGTCAGGCGACTGCGCAGTTTACCGTTCACCTGCACTGGCACGACGATTTCCTCGGCCCGGGCGGCAGCCTCATCGAACGCCGGCCATGACGCCTTCGCGAGACCGCCTGCGTGGCCGGTCATCTCCCACAGCTCCTCCGCAGTATGGGGAGCGAACGGCGAGATCATCACGATCAACGCTTCGATGGCTTCGCGCAGCGCGCTGAGCGACTCAGGGCGGCTCGGAACGCCCTGAATTGTCTCGCCAAACGCATACAGTTCGTTGACCAGCTCCATGAGCGCGGAAACGGCAGTGTTCAGATGAATGCGCTGTTCGACGTCGACCGCGACGCGGCGAATGGTCTCGTGGGTTTTCCGCCGCAGCTGGCGCTCCGGAGCGTCAAAGCTCGAGTCCACGCCTGCCGACACCGGCGCAGCTGTCTTGACCTGCTCGCGCCACTGGTCGACCAGGCGCCAGATCCGCGACAGAAAACGCCAGCTGCCCTCCAGACCCGCGTCGGTCCACTCCACTTCCTTTTCGGGCGGCGCGACGAACATGACGTACAGCCTCAGCGCGTCGGCGCCAACTTTCCGACGCATGTCGTCCGGATCGACGACGTTACCCTTCGATTTCGACATCACGGCGCCTTCCTTCAGCACCATCCCCTGGGTCAGCAGATGGCGGAAGGGCTCGTCGTGATCGACCATGCCGAGGTCGCGGAACACGCGCGTGAAAAATCGTGAGTAAATCAGATGCAGAATTGCATGCTCGACACCGCCGCTGTAGAAGTCGACCGGCATCCAATACTTCGCCTTCGCCGGGTCGAACGCCAGCCTGTCGTTCTTCGGATCACAGAAACGGTAGAAGTACCAGGACGAATCGACGAACGTGTCCATGGTGTCGGTTTCGCGCCTTGCCGTGCCGCCGCACTTCGGGCAGGACACATTGACGAACTCGGACACCTGCGCCAGCGGAGAATCGCCGCGACCCGTGAAGGTTGTCACTTTCGGCAGCTCAACAGGAAGCTGCTCGTACGGCACCGGCACGATGCCGCATTTCCCGCACGAGATCATGGGGATGGGCGTACCCCAGTATCGCTGTCGCGAAATGCCCCAATCCTTCAGCCTGAACTGGACCGTCCGCTTGCCAATGGCCTGCTGCTCGACCCACTCACCCATCCGCTGCCGCGCACTCTCCGAAGGCAGACCTGTGAACTCGCCAGACTCCACCAGGCGGCCGTCCTCGACGAAGGCGGTTTCCAGCTTCTCCGACGCCGGGCCCAAATCGGGCTCCGGATGGATCACCACCTTGATTGGCAGCCCATACTTGGTCGCAAACTCGAAATCCCGCTGGTCGTGCGCCGGCACGGCCATGACCGCACCAGTCCCGTACTCTCCGAGGACGAAGTTGGCGATCCAGATCGGAATTCGCTGCCTGGTAAACGGATTCAGCGCGTAGCGCCCCGTAAAGAACCCTTCCTTTTCGATGTCGCCCGACAATCTCGCCGTGCGGTCCTGTGTCCGGAAGCCGGTGACGCGCCTGCGAAACGCCTCGGCATCATCGGAGAGAATCGCAAAGGTCTCGACCATCTCGTGTTCCGGTGCGAGGAACACGCATGTCGCCCCGAAGATCGTGTCCACACGCGTCGTGAACACTTCGATCGAATCCGACACCGCCGAGCCTTCACCGGCCAGCACGGGGAACGTCACCCGCGTGCCTTCGGATCTCCCAATCCAGTTCTTCTGCATCATCAGCACTTTTTCGGGCCACTCGTTCAGCTGATCGATGCCTCTCAACAGATCGTCGGCATAGTGGGTGATCTTGAAGAACCACTGCTCCAAATCTCGCGTGGTCACGGGCGTGCCGCATCGCCAGCAGCCTCCGTCGACCACCTGCTCGTTGGCCAGCACGGTCTGACAGCTCGGACACCAGTTGACGGAAGAGCGCCGGCGGTATGCCAGCCCCCGCTCGTACATCTTGATGAACAGCCACTGGTTCCACTTGTAGTAGGTGGGTTCGCAGGTCGCGAACTCACGACTCCACGCGTAGCTGATTCCCAGACGCTGGAGCTGCCCTTTCATGTGCGCGATGTTGGCAAGCGTCGAGATCTCGGGATGGATCCCGCTTTTGATGGCCGCATTCTCAGCCGGCAGGCCAAAGGCGTCCCAGCCGAATGGGTGCAGCACGTTGTAGCCGCGCAGCCTTTTGGTGCGCGCCATCACGTCGCCGATGATGTAGTTGCGAACGTGCCCGACGTGCGCGTGTCCGGAGGGATAGGCAAACATCTCCAGGCAGTAGAATTTCGGGCGCGAGGGGTCTTCGGCCACTTCGAACGTGCGCGCGCTCGTCCAGCGGTCTTGCCATTTCTTGTCGAGGGCTTGCGGGTTGTAATCCATTGGTCGGTAATCGGTAGTCAGTGGTCGGTAGTCCCAGTCTGTGGTCAACAGTCCCAGTCGCTAGTCAGCAGGCTCCTGAACCGACGCAGACGCTAATCGGCAGGCTCCTGAACCGACTGAGACTCTCGACTAGCGACCGAGACCAATGACTACCGACTAACGACTACCGACCATTATAGCTTCCAGTACTTTGACTGCGCAGACCGCACGGCGGCGATTGTCAGGCGTGCGCGGGATGTTGCGGCAAGCGACGGCTGCGACGGTAACGGCACGGGTCCCTCGTCCAACACCGTAATCGTCGATTCGAGGCACGCTTTCAGCGCCGTCAGATCGTAGCCTCCCTCGGTCATGGCGGCCAGGCGGCCCTGACAATGACGTGCGGCCGCATCGCACAGGGCCTTGGTCAGGACACCATATCCCGCCGTTGACAAACGCATACGTGCAAGCGGATCTCGTTCGTGAGCGTCGTAGCCGGCGGAGATCAGTATCAGCTCGGGTCGAAACTGATCGATGACAGGGATAACGATCGCTTTGAACACCTCGTCGTAATCGCCATCTGTCGATCCGGCCTCGAGGGGCACGTTCACCGTAAAGCCGGCGCCTTTGCCCTGGCCGACGTCGCCGGCCGCACCGGTGCCTGGATAGAAGGGATACTGATGCGTCGAGATGTACAGCACGCGTGGATCCTCGTAGAAGATCCACTGCGTGCCGTTGCCATGATGCACGTCGTAGTCCATCACGACAATCCGCTCCATGCCGAGAGCGAGTGCATGTGCGGCAGCCGCGGCGACGTTGTTGTAAAGGCAGAACCCCATCGCCCGCTCTCGTTCGGCGTGGTGGCCCGGAGGCCGCACCAACGCCAGTACGCGCGTGGCGCGCGACTGCACGATCGCATCGACTGCTCCGATCGCAGCGCCTGCCGCAAGCAGCGCTACATCCCTCGAGTCGGGTGATGTGTAGGTGTCCGGGTCGAGCGAGACCGCGCGGCCGGCGGTCTTATCGATCGCCGCGAGATGGGCAGCGCTATGAACGCGCCGCAACTCCTCCTGAGTCGCCGCACGCGGCGCTTGCACGATTCGTCCTCGCTGTTTCCATGCAGTCGCGATGCTCCGCATCACCTCACCGCGCTCGACGCGCTCGGGGTGACCGGGCGGCGGCTGATGATCGAGGAAGCGATCGGAGTGGATCAGGATGAGGGACATTTCACTCGGGATTAGGGATTAGGGATTGGGGATTGGGGATTGGTTCAGCAGTTCAGCCGCACGCCGTTCCAACGCGTAGAGGGCGTTCTCGACTTCTCCACGTTTGGCCTCCATTTCACGCTCTTCGGCATCCGGGTTGACCTCGATGGGCTGACCGACGGCGAGCGCAACGGTTGAAAACGGTAATGGAATCTGGGTTCGATCCCAACTGTTGAGGCTCCAGAAGCGCGACGCCTCCATATGAAACGGGACGACAGGGTTTCCCGTCAGTTTCGCCAGCCAGATGACGCCGGGCTGAACCTTGCGCGCCGGACCCCGCGGGCCGTCGACGGCAAATCCCGCGGGCCGTCCCCGATCCATCTCGCGCTTCAAACGCAGCAACGCGCGCTGGCCGCCGCGCGACGTCGAACCCCGCGATGTGCCGTACCCGAATCGCTCGATGATACGCGCAATCCATTCCCCGTCGAAGTTCTCGCTGATCATCACGACGATGCCCCGGTCGCGGAAGAAGTAGGTCGCGGTCAGCACCCGCCCGTGAAAGAACGCCATGATCGGGCGGCGGCCGTTGCCTTCGAAGTTCAAATGCTCGAGGCCTTCGACCTTCCACGTGAGCGAGCTGCCCAGCGCGGTAATCGCAGGCACACCAACTGCGGTGATAGCCGTAATCTCCGCTCGCTTGACGCGCGAGGATCTCCAGTCGGCTGTGCTCAACTAATCCCCAATCCCTAATCCCCAATCCCTAGCCCCAGTCTCGCAAGTCACATCCCCTCGTACCGCGGCCCTCCCCCTCCTTCTGGGGGAACCCAGGTGATCACCTGATATGGATCCATGATGTCGCAGGTCTTGCAGTGTACGCAGTTGGACGCATTGATTTGAAGCCTCTTCTCGCCGTTTTCGGCCGGCACCATCTCGTAGACATTCGCGGGGCAAAAACGAAGGCAGGGATGACCATATTCCTTGCCACAGATGGAGTGACATACCTCGGTATGCACCAGCAGATGGGATGGCTGATCTTCCTCGTGGCGCGTGCCCGAGAAATGCACGTTCGTCAGCTTGTCGAACGTGAGCACACGGTCGGGTTTCAGATAGCCGGCATGTTGGTGACCAGCGTCGTCGAGCCGTCGCATCCGGAGGTGTCCAGGTTCGCTGGGCACTGCCTCGCGAATCCACCAGCCGTTTGTAAGCAGCTGCAATCCCGAGAACAGAAGGCCTCCGACCAGACCGAACTTGAAGCCCTGGTGCACATGCTGCACTGGACGGAGCTCGGCGCCGACCCAGCTTCGCTGAATCTGCTCGTCGAAGGTCCCAAGACGCGCCTGGGACGTATCATCCGAAAGAACAGCGTCGAACGCCGTTTCGGCGGCGAGCATGCCCGTCTTCATCGCCAGGTGAATCCCTTTCAAGCGCATTGAATTGAGAAATCCGGCAGCATCGCCGGCAATCAGCGCTCCATCGACCGCGCACTCCGGAAGCGTCAGCCATCCACCTTCGGGCAACGCTTTCGCCCCGTAGCGGGTCAGCTGGCCTCCCTCGAGGAGCGTCCTCACGAGGGGATGCAGCTTGAGTCGCTGGAACGCCACGTGCGGGTCGAACATCGGATCCTGATAGTCGAGACCGACAACCAGACCGACCGACAACCGTGTGTCGGTCATCGCGTAAAGAAACCCGCCACCAAACTCCTGTTGATCAAGCGGGTATCCGAGAGTGTGAATGACAGTACCGGCGGCGACTCGTCCGGGAGGAACGTCCCACAACTCCTTGATCCCGAGGGCAAACACCTGAGGCTGATGGCCGGCCGCGATCGAGGACCGTCGAATGAGTTGCCTTGTCAGGTTACCGCGCACGCCGTCGGCCAGAATCGTGACCTTCGCCCGAATCTCCACGCCCGGCTCGAATGCGCCTCGCTTCTCGCCGTGGCGGCCGATACCACGGTCGCCCGTGCGCACACCGACGACACGATGTCCATTCATCAGAAGCTCGGTCGCGGCGAATCCTGCGAAGACATCGATCCCTTCGGCTTCGACCAGGCCCGACAGCCAGTTGCCGAACTGCTGAAGCGAGATGATGTAATTGCCGTGATTGCGAAGGGGTGGAGGGGTGAAGGGGAACTTGACCTTGCTCGAACGCGTCAGAAAATAGACGCGGTCCTCGCGCACTCTGGAAGCCAAAGGTGCGCCCCTGGCTTCATAATCAGGAATCAGTTCGGCGAGCGCCCGGGGATCCAGGACAGCGCCCGACAACAGATGCGCTCCCGGCTCCGCCGCTTTCTCGAGCAACGCGACGCCGATCGTCCGTCCAGCCGTTTTCTGCAACTGAGCGAGTCTCAGCGCCGCAGACAACCCCGCCGGTCCGCCGCCGACGATCAGGACGTCGACATCGAGCGTCTCCCGTTCGCTCATTGGGATGATGATAAGTGATGTACAGACCTCAACGCAGAGGTCGCAGAGATCGCGAAGCCTGGCCTCATTTAGAGAAATCTCCGCGTATCATTGCGCTCTCCGCGCGCTCTGCGTTGAAGACGTCCACTATTTCTCAAGTTCAGCGATGATCGCCGGCACGATCTCGAACAGATCTCCGACGATGCCGTAGTCGGCGATCTCGAAGATCGGCGCATCACTGTCTTTGTTGATGGCGACGATGGTGCGCGCGCCTTTCATACCGACCACATGCTGGATGGCGCCCGAGATGCCGAGGGCCACGTAAAGTCTGGGCGCAACCGTTTGACCCGAGCTGCCGACCTGGCGCTCCATAGGGAGCCATCCGCTGTCGCAAATCGGGCGTGATGCCGCAAGCTCGGCGCCGAGCCCGGACGCCAGACGCTCGGCAAGCGAGATGTGCTCCTGCGCCTTGATGCCGCGACCCACTGCCACGATGCGAGCTGCCTGCGAGAGATCGACCGCCTGTTTCGCCTCCTGAAACGGCTCCTCTGGCCTCTCTCGCACTGCCGATGGGTCGATTGACACGTCGATTGTCCGCACGGGCGCTGCCGTCGAGCTGCGCCTGGCAGCGTCGCCCCGAAACGCTCCAATCTGCACACTGATGAAATGCGGGATCTCGCCTGCGGGCGAAACTTCGGCGATCAATTTGCCCTGATAGACAGGGCGAAGAAAGGTCGGCGCGTTTCCTGGCTTGACGCCGACGCAGTCGGTGACCAGGGCGCGGTCGAGCCGGGCCGCGAGCTTGGGCGCGAAGTCACGCGTGCGATAGGTGTGCGGCAGCAGCACGTGGCTCGGCTTGAGCTGTGCGATCAGCCTGTTGAAGAGCCTCCGTGTACGCGTCGGGTGTATAGGGATCGAGCAGCGGGGAATCGACGAGGTGGACCGCCTCGACGGCCGCCTGGCTCAACTCCGCCCCGGCATCGGCAACGCCCGCACCCAGCAGCACTGCCGAGACCAATTGATCGCCGGCCAGCTGCTGCGCCGCCGCGACAGCTTCCCAGGTCGCGCGGTGCAGCTTGCCGCGCTGCTGTTCGCCAACAACGACAATCACTGTTCGGTCGCAAAGGCGGGCTGCTCGCGGCTCATGCGAGCACCCGCGCCTCATCCTTCAGTTTCTGCACGAGGGTTTTGGCTGCCTCGGCCGCCGAGCCGGCAATCATCTGCGTCTGCTTGGTTTTGCGCGGCACATCGAGGCTGACTGTCGACAGACGCGCAGGGGCCAAGGCTGACGGCGTCACTTTTCGGATCTCCTTCTTCTTTGCCGCCATGATGCCCTTGAGAGTGGCGTAGCGCAGCTGGTTGATTCCGCTTTGAATCGTCAGAAGAGCGGGCAGGGGCATCTTCACCCACTGAAACCAGCCGCCTTCCAGTTCGCGCTTGACGCGGACGGAAGAGTCCTCCACCTGCGACATCCATCACGATCGTCGCATGCGGCAATCCCAGGCGCTCTGCGAGAATCACGCCCGTTTGAGCGGCACCCCTGGTCGTCAGACTGCAGGCCGGTCAGGACGAGATCGAATTGTTCATCGCGCAACGCATCTGCCAGCGCTGCGGCAATCACAAACGCGTCGGCGCCACCCGATGAGGAAAGACGGTCGTCCTCGACATGGATGGCGCGCTCGGCGCCGCGCGCAAGCGCTTCGCGCAACACCTGCGAGGCGCGGGCCAGGTCCCGCGGTGCACACGACCACTTCGCCGCCGTGCTTTTCACGAAGCCGCAGCGCTTCCTCGAGCGCATAGGCGTCGGGCTCGTTCATCTCGAAGCTGGCGTCCTGTTCGCGTACGGCGCGTCGGGTATCGTCGATCCGCGGCTGCCACTCGCGTGTAGGAACTTGCTTGATGCACACGGCAATTTTCATGATTCACGCAGTGGAAGATTCGAAGATTGGCAAATTGCCAGATTCAAATCTAACAACAATCCTCCAATCTTCCAATCTGGCTGGCAATCTTCGAATGCAGTGAGGCGCTCAGAGCTCGTGTCGCTGAAAAGCAAGGCCGCGTTGGTCCCGCCGAACCCAAACGAGTTCGACAGCGCGTAGTCCATCTTCACAGGACGGCATTTGCCGGGCACGTAATCCAGATCGCAGTCCGGATCAGGATTCTCGAAGTTGATGGTGGGAGGCGCGGTCTGATGATGGACCGCAAGCGCGGTAATTCCCGCTTCCAGCCCGCCCGCAGCGCCGAGCAGATGGCCGGTCATCGACTTGGTCGAGGAGATCGCCAGCCTGTAGGCGTGATCGCCGAACAGGTTCCTGATCGCCAGCGTCTCGATTCGATCGTTGTGCGGCGTCGACGTGCCGTGCGCATTGATGTAGCCCACCTGCTGCGGCGAGATCCTGGCTTTCGACAGCGCCTGCTCCATGACCCGCAGGGCGCCGCTGCCGTCCTCGGTCGGCGCCGTAATGTGAAACGCATCGGCCGACATGCCGTAGCCCACCAGCTCCGCGTAGATCTTCGCGCCGCGTTGCAGCGCCGATCTCGCGCTCTTCGAGCACGATGACCCCTGCCCCCTCGCCGATGATGAACCCGTCGCGCTCGTTATCGAACGGCCGGCTGGCCCGTCTCCGGTTCGTCGTTCCGCGTCGACATCGCCCGCATCGCCGCGAAGCCGCCGATCGCCCATCGGCGTAATCGCCGCCTCCGACCCTCCGGCGATCATGGCGTCGGCATCGCCGCGGCGGATGATTTCGAACGCATCGCCGACGGCGTGCGCCGATGCCGAGCACGCCGTGCACGTCGCAGAGTTCGGGCCCTTGGCGCCGAAACCGGATCGATACCTGTCCCGCGGCGAGATTGATGATGGCTGACGTTATGAAAAACGGCGAGATCCGGCGGGGGCCGCCTTCGAGCAGCGCCTTGTGCTCGCGCTCGATACTGGTGAATCCGCCGATGCCTGAAGCAATGAACACGCCGACACGCGGCGCGTTGTCCTGGGTGACCTGCAGCTTCGAGTCGTCCATCGCAAACTGCGACGCGGCAATCGCGAACTGGATGAAGATGTCCATCTTCTTGACATCTTTCTTCTCGATGAACTGCAAAGGATCGAAGTTCTTGACTTCGCCCGCAATCTGCGACGCAAAGCCGGAGGGGTCGAAGTGCGTGATCCGGCGAATGCCGCTCTGACCCGTCGTCAGCGCCCGCCAGTTGACCTCGGTTCCAATACCCAGTGGGGACACCAGCCCGATGCCGGTGACCACGACCCGTCTCGTTTCCACGATGTCTATTTTTTACCTTTGGCGTGCGAATCGATGTACTCGATCGCTTCCTTGACGCGCGTGATCTTCTCGGCGTCTTCGTCGGGGATTTCGATGCCGAACTCTTCCTCGAATGCCATGACCAGCTCGACCGTGTCGAGCGAGTCGGCTCCGAGGTCGTCGACAAAGGACGCATCCGGAGTCACTTCTTCTTCGTCGACTCCGAGCTGCTCCACGATGATGCTTTTCACTTTCTCAGCAACCGCCATTCAACCCTCCTACGTATACATGCCGCCGTTGACTGCCACAACCTGCCCCGTAATATACGCCGCTTCGTCGGACGCGAGAAAGCACACCGTGTTGGCAACGTCTTCGGGGGTCCCGAGCCGGCCCAGCGGAATCTGCGACGCCCAGTTTGCAGAGGCTCCGGCCGCGAGCGCACGCGTCATGTCGGTATCGATGAGACCGGGGGCCACGACGTTGACCGTGATACCGCGCGACGCGACCTCGCGCGCGAGAGACTTCGCCATGCCGATCAGTCCCGGCCTTCGACGCGGCGTAATTCACCTGACCTGCGTTGCCCATCTGTCCGACGACCGAGCTGATCGCGATAATGCGTCCGCTGCGCTGCTTGATCATCGGCCGCAGCACGGCCTGCGTGCAGCTGAACGCGGCGGTGAGGTTGGTCGCGATGACGGCGTCCCAATCATCGCGTTTCATGCGCATCATCAATTGGTCGCGGGCGATTCCGGCATTGTTGACGAGGATGTCCAGACGGCCATGACGCGCCAGCGTGCCGTTGACGATGACTTCGACCGCCGCGGGATCGGTGACATCGACACTCGCCGCCTCCGCTTTGCCCCCGCTTGCGACGATCTCGGCGACATTCGCCTCGGCGTTCGATCCGCGGGCCGCGGCAATGACCGTGGCTCCCTGCGCTGCGAGAGTCCTGGCGATCGCCGCACCGATTCCCCGCGACGCGCCGGTCACGAGCGCAACCTTTCCGGACAGGTTCAACATCTCAACAACACTCTCGCCGCATCGATGTCTTCGGGCGCGCCGACAGCTACCACCGATGCCTCGCGATGAATCTTGCGAATCAGGCCGCTCAACACACTGCCCGGACCCACTTCAACATATGCGGTCACGCCATCGGACGCAAGGCGCTGCACGGTCGCTTCCCAAAGCACCGCGCGATGAGATCTGCCGCACAAGCGCTTCGATTGCCGACGCGGCGTCGCGCTTGCGGCGAGGCATCCACGTTGGCGACGACCGGCACCCGAGGATCGCGAACGCGCAGGCTTCGCAGTTCCGGTGCCAGACGATCTTCTGCCGGCTTCATCAGCGCGCAGTGGAACGGAGCGCTCACCGGCAGCGGACACGACGCGCCTGGCGCCCAGCTCTTTTGCACGCGCGCCTGCGCGGTCAACCGCCGCGCGGTTTCCCGCAATGACGACCTGACCCCCACCGTTCAGGTTCGCCGGCGACACAATCTCGCCTTGCGCCGCCTCTTCGCACGCCTGTGCAACCTTGTCGGCGTCCAAGCCCGAGGATCGCCGCCATGGCACCGGTGCCAACGGGCACAGCTTCCTGCATATAACGGCCTCGACGGCGCACCAGTGCGGACCGCATCGGCAAACGAGAAGGTTCCGGCCGCGACGTGGGCCGAATATTCTCCGAGGCTATGACCGGCCACGAAGGCCACGTCGAGTGGTGAGGCCCTCGGATTCGAGAACGCCGAAAGCCGCGATGCTTGCCGTGAGAATCGCCGGTTGGGTGTTTTCAGTGAGCATCAGCGCGTCTTCAGGACCGTCCCAGATGAGCCGGCTGAGCGGCTCGCCGAGCGCGTCGTCAGCTTCGACGAAATGTCTGACGTGCCGCCGGGAACACGTCCGCCAGCGCTCGACCCATCCCAACCTTCTGGGATCCTTGTCCGGGGAAGACCAGAGCAATCATGAAACGGACGCAGTCGCGATTTCGCGCTCGACGCGTCGAAGGAATCCGGCGGTGGCGAACCGGTGGGCCATGAGGACCGCATTGCGAATGGCTTTCGCCGACGAACGGCCATGACAGACGAAGCAGAGCCCGGCGACGCCGAGCAGCGGCGCGCCGCCATATTCGGAGTAGTCGAGGCGCCGTCGAAAACGCCGGAACGCCCGTCGCGACAGAAGCGACCCGACCATACCGGAGAACGTTCTCGACAGTTCCTCTCCGAGAAGCCGCTCAACCGTATCCACCAGCCCTTCGCTCGCTTTGAGCGCGATGTTGCCCGTGAAGCCGTCGCAGACGATGACGTCCGCATTGCCCTTGTAGACCTCACGCGCTTCGACGTTGCCGATGAAGTTGAGCGCCGATCCTTTCAGAAGCCGGTGCGCGTCACGAATGAGATCCGTGCCTTTGCTCTCTTCCTCGCCGATCGACAGCAGTCCGATGCGCGGCCGGTCGATGCCGAGGGAAACCTTCGCGTACACCGCACCCATCGCCGCGAACTGCAGGAGATGGGTCGCCCGGCATTCCACATTCGCGCCGACATCGAGCAGGATGCCAAGCCCGTCACCCGATGGGATGGTCGCCGCCAGAGCCGGGCAATCGACACCTGGCAGCATGCCGAACGCCGCGTGCGCCGAAAGCACGGTGGCGCCGGTATGCCCGGCGCTCACCAGAGCCGCCGCGTCTCCACGTAGCCACCGAGTCTGCCGCCACGCGAATCGAGGCCCGTGGGCTTCCTCCGCAAGGCAGCTGACGGCGCCTCCCCCATGCCGACGGCGTCAGGAGCGTCGAGGATGCGGATGCTGAGCTGATTGGCGTCGGGATGTCTCGCCAGCTCGGCACGGATCGATTCCAACCGGGCCGGCAAGCAGGAGCTCGAGGTCGAGATGACGCGCGGCAGCCAGAGCGCCGTCGATGATGCTGCGGGGAGCGTGGTCGCCCCCCATCGCGTCTACGGCGATGCGGATCATGAAATAGGCTTCGCCCTGGCTGCGGGCTTTGGGCTCAGCCCTCGTCGACGGCGCGGACCTGCCGACCGCGATAATACCCGCAGTGCGGGCACACGCGGTGCGGCGGTTTCGGTTCGCGGCAGTTCGGGCAGTCGCTCGACTGCACAGCGGTCAGCGCGTCGTGCGTGCGCCGCTTGGCCGTGCGTGATTTCGAGTGCCGCCGTTTGGGATTTGGCATTGGAGATATCCTTCGCAGTTCGTTGGTTCGTTGGTTCGTCGGTTCTTTCGGGTTCGTTCGGTTCGCTTACGTTTTCAGGTTGTTTCAGCACCGCCAGACGCGGATCGTCCCATTTCTGACTGCAGCTCGCACGAACCGGTATTCAGGTTCGTCCCGCATTGCGGACAAAGCCCCTTGCACGCCTCATCGCACAGCGGCTTCATCGGCACCGCCAGCTGAAGCTGCTCGGCAATCAGATGCCCGAGATCGATCTGATCGTCAGAATAGAACGCCGTCGCAAGATCGTCTTCCTCGACTTCCTTCTCCCCTTCGCCGACATTCTCCGATCGCGGCACGTAGCGGAGGTCGAAGTCGGTCGCAACGGGCAGCCGTGAACGGCTCGAGACAGCGGCTGCACGTCAGCTCGATCTCGGCGCCCAGGTGTCCGGCGACACGATATCGTCCCGCTTCCTGCCGATCGACGTCGAACGACAGCGACACCGGCGACGCGACGCGGAAGGCATCGCCTTCGATTCTCCGGAAACAGTGATGGCGCGAACTGCTTTTCGAAGTGCTCGTGCGCGTCGTGCAGAGAGCGAAGACTTAGCTGCATAACCCGTGCTCTGCCAGCGTTTTAAGGCCAGGCAGAACGAACCATTATATGCGACCTGGCCTGTCGGGCAAACTGGCGTGCGCACAGCACCCTGAACTCAGAACGAGCATTGGTCAGTGTCAGCATCGGGCCAACCCACGGCTTCGGGATAAAGAGTGATTCGAACAGGCTGAACGGCATAGCGGTCTGTCATTCCCGCCAGAAAATCGCGCGCGGCGACGTCGACACCCTCCTCGGCAATCGTGCGCTGGTCGAGATACTCCTTGGGGCGCTCGCGAATCTTTTCCCAGAGGCCGCCGAGAATGCCGGTCGCTTTCTTGAACTCCGCCGTCGCGGCCTCGTTCTCGTAGACGGCCGCAAACAGAAATTTGCGGAGCTCGAGCGTCGCGTCGAGCACCTCGGCGCTCATCCGGATTTCAGAGAGGTTTGCGGCAAAGGTCGCCTCGACCACGTCGCGAACCATGCGGCCAATTCGCGCGGACGAGCTGTGACCCAGCAGCGAAACCGCGCGCCTTCGGAAGATCCTCTGCCCTCAGAATTCCGGCCCGCTGCGCATCGTCGATATCGTGATTCACGTAAGCGGTCAGATCGGCCACACGAACAATCTGTCCCTCCAGAGTCTTCGCCCGCTGCGAGGGCGGCATGCCAACGGGCGATCCGCCCTTCCCTTTGGAATGGTGCGCGATGCCGTCACGCACTTCCCACGTGAGGTTCAGACCCTGACGGTCGTTCTCGAGCACGTCGACAATCCGCAGACTTTGGTGATAGTGGTTGAATCCGCCAGGTATGAGCTCGTCGAGCACACGCTCGCCGGCGTGCCCGAAAGGCGTGTGACCCAGATCGTGTCCCAGCGCGATCGCTTCGGTGAGCTCCTCGTGGAGCTGCAGCACCTTGGCAATCGTCCGGGAAATCTGCGCGACTTCGAGCGTGTGCGTCAACCGAGTTCGATAGTGGTCGCCAGTCGGTGCGAAAGAATACCTGGGTCTTGTGCTTCAGCCGGCGGAAGGCCTTCGAATGGACGATGCGATCCCGATCTCGCTGGAACGCCGGACGCACGTCGTCTTCCGGCTCATCGCGCAGACGACCCCGTGTCTCTGCGCTCTTTGCCGCCTGCGGCGCCAGGATTTGCCGCTCGCGCGCTTCTAAGTGCTTCCGGATGCTGGCCATGGGTACGTGCGCACCATTGGTAGATTGGAAGATTGGAGGATTGGAGGATTGGAAGATTGATGTTGGATTGTGGATTGAAATCTACATTATTCTTTCAACAATCCACCAATCTTCCAATCTTCCAATCTATCGATAGAGATCCTTCAGAAAACTTGTGCCGTGTCTCATCGTTCCCACACCGAAATTATCTGCGATTGTCTGCCCGAGATCCGCGAAGGTGCGGCGCGTCCCGAGATCCACCCCCCCGGCCACCCCGGGCCCTGTCACCAGCAACGGCACGTGCTCGCGTGAATGGTCGGTGCTTGGCGTCGTCGGATCGTTCCCGTGATCGGCCGTCACAATCAAGCAGATCGTCGTCACGCAAACGAGGCAGCAGGTCCTTCAGCCGCGCGTCGAATCGTTCGAGGTTCGCTGCATATCCCGCGACATCGTTTCTGTGACCGTACACCGTGTCGAAATCGACAAGGTTGGCGAAAATCAGCCCCCGGACACGTTGACTCCATTCCAGACGCGACGGCATCGACCCCTTCGTCATCACTGCGGGTATGCAGAGCCCGCGTGATGCCGCGCCCGGCAAACAAATCTTCGATCTTCCCAATCGCAATCGTCGGCACGTGTGCCGCCAGGCCAGACGATCCAGGACCGTTTCGGCTGTCGGAGGCATCGCGAAGTCTTTCCGATTGGCTGTTCGTTTGAAGCTGCCGGGCTGCCCCACGAAGGGACGGGCAATGACGCGCCCGAGGCCATGTTTCGGGACCGCCAGGTCGAAGCCGATCGCGTTGATCCGGTATTGCTCTTCGATCGGGATGATGGTCCTCGTGCGCCGCGATTTGAAACACACTGTCGGCCGACGTGTAGACAATCGGACGGCCAGTGCGCATGTGTTCGGCGCCGAGATCTTCGATAATTTGCGTTCCAGAGGCAGCGTAGTTCCCAAGAGTGCGCCGGCCAATCTGTTGCTTCGAACGCCTGACACCAGCTCCCTGGGAATCCATGCGGAAACACCGGAAATGGGCGGTCGAGGATGATTCCCATCATTTCCCAGTGACCCGTCACCGAATCCTTGCCGGCCGATGCTTCGGCCATGCGCCCGTAAACTGCTCGCGGGGGGTCGCTGCCTGATCGGGCCGCCGATAGTCGACGACCCGATCCAGGCCCAGACCGCGAAGCGTCGGCACGTGGAGTCCTATCTCGACGTGCGATGTTTCCGAGCGTGTTGCTGCCCTGGTCGCCGTATGCGGGTGCATCATCGAGAGCGCCGGCGCCGACGCTGTCGAGCACGATCACGATGACTCGGGAAAAAGGCGGGGGCACGAAATCCGTTACGGTAGTAGAGCCTCGACCGCGGTCAGGGTCTCCGGATTCTCGCCCGACGTCTGAAGCCACACTAGGTTAGGCTCTTTGCGGAACCATATCAACTGGCGCCGCGCGTAATGACGGTTCTCGCGGGCGATGAGCTCGCGGGTCTCGGCCTCGCTTCTCAGGCCATGCAGGAGCTCGAGCGCCTGGCGATACACCAGCCCCCCGAAAGGACGCGCGCTTTCCGGAATGCCGCGCGACAGCAGTCCGCCTATTTCATCCATGAGGCCCTGCTCGAACTGCGCATCCACGCGCTTCCGCACCCGCTCCGCAATCAGTTCGGCAGGCGGTGACAGCGCCACCGCGATGACGCGATGGCTGACCAGGGGCGACACGGTCGCGGCGAAATGATCCGTCAGGGGCATGCCGGTGAGGTAATACACCTCGAGAGCGCGGACCATCCGTTTGAGATCGCGAGGCAGAATCCGCCTGCCTGATTCGGGATCGACACGCCGCAGCATCCGGTGGAGAAATTCCACGCCTCGACCGACGGCGATGGCTTCGAGCCTGGCCCGCAGCTCCGCATCCGCTCCGGGGCCCGGAAACAACCCTCTTGTCAGCGCCCTGTAATAGAGCCCTGTTCCGCCCACGAGAATGGGCCAACGTCCCCGCCGGTAGATGCTGTCGATCACGGCGATGGCGTCCCGGACGTACCTTGCCGCGGTGTACTGCCTCGGTTGGCTCCGCCACATCGATCAGATGGTGCGGAATTCCGCGGCGCTGATCGAGCGGTACCTTGTCGGTTCCGATATCAAATCCCCGATAGACGGCGGTGGAATCGCAGCTGATGATTTCGCCGCCACGCCTGAGCGCCAGCTCGATGCCGAGCGTGCTCTTGCCTGCGGCAGTCGGGCCCAGGATGGCGAGGATCGGCGGACGCAGACGCTACATCCTGAAAAACGCGAGAACCACGGCCGCGCCGAGCAGGATCAACAGTCCAAGCTGCTGGGGACGGGTCGGACTCGCCATCCTCTCACCGGAAATCGGCAGGATCCTCGTTGTAGAGGAACGTCACGGTAAAGAACGCTGAATCGGACGGATACTCCGCAGGCAGGGGCTGAGTAGGGTTCGAGCTATGCAACGCGTTGACCGCAGCGTAATTGAACGACTCGATCGGCGAGGGTTTCCTGACCTCGATATCGGTGATGGCGCCGTTCCGGTGGATGTTGAACGTAATCACCACGTGCCCTTTCAGGATCATCGCCGCTTGGGGCACGAACCAGTTGCGCTTTACCTGCGCAACGAATCGCCGCAGCCAGGGCCCGAAGTCGACTCCCTTGCTGTCGAACTGGATAAGCCCCTGGGCGTCGCCACTGCCCTGGGGATTGTCGAACGACTGCTGCTGGACGTAGCGCTGAAGGTTGCGAAGGGCGTTCCCGAGCTTGCCGTTCGCAGCGGTCTCGCCGATTTTCAGCGCCGGCGTGGCGGCAGGGTTCTCGGGCAGTCTCAGCATGGATCGCGACGGATCGTTGGCTGCCGTTTGTCCTTCTGCCGGCTCATTCGGCCGGCCCTCGGCGACCGATGACTCTGGCGCCCGCCCCTCGTTCGGCGGCGCGATGTCCGCTTCCTCGAGCTGGCGCGAATTACCCCGCGCAAACGGTAGAGGATTCCGCGGATCGGGGGGCCGCTGGATCGTCGACATCATCCGGTCTTGATCCGACGCGTCGACTTCGACTTTCGGCTGCGGCTTCGGAACATCGATTCGCGGCTGCATGAAAACGAACCGGGGCGATTCGCGGGGGATCGGATTCGCGGCGGTCATGGCCGGTTGAGCCTGCGGAAGATCGGGCAGGAAAAGAGTCCCGATGAAGATCAGCAAGTGGATGATGATCGAAATGAGGATGCCTTCACGAACGGAGAGTGCCCGCTCGACGCGCGGCGTTTCCGGTCGGAGATCCTCAAAGTCAATGTACATGAGGGACTTATTCGATTATAACATCCGGTTCAGATCGCGTCCGTCTTTCTCCGCAACGAACAGATAGACCACGCCGAAGGTCAGCGGAACTGCACGCACGGTGCCAAACCCGAACGCGCGCAACAGCTCCGAAAACTGGGCGGGCGAGGGAAACGCCTCCACCGATTGGGGCAGATACGTGTAGGCGCTGGGATGCTTCGAGATGAGCTTTCCGATGCGCGGCAGAACTCTTCGAAAATACGACAGGTAGAACCGTCTCAGACGCCGTCGAACGTGGAAGCGAGAATTCCAGAATCACCAGCCTGCCGCCAGGGCGAAGCACCCGGGCGATCTCACGGCAGGCCCGGCCGACGTCCTCGACGTTGCGGATGCCGAACCCAATGGTCACGGCGTGCTACCGTCGCATCGCCGAGCGGGATGCACATTGCATCGCCGCGAATGAGATCGATCGCAGAAGCTGAGGGTCCAGCGCCATCGCTTGCGCGGATTTTTCTCTTTCCGATTTCCAGCATCGCCGGCGAAAAATCAATGCCGATCAACGCGACGAGCGCCCTGCGGCGACGCGGTCGCGGCAAGAGCGAGGTCTGCCGTGCCGGTGCACAGATCGAGAACTGTTTCGCGGCCGGTGAGCTGCAATGCCGCGACCGCGCGTTTTCGCCATTGCTTGTCGAGGCCGGCACTGAGCAGATGATTCAGGAAGTCGTAACGGCTGGCGATCGCGTCGAACATCCCGGCGATACGCGTCGACTCCTTCGCAGGAGGCATCCGGGATTCGTACGCCGTGATTCGCGCGTCGTCAGCGACC
This sequence comes from Vicinamibacterales bacterium, assembly GCA_963775345.1. Lineage (GTDB taxonomy): Bacteria > Acidobacteriota > Vicinamibacteria > Vicinamibacterales > JAMQPK01 > JAMQPK01. Next base: position 52,134 of record CAVZIS010000010.1, read on the forward strand.
GGCATAAACCGAGATCGCCGTCACGACGAAATACAGGATGCCAACATAGCCGTTCAAATCGAATGCCCGCTTCACCTGGGACAGGTCGGTTTCAGACACAAGCGATTGCTCATACACAAGGAGGCCCGCGACGACCGCGACACCGGCGAAGTACACCGGACCTAAGCCAGCCACCATTCCCAGCACTGCCAGACAGCCGATCGTCGCCGACATGCATCGCTCGCGAGATGCTGAGCGATGTCGCCACCCCAAAACGAACCGGAATCGACCTGAGGTGGTGCCGCCGATCGACCTCGAGGTCCTGGCACGCATACAGCACGTCAAAGCCGCCAACCCATAAGGCAATCGCGAGACCCAGCAGCCACGGCTCCCACCCGGCTCTCCCGCCCGCAGCGAGCCATCCGCCAACAGGAGCGATAGCCATGGCGAGGCCGAGAAAGAACTGGGTTGCCCAGGTAAAGCGTTTGGCAAGGGAATACCAGAAAATCACGACCAGCGCGACGGGCGACAGCAGGAAACACAGCCGGCTCAGTTGCGATGCCGCGACGATGAATACAAGCGACATGATCAGCACAAACACCGTCGCTTCTATCGGCGACACGCGCCCGGTAGGGATCTCACGATTCGACGTTCGCGGGTTCTGTGCGTCGAATCGCGCGTCAACCAGACGATTGAACCCCATCGCGGCACTGCGGGCGGTCACCATGCATATGACAATCCAGAACACATGCCGCCATGTGACAGGATGCTCCCGCGAGGCCAGCAGCGCGCCGGTCAGCGCAAACGGCAATGCGAACACCGAATGACTGAAGCGCACGAACGAGAGATAGGTGCGGAGTCGCTCGAACACCTCTCGCCTATTTCTTCTGCGCCATGTACTGCTCGGCGCGCCTCGCCATCTCTTCCTTGGGCACATCTTCAATGTGCGTCGCAATCCACCAGAAGTTGCCGAATTCATCTTTGACGCCGCCGTGGCGGTCGCCGTAGAACTGGTCGGCAGGCTCCATCGCCGATGTGGCGCCCACAGCCAATGCCTTCTGATACGTCGCGTCGACGTCGGGCACGTATACGTACAACGCCGCTGTCGTAGGCTGAAACTGTCTCTGCGCATCAGACAGCATGATCGTCGAGTCGCCGATTCTCACTTCGGCGTGCATGATCGTTCCATCGGGACCAGCCATGTTTTCGATCTCAGTGGCGTCGAACACGTTCTTGATGAAATCGAGCAGACGCTTGGCGCCTTTGACCATCAGATATGGCTGAACCGAGTGGTATCCGTCGGGAATCATTCTTGACTGCCATGGCTACCTCCGTTGGTGAATCCGGGATCCTACCGCAGTGCACCGATCACGTGTGCGGGGCTATCGCCTTGTACATCCCAGGGCGAAAAATCTCCATTTGCCATTCTGGATCGGCCGGCGCAGTGAATCCATGGGGCGCATACAATCGGTGCGCGTCCCGAGTGACGAGCTGAAAGCGGCGGACGTTCTGAAGATCGGGATGCGCCATGACCGCCTCGATCAGCCATTTGCCCAGCCCACGGCCCCGGTGTGATTCGAGAACGTACACGTCACATAGATACGCGTATGTCGCGCGATCGGTCACAACACGCGCAAAGCCTACCTGCGCGCCATCATCGAACAGCCCGAAACTCAGCGAGTTTGCGATCGACGTTTCGACCAGGGACCTCGGAATTCCTTCTGCCCAGAACGACCGGCTGAGAAACGCATGAATCGCGTTGACGTCGAGGCGTCGCGGATCGGTCGAGATTGAGTATTGTCCCTTTGTGAGCTGCATAGGCCGATCAGACGCCGGTCGAGCCGAATCCCCCTTGCCCGCGCGTGGTGCCGCTGAGCCCCTCTTTCTCTTCCACGGCAACGGTCAAGCATGGGGCGATCACCATTTGCGCAATCTTCATCCCCGGAGTCACCTCAAAGCGCGTACGCCCGTGATTGATCAGTATCACCCCAATCTCTCCTCGATAGCCAACATCGATGGTGCCGGGCGTGTTGAGAACACTGATACCGTGTTTCAAGGCCAGACCGCTGCGCGGCCGTACTCTGTGCTTCCGTGTTGGGCGGCAGTTCGATCGAGATCCCGGTGCCGACAAGCTTGCTCTCTCCAGGCTCGAGCGATGCCGACACATCGGCGTAGAGGTCGAGCCCGGCATCGCCGGGATGTGCATAGGCTGGCAACACGGCTGTAGGGGTAAGGCGTTTAATGAAGAGCGTCAGCATTGAGAGATTGGTGGATTGGTGGATTGGCAGATTGTTGATCGATTGGTGGAGTGATGATTGATGAGTTATTGAAGATTCTGCAGTCGGTGCCGATGTGTCCCCATCCACTCTCTTCAATTTGACAACATTCTGCCAATCTTCCAATCCACCAATCTTCCAATAGAGATTCACCCCAGCCTGGCAAGGGGCCGCGTCAGGCAAGTCGGTCCGCCGCCGCCTTTCAGACTCACTTCGACTCCTTGATACACCTGCACCTGCGCACCTGCACGTTCCAGAGCAGAACGCGTCCCAGGATTGCCATCAAGCATCACGCAATCGCGTGGTCCAAGCGCCAGAACATTGGTCGCCATCCTCTCAAACTCGGCGTCGGGGACATCGATGAGGCGATAACCTCGGTCGAGAAGCATTCTTTGACACGGTTCCGGCAGAAGCCGCAGGTACACCACGGCAAGGTCGTTGTCGATCGGACTGACCAGCGACATCAGATGCAGAACGTCATGCTGTCCTGGGTATTCAGGCAGTGGAATGACGACAAGCTCATCAACCGTGTCGTCCAGCAGCATCCTGAGCTGGCTGATCCCCTCGGCATTCGTTCGCCGACCCTGACCCACCATCACCGTTCGATCGTCGAGCCAGACGAGATCGCCGCCTTCGAGCATTCCGGGAGGCTCAATCGATCCCGCAACGGGCCAGCCATGTCTCTGTAATTCCCTTCGCTGCGCAGCCGGCTCTCCGGTTCGGGCAGGCTTCCCCATCCTGCAAAGAATGACACCCCCGGCAGCGAGCACTGACGCATCCCGGGTGTAAATCGAGTCGAGCGTCAGGTTCTCCTCGCGAGGCAGGCAGAGAATTTCCGTCCCTGAGCTCGCGAGGACCTCGAGGAATAGATCGTACTCGGCGAGCGCTCGGGCGAGATCCGGCGGGCCGGAATAATTCAACGATTTCCACTGCGAGGAGATCTTTTCTTCGCTGACGAACGCATCCCGCGCGTGCCTGACAATGACCGTTGTCAGACGCCCGTATTCGGTGAGCCCGGTCGTCATGACGCCAGCCAGCGGATCTGCTCGGCATGAATCCCCGACACCAGATATTCCTCGATATCCGGCACCGTGCCATCGAGACTGATGCCGATGAGCCGATCGCTCTTCCCGGAATCGATGGTGCCCAGTTCCGAGTCGAAGCCGAGCGCACGGGCCCCGTTGACGGTGGCGCTTTCAAGCAGCAGCCGTGCCGGAATGTCAGGTGCCAACTGCCGCATCTCGGCCAGCTCTGCGAACACGTTCAAATCCGGAACGCTTGCGAGACTGTCGGTGCCTACAGCCACGCGCAGTCCAGATTGGTAGAACGCCGAAATTGGTGGCGTGCCTGCACCGGTGCGCCGGTTTCCGCGCGGGCAGGTGGCCAATGTCACGCCTGCGCGTGCCAGTCGCTTCAGCTCCAAGGGAGTGAGGTGAACGCCGTGCACGACGAGGACATCTTCGGCGAGGAATCCAATGCGATCGAGATACTCGACCGGGCCGCATTTCGGTGTTGTCCACAATGGATCCCACACTCCCAGCTCATCGAGCAGCGTCCGCCACGGCCCGGTGCCTGCTCGCAGGAACTCGAGTTCGGCCGTTGATTCACCGAGGTGCACGGTCGTTCGGGCCGCGCGGGTCTGCCGGACCCGCTGGCGAATCGCCTCGAAGAGTCCTGGTGAGACGGAATATGGCGCATGGGGTGCCATCGCGTGACGAACGAGCGCGTTGTGCGGCATGCGCCCGAGCCGCTCGGTCGCAGCGTCGAGGATTCGAGCCGCATCGTCTGATCGAAAGCCGATCAGTTCGTGGAAGATGACCGCCGCCATGTTCTGCTCAACGAGCGCGTCGGTCGTCGCCAGACCGTTCGAGACGTCACCGATCGCCGCCGTGCCGAATCGCATCGCTTCGGCGATCGCTCCGGCGATGTCCTGCGCAACCTGCTCCTGATCTCGATTGACCTCGCGAGACAAAGAAATGAGCGACCGAATCCACCGGGGAAAATCATTCGTCTCTGGAAGACGCTCGCGCAACCACGACAGTTCCAGATGAGTATGAGCGTTGACGAGGCCCGGCAGGACCGCAGTGTCGCCGAGATCGATCTCATCTGACATGCTGAAATCACCGGCCCAGTGGCCGAACGCGGAGATCCGTCCGTGTTCGATCCGAAGCCAGGCATCGCGAATCGGCGGCTGCGTGATCGGCAGCAGCCAGGCAGCCTTGTACTGCGGCACCTATCGGCGCGCCTCTTTGCCGGCGCGGCTTCGAGCGGGATACTGGCGAAGTTCGGGCGCTTCACCGGCGAGGTCATCGGCGCGCGAGGTAGCAAGACTCAACATGCGAGGCACGGCGCGCTCACGGAAAATGGGGTCTCCGAGAATCTCGTAGTGCATGTTCCGGCGCTTGGGCACGAAGCCGGCATCCTCGACGTTGCGGACAATCTCGATCTCATCCATGCAGTACGCGGCGCCGGCCGCGCGCACCACGTTCTCTTCGATCATGACGCTGCCCATATCGTTGGCGCCGTATGCCAGGCTCAACTGACCGACCTTCCCCCCCTGGGTCACCCAGGACGCCTGAAGATTGTCGAAATTGTCGAGCACGATACGGGCTATCGCGAGCGTGCGCAGATAGTCGACGCCTGTCGCTTCGCAGCCGCCAAGCTCCGTATGTTGCGGCTGAAAACTCCAGGTGATGAACGCGGTGAATCCTCCGGTCTCGTCCTGCAGATCGCGCAGGCGCATCAGATGCAGGATGCGCTCTTCCAGCGTCTCGAGCGTCCCGTACATCATCGTCGCAGTCGTTCTCAGGCCACGCTTGTGAGCCTGGCGCATGACGTCGATCCATTCATCGGCGGTCGCCTTGCCATAACAGTGCAGCAGATGACGCACGCGATCGACCAGTATCTCCGCTCCTCCACCAGGAATGCTGTCGAGACCCGCCGCTATGAGGCGATCGATGACTTCGCCGGGGCTCAGCTGCGAGAGCCGTGACAGATGTATGACTTCCGGCGGCGAGAGCGCATGGAGCTTGAAATCGTGGATAACGATCCTTGATCGCGCGGAAAAGATTCTCGTACCAGGTCAGGGGCAGGTCCGGATTGTGGCCACCCTGCAGAAGCAGTTGCACGCCGCCGACATCGATCGTCTCGTCGATTTTCGTGAAGATCTCATCGAAGCCGAGCACGTAACCCTGGCTCGAACCCACGTCGCGGTAGAACGCACAGAAATTGCACTTCGCCACGCACACGTTCGTGTAGTTCACGTTCCGATCGATGATGTAGGTGGCGATCCCCTCGGCATGCTTGCGCCTCCGGATGAGATCGGCAAGGCGGCCGAGCACATGGGTGGGCGCATCCTGATAGAGGGCGAGCGCTTCGTCCGCGACTGACGCGGCCGGCGCCTTCGACCTTTCGTCGAATGTCTTCAATATTCATAGAACGCAGGGCGGATACTGCCTTTGATGCCCGTCACCCCGACTTCGGCTGCCAACTCGTAAAATCGGATCAAACCCTCGATCTCCCGCCCGCCTAAAGCGTACTTCACATCCTCCCGGAGATAGCGCGTCGGCCCGCGACGCTTTCTCGGCGTCTTCCGGATACGCCTGCCGTCCAATTGTCGCGGCCGCGGCCACGCCTCTGTCGCGTGTCGCCTGCAGCGCGGCGATCTCCGCTGGTCCGATCGCGTCAGGCCGGCCGGCCCAGAACGCGTACACGAATGGCAGGCCCGTCATACCGTGCCATTCTTCACCCAGGTCGATCTTCTCGACTCCCAGCGACTCATGATCGCCGAAGAGCGCGTTGTCGCCGATCACGAGCGCGGCATCGCACCGCTGGAGCATTTGCGGCAAATCGGGCGGCAGGTTCACGAATCGCGGGTCGATTTCGAACCAGCGCGCGCACAACACGCGTAAAAGGGCCTGCGAAGTTCTCGAGCTCGTATCCAGCGCAATGGAGCGAATCGCTCTCGTGGGAACCTTGCTGAAAATCGCCACCGATGCCACGGGGCCGTCCGAAGCAATGGAAATGCCCGGGCACAATCCGATAATCATGTCCGACGTATTCGATTGAGGGAATCAGCCCGAGATCGACGCGGTTGGCATGAAGCAGGGCCGCACACTGTGCCGGCACATCGAACCGCACGCTGAACCGATCGTCGCGATCGAGCTCATACACCAGCGGCCGGGTGTTCAGATAGCTGACAGCGCCGAGACGGATCAATCACGCCTCTCGAAATGTCGCGTCCCGCTCGACCGGCTCGAATCCTGCCGCACGGATACTGCGGTGGATCTCTTCCATCGGGCGAGCGACGGTGTCCGAGCGAATCGTCATTCTCGGCAGATACCGAATCGATGTCGTCGGCGCCAAACGTCAGCCCCACTTGGGCGAGCTTCGGGCCGTACAACGCCCAGTCCACTTGAATCGTCTCGACATTGATCGACAACGAGCCGCGCGAGCGCGATCCGCTTCACATCCTCGTAGCCGGTCGTGGGTTGCGTGTCATCGATTTTCCTCGCCAGCGGCGCAAACACACGAATCGACTGGAGCCGGGACTGAAGCGCCGCGACGTCGCGGCAGATGTAGGTCCAGGAACGCTCGGGCGTCTCGTTGACGGTGAGCCGCGCGAGACGAAGGTCCGCATCGGTGAGTGCCTCGAGCGCCTGCTCGGGCTGTGTCAGCCGATCGATAGGCGCCTGCGCGATCAGCTCCAGCCCCGCCTTTCTCAGCGCGGCCAATACGACCGGCAACCCTTCGGGCAGCTTGCTCAGTTCGAACAGACAAAACGCCGAAACCGGTGTCTTCCCGGCTAAATCTCGCGACTTTGGTGACGACCTCGACGGCGCGTCGAGGGACGCCGGTGTTTGAAAGATTCGAACCTCGCCGGCGTGTTCGACCGACGCAGCACTGCTGGCAGTGCCGCCATTCAGGTCGGCGGTGTCGGGCCTGCGAGCTTCAGGTCGGCGACACGCACGAAGGTCACAGCCGACCCATGAATCTTGCCGTCGAACCGTGCTCGCGAGCATGTCCGAGCGCGATGATGTCTCGGCTCGCCGCAAGCATGCTCGACGTCCGCGTCGGACAGCGGCTCTCCTGTTTCGACTTTCGCCGCGAGATCGTCCAGGGAAACGGCCACGCTAGTCTTTCCTTCATGATCGAGTTTCAGCACCTCAGCGGCTTTCCGGCTCGCTGCATCGGTCGTCTTGAGACGCGTCGGCCATTCACGGGCGAATCCTTCACCTGGCCACTTTCGAGTGGCGTCGATGCCCATCTTGCTTCCATATGCCGGCAGATTCGATGCGTTTTCGAGATCGTCCATCGGTCCGACCGTGAACTGAATGTCGCGCTGCGGATCGACGTGCGTCCCCGCAATCCAGGCCGCCTCGCCAACGTTCTGCACGTCCACGTCTTTGTCGAACACGATGATCGTCTTGGAGAACATGAGTTGTCCGAGTCCCCAAAACGCGTTCATGACTTTGCGTGCGTGCCCGGGGTATCGCTTGTCGATCGAAACCAGCACGATGTTATGGAAGATGCCTTCGGCCGGGAAATGCATATCGACGATCTCCGGCAGCGTCTTCCGAATCATCGGGAGGAAAATCCGCTCGCTCGCCTTGCCAAGATAGACGTCCTCCTGCGGTGGAATGCCGACAACCGTCGTGAGATACGTCGGCTTCTTTCGCATCGTGATGCACGTCAGATGAAAGACCGGAAAATCCTCGGCGAGCGAGTAGAAGCCCGTGTGATCGCCAAAGGGACCTTCGCGCCGCCGCTCTCCCGGCTCCACATAGCCTTCGAGGACGATATGTGCGCTGGCCGGGACTTCGAGATCGACCGTGATGGCTTTCACGAGCTCGATCCGCCGGCGGCTGAGGAAGCCGGCGAGCAACAGTTCGTCGAGCCCTTCGGGCATCGGCGCCGTCGCCGCATACGCGAGGATCGGCTCCGGGCTCAACGCGACCGCGACCTCGAGCCGGCTTCCCATCCGTTCGGCGACACGATGATGCTGGGCGCCGCCCTTGTGCCGCTGCCAGTGCATGCCGGTCGTCCGGCCGTCGAAGACCTGCATCCGGTAGGTCCCGATATTTCTCACGCCGGTTTCAGGATCCTTGGTAATGACGAGCGGGAATGTGACGTATCGGCCGCCGTCCTCCGGCCAGGTCTTGAGAATCGGCAATTCGTCGAGGGAGCCGTCTTTGTTGACGAATTCCTGACACGGCGGCATCCTTCACCGTCTTCGGCATCAGATCGCGCAGCCGATCGAGCATCGGCAGCATCTTGAAGGCGTCGAGCATGCCGGAGGGCATCTTCGGCGTCATCATGTCGTCGATGTCCTTTGCGACCGCGTCCAGCGAGCTCGTGCCGAGCGCCAGGCACATGCGCTCGACCGATCCGAACAGGTTGGTCGCGACGGGCATGTCGAAGCCGGTCGGCCGTTCAAACAGCAGCCCGGGGCCGCCGCCAGGCAGCTTGCAGACGCGGTCGGTTACCGCCGCAATCTCGAGATCGGGGCTGACGGTTTCGCGGATTCGCGACAGCAGGCCGCGCTTGTCGAGATCGGCAATGAAATCGGTGATATCGGAATACATTAAGTTCTGACCTAAAGATCCTAGAGATCTCAAAGATCTCAGCTTCAGAGTCCAGAGATCCGTGGTAAGGCTTCTTGAGCGCCGAAGTCTTGGCGAAGATGTCTCATCCCTGCCGTTTCATTTCGTCCGTGATGCTGCTGCGCCAGCTCCAGCGCGCGCACGCCATCGCGACCCGTGACCCCGGGTTCGCGCTTTTGGCGAACCGCGGCGACGAAATCGGCCAGCTCGCGCTTCAGCGGCTCTTCATGCGCGACTTCGAGCTTGCCGCCGTCGATCGCGGGCAGCGCTCCATTCCCTTTCACCAGCCGCCAACGCTCGACCTCCTGAGACGCGTAATCGACCGAAAGATAGGCGTCACGCTGGAAAATCCGGATCTTGCGAACGCGATCCTTGCTGATGCGGCTTGCCGTGATATTTGCGATGCATCCCGATGCGAACTTCAGCCGCGCATTCGCGATATCCGGTCTGGACGTCAGCACTGCCACGCCGACTGCCTCCACCGCTGCGACTTCGGAGGGAACAATCGACAGCACGACATCCAGATCATGAATCATCAGGTCGAACACGACGTCGATGTCCAGGCTGCGATCGGGAAATGTGCCCAGCCGATGCACTTCGATGAAACGGGGGTGATCGAGCAGCGGCCGCACTGCAGCGACGGCGGGGTTGAATCGTTCCGTGTGCCCGACCGCAAACACCGCCCCAGACGCGGCGGCCGCATCGACCATCTGTTGCGCCTCGCGCACATCGCGGGCAAGAGGCTTTTCCACGAGCACCGCCGTTCCGCGGTGCAGGAACGGGAGCGCGACGGCCAGATGCGATTCGGTGGGGACAGCGATAGAGACGGCATCGACGTGTCCGAGCAGCTCGGCCGCGCTGCCACCGGGGCCTTCACGAGCCCGGCAACTTCCCGCGCCCGCGCCTCGTTGATGTCGGCGATACCTGCCAGCTCGACGTCGGGCAGCTGCGAGCCAGAATCCGGGCATGGTGCTTCCCAAGCGCACCCACGCCGATCACCGCCACTCGTTTCACGTCATTGTCACCAGGCGCGTCACAGAGGCCTTTTTTTGAAGCAGAATTCCTTGCCCTTTACTCTACGTCTCTGTTGAATCCACGTTTTTCCCGGCCAACGATGGTGATGCCGGCCTCGTCGGCGCTGGCAATCATCGCGTCGCGCTCGAACATCAGCGTTCTGCCGGCGTCGAGCGACAAGCGCAGACGCACCGGCTGATCCGCATCGCCTGGATCGTCGCGACGCCAGACGACCGGAACGTCGAAGCGCATATCCTGGTTCGGCTTTGCGACCTTGACGATGCGACACCCCCGGACCGGCGAGGTGGCCGGCTCGACCGATGACTTCGTCGGTGCCCTCCATGGCTTCGACCGCCACGACGGCGCGATGCTTCACCGCGATCGTCTGCCCGATATCGAGACCCGCGATGGCATCGGCCATGCGATAACCGAACTCGAAGTCCTTCTGCTCTTCTTCCGTGGGCGAGCGGCGCGTCATCACACCGGCGAACGCCAGCATCGGCTTCAACAGAGCCGTCGAGTCGATCAGCTCGATGCCTTCGTCTTTCAGCACCGGCGCGACCGCGCCGATTAAGCCGTCGGTGTTTCTGGACGGGAGCTTGGCCAGCAGCGACAAGAACTTCAGGATCGGGCACGATGCCCCCGGCAAAAATCTTCGTGTGCTTGACCTGACCCGCCATGACGGCGTGGGTCACGCCGGCATCCTTCATCAGGCTGATGCACTTGCCGAGCTGACCGAGCGAGATCCAATGGATCGGCGTGCGCGCCTTCGCGGCGGCTTCGTTGAGATCGGTGAATGCTTCTTCTTTTGCGGCGATGATCGTGACGTCATGGCCCATCGAACGGGCAGCGTCCAGCACAAGGAATGGGAACCGGCCATTTCCCGCGATGAGGCCTAAACGCATAATCGTCGATCGTCGATCGTCCATCGTCCATCGTCTGCCACGCTCGACGATGGACGATGGACGATGGACGATGGACGATTACTCATCCGCCACCATCTCTTCGGTTCGCCGGGTCGGCCGGCGCAGAAGCGGCCCGCGCTGCGAGGAGCGAATGAAGTCGACCAGGTACTGGACCTCCGGACACGCGAGGGCTCGCGTCCTGCTCTATCTGCTTGAGGGCGCGCGTGGTGTTCAGGCGCGACTGCAGAAGATATCGGTAAGCTCGCTTGAGCTTGCCGACGATTTCTTCGGTGAACCCGCGGCGCATCAGGCCGACCGTATTCAGGCCGTAGATGCGCGCCCGGTTTCCGACGGTCTTCGCGTACGGGCAGCGCGTCTTTGGTGACAACCGAATAGCCGCCGATGAACGCATGCCGGCCGATGCGGCAGAACTGATGGACACCCGAACCGGCGCTGATGGTCGCAAAGTCGTCGACGAATACGTGGCCGCCCAGCGTCGCGTTGTTGCCGAAGATCGTATCGTTGCCGATATGGCAGTCGTGCGCGATGTGGGCGTAGGCCATGAAGACGTTCCGATCGCCGATGGTCGTCTGGCCGCCGCCGCCGCGCGTGCCGCGGTGAATGGTCACGAATTCGCGGAAGATATTGCGCTTGCCTATCCGCAAGGACGTCTCCTCTCCCTTGAACTTCAGGTCCTGGGGAATCAGACCGATGGAGGCGAACGGGAAGATTTCCGTTCCGTCGCCGATTTCGGTAAACCCATCGACCACGGCCGACGCGCCGATGCGGCATCCCTTCCCCAGCTTCACGTGAGGACCGATGACGCTGTTCGGACCGATCGTGGTGCCGGCCCCGATCTGGGCGCCGCTCATCACCACTGCCGAGGGATGGATGCGGACGGCGTCGGGAACGATCGCAAGCAGGAGATCCGCCTCCGCGACGACCTGATCGCCGACAAAGCGCGAGCGCACGCGCTTTGGCCAGCGAGCGCGCGCGCCCTCACAAGCGTCACTTCCAGCCGCAACCGATCGCCGGGAACGACCTGCTTGCGGAATTTGGCCGCATCGACACCGTGGAGATACACCCGCGACATCGACATCGGGCCTTCGCGGTCGATCAGCAGCGCCGCCGCCACCTGCGTCAAGCGTTTCCAGCATCAGCACGCCAGGCATCAACGGCACGCCCGGAAAGTGCCCCTGGAAGAAATCCTCATTGACGGTGACGTTCTTGTACGCGACCAGCCGCTTGTCCGGGTTGGTGCTCGGCGATTCCGTCGACCAGCAAGCGACGGATGGCGATAACAGAGACGGTCGAGGAGTACAGAGGGGTCGATGGGCACGGCGGGATCAGGATACTCGAAAGAGCTGACGAGATCAGAGCTAAGGGCACAGGAATACAGGACTGTTGAGTCCTGCTCTGTTCCCTGCCATCTGGCTCTGTCCAGCGCCTAAGGTTTTGCGGGCGCGGCGGAGGCGTCGCAGGCTTCTGCGTTGCGGGCGGTGCCGCAGGCGGAGCTGCGGTGGTGCTGCGGGTTTCTGCGTTGACGGCGCCGGTGCCGCAGGCTTCGCCGTGGCGGGCGCCGCGTGGCTTGGCGCCGCGCCGGCTTCGGACATCGCCGTATCGAATCGCTTGATCACCTCGGCAGTGATGTCGAGCGAGGGATCGACGTAGATGGCACCCGCGTCGCCAGCACTGAACAACAGGCCGATCGCGAGCTCCTTGACCATTCCATCCACGATGGGCCGCAGCTTTTCCTGGAACTCGCCCTGCAGCTGCTGCTGCAGCTCCTGCACTTCGGCGTTGGCGTCTTCCTGGAATCTGTCGATTTCGACCGTCAGGCGATCGATTTCTTTCTGTGTCTGCGCGCGCGCGGCTTCGTTCAGTACCGCGCCACCCTGCTGCAGCTTCTGCTGATTGGTCTGCAGCGCCTTCGTTTTTTCCTGGAGCTCCGCGCCCTTTTTCTTCGTCAGCTCCTGCACCTTTCCGCTCGCCACCTTCCCTTCGCTGGATTCAGCCGCGATGCGCTGAAGATCCAGGAACGCCATTCTCAATGGGGCTTGCTGCGGCGGTACGGCGGCGGCCGGCGGCGGTGTCTGGGCAAGGGCCGAAGCGCCAAGAACCAGCATGGCTGAACACCGCGGCGACAGAAAATCTCATCATCTGCATCGATCCTCGTTAGAAAGTTGATCCGACGTCGAACCGGAACCGGAACGCCTTTTCCGGCAATCCGGTGCTGTAGTTCAGCACGCCATTCCGCTGCGGGTTCGCCGCAAAGATCAACCGAAACGGCACGTTCAGCACGGGCATGAAGAACCGGACTTCCGCCCCCGTCGACGTGATGAAATCACGCGTAATGACGAAGCGCTGGCCGCTGTCCTGTCACCTGGCCAGCATCATAGAACAGAATCAGCCGCACCGGCCCACCCACCGAAATCAGGTACTCGGCGTTGAACAGCAGGCTCTTGTTGCCGCCGATCACGATCCGGCTGTTCGGATCCTGAGGTCCGATGCTTCGGATGTCATAGCCGCGCACGCTGATACCCGCCGCCCAGGACGAGACGCTCGAAGATGGGCAGCGGGCTGGTGTTGCCAAGCGGCCGGATGTATTCGGCCTGAGCGCGAAGGCCGAGCGAGGTTCGCCGCGGTGTGTCGGCAGGAACCAGACGCCTTCCACCGTTGGATTGACGTAGCGCGTGTTTCCTCCGAGACCTGCAACGCCGAGCGACGCCGTATACCGGCGGCCGGTCACCGGGGTGATCGGGTTGTCGACGTGTTGTGCGAGAAAGTTGGCGTGACCTTGCTGATGGTGCGCCGTCCGCCCTGGCCGATGAGAAGCGCGTCCTTCAGATAGGGACTGAACTCGATGATCTGGCGCTGGTCGGAGGGTCAGGCTGTCGAAGTCGATGGTTCGCAGCCTTCGACGGTGAAGATGCAGTTGTAGTTGAAGAAGCCCTCGTTCAGATCGCTGACCGATACGAGGTCGTAGCCGTAATCAACGTACATGCGGGAGAAGTTCCCCACCGGGAACCCGAATGTGATGTTGCCGCCCGTAGAGCCCTGCGTGAACTGATACAGGTACTGGATGTCGCGCTTGTGCAGCTCGATGGAGCCGGTGATCGGTCGATCGAAGAGGAACGGTTCGGTGAACGCGATCTGGTAATCCTTGACCCGCGCGCCGGTCTGCATGGCGACGCTGAACGTCTCGCCCCGTCCCATGAAGTTCGCGGTCGAGAACGACAACTGTCCGAACACGCCGTCGTACTGCGAGACGCCCGCGCCGAATGAGAGCTGATTCCGGTTCTGCTCTTCCAGCTTCAGACTGACGTCGACCTTGTTGTCGGCCCCGTCGGTCTTGTCGATCTGGATGTTCTTCTGGTCTTCGAGCGGCTTGAAATAGCCGAGCTGGTTCAACCGCTTGACGCTGAACTTCAACGCCTCGGTGTTGAAGACGCCGTTCTCGAACAACCGCATCTCGCGCCGGATCACGTTGTCGCGCGTGGTGGTGTTGCCGAGGAACGTGATGCGATTCACGAAGTACTGCTTGCCCTCGTTGATGCGGAGCGTGACGTCGACTTTGTCGTCATCGAATGAGAAGTCGGGCACCGGCACCATCTCGAAGTGTCCGCCGGCGCCGTAAATCTCGCGGATTTTCTCGAACCCGTCGCGCACGCGCTTTTCGTTGTAGTAGTCGCCGGATTTGATCTTGAAAAACGGCTGGAGCACGTGTCGACGGCACTTTGTCGTTGCCGGCAAAGTCGAACTTGGCGACGCGAAAGCGCGTGCCTTCCGCTCACCGGAATTTCCAGCGTCATGTAACGCGTCTTCTTGTCGGACGAATCCCGCAGGTGCTTCAGGTTCGGCTGGCCGACGTTGGCCTGGAGGTAGCCGTTTTCGCGGTAGAACGCGGTCACGGCCTCCGCGTCTTCTTCAAACTTGTCTTCCTGGTAGATCCCGCTTCCCGGGAAAATCCAGAAGCCGCCACCCTTGTTGGTTTTCATGCGTCCCTTCAGCTTGCCGTCGCTGAACACCTTGTTGCCGACGAAGTCGACGTTCGAAATCTTGACCTTCGGCCCCTCGGTCACCTTGAACTTCAGCGCAACCGACTTCGGGCCGGCCGGAAGCGGCTCGTGAGTCGGCTCGACCTTCGCTTCCTGAAATCCCTTTTCGACCATCATCTCGCGGATGACGTTGGCGACCTTCTTCTCGGTCGTCTGGTCGACGAACGAGTCGAGACGGATCGTGATGCCGAGCTCGCGAAGGCGCTCTTCGACTTTCGCCTGTTCGATCTCCTTCGTGCCCTCGTTGTAGACGGTGTTCTTGATCCGCTGCCGCTCCTCCATCTCGTACACGATGATCTTGCCGACCACGCCGTTGGAGAACGTGTAGTCGACAGTTTCGATCTTCAGGTCGTCGAGGAAGTTGGTCGCCCACAGCCGCTTGAAGTCGTCAAGGAGCGTGCGCTCAACCAGATCGTTGTACGGCTTCCAGTCGTTTTTGGACGGCAGACTCGGCTGGGTCTGAATGTAGTAGAGGTAGGTCTCCGATTCGACCAGGGAGACGTTGCCCTGCTTCGGAAAGCAGGGGGCCAGCACGTACACGACTGGCCCCGATCCTGCAGGCGGCAGGCTCGCAGGCGGGGGAGGATCTCCAATCTGATAGGCCCCATTGCAGACCGAGATGGTCTTCCGGAGCCCCGGCACGCGAAGCCGGCCGGTTGGGTCGGGGCGGGCGCAATGGGAGCCGGTGCGATGGGCGCCTGAGCAAAGACGGGCGCCGCCCAAAGCACTGTTGTGATGACGAAACCATGAATTCGCATGTGAAAAGGCCCTCAGGCGCTGGCAGTACGCGCAACGAAAGTTGCGCCTTACCGATAACAACCAATACCCGCTCCGGCTGGGTAGGCGCCTCCGGTAGGACGCAACTCAGTTGCGCCTGTTTAGACGTGCTACGCCAGACGGCGGCCTGCCGCCACCTCCCCCGGTGTCCGGTAGGCCAGGGCGCCCTCATCGAGGTACACCTCGATATCCCCGCCTCGGAGATGCCCGCGAATGAGCTCCTCTGAAAGCGGATCCTCGACGTAACGCTGAATGGCACGGCGGAGCGGACGAGCTCCATACGAGCGATCCTTGCAGGTGAGATCGATGATCCAGTCGATTACCTCCGGCATCAGCCCGATCTTGAGCTGCCGATTCACAAGATTCTCGTTCAGCTGATCGACCAGCAGCAGCATGATGCGCCGCAGATCGTCGTCGCCGAGCGCCTCGAAGACGATGATTTCCTCGATGCGGTTGATGAACTCGGGATTGAACGTGCGCTTCACCTCGCCGAGCACCATGTCGGTGACGCTCTTTGCAATGGTTTCCGACTCCGATGACTGGAACCCGAGCGACGCCTTCTTCTGAATGAAGCGCGCGCCGATGTTCGACGTCATGATCAGAATCGTGTTCTTGAAATTCACGCGGTTGCCGAGGCCGTCGGTCAGATGGCCGTCTTCGAACACCTGCAGCAGGATGTTGAAGATATCCGGGTGGGCTTTCTCGATCTCGTCCAGCAGCACGACCGAGTACGGATTCCGCCGGACTTTCTCGGTAAGCTGGCCGCCCTCTTCGTGCCCCACGTATCCGGGGGGAGAGCCGATGAGCTTCGAAACCGAGTGCTTTTCCATGTACTCGGACATGTCGAAGCGAATCAGCGCGTTGTCGCTTCCGAACAGGAAATTCGCAAGCGCCCGAGCGAGCTCGGTCTTGCCGACGCCGGTCGGACCGAGGAACATGAAGCTGCCCACGGGGCGATTCGGGTTCTTCAAGCCAGCCCGCGATCGGCGGATCGCCCTGCGAGACGGCCGAGGTCGCGCGCTCCTGGCTGACGACGCGGCGATGAAGTTCCTGCTCCATGCGCAGCAGCTTGTCGCCTTCGTCCTGATTGATCGACGCAAGGGGAACGCCGGTCCATTTGGAGACGACCTCGTCGATTTCCTGCTTGCCGACCGCGACACGGCGCGCGCTCGATTTGACGTCGAACTTCTCGCGCACGAACTGCAGGTTCTCGCGCGCGCTCACTTCCTGCTCACGATAGAACTGTGCCTTCTCGAAGTCCTTCTGCGACACCGCGTTCTCCATCTGCTCAACAGCCACGCGGATGCTGCGGTTGATCTCGCCGAACTCCTCGCTGTAGCCCGCCTCGCGCAGTTTCGCGCGCGCGCCGGCCTCGTCGATGAGATCGATCGCCTTGTCGGGCAGGAACCGGTCGGTGATGTAGCGGCTCGACTGATAGACCGCCGCTTCGATCGCCTCGCGGGTGTACTCGACGTGATGGAACGACTCGTACCGATCTTTCACACCGAGGATGATCTCGATCGTTTCCTTCTCGGCCGGCGGATCGACTTTGATCGCCTGGAACCGCCGCTCGAGCGATCGATCCTTCTCGATGTATTTCCGGTACTCGGCAGGAGTCGTCGCGCCGATGCACCGGATCTCGCCCCGCGACAGCGCGGGCTTGAGAATGTTGGCCGCGTCGAGCGAACCTTCAGCCGACCCGCACCAACCAGCGTATGCAACTCGTCGATGAAGACGATGATGTTCGGGTTGTCGGTGAGCTCCTTCATGATCGCCTTGAGGCGCTCTTCGAACTGGCCGCGATACTTCGTGCCGGCGACAATCAACGAGATGTCCAGCGCCAGAATGCGCTTGTCGGCCAAGAAGTGCGGCACGTCGCCATACACGATCTTCTGCGCGAGCCCTTCGACGATCGCCGTCTTGCCGACGCCAGGCTCGCCAATCAACACCGCGTTGTTCTTGGTGCGGCGGCAGAGCACCTGCTGCACGCGCTCGAGCTCGTAATCGCGGCCGACCAGCGGATCGAGCTGATTCTTCATCGCCGATTCGGTGAGGTCGCGGCTGAACTCGGCGAGCAGCGGCGTTTCCTTGACGCGCGTCAGCGTGGTCTTCTCGTTGAGCAGCTGGACGATGTCTTCGCGCACCGTGTTGAGGCGCATCCCCTTTTCCATGAGGATCGAGGCCGCGACCGACCGCTCTTCACGCAGGATGCCCAGGAGAAGATGTTCGGTACCGATGTAGTTGTGCAGAAGCCGATCCGCCTCTTCGGCAGCGAACTGCAGAACACGCTTGGTCTCGGCGCTGAACGGGATTTCCACCGACGTGGAAACCTTCTCGCGAAAGACCGTACGGCCTTCGATTTCTTTCCTGATGTTCTCGAGGGACAGATGCGACCGGGCAAAGATGCGGCTGGTGAGCCCTTTGCCCTCGCGGATCAGACCGAGGAGGAGGTGCTCGGTTTCAATCGAGATAGAGCCGAGCTGGCTCGCCTCGTATCTGGCGAAGAACAGAACGCGACGCGCCCGTTCAGTGTAGCGTTCGAACATCCGTTTTAACCTGCGAAAAAGAGGTGGTGATAATGCGCTAACGAACTATACGCATTATACGGCCAAACCCCTGACCGTTCCTACTCCTTGTGACGCCTGACCGGCGTTACGCCGGAACCAGATGCCCCCCTTCCAGGCGCAACATGCGATCGCACGACTTTGCCAGCTGCATGTTATGTGTCGCAATGACCGAGCTCAGATGACGCTCACGATGCATCTCGCGTAAAAGCGCGTGCAAAGCTTCGGCCGTACGCTCATCCAAATTTCCGGTTGGCTCATCGGCCAGCAGCACGGACGGTTCGGTAACCAACGCCCGCGCCATCGCGACGCGCTGTTGCTCGCCGCCGGAGAGCATGCGTCGGCCGGTGCGTGCGCCGATCCGCGAGTCCAAGCCGTTCCAAACGGCCATCGCACGCGCTCCACGCCTCGTGTGAATGAACCCGAGCGATGCGCAGCGGCATTTCCGCGTTCTCCAAGGCCGTGAATTCCGGGAGGAGATGGTGAAACTGAAAAACGAAGCCCACGTGCCTGTTGCGGAAAGTCGTCAGAGCGTCTTCGGGCAGACCACCAATGTCGGTATCGCCGACATGGATCGACGCCGGAGTCCATCCGATCGAGGCCACCCAGCAGGTGCAGCAGCGTGCTTTTGCCCACTCCGGACGCGCCGACGATGGCGACCATTTCACCGCGCTCGACCGTGAGATCGAGATCGCGCAGCACGTGAAGCCGCTGCGTGCCGACGTGATAGCTTTTGTTGAGATTTGTCGCGGTGAGGAAGGACATTGAACGGCTTCAGACTCCGGACTTCAGGCTTCAGGCGCGATGCCCGAAGCCCGAAGCCGAAAGCCCGAGGCCATTTTAGTGCCGTTTCACCTGGTCGTAGATAGCCGCCGCGCCGCCGCCGATCGCTGCGCCGGCAAGGGCGCCCTTCTTGCCGCCCATCAGCCGCACCAAGCCCGGCGCCTGCGCCAGCGGAGCCGCCGATCAACAGCGCGCTCTTCTGCCAGGATCGCCTCGGCTGCACTTCAGATGACCGAGCGCTGAGTCGCGGCCCGGCGGACGACGGGCGGCTGCGGTGACAACTCGCTCGGTCACATACTGCGGCTGCGCCGCGGGATACTGCGGGTACGCGCCGATAACCGACGGCGCGACCGCACCCGGGGCCATCGTCGTGTAAGGCGACCATCCGTACGCCTGGCCAGGCGAAAGGCTGCCCGTATGCGTTCTGGCCAGCCTGCACGAGATACGGCCTGGCGACGCCGTCTGGTCCGATCATCATCTGCGTCGTTGGCGTTGTCGAGGTCCCGGCTGAACGCGCGACGCTCGCCGAGGTCGTACGACAACGAGCACCGCACCCACAGCCAATGCCCCTGCCACTGCTCCAAAAAGTGTTCTCATCGTCCTTCTCCCCTTTTTGTGCGACAACGTCGCGTCTGCACGGGGAACATTTCAAGGAGGGTGCCAGCAATTTTGTTGGGAAATAAGGACTTACGCGTCGCGGCTTGTCCTGAATGCAGCGCAATCCCGTCCCCGAGCCGGAACGCACGAACCCGGCGAACTGACGATCGGCGGCCTATCCGTAACGGAGTGCTTCGATCGGCTTGAGCTTTGCCGCCTGGCGCGATGGATAGATGGTGGCGACGAAGCAGATGAGCACCGCTATCACGAACACGACGGCAAACTCGAATGGCAGCAAGCGTGAAGGGCACGTAGGAAATCTGATAGACCTCGCCCATGCCCGGGACGCGCAGCAGTTGATAGCGATTCATGACCCACGAAATTCCGACGCCGGCACTCCCGCCGACCGCCGTTCCGATCGTCCCGATGATGAGCCCCTGGAGCATGAAGATGTACATCACGCTGCGCGCAGACGCACCCATTGTCTTCAGAATGGCAATATCGGCGTTCTTCTCCATGACGAGCAGAACGAGCGATGCCACGATGTTGAGCGCCGCGACCATGACAATGAGACCGATGGTAACGGAGATGGCCATTTTTTCGAGCCAGAGCGCCTCGAACAGCGGCCGGTTCATCGTCGTCCAGTCCTGGGTGACGTACCGATCCCCGAGAGTCCGCGGAATGGCCGCCGCGACGTCGGGTGCCGCGTAGATGTCGTCGACCGCCAGCTCGATGAGCTCAGGTTGACTCTTGTTCATCAGCCGCTTGGCGACGTCGAGTGACACAAAGCCCCAGGCGTTGTCGAACTCGTACAAGGCCCAGCTTGAAGATCCCGGCGACTCGCACGGTTCGGGATCTCGGCATCATGCCGGTAAAGGGATTCAAGCGTGCCCTGGGGAGTGAGCACGGTAATGGTGTCGCCGACGCCGACTCCGAGCTGCTTCGCCAGATCCTGGCCCAGGAAGATCCCGTCATGGCTCTCTTCGGTCCTTGGGATCAGGTCGGTCAGCTTGCCGGCAACGATGGATTTTTCGATTTCGGTGACCGATGCCTCGAGCGCCGGATCGATCCCCTTGAAGCTGATGAACGCATCGGCGCTCGGTGACGAGGCGAGAGCGCGCCCGAGGATCGCCGGCGCCGCCCCGACGACGCGCGGCAGCTTTCCGAGCGCCTCGATTTCGGCCTGATAGTCCTCGATGCCTGTCGTCTTGAAGACGAAGATATGGGCGGTCGAACCCAGAATGCGATCCCGGAGCTCGCTCTGCAGTCCAGTCATGAGCGCGAGGGCGATAATCAGCGCCATGACGCCGACTGTCACGCCCAGCGTCGACACAAGGGAGATGATGGAGATGAACGCCTGCCGCCGGCGTGCCAGCAAGATAGCGAATGCGCGATCTGAAGTTCAAACGGCATAAATAGGGTCAGACCCCATTTTTACGCTTTTCGTAAGTTCAGATCCGTCATTTTGGCCTCATCTGCGGGAACAGGATGACGTCGCGAATCGACTTGCTGTTGGTGAGAAGCATTACAAGGCGATCGACACCGACACCTGCGCCGGCCGTCGGCGGCAGGCCGTATTCGAGCGCGCGGACGTAGTCTTCGTCCATCGCATGGGCTTCCTGGTCGCCTTTTGCCCGTTCAACGAGCTGCTGCTCGAAACGCTGCCGTTGCTCGACCGGGTCATTGAGCTCGCTGAAGGCGTTGACCATCTCCATTCTGCCGATGTAGAGCTCGAACCGCTCCACTGTCTCCGGGTCGTCTGGACGCTGCTTTGACAAGGGAGACACCTCGGTCGGAAAGTCATAGACGAAGGTCGGCTGGACCATCGACTCTTCGGCAAGCGTCTCGAAGATTGTCAGCGTTGTTTTGCCCGGCCCGCTGCCCGCATCGACGGCGACGCCAAGGCGAGCCGCCAGCTGCCGTGCCTTCTCGGCATCGAAAAGGTCCGCTTCGGTCACTGCCTCGCCCAGGTTCCGTGAAGCGGCATCCGCAGCCGCCTGCCGGAGCGAGATCCGTGCGAATGGAGGTCGGAGCGATATCGTCTCGCCGTCGTACTCCACCTCATCTTTACCCACTGCCGACATCGCCACGAACGCCAGCATCTCCTCGATCATCGTCATCAGATCCTGGTAGTCGCTGTACGCCTGGTAGAACTCGAGCATCGTGAATTCAGGATTATGACGAGTCGAAATTCCCTCATTCCGGAAAATCCGGTTGATCTCGTAGACGCGCTCGAGCCCGCCGATCACCAGCCTTTTCAAATACAGCTCCGGCGCGATGCGCAGGAAGAGATCGAGATCGAGCGCGTTGTGATGCGTCTTGAACGGCCGCGCCATTGCTCCGCCGGCAATCGGCTGCATCATGGGTGTCTCCACTTCGAGATAGCCCCGACGATCGAGAAATTCGCGCAGCGCCGAAAGGATCCTGCCGCGCACCTGGAACACCTCGCGGGCTTCTGGGTTGACGATCAAGTCGAGATACCGCTGGCGGTAACGGATCTCGACATCGGTCAGGCCGTGCCACTTCTCCGGCATGGGCACGTGGCATTTTGCGAGAAACTCAAGGCGTGACGCCCAGATCGTCAGCTCGTTCGTACGTGTGCGAAACAGATGTCCTTCGACGCCCACGACATCGCCAAAGTCGAGCAGACCAAACAGCTCGAAATCGCGCGCAGGAAGCGAGTCTTTTCTGATGTAGACCTGAATGCGCGAGCGGCCATCGGACAGCACCAGAAAGTTCGCCTTTCCGAAGCTGCGAATCCCGAGAATCCGGCCGCTGGTGATGGTCTCGATGCGCTGCTCTTCGAGCTGCGGCCCCGATTTTTCGGAATGCGCGCGCACGAGCTCGCTAATGGCGGCTGTACGTCCGAATCGATGGGGGTAGATGTTGACGCCGAGATCGGCAAGCCTGGTCAGATTCGCGCGGCGTTGCTGAACCTGTTCTTCTTCAGAGGACATCCGCGGAAATCATATCGCACCGGCAACCCAGAGCACCGCCTTGCCGAGGTGTTCCACGAACAGCGGCTCGGAGAAGCTCTCCGAGGTGTGGCCGCCTGCCGTATACCACGACCGGCCCCCTTCGTAGGTGTGGGACCACATGATGGGATGATCGGGAGACATGCTGCCACCCGAGTATGTCCGCTCGTCGAGGGTCGCCAGAACGGTGACGCTCCCGCGCGGGTTTCGCTGAAAGTTGTACCACTCGTCGCGCCGCATCCACGTGCGCGGCAGAGATGAGACGGTCGGGTGCCCCTGATCCTCGATCTGAAGGGTGGCGTTCTGGATGTCGGGATGGCCGGCAAAGTACGCGCCCATCAGCGCGCCGTAGAATGGCCAGTCGTACTCGGTGTCGGCCGCCGAGTGCACGCCAACA
Organism: Vicinamibacterales bacterium; assembly: GCA_963775345.1. GTDB lineage: Bacteria > Acidobacteriota > Vicinamibacteria > Vicinamibacterales > JAMQPK01 > JAMQPK01. The sequence continues at coordinate 75,061 of CAVZIS010000010.1, forward strand.
AAACCACCTCCCCGCCGGATGAACCGCTCGAAGGCCGCCTGCTGCGTGGCGTTGAGGATGTCGCCGGTCGTCGAAAGAAAGACCACCGCCTTGTACCGCGCGAGGCTGTCATCGGTAAAGGCGCCCGAATCCTCGGACACATCTACGGAAAAGCCGCGAAGGCTGCCCTGCTGGCGCAAGGCCGTGGCACCCGAAGGAATTGAATCGTGGCGGAAGCCCTCGGTTTTCGAGAAGACAAGGACCGCGAAGGTTGGCGCCGTCGAAGCGCCACCTGATATCGAAGAAGGGCCACCCGGCGTCTGCGAGCTCATGCCGCACGCCGCGAGAAGCAACAATCCGCCAGTCCAGTAAAAGTCTTTCAATTCATTGAAGCTTTTTCTTGACGGCATCAAGAATTCCGTTGACGAACTTCGCTGATTCGTCGCCGCTGAAAGTCTTCGCCAGTTCCAGCGCTTCGTTGATGACGACGTTCCGCGGCGTGCTGCCATCGAGAAACTCGCCAATCGCCAGCCGAAGAATCAACCGATCGAGCGCCGCCATTCTCGAAAGGCGCCAGTGCTCTGCCGTCTCGGTGATTAAGGTGTCGATCTGGCCGACGTTGGCAATCGTCGAACGAAGGAGCTGTTCGGCAAAGGTGCGAACGCTTTCGGACGCGCCGTCCGAGCCTGGCAGGTTGGCGGCCCAGAACGTCTGCAATACGTCTTCGATGTCCTGCTGCCCGACTTCCCACTGATACAGCATCTGAACCGCGGCTTGCCGAGCCCGATGCCGCGTGCGATGCCGTGTCCCGGGAGCGCTGGCGTCGGGCGCGCCCTTCATACGTTGATGCCGCTGGCGGGCCTGGGCTGGCGCAGCGCCCGCTGTAACGTCGCCATTTCGACAGCGGCGATCGCCGCCTCCCACCCTTTGTTGCCTGGACCGTCGCCCGCGCGCTCGAGCGCTTCTTCCACGGAATTGGTCGTGAGCACGCCGAAGGTCATCGGAACGCCTGTCGCTGCAGCAGCCTCGGCAATGCCGTGCGCGCACGCCGAAGCGATGTACTCGAAATGGGGCGTCGCGCCCCGGATCAAGCACCCGAGACACACCACGGCGGCAAAATTGCCGCGGCTTGCCGCTTCTTTTGCGGCAAACGGAATCTCAAAGGCGCCCGGTACTTTGATCACACAGACGCTGTCGGTCGCGACACCGGCGGACTTCAACGCTTCGAGCGCCCCGCTCTGGAGACGATCGGTGACGAAGTCGTTGAACTTCGCCACGACGAGCGCAAACGTCAACCCGGTGCCTTTGCCGGTACCTTCGACAACGAGCATTTATCACTCAGCTCTTTGCTCTCAACGTCATCTTCCCTTGAAATCGGGTTTGCGCTTCTCGAGAAACGCTTTGGTCCCTTCTCTCATATCCTCGGTCGTCGTCACCATTCCGAAGAGCGCCGCTTCGAGCTGGCAAGCGTCGGCAAAAGGCATCTCGATGCCGCGATTGACGGCGTCCAGCGCGTACCGCAAGGCCACGCGCGGCTTGCCGGCAAGATCGGCCGCCAGCGAGCGCGCCCGCGGCATGAGCTCCGCGGGCGGCAACACGCGATTCACCAGACCGATCGCAAGAGCCTCCTGAGCGGTGATGGGCTCTCCTGTGAGAATCATTTCCATCGCCTTCGTCCTGCCCACGAGGCGCGCGAGCCGCTGCGTTCCGGCGAAACCGGGAATAAGACCCAGATTGATCTCCGGCTGGCCGAAACGGGCGCTGTCTGCTGCGAGCCGTAATGTGCACGCCATAGCCAGCTCACAGCCGCCGCCGAGAGCAAGTCCGTTGACCGCGGCGATCACCGGTTTGCCAAGATGCTCGATGAGATCGAATACCCGCTGACCGTGCAAGGCCCGCTGCCTGGCGCCGTCCGGAGTATCACGGGCGATCTCGTTGAGATCGGCGCCGGCAACAAACGCTCTGTCGCCCGCGCCGGTCAGGATCACCGAGCGGACCGCATCATCTTTCTGGAGATCGAGAGCCGCCTGCCATAACTCGTCAAGGGTGTGGGTGTCGAGCGCGTTCAGTCGCTCTGGGCGCTGAACCGTGAGTACTGCAACGCCGGACTCACGCTCGACAAGCAGGTTGTCAAAGGACATCACGCGTTTCCGAACGACGGCTGATTATACTCCACGCTCCCACGGCGGAGGCGCCGATGATCGATCCGATCGCGTCAGCACCCATGTCGAGGAGATCGAACTCGCGACCCGGAACGAAGCGCTGATGGTACTCGTCGCTCACACCATAAATGGATGAGATTGCTACTGCCGCGAGAAGCACTTTCCAGTTCACGTTGCGCAGACGAGCTTTCGCCAGCGCGCGTGACGTCAGCAGACCGAGGACTGCGTACGCGCCAATGTGAACGTCGTAGTAGGAGAACGTTCCGGGCAGCTGCGGCAGCGTAGACAGGGAGGAGAATCCGAAGAGCATCGCCATGTAAACGACGACGGGTAGCCACAACGCGATCCACGGAGGGCCGGGGGCCAACGGCAATGGGCTGGTTAAATCGGGAACGGAAGCATCAGCCAGCCGAGGATGAGCGCCGCTGCGGCGAGCCCACCAAACATCTTGGTGCCGAGCACCAGCTGCTCCCTGACGTTTTCGCGCATCAGTCCGGCGAAGACTGTGGAGACGAAGAACGCAAAAACCAACACCAGCACCGCATGGCTTCGCATCACTTCCGCCCCATCGAAATGTCGAACGCGTCGATGACCACGAGTGCGTTCAGCAGGCCGGCCACGATGAGAAACGTGTTGCCGTACTCGTAGGTGACGGCCGTCACCACCCCGGCACCGTATCCCATCGCTCGCGCCACGAAATACGGGACCCCGATCCCCATGTTTGCCAGGGCTGCCAATGCCACGAGCGGCTGCGACGGGTCGATCGGAAAGATGCGCCCGTTCAACGCCAGCCCGACGGCGAACATCACTGGCAGCGCGATGAGAAAGATCAGACCTTTGCGCCGGCCGAGCCATAGATGACCCACACCGGGCATCGCCCATGCGGCTGCGCAGACGAGAACACGATTGGGCGACTCTGCTCGAACCGATGCGCTCGCCGGCACGGGTGCCAGTTTACCTCAAGTCTCTGATGCTAAACTTCGTCGCGGGATGTCGAAACACGCTGAAATCTCTGCCGAGCGGCAATTGACCCGGAGTGAATTCACGAGATCGCTCGTGGGCGTGGGATGCATCGCGGCGGCGATTCTGATGATCGAGCTCGCGCTCACGCGGATCTTCTCGGTCACGATGTATTACCACTTCGCGTTTCTCGCGATATCAATCGCGCTGTTTGGACTGAGCGCAAGCGGCGTGTATGCCTATGTTGCGCGCAGCGCGTTGAACCGCCATTCCACGCCGACCCTGCTGACGACCCACTCTCTCCTGTTTGCCGCGTCGACCGTGCTCGCCCTGGCGGCGCTGGTGCGTATTCGCGTGGGCCTCAACTACAGCCACGAGAACCTCGTGAAGATGATTGCGATCTACACGCTGGCGGCGCTGCCGTTCTTTACAGGCGGCGCGGTCATCTCTCTGGCCATTACCCGGCTGAGACACCGGGTCAACATCGTCTATGGCGCCGACCTGATGGGCGCCGCTGCGGGCTGCCTGCTGCTGCTGCCACTGCTCAATCGCTTCGGTGCGCCCGGTGTCGTACTCCTCGCTGCGGTTCTAGGCGGCGTCGCCGCGCTGTTGTTTTCTCCTCCGAACGCCGTCGCCCGGACCACGGTCTTTGCGGCGCTCGCGGTAGGAATTCCAGGCGGTCTGCAATTGCGCGGAGCCGCGCCCTTCGATGTCAGCAACACGAAGGGCCATGATGCCGACACCGTATTGTTCAGCAAGTGGAATTCCTTCTCGCGCGTTGCCGTCTACGACCGGTCACATGGCGATTGGTCGTTGAGCTCGAAATATACGGGGGCCCTGCCCGAAACTCGATTCATGGACATCGACTCGGCCGCCTCGACGCCGATCGTGCGGTTCGACGGCGACCTGTCCAAGGTCGAGCACCTCAAGTACGAGCTGACGGGGCTCGCGTACCACCTGGCTGAAGGCACGTTTACCGCCCTCGTCATCGGGCCCGGCGGAGGCAGAGATCTGTTGACCGCTCTGGTGTTCGGCGCGAGCCGCGTCGATGGCGTCGAAGTCAACCCGATTATCGCCAACGACGTCATGCTCAATCATTTTCGGGGCTTCTCCGGAGCGATTTACGAGAATCCGAAAATCAAGATCGTCGTCGATGATGGACGGAGCTTCATCCGGCGGTCCGACCAGCGCTACGACATCATCCAGGCATCGCTGGTCGATACCTGGGCAGCAACCGCCGCCGGCGCGTATACGCTCACTGAAAACACGCTCTACACGAAGGAAGCATTCGAGGACTACTACGATCACCTCAGCGATCGCGGCATGCTGACGATCACGCGGTGGGTGTTTGACGGGCTGCGTCTGGTCTCGCTCGCGCAGGCGGCCTGCGAAAGCCGCGGCTGCTCTGCCGCGAATCATCTCGCCATCGTGCAGCAGGATCGGGTCGCCACCTTTCTCTTCAAGAAGACAGCGTTTTCGCCCGAACAGGTGGCACGACTGCGCTCGACCGCCGCGGAGCTAGGATTCACGGTCCTGTATGCGCCAGGGCAAACCGACGACAGCAACGACTACGCAAAGCTGGTACTGGCGAGCGACCGTGACGCCTTCCATGACAGCTACCACCACGACGTCACCGCGACGACCGACAACCGTCCGTTCTTTTTTCACACGACGAAAATCCGCGATCAGTTTCAGACGGCTTTCGGCCGCAGCATGCTCTTCGGCAACGGCTTGAGCGCGCTGATGACCCTGATGGCCATCTCGCTGACCTTCGTAACGCTGTTTGTGGTCGGTCCACTCCTGTGGTCGGGAACCGAAGCGCGGGGCACCGGCTGGCCCCGCTGGCTGGCGTATTTCGGGATGCTCGGCGCCGGCTTCATGTTGATTGAAGTAGCCCTGCTTCAGCGGTTTGTCCTGCTGCTGGGTCATCCTGTCTATTCCCTGACCGTTACGCTGTTCTCGGTGCTGCTTGGCACGGGCCTGGGCAGCCTGATCAGCCGCCACATCGACGCCGATCGGCTGCGGACGCGAGTGGAGCTCGTCATCGTCGGGATTGTCGCGATTGCGTTGCTCGGCATCGTGGCTCTGCCGTCTATCATCCGAGCCGCCATCAGCGCAAGCCATGCGGCACGAATCGCGCTGACAGTTGTCCTGATAGCGCCAGCCGGAGTGTTGATGGGCATGCCGTTGCCTGCGGGTATCCGGTTGATGACCGCAAACCATTCCACACTCGTCCCGTGGGCATGGGGGATGAACGGCGGCCTCTCGGTCATCGGCGCCACGCTGGCCGTGTTCATCGCCATGAACTGGGGCTTTTCGGCCACCTTGTTGGCCGGTGCGGCCACCTACCTCGCCGCCGCTGTACTTCTTCACAAATCTGCCGATAGATAGCCTGTAGGCGCTCACGGTCGTCGCAGGACCTGCTGTCCGGTCAGCCGGGCCGTGACTCGCCCTTTATCTATGAGAGCAGCTCCCCAGCGTCATCCAGCTACTCCTTTACAACAGCCGGCCATCGTTCGCGAGCTGCGCTCCTTCCAGTGGAACGGCCGCCGGACCAGGCGGGCGATCACGAGCGTCGGATTCGCGAAGGCGCGCCCGATCATCGTCGAGACGTTCGTGAACGAATTCTGGACGAGCAAGCAGCGGGCGGCTCACAGCCTCCACGAGGTTTCGTACCGTGCCTGCTTCAAGCCACAATTGCCGCGCTTTTTCATCGATCGCTTCACACGGCCTGGCGAGATCGTTTACGACCCGTTCATGGGACGTGGGACCACGCTGCTGGAGGCGGCGCTTTGCGGCCGGCTGCCTGCGGGGTGCGATATCAATCCGCTCAGTGCGATCCTTGCGCGACCGCGGCTCGCGCCTCCAGCGTTCGATGAGGTCGTCGATCGCCTGACGTCTCTCGACCTCTCTCGCGCCAGTTCCTGCCCGCGCGCGCTCGAGGTCTTCTATCACCCCGACACACTCCGCGACATCTGCGCGCTACGGGAGTATCTGCTCGCGCGTCAATCGAGCGGAGAGCTCGATGATGTGGATCAATGGATCCGGATGGTGGCCGTCAACCGGCTCACCGGCCATTCACCGGGGTTCTTTTCGGTCTACACGCTGCCGCCGAATCAAGCCGCCTCGATCGACGCGCAGGCTCGCATCAACGCCTCACGCAGGCAGACGCCGCCCCGGCGCGACGTTCGTGCGCTCATCGCCGCGAAGACGCGCTCGCTGCTTCGCGATTGCACTGCCGCGACGCGAGCGACGCTCCTGCGGTCAGCTCGAGGCGGCCCGCTCATCACCGGGCCGGCCCGATCGACCCCGCAATTACGGAGCGGATCTGTGGGCCTCGTCGTCACGTCACCGCCATTCCTGGACGTGGTGAACTACGCCGCAGACAACTGGCTCAGAGGATGGTTCTGCGGAATCGACACGGCGCAGGTCGACATTTCGCTGTACAAGAAAGTCCCTGACTGGCAGGCCCAGATGACCGACGTATTTCGCGAGCTGGCTCGCGTCCTGCGTCCGGGCGGTCACATCGCGTTCGAAGTCGGCGAAGTCCGGAACGGAACGATCAGACTCGAGGAAGCCGTCCTGCCCTGCGGTGTGGCTGCCGGACTTCATCCCCTCCTGGTCGTCATCAACGCACAGCAGTTCACCAAGACCGCGAACTGCTGGGGCATCAGCAACAACGCGAAGGGAACGAACTCCAACCGTATTGTGGTGTTTAGAAAGCAGTGACAAGCGAACGGGGCCGGGTACAGTTTTCTGCAAGCGCTGCGACGAAACGATCCTGCCGGAGCGCTGAAGGTGAATTACATCCGACCCCGTCCGTGTTACTTGTAGCTTCGCAACGCCTCATCCTCTGAATCGTACGTGTCGAACACCGTCAAGAGCTTGGTGATCGACAACAGATCTTGCAGCTTTTTGGTAATGCCCACGAGCTTCAGCGACCCACCCTCGCGCGTAACGGTCGTGTAGGCGCCCACGAGAGCGCCAAGACCGGCGCTGTCGACATAGCTTACCTGTGCGAGATTGAAGAGGACCGACTTTTTGCCCTGATGCAGCAAGCTGTGCAGCTTGTCTGACAGCAGCGTGGCGTCCTCACCAAGCGTGATCTTTCCCGAGAGATCGAGGACGGTCACCGATCCCGATTGGCGTTCTGCGATCTGCATTCGTTGCTCCTTAAAGCTACCGGCGAGGGCGGGCGACAACTCGCGGCCACCGGCCAGCAAAGAGCGTGAGAATATCAGATTTCAGACGGTTTCGGCGCGCGAGGAAATCAGCCGCCGGGTCGCGGCCACCGACTTCAGGCCACGAATCACCCATTCGGAAGCAAGGAGGCCGAAGGTCCGACCGAGAATCGAGGTAGCCAGCACGGAGTAGGCCATCGACGCAATTCCGGCCGAGTGCCAGTAGGAGAACCCGGCGAGCATCCCGAGAAACCCGAACCCCACCATCGCGGCGAGATCGATCGCGACGGCGATGACGCGCACGTAATGGCGGCCGAAGAACCCGGGAGCCGACTGACTGGCACGATCGCTCGAGCGGCGCAGCTGGACCGCGGGAAGGTCTTCCCACGTCAGGTCGTGAGCGATAATTTCCGCCTTTTCACGAATCACGTGCTCGGCCCGCCGGTCGCCCCACTCCGGGTACAGCCGGCAGAACTCATTGACGACCTCGTCGGCATCCAGACCTACGCGAAGCGCGTAGTCGCGGACATAGCTGCGCGCGAACAGACGTTTCGGCCAGCGCGACAAGTCGTTATCCTCCAATCCTTCCCACAGTTCGGCGCTGAGCTTGGTCTCGCGGGCGAGTTGTCTGAGGGTAACGCCGCATCGCTCGCGGGCTGCCCGAAGAACAGGGCCAAAGGAATCTTTCCCGAGACGCACGGCTTTGGGAGAAGCAAATACCCTTCCAGTGACGTCAGTCGGAAAAGTCGATGTTTTTGAAGCGGACAGGGGAGAATTGCGCAGTCGTACAGCGCGTAATTACAATATCGGCCACACCAGCTGCGGCGCGGAGTGGGCAGCGGGCGACTCATCAATGGATGCTCATAACAGACTCGGCATTTTATGCGGCGGCGGGCCGGCGCCGGGCCTGAACAGCGTCATCGCCGCGGCCACGATCCGGGCGCGGGTTCAAGGCGTCGACGTCGTGGGACTGCGCGACGGATTCGAGTGGGTCATGAAGGGAGACATCGACCACGTTACCCCGCTCACGATCGACGGTGTCAGTCGCATCCACTTCCGCGGTGGATCTCACATCGGCATCGCCCGCGCGAACCCGTCCAAGAGTCCGGCGCTGCTGGAGAACTGCGTCCAATCGCTCCTGCGGCTCAATATTTCGCAGCTCATCACTATTGGCGGCGACGACACGGCATTCTCTGCAATGAAGCTCGCCGAGCACGCGGCGGGCCGCCTGCGCGTCGTGCACGTCCCGAAGACGATCGACAACGATCTCGATCTGCCGGCACACATCGACACGTTCGGTTTCCAGACAGCACGGCACTACGGCGTCGAGATCGTCAAGAACCTCATGGTTGACGCGAAGACGACCTCCCGCTGGTACGTCGTGATCGCGATGGGCCGCACGGCCGGCCATCTCGGCCTGGGAATCGCCAAGGCGGCGGGAGCGACGCTTGCGCTCATTCCCGAAGAGTTCTCGCCGCCGCTGCCCCTCAAGGTGCTCGTCGATACGCTCGTCGGCGCCATCATCAAACGGATGAGCTACGGCCGCCGCGATGGCGTCGCGGTGATCGGCGAGGGCGTCGTGCTTCACCTGAGCGAAGACGACCTGGCGGAGCTCAAGAACGTAGAGCGCGACGCTCACGGCCACGTCCGCATCGCCGAAGTGAATATCGGCGAGATTCTGAAGTCCGAGATTGGCAGCCGTCTCAGGCAGTTCGGGCTCAAAACCACGCTGGTCGCCAAGAACATCGGCTACGAGCTCAGGTGCGCCGATCCGATTCCCTTCGACATGGAGTACACCCGCGATCTCGGCTACTGCGCGGCGAAGTACGTTCTGTCGGGCGGCACCAACGCCATGATCTCGATGCAGGCCGGCCGCTTCGTTCCTATCCCCTTCACGCAGATGCTCGACTCGAAAACCGGGCGGGCTCGCACGCGGCTCGTGGATATCGATTCCACGCGCTACCACATCGCGCGCCGCTACATGATTCGCTTACGGAAAAACGACTTCGACGATCCGCACGAGCTTGCCAAACTGGCGGCGACCGCGGGACTGTCCAACGAGGAGTTCCAGCGAGAGTTCGGATACCTCGTGGCGAACGAGCCGCCGGCCGCCGTCTGGAAAGACGGCAGCGACTTTCTGTAAACTACACGCGCAACAAGTCCACAGCGCGTCGAATTCGGGCCCTTTCATATCGTGAGGTGGCTCTCGTGGAAACTGCGCCTTTGGTGCCCCTGGTGATCGGCCGACGGCGATTCGGCGAAACAGCGCGCAGAGATGCGTGGTGGGTTCAACCCCTGGTCGTGTTCGCCGGCCTGTCGACCTTCGTCGTTTACGCGACGTGGGCGGCTTTCCAGGGCGATCACTACACCTACGGTCCCTATCTCTCCCCCTTCTACTCTCCCGAGCTCTTCGGCAACTCGCCCCACAGTTGGTTTGGACCACCTCCGGCGGCCTGGCCTGCGTGGCTGCCATTTTCGCCGGCGCTGCTGATCCTTCCGATTCCCGGGTTGTTCCGATTGACCTGCTACTACTACCGCGGCGCGTATTACAAGGCGTTCTGGAGCGATCCGCCGTCGTGCACGGTCGGCGAGCCGCGGAACAGTTACTGGGGGGAAAACTCCTTCCCGCTCGTTCTCCAGAACGTCCATCGCTACATGTTGTTCATCTCGGTGTTCGTGCTGATCATTCTTGCTTACGACGCGTGGAAGGCGATGTGGTTCACCGGCGCGTCCGGCGACGTCACATTCGGAGTTGGAATCGGAACGCTGGTGCTGGGCGCCAATGTCGTGCTGCTCGGCGGCTATCTGTTGGGGTGCCATTCGATGCGGCACGTCGCCGGCGGTTGCGTCGACCAGCTCTCTCGCGCACCTCTCGGAGTTTCTGCCTACAACTGCGTCAGCTGTCTCAATCGCCGTCACATGGTCTGGGCGTGGACCAGCCTGTTCAGCGTCGGCTTTTCGGATCTTTACGTCCGGCTGTGCTCGATGGGCGTGTGGTCGGATCTCAGGATCCTTTAATGCCGGAGTATCAGAGGCACGACCACGATGTCCTGGTCATCGGCGCAGGCGGAGCGGGCCTGAGAGCGGCCATCGAAGCGTCCGCGGCAGGCGCCTCGGTCGGGCTGGTCTGCAAATCGCTGTTGGGAAAAGCACACACGGTCATGGCCGAGGGCGGCATTGCCGCAGCGCTGGCCAACGTCGACGACCGGGATAACTGGAAGGTTCACTTCAGCGACACCATGCGCGGCGGACAGTACGTGAACAACTGGCGCATGGCCGAGTTGCATGCCAAGGAGGCGCCGGATCGCGTTCGCGAGCTGGAGGCGTGGGGCGCGCTGTTCGATCGCACCCACGACGGGCGTATTCTCCAGCGCAACTTCGGCGGCCACCGATATCCACGCCTCGCACATGTGGGCGATCGAACCGGCCTCGAGATGATCCGGACGCTGCAGGACCACGGCATTCACATGGGAATCGACGTGCACATGGAGTGCACCGTCACCAGGTTGCTGACCGCCGACGGGCGAGTCGTCGGCGCTTTTGGCTACGAACGCGAGCGGGGCCGCTTCGAGGTCTTTCGTGCGAAGGCCGTCGTACTCGCGACGGGCGGTATCGGGCGCGCGTACAAGATTACGAGCAACAGCTGGGAGTACACGGGCGACGGCCATACGCTCGCCTATGAAGCCGGCGCCGAGTTGATCGACATGGAATTCGTCCAGTTTCACCCGACGGGCATGGTCTGGCCGCCGAGCGTGCGAGGCATTCTCGTGACCGAAGGCGTGCGCGGCGAGGGTGGCATCCTCACCAACAAGCAGGGTCGCCGCTTCATGTTCGACGACATCCCAGAGGCGTATCGCGCACAAACCGCGAGCGACCAGGACGAAGGATGGCGCTACACGCAAGGCGACAAGTCCGCACGCCGTCCGCCCGAGCTGCTCACGCGCGACCATGTGAGCCGGTGTATCGTCCGCGAGATCAGGGAGGGTCGCGGCAGCCCGCACGGCGGCGTGTTTCTCGACATCTCATGGATCAAGCAGAGGATTCCGAACGCTGCGGATCACATCAAGAAGAAGCTGCCGAGCATGTACCACCAGTTCAAACAGCTCGCTGACATCGACATCACGAAAGAGCCGATGGAAGTGGGGCCGACCACGCACTACGTGATGGGGGGCGTGCGGGTCGATGCCGAGACGCAGATGTCGAGCGTCGCCGGGTTGTTCGCTGCCGGCGAGTGCGCCGCGGGCATCAATGGCGCCAATCGCCTGGGTGGCAACTCGTTGTCGGACCTCCTCGTGTTCGGCAAGCGCGCGGGAGAGTTTGCCGCGAAGTACGCGCAATCGGCGGTCGCCGGCACGATTCCGACTGAGCAGGTGGAAACGGCCGCACAATCCGCGGTGGAACCCTTTGAACGGAGTGCGCAGAGTGAAGGACCGTATGATGTCCAGTATGCGTTGCAGGAGATGATGCAGGAGCTCGTCGGTATCGTTAGACAGGAACCCGAGCTGCAGCGCGCGCTCGAGGCGCTGGCGAAGCTGAACGAGCGGGCGCGGCACGTCAGTGTCGGCGGCCACCGCGAGTACAACCCCGGATGGCACGCAGCGCTCGACCTGCCGAACCTGCTGCTCGTATCGGAAGCCGTGACCCGGTCGGCCATCGAACGGCGCGAGAGCCGCGGCGGTCACTTTCGTGAAGATTACCCGGACAAGGATCCTGCTTTCGCAAAGTTCAACATCGTCGTCCGTAAGGGCAGCGATGGGCGCATGGAACTGTCCCGTGCCGCCATTCCGGAGATGCCGGACGAGCTCACGGCAGTCATCGACGAGATGAAATGATGCCTGACACCGCGACATTTCGAATCTGGCGAAGCGACGGGCGCACCGGAAGGTTCGAAGACTACGCGACACCGGTCACCGAAGGGATGGTCGTCCTCGACGCCATTCACCAGATTCAGGCGCACCAGGCCAACGATCTTGCGGTGCGGTGGAACTGCAAGGCCGGTAAATGCGGTTCGTGCTCGGCGGAGGTCAACGGCCATCCGCGGCTCATGTGCATGACCCGCCTCAATCAGCTCGATCTGTCCGAACCGGTGACGGTCGAACCCATGCGAAGCTTCCCCGCCATCAGAGATCTGGTCACCGACGTCTCATGGAACTTTCGCGCCAAGCTGTCGGTCAAGCCGTTCTCGCCTCGCCCTCCCGATGCGGCGGACGGGACGTGGCGGATGTTCCAGCCTGACGTCGAACGCGTGCAGGAGTTCCGCAAGTGCATCGAATGCTTTTTATGCCAGGACGTGTGCCACGTCCTGCGCGATCACCACCTGTTCGATCAGTTTGCGGGTCCGCGGCATTTCGTCTACGCCGCCGCCCTGGAAATGCACCCGCTCGATGTACAAGATCGAGTGAAAGAGATGAAGACCGCGCACGGAATCGGATATTGCAACATCACGAAGTGCTGTACGAAAGTGTGTCCGGAAAGCATCACGATCACCGACAACGCCATCATCCCGTTGAAAGAACGCGTCATCGATCGTCTGTACGACCCGGTCGCCAAATTGCTGCGGATGTTCCGTACGTAGGAAAGAGGGAGGGATGTCCATCCCTTTTTCGGGAGGCCTTATGGAGTTCGCGCTCAAAGCCCTGTCGCCCGAAGCGGTGTCCCGCGCCGTCGCCAAAGCCGAACGGTACCGGCTCTTGAACGAACCGGGCGAAGCGGAGAGCATCTGCCTCGACGCGCTGGCCATCGAACCCGATAACCACGACGCGCTCGTCACGCTCCTGCTCGCGCTGACAGAGCAGTTCGACGAAGACGTTCCAGGCGCCGTCTCCGAAGCGTTCCGGGTCGTTGATCGTATGGGCGATCCGTACGAGCACGCGTACTACTCCGGGATTGTGTGGGAACGCCGTGCCAAGGCGCAGCTCCATCGCGGAGGGCTGGGACTGGGTCCGCAGGTGTACGCATCGCTGCGCGAGGCGATGACATGGTACGAGCGCGCAGAGGAGATCAGGCCGGCCGGCAACGACGACCCGCTGCTGCGATGGAACACCTGTGCGCGCCTGATCATGCGCGATCACCGGTTGATGCCTGCCGCTGAGGAACGCGAGGAACCCTTATTCCTGGAATGATCCTGAATTGGTGGTGGATTGATGATTGATTGATGACCCGGCTAATCTTCCAATCTTCACTCTTCAATCCAACAACATTCTTCAATCTTCAATCTCACCATCTGTCAGTGGAGATTCACATCAAGTCGAAGTGGGTGAGCTTCTTGAATTCGCCGAATCGAGCGTTCACTTCGTCCCGAGTCAGGCGGAGCAATCGATCGACGCTGAAATCCTCCACCGCAAATGACGCAAGCGTGCTGCCGTAAATAATCGCGCGCGCCAGCGCTCCATCATCTGTCGCGTCGCAGGAAGCCAGGTACCCCAGAAACCCTCCGGCAAACGTGTCCCCGGCGCCCGTCGGATCGAACACGCTCTCCAGGGGCATGGCTGGCGCCGCGAAGAAGCCTCCTCCCGTTCTGGTCATCAGCACTCCGTGCTCGCCGCGCTTGATCACCAGCGTCTTCGGCCCCATGGCCTGGATCGTTCGGGCGGCTTTCACCAGGTTGGCATCGCCCGCGAGCTCCCGTGCTTCGGAGTCGTTGATGAGCAGAACGTCGACGCGGCGGAGCACCTGTTTCAGATCCCCTGGCGTCCGCTCGATCCAGTAATTCATCGTATCGGCCCCGACGAGTCTCGGCCGCCGAACCTGGTCGAGCACCTCGGCCTGCAGCGCAGGATGAATGTTCCCCAGGAACACGAACGGCGACGATTTGTGGCTGTCGGGGATTTTCGGCTTGAACTGTTCGAATACGTTCAGGCGCGTGTAAATCGTCTCGCGGCTGTTGAGATCGAACCCGTATTCACCCTTCCATCGAAAGGTTTCGCCGGGGACTTTCTCGAGCCCGGCGAGATCGATCCTGCGTCCGCCGAAGACCTTGTCGACGTTGGCGCCGAAGTCTTCGCCGACAACCGCGACGATTCGAACCTCGGTAAAGAATGATGCGGCGATCGCGAAGTACGTGGCGGCCCCGCCGACCACGCGCGAGGCTTCGCCGAACGGGGTCTTGATGGAATCGAACGCGACAGAGCCCACCGCCAGAATCGGATTCATGAAAGATACTTCCCGACGATCGGTGCCAGATCGTTCCTGACCTGAGCGGGGATGGCTTCGGGTCTCGTGATGAGCGCGTACCTCAGCGCCGAGCCGCAGTCGCAGGCGCGGGTCGCGGGCAGAGTGGCGATGGCCAGGGCAATCGCGCGCTGCGCGGTCTGCGCGTTCTGAAGCAGCGTCTGTACGATCATGTCGACCGTCACCGAATCGTGGTCCGGATGCCAGCAGTCGTAATCGGTGACCAGGGCCAGGGTGACATAGCAGATCTCCGCTTCTCGCGCGAGTTTGGCCTCCTGCAGGTTCGTCATCCCGATGACGTCCATCCCCCACGATCGGTACAGCTTCGACTCGGCCAGCGTCGAGAATTGCGGGCCTTCCATACACACGTAGGTGCCGCCGCGATGCACGTTCGCGCCAACCGATTGCACGGCATCGGCCGCCACGCGGGCAAGCTCAGGGCAGATTGGATGGGCGAACGAGACGTGCGCCGCGAGACCGCTCCCGAAGAACGTGCTGATACGCAATTTGGTGCGATCGAAGAACTGATCCGGAACGACGATATCAAGCGGCGGGTATTCGGCCTTGAGACTGCCGACGGCGCTGGCCGAGATGATGCGCTCTGCTCCGAGCAATTTGAAACCGAAGATGTTCGCCCGGAAGTTGAGCTCGGAAGGGAGCAGCCGGTGACCCGCCCCATGCCGGGCCAGAAAGGCGACGCGTTTGCCTGACAGTGTGCCCAGCAGATATGGACCCGATGGGCTGCCGAACGGCGTGCTCAGCGTCCGTTCCTCACGGTCGGTCAGCCCGGCCATATCGTAAAGGCCGCTGCCTCCTATGACACCTATCTGGACCGTCAAGAAAACCTCCTGGAGCCTGTCACGCTACTGGTTCGATGTATCTCTTGCCGTTCTTTTCCCGAATGTATCCGGCTGCAATGCCCGGATCGTGCTCGAAAATGATGAGGTATTCGCGCTCCAGGGCTTCGCGCAGGAAGGCTCGCTTGAAGGTGAGCGTCTCGAGCGGAAACAGATCGTATCCCATGATCCACACTTCGGGAAGGTGGGCCACCGTTGGGATCAGATCGGCGGCAAACACCGCCGTCCTGCCGCCTGACTCGATCACGACCATCTGGTGGTGCATCGTGTGCCCGCCAGTGCGCCGAACCCGGACACCCGGCATGATCGCGGCATCCGAATCGACAAGCTGCAGCACGCGGTGTTCGGCGAGCGGCCCGTAGTTCTCGATGAAGTAACTGCCCTTCGTCCGCTCGTTGGGGTGCATGGCGTCTTCCCACTCGCCTCTGCGAACGACATATTGAGCCCGTGGGAATCGCGGGCGGATCGCGGCGTCGGATCCCCGCTCGGTGAAGCCGCCGGCATGGTCGAAATGCAGATGCGTCGCCAGCACGATATCGATCGCATCTGGAGAAACGCCGGCAGCGGCAAGCGAATGCGAGAGATTGAAATCGCGCTCGAGGCGATAAATGTCGGCCTGCTTCTCGGTCATCTTGTCGCCCGACCCTGCATCGACGAGCATGGTGCGCGCCCCGCGCACCAGCAGACACCGCATGGCCATGCGGATCCGGTTACGCTGGTCGGGAGGCGCTTTCTTCTCCCAGAACGTTCTGGGAATCACGCCGAACATCGCGCCGCCGTCGAGGAAGAAGAACCCGTCCGACACCGTCACCAGCTCGATGTCTCCGAAAGAAATGACCTTCGGTGGCTCTCCCTCACGCTTGTCGATCACCTGCTTGAGCTCCACCAGCACCCCTTGCGCGCTCGACGGGTGGATGAACGCCACCAGTGCTCCTTGCGCGCCAGCCCTGGGCTCGTCGTCAATCAGCCGTACACCGCGCCGGCGCAGTTGGTCGAGCACCGCACGGACATCGTCGACGCGGAGCGTAATGTGATGGAGGCCAGGCCCGCGCCGTGCCAGGAACTTCGCGATCGGAGATTCAGGGGACGTTGCCTGCAGCAGCTCCAGCGATGAAGCGCCGGTTGGGAGAACCTGCGCACGAACACGCTGGGAGGGAACATCCTCCGGCGGCTCCACCTCGAGGCCCAGGCCGTCGCGAAAGAATCCAAGGGAAGCCTCGAGATCGGCGACGGCGATGCCCACGTGGTCGAGAACGGCCTTCATGCGTTGTCGCGAGGCCTCAACACCCGCTTGCCGCCGCCCGCTCGTGACGCCCCGTCGCTCCGTGCCCGGCCACGACCGGCTTTGGCGTGGCCCGCCGCAGGTTCGGAGACAGCGGCGGCTCGCGGCTCACTCTCGCTGAGAACTTCGTCCGCAGCAGTATATGGATCGAGCGCACGAGCGGCGATACGGTCGATGAGCTTCTCGAGCTTCAACCCGGTCAGCCGAAAGGAGATCTGTTCCATCAGACGGTCGCCCACAATCGAACGAAGCTGCATCGATGCTCGCGCCCGGCGACGCGACTCTACCAGCGCGGATTGGCCCCGAAATCTTTCTATCGTGTCCACCAGCTGGTCGAGGCCGCGCCCCGCAGTCGCTTCGGTGACGACGACCGGCGGCCGCCAATCATTCGGCGCATACGCGTGCAGACCCAGTAGCGATTCGATTTCCGCAACCATGCGGTCTGCGCCTTCGCGATCCCCTTTGTTCACCACGAAGATATCCGCGATTTCCATCACGCCTGCTTTCATCACCTGCACATCGTCTCCCATGCCTGGGACCAGCACGACAACAGCTACGTCCGCAGTACGCGCAATCTCGATCTCGTCCTGGCCGACGCCGACAGTCTCGATAGCGATGATCTCTTTCCCCGCAGCATCGAGCACGACAGCAGCATCCGCGGTTGCCTTCGACAACCCACCCAGGTGGCCTCTCGTCGCCATACTGCGAACGAACACGCCGGGGTCGCGTGCGTGCCCCTGCATGCGGACACGATCGCCCAGCAGGGCGCCACCGCTGAATGCACTGGTGGGATCCACTGCGATGACGCCAACGGTCTTGCCGGATTGTCGCCAGCGTGCAACCAGACCATCGACCAGGGTGCTCTTTCCTGCGCCAGGCGCACCCGTGATACCTACGAGAAAGGCCTTGCCCGATTCAGAGAATATCTCCCCTACCAGCGATGCCGCGTCGCGCCCGCCATGTTCGACGACCGAGATCCCGCGAGCCATCGCGCGGGCGTCGCCCGATAGAATAGCGGAGGCGAGATCAGTCATCTGACGCGTTATCATTACACATCATGCGACTACGACTTGTGACCGGCGTGTTGGTACTCGCTGTCGGCCTCGTGCCGAGCATTGCCGGCGCCGATGCCACGGTGTTCCTCGGACGCAACGCCGCTGGCGACGATCGCTCTGCCGTGCGCGGCTTTGCACTCGGTGTCAGCCTGCTCATCGTCGGTTTCGAATTCGAGTACGCGAATGCGAGTGAAGACGAAGCGGCCCACAGACCGTCGCTTCGCACGACGTCGGGAAACGTCTTCGTGCAGACGATCGGATTACCAGGATTTCAGCTGTATCTCACGACAGGTGGCGGGCTCTACCGCGAGCGATTGAGCACCGATGAGGAAACGGCATTTGTCTTGAACAACGGCGGCGGCGCAAAAATCGCCCTCGCCGGGCCGATTCGCGCGCGCGTTGATTACCGGATTTTCAGTCTGCAGGGCGATCCACGGCACAAGACAGTGCAGAGGATCTATGCGGGGCTGAATCTGGCCTTCTGAAAGGGCCAAGGGTTGAGAGCTGAGGGCTAAACCACCAGCCATCAGCCCTGAGGCCTATCAGCGTTGGTCCTATTTCGAATAATCGACCACAAGTGAGGTTGATCGGTTCAGCCTGCTCGCGAATGATCGCTATGAGTCATATTGAGGGCTTTCAGAGCATTCAGCTGCTGCTCCTCACAAAAATTTCGCATCTGAAAATCGTCAACCCAGTCACCGGCGCACTTTTCGCGAATGACACGAAGATCTCCACTTCCCATGGGTCTGCGGCTGAGCTTGGTTACGGCTTCCTGCTGCACCTTCTCGCAGAAGGCGCGCATTTGAAAGTCACTCGGCCAGTCTTTTGCACATTTGGGCCTTATGACAGCCGCGCTGTTTGCTATCGGGGCACCTGGGGTACCTGGCGCAGCCACGATTGTGCTTTGCGAAAGCAGCGATTGCAGCTTCTGGGTAATATCGTAATCAATGTCAGTCGTCGGCACGCTAATTCTTGCTCCTTATGCCAATGTAGTCATTTCCGCGTTCGGATTGATCACGTCTCGCGTTTGAACCTTTAGGACGACAACATAGGTCTGAGCACTGAGCAAGGTCGAGTGCATCAAAATACCAGCACAGATCGATGTCAGGGAAACAGCATTTTTCATGTGGTGATCTCCCTGCGAAAGGTGGTTGCAAACTTCAAATCACTGAACGGATCGGTAGGATAGTCCGGAACAATAAGTCCGCACGGGAAGAACGATTCTCCTTCCCATGCGGCTCGAAGGGCGCTTACTTTCCGAAGTGGCTCACCAGGTCAAGAGGAATCACGACCTGTGGCTGCGTTGCCAGTGAATTGAAGTAGGCATCGTAAATCTCTTTCGCTTCCTGCGGCAACGCCTCACCGAGGAGTGCGCCGATTGAATAGTCAGCACCTTTCACCGAAGGATCGATCACGAACACGTAGACTTGACCGGCTGGTCCTGATCCCGCTTTAAATAACTTCCATCCCGCCGCCTGTTGCTTTCGCTCGGGTTTCTCACTCTTGTTCAACGCCTCTTTGACACGATCCATCGCCTTTTCAAACGCAGCCGTCTGGTCCGGCTTGACGTATATCAGGACCAGACCACCGTCTCCATTGAAGTTCCGCTGCGGTGGCGCGGCTTGGGCGGCAGCTGGCGCCTGCGCGTACGATGGCGTCGCGATCATGACAGGGACCGCTAGAGCCAGGATAATTGCACGCATTCACTCCTCCTTGTTGTCGACCGGGTGGCTTTATATTTACCGGTACGCCCCGCAAACTCAAGTCTAAACGAAGACCGACATCACCTCATTGGCCAGCAGCATACCCTGACGGGTCAATCGAAGCCGACCCTCCTGTTTCAGCAGGAGACCGGCGTCGCAAAAGGGTGTGAGGCGGCCGCCGAATCGATGCCAGACATCGATGGCATAGCGTTTGGATAGGGCGTCGAGGTCTATGCCCTCATTCAACCGGAGTCCGGTGAACAAGGCATCGCCCAGCTGCTGGTCGGTCGTCAACGTCCGGCGATCGACAGCCACCTCTTCGCCGGCCTCTGTCCGTTGGATATAGTCCTCCGTGGACGAGACATTTCGCCATCTGGAGCCTCGCCAGGTCGAATGAGCACCCGGTCCGAATCCCCACCATTCACCATCCATCCAGTACTTCAGGTTATGGCGCGAGTGACGGCCCGGCTTGCACACGTTCGAAATCTCGTACTGTTGATACCCCGCCTCATCGAGCAGCGACATCGCCGATTCGTACATGTCGGCCGCCTCGTCTGGTTCCTGTCTCCAGCCATGCCGCTCGATTTCCAGCTTTAGGGGAAGATGCGGATACACCTCCAGGATGTAGAGGGATATGTGATCCGGATCAACTCGAACAGCCTCCTCGACCGTGATGAGCCATTGCTCGCAATCCTGCCCAGGCAACCACATCATCAGGTCGATGCTGACGTTGTCGAATCCCGCTGCGCGGGCTGCTTCCACCGCTCCTCGAGCCCGCGCGGCGGAATGGAGACGGCCCAGTCGTCCCAGCTCCTCGTCCCGAAACGACTGCACTCCGAAGCTGAGACGATTGACCCCCGCATCACGAAATTGCTCCAGCAGGTCGTGGTCGACGGTTTCGGGATTGGCTTCCAGCGTAATTTCCGCGTGAGGCGCCAGGTCGAAGGAGCGACGACTTTCGTCGATGATCGCCTTGACCTCGGAAGGCTCGAGTAACGACGGCGTGCCACCGCCAAAATACAGAGTGTCCGCGAAAAAGGGGACGGCAGCCCCTGTCCCCCCTTTCGCCCGTATCTCTGCCAGCAAGGCAGCTACAAAGCGCGCCTTCAGGGCTTGGTCGAACAGACCTCGATTGAAGTTGCAGTAATTGCAGATCGCGCTGCAGAACGGCACGTGAACGTATAACCCGGGGATTCGGGATCCGGGGTTAGGGATTGGCTCACTTGGATCCCGCTCGACCACCGGACCATTTTAGGTCGGCTTTGCCATCGCGAAGCTGAGCTTTCGCCGGACGAGAAGAGCGCCCGGCCTGGTCGAGCTTGCCCCGCATACGGCGCTCCTCCCGGTTGCGCTTGAGCGCAGCGACGCCCTCATTTGGGAGGAGCATCCGGTAGTCCGCCCCCTCGAGGTCGAGAAAATCGCACATCTCATGCAGACGGGAGCGCATGCGAAATCCAATACGGTCGTGCAGCGAAATCACATCTGGATTCGATTCGGGCGGCACGTCCGGGTAATTGGACGTGAAGATCGTCGCGCGCCGCTCGTTGTATCGCGTGTTGACGATGAGGTTGAGCGTTTCCTCCACCCACTCGGACGTCTTCTCGGCTCCAAGGTCATCGAGGACGAGCAGGTCGGCCTCCATGACGGGCCGGAGGACATCGAGCTCGGTCGTCCGGACGACACTGTTGTAGGTGCCGCGAATCACTTTGAGCAGGTCCCGCGTGTCGTAGAACAAGCCCCGTGCGCCCCGCGTCATGATCGACCTGTTTCAGAATCGCCACGGCGAGATGCGTCTTGCCGACGCCGGGGTCGCCGAGAAAAAAGAGGCCGCGAGTGATGACCGGAAAGTCATCGGCCATCCTGCGCGAGCGGCTCAGCGCATCTTCGAGCGTGTCGTTGTCGTAGGTCACGAAATCGTTCAGCGTGCAGTGATGGTACCTGCGCGGAACACGCGCTTCGGAGATCAATCTTCGGAGAGATTCTCGCGCCAGCAGTCACACCGCGCTACGCGCTCGATGCCAGCGTCCTGAAAGGCTTTCCAACCGGTTCCATTGCAGATCGAGCAGGGGGTCTTCTCTTGCGCCGGCGGCAGCACGCACCATGATAGCGCGAAGTTTTTCAGCGCGCGTGTTTTTTTGGCGCCGGCGTGGATTCGCTGGAGGCTGGATTCGCGCGCACGAGATCGGTCGAGGTCGATTTCACCAGCGCCGTGCTGAGCCGCTGCTCCCAGTCGTCGATCCCGCGTGCGAGCTCACGCTTGACGTACTCCATGAACTCGTTCACCTCGCCCTGCATCTGCTGTATCTTCCGGCGCATGTTGAGAATCACTTCGACACCGGCGAGGTTCACGCCCAGGTCGCGCGTCAGCGTCAGGATGGTCTCCAGCTGTTCGAGATCCTCCTCGGAGTACAGCCGTGTGTTGCCGTCGGTGCGCGACGGCTTCAGCAACCCTTCGCGCTCGTACAGCCGCAATGTCTGCGGGTGGATGTGATACTTCTGCGCCACCGCGCTGATCATGTAGTAGGCCTTACCCGTCTTTTTCACGTCCTTCACCGTTGATGCGACCGAATTCCCTCAACAACTCTTTCGAGCGCTCGTCGAGAACCCTGGGCAGCATGATCTTCACTTCGACCACGAGGTCGCCTCGCTCGCCGTCCCGGGGAGACGGGGCGCCGCGTCCCCGAACACGAAACCGCTGACCGGTTTGCGTGCCGGGCGGCACCCGCAATCGGGCCGGACCGTCGGGCGCCGGCACCTCGATCCTGGCCCCCAATGCCGCTTCGTGAACACCGATCGAGACGACCGTGTGCAGGTCCTCGCCTTCGCGCCTGAACGCCTCGTGGGGCTCGACCTGGACCGTGATGTAGAGATCGCCAACGTCGCCCCCACGCTGGCCGGCGTGCCCTTTTTCCGGCACTCGAATCCTGGCGCCGTCACCGACCCCGGCGGGGATGCGGACCGCGACTGTCTCGCTCCGCATCTCGACACCCAGGCCCGAACAGGCACCGCAGCCGGTCTGCGCCGATCTTCCGGCTCCCCCGCAGGCGTCGCAATTCTTCGAGAACACCATGCTGCCGCGACGGGAACGGATCACCCCGGTACCCTGACACCGGGAGCAGCGCCCTTCGGCAATATTCAATACGCCCGTGCCGTGGCATGAGTGGCATGTCTCGCGGCGAGTCAATGTCAACCGCCTCTGCGCGCCGCGCATGGCCTCGTCGAAGCTCAACACAATAGTGGCGTGAAGATCGGCGCCGCGCTCGGACTGGATCGGCCGGTTCTCACCGCGCTTTGTGAAGATTTCTGCGAAGAGATCGCCAAAGGTCGTGTCGTGTGAGGTGGCGAGGAGAAGTCGAACCCCTCGAATTCGAACGAAACCGCGGTCGATACACCTGAAAGCGCGCCCGCATCGTATCGAAGCCGCCGCTCGGGATCGCTCAAGGTCTCATAGGCACGCGTAATCTCCTTGAAGCGCACCTCTGCCGTCTGATCGCCCGGGTTGATGTCCGGGTGATATTTGCGCGCAAGCCGCCTGTAGGAGCGCTTGATCTCGATGAGCGTCGCCCCGCGCGCAAGACCTAACAGTTCGTACAGATCCATATGAAGCTGGGATTAGGGACTAGGGATTGGGGATTAGGCCTGACACGCGTGACGGAGCCAATCCCGAATCCCTAATCACCAATCCCTATTTTTCATCCACCACCTCGGCGTCAATCACCTCGCCCTGCTTTTCATCGGACGTCTGCCCGCCACCGGGCGGTGGGGCCGCGCCGCCCTGTGGTCCGCCCGCACCGGCTGCCTGCGATTGCTTGTACAGGCTTTCGGCCGCGGCATGCTGCGCCTTGGTCAACGCCTCCATCGCCTGATTGATGGCTGCAACGTCGGTCCCCGCGCTCGCCTTCTTGAGCTCTTCAATCGCCGATTCGACCGCGGCACGGTCGGTGGCGGTGAGCTTCTCTCCGGCATCCTTGATCATCCGCTCAGCCGCATACACCGCCTGATCGGCCCGGTTCCGAGTCTCGATTTCCTCGCGCCGCTTCTTGTCTTCGTCGGCATGGGATTCGGCCTCCCGCATCATCTTGTCGACCTCTTCCTTGCTGAGGCCGCTCGAGGCCGTAATCGTGATTTTCTGCTCCTTCCCGGTGCCCAGATCCTTCGCCGACACGTTGACGATGCCGTTGGCGTCGATGTCGAACGTGACCTCAATCTGCGGGATTCCACGTGGTGCCGGCGGGAGCCCCACGAGATGGAATCGACCGAGGGTGCGGTTATCGCGAGCAAGCGGCCTCTCGCCCTGCACCACGTGCACTTCCACGCTGGTCTGGTTGTCGGCCGCCGTCGAGAAGATCTCGCTCTTTCGCGTGGGAATCGTGGTGTTCCTGCGGAATCAGCGTCGTCATCACGCCCCCAAGCGTTTCGATCCCGAGCGAGAGCGGCGTCACGTCGAGCAGAAGAAGATCCTTCACTTCACCCGGCGAGCACTCCTGCCTGGACGGCCGCGCCAATCGACACGACCTCGTCGGGATTGACGCCCTTGTGCGGATCCTTGCCGAACAGATCCTTGACGATGGCCTGGACCCGCGGGATGCGCGTCGATCCCCCGACCAGCACCACTTCGTCGATCTTGCTGCGGTCGACGCCGGCGTCCGCGAGCGCTTGCCTGGTGGGCCCGACCGTCCGCTGCAGCAGGTCCTCGACGAGTTGCTCGAACTTCGCACGGGTCAATTTCATGGAGAGGTGCTTCGGCCCGCTCGCATCGGCGGTAATGAACGGAAGGCTGATGTCGGTTTCCATGACCGTGCGACAGCTCCATCTTCGCCTTCTCGGCCGCTTCCTTCAGCCGCTGGAGCGCCATCCGGTCCTTGCTCAGATCGATGCCGTCACTCTTCTTGAACTCACTGGAGATCCAGTCGATGACTCGCTGATCGAGGTTGTCGCCCCCAAGATGCGTGTCGCCGTTGGTCGACTTGACCTCGACGACCCCTTCGCCGACCTCGAGGATCGAGATGTCGAACGTGCCTCCGCCAAAGTCGTACACGGCAATCGTCTCGTCCTTCTTCTTGTCGAGACCATAGGCAAGCGCCGCCGCCGTCGGCTCGTTGACGATTCGCATCACCTCGAGCCCGGCAATCTGGCCGGCATCTTTGGTCGCCTGGCGCTGCGCGTCGTTGAAATAGGCGGGAACGGTGATAACCGCCTTGGTGACCGGCTGGCCCAGATACTCCTCTGCGGCCTGCTTGAGCTTCTGCAGAATCATCGCGGAGATTTCGGGCGGCGAGTAGTCTTTGCCGCCGGCAGCGATGCGAACGTCGCCGTTCGACGCGCGGATGACGCGATACGGCACCATCTTCATCTCTTCGTTCACTTCATCGAACCGGCGTCCCATGAAGCGCTTGATCGAGAAGATCGTGTTCTCAGGGTTGGTCACGGCCTGCCGCTTGGCGACCTGGCCAACGAGCCGCTCGCCGGCCTTGGTGAATGCCACGACCGAAGGCGTCAGACGGCTGCCTTCAGGATTGGTGATGACCGTCGGCTCGCCGCCTTCCATCACTGCGACGACCGAGTTGGTGGTACCGAGATCGATGCCGATGATTTTGCTCATATGCACGCCCCTCGTGCGGTTTGCAGATCCCAGGCTTTAGGCTACTTTAATTATGAAATGTGAGTGTAGTCATGTCAAAGCTTGGCCCGACGGCCGGGCAATGTATGCAGAGAGGTCCTGTTCTTCGGACTCGCCGCGGTAAAATACTGTCGTTGATGGCCGGCAAGTCCACCAAGACATACGTCATTCAGGTTCGCGGGACGCGTCGGACTTGCGGCGCTGTTCATCCTGGTCGCTCTGCTCGGAGTCCTGAGCGGCGTGATGTTCGCCTATGCCGGCGATCTCCCGCTGATTTCCGGGCTCGATGATTACGCGCCGAGCGCGATCACGCGGGTCTACGCGTCAGACGGCGAAACCCTCGGCGAGTTCGCGATCGAGCGGCGGGTGGTCATCGGCTACGACGACATTTCTCCGCACCTTCGCAACGCCATCATCTCGGCCGAAGACAAGGACTTCAACAACCACTTCGGGCTCAGTGTCTCGGCGATGCTCATCCGATTGAGCAACGATATCCTCAGGCGGCGGCTTGTCGCCGGGGCGAGCACCCTGACCATGCAGCTGGCGCGCAACCTCTTTGCCGAAGAGGTGGGCTTCACGGTCGGTGACAAGAGTCCTGAACGGAAAATCAAGGAGATTCTGGTCGCGATCCAGATCGAGAAGCGGTATACCAAGCGCGAGATTTTCACGTTCTACTGCAACCAGATGCATTTCGGCCACGGCACAAACGGTGTGGAGGCCGCTGCTCGACTGTATTTCGCCAAGCACGCGAAAGACGTCACGCTGGAGGAGGCCGCCATGATCGCCGGCATCATCCAGACGCCTGCCCGTCAGAGCCCCTACGTCGATCGCAATGCCGCGATGCGGCGCCGCAACTACACACTGCAACAGATGGCCGAGAACGGCTACATCACTCAGGAGGAGGCCGACGCCGCAAAGAAGAAGCCGATTGTGACCCGCGGGCAGCCGCAGCCGGTCAGATCTGTCGCACCGTTCTTCACCGAAGAGGTGCGGAAATACCTCGAACAGAAATACGGCGCCAAGAGACTCTACGAAGCCGGTCTGTCCATCCAGACCGGTATCGACATGCGGCTTCAGCGGGTGGCCAATCATGCGGTCGACCGCGGTCTTCGCCTCGTCGACAAGCGGCGCGGGTACCGGCGCGAAAAGCCAAACCTCCTGGCGCAGGGCCAGAACATCGAATCGTATCGGCACGAGCGGTGGAACCAGCCGATCGCCGAGGACGACATCGTGCCCGCGGTGGTAGCGAATGTCTCTCCAACGTCGGCGAGGGTTCGCGTTGGTGAGCAGATGGTCGAGCTTCGCGCGGACGGATTTGCCTGGACACGCCGCGCCCCGCCCGCGCTGTTCAAAGTTGGAGACCTGATCGACATCCGTGTCGCAAAGGTGGATGAGTCCGGGGGAATCGCATCGGCCTCATCTGGAGCAGTCGCCGCTTGTCGAAGGGGCGCTGGTTGCCATCGACAATCGAACGCGGTCAGATTCGGGCGATGGTCGGCGGCTTC
This sequence comes from Vicinamibacterales bacterium, assembly GCA_963775345.1. GTDB lineage: Bacteria > Acidobacteriota > Vicinamibacteria > Vicinamibacterales > JAMQPK01 > JAMQPK01. Next base: position 101,535 of record CAVZIS010000010.1, read on the forward strand.
AGCTTCGACCGCAGCAAGTTCAACCGCGCGACCCAGGCTCACCGGCCGGTCGGATCGCTGTTCAAGCCATTCGTGTACACGGCGGCCATCGACCGCGGCTACACCCCCACATCGATCATCGTCGACGAGCCGGTGGCGTACAACGCGGGCGCCGGGCAGCCTCTTTACATGCCGAAGAACTACGATGGGAGGTACGAAGGCAACGTCACGCTGAGACACGCGCTGGAGGATTCGAGGAACGTACCGGCGGTGAAAATGATGGAGGCGCATGGGTCCGCAGCAGGTGATTAATTACGCGCGGCGCTTTGGTCTGCAGGCAAAGCTGGATCCTTACTTGTCGCTCGCGCTGGGTGCGGCGGACCTGACGCTGCTCGACATGACGTCGGCCTACTCCGCCTTCCCGAACGGCGGCGTACGGATGCGGCCGTACTCGATTCTGAAAATCTCCGACCGCGAGGGCAATCTACTCGAGGAGAACCGCGTCCGAACCTCAGAGACGCCATTCGTGCCGACACGGCCTTCGTGATGACAAGTCTCCTCCGTGGCGTCATCCAGCGGGGCACAGCGGGATCGGCGGCCAAACTGGGATGGCCGCTCGGCGGGAAGACCGGCACCACCGATGATTACGGCGACGCGTGGTTTATCGGTTTCGATCCCGACATCACCGTCGGCGTCTGGGTGGGACACGACGAGCGGAAGCCGATTGGGCACAATGAGACCGGCAGCATGGCTGCGCTGCCGATTTGGATTGAGTTCATGCGCGCCTACATCGAGGGACGCGATCCGAAGAATCCTCCGGAATTCGTGCCGCCTGGCAACATCGTGTTCCTGCCAGTCAATGCGGACAGCGGCGCCCCGGCCGGTGAAGGCGAGACAGGCATCAGCGAGGTGTTCATCTCCGGCACGCAGCCAGGCTCTGCGATCCCGATACCTCACTAGGTTTCAACGCAAAGACGCCAAGTGCGCAACTATTCGTCGTTTTCGGCGGCTGGCTGGCCTAGGGTTCCCGACGCTTTCTGCATCAAGTACGCCTTGATGAAGGGATCGAGATCGCCATCCAGAACCCGGTTGGGGTCGCCGACCTCGAACTTCGTTCGGTGATCCTTCACCAGCTGATACGGATGCAGCACGTAGCTGCGAATCTGGCTGCCGAAGGCAATCTCCTTTTTCGCCCCGCCGATCTGATCGAGCTTCGACTGCTGTTCCTTCATTTTGAGATCGAAGAGCCTCGCCTTGAGCACGCGCATGGCCGAATCGCGATTGCGATGCTGCGATCGTTCGTTCTGGCACGACACGACGATTCCGGTAGGCAGGTGAGTAATGCGAATGGCCGAATCCGTGACGTTGACGTGCTGGCCGCCGGCGCCGCTCGACCGGAATGTGTCGATGCGGATGTCCTTCTCGTCAATGTCGACGTCTTCGTCCTCCGGCAGCTCCGGCCACACGTAGACGGACGCAAACGACGTATGCCGGCGAGCCGCCTGATCGAACGGCGAAATACGCACGAGCCGGTGGACGCCCGGCCTCGGCCGAGAGCAGCCCGAATGCAAACTCTCCTGACACGGTGGCCGTCGCGCTTTTCAGCCCGGCCTCATCGCCCGGCTGATAGTCGATCACCTCGCGCTTGAACCCACGGCGCTCGATCCACCGGAGGTACATGCGCAGCAGCATTTCCGCCCAATCCTGCGACTCGGTCCCGCCGGCGCCTGGATGAATCGTGATGATGGCGTTCCTGCGATCGTGCTCGCCACCGAGCATCTTCTTGATTTCGCCGCCTTCGACCAGATCGGCCAGCTGCTCGATGCCCTTCGAGAGCTCCGTGCCGACATCCTCTCCCTGCCCTGCCCAGTCGATCAGGACGCCGAGATCGTCCGTCTTGGTTCTGAGTGCCGCAATCAGCTCGACTTCTTCCTCGACGCGGCGGCGGCGCTGGAGTGTCTTCTGCGCCTCGATCTGGTTGGCCCAGAAGTCGGGCGCCGATGCGCGAGCCTCTATCTGGGCGAGCTCGTCGCCCGGGCGAGCGGCTTCAAAGATAGCTCCGCAGATCGGCCGCGCGCTTGACCAGATCCTGATACCGGCGTGTCAATTCATCGAGAGCGAGAGCCACGGATGCCTCCTGAGAAAAGCAGCGCAGCCAGCGTCAGCGCCGCACAGGTGTAAGCGAACAGATCTCCGATTCTGCCATAGATGGTGGCCACCTGAAGCATCCTGACCTCGCCCAGCATGACCTCTCGCTTGAAGATCTCCGACTGCCGCACCACGCGGCCGTACGGATCCACGATGCCGCTGATGCCGGTGTTGGCGGCACGGGCGAGATAGCGCCCCTGCTCGATCGCGCGCATCGAGGCTTGCGCAAAGTGCTGATATGGTGCCGACGAGTACCCGTACCATGCATCGTTGGTAATCGTCGTCAGGAGCTGGCTGCCTTTGACGATCGACTGACGCACGAGGCCGGGAAACACAATCTCGTAACAGATCGCGGTACTGATGGGTCCGGCGCTGGTGGGCAAGCATCACCATCTGCCGGCCCGGCGTGAACGCGCCGGCGGCCTCGACGAGCGGTCCGACGAAGAATAGAAGCCTCTGGAGCGGCACGAACTCGCCGAACGGCACCAGGTGCATCTTCTGGTACACGCCCGCGATGCGCCCGTCGTTTCGGACCAGAAACGCGGCGTTGTAGTACGACTTGTTCGAATGATCGATTTGATCGCTCCCGAGGAGCAGCTCGATGCCGGTTTCCCGCACCATCGATCTGATCCGCTCCCCTCCTGCGCGATCGTCTTGAAATGGAAAGGGCGTCGATGACTCCGGCCAGATCACCAGCTGCGCGCCCTGCCTGGCAGCCTCGCGCGTCATCGTGAGGTACGTGTTCAGAATGTTCCCGGCATGGGCGTCGTCCCATTTCTGGTCCTGGGGAATGTTGCCCTGAATGAGCGCGATTCGCACCGGACGACCCTGATCGACGAACACATCATTTGCAAGCCGGCGGTTGCCCCACAGCGCGATGCCCAGGACGGCGGCGCCGGCGCACACCAGCGTCGCCATCGATCTCAACGATCGCGAGAGGACAAAGTACGCGAGCGCCGTGGCGACCCCTGCCACCAGCGCAGACACCCCGAACACACCGAAGACGCTCGCCGCCTGCGCGATCGGCAGCACGGTCGCCTGGCTGTAGCCGAGCAGCACCCAGGGGAAGCCACTCCAGAAATACGTGCGCGCAAGCTCGGTCGTCACCCAGATGGCCGGTGCGAGCAGAATGGCGCGACGTCCGAACTTTCGGCCAAGCCATCCGAGACACAGGGCGAACAAGCCGGGAAAAAGAGCCAGGTATGCGACGAGCAGCGCTGCCACGAACACGCCGGCCACCCGGCTCAACCCGCCGAACTGGGTGACGACCGCGCCAGTCCAGTACACCGTGCCCCCGAAATAGCCCGCGCCGGTCGCGAACCCGAGCAGAAATGCGCGCCGGGCGCCGGGATATGTTGAGGGAGTTCGAGGCGTCTCGAACAACGCGACGATCAGCGGTGCTAGCGCAATCCACGCGAAAAGCGGATGACCGTAGCGAGGGAAGCTGAGCGCGAGAAGGATTCCAGAAAGGATCGCGAGTATCAGGGCTCGACTACCTGGCTCGGACCGCGCTCGCGAAGCCACGCCGCGACCCCCTCGCCGTCTAGCGGAGGTGAAATGAAATCTCCCTGCGCTGTATCGCACCCCATATGCGCCAGGCGCTCGAGAGTAGCCTCGTCCTGCACGCCTTCGGCCACGCAGGTAAGGCCGAGATTATGGGCCAGCTCGATCGTCGACTGAACGATGACTTCATCGCCGTCCTCGACCATGTCATCGATGAACGACTTGTCGATCTTGATTTCGTGCACGGGCAGCTTGCGGAGATAGCTGAACGACGAGTATCCGGTGCCGAAATCGTCGACGGCAAGGCGAAGCCCCATCTTGCTGAGCCGGGTGAGCACCTGCAGCGAGCGAAGCGGGTCCGACATGATCACGCTCTCGGTGATCTCCAACTCGAGCATCGAAGCAGGGGCGCCGAGAAGATCGAGCAGTGCGCGGACGCGTTCGGGCAATTCAGGATCGTGGAGGTTGCGCGGCGACAGATTGACGGCCGCGATGAGATTGTAGCCCAGGCGGCGCCACTCGAGACACTGCTGAAGCGCACGCTCCAGCATCCATAAGGTGACCGGCCTCACGGCGCCCGTCTGCTCCGCCATCGGGATGAACCGATCCGGCAGGATGAATCCAAGCTGCGGATGCTGCCAGCGCACCAGCGCCTCGACGCCAAAGATTCCCCGGGTCTTCAGATTGATCTTCGGCTGATAGACCACGCGCAACTCGTCGCGGGCGATCGCGTGCCTGAAGTCACCCATCAACGCGAGGCGCTCCGGGCTGTGGCGGTCGAGCTCCTGGGCATACACAACGCAGCCCGACCGATCCTCCTTCGCGACATACATCGCCACATCGGCCCGCTGAACGAGCAGTTCCGCCTCGGTGCCATGCTCGGGCGAGATCGCGATGCCGACGCTGCCGTGCACGTCGAGGTTGAGACCTTCGACCGTCAGCGGCTCCTGCACTGCCGCGATCAGTTTGCGCGCGGCCAGCTCGGCGCCTACCCGGCCGACGCCTGGCAGCATGACAGCGAATTCATCACCGCCAAGGCGCGCCACCGTGTCCGACTCACGCAGATGCGTCTGCAAGCGCCGTCCAATCTCTCGCAGGACCGCATCTCCCATCAAGTGCCCCATCGTGTCGTTGATCTCCTTGAACCCGTCGAGATCCATGATCAGCACCGACAGCGCGCCTCGCGTCCTCAGAGCGTTCGCGACGGCCATCTCGAGCCGGTTCTGAAACAGCGTGCGGTTTGGCAGATCGGTCAGACTGTCGTAGTACGCGAGATGACGGATGCGTTCCTCGGCCTTCGAGCGTTCGCGGCGGACTTCGGCATCGCGCAGCTCCCGGTTGATGGCAGGAATCAAACGGTTGAGATTGTTCTTGATGATGTAGTCGTCTGCCCCGTTCTTCATCGCTTCTACGGCGATCTCTTCGCCAATCGTCCCGGAAACGAAGATGAAGGGCACTTCGAGACCGCGATCGCGCACCATCGCCAGCGCAGCCGTGCCGCTGAAGCCCGGCATGGTGTAGTCAGCGATCACGAGGTCCCACTCGCCCTCCAGGGCCTCGGCCAGCGCCAGGGCCGAATCGACACGGACGCACTCGGGGTCGTAGCCTCCCTGCCGCAGGTGTTCAATCAGGAGCGTGGCGTCGTTTTCCGAGTCCTCTACCAGCAGGAGTCGAATTGGTCGCATGCAGTCGCTATCTGGCGATCCATGGCGCGAACTGCTCGACGGTCTTGAGGCGAGCGGCAATCTCCTCTGCGTCCTTACGGTTCTTGTACTTTCCCACGCGGACGCGATAGATGCCCGCCGGGGCTCCCTTTGGCGGGATCCATGACAAATGCCGGATAGCCTTTCGCAATCAGTTCTTGGGCCAGGGTGTCAGCCTCCCGACGATCTTTCGAGATCGCCACCTGGACTGCAAACCCTGGGCCGGATGGATCTGACACCGCAACCGACGTATCCGCAGGTGCCTGGGTCGTAGCGATCGGCGAGCTCGCGGGTAGGAGCAGGGGCAGGTGCTGGCTGGCGAGGTGCCGGCTCTTTGGCCGTAAGCGGCTCCGGCGTGGGCGCCGGATCTTTCAGCTTTTCCTCCGGGGGCGCGTCCCGCAACAACCGTTCGGCATAACTCAACTCTTCGGCAGGTGGTGTCGTGCTGCCTGCCCCGGAGGCCGGACCGCCGCGCGGGACAGAGAGAGCCGGAGGCGGAGGGCTCGCCTCGGGTGCCGCGGCTGAGGCCGGAGGGCTCGCGTCGGGACCAACATCTGCTGTCGCGATTTCGGCGGGCGCTGCAGTCGAACGCACCCCACGCCCGACCAGCACTCCGAACAGGAAAATCACGACCGAGACCACCGTTGCGGCCATGAACAGAAAGATCAGCTGCTTGCCGTTCAGTTGTATTTCGCGAAAGCCTTCGTCGCTCACGGTCTCTTCTCTGCTCCAGTGATCTGCTTCAACAGGTGCATCATCTCGATCGGCAGGGGAAAGATGATCGTCGAGTTCTTCTCGGCGGCGATTTCAGTCAGCGTCTGAAGATAACGCAGTGTAATCGCGACAGGCTCGGAAGCGATTACGACAGCGGCCTGAGACAATTTCTCCGACGCTTCCAGTTCACCCGCTGCGTGAATGATCTTAGCACGCTTCTCGCGCTCCGCCTCGGCCTGCCGGGCCATCGCGCGCTGCATGTCGGGAGGCAGATCCACGTGTTTGACCTCGACCGACGATACCTTGATGCCCCACGGATCGGTGTGCTGATCCAGAATCTGCGCCAGCTGCTGGTTCAGGCGATCTCGTTCCGAGAGGAGTTGATCCAATTCCACCTGGCCGAGCACGCTTCTGAGCGTGGTTTGAGCGAGCTGCGACGTCGCGTAGATGTAGCTCTCGACCTCGACAATCGCCCTCCTGGGATCGATGACGCGGAAGTAGACGACGGCGTTGACCTTCACCGAGACGTTGTCGCGAGTAATGACGTCCTGGGGCGGTACATCCATGACCACCGTCCGCATGCTGACTCGAACGATGCGGTCAATCGGTGCAAACACCAGAATGACGCCGGGACCCTTCGGTTGAGGCAGGAGCTTCCCGAGCCTGAAAATGACGCCGCGTTCGTATTCCGGCAGGATGTTGATCGACATCAGCAGGTACACGACTGCGATTGCCGCAATGATAAGGAACGTCGGAATTTCAGCGAACATCGTGACGCCTCACTCTCTCCGGACCGTTAACGTCAAACCATCGACGCGAGAAATTCTCACGCCATCGCCGCGAGCGATCGGCTCGCTGCTCGTAGCCCGCCAGATTTCGCCGTGCACACGCACGCTGCCCGGCGCGCCCGGCGCGATGGGTGTGAGCGCCTCGCCTGCTTCGTTCAACAGCCCCTCGGAACCGGAAACGGGCGGCATCCGCTGCGCCGCCAGTCCCAGGCGGACGAGAAACGCGGCAAGGGCCGTGACGCCCAGCACCACCGGGATGACGACGCCGAGGCTCAGCTGCAGCTCCGGCGCGGGCGAGTCGATCAGCATCATCGATCCGAAGATCAGGCTGATGACACCGCCTGCCGTCAGCAGACCGAAGCTCGTGACCTTGATCTCGAGGACAAGGAGAAACAACCCGAACAACATCAGCAACAGGCCGGCATAGTTCACCGGGAGCACTTGAAGCGCGAAGAACGCCAGCAGCAGCGAGAGGCCGCCCACCACTCCCGGCAGGACGGCGCCGGGATTCCATAGCTCGATTGTCAATCCGAGGGTCCCCAGCGTCAGCAGGAGGTAGGCAATGTTCGGGTGGGCCACCGCGCTCAGAATCCGCTGCCGCAGCGTCATCGCGATCGTGACGATGGCGACCGAGCCGGTGTGCAGCGTGACCGTGCGGCCATCGAAGCGCGTGACGGTGCGACCGTCGATTTTCTTCAGCAGATCGTGAACATCGGTGGCAATCACGTCGATGAGTGGCGGGGCCGCGTTCAGTGCCTCTTCCTCGGTGAAGGCCTTGCTTTCCAGCACCGCCTGCCCGGCGAGTTGCGCGTTGCGGCCGCGTTTGCCGGCAAGCGTCCTCGCATAGGCAGCGATGTCTTCGGCAGCTTTCTTCGAGGAAGTTTCGTCCAGTGTCTCGCCGCCGCCCGACACCGGATGCGCAGCACCGATGTGAGTGCCCGGCGCCATTGCCGCGAGATCGGCCGCGATGGTCAGCAGGAATCCAGCCGATGCCGCGCGGGCGCCGGACGGCGCAACATGGATGACAACCGGCGTCTTCGCGGCAAGCATCCGTGTGATGATCTCGCGCGTCGAGTCGACCAGACCTCCGGGTGTGCGCAGCGTAAAGACAACGAGCACGGCGCCGTCGGCATCGGCACGCTGCAGCGTCTGGATCATGTATTCCGCGGAGACCGGGTGAATGATGCTGTCGACTTCGGCCGAATAGACGACCGGCGCCTGCTGCGGAGTCTGCCCCGGCGTGAACCCGGAACCAAGCACGAGAACCACGGTACCCAGCACCCAGATCCGGGAACCACGCCTCAATCGGGATGTCATGGCGTCAACTTCGAGAGCAGTGCCTTGACCTCAGCGGATCCGGGATCGAGCAGGAGCGCCCGCTCGAGCGCCGCGCGGGCGCTCGGTTCGTCTTTCAGTTGAAGATAGGCCTGAGACAGAGCGATTTGCCCGGCGACCGACTCGTGGCTCCACAGCGCAATCTTGAACGCATCGATCGCCGCAGACACCTGGCCGGTTCGAAGATAGATGCGGCCCAGAAGCCCGTGGGCCTCCGCCTCGTAGGGCGAAAGATACAATGCCCGGCGCAACTCGGCGACCGCGTCGGCGTTGTTCCCCTGCTCGAAGAAACGCCGGCCTCGATCGAGGTGAAACGCCGCAAGCTCCTTCTGATCGCGCTGGCCCGGAGCGCCGATCGCACTCTCGACGCGGCGAATCGTCGACACGTCGAGCGAGGGCTTTGGGCGCTCCAACCCTCGCGGAATCGGCTCGGTGCCGGCTGACTTCTTTGCCCACTCGGCATAGGTCGAAGACAACTGGGTCGCGAGCTCTCGCTCGCGCGACGCTTCTGTGGCCGCTCCGGTCGCCTGTAACGCCGCCGCCAGAACGGCATGCGCTTCGCCATCGGCCGGGTTCCTGCGGACCGCTTCGCGCAGCCAGAAGACGGCTGCCGATACATCCTTTTCCACCCAATACGCGTAGCCAAGATTGAAGGAGTAATCGGGATCGTCCTGATCGATTTTCAATGCCTGGTTGAAGTAGTAGGACGCGCGCCCTGTTTCGGGCGTCACAGGGCGCCGCATCTGGATTACGCCGAGATTGTTCATCACGGTCGCCGAGCGTACGCGATCACCGAGCGTGCGCAGCGTCGCAAAGGCGTCGTCGAAGCGATTGAGTTGGATCAGGGAAAGAGCGACGCAGAAGCGCGCTCGCCCGTACATCGGCGATGTCTCCGGCACGGCAGCGGCCGCAACCAGGGCTGCCTGCGGGTTGCCCTCGTCGTTGTGGAGGGCCCACAGGGCCAATCGTGCGCGGTCGAAACCAGCGTCACTCTTGATTGCAGATTCGAGGTGAGCGACTTTCGCGGTGGTGGCGCTGGCCACCAGTCCCTTGATGTACTGCTCGAACACCAGCAGAGTCGGGCGATCCGGAGATTGCCCGACCTGACCGGTTGCGCCGGTCAGACGCCGGCTGACTCTCTCGAAAATCGCAAACAGACTTTCGAGCGCCCCCGATTCGACGATCTCGTTCTCCATCCGGCCGCTGTCGAGCCTGATGTTCTGCGCTCTGACGACGATCTGGCTGCCTGTCAGCGTGAACGAGCCGATCACGACGTGCGATGCCCCGACGACCTGACCCAGCCGAATGACGGTGGCATGGCTGAGGCTCGCGGCCGGCGGCATTTGAAGCTGTCCGAATGCCTCGAGGCGCTCTTCGCGCGTATACGCACGACGCCCGAGCATGTTCAGATCGTCGGCAAGCAGGACGGCAGAGGCCTCGCCAAGCCAGGAGATCCGCGCCTCCTTCGAGGGATTTTCAAACGGAATGACGAGGTAGCGCTCGGCGCTCTGGACAGCGCTCTGCGCTGCGGCACCCGCAACGAAGCTGGTCAAAATGCCGATCGCGACAAGGGCTGTACGGACCATTACTTCTGGTCTCGAGCCACGTTCACCGCAATGACACACACGCGATCCCCAACGCCCCGACACGCTTCGACGCGCGCCTCACCGCTGACCCCGACGAGTGCAAACAGATGTGCGAGCGCCGCCGCGTAGAACACGCACAGCGGCCAGTCGAACGGCTCGCGTACCGAGCAGAAGATCGAGCTTCGAAGCACGAACGTCCCCTGACCCCGGCGCAGCTTCACCGCCGCCCGAGTGCCAGTGTAGCTCCGGCGAACGACCTTCTTGGCAAGCCGCATCGCCATCCGGGCCCGCATCATGAGGGGCAGGGCGCGAATCAACGATCGTTCTATCGGCGTAAGGTTGTCGAACGTCCACTGCGCCGCGTACTGCCCCGCCCGTTGTGTCACGAGCGTGTATGGCTGCCCTTCCTGGCGGAGAAAACTGAGTACCGCCGCCATGGGCGCAAGCCCAATCCGGCCATCGCGCATGCCGATCGGGTTCAGCCAGTTCTCGTAGAACTCCAGCCGCGTCGGCATGAGGTCTGAAATCCCCTGATGGAGGCTCGCCACGAGCATGCGGCCAACTCCCCCTCGGTTCATTCTTCTGATATCCTTCGGCCCATGAAGCGGGGCCCCGAATGTGGACGGGAGCCATCCTCGCAGGCGGCCGGGCGCGGCGTCTCGGGGGGCTGAACAAAGCCGGACTGGTTCTGCATCCGAGCGGCGCGTCCATTCTGGATCGCCAGCTCACGCGGCTGAGCCGGGTGGTCGACCGGACAATCATCATTGCCAATGATCCGGAGAAATTCACCGGCGCCGGCGTGCCGGTGATTGCCGATCTGGTCAGCGATGGCGGCGCGCTCGGTGCGCTCTACACCGCCGTTCATTCCGCCAAGACCGATCGGACGCTCGTTGTTGCGTGCGACATGCCCTTTCTCAGCGAGCCGCTCCTGGCCCATCTGGTCGACGTCGGCGGTGCCGCCGATATCGCGATTCCACGCACCCGGCGCGGATACGAGCCGCTGTGCGCGACGTATTCCCGGCGGTCGGCAGTCGAACTGCACCGGTTGATCGACCGAAAAGCGGTTCCGGCTCAGCGACGTGGCTCGGATTCCCGGACTGAAGGTCCGCGAAGTTGGGCAGGATGAGCTGACGAGATTCGGCCCGGAAGAGGTTTTGTTCTTCAACCTCAACACCCCGGATGACTATATGCGCGCACTCGATCTCGACGGAGATTATCACTATCCTTCATGATTCTTCCACTTCATCAGCGCGTGCGGGAGCGGTTGCTGGCCGTGCTTCAGCGCCTGTACCAGATTCCGCAGGATGAGCTGCCTTATCTTCCAATCGAGTATCCACCCAAGCGCGAGCTGGGGGATCTGGCCACTCCGGTCGCGTTCGAGCTGGCTCGGCGTCTCCGAAAGGCGCCACGCACGATCGCGCAAGAGCTCGTGAGGGAGCTCGGATCGATTGAAGGCGTCAGCCGCATTGAGGCGGCGCCCAACGGGTATCTGAACGTGTATCTCGATCGAGTGGAGTTTGTACGCGTGGCGGGTCTCGCGCTGGAAGGCCCCGGCGAACCCGCCGCTTCGCGGAGCCCTGCGGTACCCGGCCTGCGTGCGCCCGGCAAGACCATCGTCGAACACACCGCCATCAATCCCAACAAGGCGGCGCACATCGGGCATCTCAGAAACTCCGCGCTCGGCGACACACTCGTGCGCGCTCAGCGATTCCGTGGTGTGCCGGTCGAAGTGCAGAACTACATCGACGATACGGGGGTCCAGGTCGCCGACGTGGTTGTCGGGTTCAGGGAGCTTGAACACAAGGAACTCGACGACATCCAGCGAATCGCCGATTCCACGCGCTTCGATTTTTACTGTTGGGACCTGTACGCCCGCGTCACGCAGTGGTATGAGGAGGACAAAGCGCGCCTCGGGATCCGCGCGTCGACGTTGCACGACGTCGAGCACGGTGGAAACGATGCCTCGGTCATCGCCCGGTTCATCGCCGATCGCATCGTCCGGTGCCATCTCCGGACAATGGCGAGACTGAACGTGGATTACGACCTTCTGACATGGGAGGGACACATCCTCCGGCTGCAGTTCTGGGCGCGGGCGTTTGAGATCCTCAAGGACCGCGGTGCTGTCTACCTGCAGACCGAGGGGAAGCTTGCCGGCTGCTGGGTGATGCGGATTGAAGAGGACAATCAGGATTCTGGTGGGAGTGGGGAGCCGGAAGACGATGAGCGGGAAAAAGTCATCGTGCGATCGAACGGAACCGTGACGTACGTCGGCAAGGACATCGCGTATCAGTTTTGGAAGCTGGGCCTGCTCGGTCGCGACTTCCACTACCGGCCATTTGCCACGCGGACCAATGGGAGCGTGCTCTGGTCGACGTCGGAAACTCCTGGTGACCCCGGGCATCCTCCATTCGGACACGCTTCCGCCACCTACAACGTGATTGACGTTCGGCAGTCGTACCTGCAGAAACTGCTCAAGCAGGCTCTGCGGACGCTGGGCTACACAGAGCACGCCGAACGAGCGACCCATTTCTCCTACGAGATGGTCGCGCTGTCCAATGCCACCGCCCGGACGCTCGGTTATCTCGCCGGCGATGCCCCTGACGACAAACGTGGATTCGTGGACGTGTCCGGTCGCAAGGGCCAGGGAGTGAAGGCCGACGATCTGATCGACACCCTTGTCTCCCGGGCCGAGGGGGAAGTCGCCAGGCGGAACCCGGAGCTCACGCGCGTCGGACCAGAGGCGAATCGCCGAAACAATTGCGGTAGCGGCGGTTCGCTATTTCATGGTGAAGTATTCGCGCACCAAGATCATCGCTTTCGACGTCGACGAGGCCCTCGCGTTCGAGGGTGAAAGCGGGCCCTACCTACAGTATGCTGTCGTACGCGCCCAGAACATCTTCGCGAAGCTGCGCGGCCGCGATGGGCTGGACGAAGCCGCCGTGTTCGAACGGCTTGCCTCGGCGGCTCCGGCCGAGCTCACGGGCGAGGGTGGGAGCCACGAGTTGTGGGCCCTGGTTCTCGAAGCGTCGCGCCTCGATGAGATCGTGGAGCAGGTCGTTCGAACGCTGGAGTTTTCGGTGCTTGCGAAATACGCGTTCGGTCTCGCTCAGATGTTCAACGGGTTTTATCACCGGTATCCGATCCTCAATGAGGAACAGCCCGATGCCAGACTGTGGCGCGCGGCTGGCGTCGGCTCACTTTCGAACGCAATTGACCCGGGCCCTCGACGTCATGGGCATCGCCGTTCCGTCCCGAATGTAGATGGCTATCATCGGCATTACTCCGTGCAACCGGCTTCCTGACTACGTCGAATCGATTCGGCGCGCCGGTGGAGAACCGCGCGTGCTGTCGCTCGACGAGACACCGTCGGTTCGTAGTCTCGGTGGAGTCCTTTTTACCGGCGGCGACGACCTGGACCCAGCGCACTATCACGAGCCACGTCACCCCAAGACACAGCCGTCCGATGCGCCCCGTGACGAGTTCGAGCTGGAGCTGGCCAGGCTCGCGCTTGCCGAAGACGTGCCGACGCTGGCAATCTGCCGCGGCCTGCAGGTGATCAACGTGGCGGCTGGGGGAACGCTCATTCAGGATATCGCTTCGGAGGTGAACCAGTCGCTCGGACACCAGGTCGACACGCCCCTGTATGCCATCGCCCACGAGATCTGGGTTTCTCGCGGCAGCGCCTTGTCGAAGGTCATGCAGGAGCAGCTTGCCGACGGCGAGGTCCTGAAGGTCAACAGCCGGCATCATCAGGCGATCAAGCAGACCGCGGCGGGATTCGACGTGTCGGCTACGGCACCTGATGGGATTATCGAGGCGATCGAGCGTCCCGACTCGCGCTTCTGCATCGCGGTGCAATGGCACCCTGAAAATTTCTGGCGGACCGGCGAATTTCGCGCGTTGTTCGAGGAGTTCGTGAAAGCCGCGGAAAAATGATTCGTGGCCGCGCAGGGCTTCAGGCCTGCCTCAGCACAACCAGCGTTTCGACATGGGCAGTATTCGGAAAAAGGTCGAACGCTTCGATATGACTCAGGCGGTATCCCGCTTCGGTGAATCGTTTGACGTCGCGAGCAACGGTCGCAAGATCGCACGATACATAAACGAGGCGCGCAGGGCTCAGTCCCACCACTGCAGACATGGCCTCGCGGGACATGCCGGTCCGCGGAGGATCGAGCACGACGGTGTCTGGTCGGGGGATGTCTCGTCTTCGCAGATAGTCTTCGACTGATTCGTGATTGACGGTAATCGTGCCGGAGAACGGAGCCACATTCGCCGCGAGGTCGCGCGCACTGAAGCGGTCTCCTTCGACCGCTACGATGGAGCTCGTACCACGGGCGGCGAGCGATACAGCAAACAGTCCGGCTCCCGCGTAAAGATCCGTCACCGAACCGTCGGGAACGTGCTCCAGCACACGCTCCACGAGCTCCACGAGCAGATACCGATTTCCCTGAAAGAACGACTGGACATGATGAATCAGCGATATCGACGCTCCAAAAACCCGGATCTGGTCTGTCACATAGGGGGATCCGTAAGCTGCAGTCAGGTGCGCGCTTCCATGGTCGGAGAACAGTACGCCGGAAATTCCTTCAACAGCATCGAAGTGGATCGGCGCCTGGTGCGGGGACTCGAGCTCGACATGGACGGCACGCTCCGTGGCGGGAACATTCTCGGAAACCTCGCACGAGCTCACCGCGAGAACTCGCGCGCCCTTCAACGCGTGCTCGAGTCTCCCGAGCGAGTCGATGGTGAAAGGAAGCAGTTGTCGTGTCTGCGCCGGATCGCACAACTCGTGAGTGCCTTCCCGGAAGAACCCGAGTTTGCCATTTCTGGCGTGAAGGCGTGCGCGCATACGATAGCCGCGCTCGGCTGACGCGAGAACCGCTACAGGCGCGTCCAGAGACATCTTGGCGATCCGGCCAAACGCATCGGCCACAAGTTCGGCCTTGAGCAGCACCTGGCGCTCGTACGCAATGTGCGCGTATAGCGAGCCGCCGCACGCCCAGTCGAGATCCGTGCCCCGGCGATCGGGACTGGCCTCCAGTATTTCCGTGGCGTGCGCAAAAGCGAGCTGCCTGCTGATTCGCTCCACTCGCACGCGAACACGTTCACCGGGGATGGCGCCCGCGACGAGAACGACCTGGCCGTCGTGGCGTGCGAGCATTCGTCCGCCCGTCACCGGTTTTTCGATCGACAGGACGATGTCGGAGTTCGGTTGCAGAGGCATCGGTCAATCGAACGCCACGACCGGCAGTTTCTCGCGCTCACGAACCAGGCGATCGATGGCACTTTCCATCGCCCGCCGATAGTCCTCGGCCGGCATCCGATCGCGAAAGGGCAGCAGCTGCTCCATCGCCTCGCCGCGAAAAGTTTCGAGAGTCGCTGCATCGGCCTGAGCCCGTGCGGCGTCCAGCATCAGGCGATCCAGTTCGACGAGCCGTGCGAGCGCCTCGCTGCGAGATTCACCGCGGATCTGCCCTGGCCGATCCCTGAATCCGGCAGCCTCGGTCGCGACCTGCTCCAACACAGCGTCGAACTCCGGAGACGGCGGAATCATTGCGGCGCGGCGTGCGGTGACTCTTTCGCAGACTCGATCGAGATGGTCCGGCAGGCTTTTCTTCCGTTGCTTGACTCTCGTCGGTTCGTCAGCCGCCGAACCCGGAAGCCGACGCCCACCGCGCGCCGCCAGGCATCGAACGCGTCAAGCACGTCGTGCTCGCAGAAATCGATTTGTACGGGCCGCCGCCGTGAACCCTTCGCGTAATAGCGTTCGAAGTACCGGTCGATGCCCTGACACGCGATCTCTGAATGGAACCCCTCCAGCTGCCCAGCCGAAAACCCGTTCGAACGCCGGGCCGACGATTCTGATCAAGTGTCCGTCGTTCTTGCGGCAGAGGTATGCTTCGATTTCGCGGCAGTAGTCCTGAGGCGTCATCTGTGGCCCGCGCGGAGCGCAGCTAGCGGGGTCTGTTTCTCTCCCAGACCATACGGAGTCCCTGCAAAGTCAGATCGGGATCGACGAGCTCAATCGCATCCACTTCCGGCGCAATAATGCCGGCGAGGCCGCCGGTCGCAATGCAGACCGTGTTTGACCCGAGCTCGCCGACCATCCGCCCCACCAGACCTTCAACCAGCGCAGCGTAGCCGTAGTACAGGCCGGACTCGATGGCACCGACGGTTGTCCTTCCAATGACCTCGCACGGCTTGCGAAGATCGACGCGTGGCAGCCGGGCGGCACGCTGGAACAACGCATCGGCTGAAATCTGCAGTCCGGGGGTGATGATGCCGCCAAGATATTCACCGTTGGTCGAGATCGCATCGAAGGTCGTCGCCGTTCCGAAATCCACGACGACCATCGGAGCCTGACGGTCGAATCCGTACAAACGATAGGCGGCGACGCCATTCAGGAGACGATCGGCGCCTACTTCCGCGGGGTTCTTATAGAGAATCGGCAGACCCGTATCAACGGTGCTGTCGACATTCAGGGGTGTCATTCCGAAATAACGCTGCGCCATGGTCAGAAACGTTCCCGTCAGCGGTGGAACGACCGACCCCATGACGATGCCGGTGACCTTGCTGGCATCGAGCGCGCGATGCTCGAAAAGCTGGGCGACCCAGATGCCTATCTCGTCCGACGTTCGTTCGCGCAGCGTCGCGAGCCGCCAGCTCTCAACCAGCCGGTCTTCCTCGAACACTCCGAACACGATGTTCGTGTTGCCGACGTCAATTGCTAACAGCATGCTCGCTCTGCCCTCTCTAGAGCCATCGAACCTCGCCGGCAATCACGCGCTCCACACGATCACCGATACGGACGAGCAGTGCTCCCTCGGCGTCGATTCCCTCGGCGCGGCCGCGCAACGAGCCGCCAGGCGAATCCCATTCGACAGAAGCAGACGGCAGCGACGGCGCCAGACGCCGCCACGCGGTCAGAATAGCATCGAACCTGCCGGCACGGAGGTCGGCGTAACGCTCTGCGAAGGACGCCAGGATTTCGGCGAGAACCAACGCGCGATCGGGTGTGCGGCCGATCTCGGCTTCGAGCGACGTCGCGCGAGATGAAAGTTCGGCAGGATATGCAGCGACGCCGAGGTTGACGCCGAAGCCGAGGATGATGAACTGCAGGGCGCCCGCCTGAGCAGCGGCTTCCGCGAGGATTCCTGCGAGTTTGCGCCGGCCTATCACGACGTCGTTGGGCCATTTGATCTCCACGGGCAAGCCCGTGGCGTTGCGAATCCCTTCAGCGAGAGCGACACCGCATGCGGGCGTCAGCAGGGCGACGGGATTGGCTCTACTGGTGAGCGCGTGGTCGCTCGAAGGCCTTAAAACCATGGAAACGTACAGGCCCGCGCCCGCGGGTGAGAACCACTCTCGCCCGTAACGGCCGCGGCCCGACGTCTGCGCTTCCGCAATGACCGTCGTCCCCTCATCGGCGCCGGACTCAGCGAGATGCGCAGCGACATCATTGGTCGATCCGGTCTCAGAGAGCCAGTAGGTGCATCCCGCAATCGAACCGAGCCGTGCCGACACGCGCAGGAGCTCGCTGCGCACATCATGAGGCACCTCACGCGATTCGCGCAGGACGTCAGAGAGGTTCGATTTCAAAGCTGATATCAACTGCTTGGACAGAATGTGTCAGGGCGCCGCTCGACACGAAGTCGGCTCCTGTTTTCGCGAGCTCTGGAATCCTGCAGAGCGTGACGCCACCGGAAATCTCCGTCTTCGCCCGCCCGCGGCTTTTTCGTACGGCCTCATGGATTTGATCGATGGCCATGTTGTCGAGCAGCAGCACCTCGGCACCCGCGGCGAGTGCCTCATCGACCTGTTTGAGCGTCTCGACCTCCACCTCGACCACCGGCCTGGCACCACCCAATGCCCGGACCTGTGCGACTGCCCTGGTGATCGTGCCCGCCAGCCGGATGTGATTGTCCTTGATCAGGATGCCGTCACTGAGCGACATGCGGTGGTTGGTCGCCCCGCCGATGCGGACCGCGTACTTCTCGAGAACCCGCAGCATCGGCGTCGTCTTGCGTGTATCGAGCACGGTAATCGCGCCACCGCTGGCGCGAACGAACGCCCGCGCCTCGGTGGCGATTCCCGACAGATGCTGAAGGAAGTTGAGCGCCGTGCGCTCGCCCGACAACAACGCCCGTGCGCTTCCCGCAATCTCGCCGATCGTGGCGCCTTCCTCGCACTCGTCGCCGTCGTGGTACGACAGCTTCGACGCGATAGCGGGGTCCAGCTGGCGGAATGTCTCGACGGCAACGCCGATGCCGGCGAGCGTGCATGCCGATTTGGCCACGAGAAAACCAATCGCGCGATCGTTTTGTCCGACAATCGCGTTCGTGGTGATATCGCCGTCCGCAAGATCTTCTTTGAGCGCCTGCCGCACGAGCTCGCGGTAGCTGGCGGTGTCAAGACTGAGCTGCGCCAAACTCGACCTCTATTGAGAGCTCGCCGGCCCGCGGGTGCCTTGTGATGCTCTCGATACGTACCGCCGTCTTCAAGTCGGCCTCGATGTCGTCCAGATGAATCAGGCGCATGGGGTCGTCGCCTATGACCGCTTTCACAATCGGGACCTTCAGCGGTTGCTTCGCCTCCGACCGCCGGCGACGCACGTGCGCCAGCAGATCGCGTGCGTAGCTCCACTTCGCGAGATCGGCATCGGCTGCATTCTCAATCTGAACGAGAACATCCCGTTCGGTGGGCCATGACGCTCGATGAATCGAGCCGGATTTCCACCACGACCATGCTTCCTCGGTCGCAAACGGCAAATATGGCGCGAGCAACCGTAAGTAGACCGACAGCGCGGCCACGAGCGCGCTGTTCGCCGACCCGGCAGCCCCGGGCCCCTGGTCGCCGTAACGGCGTCCCTTGACGAACTCGAGATAGTCGTCGCAAAAACCCCAGAACTCCCGTTCCACCAGGTCGAGCGCGCGGCCGTATTCATAGTCGTCGAGGGCCTGCGTGGCTTGCTCGACGAGGCTTCCAAGGTTTCGAAGCATCGCTCGATCCACTGACGCCGTCACCGGGCCCTGAGGTTCAGCCTTCGAGAGGATGAATTTCGCGGCGTTCAGCACTTTGATCGCGAGGCGGCGGCCAACCTTCATCTGAGCGACGTCAAACATGGTGTCGACGCCGGGTCCTCCCTTCGCGGCCCAGTAGCGCAAGCCGTCAGATCCATGTTCTTCAAGCAGCCCAAACGGCGTCACGACGTTGCCCTTCGACTTCGACATCTTCTTTCTGTCCGGATCGGTCAGAAAGCCGGAGATCGCCGCATGGGCCCACGGCAGGCGGTCGTGCTCCAGATGTGCGCGCAACACCGTCGAAAACAGCCACGTCCTGATGATGTCGTGCCCTTGAGGCCTCAGATCCATTGGAAATACTCGAGCAAAGAGATCGTTGTCGTGAGACCACGCGCTGACAATCTGCGGCGTCAGCGATGAGGTCGCCCACGTATCCATGATGTCCGGATCCCCGCTGAATCCGTTCGGCCGGTCGCGTTGGTCTGCGCGGTAGCCTTCGGGCACGTCGGTCGACGGATCGATTGGGAGCCTGGACTCGTCCGGAACAATGGGCCGCGAGTAATCCACGAGACCGTCTTTCCCGGTTGGATACCAGAGGGGGAAGGGCACACCGAAAAAGCGCTGCCGGCTGATGCACCAATCGCCGCTCAGGCCATTCACCCAGTTCTCGTAGCGGACGCGCATGTATTCAGGGTGCCACTTGAGCTGGCGCCCTCGCTCGATGAGCGCGGATCGAAAATCAATCGTCCGGATGAACCACTGCCGGCTCGTGACGATCTCGAGCGGACGGTCTCCCTTCTCGTAGAACTTGACGCTGTGGACGATCGGTCGAGGCTCGCCGAGCATCGTGCCTTCCTCGCGCAGCAGCTCGACCACGCGCGCACGAGCCTTGGCAATGGATTGTCCCGAGAGCTGATCGTAGGCCTTCTGTGCAGCCGGCGGGTCCTGCGACTCCCAGCCGGGCTCGCCCCAGGTGATCGGTCGTAGCGTGCCGTTCGGTTGAATGATCGCGCGGACCGGCAGCGAGAGCTCCCGCCACCACGTCACGTCGCTGACATCGCCGAACGTGCAGATCATCGCGATGCCGCTTCCCTTCTCTGGATCGGCCAACGCATGCGCCATCACCGGTACGCGCGACCGGAAGAGCGGCGTCACCACTTCGCTGCCGAACAACGGCCGGTATCGCTCGTCATCGGGGTGCGCAACCAGCGCGACGCACGCAGGAAGTAGTTCCGGACGCGTCGTTTCGATCTCGACCGCGCCGCCGTCGAGCCGTTCGAAACGCAGCCGATGATATGCCCCCTCACGCTCGCGATCTTCGAGCTCGGCCTGCGCGACGGCTGTTCGAAAATCGATGTCCCACAGCGTCGGCGCCTCGAGCTGGTAGGCGAGCCCCTTCCCGAGGAGATGCAGAAACCCGATTTGCGAGATCCGCTGCGACCGTTTGTCGATCGTCGCGTAGGTCATCGACCAGTCGACCGACAGGCCGAGATAGCGCCAGAGCTGCTCGAACGCCTGCTCGTCTTCTTTGGTAAGACGCAGGCAGAGCTCGACGAAATTGGGCCGCGAGATCGAGATGGGTTGTTTGGGAGGCTGCGCGGGAGGTTGAAAGCTCGGGTCGTACGGCAGCGACGCGTCGCATCTCACTCCGTAGTAATTCTGAACTCTCCGCTCGGTGGGAAGACCGTTGTCATCCCACCCCATGGGATAGAACACTTCCCGCCCGCGCATCCGCTGAAAGCGCGCTATGACGTCGGTGTGTGTGAAGGAGAACACGTGGCCGATGTGCAGCGACCCGCTGATCGTCGGCGGTGGCGTATCTATCGAATAGACCTGGTCGCGTGATTTACTGCGATTGAAGCTGAACGTGCGGTTCTGGTCCCAGGCTGCCTGCCATTTTGTCTCGAGTCCCTCGAGCGCAGGCTTCTCGGGAACGCGCGGATTTGCAGCGTCGTCCATGGCGCACAATGGTCACTGCAAAATCTGCCCCGTCTCGGCGGAGCGCCCTATTGCGCTTCTCGATGCGGTCGATCTCTTCTTGACCCAGACGCCCGGCGGCTGCGAGGCGATTTCGGTGACCCTTACATGGTCGGGGCAGGCTCGTTACATATTGACGTCGGCTTTGACGTCGGCTCCAAGTCGATGCGCTCGATCAGCCTCGATGAAATCGACGATGTCCTGCATAGCCGTCCCGGGCCGGAAAACGGCCGAGACGCCCATCGCCTTCAGGCCGGGCAAATCCGCGTCGGGGACAATTCCCCCGAGCACGACCAGGACATCGGTGAGCGCCTTTTCGTCCAGTAACTTCATCACGTGGCGGCAAATCGAGTTGTGGGCCCCTGAGAGGATGGACAGGCCGATGACATCGGCGTCTTCCTGTAGGGCGGCCGCGACGATCTGTTCGGGGGTCTGCCGAAGGCCCGTGTAGATCACTTCCATGCCCGCGTCGCGCAGCGCGCGCGCGATGACCTTCGCGCCCCGGTCATGCCCATCGAGCCCGGGCTTGGCGATGATCACTCGAATCTTGTTCATGACATCAATCTATCGACTGCCGACTGATCGACCATCGACTGTCGACTAGATTATCGCCTGTTCCTGGTATTCTCCCCATACCTCCCTGAGCGCGTCGCACATCTCGCCGATCGTGGCGTAGGCGCGCGCGGCGTCGAGCAGTGCCGGCATCGTGTTCTCCGTTCCCACGGCGGCCGCGCGAAGGCTGTCCAGCGCCCGCTCCACCGCCGCCTTGTTCCTGGTCCGTCGAAGGCGGTCGACTTTCGCGAGCTGTCGTTCGGCGGCGCGTCTCATCGATATGCAGAATCGGCACTGGCTGATCGCTTTCAGAGACGAAGGCGTTGACACCTACGATGGTTCGGCGCTTGTGCTCGAGGTCCCGCTGAAATCGGTATGCGCTCTCGGCAATCTCCCGCTGGGGATATCCGCGTTCGATCGCCGCGATCATTCCGCCCATGCCGTCGATCGTGCGGAAGTATCTGTCCGGTCTCCTCTTCGAGGTCGGACGTCAGACGCTCGACGAAATAGGAGCCGCCAAAGGGATCGATCGAGCCCGTGGCGCCGCTCTCGTGCGCGAGAATCTGTTGTGTTCGCAGCGCCAGCGTCGCGGCCTCGGCCGTCGGAAGGGCCAGCGCTTCGTCCAGCGAGTTCGTGTGCAGCGAGTTGGTGCCGCCCAACACGGCCGAAAGGGCCTGAAGCGCCGTACGAATGACATTGTTCATCGGCTGCTGAGCGGTGAGCGATACGCCGGCGGTCTGACTGTGGAATCGCAGTTTCAAGGATCGCTCGTCGCGCGCGCCGAATCGATCGCGCATCACACGCGCCCAGATGCGGCGCGCCGCGCGGTACTTGGCGATCTCTTCGAAGAAGTCGCTGTGCGCGTTGAAGAAGAACGACATCCGGGGCGCGAAGCGATCGACATCCAGCCCGGCGTCCACGCCCGCCTGGACGTACTCCATGCCGTCCCGTAGCGTGAATGCCAGTTCCTGCGCCGCGGTCGCGCCGGCCTCGCGAATGTGATACCCGCTCACCGAAATCGTGTTCCAGCGCGGCACGTGCGCCGCACAGAACGCGAACACATCGGTGACAAGTCGAACCGATGGGCGCGGCGGGTAGATGTATTCCTTCTGCGCAATGAACTCTTTGAGAATATCGTTCTGGATCGTCCCCGACAGGCTCTTCCAGCTCGCGCCCTGACGTTCCGCCAGTGCGAGATACATCGCGAAAATCATCGGCGCCGGCGAGTTGATCGTCATCGACGTCGTGACGTCGGCGAGCGGAATCCCGTCGAACATCGCTTCCATGTCGGCGAGCGACGTCACGTTGACGCCACACTTTCCCACTTCGCCAAGCGAAAGCGGGTGATCCGGGTCACGGCCCATCAGCGTTGGCAGGTCGAACGCGACACTGAGACCGGTAGCGCCGGCTGACAGAAGATCGCGATACCTTCGATTGGTCTCCTCGGGCGTGCCGAAGCCTGCAAACTGGCGCATCGTCCACAGTTTGCCCGTGTAGCCGGTCGGATGAATCCCGCGAGTGTAAGGATAGCTGCCAGGATCGCCGAGGTCGCGTTCGTAATCGAGATCCTTTACCGAATCAGCCGAGTAGAGACGTTCGACTGGCCGCCCGGAGACTGTTTGAAAGGGTATGTCGCGTTCGCGCGGCGTCTGAACGGCGGTGGTTCATGTCCCTAGAGGTTCCAGGTTCTGGATTCTGGGTGCTGGGTTCTCGTTCTGGGTTCTTGACCGCAGCCGGAACCTCGACCCGCAAACGACAAGAGCCCGCCGCACGCTGTGCGACGGGCCCTCGAAGACTTGCTACGAACAAATCACCAACGGTTTAGCCATATATTGAGCACCTCCCGGCCGCGGCCTAGTGCGAACGTGCCCTTCCGTCCGCCTTGCGGCTGACGCCGCACTCGGCGAGACTCATCAGGCAATGGCTTGACGGCCTTTCACCGCGCTCTCATGAGAATGGAGCGGTCCTTTCATTGTACACGGATAGGGCTTAGGGCTAAAGCGAGGGCTAAGGGCTCAAGGCTGAGGGCTGCTACCGGCTACCAGCTATCAGCTACCAGCTCACCGGCTAGTGAGTCATCGCATGCAGCAACACATCGACGCCGAGCGCGTATCCATTCGGTGAGAACTGGTAGAAGAATCCCGGGATCTTCGCCTTCACGCTCCCACGAGTCGGCCACGTCGGTGTTGTGTGTCATCAGCACCATGATGCGGCCGCGATGATCGCGGATCGCGCGAAGATGAGCCTCGCGGCTGTCTTCGCCGCGCTCCGACGTGTTCCGCCCCTCAGTGCCGCGCCAGAACTGGATGTTCGTGATCTGCGGAATCTCGGTTACCGTGAAGAGGCTGCGAAGCAGCGGATCGGTGAGCGGCACATCCATAATCGGAAATTCGGCTGGCGGCAGCACCCGGCCGATCTCGCTCGACCACTGCTCCCACGCCTCGGTTCCCCAGAAATCGTCCACCCACAGGAACCCGCCTTTCAGCAGATAATCTCGCGAAGACCCTGCACTTCGGCCGACTTCAGCCCAATCGTTCCGGCATCGGACGCGACGACGTATGGACAGTTGAAGAGCTGCGGATCGGTCGCGCGCACGACCCAGGTGTTGGGTTCCTTGCGTTCGTCGCGGCTGATGGGCGTCTTGGTGAGCTCGGACAGCCGGGTCATCAGGTTGCGCTCGGAGAACGGATAGTCGGTCTGCCAGCCGACGCCCATATCTTCGATCTTGACGCGCGTGTACTCGAGGCGGCAGATCGTGAAATCGGCGTCAGGCATGAGCGGCGGCGCGTAACGCGCTGCAAACGAACCCTCGCGATACCTGCCGCGCCACTGTGCTTCCGCAGCGACAACGCACGCGAGCGCAATGAGCGACGACCAGCGCTCCCTTCACGGGGTCACTCGAATGGCGACGAGCGTCGAGGCTTGCTCGGCGCCATCCTTGGCGATCACTTCGATGAGGAATTCGCCGACCGGAAGCGCCGCCAGCGGGACATCGATATGGCTCAAGCCGCCGAATCCCGCCGTCAGTAACCGGAAGCACCGACATCTCTGCTCCGTCCCGATTGAGCATTCGCGCGCTGATAACCGGCGTCCCGCCTGCGCTTTGAGCGCCCATACGCGCAACAGCAGGCGATCGGTTCGACGGAACTCGCGTTCGATGACCGGCACGGCGGCCGGATCCGCCGCGATCTTCTGCCATTCAGGCAACGTCCTGCCGCGGAAGACTTGCGGAGTGCTGAGCGTCAGGCCAAGCCCCATGCTCGGCACGATCAACTTTCGCGTTTCGCGATCGAGCACTTCTGCAGCTGCGTCTTCCACGGCGATTTCAAAATCGATCGGCCCCGGCGGGACCTCGAACTCGACTCGCCCCGGCGCCATCGCCTTGCCGCGGATAGTACAAGATCGGAATTCGCGCCTCCGGCGATGAGCGACAGACGCTGCGGCGGTCTCTCGACGAACTCCCGGTGGCACCGGCGCAGGATTCCACAGGAAAGTGATCTTGGTCTTGCCGTTCGTGCCGGGCGACATTCCGATCCAGCTTCGGATCAGACTTCGTCTCGTTCGTCGCGGCGAGCGTCCCAAGCGCTTCGGTGACCGCAGCCGGCGGACCCGTCCTCTTGGTCGTTCGTCGTCGCGCGCTCGGCTTCGACGGCGGTCATCGCCAGGTAACCTGGCCTTGCGCGCAACTGAAGGCCAGGACGTTTTACGCGAACGTTGATCTTGTGAAACTTTCCATCCGGCTGCGACAGCGTCGAGGTGTATCCGAGCAGATAGTAGGCGCTTGAGTCCCGGACAATCTGTCGGAGCCCTCTGTCCAGGTCGTTGCTGTTGACGATGGCGCGGCCGTCGGTTTCGTCGGCAAGGATGCGCAGCGTGTCAATCGTGCTCTCGAGCATCGCCCGGTCTTTCGTCAGGCTGACATTGGCCTGCCCCGCCGTGCTCAAATCGAACTCGAACGGCGCCAGTCCTCGTGGATCGACCGCGTAGATCGCCGTGTTGTAACGGTTCGCGAGCTCGTACACGCTGCGAATATCCGAAAGAAGATCCGTCTGAGCGAAGAACTCCATCGCGTCCATCCGCGCCTGTGACGGTCCAGCTTGTCCGCCGATCGGGTCCGGACTCGGCCGCGGCTGGTTGCCGCATGGCCCGCCATTGCATGTCGCGATCTGATCCTGCACCTGCGGCGGCAAGCGAATTCGTAAAGCCTTCGCTGATCAGGACGATCGCCTTCCGTCCTTCGCGCAGCCCGCCAAGGCGCGTGATCAGTCCCTTCAAGCGCCGTCAGCGTCACCTGGTTCCGTATTCGCTCCGCTTCCATCGTCGAGACGTAATGGACGTAGCGCTCTTCGAAGAGATTCCGGGGCGTGTAATCGTATTTGCGACCCACGAACTCTCGAATCGCGCCCGCGATGCTCCTCCGGTTGCGCGTCAGCATGACGTCGCCAATCGACCAGAGCGGGTACATGATGCCGGCCATGTCGGCGGGCTGAAGCTGGTTTTCAACGAACTGCGCGAGCACCTCGCGCGCTCTCATACTGTTCTCGAGCCGGACGTGGTAATCGTCGAGAAAGATCGCGAACAGCCGCACGTCGTCGCGCGCGGCCTCGGTCTGCTCTTCGATGGCGTTGCGAACTTCCCGCGGCGGATCGCTTCCCACGCCGGCATTCTCGGTCACGTTGATCAGCTTGAACGTCTGGATTGTCTGCGGTTTGCCGTCTTCGGTGACCTCGAAGTCCTCCTGCCGGAGATCGTGGACAGGGTTGCCCTGCTTGTCGGTGACGATCACGTCCACGCGAACGAAATTGATGTCGGCACGGAACGTCGGAGTCTGCGTCAGCCTGTTCTGGCGGCGGAGGCGGCGGTGTTTGTGCGGGAGGCGCATTCTGAGCCTTCACGGCCAGCGCCAGAGGCGCGGCGAGAACGGCCGCCATGACGCCGTAGCCCAGGCGAAGGCGGACCTTCTGCATTACCCCGAATGATAACATTCTGCCGCCGTGGAAAAAGCTACTGAATCTCGGCCGCCGCTGACCCGCCTCAGCGAGGACGAGGCGCTCTTTCGCGCCAGCGTGCTCGAGTTCGCCCGCCGGGAGATCCAGCCGCTTGTCCGCGAGATGGACGACCGGGCGAAGATGCCGCGCTCGCTCGTCGATCGGCTGTTCGACCTGGGCGTCATGGGTATCGAGATTCCCGAAGTCTACGGGGGCGCCGGCGCCAGCTTCTTTCACGCCGTGCTTGCCGTCGAGGCGCTGTCCAGCGTCGACCCGTCGGTCGGCGTGCTCGTTGACGTTCAGAACACGCTGGTCGCCAACGCACTGCTGCGCTGGGCCGCACCCGACCTGAAGGATCGTTATCTCCCACAACTCGCGAAACGCTCCGTCGGCGCGTACGCGTTGTCTGAGGCGGGCTCGGGAAGCGATGCGTTTGCGCTGACCACGAGGGCCGAAGACGGTGGCGGCGAGTTCCGGCTCACCGGCCGGAAGCTGTGGATTACCAATGCGAACGAAGCTGATCTCTTCATTGTCTTTGCGACCGTCGATCCGGGCGCCGGTTATAAGGGCATCACCGCTTTCGTCATCGAGCGGGGCTTTGCCGGATTCTCAGTCGGCAGGAAGGAAGACAAGCTGGGCATCCGCGCCAGCAGCACCTGCGAGCTGCTGCTCGAAGATTGCCGCGTGCCGGCCGCCAACGTGCTCGGCGAAGTGGGCCGCGGCTACAAGGTCGCGATCGAAACACTCAACGAGGGACGGATCGGCATCGGCGCCCAAATGATCGGATTGGCACAGGGTGCGCTGGACCACGCGGTCGCCTACACGCAGGAGCGCCAGCAGTTCGGCAGGGCCATCGCGGATTTTCAGGGCGTGCAGTTTCAGCTCGCGCGCGCCGCAACGGAGCTCGAAGCGGCACGGCTGCTCGTCTACAACGCCGCCAGGCTGCGCGACAGCCAGGAACCCTTCCTTACTCCGGCCGCGATGTGCAAGCTGTTCGCCGCGGATGCCGCCGAGCACGTCACGTCGCTCGCCGTTCAGCTGTTCGGCGGTTACGGGTATGTTAAGGACTATCCGGTCGAGAAATTATTTCGTGACGCGAAGATCGGCCAGATCTACGAAGGTACATCCAATCTGCAGCTTCAGACGATAGCCAGGCAAATACTCGGCGCGACAAAATAGGGGTCAGACCCTATTTTTTCGTTTTTCGTAACGCTCAGACCATTCGCTCCTAGAATTACGAAAAACGAAAAAATAGGGTCTGACCCCACCTAAACCCCGGATTGAGCGAGCCTCTCAAAAATCGGGCGCAGACGAGTCGCCGTCGCCGCGAGGTCTTCGGGCAGCACTCGGGTCTCGCCGACCGCGGTCATGAAATTCGTGTCGCCGGTCCAGCGAGGCACGAGATGGATGTGGAGATGGTTCTCGATTCCTGCGCCGGCGGCCCGGCCGAGGTTGATACCGACATTGATGCCGTGCGGGCGATAGGCCTCGTTCAACGCCATCTCAGACAGCCGGGTGAAGTGCATCAGCTCGGTCTGCTCGCCGGGCGTCAGCGACTCCAGCGCGGAAAGATGGCGCTTTGGCACCACCATCAGATGACCATTGTTATAGGGATACAGGTTCAGGATGACGTAACTGTGCTGCCCCCTGATGAGCAGGAGGTCGATGTCGTGGCCGGCGCAGGCGTCGCAGAAAATGCAATCGGTCGAAGGCGCCGGATCTGAGGTCACGTAAGACAAGCGCCAGGGCGCCCACAGGCGATCCATCGGGCTGGTGGCCGGTCGCCGGTAGCTCGTAGCGCCACGCAGCTTCCCTGCTACTGGCTACCGGCTACCACCGGCTGATCTTAGGCCTGCGGTGGTCCGCCAGGCTCCTGGTTAATGAGCTCTTTGAGTTCCTTCCCGGGCTTGAAGTACGGCACTTTCTTCGGTGGCACGTCCACTTTGTCGCCGGTCTTGGGATTCCGCCCCTTGCGCGGCTCCCGCCGTCGAAGGCGGAAGCTGCCGAAGCCCCGGAGCTCGATCTTCTCGCCGCGATGCAGCGCCGTGATGATGCTGCGGAAGACCGTGTCGACGATGACCTCCGAATGTTTCTTCGTGAGGTCCGAGACCCGTGACACTTCTTCGACGAGCTCGGCTTTGGTCATGCTGCCGCCCAGGGCGGCCGAGCATCTCCTGATCGTCCATATTTGTCGCAGGGGCCCGGCGAGCACCCCAGCGCGGCTGCCGTGTTGGGGACGCGCCTGCTCCGCTCCTCGCCGCATTGCGTGCGGGGCCCCATCGCCCCGTGCCACCGCGGCTCTAGCTCCGTGCCTTGAAGTGATCTCCCAGGGTTGCTTCGCCGGTGCCGGCTTTCTCCGCGTACTCTTCCCAGTCCGACCGGTACTCGTCGGATTTCAGCGCGCGAATGCTCAAGCCGATCTTCCGCTCGGACGGCACCAGCTTGATGATTTTCATCGGGTAGTTCTCACCGACCGTCAGATCGATTTTCTCAGTGCCCTTCTGATCATCGAGCTCCGACACGTGGATGAGGCCTTCAATCCCCTCGTCCAGCTCCACGAAGGCGCCAAAGTTGGTCACGCGGACCACCTTGCCCTCGATGGTCTGTCCCACCTGGTGCCGCGAGAAGAAATCGTCCCATATGTCGGTCGCAAGCTGCTTCAGCCCCAGTGACAGACGCTGATTCTCCGCGTCGATGTTGAGAACCATCGCCTCGACCTTGTCCCCCTTCTTGAGCACTTCCGAGGGATGCTTGATCCGCTTGCTCCACGACATGTCGGAGATGTGAATCAGACCGTCGATATCGTCTTCGACCTCGACGAACGCCCCAAACTCCGTGAGGTTCCGCACCTTGCCGACAATCTTCGAACCGACCGGATATTTTTCCGCCAGCTCGTGCCACGGATTGGTTTCGACCTGCTTGAGACCGAGCGAAATCCGCCTCGCGGTGGCGTCGACGCCGAGCACCATCGCGTCGACGCTGTCGCCGACGTTGAGGATTTTCGACGGGTGTTTCACACGCTTGCTCCACGACATCTCGGACACGTGGATGAGCCCTTCGACGCCCGGCTCCAGCTCGATGAAGGCGCCATAGTCGGTCAGGCTCACGACCTTCCCCGACATGCGTGCCCCCACGGGATACCGATCGGAAACGTTCGACCAGGGATCGTTGATGAGCTGCTTGTGACCGAGCGACACGCGCTCGGTCGCTGGATCGTACTTGAGCACAATCACGTCGATCTCGTCGTTCACCTTGAAGAGCTCCGAAGGATGGCCGACGCGACCCCAGGACATGTCGGTGATGTGCAGGAGGCCGTCGATGCCGCCCAGATCGATGAACGCGCCGTAGTCGGTGATGTTCTTGACGGTCCCTTTCAGCACCTTCCCTTCGGCCAGGGTGTGCAGTGTGTGCTTCTTCTTCTCCGCGTTTTCCTCTTCGAGCAAGACCTTCCGGGACAGCACGATGTTGCCGCGCTTCTTGTTGACCTTGATGACGCGCATCCGCAGTTCCTGACCGCGCAGCGCGTCCAGGTTCCTGACCGGACGCACGTCGATCTGCGAGCCCGGAAGAAACGCGCGGACGCCGATGTCGACCGCAAGCCCGCCCTTGATGCGCTCGATGACGCGGCCGATGACTACCTTCCGCTCGGCGTAGGCTTTCTCGACCTCGTCCCAAATCTTCATCTTCTCGGCTTTTTCGCGCGAGAGAACGACGTACCCGTCTCGATCTTCGGTGCGCTCGAGCAGCACGTCGACGGTATCTCCCGGCTGCACGGTCACCTCGCCGCGCTCGTCGAGGAACTCGTCGACGCCGATGATGCCTTCTGATTTGTAGCCGATGTCGACGATCACTTCCGACGGGGTGACCTTGAGGACTGTGCCTTTCATCACCTCGCCTTCCGCGATGTTGCGGAAGCTGCTATCGTAGATGTCGAGCATCCGGGAGAATTCCTGGGGGTCGACATCCTCGTCTTTAAAGGGGGTGAGTACACCTCCCCGCGCCTGGGCTTTGCCGCCCGCGCGAGGGGCCGCGCCGGCGCCCTCCGGGACTGCTTCTTTCTGAGTGCGCTCGTCGTCCACGTTCACCATGCCTTACACGTCCTCCTCAAATCGATCGATTGGCTCGCCGAAGTTACCGGCGGGATTCGCAGCCAAGCGCCTGCTCCACGCTTGTTGTACCGGCGGGAGTGCGACTGCCACGCCGAAGCGAGCGCGAAGGCTGGCGCCCGCTGGCTCGCGATAAGCATTAGAGTGTAGGTAGTTTATGGGTAGACTGTCAAGAATACTCGGCCCTTCGTCAGGCTCTGTCAGGGGTTGAAAGGACGCCGGTGATGGCCAAACGCAAAGCGACAGCACGCACGCGAAAGCCTGCACGCAAAACCAGGAAGATGGGAGCCCGTACCGCGTCCCGTTCGAAAACCAGGGGTCGGACCGGTCAGCGCAAGGGCCCGTCGCGGCCTGCCGCGTCGATACGCGCCAAGCGCACGGGCGGCGCCAAAAAGGCGCCCGCAAGGAAACCGGCGGCGAAAATCGATGAAGGCGAAGGCGCGGCGGGCTTCGGGCCGGAGAGCGGTCTCGCGGCCCAAACCTGCGGCGCTGGAACGCGAACGGCGGCGCCTGCGCGATGACGACACGATTCCCGGCGCCCCGTCGACGCTCGGATATGCGCCGAAGGCGTCATCGGCCGAGTCCGGCCAGGCGTCACTCCAACACCGCTTTCGCGAGCACACCGAAGGAGGCCCTGCCTTGACGGGCGGCGAGCTCGATGCCGATTGGAGCGAAGCGTACTCGAGCGGCGAAGAAACGCCCGGTGGCGACATGCCGACGCCCGACCAGGACGTCGTGGAAGAAATCGGCCGCGCCCTGGGGGTCGAGTACGAAGATGCGGAAGAGCTGAAAGGGTCTGAGAAAATCGAAGCGCGCGACAGACACCGCTGGGAGTACGACCCTGCGTCGGCGGAAGACTATAAGGATCGGAACAGAAAGCAATAGGAGAGGCCAGAAAGGAAAAAGGCAAAAGGAAAAAGGAAAACGCACATTCGAGGTGCCTTATTTCCTTCTTCCTTTTTCCTTCTTCCTTTTCAACTATTTCCATCACCTTCCTCACCACATCCTCCACAGACAACCCCGTCGTGTCAATTTCGATGGCATCGGGAGCGATCACGAGGGGCGAGCTGGCCCGTGTCTTGTCCGACCTGTCTCTCGCTTCCAGTTCCAGCGCGACATCTGCGGTCGCCGCGGCGCGGCTCATGCCGTGCGCAGGATCTGCCGCGCGCCGCCGCGCTCGCTCTTCAGGAGCGGCATCCAGGTAAATCTTCACGTCCGCATCCGGAAACACCACCGATCCGATGTCGCGGCCTTCCATGACGATGCCCCCGTCCTCTCCTTCCCGCCGCTGTTGCGCCACCAGAACGGCACGAACCTGCGGCAGGCGTGACACGGCCGCAGACGCGCGATCGATTTCCGCGGTGCGAATGGCGATGGTGACGTCGTGGCCATCGATGAGCACGCCCGACGGGCTCACTTCGAGGTCCGCCCGTCGCGCAAGCGCAGACACCGCTGCTTCGTCATCCAGCGACACACCGTCGTTCAGCGCCTTCCACGCCACCGCGCGATACATTGCGCCGGTATCAAGATGTCGGTAGTTCAGACGGCGCGCGAGCTCGCGCGCCACAGTGCCTTTGCCGGCGCCGGAGGGGCCGTCAATGGCGATGACCAGAGGACGGGACACTTCGCGAGTATAGCCGAGCGCTCACACTGCGATGGCCCAATGGATGAGGCTGACGTGTCTACCGCGAATACACCGCGCGACCGCCAACGATCGTCATCACCGACCCGATCCGGCGAATGTCGTCTTCAAGGCACGTCAGATAGTCGCGATCGATCACGACGAAGTCCCCGAGTTTGCCGACCTCAATCGAACCGCGTTCTTTCTCGCTGTGCTGCAGATAGGCCGCCCAGATCGTGTACATCTTGAGCGCTTCCTCGCGCGTCAGCCGTTCTTCGGGATGGATGACCACACCCTGTGTGGTTTTCCGCGTAATGGCAATCCACATCCCGAGGAACGGATTGTAGGCGTTGATCGCAGTGTCTTTGTCCCACCCCACCATGTGATCGCTGCCACCCGCAAAGACGACTCCGGAATTGACGAGCGACCGGAGCGGAATGAAATAGCGCATCGCTTCCCTGCTCATCACCTTGCTCAGGCTGACGCCGTCGAAGTGCAGCCAGTCGGGTTGCACATCGACGAGCACGCCGAGCGTCTTGGCGCGCGCGATCGAATCGGCAGACAGGAAGCTTGCGTGAATCCAGTGAGAGCGCGTCGGGGCAATCGGCCTCTCCTTGTTCAACGTCTCGAATGTCTCCATGAGCGCGTCGACCGCTCCGCCACCCTGCGAGTGCGCCGAAAGCTGCCAGCCTTTGTTGTACGCCGCTCGCATGATGCTCAAAAGCGCCGGCGGCGTGAAATTGATGATGCCGCGGTTGTTGGGATCGTCGATCCCGTACAGCTGGGCGCCGAAAGGACCGTAGGCCTCGCGCATGTACGCCGTGCCGGCGTTCATTCCCCCATCGAGCCCGACCTTGAAGCTGCCCCACTTCAGCCATTCGTCGCCCTGGCCGGTCGTCCAGCTCGAGCGCTGAATCTCCTCGAGACCCAGCCTTGCGGTCATCACGACGCGCACCGGAAGCCGATTCTGCTTCTTCAACACGTTGTACATCGCAAACGCTTCGGCGCTGGTACCGCGATCGCCAATCGACGTCAGCCCGGCGGCCGCATACCGCTGCAGCATCTGCGCGACCGCATCTATCCGTTCCAGTTCGGTGAACGAACGCTCCCGCGGCAGATCCTTGAGGAGTCCGTTTGCCCTGCCGACGAGAATCCCGGTCGGCTCGCCTTTCGCGTCCTTCACGATCCGGGACCCGGCAGGATTGGGAGTGTCCCTGGTGATGCCGCTGATTTTCAGCGCGTGGCTATTGACCGCCGAGGCGTAGCTCGCATCATAAAAAACAGGATGGTCGGCCGTCGCATCCAGCACCGTGCGGTCCGGCATCCGCATCTCGGTCAGCCGGCCCGGGAAGGTCTTGGGCACCTGGATCCACTGGCCCTTCGGCGTCCTGCTGGCCTGCTGCCGGATATAGTTGCGAATGTCGTCAAAGGATCTGAGCACTGCAAACGGTGTATTGTGCTCGCTGAGTGCAGCGCCTGGCGGATGCATGTGGGTGTCAGTGAGGCCCGGAAGGACTGTCTGACCCTTCAGATCGATGACCTGCGTCTTAACGCCGCGCTCACGCGCGAGGACGTCGGCTGTACTACCCACTGCGACAATCCGCCCGTCCTTGACAGCCACGGCCTCGGCGATGGAGAACGTCGAATCCACAGTAACGATTTTTCCACTGTGGAGGATCAAATCGGCGTCGGCGGCAAGACCGGGCGCCGCGGCAAGAACGGCGGCGGCGACCATCGACAGCATGCGGAGCGGCATCATTTTCGATTCCTCCAATTATGTTCGCTGTGCGGGACGCGCGCAGGATAGCGTCCCGCCTCGACGGCGGTCAAGCAACCGCGCTCGCAGAAACATTTTGACGGAATACGTGCTGCTGAACAGAATGGCCGTCTGATGCCCGCTCGCCTCGTCGAGACAGTGCAATTACGGCAGATGCGCCGCGATGATATCGAATCAGGGCTGCGGCTCTGCAGGGCAGCCAGCTGGAATCAGGTCGCCGCTGACTGGGACCTGTTTCTGACGGCGAGCCCAGGCGGCTGTCATGTGGCGGTGCGCGAGGATGGGACCGTCATCGGAAGCGTCGCAACCATCCGGTATGGCGACGCGTTCAGCTGGATCTCGATGGTGCTCGTCGATCCGCCCCATCGCCGGGCCGGTCTCGGCACACGACTGCTCCACGCCGCGCTCGCTACGCTGGATGGCGCCGCAGCGATTCGTCTCGACGCCACGCCGGCGGGTCACGCCGTGTACCTGCCTCTTGATTTTCATGAGGAGTACCGCCTGCAGCGAATGGAGCGAGCTGCTGGACCTTCGCGCAGCACCGGCGACCCGGTCGCCCGGCCGATGACCGAGGCCGATCTCGAAACCGTGCTGGCGCAAGACCGCGAAGTGTTTGGTGGTGACCGAAGGTCGGTACTCGAAATGCTGTACCGCGAGGCCCCTGAATATGCCTGGGTAACCGGCCGCAGCGGGATCGACGCGTACCTCTTCGGCCGGCACGGACGCATATTCGAGCATCTCGGACCGCTGATTGGTCACGACGTGACGTCCGCGCGACACCTTGTCGCGTGCTGTCTCGCGAAGCATGGGAGCCGGCCCTTCATCATCGATGCGCCGCTCCACTCGTCATGGGTTGATTGGCTGGCGCTGCAGGGCTTCGTCGTTCAGCGGCCATTCATCAGAATGTGCCGGGGCGAACCGCGGTTTCACGAGCGTCTCGATCGGATGTTCGCGATTACCGGGCCAGAGTTTGGCTGAACGTGATGACACCGCTCGATCATCTCGAAACCGAAGCCGGGCTCGACGAATGCCTGTCAGCACCGAGCGACCAGGACATCGCCTGCTGCCGGCGACTGGACGGCGACGTCATCGTGCTCGGGGCAGGCGGAAAAATGGGACCGTCCCTGGTGCGGCGAGTCGCCCGCGCGATGGTGATGGCGGGAAGCCGCCACCGCACAATCGCGGTGTCGCGATTCTCCTCTTCTGGCATGCGAAGGGCGCTTGATGAAGTCGGCGCGACCACCATTGCTGCGGATCTCGTCGATCCGACCGGCACGAAGCATTTGCCAGACAGCCCGTGGGTATTGTTTCTCGCTGGAAGGAAGTTCGGGTCGACCGACAACCCGTCTCTCACGTGGGCGACCAACGCGATCGTGCCGGCCAACGTCGCGCGACGATTCGCAGGTTCGCGCATCGTCGCCTATTCGACGGGAAACGTGTACCCCTTCGTGCCGGTGTCGTCGCGAGGCTCTACCGAAGCTGATCCGCTCCTACCGCACGGCGAGTACGCACAATCATGCCTCGGGCGCGAGCGCATTTTTGAGTACTATTCGCGTGAACACGGAACGCCGACACTCTTGTTTCGCCTGAACTATGCCGTGGACCTTCGATACGGCGTCCTGGTAGATATTGCGCGCGCCGTCAAAGCCGGCCGGCCGGTCGATCGAACCGTCAGTCACTTCAACGCGATCTGGCAAGGGGATGCGAATTCGTATGCGCTGCGGTGCCTGGAGGGATGTACGTCGCCACCGGCCGCGCTCAACGTCACGGGGCCCGAGATCCTGAGCGTCACCGAGGTTGCCGAATATTTTGGACGCCGGTTCGATGTGCGACCCATGTTCAGTGGAGTCCCCGGCGGCGACGCCCTGCTGAGCGATGCACGTCGCTGCCACGAGTGGCTCGGACTGCCACAGGTTTCCGCCAACAGTCTTATAAGCGCCGTTGCATCATGGCTTGAACGGGACGGCCGCACGCTCGACAAGCCCACACACTTTGAAGCCACAGGCGGTCAGTTCTGATGCTCCCGATTCAGGAGGTCCGAGCGCGCCTGCTCGACGGACTCGTCATTCCGGCGCATCCTCTTGCGCTCGACGCACGGAGGACACTGGACGAGCGGCATCAGGCGGCGCTGACACGATACTACCGCGCCGCTGGCGCGGGTGGCCTCGCGGTCGGAGTTCACACCACGCAGTTTGCGATTCGAGATTCGAACGTTGGTCTGCTGGAACCGGTCCTCGCGCTCGCCTCCGAAATCGCGAGCGAGGACATGGGCGGGCTGCCCTCGCCCGTGATGGTCGCCGGGATCTGCGGGAATACCGATCAGGCCCGGCGCGAAGCAGAGCTCGCCGCTCGACTCGGTTACCACGCCGGACTCGTCAGCCTCGCCGCTCAGCACGGCCGGTCAACCGAGCAGATGGTCGCTCACTGCCGCGCTGTCGGAGAGATTATTCCGGTCTTCGGGTTTTATCTCCAGCCGGCTGTGGGGGGACTGCGGCTGGGTTATGACTTCTGGCGCGCATTTCTCGAGATTCCTCGAGTCGTCGCCATCAAGGTTGCGCCGTTCAGCCGATATCAGACGATAGACGTCGTCCGCGCGCTCGCCGAAAGCGGCCGCAACCACGAGGTCGCCCTCTACACGGGCAACGACGACAACATCGTCGCCGATCTGCTGGCGGAATTCCGCATCGGCACCACCCGCGGTCTCACCTCAATCCATGTGGCGGGCGGCCTCCTCGGGCAATGGGCGGTCTGGACCAAGCGAGCTGTCGAACTGCTCATGAGGATCAAGGAGTGCCGCGCTGCCCAGGAAAGCTGCGCCTTCGACATCCTCTCTGGAGCCGCGTCGCTCACAGACGCGAATGCCGCGCTCTTCGATGCCCGCAATGACTTTGCAGGATGTATCGCCGGGTTGCACGAGGTTCTGCGCCGGCAGGGACTGATCGGCGGACGCTGGTGCCTCGATCCGAACGAGGATCTCTCACCGGGTCAACTCGAGGATATCGACCGTGTTTTACGTGCTTATCCGCAGTGGCAGGATGACGACTTCGTGGCGGCACACCTGGCTGACTGGCTTCGCTAGGTCGACCGTCAGTAAAACCCGATCGCTCGTCCCATCAGCCCCACACCGCTCCACAACGCTGTCCCGACGAAGAGGCATAAGCCCAGGACGTGTGCCGTCTCGATGATGGGATACATCCAGAGAGACTCACGCAGCGCGATGCTCGCAGGTAACTGTTGAACGCGCTGTGCGAGGTCGTAGAGAAAGGGCATTTACTGCGGCCTGGGCTTGCCCGGGACATCGGGCACAACAGGCGCAAACGTGCCGCCGCCCCTCTCGGCTGCACTGTGGTCATGAATTCCTTTGTGACCAGCCTTGGCGGCACGGATGCCCGCCTCGAGCATGTGGTACGCGTCGCGCTCACCTTCGTGGCACCCCTCTTCCCACAGTCGTTCCTTCCCGGAGGTCCGGTTCCACGTTGTCGCGATCTTCCAGGGTTGAGTGAACACCGCCGGATCGATGATGGTCGCCTCGTAGTAGAGCGTGTCGGCGTCCACCAGCGTGAGGCGTTCGATGACCCGCATCTGATCGCTGTGAAACGAGCCGTGCGAATCGAACCACGTCTTGTCGTTCTGATTCCTGGTTTCCACGACCAGCGTGTTGCCATCGAACCGGCCGCGCGAGATGCCTTTCCACAACTTCAGCTGCTCATTGGGCCACGGCCGGCCATCCATCGGGATGATGCGCGTAAAGGATTGGTCCGACGTCCGGCCGATTGACACGAACGCGACGTAGGGCGGCGTGTAGCGAATCTCGGTGCCTTGAAGCGTGCCTCGCGGCACCCCGCCCAGGAGGCAGCGCACTTCCGGGTCCAGATGCGACCGCTTGGTCGGAATGTAGACGCCAGAGAGGTTTTCGTTCCGCTTGACCAACGCCTTCGCGTTGTAAGGGATGCGTCCGTTCGGAGGATCGATGACGACGCTGCCCCCGCGGGCCGCCGGGTTCCACTTGTGAATAGCTACCGCTTCGGGATCGATGCCGAACTCGAGGCTATGCTGAGGCCCGCCGATCCGCTCGATGACGTTCCACGCTCCCTGAAGATCCGGCCATCCTTCTCCCGTCTTCGCCGGCGTGATCGCGTTCGGAGGAAGCGCCTTGAGGTGCGGGCGCCAATCGTTCTGCGCCGACGGTGCCGACGCCCCAACGAGGATCAACCCGACAGCCGCCAGTGCAGTGAACGTGCGACCACTCACTTCACACCTCCCGCGGCGTCCGCCGATTCGGCATCCTCTTCGGCGTACGCAAAGCACTCATATTCGAGCAGCTCTGCGCCCGGCTCGATCCTGCGATACAGCGGCATGCTCAGCTTCCACGGGCGGCTGAAGGTCTTGGGATCGGTGACCGTGACCTCATACTGCAGATGATCAGGGCCGATGCGCGTATACCGCTCGACCAGCCGCATCGCGTCGCTATGATGATTGCCCGCCCTGTCGAACCAGGTGCGATCGTTGTTGTTGGTCACCTCGACGGCCAGCGTATTGCCCTCCCACCGTCCATTCGACGAGCCCATGAAGAAGTCGATCACATCCGGATCCGGCGATGGCGTCCCGTCCATGTAGATAAACCGGGTCGTGTTCAGGTATTCGTAGTTGATGACGACATACCGATCGAACTGAAGGATCTGAAACGGGAACGGCATGTAGGTGATGCGCGGGACGCCCGGGAGCCAGCACCGGGTTTCCGGGTCCGCTTTCCTGCGGTTCTCGAAATTCTGGTTTCGTTTGACGAGCGCCTCCGGCAGGTACGGGAGCGGCCCTCCCTCGACGACGCTCTTTCCAGCCGGAATGCCCGTCGCGCCGGCATGATCCTCGATGCTCCACGCGGCAGTGTTATGTGCCTGCCAGATCCCTTGCAGATCGGGCTGGCCGCGCGCGGTCCTCGGCGGTGAATAGGACGGCGGCGAGGTCGACTGCCCGGCGAGCGGCGCGAACGACGAGAGTGCCAGCAGCGCGAGTGCTCCGGCGCCAAACGTCTGAAATCGGCCGTTCATTTTGGGGCGCCGGGAAATCCTTCGCCTGCAGAACCGCCCACCGAGAAATTCCTGCCGTCCAGAAATTTGATCTGGTCCCCGGCTGCCGTGTTCGACATGTCCTTGGCGCGATATCCAGTCACGATGACAACCTGACCGATCGGCAAAAACCCTTTCTTGACCCCTCGGCGCGCCAGCGCATTCGGACCGCCCGTTTCGATCGCCCAGTTCACGATCTTGCCGTCGGGTCCCTTGACGTCGATGTAGATCCAGCCATGAGGATTCACCATCTCGATTCGCGTGACGACGCCTTGAAGGGTCACGGGCATTTTGGCGTCGAACTCGGCGGAAAAGGCGTGGTGCGCAGAGGCGCTGGCACCACAGAGGAAGGCACAAACGACAACAACCCCGAGGGAAGACCTGTCCATCGACGGTCGCCTCCAGCGATGACTTTACGTTGAAAGCTGAATTTTAGGCACCGAATGTTTTGACGTCAAGCTATCTCCGGGCCCACTTTGCCTTGAGCGCGGCGCGATCGATTTCCTGACCTCGCAGGACAACGCGCGAGATCTTCCGCGTGTTGGTGATATCGGCGAGCGGATCGCCATCGAGTACCACGAAGTCAGCGCTGTTGCCGCTTGCAATCGTCCCCATGTCGTCTAACCCATGCACATCGGCCGATGTGCGCGTGCATGCGGCAAGCGCCTGAGCCGGCGTCATCCCGGCCGCCACCATATTTTCAACCTCCGTATGCGCCGTCCAACCGACGAATTGATCGCCGCTCATGCCGCCGGCGTCCGAACCCAGCGCGATTCGTACCCCTCCGTCGATGAGGCGCCGCATCACGGCTCTGGTGCGCTCCCAGTTCTGCCGCCCGCGCTCGATCACATCCGGTGTCTGCGCCGCCATTCGATCTTTCAGCCGCTTCAATTGAGCGGGGGACACCGTATCGAGAATCAGTTGATCCGGGCTGTCGAGCCACGGCGAATAAATCAGTCGTCGCGACGTGCCAAGCGTCGGCGTAAAGAAGACATCCGGCCGTTTCCTCAACATCGCCATCAGTTCGTCATCCACCTCGGTCGGAATGTGCGCAAAGCCGTCGATCCCTGCGCGCAGCAGGTCCTTGACATCGGGAAGCGCCGTGGCGTGCACAACCACCTTCATCTTGTGCTTGTGCGCTTGGTCGATCGTCGCGCGATACAGCTCCGGCGTCATTTTGGGAATGCCGGCCGGGCGATCCTGCACCCAGATCTTTACCAGTCGCAGTTTTCTGGAGGCGTTTTCATCGACAGCGCGTCGACAATCATCTTCGGTTGCGCAGACGTGCGCAGCCTGTCGCATGTTCTCGGGCGTGCCCTCGCCAGGGGTGGTGATGCCGCGCCCGAGAGAGATGAACCTGGCGGCATCCGGAAACACCTTGCTCCGGATCAGGAACGGCATCTCGCCGAAATCCGATCCCCATGTCGACCCGAGCGCAACCCCGTGGTAGGCGTATCTCTGCAGATGATCGAGCAGATTCTCCTGAGTGTAGTTCTGCGGGCCGATCGTCAGGTCCTTCATGTATCCAAGATGGGCGTGCGCGTCGACGAGCGCAGGAATCACGGTTTTGCCGGTCAGGTCGACCCGGGTTCCAAGTCGCAACAGCGGCACGTCCCCTTTCCGTCCGATACTGGTGAAGCGTCCGTTTTGAACGATGAACGCAGCGTTCCCGATCGGCGGTCGTCCGTCACTATTCACCAGCCGCGCGCCTTCATACAGCGTGGCACCACCCGCAACAGGCAGCTGCACGCCGGCCGCGATCGCAACCACCCCGGACAGGAGAGCCACCGCCATCACACGCATGCGCCGCGAAATTACAGGAGATTGACGCATTGGCGCAAGTGGACTACTTTGTTGCCCTTCCAATCAGTTCGGCAGGCCCACTTTCGGAGGTTTCCATGAAGCACGTGCTGGCGCTCATGCTGATCGTTGCGACCACAGCCGGCTACGCGCAGACGACTCCCGAGCGACAGATCATCACCGCAGCGGCGGAGGCGCTTGGTGGCGTCGAGAGGATTCAGAAAATCGGCGTGATCAGCCTGGAAGGGACAGGCATGTCGAACGCCCTTGGCCAGGCGCGCACGCCGCAGGGCGACAGTCTCGAGAATCCGCTCGAGCCAACCGCAGTCTGGAGTGTGACGCAGTTCAAGCGGACGATCGACGTGCCGAACGGACGCGCGCGCCAGCAGTGGCGCCGGACGCCGGCTTTCGCGAGTCCACAGCCAGACGGCAGTCAGAACGTCGGTCTTGACGGAGACATCGCCTTCACGATCGGCGCCGATGGACAGGCAACGCGGCAGAATGACGCCGTGGCGCAGGCTCGCCGGTTCGAGACGATCCTGGGCCATCCGATCGGAGTCCTCCACGCAGCGTTGAATCCATCGGCCAGGCTCGGCAATCTCAGACGCCAGGGGAATCTCGATCTCGTCGACATCGCGACCTCAAGGGGCGAACGCGTCACGCTTGCCATCGATCGCACGTCGCACCTTCCCCAGTGGGTCACGATGGCCGCCTATCACAGCTATCTCGGCGATGTCGTGAATAAGGCTGAATTCCACAACTATCTGAACACCGGCCCGATCATGCTGCCGATGCGGCTTGTCACGCGCGTCGGAAACTGGCTGGAGTCCGACTACATGGTGAAAAACACCATCGGCGGTTCAGCCGACGAGCTTGCGGCTCCTCAAAGCGTGAGAACAGCGCCGCCGGGAGGCGGAGGCAGTGCCCCCGCGCCAGACGTTCCCGTCGAGCAGGTGGGACGCGGCATCTGGTTCCTGACCGGCGGCTCTCACAACAGCGTCCTCGTCGAGTTTTCCGATCATACCGAGCTCATCGAAATCCCGACGAGCGAGGCCCGCACGCAGGCCGTGATCGCAAAGGCAAAGGAGCTGGTGCCAAACAAGCCGCTCACCAAAGCGATCGTGACGCACCATCATTTCGATCATTCCGGTGGCTTGCGAGCGGGGATGCACGAAGGGTTGACGATCGTGACGCACGAAGCCAATAAGGTGTTCTTCGAGGAGATGGCAAAGCGCAAGCACACCATCCAGCAGGACGCGCTCGCCAGGCAGCCCAAAGCGGCAAAGGTTCAGAGCGTCACCGATGCGGGGCTGACGGTGAAAGACGCCGTGCAGGCCATGCAGCTCATTCACTTCCAGGATCCCACCGGCCACAATGCTCACATGCTCATGGTGTATCTGCCGAACGATCGGGTTCTCGTGAACGCGGATCTCTACAACTGGGGCGGCAATTTCGCGAGGTATCCGCGCGCGCTGACGCTGGCCGACAACATGGCCCGGCTGAAGCTGACCCCGACTGTTCACCTGCCCATTCACGGACGGCGTGGCACGCAGGAGCAGTTCGAAGCCGTCGTGAAGACCATCAAAGAAGGCAGAAGGCCGGACGGATTGAGGCCGGAGAGTGGAAACTAGGTCGCTGTCGACAGTCGCGTCGATGAGGCATAATCGCGCCGACGTCTGAGTCGGCGATTCACCGGTGATGTCCCCAATCCCGCGTCCCCAGTCCCTAGTCCGAACCCTAGAAGTCCACCCGCCCTGATAGTCGGAACAGCCGCCCGCCCAGAACCTGTGTCGGATTCAGCCAGGTCGCTCCGACCGTGGTATTCACCGCGAGAACGCCGGCGCTATTGGTCACATTGAACACGTCCAGCCCGCCGGTCAAGCGGTAGCCGCCAACGCGAACGATCTTGGAGAATCGGAGATCCAGTTTTTTCACATGTGGGCCGTAGTTCATGTTCGGCTCGACAGCCGTCAGTGTCACAGTGCTTGTGCTGAGCGTCCGGCCCGCCGGGAGACCAACAATCTCCGCCGCGCCATACGTCCGTGTGCCGTTGTACGCGGGACCCGGAAGCAGTTGAAGGGCACCACTGACCTGAATGTCCCAGAACGGCAACGGATAGACACCCATCAATTTTGCGGTCGTTTTGAATGGCGGCGTGTTCTTGCACATCGCCGTCGACACGCGCTGCCCCGACAAGCTCCCCACGATATCCCCTGTGGAAAGCGCACCGCGACTCTCGGTCGGCGACCACATCGGCGAATCGACCGTATAGCACGACTCGGCTCTGATACGTTGAGTGATGGTGCCGCCGGTCAATTGCAGACCGCCAGGCATCCGTGCGTTCAAGTTGATCTCGAACCCATTAAACACCCAGATTTCGTCTCCAAAGTTCTTGGCCAGCGTCGTGTAGTTCTGCACTTGTCCGGCCAGGTCGGTTCGTTGAGCCGTGAAGTCATAGAATCCGCACAGGTCCTGTCCGCCGCCAGGGACGTCGTGCCCATTCGCAGTCGCTGGAACGCCCACGCAGTACGGCAGAAAGTCGCTCGGCTGGAGCTTCAGGTTGTCGGTGGCTTTCTGATTCCCCTGCACGCGCCTGTAATAGCCCAACTCGACGCCAAGGCCCTGCATGACATGATGCTGAACACCGGTAGTGACTTCCCAGGTGTACGGTCGGTTCATGAACCCGCCGTCGACGACAGGGTCGAACTGAGGGGGATTCAATGTCGACGACCCGAACGCGAGGTTGTCGGCAATCCCGCATTCGCCGTTGGCCTGAAGATTTCTGTGATCGCAGTCTGGCATGAAATTCCCGTTGCTGTCGGTCCAATTTCGAGCCGTGCTTGTCGAGGCCAACGCCGTCGGATGACGGCCGCCAGCAAAATCCTGCGGGTAGAGATAGCGGTTTAATGCCGCCTTCACGGCCGTTCGGTTGTTGCCGAACAAGTCGTACGCGATGCCGAGGCGAGGGGATACGTCATGATAATGAATGATCTTGTCAATTCCCGGGAACGAGCGTTCCGGCAGCATCGTATTGGCCGGCAGCGTCTGGGGATCGGCGCTGGTCGTCACGTAGTCATATCTGAGGCCTAAATTGAGCGTCGCCCGTCTGATGACCCATTGATCCTGACCGTAAAAACCGGTGCTGGTCAGACGGCTCGTTCGATTCTCCGGCCCCCAGATTTCGATGCGCTCGGGAATCGGCGTTCCCACGAACCCAGCTCGGCCGGTAGTCAGGCGGACAATGTAGTCACCGATTCGATACCGTTCGGCTTGATCGCTGCCTCTGACGATCTGCGTCCCGAACTTCGCCGTATGGCTGCCAGTGACGTAGGAAGCAGAAATCTGAGGCCTGACGGCAAACGTGTTGTTGAAGTTTCCGATGAAATGCGACCCTCGGAAGAGCCAGCCAGTACTGGTATCCAGCGCGGCAATCGCGCCGAGATCCGGCGAAACGGGCTCACCCGTCAGCGCGTCGTGGTCGTTGCGTCTGAACCACTGCTTGTTCTTGGTCAGCGACACGCCGCCCTCGATGTAGAGCTTGTTGTTCACTGGCGATTTCCAGCTCGCACCTGCGACATATTGTGGATTGTAAAGACCAGACACGGTCGCTTCCGGGGCATTGAGGGTCCGCCCGCCGCCGGTGGTGCCGCCGCGATTGTTCCAGTCCACCGGATTGTGATCGCCATGAACAATGACCGTGTTCTTCGGATTGACCTGCCACGTGACGCGGCCGGAATAATTCCGATTACGAAGTTGCTCCGAATCGGTCGACTTGGCCAAATCCTGGGTATAGACCCAATCAAGCGGGCTCACGTCACGACGAATGCCTGTATCGGTGGCGTTGCCAATGTTCCGATACGATGCAAAGAACCAGAGTTTGTCTCTCTTTATCGGTCCCCCGAAAGCCGGATTGAAGTCCCAGCTCTTTCTGACCGACTGCGTCGTAATGCCGAGTCGCTTCAGTTCGTCGGTCATGTTGTCTGTGACAAAGTCGTCGCTGGCATAATGCATCGAGAAGGACCCGCTGAACGTGTTTCCGCCGGATTTTGGAATGACGTTGATAATCACGCCGGCACCTTGCGTTTCCGCTCCAGCGGAACCAAGCGACACGACGA
Source organism: Vicinamibacterales bacterium (assembly GCA_963775345.1). Taxonomy (GTDB): domain Bacteria; phylum Acidobacteriota; class Vicinamibacteria; order Vicinamibacterales; family JAMQPK01; genus JAMQPK01. The sequence continues at coordinate 146,313 of CAVZIS010000010.1, forward strand.
TCTCCTGAACCATGCCTTCGTTGACCTGATACTGGGATCCCTCCCCGTTGAGCCGATGACTCGTGTCGAATCCATCGACCGACGTAGAAGCGCCGCGAGTGCCTCGGAATGACATGTCCGCCCACCGGAAGCTGTTCGGCGCCGTGCTGATGACGCCCAGGCCCTGAGTGACCGAAGGGAGCAGGACAGCGTAGCTCTGTGGCGTCGAACCGGTTGGCACAGAATTCAGCAGTTCCTGCGAGACGGTCTGCTGCCGACCCGTCGCCCGAAGATCGACAACCGGCGCTTCGCCACTGACTGTCAATGTCTCCGTAATATTGCCGACCTGCAGGCTGGCATCGACCGTCGCGGCAAACGCGGATGGCAGATCGACGTCCTCGCGTTTGACGGTCTGGAACCCTGTAAGGGTGAACGTGACCGTATACACCCCAGGCCGCAAGTCGATAATGCTGTACACGCCCTGGCTGTCTGTTACGACAGTACGGACTTTTTCGATAAGAGCCGGGCTCGCGGCTTCCACCGACACGCCAGGCAACACGGCCCCAGACGTATCTCTGACAACCCCGACGATACTGCTTTGCGCCCAGGCGGCTGCAGGCGCGAAATGCATCACGAAGACCGCAATCGCCAATGCTCTGCTCAAGACGTTCTGTCTCATCGGATCCCTCCCGCGGACAACGAGACCGACTGCAGACACAAACCGCGCGTGCTATTCGGTTGTTCGAAGTGGGCTTACTGTAAGACCCGCCAGTACACCTGTCAATAATGATCTCTTTGACTTCAAAAGATCAGCGGGTGTGACTGGCCGATACCGCTTTTTGGATCGCGGTGGCCGTGATGTCCGCCCGGTACTCCGCGAGCTTTCGCCCGTTCGCCACGACGGCGTTGACCGATTGGAGGTTGACGCCGTTGATGCTGAACTTTCCGGCTTTGATGCGCTGCTCCGAGCGGATATGCGCAGGACTGGCGAGGGCGACCAGCGCTTCGTAATGATAATCGTCGTGCACTCCCGCTCGCGATGCCGATCGAACGTCGGGCACCTGCATGATCCCGATCGTTTTCAGGTAGTCGAAGCTCCACATGTCCTGGGAGCAGTACTCCGGGATGAAATGCACTCGCGTTTTTGCGTCGTTCCACTTCGCGTTCAGTTCCGCCGCCACTGCTTTCATTCCGTTCTGATTTCCACCGCTGTCGCCGATGAGCACGATGTCGGTGAACCCGTGAACCTTGAGGCTCGCGCAGATATCTCGCAGCAAGGCCCGGTAGGTGTCTTCGGTCAGGCTGATCGTGCCGGCATACTGCATATGCCCGGTCGGCGGTTCGTGCTGCCCCTCCGGGACGAAGGCGACGATTGGCGCCACCAGGGCATTGCCCAGCTTCCGCGCGATGGCATCGGCCGTCACGCGCAGTACGAAGTTGTGCTTGCCGGTCGCCGTGTACGCGCCGTTCTGCTCGACACCTCCGGTGCCCACGATGACGGTCGTCTTGCCCGCCCGGAGGGCGTCGCGGACTTCCATGAACGTCATCTCATCGATGAACAGGGTGTCGGCCGCCGCAATCGGTCGCGGCTCATTCGGATCCTGTGTGCCTTGCGCGAACGCCGATGGAGCCAACGCTCCGGCGAAAACGACGGCAACGACAAAGTGACGGCGGTTCATTCACGCACCTCTTTTTTCAGTGCTCGCACCCAACGCACCTACTTCGTCTGGCCAGGCTTCAGCGTCAGTTTCTGCACGCGCCAGCTGGTGAGCTCACCGACGTAGAGCTCGTTCTCGTTCCTGCAGTCGATCGCGTGCACCGTACTGAACTCTTTGGCGAGCCGGCCGGCGCGACCGAACCGCCCCACGATGCGGCCGTCGAGCTCCATCTTGTAGATCTCGCCGTCCCTGTCGAATTCGCGCGGATCGTTCGAGTTCGAGGAGTAGAGGTACTGATGCGGTCCCGGCGTGATGCACAACGTCCACGGCGTTCCGACGTTGATGAACTGCGTCTTGAACGTGCCGTTGTTGTCGAACACCTGAATGCGCCGGTTGTCCCGATCGGCCACGTACACGTTGCCTTGCGCGTCGGTCACGAGCGAGTGCGGGACGTTGAACTGGCCAGGTGAGGTTCCCTGCGACCCCCACGACTTGACGAACCTGCCGTTCGGGTCGAACTTCGCGATGCGCGAGTTGACATGGCCATCCGCGATGAAGATGTTGCCCTGCTTGTCCCAGGCGACGTCTGTCGGCCTGTCGAACTCGTCGCCCTCGACGCCGACGCCGACCGGACCGGTCGGTTTGGCAACCGTGCCCATGCTGTTGACGCGCTCGAAGTTGGGCATCGGCAGATATTCGGGAGTCCGGCCGAGCACCATCTGAACCTGGCCCTGGGGGTTGAACCTGACGATCGTGCCCGAGCCCTCATCGACCGTCCAGATGTTGTCCTGCGGATCGATGCGCACGGTGTGCGCGAACACGAAGCCGTAAAGTCCCTGACCGATCTCGCGCAGATATTTTCCCGACGGATCGAATTCGAACAGGCGGGCGGCGCCGTTGCCTCTGTGGAAGTGGCGCTCGGTCCCGAGGGTCAGCTGCGGCGACCCTGTTCGCGTGTAGACGAACAGGTGTCCGCGGGAGTTGGTGGCCACGCCCGCCGCCTCGCCGATGTAAATGTCGTCAGGCAAACCTTTCAGGGTGTCAGGCGCCGACTCAAACGGAATTTCCGGAATCCGCAATTGCGCGAGTGTACTCGTGGCAGCAGACGCCACCACTCCAAGCATCACGATCGTCGCGCGCAACGCTCTATTCCTTCTTCCTTCTTCCTTCTTCCTTACAATCCTCATGGAACCTCCGAATCACTCACCTGGTGTCCGACGTTCGCGCCGGGCCGGCCGCACCGAGGATGAACTTCTGCGCACGCCATGCCACGATTTCGCCGATCAAGATTTCGTTTTCGTTTCGACAGTCCATGTCGTGCACCGTCGACAGCTCTCCAAGGGCCTTTCCGGACTTTCCAAATTTCCCGACGACCGTTCCATCGAGCTCCATTTTGAAAATCTCACCGGTCACCGCGTTCACGGTCGCCAGGTTCTGGTCGGGATTCGAGTTCGAACTGTAAAGGTATTGATGCGGCCCTGGAGTGATGCACACCGACCACGGCGCCCCGACGTGTTCGTACATCGTCCGCAGCGTCAGATCGTTGCTGAAGACCTGAATACGGCCGTTGTTGCGATCGCCGACATAGATATTGCCCTCCCGGTCCGCGGTGATTGAATGCGGAAGATGCATCTCGCCGGGCTCGCGGCCACGCGTCCCGATGGTCGACGCCACGAACCTGCCGTTCTTGTCGTACTTGATCGCACGGCTGTTGTTATAGCCGTCTGCGACGAAGATGTTGCCCTGCGCGTCGGTCACGACGTCGTTCGGCCGGTTGAACGCATAGGGATGCGGCGGCGGCATCGGGGCGATGGCCGGGCCGAGACCTTCGAGCGATTCGTGCCGGCGGCCGAGGATCATCTCGGGCCGCGCCGTATTCGGGTTCCACTTGATCACCGTGTTGGTGCCCTCGTCGACCGTCCAGACGTAGTCCTGCGCGTCGACATACACGCCATGCGCCATCGTGAAGGCGTAGGAATGTCCGCCCTATCTCGCGCATGAAGCTGCCGTTCTGGTCGAACTGGTAGAGCCGGGAAGCGTCTCCAAGTCGCGTGAAGATATACATCTGCCCGCGTGAATTGCGCGCGATCCCCATTGTCTCGCCGAAGTACATGGCTGCCGGAATCTTCAGGAAGTTCGGATCCGACTTCCAGGGAATCTGCGGCGCCTTCGCGGACGCGAGCGCGTGGCGGAAGTTGGCGCCCTCGGCGGGGACAGGTTTGAGAACGGAATTGGGCCGTGCACCCTGCACCGGAACCTGGCTGTCGGCAGGCGGCGACTGCTGCGCGCCGATCGTCACACCGAGCAGCACGAGACCCACGACGCAGCAGGAACCTAGACCTCGCCTCATGAAAGCCTCCAGAGGTGATGGATGATTTTGGAACGAAACTCTACACTAAGAGATGGTGTGAATGAAAGGCGCGACACGCACCATCATCGCGCTTGTCGCGGCGACGTTGGTCGTCTCGACGTTGAAGCCGCACTGGAACGCTGCCGCGTTGATCATGCGCGCAGCAGGCACCGCGGGATTGCCCGGCACGATCGCGCGGTGGAACGCCAGAGCGGTCACTGACGCCGTCGAACAGATCCAGATTCGCGATAGCACTACCGGCCGGATGCGAGTACGGGTCTTCCAGCCTGACGGCCCGCCGCGCGGTTCGGCCTTGCTGGTAAGCGGCGTCCATCCCGACGGCATCAGCGAACCCCGGCTCGTCGCGCTCGCTCGCGAGCTTGCGGCGACGGGTGTGATTGTCGTAACGCCGGAGATCGAGGATCTGATCGACTATCGCGTGACCGCCCGCGCGACCGATATGGTCGAGCACACTGCGCTGTGGATGGTGGGCCGCCGCGATCGATTCGGTCCGGCCCCGATCGGCTTGATCGGCGTCAGCTTTTCCGGCGGCCTGTCGATCGTCGCAGCCGGGCGGCCGGCGCTGCGCGATCACATCGCGTATGTGTTGTCGTTCGGAGGCCACGGCAACCTGCCACGCGTGCTCCGATACCTCTGCACAGGGATTGAGCCTGCCCTTGGCGACGCATCGCCTCGACCCCGCCGGCCACACGATTACGCCCTTGCCGTCCTCGCCCATCAGATGGCCGGCGTTGCTGTCCCCGCTGCGCAGGTCGCTCCCCTGCGGCAGGCCGTCGAAACGTTTCTTCGAGCGTCGGCCACACATCGAACCTCGCTCAGCGAAGCCGCGCGGCTTTTCGAGGAGGCCCGCGCCCGTCAGGCGGGACTGTCCGAGCCCTCGCGGACGCTGATGAAATTCGTGAACGACCGTGACGTCGAGGCGTTGGGACGGCTTCTCCTGCCGTTTGTCGATCGACTCGAGCACGACGCGTCCCTCTCGCCCGATCGTTCACGTGCTCCGTCGGCTCCTGTCTATTTACTCCACGGCGTCGACGACAATGTGATTCCTCATGTCGAGAGCGCACTGCTGGCGCAGCACCTCGGCGCTCATACGCGGGTCCGGCTGCTGTTGAGCCGCTACCTCACCCACGTCGATCTCGCCGAGCGCCCGACGATAGAAGACACATGGAACATGATCGCGTTTTGGAAAGCCGTTCTCGATGAGTACTAGCGTGCCACTTCGCAGTCCTCTAACACAGAGAACGCAAGAGCTGAGCATCGACCAGCGCGCAGAGATTGTCACACGGCCTTCGTGAATCTTCGTGCCCTTCGTGGATCTTCGTGATTAAATCCGTGTCGTCAGGAGGATTCATGACGAAATCGATCGCCATTCTTTTCGCGATTCTTTTGGCCGTTGGTGGCCAGGCAACCGCGCAACAGAAGCCGGCCGACCCGAATCGGTGGGAACCGGCGATTCAGAAGTTCGAGGCTGAAGACCGCGCGAATCCGCCCGTCAAAGGCGGCATCGTGTTCATCGGAGCATCGAGCATCGTGCGCTGGGACCTGGCCGAATCGTTCCCCGATCTCAAAGCCTTGAACCGGGGGTTCGGCGGATCCGAAATGGCCGACAGCGCCCGCTACGCTGCTCGCGTGGTTCTCCCTCACGCGCCAAGGACCGTCGTTCTCTATCCCGGTGAGAACGATCTGGCACGGGGAACGCCTCCCGAGACGATTGGCGCGGGTTTCGTGAGTTTCTTCGACACCATCCACAAAGCGCTGCCATCTGCACGCGTCGTCGCCATCGGCCTTAAGCCGACGCCGGCGCGCTGGCACCTCACCGATCAGATGCATCAGGCGAACAAGCTCATCCGGTCTTACTGTGAACGTCAGAAAGAATGCGTTTATGTAGACGTGTGGCCTGCCATGCTTGGCCCCGACGGCAAACCCAAACCCGAGCATTTTGTCGCCGACGGCCAGCACATGACACCGGAGGGCTACAAAGTGTGGACGAGTCTGGTGCGTCCACTTCTGAGATCACCCCAGCGTTAAGTTATCCGCGTTCCGCTTCGCAGCTCTCTAACACAGAGAAATCAAGAGCCTGAGCATCGACTGCGCGCCTACGTCGCGCCCGCGATGCGGCCCGCGAGTTGATACCCTATCCGCAGAAGGCTCTGGCGCAGCCCACAGAGGTTGTCACGCTGCCTTCGTAGGATCTTCGTGTTCTTCGTGGATCTTCGTGTTCTTCGTGGTTCCGTGATTAGAATTTCATGTGCAGCTTCGTCTTCAGAAGATCATTTCCGCCGCCGGCATCGCGTCGCGGCGGGCCGCCGAGAAGCTGATCGTGGAAGGCCGCGTCACGGTGAATGGCAGGAAGGTGACCGAGCTCGGCTCGAAGGCCGATCCTGCGGTTGACGATATCCGCGTCGACGAGCGGCGCGTCAAAGCCGCGCAACGCCACCGATATCTCCTCCTGAACAAACCCCGCGGTTACATCACCACGCGGTCCGATCCTGAACGGCGTCCGACCGTGCTCGATCTGTTGAAAGGCGTGCGCGAATACCTCTATCCGGTCGGACGGCTCGACTTCGATTCCGAGGGCCTGCTGATTCTCACCAACGACGGCGATCTCGCCGCTACGCTCACACATCCGCGCCACGAGGTGGAACGCGTCTACGAGGTCCAGGTGCTTGGCGTCCCTGATGCGCACGATCTCGATCGCCTCGCGAAGGGCGTCATCATCGACGGGGGTCGCACCAGCCCGGCGCAGGTGGAATTGCTTCCAGAACGTCGATCGCAGGCCGACACGTCCGTGCTGAGAGTGACGATTCACCAGGGGCGCACGCGGCAGGTGCGCAAGATGTGCGACGCCATCGGACACCCCGTGCGTACGCTGAAGCGCATCCGCATCGGTCCGATTGCCGACAAGCATCTGCGAGTGGGTACTTACCGGGAGCTCACGCCAGAAGAGGTGCACCGGCTGAAAAAAGCCGGAAAAGCAACGACCTCACCGCAGAGGGCGCAGAGTTCGCAGAGATCACGAGGTATTTAGAATATTCATGTCTCTGCGTTCTCGGCGATCTCTGCGATGAAGTCGTCCACTCAGTGGATTTTTTCGCCTGGCTCGACGTCGGGCGACATCTTCCCGACCTCATCCACCGGCGCGACGCCATCCAAATCGAGCTGAGGTTGTGAAGGCACGGGCTGCGACAACCCGACGGGCACTTCGAATCCGAGCGCCTCGGCCATCTCCTCGATTTTCGGGAGATCGGAAAGGTCCCTCAAACCGAACCGGATCAGAAACTCGCGGGTCGTCGAGTACATGAAGGGACGCCCCACCACCTGTTTGCGGCCCACGATCTTGACGAGCTGCCGCTCCATCAGCGTGTTGATGACGCCTGCCGTGTTCACGCCGCGAATCTCGGCAATCTCCGGCGCGGTGACGGGCTGCTTGTAGGCGATCACCGCGAGCGTTTCGAGCGCCTGGACCGACAGGCGCTGCGTCGTGCGCTCGTGAAACAGCCGGCGCACCCATTCGTTCAGCTCGGGTCTCGTGACGATTTGGAACCCGCCCGCGATTTCCACAAGTTGCAGGCCGCCGGGACGGTCGTAGTCCCGCTTCAGCGCCTCGAGCGCTGCCTCGACGTCTTCTTTCGGCTCGCTTTCAAGCAGCTTGAAGAGCATCTTGGGCGTCAACGGATCGGGCGATGCGAAAATGAGCGCTTCGATGACCGGCTTCAAATCATCAGACATGATCTTTATTCGTTCTTCTTTTTTCGTTTTTCCTTACCCACTCCGTTCAGGATCGCCAATTGGGTGCGGCGCATCGGCGGGCCGCGCGCGTTTGTAGACCCTGATGGGTCCGAACGCCGAGGTCTGGAACACCCGAATCAGCTTAAGGCGGATCATCTCCAGCAGCGCAAGGAATGTCGTGATCATCGCCCCCCGGGAATCGTCTCTCGCGAACAGGTCCTCGAAACCGCAGGCCTCGGTCTCCGACAGAACCGCAAGCAGCTGCTCGATGCGGAGTTCGAGCGGCACTTCCTCGGGCGGCAGGACCAGTTTCGGCCGGTTCTTCGCCCGCTCGAGGACGCCGCGAAACGCGGCGAGGAGGCTGAAGAGATCGACCTCGATTTCCGGTTCGTACGCGTACTCGTCGCCCGCGATCTCGGCGATTCGGCCGTCGGGTCTGATCCATTGCGCGCCGCGCAGCACGGCACGTTCATGGAGCAGCTCGGCGGCCGCCTTGAACTTCTGATGCTCGAGGAGCCGCCGAACGAGCGCCTCGCGAGGATCTTCCTCGGGCTCACCTTCGCTGGTCGTGTCGGGCCGCGGCAGCAGCATCTTCGATTTGATGTGAATCAGCGTCGCCGCCATCACGAGGAACTCGCCGGCAGTGTCGAGGTTGAGCTCCTGCATCATCTCCACGTACTCGAGATACTGCTGTGTGATGAGCGCGATGGGAATGTCGTAGATGTTCACCTCGTTCGTCTTGATGAGGTGAATCAGGAGATCGAGCGGCCCCTCGAACGAGTCGAGCTTGACGGAGTACGCCTCGGGCGACGATTCGAACTCGGAGGCGGGCGGCAGTTCGCTCATGGGTAGCTGATCTTCATGGCGTCGCGAACGCGGTTCATGGTCTCGACGGCCGTCTTGCGCGCGCGCCGCGAGCCCTCCACGAGAATCTCATGAATTCGCTCGGGACGTGAAGCCAGCTCCCTGCGCCGCTCGCGCATCGGCTCCAGCGTGGCGTTCAGCGCCTTCGCCAGTTTGTCCTTGACTTCGACGTCGCCGACTTTTCCCGCGCGGTAGCGCCCTTTCAGGTCGGCGACCTCCTCCAGATCCGGGTTGAAGACGTCGTGATACAGAAAGACCGGGTTGCCCTCCACGGTGCCGGGAATGTCGGGCCGGATTCGCTTCGGGTCGGTATACATCGATCGCACCTTCTTCTTCACGCTGTCGGCGTCCTCGGACAGGAGAATCGTGTTGCCGAGGCTCTTGCTCATTTTCTTGAAGCCATCCAACCCGGGCAGCCTCGGAACCCTGGTCAGCAGCGGCTGCGGCTCGACCAGCACCTCGCTGTACAGACGGTTGAACCGCCTGACGATCTCGCGCGACAGTTCCAGATGGGCGACCTGATCTTCGCCGACCGGAATGAAGTTGCCGTCGTAGATCGCCACGTCGGCCGTCTGAAGGAGCGGATAACCGAGAAACCCGATTGACGACAGATCCTTCTCGCTCAACGCTTCCTGCTGCTCTTTGTAGGTAGGCACCCGCTCGAGCCATGACACCGGCGTCACCATCGAGAGCAGCAGCGCAAGCTCTGCGTGTTCGGGGACCATCGACTGCACGAAAAACGTGCTTCGCTCCGGGTCGAGGCCCGTGGCGATCCAGTCCATGGCGTTGTCGAAGGCATACTGTGTCAGCTGGCTGGTATCGCCGTAGTCGGTCGTCAGCGCGTGCCAGTCGGCCACGAAGTAAAAACAGTCGTATTGCTCCTGAAGGGCGACCCAGTTCTGCAGCGCACCGACGAGATGCCCGAGATGCAGCTTCCCGGTCGGCCGCATGCCCGAGACGACGCGTTTTTTCGGCGTCAGTGCAGCCACGACAGGATCAGATAGTACGGTGGGCCGATGAGCACGCCCAGGACGCCGGTCAGCAGCAGGGCCATCAGAATCAGAAATCCGTACTCATACAAGAAGCGCAGCCGGAACGAGATCGCTGGCGGCAGCAGGCCCATCATGATCTGGCCTCCGTCGAGGGGCGGAATGGGGAGCATGTTGAACACCGCGAGCAGGACGTTCATGAGGAGCGCCTGCGTAGCGATCATCGCGATAGGCCTGGCAATCTCCATCGCCTCCATCGACGGCGCGGTCCCCATCGGGATGAATCGAAGTGCCGATGCGGCGACGATCGCGATGATCAGATTGCTTGCAGGTCCCGCGGCAGTCACCAGGATGTGATCGCGGCGGGGATGCCGCAGGTTCTGCGTGTTCACCGGCGTCGGCTTTGCCCACCCGATGATGAGTCCAGTTGGATACACCATCGCGAGCAGCGGCAGAAGCAGCGTCCCGATGGGATCGATGTGAACGACGGGGTTCAGCGACACGCGGCCCAGCCGCCTCGCCGTCTCGTCCCCGAGACGGCTCGCCGACCACGCGTGGGCCGCCTCGTGGACCGAAAGCGAAAACAGCAGAACGAGGAAGGTGATGATGAGAACAGGAACGTCGATGTCTGGCAAGGAATCAGAAGTATATCCGACTTACTTCCCGGCGAAGTACCCCAGAACGGCATCCGCAACCTTCGCGCCGACCACACCGGTCAGTTCCTCCCGCGATGCGCGCCGCACACCGGCAAGGCTGCCGAAGGCGACGAGCAACGCTTTGCGTCTTCTCGGACCTACTCCGGGCACGCTGTCGAGCTCGGAGCGCAGATCTCGCATCGTTCTCGCCTTGCGATGGAAGGTCACCGCGAACCGGTGGGCTTCGTCGCGAATCTGCTGAACCAGGCGCAGCGCCGGATCGGCGGCTGGGAACGCGAGAGGCTCTTCGCGATCGCGCGTGTAGATGAGCTCTTCTTTTTTCGCGATGCCGATCGCCACGAGATTGGCCAGCCCGAGCTCGCGGAGCGCGTCATACGCCGCCGACAGCTGCCCCTTCCCGCCGTCGATGACGAGCAGGTCCGGAAACGGCCCGCCCTGCTCGAGCAGATTGCGATAACGGCGGGTCACGACTTCGTTCATGGCGGCAAAGTCGTCCGAACCCGCGTGGTTCGCGGGCGAGATACGATACTTGCGGTAGTCGGCCTTCCGCATTCTGCCGTGCTCGCAGACGACCATCGACGCGACCGTTTCGCTGCCCTGAATCGTCGAGATGTCGAAGCACTCGATGCGCCGCGGAATCGCGGGGAGCGCGAGCGTCGCGCGCAACGTCTCGAGCGCGTCATACTGTGACAGACCCGTATCGATGAGCCGCGCCTGATACGCGATGCGGGCATTTCGCACGGCCAGCTCGACCAATCCCCGCTTCTCCCCCCGCTGTGGCACGAGCACCTGCACGCGCCGGCCGGCGCGCGCCGACAGCCACGCTTCGAGCAGTTCGCAATCCTCCGGTGCGCTCGAGAGGTGGACCTCGGCGGGCGCCGGACGATCCTGGTAGAACTGCTCGACCGACGCCTGCAGAATTTCCGCCGCCGAACCCGAGATGCCCTCGTTTGCAGCAAGCTCGACGCGCTCGAGCACGCGCCCCTCCCGCATGAGAAACACGTGCACGACCGCACCTGCGGGCCCGGTGTGAAGTCCGAAGGCGTCCCGGTCGCCCAGGCGCACGGTCGCGATCTTCTGCTGCCGATCGCGCAGTGTCTGCACGGTGCGCGCGGCATCGCGCAGATGCGCGGCCTGCTCGAACCGCTCAGCGGCGGCAGCCTGCGTCATCGAGTCGGTGAGCCGTCCGATCAGCTCGTCGTTCCTGCCTTCGAAGAACAACTGCGTGCGATGCACCGCTTCGTCGTACTGCTCCCGGGAGCACAACGCCGCCACGCACGGCGCGATGCATCGTTTGATGTCGTACTCGAGGCAGGGCCGATCGCGCATGCCGGTAATGACCTCGTTGCACGACCTGATGCCGAACAGGCGATGTGTCAGGCCCATCGTGCGCCGGGCAAGCGAGGCGGGCATGAACGGACCGGCATAGTAGGTTCCGTCCCGTTCCACGTGCCGCGCGACCAGGACCCGCGGAAACGCCTCGTTGGTCGTCAGCTGCAGATACGGATAGTTCTTGTCGTCGCGAAGCAGGATGTTGTACTTCGGGACGCGCTCTTTGATCAGGTGATTCTCGAGCGCGAGCGCCTCGACGACCGAATCGGTCACGATGACCTCGAGGCTGTCTGCCTCCTCGAGCAAGGCATCGGTCTTCGGATGGACCCCATGGGCGCCGAGATAACTGCGAACACGATCGCGCAGCGACCGCGCCTTTCCGGTATAGATGGTGTCTCCAGCCTTGTTCGCAAACAGATACACCCCCGGCTGCTCCGGCAAACGGGCGATCTGCGTCTTGAGATTCTGGACGGCCATACCCTGCGGTCGCGCGCTCTTCAGTCGCGCGTCGAACCTTCCATTATACTCCCCACACAATGACTTTCACGGGCACCGTCGGGGCGATCTGCATGTACCCGCTTCGCGCGATCATCCGGGCGAGCGTGGCGCTGCGCATATCGCCGAACACGCTGACGCTGATTGGCGTACTCATCAACTGTGCGGCGGGCTGGGCGCTGGCCACCGGGCGATTCGTCGGCGCGGGCCTCATCATGATCTGCGCGAATATTTTCGACTTCATCGACGGCAAAGTCGCTTTTATCACCGGCACGCAGTCGGAGTTCGGCGCGTTCTGGGACTCCACGCTCGACCGCTTCTCGGACCTCGCGTTGTTCACGGGCCTCATCTGGCTCTACTCGAAGCTCGGCCGCACCGACTACGTCCTGATCACGACCCTGACGCTCATCTTCGCGACCATGACGAGCTACGCGCGCGCGCGGGCGGAATCTCTCGTCGAAAAGTGCAAGGTCGGCTTCATGGAGCGGCCGGAACGAATCGTCCTGTTCATGATCGGCGCATTCACCAACAGGATGGCGGCTGTGCTCTGGGTGATTCTCGTGCTCTCGGTCGTATCGGTCGGGAACCGGATCTATTACACGTATCTGGCGCTGAACAAGAAGCCGATGCCTTCGACTTCGGGCATCAGGGGCAGCTTCTCACGCGCCTTTTTCTGGCGTGATGAGCGGTCGACGATTCCCTACGACTTGTGGGTGGTTGCCATCCTCACGTTCGTCTGGCTCACACCGCCGGACTGGCTCGGCGATCCCACCGCGGCGGGCGAGCCTGGCCTGGTCGCGTGGATCCTCTCGAAGATTTGACGCCTCTTCAAGGTCAGAGCGCGCAGGGCTCGCAGAGATGCGCAGAGTGGTTTTTTTGAAGAACATGCCAAACTCGGCGTCCCGGCGACCTCTGCGATGAAGCATGGATGTCAGGCGCGGCGGCGTTTGGCCTCGGCCCGTGCGGCCGGCCCTTTCTTCGGCAGATCGGCCTTGACCGGCCTGCTTTTGGTCGCGCTGACCGAATCCAGGCTCTTCCTGAGCGCCTCCATCAGGTTCACGACCTTCGGCGGCATTTCCACGGTGGGCGCCACGACTTCTTCGCCCGCGATCTTTGCGTCGATGATCTTCTGCAGACCCTCGCGGTATTCGTCGCGGTAATCGGCGAGATCCAGCTTCTTTTCGAACGTGGCGATGACCTGCCTGGCGAGCTGCACTTCCTGCGGTTTTACCTTGGTCGGAATCGTCGCGAGCTCCTCGATGCCTTCGGTGCCCCGTATCTCTGCCGCGTGATGGAGTGTGTACATCACCAGGCCGCTGTCGTGCGGCTTTACGGCCACGAGGTATTCGCGTCCATACAACGCGAGCTTGCCGATTCCAAGCTTTCCCTTCATGCCCTCTCGAAACACCGCGAAGGCATCGGCGGCAACCTGACCGTCGGGCGCAAGATAGTACGTGCGATCCACATACATCGGATCGAGCGCCCCTACATCGTCGAATTGAACCAGATCGATCACCCGAGTCGAGGTCGGTCGCACTTTGTCGATGTCATCTTCCGACATGACGACATAGTGGCCCTTCTCGAACTCGTAGCCCTTGGCGATGTCGGAGAGGGCGACCTCCTTGTTGCAGCTCGGGCACCATCGCTTCTGCTGAATGCGTGTCTGGCACTCGTTGTGAAGCTGGTTGAAGGATATCGTCCCGCTCGACTCGGTCGCCGGGAATACCTTGACGGGGATGTTGACGAGGCTGACCTTCAGAAATCCCTTCCAAGTAGCTCTCGCTGCCATATACCTTCCTTCGCTGTGTCTATCGGCACTTTGCCAACCGTTATCTAGTAGCTGGTAGCCGGTAGCTGGTAGCCGGTAGCTGGTAGCCGGTAGCGTCGTTTGTAGGCAACTGAAGTTGCGTCCTACCGGCTGCGAGCCACCGCCTACCAGCTACCGACTATCGGCTACCAGCTAAACATCATCCCGTTCGTCGTGTACCCCCAACTCCAGGCCGGTGTGCAGCAATTGAATATCATGAGCGGCGATCTTCTCGCGTAGCAGCCGTCGCGCGGCCGCGTAATGGGCCCCAGGCACAATCAGCCGCCGGGCGAGATTCCGCAGCCGGGAAACGATGACCAGAGCAATCTCTTCTCCCTCGCGCCAGGAGACCGCCCCGATCTTCCAGTATGGGACAAACCCGCTCTCCGACCAGATCCCGTCGGCGTAGAAGCCGCGCCCGATGCGCCGGCTCAGCGGAACGAGGTAGCCGTAGTACAAGAACATCATCCCTACGCCGAAGAGTTGCGGCGCCGGACGGCGAAGGACGACGAGATCGTACACCAGCAGGAACCCCAGGACGACGCCGAGGGCGAGCTGCAGACCGTAGTATCGGGGGCGGGGGCCGCTCCAGGTCAGCAGGGCGGACGAGCGCCGTCGCAGAAAGCTCACCGCGTCAAGGCCGATTCTGATGTTGGCGATCAGAAACCCCACCCCCAGCAAGAGCAGGAGCTGTGGGGTCCATTCGGCGGCCCTGCCCATACTATCTGGCGACTTCCTTGGGCGGGACCGCCGCCAGTGTGGGGTCGAAGCATTTTCGACAACGGGCCTCGTAGGTCCCGCTGGCGCCCAGCAGCAGCCGTTCATCGCTTGCGACGAGCCGCTGCGTATGGCTCGCGGGATTCCCGCACACCATGCAGATGGCATGGGTTTTCGTGACGTACTCCGCAATGGCCATCAGGATCGGCATAGGCTCGAAAGGACGGCCAAGATAGTCGGTGTCGAGACCGGCCACCACGACGCGTTTGCCACTCTGCGCAAGCTGAGTGCAAGCGGCGGGCAGATCTTTGTCGAAGAACTGGGCTTCGTCGATGCCGACCACTTCGGTGTCATCGCCGATCAGCCGCAACAACTCCTCCGAGCTGCCCACGTTGACCCCCTGGATCCGCATTTCGCTGTGCGACACGATCTCAGAGTCGGCGAAACGGTTGTCGTAGGCCGGTTTGAAGATCTGCACCTTCTGTCGCGCGATCTGGGCGCGTCGAAGCCGGCGGATCAGCTCCTCGCTCTTGCCGCTGAACATGCTGCCGGTGATGACCTCGATCCATCCGTGCGCCGGACTGCGATGTGGTACATCCATGTTAGAAATCAGCCGGGATTAGGGATTGGGGATTAGGTCTGCACGCGTGTCACGACTAATCCCGAATCCCAAATCCCTAATCCCGAATCCCTAGTCCTGTTTGCGTTCAAGCACGTGATTGGTATTCCCCAGTTTCCGTATTGACGCGGATCCGGTCTCCGACGTTGATGAACGGCGGCACCTGGACAATGAGACCCGTTTCGGTCCGTGCCGGTTTCACCTGCGCGCTCGCTGTCGCGCCTTTGATTCCCGGAACCGTGTCCTCTACCCGAAGATCGACGGTCACGGGGAGATCGATCCCGACGGGCTCGCTGCCATAAAACTCGACTTTGATGATCGAGTCCGGAAGGATGTAGTTCACGGCATCGCCGAGCACTTCGCGATCGATGTGCACCTGTTCGAACGTCTCCGTGTTCATGAAGTGGAACGCGTCGCCATCGCTGTAGAGATACTGCATCTCGTGCTCGTCGAGGATCGCGCGCTCGATGTCTTCTTCTGCCCGGAACTTGTAATCGATCAGGCTGTTGGACCTGATGTTGCGGGCCCTGCATTGAACGAAGCCCCGCTTGTTGCCGGGAGTGAGGTGATGGAGATCGAGAATGCGCAGCAGGTCGTCACCGACCTTGATGAGATTGCCTTTGCGAAGACGCGTTGCCTGAATCGACGCCATGCGAGGCATCGTACCCAACTTCGCGAAGGCCCGTCAAACATGCTACGATGCGAAAACCCCCGATGAAACGGGCCTCGATCGGTGTCGCGCTGCTCATCGCCGGCTTCATCGCCGGCCTCGTCCTCACCGGGCGCCTGCGCTCGGCCGAGGAATCGACGGCGCAGAGCGCGCAGCGGCCTCCGCAAACCACCGTGATGCCGGCGGCGCTCGGCGCCACTGCCGCCCTTCCCGATTTGACGACCGTCGCGGCGCAGGCGGTCAAAGGCGTCGTCAATATCTCGTCAGAGCAGGTGATCAGGCGCCCGAACTCGCCGTTCGCGAACGATCCGTTCTTCGAGTACTTCTTCGGCGGGCGCGACGACATCTTCGGCTCCCGCGATCAGCTCGCTCGAAGCCTCGGCTCGGGAGTCCTGATTTCCGGTGACGGCTACGTCGTCACCAACAGCCACGTGATTGGCAGTGAGAAAGCGGCAATCACCGTGGTGTTCGCCGACAAGCACGAAGCGCCGGCGCGCATCATCGGCATCGACAGGGCGACCGACCTGGCGCTCGTCAAGGTGTCGAAGGCGTCGCAGCCGCCGCTGCAGTGGGGAGATTCAAATCGGGCCAAGGTCGCCGAATGGGTCCTCGCCATCGGAAGTCCGTATCAGCTCAACCAGACGGTCACCCTGGGCATTATCAGCGCGCTCGGCCGGCGGAACCTCGGCTTTTCCGAGTATGAAGACTTCATTCAGACCGATGCGGCGATCAACCAGGGAAATTCAGGTGGAGCGCTCGTCAACACGCGGGGCGAGCTCATCGGCATCAACACCGGCATCCTCAGTCAGAGCGGCGGATACCAGGGAATCGGTTTTGCGATTCCGAGCAATCTCGCCAGACGGATTATCGGCGAGCTCATCGAACACGGCGTCGTCCGGCGGGGATCGCTCGGGCGGATGAATCTGTACCCGATCACGACTCAGATTGCCGATCAGCTCGGCCTGCGCCAGACGACCGGCGCGTTTGTCGATCAGCTCGATCGGCGATCGTCCGCCTATCGCGGAGGCGTCGAACCAGGGGACGTGATCGTTTCATTCAACGGCCAGACGGTGACCGATCCTTCCCACCTGGTACAGCTGGTCTCGGACGCCACGGTCGGCAGCACCGCGACCATCGTGGTCATTCGCGAAGGCCGCCAGGTCACCTTGCAGGCTTCAATTCTTCAGCGCGAAGGGTAGCCGATGAAGACACGCGCGGCGTCAGTGGCGCTGGTCCTGGTCTGCGCGGCGACCTTCGTGGCGCCGGCGGAGCGTCTTCCACCCGGGGCCGTGCCAGAGCACTACGACATACATTTCGCCCCGGATTTCGCAACCGACACATTCGACGGACGCGTCACCATCTTGGTGCGACTGACCGAGCCGGCGCGATCGGTGACACTCAACGCCGCAGAACTCGAGTTGCACGATGCCACGATTTCCGCCGGTGGTGCCACGCAGACCGCCCGCGTCTCGCTCGATCCCGACAAGGAGACCGCAACGCTGAGGGTCGATCGGACGCTTCCCGGCGGGACGGCCACGATCGCCATTCGATATACGGGGACGCTCAACGAGAAGCTCCGCGGCCTTTATTTGAGCCGCTCCAACAATCGAAAGTACGCGATTAGCCAGCTCGAACCGACCGACGCGAGACGAGCGTTTCCTTCGTTCGACGAACCTGCCATGAAGGCGACGTTCGCCGTTTCTGCGACCATCGACGCGCACGACACTGCGATCTCGAACGGGCGTCTGCTGACAGATACGCCGGGACCGGGAGCCGGCAGGCACACGCTGAAGTTTGCATCGACCAGGAGGATGTCGGCATACCTGGTCGCGCTGGTCGTGGGAGACTGGCAATGTCTCAGCGGATCCACCGACGGCATTCCCGTTCGCGTGTGCGGCACCCCCGATCGCAAGGGCGAGCTGGGCTTCGCGCTCGAGTCGGCTCAGTTTGCACTGCGATACTTCAATCGCTACTTCACCATCAAGTATCCGTTCGAGAAGCTCGACATCATCGCAGTGCCCGACTTCGCAGCGGGCGCCATGGAGAACACCGGCGCCATCGTGTTCCGCGATCAGTTTCTGCTCGTCGGAAAAGACGGGGGGTCCGCCGAGCATCACAAGCAGGTGTCCCAGTACATCGCGCACGAGATCGCACATCAGTGGTTCGGCGATCTCGTCACCATGCAGTGGTGGGACGACATCTGGCTCAACGAAGGCTTTGCGACGTGGGTGGAGCGCCGGCCCATGGACGAGTGGAAGCCGGAATGGAATGCCAGATTCGACGAAGTCCGCGACACGCAGAGCGCGATGAACCTGGACGCGCTCAGCGCCACCAGGCCCATCCGCGCGCGAGTCGAAACGCCTGACGAAATCAGCCAGGTGTTCGACGCCATCGCCTATCAGAAGACCGCGGCCGTCATCAGAATGGTCGAAGGCTACGTCGGCGCCGGCAGCTTCCGCGATGGCATCAACGCCTACTTGAAGAAATTTGCGTACGCCAACGCCACCGGCGAAGGATTCTGGACGACGATCGCGTCGGTGACCAGGCGCCCGGTCGATCGCATTCTGTCGAGTTTCATCACGCAAAGCAGCATGCCGCTCGTCAGCGTCGAGGCGAATTGCGCCGGCGGCAGCACTCAGCTGTCTCTGTCGCAGAAGCCGATCTCGAATGCTGCGCCCGCGGCGACGACCTGGGAGATCCCCGTCTGCTATAAGCGAGGCACCGGGGCGACGGTCGATCCAGCCGCGTGTGCTCTGCTGTCTGGCCGGTCGACCTCCATAACGCTCAACGGCTGTTCGTCATGGATATTTGCGAACGTCGATGGTCGCGGATACTACAGAACATCGTACGGCCATGACGGGCTCGACGCGCTGCGCGAGGCGGTGCGATCGGCTCAGCTGACCCCGGTCGAGCAGACCGTGCTTCTCGAAGATCACTGGGCGCTCGTACGGATGAACGACGCGAGCATCGCAGATTTCCTGTCGCTTGCTGCGACCGTCAGCACGCAGTTGAACGCTGCCTTGCCGACCGGGCAAATCGATTTCATCTCGGATCGACTCGTGGAAGATGAACAACGGCCCGCGTTCGAGCGTTGGGTGCGCCGGACGCTGAATCCGGCCCTTTCAAGTCTCGGGTCGGAGGCGAAGGCCGGAGATACCCCCAGTCGTCAGAGGATTCGTTCCAACGTGATGTACACGCTGGGCTACGCCGGTCGCGATCCCGGGATTCTTGCCGAGGCGCGCCGGCGGGTCGATCGATACCTCGCCGGTGGACCCGCTCTCGATCCAAGCCTCGCGGCCACGATCCTGCACCTTGCGGCCATCCATGGAGATGCGGCGCTCTACGAGAAGTACCTCGCGCGTATGACGGGCGGAGGCAGCAGGGACGAGCAAGCCCGCTTCCGGGACTCACTCAGTTACTTCGCCGATCCTGCGCTGAGACAGCGCACACTCGAGTACGCGACCTCGGCCGAGATTAGAACGCAGGACGCTCCGGACATCATCTCTGGACTGATGGCCCGTCCATGGGGAACGCCAGCGACGTGGGAGCACGTCAAGAACAACTGGACGACGCTCGGGAAGCTGCTTGGAGTGTTCCAGGGATTGCCCATCGTGGTCGGTTCGGTTCGCTCCTTCTGCGACTCTGCGTCACGAAACGACGTCGAGCGTTTTTTGCAAGCGAACCCGGTTCGCGGCACCGAGCGGATCGCAGAGCAATCGCTCGAGACGATCGATAGATGCATTGCCACGCGAAGCCACCAGTCAAAGAATCTGTCGGACTTTCTGGCTGGTAGCTTGTAGCCGGTAGACTGTAGCGGCTGGTAGTCAGCAGCTACCAGCTACCAGCTTCCCAGATACCGAAACGTGCCCTTCGGCAAAGCACCGCCAATGGTGTTCGGTCCCTACCGAAATGCCGATACGAGGGCTCCATGAGATTGCATCGATTCGATAGCCGCGATCCTCGACGTAGAGCTTGCTGCCCAGCAGGTCTGTGCCCGTGTCCCTCAGCGTGATCCCCATCGCATGCGATACGTTGCCCGGCCCTTTGCAGAGAACGTAGTCCGGGATTCGAATTGACGGCCCGCCTCGCCGCGCGGTACGAGATCGCATCCTTCTCCGGCGCATCAGATCGATGCCCTGAAGCGGCTCCAGGGCGCGAACCAGCACGGCCGCCGGCGACAGTTTAGGCTCCGTAACGATGTTGAAAAGGTAGTGAACACCGTAGTTGAGATAGACGTACGCGTGTCCGGCGGCGCCGTACATGGGGGCGTTTCGTTTCGTGGGCCCGGGCGCCGCATGGCAGGCAGGATCGGTTTCGCCGATGTACGCTTCGACTTCGACAATGATCCCGGAAGTCAGCCCGTGCCGGGTCCGATGCACGAGAACCTTCCCCAGAAGGTCGGGCGCGACTTCGAGCGTCGGCCGGGCATAAAACGCGCGAGGAAGACGCACTATTTGAGCTTGATCCGCTCGATGGCTCGCCCGGCGGCGAGGGCGACGTCCGGATCGGCGTCTTTCGTCGCGGCCTCGAGCGCGCCAATCACGGTGGGATCACGGGAGAACCCGACGACGTCCGCAACAAGCCGCCGCAGGTCTGGACTCTCATCGCGCAAGGATTCGGTCAGCTCCTTGGCTCTCGAAGGCGCCAGATCGAGCAGGTATTTCAGTGACGAGCGGCCGCTGAGTCCGCGCTGTTCAGACCGACGACAAGCTGCCGCAGACTGTCGGCCGGACCGCCAAGTTTGCTGTTTGCGTAGTGCAGGGCGAGCAACACCCCGGTCGATCGTTCGCTCTGGCCGATCTGGTGAAGCTGAGTCAGGGCTTCGCGCTCGCCTGCGCGCGCCAGGCCTTCGACGGCAAGGCGACGCATATCGGCGTTCTTGTTGGTCAGAAGCTCGGAGAAAATGGACGTCGTTGTGGAATCGCCGATGCCTGCCAGGCCTTCGAGAGCGGCCATTGCGTCCGGACCGGTCTGGTAATAGCTCAGCTGATCCGACAGCGCCTGGACGGAGCTCGCGTAACGGACTTGTCCGAGCGCCTGCATCGCTGCACGACGCACTAATGAGTGGCGCGTGTTGATATTGTCGATCAGCGCGTTGCCGATGTGATGACAGGCATCCTGAGCCCGTGCGCCCGCACCGCGGCAGGGGTGCGGTGCGATCAGCGACGTCAGGTTGATGGCTTCGGCGCGCACCCGGAGGTTGTCATCTCGAAGCGCAACCGCTAATCCCGTCAGCAGCTGTGTCGGGACGGCGCGGGCTTTGAGTGCGAGCTCCCCTTCTGCCAGGTCACCGCCCGAGATCGTTCTCTGCTCGACGACGAGTCCAATCTTCCGGCGCCGCAGGACCGGGCGCGTCGTGAACAGCGAACGCTCGGCGTCAATCGCCGCGAGCTGAACGCGATCGTCACCGTCCTCCAGCATCGCCGCGATCGGCACCACCGCCTCGGCGGAGTCCGCATCCTTGAAAATCTGAATCGCACGCAGCCGCGTCGCCACGTCCTTGTGCTTCAAGCCCGATGCGACTTCCTCGAACGTGTGTGTCTGCGCTCTCACAAACACGACGTTCGCGACCAACAGTATGACGATGACGCTCGACGCCGTACGCTGGACGATCGACGATGGACGATCGACGATGGACGATGGACTATTCCAGCGCATACGCATGTGATCGGCCGCTGGCGAGAACCGGAGCGAGGTACCGGCCGGTGTGTGACTCTGTGACCTTCGCGATCTGCTCCGGCGTGCCTGTCGCAACGACATGCCCGCCTTCCTGCCCTCCCTCGGGCCCGAGATCGATGATGTAGTCGGCCGTCTTGAGGACGTCGAGGTTGTGTTCGATGACGACCAGCGTGTGCCCGGCTTCCAGCAGCTTCTTGAATGCGGTCAGCAGCTTTGCGATGTCGTCGAAGTGCAGTCCTGTCGTGGGCTCATCGAGCACATAGAGAATGCGGTCGCCCGTTCTCGAAGAAAGATGAGACGCGATCTTGATCGCGCTGCGCCTCTCCGCCCGACAACGTCGTCGCCGGCTGGCCGAATCGCAGATATCCGAGTCCAATCTCGTCGAGCACGTGGAGTCTCCGCAGCACTTTGGGAGACGTGCTGAAGAAAGCCAGGGCTTCCCGAACCGTCAGGTCCAGGACCTGATTGACGTTCTTGCCCCGGTACTTCACTTCGAGAATCTGCGGTTTGAAGCGGCGGCCGTCGCACTGGTCGCACGGGACGAACACGTCGGCGAGAAACTGCATCTCGACGCGCACCTCACCTTCGCCCTGGCAGGCCTCACATCGTCCGCCGGGAACGTTGAAGGAGAAATGACTGGCCGTCAGCCCTCGCGATCTGGCGTCCTTGGTCGCCGCGAAGATCTCGCGAATCGGGTCGAACGCCTTCAGGTAGGTCACCGGATTGGAGCGCGGCGTTCTCCCGATCGGCGTCTGGTCGACGAGCACGACGTCGCTGACGAATTCCGTGCCCTCGATCTTGCGGTGGGCGCCGACCCGCTCTTTCCGTTCCCCCTTTCGCGCGCTTGACGGCCGCGTAGAGCACATCGTGAACGAGCGTCGATTTGCCGGACCCGCTGACGCCGGTAATGCACGTGATCGTATTGAGCGGAATTTCGACGTCGATGTTCTTGAGGTTGTGTTCGCTCGCGCCGAGCAGGCGCAGCTTCTGACCGCTGCCTCGCCGTCGCGATGATGGCACCGGGATGGCCAGATCGCCTCGCAGGTATTTCGCCGTCAGCGACCGCTGGTCACGCAGCAGCGCTTCGAGGCCGCCCGGCAAACACCACACGGCCGCCCTGTTCACCCGCCCCAGTCCGAGATCGATGATGGTGTCGCCCACTCGAATCATGTCGACGTCGTGCTCGACGACGAGCACGGTGTTTCCCTGATCGCGCAACTGCCGCAGGATGTTGATGAGTCGAAGATTGTCGCGAGAGTGGAGACCAATCGATGGCTCGTCGAGGACATACAGCGTGTCGACGAGCGACGACCCCAGCGAGGTGGCGAGATTGATCCGCTGCGATTCTCCTCCCGACAGCGTGGACGACAGCCGATCGAGAGTCAGATAGTCGAGACCAACGTCGCTGAGAAACTTGAGCCGCTTCTGGATCTCTTTCAGAATCTTGTCGCCGATCGCCGCTTCCTTCTCGGTCAGCGTCAGCGACAGCAGAAACTGTTCCGCCTCGCGAACCGTGTCGGCCGACACCCGATCAATCGTCCTGCCCCCGACGCGGATATCGCGCGCTTCACGCCGCAACCGCGCACCGTCGCATTCGGGGCATGTCAGGTAGCCGCGATACCGGCTGAGGAACACACGAACGTGGACTTTGTATTTCTTGCGCTCGAGCCATCGAAAGAACCCGCGAATGCCGTCGTAGTCCTTTCCATCGCCCTCGACGATGAGGTCGCGTTCCCTGTCGGTCAGATCCTTCCAGGGGATGTCCAGCCGGATTCCGGCGGTCCTGGCCGCCCGCTTCAGCTCCGCCAGTTGGGCGCGATAGTGGCTTTTCGTCCACGGCTCGATCGCACCTTGCTGAATCGACTTGTTCTTGTCGGGCACCACCAGGTCGAGGTCGAGCTCGATGATGTTGCCGAATCCGTGACACGTCGGGCAGGCGCCGAAAGGGATTGTTGAAGGAAAACAGCCGCGGTTGCGGCGCCTCGTAGGTCAGCTTGCACTTCTGACATTCAAACCGCTCGCTGAACACATGTATCGGCGCCTCCGCCTTCGCGCTGCGCGCTTCGGCGGACAAACCTGCCGCATCTTCGATGGCAAAGGCGGATCCACCGGCTTCCCGGTAGGCAGTCTCGATCGAGTCGGTGAGCCTCGCCCGCATGTCGCCTTCGAGCTTCACGCGATCGACGATGACCTTCAAGCTCGTCTGATCGCGCAGCTCTGCAACCGTCACCTCGTCGAGCATCACGGTCCTGCCATTGACGTACAGACGATGAAACCCTTTGCGCCTCAGCGCATCCAGTGTGGCCACGATCGAGGCCGGGCTCGAACCACTCACCCCTAATCCCAGACCCCTAATCCCTGGCCCAGAATCCCCGTTTGAATCCTCCTCGTCCCCGTCAGCGTCAGTACCCTTCAGCGACCCCTCCGGGATCGACCACAGGCATCTCGAAGCCAATGAGCAACCGCGTGCCCTCGGGCAGCTCGCCGAGATGGCGCGCGACGATCTCGGCCGTTTCGCGCACGACTTCGTCTCCGCACTGGCGACAAAACGTCCGTCCGATGCGCGCAAACAGCAGGCGCAGATAGTCGTGGATTTCGGTCGTCGTGCCGACGGTGGATCGGGGGTTCCTGATGCTGTTCTTCTGGCGAATGGCGATCGCCGGGCAAATGCCTTCGATGCGATCGACATCGGGCTTCTCCATCCGCTCCAGGAACTGCCGCGCGTACGCGGACAGCGAGCTCACGTAGCGTCGCTGTCCTTCGGCGTAAATCGTATCGAATGCGAGCGAGGATTTGCCGGAGCCGCTGACGCCGGTGACGACGATCAGCTGGCCCAGAGGAAGCGCCAGGTCGATGTTCTTCAGATTGTGCGTGCGCGCGCCGCGAACGACGATCTCCGTGGCGGCTGCGACCGATGGTTCGGGCATGGGTAACGTGGACTTCGGTAGGGCGCAACTTAAGTTGCGCCCTACTGGTGAGAATTTTGCCGGGTCCGTAAACCTCAAATGTTAACATAGAAAGGTTAGGCTCACGCGTTTTTACCCGACCATGCGACACGATCATCCGGGCATTAGGGCATCTGGACGCTCTCGAGAGCGAATCGATCTTCATCATGCGCGAGGCATTCGCCAAGTTCGACAACATGGCAATGCTGTGGAGCATCGGCAAGGACTCGACCGCGCTGCTGTGGCTCGCCCGCAAGGCGTTTTTCGGCCACGTGCCGTTTCCGCTCGTCCACATCGACACCTCCTACAAGATTCCGTCGATGATCGAGTATCGCGACCGCCTCGTCCGCGAATGGAACCTCCAGCTCGTGGTTGGCATGAACAAGCCGGTGCTCGAGGCCGGCGAGACCTATCCGAACGGCCGGCGACGCGTGTCGAATGCTGCGGCACGCTCAAGAAGGATGGGCTGCAGCAGGTCATCGAGCACTACGGCTACACCGGCATCATCGTCGGCGTGCGGCGCGACGAGGATCCCACGCGCGCCAAGGAACGGTACTTCTCGCCGCGCAATGCCAACATGGAGTGGAACGCGTCGGACCAGCCGCCGGAGTTCTGGAACCAGTTCAAGACCGACTTCGCGCCCGGGCACGCACATCCGCATCCATCCGCTTCTTCACTGGACCGAGCTGAACGTGTGGGAGTACATCGAGCGCGAGAAAATACCCGTCATCCCGCTGTACCTTCGACGATGGCACCGGGCACCGGTATCGGTCGCTCGGTTGCGCGCCGTGCACCTTTCCGATCAAGTCAACGGCGAAGACGGTTGCCGAAATCGTCAGCGAGTTGAAAGCGACCAAAATCCCCGAGCGATCCGGCCGCGCGCAGGATCAGGAAAGCGAAGACGCGTTCGAGAGGCTCAGGCGCGACGGCTACATGTGATGGCCTACGCGCGTAACCAGCTTCAGGCTTGTCGTCGTCGGACACGTCGACCACGGCAAATCGACGCTCATCGGCCGTCTGTTCTACGACACCGGCTCCCTCCCCGAAGGGCAAATACGAACAGCTCGTGGCAGTCGCCCAGCGCCGAGGCGTCCCGTTCGAGTTCGCCAACCTCATGGACGCGCTTCAGGCCGAGCGCGATCAGAACATCACCATCGATACCAGCCAGATCTGGTTCCGAACGGCGAAGCGGGAATACGTGATTATCGACGCTCCAGGCCACAAGGAGTTCGTCAAGAACATGGTGACCGGGGCGGCGCGTGCCGATGCGGCGCTGATCATCATCGATGCCTCCGAGGGAGTGCAGGAGCAGACGCGCAGGCACGGTTACCTCCTCCGCCTGATTGGCGTGCGCCAGGTCGTCGTCGTCGTCAACAAGATGGACCTCGTCGACTATTCGCAAGACGATCTTCGACACCGTTTCGAGCGAGTACCGGCAGTTTCTCGGCGGAATCGGCGTCCAGGCGCAGGTCATCCTGCCCGTGTCCGCACGTCTGGGCGACAACATCGCGTCTCGCGGCGAGAACCTCGCTGGTTCGACGGTCCGACTGTGCTGAGTGCGCTCGATGCCATTCCCGACGCGGCGGAAATCACCGAATCAGCCGCTTCGCTTCCCCATCCAGGATGTCTATCGCTTCGATCATCGCCGCATTCTCGCGGGCCGCGTCGAGGCCGGCACGCTGCGGGTCGGCGATCAGCTGTTGTTCCTCCCATCCGGCCGTACGAGCGTCGTCCGCTCGATCGAGGGATGGAACAGCCCCCAGGCTGAATCTCTCGCGGCCGGCGATCCCGCGGGGATCACGCTTTCGGATCAGCTGTTCGTCGAGCGCGGATCGGTCGCCGTGCACGCTGCCGATGCGCCGAGCCTCGCGACGGAGTTTACGGCCAGGATTTTCTGGCTGGGCCGGACGCCGCTGGCTGCCGGCAGGCGCTACAAGTTGAAGCTCGTCACCCAGGAAGTGGAATGCGAGATCAAGTCGCTGGAGGAAGTCGTCGATGCCTCGACGGTTCAGACAATTCCCAGGCGCAGACG
Organism: Vicinamibacterales bacterium; assembly: GCA_963775345.1. GTDB lineage: Bacteria > Acidobacteriota > Vicinamibacteria > Vicinamibacterales > JAMQPK01 > JAMQPK01. The sequence continues at coordinate 172,855 of CAVZIS010000010.1, forward strand.
CCGTTCGCACGAACGACGCCGCCAAGGGTGATCATCCACACGCGGCGTCCGGTCGCGCTCGATCTCTTCGAGCGCGTGCCCACGCTCGGCCGCTTCGTCCTCGTCGACGGATTCGACGTCGCCGGTGGCGGCATCGTGGTGGACGTGCCCGAGCGCTTCGCAGCGGCAAATGTCGTCGCCGACGCAGGTGTCAACGCCGACGTGTCACAGGTCGCACGCGGAGAGCGGCATCTGCGGCATGGGCATCGAGGTGCGGTCGTCTGGCTGACCGGCGTGCCCGGAAGCGGAAAGACTACGCTGGCGAAGTCACTGGAACGGCAGCTGTTCGAGCGTCACATTCAGGTGTTCGTCCTCGACGGCGAGAACATCCGTCCGGGCTTGAGCTCCGATCTGGGCGTGTCCGGATCGGACCGCGAAGAAAACATGCGTCGTGTCGCCGAAGTCGCAAAGCTGTTTGCGGAGGCCGGTTTCGTCTGCATCGTGAGCTTCACGTCGCCGACGCGCCACGAGCGTGAGATACGCGCGGAAGACCATGGAGACCAGTGACGGCCCGAGCATCCCGTTTCTCGAGGCCTATCTCAAAGGAGCGAACGACGCGAGCTCGCAATACGAGCCGCCCGAGCATCCGGAGGTGAGCCTCGCGGAGAACGTTGGCGCTCGACGAACGCGTCAACCGTGTGCTCGAACATCTGATGCGCCAAATCAGGTAATCTGTCTCCGTTTCACTCCAGAAAAACGACCCGAATGATGGCGGCTCGGCCGGATGCGCTGTGGGCGGTTGCCGTTGGGAGGGGTGGCCTTCGGCGATCTATCTGCGCACCCTCGCGCCCGGACTGGTGGCGGTGGTCGACACGCCGATGTTCCAGTTCATCGGCCGCGTGCTGGGCGTGCCGCACAACCCAGGCTATCCCCTCTACGTCTTCCTGACGTTTCCATTCTCGTACCTGCCGATTGGCTCGCTGCCGTACCGGATCAATCTTTTCTCGGCGATTCTCGCAGCGCTTACGGTGTCGCTGACATTCCTGATCGCCCGACAGCTGGGATGCCGGAAGATCGTCAGCGCGGCGGCGGCTCTGGGCATGGCCTTCGGCCATATCTTCTGGTCGCAGGCCATCATTGCGGAGGTTTACACACTGCACTCCGCCATTCTCGCGGGAGTGTTGCTTGCGCTGCTTGCCTGGGGTCATACCGGCCGACCAGGATTCTTTTTTCATGGCTATGGCGCTTGTTTGCGGCCGGCCTCGGCAACCACACGACGATCGTGGGCTTCGCCCCGGGCATCGCCCTGTATGCCCTGCTGACGCACCGTCAGTTCGTCTTGCGGGCCCGCACGCTCGCCATCACGACACTCATTCTGTTCGCGGGACTGCTGCAGTACGGTTTCATCATCGTCCGCTCTCGACAGCCGGGCGCGTACGTCGAATCGAGAGCGACCACGATCGGGGAGCTCGTTGGCGTCATGAGCGGGCGACAGTTCAGTGACCGGCTGTTTGCGTTCGAGTGGCGACAGGTTATCTCCGATCGGCTTCCGTGGCTCATCGGACGCATTCTCGCGCCAGAGCTCACCTACCCGGGCTGGCGCTGGCGAATCGTCGGCGCTGCCTGGCTGCTGCGTCACCGCCTGGCGGATGGGCTCCTCATCTTCCTTGGAGGTTTGGCTCGTCGCTGGGTTCGCGCTGAACTATTCGGTCGTCGATACGCCCGTATTTCTGATCCCGACAACCTTCGTGCTCTGGGTGGCTGCCGGCAGTCGGCGCGGAGCAGGCGGCGCGATTCGTGGAGCGACAGGCGGTGGTGCCGCCATGGCTGTGGCCATCGGCGATGCTGGTGCTGCCGGCCTGGCAGCTGGCTCGCAATTTCGCGCATGACCGATCGCAGCCGCGATACGGCGGCCGCGGTCACGTTCGACAGACTCTTCGACGCAGTGCCCGATCGATCGGCGTTCGTGCACGAAGATTTCCTCGTCGATCGAATGGTGATGTTCAAGCTTCTCGGTGACGGCTCGGCCGGGCGGCGGCATATCGAGCTGGCGCCGCGGAATGCCAACGTCCTCCAAAAAGCGACATGACGCGGGGTTCAGCGTGTTCGGTTTTCAGAAGTCGGTCAGGCGACTGCGGTACGATGCGTTGAACTTCGGTTTCGCGCCGTTGGCGCTTATCGGATGGGCCGCTGCGCGGAAGTGTTGTCGCGTCTTCCTGACGGCGCGGTCGTCGCTCTCGCGGTGCCGGCGGCACATGCGGAGCGATTGGCGGCGGCTCGCGGCATTTCCTTCTCCGCGATAGGCGGGCCCGGCGCGTTAACCAGGGTGACACGCGCAAGCCTCGCGATCGTCGGCGTGCGCGGAGCCAGCCGGGGAGCGCTGGTCAAGACGAGCGCCGCAGAGATCTACACGTCCGGATCGGCGCCGGTGAAGAGATTGGCGACACGGGCGTGAGAGTGCCCTGCGGCTATCGAGATCTCGGTCAGGATCGCCGCAGAGGCTGCAATCCGTCAAGGCTCGCGCGATCTCGTGCGCACGCTCGAGGGTGCGGTGATGGCGGTGTGGAACGCCGACGGGGGACTCAAGCAGACCGTCGTGCTGCAGGCCGCGGACGATTTCCGCGTGCCGATTCCATCGAACTCCCTGTCGGTCTATCCGCTGCGCGGCGTCTGGGCAAGCCAGGAGCTGTCGCGTGACGGTTGGACCGACGTCGCGAGCGCGACTGGCACAGGAAGCACCATGCTGAAGGTCCCCGCCGCTTCATCGGTTGTTGCATATCTCGGCAGCGTTTCTCCGCTTGCGCCTCGCGTGATCGATCGATCGTCAACGCGATCGAGCGAGGAGATCACTCCTTTCCATGGCAGGAGCCGCGAGACCCTGCACGCCAAGCTGGAGGCGGACGACTTGAAGAACAGCAGCGTCGCCGCAGGCGCCGTATGTCTACAGGATCGCGGTCGGGGCTCCCAGCGCAGAAGTCTGCATCGGTGCTTAATGGCTCTTGGCGGCGTTCCCAGCATGGCAGTCGGACGCGTCGTAAGCGGGCGGCCGACGGGAGCTGCGGCAGTCTTTCGCGTCGACACGATGGGATTGCTGCGCACGCCGGATCGCACGTCCGAAGTGCTGCTGATGGCGCGCGACGATCAAGCACAGCTGATCGGCGATGGCTGGTCGGCGGTGGAGTGGGACGCGGTCAGCGCTTACCGCTGGATGACGCGCACCGAAGCGCGCCTGTTGCTGCCAATCGCGAAACCGGATGCTCAGCGGATCAGGATGCAGGCGCTTCTCGAGGAGGGCGGCGCTCCGAGGAACGGTGTCGCCTCCGCGTCAACGGGGTCGAGCTGCCGATCACAGCCCTTGCGCATCGGCTGGAACGCATACGAGTGGACCGCTCCTCCTGCGGACTGGCGGAGCGGCTCGCGAATGACGTCGTCGTAGTCAGTCGATCAGCTATCCCCTGCCGAAGGGTGAAAATCCCGCACGAGGCATTGCGGTGACGGAGCTTCGGGTCATTCACGGCCCCTGACGTCCCGTGTTCATGGCGACGATGGCTTCCCAGCGTCGCCGCGTCCACAGCGGATCCTGCGTGATGATCTTCAATTGTTCGTACTTCTTCGCCACGTCAGGATCTCTGATGACGTTGCGTCCGGTTTGAATCGTCGCGGAGTAGCCCCTTGGGACGCTCCGTCGATAGTGGCCGATCCGCCACCGCCCCCGAGACGGCAAACGTGCCAGAAGAGGATCGCCCAATGCAAAGAAATCGACGACATGTACTTCGGGTCCCCCGAAGTAGCCGAACATGCCAACGGCTCCCTTCTCGACAACTCCCGGGTTGCAGGCGGGCCTTCCGGCCCTGGGCTTCCCACACATAATTCGGAAGGGGCATCTCCCGCGTCCATCTGAGCAGGCCGGTGTACCGATAGTAGAACGCCCGTTGATCGCTGATGCCCGCGATGCCGGGGCGCCCGGTTCGGGGAGGGTTCACGAGCCCGTCCCGATTCGCAAGCGGCGGCCGCACTGTTGCAAAGACGCCAAGGCCGAAAATAGCCGCGGTGACGACTGCCGTGAAGGACGACGTCCAGGGCACCTGCAAGCGGGCAAACAGCGCAACGGCGCAGAACAGCGGCGCAGTGAGAAAACGGCCGCTCATGAAGTCGCCGCCGACACGCACCACGTAAGCCACATACAGCACAACTCCCAGCGCGAGGGGCCAGGTGACGCGCGCGCGCGTAGCCAGCGCCACACTGACGAAAGTGCCCATGGCCAAAAGTGTCAGGGGATCGTTCGCTGCGGAGTTCAGCAGGAAGGCGACTCCCTGGATGGCGAGCTCACCAGGAGGAACGCCGTTGCTCAGCTTCGCATAGGCGGTGTTCGGGAACGGAAAGCCGTAATAGATGATGGAAAACAGCTCCCAGGTCACGAGCGGAACGACGCCGATGGCCACGGCTTTCACGCCTGGTCGCCAGCCCACCTGGTACGTGCGGACGAGCATGGCCGGCAGGACAAGCAGTCCGGCGTCGAGCCGATTCACCATGATCAGCGAAACGACGATCCACAGGTGAGTCAGGCGGTGTGCTCGCTCGGGATGCCAATACAACACGAAAAAAATCGCGAGCAACAAGTGGGTCAGTGGATTTTCGAGCCCGGATGTCGAAAATTCGACGAACGCCCGCGAGAAGGTGAGCACGCTCGCAGCAATAATCGCGGTTGCGGAGGAGACAGCAATCCTGGTAACCAGGAGCCACATCGCAGCGAGCGAGGCTAGTATCGACACGACCAGCGGTGTGAAGTAAGCCTCGCGCGTGACGTAATACGGCAGAGCCAGCACGAACATCCACAGCGGGTGCGTATAGGTCTGAACGCGCTCGGCGACATTCCAACGCGGACCGAAACCGGAGACGAAGTTGTCGACGGTCCGGAGTGTTATGTAGGCGTCGTCGCACATCCAGGCGGTGCGAACAACCGCGATCGTAAACAGGCTCAACATGGCGGCTTTGAGAAAAACGCTTGCGTCGAGCACCGCCAGGGACGGGCCCTCTGGTTTTAGCCGTGAACATTTCATCTGCTCAAATTCATGGCCATGATGGCACGCCAACGGCGACGCGTCCACAGGGGCTCCTGCGTGATGGTCTTCAGCCGCTCATATTTCATGGCGATGAGAGGATCCACGATGACGTTCCGACCATTCCGAAGTGTTTCGAGATAGCCCTCGGGCACCGAGCGTTCGAAATACCCGATGCGCCACTTCGGCAGGGCAGGCAGGCGCGCCAGCAGCGGATCGCCCAGCGCCAGCACATCGACGACATGCACCGCCGGTCCCGCGAAGTAGCCAAACATCCCGTTGTCAGCGCGCACGACGACGCCGGGATTCCCCCGCGCCTCGCGTCCCTCGGTTGCCCACTCGAAATCTGGAAGGGGATCGTATCGGTCCCACCTCAGCAGACCCGTGGATCGGTAATAGCGGGCACGCTCATCGGTGACGCCCCCGATCGTGACGGTTCGAGGAGGAGGATTCAATACGTCGTTCTGGGTGAGCAATGGGGGACGATTTGTCGCAAAGACCCCGAGGGCTATGACAGCCGCGGTTGCTCCCGCAGTCAGAGGTGACGCCAATGGCAGCTCGAAGCGGGACATCAGCACGACCGCACAAAACAGCGGCGCCGTCAGAAAACGCCCGCTCATGAAATCGCCCCCGATACCCACAACGTAGATCAGGTCCAGCACAATCCCCAGCGCGATGGGCCAGCTCTCCCGTCGACGTGTGGCGACTGCGGCAATGACGAACACGGCAGTGGCAAAGAGCGTCACGGGATCATGCGTGATGGAATTCACCAGGTAGACCAGCCCCTGCATGGCCAGCGAGCCGGCACCGATGCCGGTGTTGAGCTTCGCGTATGCCGTATTAGGGAATGGGAACCCGTAGTAGATAATCGAAAAGAGCTCCCAGATCACCAGCGGGATGAGCCCGATTGCCGCGCTTTTTGCACCCGTTCTCCAACCCACTTCGTACGAGCGGAGCATCAGTGCCGGCAAGACCAGGAGTCCGCTATCGAGCCGGTTCAGCAGGATGAGCGCCGCGACGAACCACAGGGTCGTGGTACTCGCCGGCTTGGGTTTCCAATACAACGTGAAAAAAATGGCCAGCAGGAGGTGCGTGAGCGGGTTTTCGAGTCCCGATGTGGAAAATTCGACGAAGGCCTTTGAAAAAATGAAGACGCTCGCGCCGACGAGCACCGCCCCTAACGAAAGCGCCAGTCGGGACACGAACAGCCACATCGCCGCTGCCGAGACCAGGATCGAGAGGACGAGAGGTGTGAAGTAAGCCTCGCGCGTGAGCGAATACGGCAGCGCCAGCATGAACATCCAGAGTGGGTGTGTATATGCCTGAACCCGCTCGGAGACATTCCAGCGCGGACCGAAACCCGAAACGAGATTGTCAACGGTTCGGAGCGTGATGTAGGCGTCGTCGTGCATCCACGCGGTCCGCACGAGCACGATCGTGAACAGACCCACCAGCGCCGCTTTCAGAAAGATGCTCGTGTCCAGCACTGGAGCAGCCAGATCCTCCGGCCTCAGCTTGACCATCGACTGAATAGATCTTTCTTGGAGCACGTCACCAGTTCATGGCGACGATGGCTTCCCAGCGACGCCGAGTCCACAGCGGATCCTGCGTGATGATCTTCAATTGCTCGTATTTCATCGCCACGTCAGGATCCGCGATGACGTTGCGTCCGGATCGAATCGACTCGAGGTAGCCCCTGGGTATTCGGCGTTGGAAATGGCCGATACGCCACCGGCCACGAGACGGCAGTCGCGCAAGAAGTGGATCGCTCAACGCATAGAAATCGACGACGTGCACTTCCGGTCCGGCGTAAAAGCCGAACAACCCAATCGGGCCCCTCTGGACAACTCCCCCTTTTTGCCGGGCTTCCCGCCCCTCGGTTTCCCATAAAAAGTGCGGAAGGGGCACTTCACGTGACCATCTGAGCAGGCCGGTGTAACGATAGTAGAAGGCACGCGTCTCTCTGATGCCCGCAATTTCGCCCAAAGGCCGATCGGGGTTCACGAGTCCGTCCGGCGCGGTCAGCGGCGGCCGGATGGTCGCAAAGACGCCAAGGCCGAAAATGGCCGCCGTCACTGCCGACGTGAAGAGAGACGTCCACGGGTAGGTGCAAGCGCGCGAAGAGCGCAACCGCGCAAAACAACGGCGCAGTGAGAAAGCGTCCGCTCATGAAGTCGCCGCCAACACGGACCACGTAGACGACATACAACACGATCCCCAACGCGATGGGCCAGCTGACGCGCGCGCGGGTAACAAGCGCCACGCTGACGAAGACGCCGATAGCCAATAATGTCAAGGGGTCATCCGCTGCGGAGTTCAGCAGGAAGGCAACTCCCTGAATGGCGAGGTCACCAGGAGGGACGCCGTTGCTCAGCTTCGCATAAGCGGTGTTCGGGAACGGAAAACCGTAGTAAATGATGGAAAACAGTTCCCAGATCACCATCGGGACAACCCCGATCGCCGCGGCCTTTACGCCTGGTCGCCAGCCCACCTGGTACGTGCGGACGAGCATTGCCGGCAGGACAAGCAGTCCGGCGTCCAGCCGATTCAACATGATCAGCGAAACGACGATCCACAGGTGAGTCAGACGGTGTGCACGCTCGGGATGCCAATACAACACGAAAAAAATCGCGAGCAACAGGTGGGTCAGTGGATTTTCGAGCCCGGATGTCGAAAATTCGACGAAGGCCCGCGAAAACGTGAGGACGGTCGCACAGATGATCGCGGTAGGTGCTGAGACCGCGATCCTGGTAACCAGCAGCCACATCGCAGCAACCGAGGCCAGCATTGAGATGATAAGCGGTGTGAAGAAGGGGTCCCGCGTCATGTAATACGGGAGAGCCAGCACGAACATCCAGAGAGGGTGGGTATACGCCTGAACGCGCTCGGCGACATTCCAGCGCAGACCGAAGCCGGAGACGAAATTGTCGACGGTTCGGAGCGTGATGTAGGCGTCGTCGGACATCCAGGCAGTGCGAACAACCGCGAGAATAAACAACCCGAGCAGAATGGCCTTGCGCAGGACGCTTGCGTCGAGCAACGGCGGGGCCGCGTCCCCTTCTTTCATCCCGAACATCGACGTGGGCAAGGTCATCCTGCCGCTTAACACGTCGGCAATTATAGTACGGGCGATTTTTGAGCTTGCATGAAGAACATAAGGAACATAAACTTGATGAGCAGTCACCTGTTGCGACCCCATCGGTTGGATCTCAAAACGTCTCGACCTCCTGGGTCATGCACTCCGAGCGGCCTCACCTGTCCTGGTTTGCAGAAGAACATATCTCTGATCAGCAGCATGGAATCCTCCCTGATTCCCTTATAAGCTGAGACCGTGCACCGGCTCAACGAGAAAGCGGTTCTTTTTGCGCCCCCCGAGACGATCGAAGCCGAGGCGCTCCGGCAGATTGAGAACACGGCGTCGATGCCGTTTGTGTACAAACATGTCGCGGTGATGCCTGACTGCCACTACGGCAAAGGGGCCACAGTAGGAACCGTACTGCCGACGAAAGGGTCGATCATTCCGGCGGCCGTCGGTGTGGACATCGGCTGCGGAATGATTGCGGTCAAGACAGCTCTTCCGCGCGATCAGATCGGCGATCCGGCTGCCATCCGCACAGGCATTGAACGGCGTATACCGATGAGCGCCGGCAACAACAACCGCATCGCTGAGCGACAGCGCCGCCCGGCGTGCGAAGGAACTGGAACAACTCGCAACGCGGGATTACAGCGCCGTCGACCCGGTCGTGGCAGCTGCAGCTCGGCACGCTCGGCGGCGGCAATCATTTCATCGAGCTCGCTACCGATGAATCCAATGCGGTGTGGGCCACTCTTCATTCCGGGTCGCGGGGGATCGGCAACAAGATCGGAAACATGTACATCCGGAAGGCGCAGGCGATTGCAAAGACCAGCGGTACCTTCCTGCCCGATCGCGACCTGGCCTATCTCACCGAAGGCACGAAGGAGTTCGACGACTACATCCGCGATCTTCTGTGGGCGCAGAACTTTGCCCGTCTCAATCGCGACGAGATGATGGATCGCGTGATGCTCGAGCTCAGCCGAAGCGTGTACGGCGACAGCGACCATGTGTCGGCGCTCGAAGTGCAGCGGATCAACTGTCACCACAACTTTACCCAGCTCGAGGAGCATTTCGGCGAGCGTGTCTGGGTCACGCGAAAGGGAGCCATCGAAGCACGGCGAGGCATGTGGGCGATGATCCCGGGCTCGATGGGCACACGCAGCTACATCGTCACCGGAAAAGAGCACCCGATGGCGTTCAAATCGGCGCCACACGGCGCGGGCCGCCGATCTGTCGCGCACTGCGGCGCGCAAGCAGTACACGATGAGCGATCTCGACAACGCCATGCGCGGAATCGAGTTCCGCCGCTCATCGGTCCTGCTCGACGAGATTCCTTCGGCCTACAAGAACATCGACGAGGTCATGGAGAACGCCAGGGACCTGGTCGAGATCAAGTACGTGTTGCGGCAGTTCGTCAACGTGAAGGGGGATTGAGTGGTAACATCTGCCCTCGTCACCACCTCCCAGCGTGAAGGCACTGCCGTCTGTTCTCGCAGATCTCCGTGGACACGCTGCGCGGAATTGGCCGCTTGCGGCAATCCTTGCGGTTGCGGCCGTCGCACGACTCAGCGGCATCAATTTCGGTCTTCCCCATCTCAACACACGGCCTGACGAGGGCGGAATCGCCGCGATCGTCGGCGGTATGTTCGATGGCCACCTGAATCCCGGCTCCTTCAACTATCCCGCGCTGTTCATGATGACTGTGGCGGCGGTGTTACGGATCCTGGATACCGTCGGCCGGCTCCTTCAGTACTTTCCGGTTGAATGGTCGCTCAGTATCGGCCCGACGACGCCCTACCGCATCGCCCGACATCTGAGCGCCACCGCTGGAATCGCGAGCGTCCTGGTTCTCTTCCGCATCGGACACCGTCTTTTCGGGCGCGCGACGGCACTGGCGGGGGCGGCACTGCTCTCGCTCGCGTTCCTTCACGTGCGCGACTCGCATTTCGGCGTCACCGATGTTCCGATGACTTTCATGGTGCTGGCCGCCTTCTTTTTTGTCGTTCGACTGTCTGAATCGGGCGCGCGCAGAGATTTGATCGTGGCCGGCGTGGCCAGCGGTCTGGCGGTATCCACGAAGTACAACGCCGCACTGATCGCACTACCTGCGCTTCTGGCTATCTTCGTTGAACCACCTGGTAGGAGTCGGCCGCTCAGCGAGCGAGCACGTCGCGCCGCTCTGTTCACGTCATTGATGGTCGCCACATTCCTGGTGACTTGCCCGTATTCGTTATTTGAATACCGCAGGTTTCTGGCAGACGTCGCTTACGAGTCGAGGCATCTGGCCGAGGGGCACGCGGTGAGACTTGGACGCGGCTGGATCTATCACCTGACAACGACATTGCGCTACGGCGTGGGCATTCCCCTTCTCTCCGCGGGAATCCTGGGGTTCTTTCTGATGGTCTGGCGAGATCGGCGCAAAGGCGCGCTCGTCGCGCTCTTCCCAATTGCCTACTATGCGCTGCTCGGCAGTGGTTACACCGTGTTCGTGCGCTACATGCTGCCCGTCGTGCCGTTTCTCTGCCTGGCTGCGGGATACACGGTCACAGAAGCTGCCTCGTGGCTTGCGACACGAGCACGACGGCCGAGGCTGGCGCCCACAATCGCAACGGCCGGTGTGATCATCCTGCTGTGGCCATCGGCTGTGTCGGTCATCAGCTTCGATCGGCTCATCTCTCGACCCGACAGTCGATTGCTCGCACGTAGATGGGTCGAGAGCCAGTTTCCGCAGGGCACGACGATCGCGCAGCTTGGGACGGAGACCGGCCACGTCTTTCTGCACGGTGTCAACGAGAAGAGGTACGTGAGAACGGCACTCACCCGGCCGGGCGCCAGGCCCGATCTCGTGATTGTTCACTCGTCACCCCTCAGACCAGAGCCACGTGAGCTTAGAGAGAGACGAATACTGGCCAGCGACTACGAGCTTGCCTACGCCCGCGATGTGGTCGGCGACCATCCAGAGAACATTTACGACCGGCAGGACGATTTCTATCTGCCGCTGGCGGGGTTCAAGGGCGTCGAGCGCCCGGGGCCGAATTTCAGAATCTACGTCCGGCGCGGAAGCTTTCCGAACGTCCCTCGGATTGTGCGGCCGGATTGATTAAAAGGAGAGCGCGCTGTCTTCGAGTGAACGACCGCCGAGCGTGGGCGTTAGAGCCACGGGCGATGGTAAGATATCAGGCTCCAGCCGGCGTAGCTCAGTTGGTAGAGCAGCTGATTCGTAATCAGCAGGTCATCGGTTCAAGTCCGGTCGCCGGCTCCAATTTCCTCCGGTATTTTCCGGTCACATGGGTAGCTGTACGGCTGGTTCCAGTACTCGAGGTCGTCAGGCGTGAGCGGGGAGCCGTCCGGGCGAGTCTTCGGCATCTGCGCTCCCTGGCTGAGCGTGCCCTGGTAGCAAGTTGCCGCCGCCGGGCCAGGAACCCGGATTCACCAGCGACGTAGTCCGGCCGGACCACATCGAAGCTAGGCGGCGAATCGTAGTTTACGCGGTCACGCCGCGCGGCGACGATACCGCCGCACGATGATCGCCTTGGCGCGCTGCCGCGTCTGCATGATGTCGTACGAGGTCTGCATGCGCATTAAGGTTTCCATGTGAACGCCGAAGGCCTTCTCGAGCCTGACCGCCATGTCGCCGGAGAGATTCGCCTGGCCATTGAGCAGGCTCGAGAGGGTCGGCCGCGAGACCCCGAGGACGCGCGCCGCCGCCGTCACCGTCAGGTCGAGCGGGTTGAGAATCTCCGTCCGGATGAACTCGCCCGGATGTGGCGGCGTCATCCCCATGGGAATCGGTCGATCAGTGGTAGTCCTCATAGTTCACCTCGATCAGTTCGTTGTCGGCGACCTGGAACGTCAGGCGCCAGTTGCGCGTGACGTGCAGGGCGTACGTCCCTTGGCGATCGCCCTTCAATTGGTGGACCTTCCAGAGTGGGACCGTGCGCAACGCCTGCACATCGGGCATGTCGTGAAGAAAGACCAGCATCTTTCGCAGCTTGTCGATGACGTCGGGGGGAAGACCCGTCGTCTGATCGCGTTCGTAGAAGCGCCGGAGGCCCGCATGCGCATGCGCAAACGACCGAATGACCACCCGATCAGAGTGTAGCCTGTTAGGCTATACTTGTCAAATGAGCCGGAATGCGGTACAGTAGAGGGAGTTAGAAAGCGGCCCGCAACGCCCGTGACGTGGCAGCTGGCCAACGAGCCAACGCGGTGCGTCGGTTGTGGGGGACATTGACACGTTGACGGCGATGCTCATGACGCCACAGAATCTGAATCGACAAAGTCGCACGAAGTTCTAGCCAGGAAAATCAGGACAGGGCCAGAAATCCAGCCGCAGACAGAATAAGGGTGGTGAGGTGGCGCTAACTCGTTGAGAGACGAACCACAGAGGTCGCCACGCTTCTTGCAAGCATTGTCACTACAACTTTGAGGTTCTGACCGTCCGCATCAGCAACGGGCAGGCGGGGCGCGCGGTGTCGTACGATGAGGGCAGGACGTGGTCGAAGCCCAGTCCACTGACAAACGTTCGGTACGTCTCTTGATGGGAAATTGATGAGATCCTTGACCGCCATCGAAGTCCTGGCGCTTGCGGGGTTGCTCCTGGTCGGCTGCGCCAGGAGCCCGCTGGCACCGCCGGCCACCCAGCTCGGAGTGTTGCGCGGCACCGTGTCCTATAGCGAGCGCATTGCGCTGCCGGCGGATGCGGTTGTGGACGTGCGCCTCTCAGACGTATCGCAACAGGACGTGGCTGCGCCGGTGGTCGGCCAGACCCGGTTTGCCTCAGAGGGAAGGCAGGTTCCGCTCCCCTTCGAGATTCGCTACGATCCGGCGAGGATCGAAGCGAAGGCCCTCTACGCGGTTCGCGCCACGATCTCGAGCGGCGGAAGGATGTGGTTCACGACCGACACCCTCCACCAGGTGATCACGCAGGGCCACCCTACGGAGGTGAACCTCCGGCTCATCCAGGTGCGCGGGGCAACGCAGGCGGGTCCGTAAGATGAAGGCGCCCACGCTCGGGAAGTCCCTGATACATGACAAGCACAAATTCACGTGTCGCCGGATCGAGGGACGTCTCGATGGGGCTATTTTGGTGTAGTAACACCAGAGGTCTCAGCCTTACTCTCCTTCCTCTTCTGCGCCTCTCTAGCAAGCCGCCTAGTAGATAGCTCCTGCTGTATATCATCCTCTGGTGTCGTCCCAGGGTCGACGGGTCGCTGAAACGGACTAAGAAGGGTGCGTATTTCCGAAACTAAGTCATGCGACAATCGTCCTCGTTTAATCCTCAGCGCTCTAATATTACGATTGTGAAGCTCAATAAAGCGCTTCCTGACCTCATACTGTTGAATACGTTCTAAAGCATCCATCGTTCGCCTGGCGCGTTCATCAAGAAGCGCAATGAGTTCCCTATCAGGGTCATCAAGCCAGGGATAGCCTGGGTCGCTGATGTACCTGGTTGCATCAAAGCCAGTCTGTCTAGGTAGCTGCAATTGTGGAGCAACCGTTTCAGATGACGCTGGAGGCTTTGCCTGAGGTTCTCGCCGGGAAGGAAGTATTTGTGTCAGAACAACGATGATTACAGTGCCCGCGATGATTGCAGCGACAATTTCCGGTCGGGCAAATACGGATTTTTTGCCAGCCATTTCGTTGGGAGGAATGATACCTAGCTCTGTCTTGTGACAAGCACCCGGCCTGCACACGAACGCAAAGACCCCAGGCCCTGCGTCTTGGGGCAGCCGCTGGGGCATCGCAGACGAATGCTGGTCCCACGCCGCGAGGCCCGATCGATACAGCGGTCTCGAATACGAGGCTGCATTCCGGCTCGTAGCAGTCGTTCCCAGCTGCGGTCCGGCGTCAGCGGGCCGTCGAATCACAGTTGTTGAGACAAGCGGTCTGCTAAACGGAAATCCGCCGCTCGGACGTCTTCGACTATCCTCGTAAATCCTTCCGTTTTTAAGACTTCTCCGATCGCGTCAGTTAGATGCTGTTGGCTCGCGATGCCCGGTCGATCGCCAGCGTCAGCCGCATGGCGACAGAGGTCTTATTTGTTCTTCAAAGTCATGTAAAGTCAGCTTATTTTTGACCTTTTAGACACTCCCTAAGCAGATTGTTGCACCGGTGCGCTCCTGGACGACGACTGTAACTACCCATGTAGCAGCGTTTTATGGTCAGACAGTGCCGTTCCCGGAAATCGGGTAGGACAGTTGCCTATACCGAATCACGCGTCGCTCACGAAAGTTCAGGTTTCAGCAGGCGGAAGAACGTCCGCAGTTCGAGTTCGCTGCACAGAAAAGCGGAAAAAGATGAAGAAGACTATCGGGATTCTTGTATTGGCCGTGCTGGTTTCGTTCACATCGGCGCAGGCTGCATCCATCTCGTTCGCATCCGGCGACGGCGGTGACGTCCTGGTCAGTTCGGTTGTCCCCGGTGCCATCACTGTAATCGCGCCGCATTCGGCATGGGGCGACGTTTCAGACAATGCCGGGATCATGGCGGACTGGATTTCCTACACCAACACCGGTGTGGGCGCCATCGTTGCCCCGAACGTGTCGTCCCGAACTGCCGGTGACGAAACGATGCACGTTCAACGACAGCTCAGCATTGGTGAAACAGGTTCACTGGCGCTCTGGGTACTGGCTGATGACACCGCTCAACTCGACATCACCGGTCCCGGTGGATTCAGCTTTACCGAGCTGGCATTCCTGGGTCAGGTTGATCCATGTGCTCCGGGGGGAACCGGCGTTCCGATTGGGTGCGCACAAGCCGATATGGGTGTCTACAATTTCACCAACCTCGCGGCGGGACTCTACACCCTCACTTTCCGGACTTTCCAGACCAACGCCGACGTGTCCGGATTGCAGTACGCAGGCTTGTACGACTCCGTTGACGTTACTCCAACATTAACAGCAGTACCCTGAGCCCGCCGGCTTGCTCCTGCTGGGAACCGGCCTGGTTGGCGCAGCGAAGATGCGCAAGAAGCGCAAGCAACAGAAACAGACCGCATAGGAACTACCCTTTTTGTTTGCACGCGGTTCAAGTGCGATCGGCGCCTCCCACACGAAATCAATCCGCCCACAGCCCGCGCCGCGCCTCTCGTGCCTCGCGTTCGGTCGCGCGAAATTCCGCACTGAACTTGAACGGAAACGCGGTATACGCGAAACCATACCCCTGCCGGATGATTTCCAGGTTCACAAGCCAGCCGTCAGCAAGATACACGTACGCCAGCGTTCGCCCGTATCGATCGGTCCGCTGCTGGTCATACTCGAGCCGAACCGCCTGGCCGAGCGCCAGTGACTTGAGAAAGGCCGATGCTTCGGCGCCGAACCGCTGCACCGGTTTCGAAGGATGGACCGTTTCAGGAGTATCGACACCGATGAGCCGCACCGTGCCGATGGTGCTCACAACCAGAGTATCCCCGTCAACAACCCGGTCCACGCGCAGCAGATCGGCCGGCGGCGGCTGTAGAGGTTGAACCCCCGCGCAGCCCACCAGCACAGTCGCGACGAGGACGATGAGCGCGCGGTGTCTCATAACTGGTCTGGGCGCTCCGATGATCGAGGTGAATCTTAGCGCCTTCTGATGACATCATTCAGACCTCAGCGCCACGAGTGGATCGATGCGAGCGGCGCGACGTGCAGGCACGTAGGTGGCGAGCATCGTTGGGGAGAGCGTTCGATATTCCATCAATCACGACAAGGCAATGACAGGACGCCCGGGCACCGGCACCGGGACGGGTCACATGTGAAGGAGTCGGCAATGCCTCAGTCAGAGGTCCGGCGAACAATGCGCCCTCGAATGGGCCGGAGCGGCAAACCCCTGCCCGAAGGGATGTCCCGCATCATCATCAAGCTCCGCGACAGCGTTGAACTCCCCTACGAGGATGGCGCCGAACGGCATCTACCACCTGATGAAGCAGCCTCACCATCGTGCTGGGCGGTTCTCGGCCGGAACGGTATCACAGCTCGCGCTCCAGCCCTCCGAGATCGACAGGGCCGGCCCAGGCCGCGAGCTGGTCGAGGTCGATGGTCCGGTTATCCGGACGATGGTCGAGTCCTTTAGCCAGGAACTCGTGCATCTCGATGGACACTCCCAGTCCGATGTCCGCGGGCGAGGGCAAGACGAAACGCAGCTTCTCGCGCATCATGCCGAAGAGGTCGGACGCATCGAACAACGCGCGGCCTGACAACGCCTCATAAGACAGGCAGGCCAAGCCATATAAATCCACCCGATGGTCGGGCGTTGCCCGGGCGAACTGTTCGGGAGCCATGTAGTATGGCGTGCCAGCGAAGGCGAACGATCGGGACACGGTGCTCTCTCTCGACCCTCTCGCAAAGTCCCAGAGCGGATCGAATCGCGCCAGACCGAAATCCAGCAACTTGACGAGGCCCGAGCGGCTCAACATGACGTTCGAGGGCTTGAGATCGCGGTGGATGAGCCCGCGGCTATGGATGTATCGGAGAGCGACCGCAAGCTGTCCGATGATCCGCCTCACTATCTTCTCGTCGAGCGGTTGACGGCGTGAAATCAGCTCGCTCAGCGGTGAGCCCTCACAGAACTCCATGACGAGGAACTGTGTGCCGTAGGCGCTGAAGGTTTCATAGAGTCTGGCAATCGAATCGTGGTGGAGGGACTTGAGCGTCTCCGCCTCACGTTTGAATCGTCGAAGGGCACCGGGCTGATACACCAACCGGTGGTTCATCATCTTCATGGCGACGATCTCGCCCGTCGCGAGCTCGGAGGCCTCGTAGACGATCCCCATTCCCCCCCGGCCGACGCAGCGATCGATTCGGTACCCATGGATGTCCTTGCCGCCAAGGCCATCGTATGTCGCCGATCCCAATCGGTCGGCGACGATACTGGTCAACAGCACTCTGACCTCGGGATACTTATCCGCGACTCTGTGAAAGTCGGCCGCCGAGAGCAACAGTGAGCGAACGGGCGCCTGCGAGATGACGTCCGCAGTTCTGGCCTCGTCGGTGACCAGGCTCATCTCACCGACGACATCACCAGGGCCAAAGAGACCGACCGGCGTTCCCTTGCTTGGGTGCCGGATACGCGCCGATGCCGTCCCGCTCAGGATGAGGAGCAGATAGCCACCGGGGTCTCCCTGTCGAATGAGATGTTTGCCCGCACCATACTCGCGAAGCTGCATCGTGGACAGCAGGTGTCTTAAAGCGTCTGAACTGAGGTCGGACAGCGGGGATTTCGAAGAAAGGACCGCGAGTGCCTCTCTAAGCTGCGGATCGTCATTCTCGCTCATTGAGAGGCTCGAGCCCCGAGGAAACGATACTGCGTCATCGTCCAGCAGACTCGCCATCATCAGCAGCGCTGGTGCCTCGAGACCCTCGGTCGTCTCGAGGTCAAGCTTCAGGAGAGAGTCGACTTCTTGCCTCAGCTCGACGTCGGTACCGCACGCTTTCTCTAGAAAGGCCGCGCGCTCGGCATGATCGCGTGCCAACGCGGCGTGATACAGCTGCGAAATCTTCTGCCAGTGTGTAGGTGTCTGAGGCTTCAACGTTTGCCGCTGCAGACTCTGTGAGGGTCAAGTGACACCGCGACTGCTCCTCAACGCGACATGATACCTGATGCAAGCGTGACGGGCGCGAGCGCGCGTTGTGCTACCCTGCCGCCAACCATGGACCACGTCCAACTCCGAGCCTATCGCGAGAATGACAAGGCCGCCATTCATGCGTGCATCGTGGAATTACAAGACTACGAGCGGCGGATCGAGCCGCGTCTGCGCCCGGGGCCTGAGATGGCCGCCGACTACTTCACACAAATGCTCGATCGATGCCGCAATTACGCAGGACGAATCTTCGTCGTCGAATGCAATGGCCAGATTGCCGGGTTCACCACCATCTTTGCCCGGATCCCCTTTCAAGAACTAGACGAGCCGCCCGGCGAGTACGCCCTCGTCAGCGATCTCGTCGTGCTGAAACCATTTCGCCGCCGTGGCTGTGGCACAGCACTCCTCAGAGCTGCCGAGCGGTACGCAGTCGAGCAGGGCGCCCGGGAACTTCGTATCGGTGTCCTCAGCGCCAATCTCCCGGCACGACGTCTCTATCTCGAGGTAGGGTTCCACCAGCACATTGAAGTGCTGATGAAACAACTCAATGGCCGGTGAGCATCTTCGACCGCAACACTAGCGGACGTTTCCTGCCTCGTTTATCTGCCCGACGCCGCTGCTGCTCGCAGGTACGGTCACTGCACCGGCCTGGTACAGCGCATTGAACAGCACTTTAAACGTGCCATATGCCTGGGCACGATTCTGCGCGCGGAAGCCAATCATCGCGATCCGCCCCTTGCCGTATCCCACGTCGAGCAGCGCGGGCTTCCCCACGAGGTGCTTCTCGCCATCGAGCCATCCGCCCTTCAGGAGATCGCGATCGTGATAGCGCGCCACGACCGAGATCTGATCGTTCGCGATTGAGCTGCTGAGGTCGAACGCCACGCTCTCGAAGAACAACACAGTGGTTTCCTTTGGCATGCCGTAGCCCAGCGGCTGTGTCGGATCCACGTGGACGCGCAGGCTCGAACCCGGTGCGAAGAACTGCTTTTCGGACAGACCGGCAATCGGATTTCTGACAGGGACGCCAAATCGTTCGACTGCCAGGGCAGTCGAATGATCCATGAGCACCAGGGAGCCCCCGCTGCGGACAAATTCCTTCAGCATATCCACTCCTGGCGTTCCGAGCGCCTTGGTGTACTCAGCGGGAAGTCCCGCCGCGGCGAAGGGACTGGCCGCTGCCTCCGGACCTGTTGCGCCCACGATCGCTCGTACGGTGTCGTCGGCAATCAGCACGACGTCGTACTTCGCATTCAGGCCGCCCTTTCTGATCTCATCGGCATCGACGCGGGTATAGGGGAATTCCCATTGATCGAAGAGGAAACGGGTCCATCCTTCATCCATATTCCCGCCCGCGTACCGGCGATAGAGCGCCACACGCAGCGGCTTCAGCTGCGACATCGTCCCGGACGGAGGAGCGGCGGCTGCCGCGAACGGCAGGCCGAACTCGTTGGCGAGAGTCTGCACGGCCGCGGTACTGGTCGCTCCGCTCGCCGGAATCCAGAACGTCCCGGGAGCCCAGGGCTGCGGCGGATTCGAGAGGCGATAGACCGCTCCGCCATTCTTGAGCACTCGATTGACCGCGCGGAAGCTGTCGTTCCATGTCGGCGTCAAGAGCCATCCTGCCGAACCGGTTCCCGTAATCTTGCCGGCGGCCTTCGGCGCTGCGGTCAGCTTCTCGAGCTTCGCCGCAATCCTGTCCCCAAGCGGAAATGACTCCACACCCATGTGGTCGGCGAGGGTGAACGACGCCATGTCGTACGGCGGAAGCGGCGAACCATCACGGTTCCGCGTCCAGTCGTTGTCGGGATACACCATCGGTTCGATCAGGGTCTTGGCGAGCGCACGGGATGGTTGATCCAGCCTGACAACCAGATCGCCCGGTTCGACGACCCGTGATCCGACGGTGAACCGTTCGGCAGCCCGATGAACTTCGACGCCGTTCATCATGAGCGTTGAGGCGAACTTCACGGCCGCTCCCGGGTCGTGCTGGTTCATCGGAATGATGTGGCCGTAAGGTGACTCCGTGCCTCCTCTCTCGACTTGACGCGAGGCAGCGATCGCGCGGTTCTTCAGGAAATTCTGTCGAAAGCGCCCAATGGTTTCCGCGAGCGCGAGCGTTTCGATTTCCTGCTGACGAGCAATATCCGACATGCGCCACCAGCCGCCCGGCCAGGGATGAGGAAAGGTCATCTGCGCCTTGTTCTCGGGACGGCCGCGGGAGCCCGGCACAATCTGCTGCGAGTGGATGTAAAGCGGCCAGACCAGGCGTGCGCTGGCGCTCTCGGTATGGAAGCTCGCAATGTTCGACAGGTTCGCGACGCCGTGGAACGACGCCATGAACCACGCATCGTAGTGGACTTGCGATTCAACGCCGGTCACGCCTTCCGCTTCGAGCCTGGTGCCCATCGCGCCTCCAAGCAGCTGCGACGTGCGCCAGACCAGAGGGTCCACATGCGGGTTGATGGGGTCGTACTTCGGCGGGATGGTGATTCGCGCGCCATAACTGCCCTGCTGGTGCGTATCCTTGTAGACCTGCGGAAACCAATCCTGGTAGACGACCTTGGCCCAGTGTTGCGACTCGACCTGCGACAGCATGTAGCCGTCGCGGTTGTTGTCGTGCCCGACGTAGGCGCCATACAACTCCGGCGGACCCGCCCCTTCGTAAGGTGTACCAGCCGACTTTCTGACCCAGTCGCCGACGATGTCGTGGCCGTCGGGGTTGAAGCTGGGAATCAGCAGGAAGATGGTGTTGTCGAGAATCGTCCGGATCTGGTCGTCGTTGCTGGTCGCCAACCGGTGAACTAATCGCGGCCCCATCTGCGACGAAGCCACCTCGGTGGAATGTTGTCCGAGCGTTACCAGGACGACCGCCCGGCCTTCGGCCGAGAGCGCTTCGATCTGCTGTGGCGTCAGGCCGCGCGGATCGGCCATCTGCCTTGAAATTTCTCTATGGCGATCGGCTCTGGCCAGATTCTGCGGCGACGAAATCGTCAGCAGAAGAAACGGCCGGCCCTGGGTACTCTTCCCAAGCACCTGCAGGTCGATGCGATCGGAGTCCCTGGCCAGCTTCTCATAGTAGGCGACCTCCTGATCCCACATCGCGAACCTGCCATCTGCTGCCAGCTCAAAACCGAAATGCGCCGCTGGCGTCGTGAGTGCAGTCTGCGTCTGGACGAAGGCGCCCAGTGCCAACGCCAGACAGGCCACGCGACCGATCATGTTCCTGCTCACAGCCCCTCCTCTTGCGGTTCTGACCGACCGACGATTGCGGCGGCAGCAATGCCGCCCGTGACATTGGCCAATGTCCGGAACATATCCGGGATTACATCCGCGCCGAGCAGTATGCCGACAGCGTCGGCAGGCACCCCGGCAGCCAGAAGAATCGGGACCATGACGACGATGCTGCCCCCCGGAATGCCGGGCACGGTAAACGTCGTCAGCACGGTCACGATGAGAATCGCCGCAAGGTGCACCGGCGCGATGCTCACGTCGAAGAGGCGCGCCGCGAACAGTACAGCCACCGTTTGTCCAACTGCCGATCCGACACGAAAGATCGATGCGGCGAGCGGCACAACGAACACCGTGACGCGCTGCGGCACGCCAAGCGCTCCGGCGGCGTCGATCATAGCGGGAAGCGAAGCCAACGTCGATCGGGATGACAACGCTAAGGCTTGCGCCGGCGCGCAGGCTCGCACGAGCCGTCCCAGCGAAACGCCACCGGCGAGAACCGTCGCGGGATAGACAAGTATCGCGAGCATCACCACAGTGAGGAGAGCCGCGAGCAGGACGTAGGACAGCAATGCGCTAGCCGCGCCGAGGCCCATCCGGGACGCGAGAGGTGCGGCGAGTGCGAACACGCCGATTGGGGCGAGCGCAATCACCCAGCGCACAAGCACCATCATGGCGTCGGCCAACCCGGCGAAGAACCCGACGACTGGCGCCCGTCGCTCGGCAGCGACTTTCGTGAGCGCCACGCCAAAGCCGATCGTAAAGACGATGAGGGGCAGCATCGCCCCGTCGGCCGCGGCCCTGACGGGATTTGCCGGCACCAGGTCGATGAACCATTGGGCAAGACTTGGCGGCGTCGGCCGCGGCGTGCTTCCTGCAGTCGCTGACTCGCGCAGCCGCTCAGCCACCGCCGGATCGATGTCGAGGCGGGCGAGGACGGGGGCCGCAACCACAGTTGCGAGCACTGCCGCAGAAATGGCAAGCGCGGCAAAAACTATGAGGCTCCGTATTCCGAGCCGAGTGAGCGAACGCCCGTCGGCGATCGTGACGATGCCGCCGATCAGGCTGGCGACCACGAGCGGGACGACCGCCATGCGGATCGCATTGACGAATATGGCGCCGAGAGGCTCGACGAGTCGTACCAGCGCAAGCAGCCAGGGGGCCCCGGAGGTGGACGCCAGAACTCCGAGCAGAAGACCGGCGATCAGACCACCGATCACCCACAGCGCCGATGCGTACGACGAGCGTGCGGCAACGGCGCTGGAAGGCAAATCACACCGCGAGGACTTTACTTCGCAGGGACCGGCGTCCCCACAGAAGGCCCGATCCGTGTCGTCTGGCGCGCGACGATTTGCCAGCCGAACGGTCCCGCCGGCCGCCGCACCAGGACCCAGAGGATGTTCAGATGGTTGTCGAGCATCTTGCCGGGCTGACCGTTCCGGAAATCGCAGACGCCCTTCACCAGTGCGACGTCGCCGTAGACGCGAATGGTCGTCTCGCTGAATTTCATGAACTCCGCCTGGCTCGGGCCCTGCACTGCTTTGAGCACCTCGGTCTTGGTCTCGGTCAGCGCCGAAGAATGGCTGTAGGTGAGGTCATCCCCGTAGAGCTTTCCGAGGGTCGCCACATCCTTTGCGATAGTGGCTTTCGCCATCGCCTCGAGCGTCGACATCAACGCCTTCTCATCCGCCGGATTGTTCTCCGCCGCTGCCACGGTTGCCGAGACTACGAGCGCGCCGACAATGACGAAAGCAAGCTTTTTCATGGCTAAGTGTTTATCCCAGATTCCTTCGGCGGGCAATGTCAAAGTCCAGTAACTTCTGACGCAGCCGTCCGCGGCCGACCAGAGCTCCTTCGTGACAGTCTAAAAGCGCTGGAGAGTGGCTATGAAGACCTTTGTCGCAACCGTTCTGTTTGTCCTGATCGTCGGGCTGGGCATTTACGCGTCTGCCCAGGCTCCAGCTCCCACGCCTGGTATTGTCTCGGGACCGGATATCGGTTTTCGGGTCGACCGCACGCTGCCCGATCGTGCAATAGGCTCGCTGATGGTCCGTGTCAACGGCCAGTGGGTGGAAGCCTGGGTGTCGGGCAAGGGCGGAATAGTCCCGCTGCAGGTAAAGTAGTTTTTTTACGGGTGACTGTTCTCCGCCGAGGACGGAACTTTCCCCGAGACTTTCTCGAGAATACCCGGAAAAAGGCCGCTTCTGACACGGCTCACGGTTTGCACCGGTTTCCTCAAAAGCAGACCGTGGCAGAACCGTATGCCCTCGTCTTCACGTTAGTGTGCGTGATCGCCCTTGCTGCGGGCTATCGACGCTGGACTTCTCACTGAGGTGTACTGCAGTTCACAATCTCCTCACCGCTGACGCGCCTATTCGTATCTGAGGACGACGCCCGGGAGCAGCCGCGATGCGCGCCATGCCGGCAGACCACAGGCAATCGCCGCCACCACGATGATGGTGCCGATTACGGCAGTCAGCGTTGTCCCATCGGTCGGCTGCACGCCAAAAAGAAGCGACGCAATCAGTCGATTCAGGGCAAGCGCGGCCGCAACTCCGGCGGTGACGCCAGTGGCGGTCAACAGGAGTCCCTGCGTCATCACTTGTGCGAGGACGCTGGAGCGATCGGCGCCGAGCGCCATACGGATGCCGATTTCGCGGCGCCGCTCCGCCACCATGTAGGACAGCACACCGTACGTGCCGATTGCGGCCAACAGCAGACCGAGACCTCCGAACGCGCCGAGGAGCTGCGCCAGCAGCCTCGGCCGGCTGATCGCTTCGGCGAACACGCCGTTCATGTCCCTGAGCCGCACGATGGGGACCGTCCGGTCCGCTTCGCCTACCACGCGCTCGATGGTCTGCGACAAAGCCGACGGGGGCAGCGTCGTGCGCAGCACGACGTTCATCGTGCCGGGTGCGAGCGCGAATGGCGGCGGAACGTTGGCTGTCTCCTCGATGAAAAAATACAGCTCGGTCCCCGTTTTCTGATCGACACCTCCCTGCTTGACGTCCTTTGCCACTCCGACCACGGTCAACCAGGGATCTCATCGCTGCAACATGGCCGAAGTCGTTTCCCAATCGGGTTCTGCCCCTTCCAGAAGGTATTCACGAGCGTCTCGTTGACCACGGCCACCAGGCCTGGCGTCGCAGCATCACCCTCCTGAAAGCCTCGCCCCTGCACGATCGGAATGCCCATCGTCTCGAAGTAGTCGGACATCACGTTCTGGTAGTAGTCGACGTTCTCGAACGGCCCGTCAGGTGGAGCCGTGTAGCCCTCGATATCGGTGTCGTTCGCGTTGACGGGCCGGTTCGGGGGCAGGCCCGACATGGCGGTCGCGGCCTGAACCCCTGGCACGCCGCGAAGATCGACGAGCAGCCTCTGATACAGCTGCGCGCGCGCTGCCGCTTGTGGATAGTGGACGTTGGGCAACGTCATGGAGAAGGTCACCAGGCGTGACCGATCGAATCCCGCGTCGACCTGCGTGAGGTTGTAGACCGTGCGCACGAGGAGACCGGCTCCGATGACGAGCATGACGGCCAGCGCGATCTCTGCCATGACGAGACCGCGCCTGAAATGATGGCGCGCGCCACTGGTGGCCCCTCTCGACCCGCCTTCCTTGAGCGCGATGGCGAGGCCCTTCACGCGGGTGTGCATGACAGGCGCAAGGCCAAACAGCAGCCCGGTGGCCACTGCCACGCCGAACGTGAAGAGCAGCACGAGCGGGTCGACGGCCACCTCACTGGTCCGCGGCAGACTCGTTGGATACGCACGAATCAGCGCCTGCACGCCGGTGGCCGCGAGCAGTACGCCAAGAGCGCCGCCGGCAAGCGACAGCAGGACGCCTTCGGTCATGAATTGGCGAAGCAAGCGGCCACGGCTTGCGCCAAGCGCCGTGCGAACCGCGAATTCACGATGACGGGTCTCGGCGCGAGCGAGGAGCAGGTTCGCAAGGTTCGCACAGGCGATGAGCAGCACCAACGCGACCGCCGCCTGCAGCACCCAAATCGATCGACTGACCCCGCCAAGGATCTGCTCTTGCACCGGCTCCATCTGGAGGATGTGGCCGCCGGCGTTCGGCATTCCTACCTTGGTCAATGGGACGAACACATGATTTTTGACACCAACCCGCTCGCCCCAGTTGGCGATGAGCGCCGAGAGCTCTGTCTGCGCGGCGTCCGCGGTGACACCGTCTTTCAACCGCCCGACTGACATAGAGGTAGTGGCTTCCGCGGTTCTGCCGGTTCGTGGGATTCAGGCCCAGGGGCATCCAAATCGCGGTGCGGTTGTCCATGACGTCGGCGCCTGGAGGCATGATGCCGATCACTTCGCGTCCGCAGGCCATTGACCTCAACCGTGTTCCCGAGCATCGGTCGCCCGCCAAACGCGCTTTGCCATAGCTCGTGAGAGAGAATCACGACGCGCGCAGGCAGCGGCGCAGGTTGTCCTGGCGCCGGCGGCGGGCCGGTCACCTCGGTTTCTCCTTTGGCGAACACGCGTCCCTGCGCAGCTTGTATCCCGAGCGCGCTGAGCAGGTGCTCGTCAACTGATGCCGATCGCACCCGCATGGGCCGATCGCCGGCCGTGAGGTTCACTTCACCCGTCGTGTAGGCGCCGACGGCCGAAAACGATCGATTGATCTCCCGAAACTCCATGTATTCCGGCGGGGACACCCAGAACTCCGTAAACCCGAGCGACGGAAACTGTGTGGTCAGGTACATCAACTGATCGGATTTCGGGATACCCGAGAGGCCGCAGAATCACGCCGTTTACAATCGAGAAGATCGCGGTATTTGCGCCGATTCCCAGCGCCAGCGTCAGCAGCGCTACCGCCGTGAATCCCGGCGTCTTGACAAGCCCCCGCAGCGCATAGCGAAGATCGTTGATCATCGGTGCCTCAGCGCCTCGACAAGCGGACGACTACCCGACGGAGCGCTTCTCTTCGCCCAGCCGGAACGTTCGCCCATCCGCCTTGCGCCACACGTTAGCCTTGTTGGCGTCTGCCCACTGCACAGCAATGGCGACTGCGCGATCCAGATCTTTGAAGCTCAGACGATGGGGATGCGGAACGACGCTCAGAAAGTGAACACCGCCCTCGCTGGTGATGAGCACGTCACCATTGGAGGGTTCTTCGTCCGGTGCGAGCGTTCCCATGGCAGGTCAGCGCGTGCGAATTATCTCATAGAACTATTTGTGCTAGGCTCAATACTGGTGGCAGAAAACTCCGAGGCCGAGCGCATCAAGAGGCTTCAGGATCTGTGCAGCCAGCTCGAAGTGCTGCGCAAGCAGGCCGATGAAATCTGTCAGGCCGTCGAAACCGAAATCCGGCAGGTCGTGATGGCCGGCCAGCGAGACCGGCGCAGCCGGACCAGGAAAGTACGCCGCGAGAGACGTCACAAGACCTGATCTCCATCTTCTGCGCGCAGATCATCGAGCGAGACTCGATGTCAAAATCGCGAACTTCACTATCGCAACGCAGCCAGACGCGGGGTGAAGTACCAAATCCAGAACAGCAGCATCGAAAATGCCACGACATGCCACCGGATCAGCGGCTGGTGCGACGCTCCGAGAAGGGTGAACACGAGGTCCAGCGTCGTGCGGGCGAGGAAGACGCCCACCGCGATGGAAAGCATCAGCAGGGCTAGGGTTGCACCTACGATCAACATCACCTTTTCTTATCGGCAGGTGCGGTCAAAGCATGCGGGACGCCACATAAATCAAGTAAATTAGTCGCTTCATGCTTCGGGTCGAGTGCTACGCCAGCCATCGGGGCGACCAGACGCCGCGCGTCCTGTATATCGATGAGCGGAAGGTATTTGTGGAAGAAGTGCTCGACGCCTGGCACGGTCCGGATCACCGCTACTTCAAGGTCAAAGGCGATGACGGTGACGTTTATGTAATCCGCCAGGATACGACGTCGGGGAGCTGGGAGCTCACCACGTTCAGGCGCGGCGGCACCTGAGTTCGGTGCAAAACAGTAACCCGGCTAACGAGATTCCAACCTAACGCGTTCGGGACGAGACGAGCGATGCGGCGATTCCGAGACTGACGGAGTATCATTTGCATCCAGCGCTGGGAGATGCAGGTCATGTCTCAGACCCAGATGCTTCAGGGCGTGGGCCGGCTGCATCGGGGACACAGGAGCCTCGGATGCGTGGGGTACAGTCTGCAATCGACGGGAGGTGAAGCCACAACCGTACGGTTCGATCCTATGCCCGATGCCGCCCATGGCGACGTCTTTCACCTTACATTGGAGGACGGCCGCATTCTGCAGTGCCAGGTCCTGTTTGAGTACGCAACATACTGTGCCGTGGTCGACGGGCCCCGCATCGAACGCCGCGCTCATCGGCGCCCGGCTCCGGTCACGCGCGCGTTTTTCTAAAACAGGGCGGCTGCCCGCACAACCGCCCTTAAACGTTCACGGAAATCCGCAACCGAGGTCAGGAACGCAGGTATCGATTGAACCAATCGAGCGTGCGCTGCCACGCCTGCTTCGCGGCGGCCTCGTCATATCGTGGGGTCGTGTCGTTGTGGAATCCGTGGTTCGCTTTGGGATACACGTAGCCTTCGTGCCGGAACTTGTTCGGCTTTCAGCGCCGCTTCGTACGCCGGCCACGCCTCCACAAGCTGCTGATCGAGCTCGCCGTGGTGGACGAGGACGGCCGCCTTGATCTTCGGGACGTCCTCGGCAGCCGGCGCGCCGCCGTAAAACGGAACGGCCGCGCCGAGATCGGGCATCCGCACCGCCAGCGTGTTCGAGATCGCGCCACCAAAACAGAATCCGACAACGCCGAAGCGACCGGTGCTCTCCGGGCGCGATTTCACCCAGTTGGCGGCCGCGATGAAGTCTTCGGTCATCTTCGCGCGATCGACTTTTCCGAAACAGCTGGCCGCCTTGCTCGTCGTTCCCCGGATAGCCGCCCACCGACGTGAGACCATCGGGCGCGAAGGCGATGAAGTTCGCCGTGCCCAGACGCCGCGCCACATCCTCTATGTAGGGATTGAGGCCGCGGTTCTCGTGGACGACCAGCACAGCCGGATACTTCCCCGCTGCAGCCGGCCGAACCAGGTAGCCCTTGATCGATCCATTACCCTGCGGCGACGGCACCGTCGCGTACTCGGTACGGATGCGGTTGTCGTCTTTCGCGATCTGCTGTGCCCAGGCGTAGTTCGGCTTCAACGCTTCGAAGAGTCCCGCCACGGTCAGGCCGCCGACGGCAAACTTGCCCGCGCCCTCGAAAAAGCCTCTGCGATCGATGTCGCCGTGCACATACAGGTGGAAGAGATCCAGGAGTTCCTGCGGAAAGTCGGACGCCTTCATTCGTTCCATGGCGTTGCTCCTTGTTTGGTCCGGCTAACGTTTTGCGCTACCGGCTACCAGCTACCGGCTACCGGACGTGGCCGAGCATAGCACGGGCCGTCTCCTAGTGGTCGTCTTCAGGTTCCCGACAGGCAACCCCTGCACCGCAGCGCGTACGGTATGTCGTCGATGATCATGTTGGCCCTCACGTCGAGCAGGATCAGATGGCGTCCGACGAACCGGTACTCGATATCGCGCGGCAGGTCCGGCAGGAGCAGGAGAATCTTGGGCGGCATCGTGGCCGAGCGGACGATCCTTTGAATACGTTTGGTTCGGCATCGACCTCGAATTCGCCGGGACTGTCCTCCATCATGGCCGCAATTGTCGGACGCGTCCGCCTGGGTGACGAGCAACCACCTGATCTGCCGGCGCATGGCCGGATGGAAAAACGTGAGCGTCCTCCGATCTCTCGGGCATCGCGAAGCCGCCTCGCCAGACGCGCGCTCGAAGGCCTCGATCTCGTCGGCGTTCTCGGTCACTTGAAGCGGCGGTAGTCCCTTCTCCAGGCGGCTGCGCAGCCCCGCGTAGTCCTGCACCTGTTTGTTGAACGTGGCCAGCGTCGCCGGCATCGAAATGTCCGCGAACGACAACCCGGTAATCCGGGCACGGGTTCCTGCGCGGGAAGGACGGCTGAAAAGACACGACCGCAATCGCGAACAGCAGAGTACACGTTGCATCCGAGGCACCATCTTTGCGATATGTAGAGTATGCACCGCTTCTGCCGCAGCGCTGCTGCTCGCGATTGTGTCGACTCGCGTGCGATCGGGATCACCTGTCGCCGACCTCACCCGACCAGCTGACGCCTGTGATCGTGGCGTTCGGAGACAGTCTGACCTCGGGCCCGGGCTTGACGCCCGCCCAGACCTATCCCGCGCTGCTTCAGCAGCGCATCTCGGCAGACGGCTACCGCTACCGCGTCATCAATGCCGGCGTCAGCCGGCGACACGACAAGCGAAGCGCTGCCCCGTTTCAACGACGCGCTAGTAGCCGAAACACGCATCATGATTCTCGCGCTCGGAATCAACGATGGGCTGCGCGGCGTGCCCGTCGCAACGGTCGAACGCAACCTCGCGACCATGATCGAGCGTGCGAAAGCGCGAAATATCTCCGTGCTGTCTGTGCGGCATGGAGGCGCCTCCGCTCGGCGGCTTCGGTTACTCCGTCGACTTTCATCGCATGTATACGCGGTTGGCCGAGCGATACGATTCGCCGCTCGTCCCGTTCTTCCTTCTGCGGGTCGCGGGAAACCCGGATCTGAACCTGGACGACCGGTTTCATCCGAACGCCGCCGGGCACCGGGTAATCGCGGAAACTATCTGGCCCCACTTGCGGCCTATGCTAATCTCTCCTGCCACAGGAGGAAGTTTATGAGGGTCACCCGTCTTACCGTCTCTACGTGCGCAGTCGCGGCGTTCATACTGGCGGGGCTCGCCGTCGGTAAGGGGCAGGCGCCGGCGCCGCAGACCGAGAAGCCCGCTGCTCAAGCGCAGCCGGCGCAGCAGCCGCCGCCGCTGCTCCACGCGCAGAACCTGATCATGCTGCCGGACGATCACATCAAGGTGAACAACAACCGCGTCTTCGGATCGGCGAATCAGACGGGTTTCTACATCACGCGAAACATCTTCCGCAACAACAACACCAGCCGTCCGCACTATCACACGATGGACCGCTGGGTCACCGTCATCAAGGGCACGTGGTGGGGCGGGACGGGCAAGGTCTTCCGGCCGAAAGAGATGAAGCCAATGCCGGCGGGCAGCGTGATGTACCACCCCGCCTACTTCATCCATTACGACGGAAACCAGGACAACGGTGAGACCATCGTCCAGATCATGGGCTACGGCCCCGTGCAGACGGTTCAGGTCGAAGAGGACGAGAAGGGTAACCCGCTCAATCGCGGCGGCGAAGGCGCCGGTTACGCGACATCGCCTCCGGCGGGAGCAAAGCCCGCGCCACAGAAGTAGGGCTGAGAGCCGAGAGCTGAGAGTTCGCCTCTTGGCTCTCGACTCTACAACAGGACATCCTTCACCACGTTGCCGAAGACGTCCGTTAATCTGAAATCGCGGCCCGCATAGCGGTACGTCAGCTTCTCGTGATCGATGCCGAGCTGGTGCAGAATCGTCGCATGCAGATCGTGAATCGACACGCGATTCTCCACCGAGCGGAAGCCGAAGTCGTCGGTCGCGCCGTAGGTCATGCCGCCCTTCACGCCGCCTCCTGCCAGGAACATCGAGAAGCCGTACGGATTGTGATCGCGGCCGTCACCGCTCTCCGAGACCGGCGTGCGGCCGAACTCGCCGCCCCACACGACCAGCGTTTCATCGAGTAGGCCGCGGCGCTTGAGATCGCGAATGAGCGCGGCCGATGCCTTGTCCATGTTCGGGCAGCGCTCCCTCAGGTTCCTCTCGATCTCCTTGTGATCGTCCCACGGCTGGCCCGGGCCGTAGTGCACGACGACGAAGCGGACGCCGCTCTCGACCAGGCGGCGGGCCATCAGGCAGCCCTGCGCGAATGGCGTGGAGCCGTACTCCTCGCGCACGGCCTCCGGTTCTTTCATGATGTCGAGCGTATCCATCGCCGCGAACTGCATCTTGAACGCGGCTTCCATCGACGCAATGCGTCCTTCGAGGAACGCGTCCTGGCCGAAGCTCTCCTGATGTTTGCGGTTGAGCGCTTGTGCGAGGTCGAGCTGCGAGCGCTGCGCCTCGGTGGTCAGCTCGGTGTTCCGCAGGAACCGGATCATCTTGTCCGGCGCCATCTCGAAGGTATTGAACGATGATCCCTGATACTCGGCGGGCAGGAATCCGGCAGTGGTGAAACCGCCGCCGTCGGGCGCCAGCACCATGAATGCCGGAAGGTTCTTGTTCTCCGTTCCGAGACCGTACGAGATCCACGAGCCCATCGAGGGACGCGAGAGGATCATGCTGCCCTGATGGAACATGCTGCGCGCCTGCTCGTGATTCGGATTTGTCGTGAACATCGAACGAATCACGCAGAGCTCATCGGCAACCGTCGCCAGGTTCGGCAGCAGCTCGCTCATTTCGATGCCGCCCTTGCCGTGTTTCGCGAAGCCGAACGTGGTTGGCATCAAGCCGGCTGTCGTCCGTTCGGTCCGAAGATCCGCCGTGGCCGGACGCTGCCCGGCGTATTTCATCAACGCCGGCTTCGGGTCCCATAAATCCACTTGTGACGGGCCGCCCGTCATGAACAGGAGAATGACGTGCTTGGCTTTCGCCGGGAAGTGCGGGCCGACGGTGTGCGCGGCGGCGGCAAACGCGTCGTCGGCCAGCAGGTCGGCGAGACCGAGCATGCCGATGCCCCCGCACAAACATTTCAGCGCTTCACGCCGCGAAAACTTTTCTATGGCCAAAAGATCACCTCGTTGGTCGAAAGCAACGCCTCAGCGTAGTGCTTGACGTCAGCACCGGTGAGGTACCGCACGCCCAGTTGCACTTCTTCCGCGCTCGGGTTTCGAGCGAACACTTTTCTGTACAGCGCCTGAATCTTCGCTTCGGATGTGGCCTCGATGCGTACCTGCTCCGCGAGAGCTTCGGCCTGCGCTTGAACGAAGCCGCTGTTCATGACAAACAGCGCCTGAAGCGGGTTCAGGGTGGGCTGTCGCATCGGGATGTGGGTCAGCGGCGCCGGGTACGTCGTACAGTTTCATGACGTCGCCGGAGCTGCGGCCCCGGCTGATCGTTGCGTACATCGTCCGGCGGACCCCCTCGTCGATGTCTTCCGACGGCCCGTACATCGTCAGATCAAGCCTGCCGGAGGCCTGCAGCAACGAATCCCGGTATGCCTCGATGTCCATCCGGCGCGCGTTCATCCTCCAGAGGAACTGATTGGTCGGATCGACCTCCATCTCCTGCGCGCGTGGATGGCTCGACTGGCGATACGTCGCCGACAGCATGATCTCGCGATGCAGCCACTTGAGCGACCAGCCGTTTGCGATGAAGCGCGCGGCCAGATCCTCCAGCAGTTCCGGATGGGTCGGCATCAGCCCCTGGCTGCCGAAGTCGCTGGGGGTGCCGACCAGATGCTTGTCGAAGTGCCAACCCCAGACGCGGTTGACCATGACACGAGCGCTCAGGGGCGACGCGTCGGTGAAGATCTTCTCGCCAAGCTCCAAACGGCCAGACCCGTTATGAAAATCAGACGGTCCCTTCGCCAGTACCAGCGGAAACCCGCGTGGCGCCGGGTCGCCCGGCGTTCCCAGGTTTCCTCCGCGATAGAGAGGCAGATCGCGTGGAACACCGGGGGTCGCGTCGAAGAACGTCAGGTCGGGCTCCGACGAATTGAACACGACGCCAGCGTCGTAAACCGAGTTCAGGAAAGGCGCCTTCGGGTCGATCTGCTTGCGTGGCCCTCCGTCGCCGGCGCCCTGGTTTCGGGCCATGCGCTCGGGGTTGGGGATTTGATCTGCCGGGCGAGCCCTCTTCTCGTCCGGTACGACCTCGCGCGTTTTCAAGGTGCCATCGGGATTTCGCGCTTCGGGCGGCTTTTCTCCCGGGTACGGGACGGTCTTGATGTATTCCGCAATCTGCGGGTATTCCTTCGACATGGCATCGATTTCAGCCTGCAGCTGCGCAAGCTCGTCGCGGAACTTCTTGACCTGTGTGGCGGCCTGCTCGGGTTTCGACCCGGGATCCCCTTCGAGAAGGTTCGCCGTGTAGTGCAGGTCGAACATCCGCTGGTACACCCACATGAAACGCGTCTCCGTTTTCGGATCGATTTCAAAGAAGGGACGGAGAGCCCGCGATGTCGATGCGAATACGCTCGACAGTCGCGCGTAATCCATCTGCCGGATCGGATCGAACTTGTGATCGTGGCAGCGCGCGCACGCGACCGACAAACCGAGAAGGCCGCGGGTGACGCTGTCGAGCCGCTCATCCCAGTCGTTCAGTTGCAGCGTGCCGACGACGTCGACCGAAAGACGGACGTCTTTGTGATCCTGTGAACCCAGTGCGAGAGGGCCAAGCGCGCGCATGTCGGGTCGCGACGTGCCGGGCATGAGGTCGGCGGCGAGCTGGAGCTTGACGAAGCGGTCGTACGGCACATCCTTGTTGAGAGCTTCGATGACCCAGTCCCGGTACCGCCATGCATGTGGATACGGTGGGTTCGTGATGTTGCCCGGATTGTCCTCTCCGTAGCGGACGACGTCGAGCCAGTGACGGCCCCAACGCTCGCCGTATTGCGGCATCGCGAGCAGCCTGTCAATCAGCCTTTCGTACTTGGCCGGCGAAGGGTCATTTGCGTAGGCCTCGACCTCTTCGTAGGTCGGCTTCAAGCCGATCAAATCGATGTAGGCACGGCGAACGAGCGTGCGCGAGTCCGCCTCTGACGAGGGCGTCAGGCTTTTCTCCTGCAACTTCGCGTACACGAAGTGATCGACTTTCGTTCGCGCGCTCGACGAATGTGCAGATACAGGCTGCGGAAGCACCTTCACGGCTTGAAATGCCCACCACCCCCGGCCCTTCTCGAGCTCTGCCTGGTCGACCACCCGCCGCTTGACTGCGGCGCTGCCAGAGGTTTCGACGCGCGGATCAGGGGCACCTCCGGCGACCCATTGCTCGAAGTCTGCAATCACTTGATCGTCGAGCTTGCCGCTCGGCGGCATCTGCAGGTGCGGATCCGAATATTTCAGCGCGTGAATCAGCTTGCTGACTTCGGGCTTGCCTGGAACAATCGCCGGCCCGAGCGTGCCACCTTTCATGATGCCGGCTCTGCTGTCGAGCTCCAGGTAGCCCTTTGGCTCCTTCAGCTTGCTGTTATGGCACGCGTAGCATTTCGCGGCGAGCACAGGGCGAATCTTCGCTTCGAAAAATTCGTTCGAAACGGTTTGTGCACCGGCCGAGCTGCCAGCGAGGACGACCAGCGACGCGCCGAGGAAGAGGGACCGACACGCTGTCATGAGACCTCGTCTATGTCGAAAATGATGAGGATCCTTTGGAACTCAATATAACATCTCGAAACACAGGAGCTGAACCATGAAATTCCCCATCGCCTTTGTCGCCGGAGCGCTGTTCTGCAACACCTTCGTCCTCGCTCAGGAAGACGTCGCGCTCAACCCGAAGTCGTTGGAGATCGCACTTGCCGCCAAGCCCGATGGTCCCGATGCGGAGCGGCTCGCCGATCGCATTCGCTCCTACTTTGGCGGTCGAGACGTCTTGATGCGCGGTGCGCCGGTACGTGTCGATGAGCTCACGGTCGCGTTCGCTCTCGAGGCGCCGGCATTGCCCGCCAACTCGCCCGCTCCTCGCGCGGTCGCCGATCACGGCATGTTCAATCTGGCGCTGACAAAGGTGGGCGCGAGCGGCGTCTATGCCGGGGTTGCGCGGCTCACGCACGGCGCGGCGTTCACCTGGCACTACGAAGTGGGCGGAGCGCGCATGGGCGGCGGTCAGTTGGAGGTCTATGAAACCCATCCGGATGCGCGCGAGCGTGCGGGTGTGCCGACGGGTTCGCTCAAACAGATGCCCTCGTGGCACAGCAAGATCTTCCCGGGCACGACGCGCGATTGGTGGGTCTACGTGCCCGCTCAGTACGACGCCGCGAACCCGGCTGCCGTGATGGTGTTTCAGGACGGCGCGGCGGCCAGGCAGTATGTCACGCCGGTCTTCGACAACCTGATCGCCAAGGGTGACATTCCCGTGATGGTGGGAGTGTTCATCGAGCCGGGCGGCACCAAGACGCCGCGCGACAATCGAAGCTTCGAGTACGACACGCTCTCCGATCAGTACACGCGATTTCTCCTCGAAGAGATTCTTCCGGAAGTCGAGAAGACCACTCGACTCCGGCGCGACGCCGCGGGTCGGGGAATCGCGGGCCAGAGCAGCGGGGCCATCGCCGCATTCACCGTCGCCTGGGAGCGGCCGAACGAGTTCAGCAAGGTCTTGTCGGGAATAGGCAGCTTCACCAATATCGCTGCGGGCAAGACGTTGCGCGAAGGGGGGCACAATTACGCCGCGCTCGTGCGCCGTGTGCCGCGCGAAGCCGATCAGGATATTCATGCAGGACGGCGCCAACGATCTCGACAATGCCTCGGGCAGCTGGTGGCTGGCAAACCAGACGCTCGCGAGATCGTTCGCGTTTGCCGGCTACGACTACAAGTTCGAGCAGGGCCTGGGATTCCACAGCAACAGCCACATCCGCGCCATCCTGCCCGATGCGCTGCGGTGGTTATGGCGATAAATAGGGTCAGACCCTATTTTTACGCTTTCCGTAAACTGCGGCGTGTCAGGACGGCAATCGCGTCACTTTGACAACCTGATTGACGAGATACTCCACCTCGATACGGTCCCCGGCCTCGAGCGATTCGGCGTGCAATGCCTCCGGGCCGACGCGCGCCGCGTTGAGCTGTTCGGTAGGGTCGTCCACGTGCGTGAACACGATCTCCCACGATGCCTGGCCGTGGATACTGATCGGTTGAATTCGCTTCAGGATGGCTTGGCGACTGCCCTTGAGCATGACCCGATTGTACGCGCAGCGGGTGCTATGATGCGCGTATGAAGGCTGCAGATTGCATTCTCTTCAGCGGCGGGGCGCCTGGCGCCGAAGCCGCGTTCGGCGCGTGCGCCGAACGCCACGGCGTCGAGGAAGTGAATTTCACCTTCGACGGCCACAAGATCGCTCGAACTCGCGGAGTCCGCGTTCTCAATCATGAAGAGCTGCAAAACGGCGACGTGAGCCTCGCCTACGTCAGCCGCCTCATGAACCGGCGATATACCGACAGTCCCACTCTGCGCAAAGTGCTCCAGACGATGTGGTACCAGGTCAACAACGGCCAGGAGATCTGGGTAGTCGGCAGCATCCTCGACGACAAGACGGTGCGCGGGGGCACCGGCTGGGGAGCCGAATTTGCGAAGCTCTGTAACAAGAAGCTTCATGTGTTCGACCAGGAGAAACAGAATTGGTACTGGTGGAACGGCGACGACTGGAAACTGCCAGACACCAAGAACGCCCCGTGCATCATGCATCCACATTTCACGGGCACCGGAACACGCACGCTTCAGGAACCCGCCAGGAAGGCGATTGAAGAGCTGTTCAGCAGGTCATTCCCGTAGCACCGCGAATGTCACAAATGCATACATTCATGCTGCGGTACGAATACTGCACTGTAACGGCGGTATGAAGTTTTTCTTCGTCATTGCTCTCTGCATTTCAGCTGCATGTACATCGTCTGCGCAGCAACCGGCTCTTCGGGACGCGGCACCGTCGGCTCCCCCGACCCGGTCGCAGCAGGTCCCGAAGGGAACGAACGTCAATCCGGACGCCGGCCTGCTCGCGGATTTCAACGCGAAGGTCGGCGCCTATAACGAACTCAGGAAGGAGCTGGAGAAAAAGGCTCCGCCGTTGAAAACAACGAACGATCCGGCCGAGATTGTCCTGGCCGAAAAAGCGCTCGCGCAGCAGATTCGCGCCGCGCGCGCGCATGCCAAACGCGGGGATATCTTCACTCCGGCCACCGAGGCGACGTTCCGCCGCTTCTTGCGGCCTCAGGTGACAGGCACCAAGGACGCAGCCGACAACAAGGCGATCATCAAGGACGACGCGCCCAAGACCACCGAGGTGCCGTTCAAGGTGAACGGGGAATATCCGAAGGAAGCGCCTCTGTCGACCGTCCCGCCCGACGTGCTGAAGACCTTGCCGCCGCTACCCGAGAACCTGCAGTATCGATTCGTCGGCAAGCATCTCCTTCTCTACTGCACCCGTGGCAACCTTATCGTCGATTACATGCTGAATGCGATTCCCTAGCGCGTCGAGGAAGAACATGCGGACACAGCAACGTGTCGTCTACGCTTACGTCATTGTCGGGGCGCTGGCAGCTGTGGCGCTCGCTCAGGACCTGACGGTTCCAAACCAGAAGGATTCGCTCAAATTTGCCGTCATCGGCGACAGTGGGACAGGCAACTCGGACCAGTACCGGCTCGCAAAGAAATTCGCTGAAGTGCGGCAGCGCTTTCCCTTCGGGTTCGTGCTGATGATGGGCGACAACATGTATGGCGGAGAGAACGCGCGCGACTTCCAGCGCAAGTTCGAAATCCCTTACAAGCCGATTCTGGACGCCGGCGTCAAGTTCTACGCCTCGCTCGGCAATCACGACAGTCCGAACCAGCGGATGTACAAGCTGTTCAACATGGGCGGTGAGCGGTACTACACCTTCAAGCCGAGAGACGGCGTACGGGTTTTCGCTCTCGACAGCAACTACATGGACCGGACCCAGCTTCAATGGCTGGAGAAGGAATTGCTCGCCTCGGGCTCCGACTGGAAGATCATGTTCTTCCACCATCCGATCTATTCATCGGGCGGCCGGCACGGCTCGGACACGGCGCTTCGCGATCAGCTGGAGCCTCTGTTCGTGAAGCATGGAGTCGACGTGGTATTTGCCGGGCACGAACATTTTTACGAACGGCTGAAGCCGCAGAAGGGGATCCACTATTTCATTTCCGGTGGCGCCGGAAAATTGCGGCGGGGAGACGTCGGCGGCGAGTTCATGGAGAGAGCGTTCGACCAGGGATTCCACTTCATGATCCTGGAGATCAACGGGGATCAAATGCATTTCCAGACGATCTCGGATCTCGGCAAGACGGTCGATTCGGGTATTGTAACGCGGCGTCGGGTAGACAACCAGGCGGCACCCTCGCAGCCGGCTGCTCCGCCCGTGAAGCCGGTCCCCCCGCAGGACAAGCCCACCACTGCGAAACCGGCGGCGCCTACGGCAAGACCTGGCGCGACGCCGTAACGAGCACTTCTGAAGACGAGGAAGCCATCGATTCGTAATAACGCACGAATCTGCTGGTTTCCTCCGATTTGTACAATTTCAGATTCTCCGCCCATCTGAAGCCAATCACTTGAAATCGCAGCTCAACCTCAATCTGAAAGGGGCCGTCTCTTCCGGAGCTGTCGATCGAATAACGCACGCGATCTCCCCTGTCTGAAAAATCCGTATCGCTCGAGGCCTCGCCGACGACAGCGATCCACGCATTCGCGTTCGATTTGTCGAATCCTTTCGGGAGCAGGCGATTGTCTTTGACATAGCGCACGGCGCTGAGCAGACCGGTGGTTGGCCGTCCGGCAGAGTCGCCCATCACCGACTCGTAGATTTGTACCTGCTCTTCGGTACGAATCTCCGAATAGTGCGGCTCCACTGCGAACGGATCGGTGTCGTGGTCATTGCCTGCGATCGACCCTGTTGGCTCGATGGCGCCCGATTCAAATACTGCGCGCCCCGCCCGATCGCGAACCGTGAGATGGATCCAGGCGCGGCGCGACGGATACCCGGTCGGCAGCTTGTGACCAGTCAGGTTTTGCGCGACAACATCGACCACGAGCCGGCCGTTCGTCATCTCCGCGCGCTCGATGGTGATCTGCGCAGCTGCACGCTGCAGATTCGCGATGGTGGCGGCAACCGAGGCATCCATCTCGTGGCCCCGGGCGGTGACGCTCAGTTCGTCTCGATACCGGTTCAGCATCCGCTGCATGAAGAAGTTGCCGCCGACAAACGTGTGGCGGGCGAAGCCTTTCCGCGGGGCGCCCAGGACCGACGCAATCGGTGTCTCGTGCTCGACAACCGGCATGTGGCACGACTGGCAGCTCCGCTCCTCGCCCGCAAAGGCGCTGTGCTTCCATTCGAGAAACGGCATCTGCTCGGGCAGCTCGCCGATCATCTCGCCGTTCGGCCCGCGGGCTCTGGTGATAAGCGTGTGACAGGTCGCACAGAACTCGGACTGCTTCACGTGAAGCGCCTTCTGTTGGCTGGAACCCCGTCGCAGAGCGCATGATGGTCGAGAGCCCGCGTTCGATCTGAAACGGCCCGAACATGGACGCGGTTCCGCCGATGCCGGCGGCATGATCGTGAAGCCGCCGGTAAAACTGGCGGGTGTACCAAGGTTCCGGTCGGTGATCTGATGGCACAGCGAACACGTCACGCCATCATGCGCCAGACGATCGAGGCGATCTCCTTTGTCCGCAACCGGGAGATGGTCGAACACACGGCCTTCGGCGGAGGATAGACGGGCCTCCGTGCGCGACATCGGCATATGGCACGTCGCACATTCATCCTCTATGGCGGCGGAGGCGAGCGGATGATCGATCACTTCCCTTCGCACGGCGGCCTGCCAGTACGGGTCGCGCGATGAGTTCGCCATCATCGACGCGCGCCAGCTCGCGCCGATCGAAACGTCTTCGCCCGCCGGCGTCCGCAACCCGTTATGACAGGCCATGCACTGATCGGAGGTCTTGAAAAGCGGTCTCGCGGCGTTGTCCTGCGCAGATACAGCGGCAGCAATGACAGCAACGCCACAGGACCGGAATCAGAATCCGCATCACCAGCCCGAAAGGAATCCGCCGTCGAACCAGTCCCAGAGGAGGTAGACGAGCACAGCTCGTTTGTCGCGTGCTCCGCTGAGTCACCGGCACCCGCACGCCAACATTCAGCAGCACGTGCTGCCTGGTGCTGAGGCTCACCTGCAGCTGCGGCACGACATCCCATTCAGCCGCCGCGCCGGTCTCGAGCGGCCGCGCCGCGAGGATTTCGACCATCGGCGACCACGCGCGTCCCCAGATGTGCTCCATGAAGCTTTTCCCGATGGCAACGCGCCAGAACGCCTCCTTCGATGCGGACTCATCACCGGCAGGTACCTCGACGCCGGCATGTGCGTGGAGGAAGCCGTCCGTGATCAGCGGAAGCGCCTGGCTGAGCGTCGCAAATGCCTCGAATACCGATCCCTGTGCGTCAACCTTCACCTCACCGCCGCCAGAAAAGATCGAGCCCGTGCGATGACTTGCGGCCAGCACGTGTTTGTACGCTCCACCCGATTTCGTCGACGTCGCGCGCAAAGATTTCATACTGACCTCGCCGGCCAACGCGATGCTCGTACAGAAACTCGCTGCTGATTGTTCGCCCGTTTCCTCTCGCGAAGCGTCGTCGTCAGGACCGCTTCGTTTTCCGGATATGCCTTTTCGGTTGTAAACGGCCGCGGCATGTTCAGATCGCCGTGCGGCCAGCCACGCTCGACGCAAAAGGTGCGGACGTGCGCGATGACTTGATCGATCTCGGCGTCGGACAGTTCGTCACCGAAGGCCGGCATCATCGCGTCGAAGCCGCGAGCGGGACCGCCCTGATGGATCACCGAGTACCAGTCAAGGTCCGCTTCGGGTGTCGTCAGACTGCAGTCGGTGAAATCCGGAGGGTCGATCTCGAATCCGCGAACGGCGAGGGGCTGCCCGCGGCCGTCCGATCCATGGCACGCGGCACACGCCGCTTCGTACAACTGTTGACCTGTGAAGCCTGCGCGGGTGGAAGGCTGCGCGTCCGCGCGCGTTTCAAAAAACAGGAACGCGAGAGCCGCGAAGACGGCGAGCATCTGGCGAACGTAGCACGCCGGATCGCGCCGACAGAAATCTGAGAACTGTTCTCAAGATCTCGGTGGATCTTCGCGTCTTCCTGGAGCGTCGCTTCTTCGTGGATCTTCGCTTCTTCGTGGATCTTCGTGTTCCAGCCAGTCGCGAGCGTTGACGATGTCATCGTGCACGAGCTGATGACCGGCCTGCTGCCACACTACAGAGACGCTGACGCCGGCCTTGCGCAGCAATGCCGCGAGCCTTTCGGTTTCGGCAACCGGTACAAGCGGATCGACTCGACCGTTCGAGATCAGGACCGACGTGGACCCGGCCGTCGGGAGCGGGTCGGGCACGAGCGGCACCATCGCGCGAAACAGGACGGCGCGGTGAAGCACGCCCGGCTTGAGCAGGATGAGGCTGCCGGCGATATTGGCGCCGTTCGAAAAACCGACGCCGACCACGCGAGCGCGATCGAACCGGTAGTGCTGGCTGGCTTCCGCGACGAAGTCTGCGAGCTCTGCCGTCCGTTGCTTCAGATCATCGATATCGAAGACCCCTTCTGAAAGACGCCGAAAGAATCGCGGCATTCCGCGCTCGAGCACCTTCCCCCTCGGGCTCAGTACGCCGGCGCCGCGGCAACAATTCGGAGGCCATCGGCACGAGATCGTGCTCGTTGCCGCCGGTGCCGTGCAGCATCAGCAGCGTCGGCGCTCCCGGCGCGCTCGGCGGATGGTAGATGTGAGTGAACGACAGCGTATTCATGCGTGCGCTCGAGACATCGAGAGGACAACGGACGGCAGCGCGTGCTCGATCGCCGCGACGGTGCGCTTCCAGCCATGGCGGCAGGACGAGGCGTTCGCCAAGCCGCGACGCATCTTCGTCGACCGCGAAGCCAGGGCCGTCGGTTGCGAGCTCGAACAGCACTCCGCCGGGCTCCTTGAAGTAGACCGACTTGAACCAGAAACGATCGATGACCGGCGTCGGATGCGCTCCTGCGCCCTCGACACGCGTCCGGACGGTTTGCTGATGCTCGGCGTCATCGACACGCCATGCAAGATGGTGAACGGCGCCCACACCCCACGCGCCACGTCGCGCTTCCGGCGCATCGCGAACGTCGATGACTCCCGCGCCGCCAGCAATCCGTAGCGCGTCCAGCCATGCTCCTCGGCGATCCGGTGGAACCCGAGGACCGATGTCAGAAATTGTGCAGTCGTTGCCGCATTCTCGTTCCCAGACTTGCGCGCCGTGCAGACCGCGGATCTGCCGTTCGGCTGGAACCGGGCTTTCCTCCCACGGCGTGAACGATCGCGGGCTGTTTGCCTTCCACCAGCGCGACGTTCAAGCCATGGGGATCGGTGAGCGCCAGGACCTTCTCACCGAAGCGGGTCTGCGGCGGACCGAGCGACCGTTCCGTAGCGGCTCAGCCGGTCGGCCCAATACGCGAGGCTGCCCGCCGGAACTTCGAGACTCACTTCCATCGCCATGCCGTGACCCGCTCGGGGCGGCGCCATGTGCGCCCACGGGAAGAAGGTGAGATCGGATCCTGGACTGCCTTCCGCATCGGCATAAAACAGGTGATACGTCCCCGGATCGTCCTGGTTGACGCTGCGCTTCACCAGGCGCATGCCGAGCACGCCGGCGTAGAAGTCGAGATTCTCCTGGGCCGGCCCGGCAATCGCCGTGATGTGATGCAGCCCGTTGACGCCGCGCATCCCTCATTATCGCCTGCGGCAGATCGTGGCGACAGAAATGTCGACGTCTTCCGCATAGAGACAACTTTGTAGGACATGCGCCGGCGAACAATGTTCGCAAGCCGCCCCTGGCTCCGACAGTGGTTCGGAAAAAACCGACAGTCTTGTCTGAATTTCGCGGTCCAGCACACAAAGGCGTCTGGCCGCGCCGATCGACCGCCTCGAGCGCGCGCCGCGCCGAATTTTCGCGAGTTTTCCTCGGAGAAATCTCGCAATTCGCCACCTCGCGGCGACGACGTCGACGTGTTGGCGCTGATCTTGATTACGCTCCGATCCGTCCAGGTTCTCGACTTTACTTCCATTCTTCAAAAGGTGTGCGATGAATCAAGCCGACACTGCATGGATGTTGGTCTCGACCGCATTGGTTCTGCTGATGACGCCCGCGCTCGCGTTCTTCTACGGCGGGCTCGTGCGGTCGAAGAACGCCCTCAACACGATGATGATGAGCTTCATCTCGCTCGGATTCGTCGGCGTGCTCTGGGCGGTGATCGGGTATTCGCTGGCCTTCGCGCCCGGCAATAACTACCTCGGCGATCTCTCGCGGCTGTTCCTGCGAGGAGTCGGCCTCGAGGCGCAGGGCACGATTCCTCACTACCTGTTCATGGCCTACCAGGGCACGTTCTGCATCATCACCGCCGCGCTCATCTCCGGCGCGATCGTCGAGCGCATGCGCTTCTCCGCCTATCTCACGTTCATCGTCTTGTGGGCGCTGCTCGTCTACTCGCCGGTTGCGCACTGGGTCTGGGGCGGCGGGCTGGCTCGCGGACCTCGGCGCGCTCGATTTCGCCGGCGGCACGGTCGTGCACGTCAACGCCGGCGTCGCCGCGCTCGTGGCGGCGATCGTCGTGGGCAAGCGGCGCGACTATCCGAGCTCGTCGCTGCTGCCGCACAGCGTTCCGTTGACGCTGCTCGGCGCGGGGCTGCTCTGGTTTGGCTGGTTCGGATTCAACGCCGGCAGCGCGCTCGCGCGCGAGTCCGATTGCCGGGACTGGCCTTCGTCACCACGTTCCTGGCGCCCATGGGAACGCTCGCCGTCTGGACGCTGCTCGACTACACGCGGTCAGGCAAACCCACAGCGGTCGGCGCCGCTACCGCCATCGTGGTCGGACTCGTCGCGGTCACGCCGGCTGCGGGGTTCGTCGGCCCGATGAGCGCCATCGCGCTGGGCGCGAATCGCCGCCGTCCCAAGCTACTTCGGCCTGGTCTGGCGCGCGAAGACGTCGCTCGATGATTCGCTGGACGTCGTGGCGGCGCACGGAGTGGGCGGTACGGTCGGCGCGCTGCTCACAGGGGTGTTCGCGCAGAAGGCGTTGAACGGCGTCGCCGACGGCGTGCTTTTCGGCAATCCGGCGCAGTTGGGAATTCAGGCGACGGCGGTGGCGGCGACGATCGTCTACAGCGGCCTCGTCAGCTTCATTCTGCTCAAGGTGATCGGCCTGATCATCCCGCTTCGCGCGTCGGCAGACGATGAGGCGGTCGGCCTCGATATCAGCAACCATGGCGAGGAGGCCTACGTGCATGGCGAGGCCAGCAGCACGATGTCTTCCAACGCCGGCGCGGTGAAGAAGGCCGCCCCGGCTCTGCGATCGGAGCTCGCATGAAACTGATCAAAGCCATCATCCGCCCCAACAAGGTCGACGATTTGAAGGAGGCCTTCGCCAAGATTCAGATCGCCGGCATGACGGTCACCG
Source organism: Vicinamibacterales bacterium (assembly GCA_963775345.1). Classification (GTDB taxonomy): domain Bacteria; phylum Acidobacteriota; class Vicinamibacteria; order Vicinamibacterales; family JAMQPK01; genus JAMQPK01. The sequence continues at coordinate 216,904 of CAVZIS010000010.1, forward strand.
AAGTGCGCGGTCACGGACGGCAGAAGGGTCATACCGCCGTGTATCGCGGGAGAGAGTACGAAGTCACGCTGCTGCCGAAGATGCAGGTCGAAACGGTCGTTCCCGACGATCTCGTGGAGCCGGCGCTGCAGGCGATTCGCGAGGCGGCGCGGACGGGGGAAATCGGCGACGGCCGCGTCTTCATCTGCCCGGTCGAGCAGGCGTACAACATCCGGACGGGGGAAAGAGACTTCGCGTAATAAGAAATCTAAGAACTGAAATCTGAGATGTAGGAATCGAGTTCAATCTCACTTTTACGTTTTTCCTTACGTTTCTCTATTTCCGACACGCCCCCCACGCCCAGAGCGCGACTGACCATTGACGTTTCTGGTTCCGATGGACGATCGGCGCGAGCGGTGTCGGTGCGGCCGCGGCGATCGAGGGACAGGCAGAGCCTGAAGTTATCGCCGTTGGACGCCTGGCGCTCGGCGGTCAGCACGCTGCAGCAGCGTCACAGCGTTTTCGCTGCGGTTTTTCTTCTGCTGATCGGCGAGCGCGAAGTGAGACGCGGTCTTCACTTCGCGATCGTCGATCGCGACAGGTCGATAGCTGTTGGCGCGGACGGGTGCGGGACGCGGCGACGACTGGCCCGCTCCTTCGAACAGGATGGTGGCGACAGCGATGAAGACGACGCTGCCCACAATCCAGCGGCTCAGGCGCAAAGTGGACGATTCCATCCGGGACGGCGATCATACCACCAGCGGCCAGGTTGAAGCGGACTTCGCTACCGCCAGGCGACTTCGACGGCGTAGCTGCTGCCCTTTTATGTCTTTGCCCTTCACTTCCACCGAGCGCGGCTTCGCCACGCGAAGGCTGAAGGGGGTTCCATCGCGCCCGAAGAACTCGCCGAGCATGAGGTTGCGCGATTCGGCGTTTTCGAGGCGGCCGACGAACTTGTTGTACATCGTCGAGCGGCCCACCGGGATGATGGCCACCGACACGTCGTTCAGCGCGAGGCCGGAATTGTTGTGCACCGTCACATACATCTGCGAAGTGTCGACTTTGATGGGAGCGTTTGCGTCCTGGCTGGCAGTGCCCCGTTCCGAGCAACCGACAGCGAGAAGCCCGAGCGCGACGAACAAGCAGAACCGCATGCCGTCCTCCTTGGTGAATCGTTCGAGGTCTGCACGGGACGCCGAGCCTTTGCGCACACAGCGGCGTCAGGCGTGTGATAGGGTGTGCGAGGACTCTAGCGCCGTGTCGAATTCGAGTCAAGGAAGAGGCGTGGATGCTATAATTCTGGCCGGTTTCGGCGGCCCGCCTCCCTCTCGGCTGCCAATCTGCCAAAAATCGACGCAGGAGTGACTGATGAGTTTTCCGCATCAGACCGGGTAAGGTTGCGTGTGCGGGTTTGGTCGGAATCCTGATGGTGCTGCCCAACAGCATCTGGAAGGACCGGACGCAACGATCGCCTCAGGAGTAGCAGCACCACACGGCGCCGGACCGTCAACGATCGAACGGAAGATCACTCGAGAGGTCGGACCACCACGTACCCATCCACGTAGTCATACGAAGTAACGCCGGCGATTTTGCTGAGCCCTTCGGTGAGTCTGGATGGTGACGCCCCAGGGATCCGTCAGCGTAGCCGACATCAGGCCCAGCTCGGGTCGCGCCCGTAAGGAACCTCGAACGTCACCCCATTGGCCTGAAGTTTCGCGGTGTAGGCCTTCAGGTCGGCGACGTCGAAGCCGATGCTGTCCATCAGCCGTCCCTTGGTGGGCACGCCCGGCACTTTCTGACTGCCCAGCGGAGCCAGCGTCAAATTCATTCCCGGCACATCGCCGGATTCATACGGTCCCCGCATCGTCGGTTTCAAGAGCAGCTTCTGCACGTACCACTTCTTCACTTCGGCCGGTTGCTTCGAGCCAGTAGTGCAGATGATGGCTCACGACCGGCGCGGGCAGCCGCGGATCTTCGACAAGCTCCATCCGAAACGTGTCGGGGCCGGTCACATACGTCTGCGGCGTGTTTTCGCGGCCGATCCTGGGCGGATCGTATTTGAGGCCCGCAGCGTCGAAGCGTGCCGTGTAGTCTGACAGCTTCAAAAGCTTGAGGCCCATGTGATTGATCGTGGTGCCTTCGCTGGGCCCGGTGCGCTGCTGCGGACGAAACAGGATGGCGACGCCGGGGATCGTGACACCCTGCAGCTTTCCAACGGTGATCGGCTTTGCGTCGAACTGGCGGATCCAGAACGTCCGGTGTGCCTCGACGTCGCTGACATTCAGCAGCACATGCCCCATCTTCATGCCGAGATCGTTCGGCGGAAACAACTGCGCATCAGCCCGTGACGAGCAGCTCGTCACAGCACCAACCGCCGCACCACAGCGTTCGCATCACGCGCGTCAGTCTCTATTGCTCATAGCGAGCTCGCGAGTATACACGGACGTATTTATGAGATACTTATATACTGAATTGCCGGGACTCAGCTCGACAGCTTCTGCGTCAGCATGCGCTTGAGCTGGGCGCCCGACACGACCGACGTCACATCGAGCCGGCTTTCGTCCAACGCATCCAGCAACGCGCGGATTACTTCGGCACGCGTGAGGTTCGCGCCGGTCTTGCCGCGGATGGCAGTGGTGAGGCGGTCGAGCTCGAGCACCTGGCGCTCGAACATCACGACCGAAACTTTGGTCCAGGCTTCGCGATGGGTGCGGGGTCGTCCGCGGCGGCGCGGACGACCGACCGGCCGGCGGGTGATTGCGCGTGGCCATTGATGGCTATTCTAACGAAAGTTGTTGCTAGCACAAACCCGAAAACGTATGCGAACAGCGTCCAAGCGTCGAACGAGCGCCGGAAAAGTCGGCCGGCCACCCGCCGGCGATCGGCGGAGAACGGGTCAAGGACTATCCACAAGTCAGCTTCCGCCTCCCGAAAGATGTCAGGGACAAGCTCGCTCGCGCTGAGCAAGTGCGAAACAGCCGCAGTGGCGCTTGATCGTGGACTCGGTGGAGTGTTATCTGCGCGATCTTCCGCGCAACGAACGGGCGCAGATCTCGCGGCTGATGTCGCGGCGAGGCTCGGGTGTCCAGCGCTGAGACAAACGTCGCGAAAAGTGCGAACGGAGTACAAGAGGCCGCAGTATCATTCGCGCGCGTGATCTCACGTTTGCTCTCGCGGGACGACATGGCTGCTGCTGAGTTTGCCTGGCAGCGCTGTCATCGATCACGGCGCAGCAGCAGGGACAGCGGCACGACACCGTCGCGGTTCAGTTGCTGGCGTTCAATGACTTTCATGGAAACCTGGAGCCGCCTGGCGGGCTCCAACGGGCTCATCGGATCCGTCGAGGCCGGCGGCGCCGAATACTTCGCGACGCATCTCGCCACGCTCGCCGCTCGAAATCCGAACACACTGATCGTCTCCGCAGGCGACCTGATCGGCGCCTCGCCACTGCTGTCCGGAATGTTTCACGACGAGCCCACCATCGAGGCGCTCAACGCGATGGGCCTCGACGTGGCGAGCGTCGGCAACCACGAATTCGACAACGGATGGCGCGAGCTCCTGCGCATGCAGAATGGCGGATGCCATCCGGTCGACGGATGTCAGGACGACACACCATTCACAGGCGCGGCGTTCCAGTATCTCGCCGCCAACGTCGTGGCCGACGCGCGAAAAAGTCGGACGCACTGGTCCACTGCTGCCGCCCTACGCGATCAAAGAAGTCGGCGGCGTCCGCATCGGCTTCATCGGCATGACGCTGAAAGGAACGCCTCAGCTCGTGCTGGCTGCAGGTGTCGATGGCCTGACGATTCGAGCCTGAAGCGGCGACCGCGAATTCGTGGGTGCGCGTGCTGAAGAAGCAGAAGGTGCGGGCCATCGTCGTGCTGATACACGAAGGTGGCTTCCCCGCCGCCGGCGACTACAACGGCTGCCCGGGATTTCCGGGGCCATTCTCGACATCGCCGACCGGATGTCGGACGAGGTCGACGTCATCGTCTCGGGTCATACACATCGCGCGTACAACTGCATGATCGACAAGAAGCTCGTCACGAGCGCCGCGGCATTCGGCCGGTTGATTACGGCGATCGACTTGACGAATCGACAGGCGCAGCGGCGAGGTCGTCTCAAAAACCGCGCGCAACGTCGTCGTCACCCGCGACGTGCCGAAGGATCCGGCGCAGACCGCCATCATCGAGCATTACCGTCCTTTCTACGCGACGGTCGCAAACAAGGTTGTCGGTACGATCGCGCGCGACGTGACGCGCACGCAGAATCCCGCCGGCGAGTCGGCTCTGGGCGACATCATCGCCGACGGCGTGCTCGAGGCGGCCGCGGCCGCATCACAGGACGCCGTCGCGGCGTTCATGAACCCCGGCGGCATTCGCGCCGATTTGTCCCTCAACGGCGAAAGAGGGCCTCGACTCGATCACTTACGCCGAAGCGTCGAGCGTGCTGCCATTTCGAAACAGGCTCGTCGTGCAGACGATGACCGGGGAGATGATCAAGGAGGTGCTCGAACAGCAGTTCGACAATATCGGACCGGGCCAGGACAGAATCCTGCAGGTTTCGCAGGGATTCGCTATTCGTACGACCGCACGGCGCCGAGATGGCGGCGGGTCGATCCAGCGTCGATCGCGATAAACGGCCGTCAGATGAACCCCGAAACAGCGATATCGCGTCGCCATCAACGAATTCATCGCCGCCGGCGGCGACAACTTCAGCGCCTTTACCCGAGGCACGTGAAACTGCGACGATTGGGATGGACCTGGATGCCTTCACGGCATACCTCCAGAAACATTCGCCCGTCGAGCCAGGCCCGATGAACCGGATGCAAGACGCATCAAATGACTCACCGCCCCTACCCGGCGCGTTTCTGCCGTCGCTGACGGCAATGGTGTGCTGCGGACTGGTGACCGCTCAGTTCGTCGGCAGCAAGGCAGTCCGCGACGCGCTGTATCTGGCGCAATTCGAGGTGACCTCGCTGCCGACGATGGTCATCGTGACCTCGATCCTGTCGATCGCCCTCGTCACGGCCAACTCGCGGATTCTCACCAGCCTTCTCACCAGCCCGCATCGTGCCGGCGACTTTTGCGCGTCAGTGCCGCGCTTCTGCTCCTCGAGTGGTTGCTGACGACGGCAGCGCCCGCGAGCCGGCCGCTGTCCTGGTGTATCTGCATATCGCGGGCCTCGGGACCCGTGCTGGGCTCGGGGTTCTGGCTGATTACAAGCGAGCGTTTCGACCCGCGGACGGCAAAACGGCGCTATGGCCAGATTGCCGGAGCCGGGACGCTCGGTGGGCTCGCCGGGGGGCTTTTTGCCGAACGGCTCGGCGTGTGGTTCGGCGTGATTGCCGTGCTCCCATTTCTCGCCGTGCCTCAATGTGCTGGGCGCGTTTGGCGTGCGGTATCTCGCAACCGCCTCGCTTGCGGGCGTTCCACCGGCGTCAAGCTACATGCCGGCAGGAGCGGCCCGCTGAGAAATCGACCTCCGGCCCTTCGGCTGATGATCGATGTGCCCTACATCCGGAACCTCGCGGCGCTCGTTCTGCTCGGTACGACGAGCGCAACGCTCATCGACTACGTGTTCAAGTCAGAGGCGGTGGGGGCGTTCGGGCGCGGTGAGAGCCTGCTGCGGTTTTTTGCGATCTACTACACGGCAACGAGCGTCCTTACGTTTGTGATGCAGACGGCGGCAAGCCAGTACCTGCTCCAGCGGTTCGGGCTCGCCTTCGCGACGAGTCTGCCGGCGTCGGCCGTGTTCGCCGGCAGCGCCCTCAGCATCCTCGTGCCCGGCTTCAAGAGCGTAGCCGGCGCCCGCAGCGGTGAATCGATTTTCCGTGGCTCGCTCTTTCGTTTCGGATACGAGCTGTTCTACACGCCGATTCCGGCGAAGGAGAAACGCGCGGTCAAGTCGTTCATCGATGTCGGCGTCGATCGTCTGGGCGACGCCGTCGGCGCGGGCCTCATTGCGGTCGTGCTTGCGCTGACGCCTGGCGGACACTACCCCGCCATTCTGTATCTCGGCATCGCCGTGTCCGGGGCCGCGGTCATTCTCGCCAGCCGGCTGAATCGCGGCTACATCCATACGCTCGAGAACAGCCTTCGAAACCGGGCCGTCTCATCTCGATTTGTCCGATGCGCAGGATCGAACGACCAGAACGACGATCATGAGAACACTCGGTGACATCAGAACGGCAACGTTCCAGACCGGGACTGCACCCGCGCAGCCCCCGAGGTCCCCCTGCAGAGCATCGACCCGGAGGTTCTCGACATCATCGCATTGCGATCGCGCGACCGCGACACGCATCATCGAGATCCTCCGGCGGGACAAACGGCCGACTGCAGTGCTGGTCCCACACATCATTCCGCTTGCTGGCGTGGACCGCGGTGGCGGGCGACGCCGCTTCTGCCCTGCGGAAAGTCGCCGAGGAACACATCGGCGAGCTGTCGGATGCGCTGATCAATCCCCGCCAGGATTTCGCCGTCAGGCGGCGGCTCGCGCGCGTGTTTGCAGTCTGCGTGTCGCAGCGAGCTGCCGACGCGTTGATGCGCGGGCTCGAAGATTCCCGGTTCGAGGTCCGATTCCAGTGCGGCCGATCGCTCTCGGCGGTGCAGCAGACCAACCCGCTCATCCGAATCGATCGCGAGGCGGTTCTCGAGGTCATCCTGCGCGAGATGGCGGTCAGCCGGTCGGTCTGGGAGAGCCGGCGTCTGCTCGACGAGCTCGAATCGCAGGATGGCGTATCGCCGGTGGACGATTTCGTGCGTGACCGGGCCGGCCAGAGCCTCGCGCACGTCTTCACCCTGCTCTCGCTCGTCCTCCCGCGAGAACCGCTGCGGATCGCCTTCCTCGGCCTGCACTCCGGTGATCAGCAACTGCAGGGCACGGCGCTCGAATATCTCGAGGGCGTGCTGCCGCCCACCGTTCGCGATCGTCTGTGGCCGTTCCTCGAAGACCGGCGACCCGCGAGCGCGTGTGGCACGCCCGCGCGAGGAAATCCTGTCAGACCTCCTTCGCTCCAATCAATCAATCATGGTCAACATCGAAGAGCTCAAGCGCCGCTATACGAAGGCATAGGGAACATGTGCAGACATGCGGGTCGAACCACGGATCAAGACGCCGGCGCCCGGAGCGCTGACGAGCGGCACCGACAGGCTTCCCGACGATCTTGCTGTCCGACCAGGTCAAGCGCGTGGCGTTGATGGCCGCGGTGGGTGGCGGCACTGTGGTCGATCGGGCTCGTCGATGGACGCGTTCATCGTGCCGGCGACTTTCGGTGAACAGGTGTCTCGTCAGTCGGTGGCGGTGGAGATTTTCGCGATTCTGGTTTCCGCGCTCTTGTTCGTCTACATGAAGTACAGCCGCCATGTCGGATCAGGCGAAAACCGACGTCGGTCTTGGCTACATGATTTTCAGCGCGGTCGTGCATCGCGATCATCAACACGCACTCGGTTCAGGCGCTGGAAGACTCGTTCGGTCATCTGTCATGGGTCACCATCGTCATTCTCGTCAGCTCGATGATCATGACGACGACGCCGCGAGAAAGTGCTCGCGGCAGTCGCTGATTGCCGCTTCGATGGATCCGCTCGGCGTCTGGATCGCGCATCTTCGCGGCTTCCCCGTCCCGTCGCTCGCTCGGCACCTTCGTGGTCTTCATGCCCAATTACGTTTGCGCGCTGGTCGCCGTGCTGCCGTCCGCGCGTGCTTCGGCGGCTCGGCCGGCGCCTTCACGAAGCGCGCGCGATGGGCAGCTATCGGCTGACCGAACTGCTCGGCCGCGGGGGGATGGGCGAAGTCTGGCGCGCCGAGCATCGTCTCCTGGCGAGCAGCGCCGCGATCAAGCTCGTTCGTCCGGAGGTGCTTGGCGCCAGCGACGAAGCCGACGTGCAAGCTCGCGCTGCGGCGCTTCGAGCGGGAGGCACGTGCCACCGCCGCGCTCAGCTCTCCCCACACTATCCGCCTGTTCGATTTCGGCACGACGAGTGATGGTGCGTTCTACTACGTCATGGAGCTGCTTTCGGGCCGCGATCTCGAATCGCTGGTTCGCGAGTTCGGCCCGCTGCCGGCCGAGCGCGTCGTCTATCTCTTGCGTCAGGTGTGCCACTCGCTCGCGGATGCGCACGCGAGAGGGCTCGTGCATCGCGACATCAAGCCGGCCAACATCTATGTCTGCCGTATGGGGCTGGATTATGATTTCGTCAAGGTGCTCGATTTCGGTCTCGTCAAGTTCAAGGGCGCAACGGAAGATCAGACGCTGATGACCGCCAACAACGCAACGTCAGGCACTCCGGCATATATGGCGCCGGAGGTGATTCTGGGGAACAGCGACGTCGATCGCCGCGCGGACGTCTACGCCCTCGGATGCGTCGCGTACTTTCTTCTGACCGGACAGCTCGTCTTCGAGGCAGACACGCCGATCAAGATGCTGATGCACCACGTGCAGACGCCTCCCACGCCTCCATCGGCGCGCACAGAGCTGCCTATCCCCCGCGACCTCGAAGAGCTCGTGCTGGCATGCCTCGAAAAGGATCCTGCGAAGCGGCCCGCTGATGCCTCACAGCTCTACGGGATGGCCTGCGGCTGCCAGGCGGCGCAACCCTGGACGAGCCAGGCTGCCCGAACCTGGTGGGAGTACAACCTCTCTGATCTGACAGGACCGCTGACGATCGGCGAGGCTCCCCGGGAAGGCGCGCGCAAAGTGGTGACGACGTCATGACGAGGCCAGCGTGGCGATAGCCGTACAACCGGCCCCGACAGCCATCGAAAAGCGCGGCGTGTTCGACATGGCACTTCGCCTCTTCGGAGACGTGCGCCCCGGCGAGGGGCTCACCACGTTTCTGATGCTGGCGAACATCTTCCTGATTCTGATCTGCTACTCGGTCATCAAGACCGTCCGCGAGCCCCTCATCCTGCTGGGAGGCGGGGCCGAGGTGCGATCCTACGCAGCGGCCGGGCAGGCTGTGCTGCTCATGGCGTTTGTGCCGTTCTATTCGTGGTTTGCCTCCCATGTGGACCGCGTCAAGCTGCTGATCGGCGTGTCGCTGTTCTTTCTGATCAACATCGAGCTGTTCGCGCTTGGCGTCAGCGCCGGCGTGCCGTACGTCGGTGTCGCCTTCTTCATCTGGGTGGGCATCTTCAACATCTCGCTCATCGCCCAGTTCTGGTCCTACGCCAACGATATCTGCACCAAGGAAGCGGGCGACCGCTTGTTTCCGATCATCATGATTGGAATGACACTGGGCGCGCCGTTGGGCTCCCTGGCGGCCGCGCATCTCTTCAGTTACGGCTTCGAGCCTCAAGTCATCATCCAGCTGTCGGCCTTCCTGCTGCTGATCACCCTGTTTCTCTATCTCGCGATCAACGCCCGCGAAAAGCGGCGCACTCCCACGCCTGAGCAGGCGCTCGCAAAAGGCGGCGGGTTCGGCCTCGTGCTCCGAAGCCCGTATCTGCGTCTTGTTGCGCTGTTGATCATCCTGCTCAACGTGGTCAATACAACCGGCGAGTATCTGATTGCGCGGCTGTTGACCAACGAGGTCGGCCTGCTGGCCGCTGGCAATCCCGGATTCGACAAGCAGGCCTACATCGGCGCGTTTGCCGGCAATTACCAGTTCTGGGTCAACGTTGTCGCGTTCATCCTTCAGGCGTTCGTCACGTCCCGGCTCGTCAGGCACAAAGGATTGCGGGGAGCGCTGCTCGCGCTGCCGCTGATTGCGCTCGGAGGCTACTCCATCGTGGCGGCCGGCGCCGGCTTCGCGCTGGTGCGGTGGATCAAGACGGCGGAAAACGCCACGGACTACTCGATCATGAATACCGCGCGCCAGCTGCTGTGGCTGCCGACTTCGCGCGAAGAAAAGTACAAGGCGAAGCAGGCAGTCGACACGTTCTTTGTGCGTGGAGGCGATTTGGTGTCGGCCGGCATCGTCTTTCTCGGAACCAGCATGATGCTCGAGACGCGTCTGTTCGCCTTCGGCAACGTCGTGCTGACGCTGCGTGTGGCTCGGGATTGCGCTGATGATCCTGAAGCGCCACCGCGCGCTCGTTCAGTAAGCAGTGCGCGTCGGGCTCACGCAAGATCAAACGAACCAGCTGCCTCTTTTCGTTCAACAACGCTGTGCTGACAGCCCTCCCGTTCCTTTTGTGCTGGCTTCTGTATCCGATGGCGGTTCACGCCGCCGTCTCCCTTCAGACCGCCCAGCCCGCCACGGCCGGAAGTGTCGGCGTGACCATCACGACGCTCGAGGGCGCCGTCCACGTGCCCGGAGTGGAAGTGGAGCTCCGCGCACCGGACGCGGACCTGGTCATCGCCAGGAGCCTGACCGATGGCGCCGGCCAGGTCACGTTTCCGGACGTGCCCTCCGGCCGCTACATCATCACGGCCGCACGCCCGGGGTTCGTCACGCGCGATTCCGCGGTGTTCACCGTCACAGCGGGCGAAACGGCGCAAGTGCTGCTCGACACGCAGCTGACGTTCGTGCCGCCGGAAGTGCAGGTGCAGGCCGATGACCTGCCGTCGACCGACCGACAGCGTTCAACCGGTGTCGATGAGCGACATGCTGTCGGGATCGATCCTCGAAAGCGCTCCGCTCGAGGGCGACGACTTTCAAAGCCTGCTGCCGTTGCTTCCGGGTGTCGTGCGGGATGGCAATGGACGCCTGAGCATCCGGGGCGGTCAGCCGACGCAGGGTGCGCTGCAGATCAGCAGCGCCAGCCTCATCGACCCCTCGACGGGCGACTTCGACCTCGACCTGCCGGCGCAGAGCGTCCAGTCGGTCGAGGTCCTGGCGAACCCGTTTGCCGCCGAATATGGCCGCTTCTCCACGAGCGTGACGGAGATTCGGACGAGACGCGGGACGAACGAGTGGGAGATCTCCCCCGGAAACCTGATGCCGCGATTCCGCGGGCTCTTGAAGGGGATTCGCGGGTTCGAGCCACGGCTGTCGGTGCGCGGTCCCTATCCGGAAGGACCGCATCTTCCTCGCACAGGACGTGCAGTTTCGCTACGTGGCGACACCCGGTCAAGAGCCTTCCCGACGAGCCCGAGGTCGATTTGCGAAGCTTCGACTCGTTCACGCGTGTCGACAGCGTTCTGTCCGCCCGTCACACGCTCGGCGGGAGGCCTGATTCTGTTCCCTCGCGAAGTCAGGCACGTCACGATGAACACGTTTCGTCCGATCGACGTGACGCCCGATTTCAATCAGAGCGGCTGGTCAGCCGGCGCCGTCGACCGGTTTGCGATTTGGCCGGATCTGGTCGTCGAGACCACGCTGTCGCCGTCCGCCAGTTCGAGATCGACGTGAACACCACCAACCAGGCGCCGATGGTGTACGCGCCGGAAACGCAGAGCGGCGGCTTCTTCAACGACCAGGAACGCGACGTCACCAGCGTCCAATGGGTCGAGGCGTTGAGCTTGTCGCGGGATTTGTGGCACGGCCAGCACGTGTTCAAGTTCGGCACCGACCTTCAGCAGTCCCATTACAACGGCGCGAGTGCCAGCAGGCCGGTTGAGATCCGTCGTCTCGATGGGACGCTCGCGGAGCGCATGGAGTTCGGCGGACGCGTCGGAACAGCGGGTCAACGGCACGGAGTTCGCGGTGTTTGCGCAGGACCGGTGGCGGCTGAACGATCGGATATCGTTCGAGTTCGGCTTGCGGCTCGATCGCGACGCGGTGGTGGAACGAGTCAACTGGTCGCCGCGCGCCGGCGTGGCGATCAGCGTGCTGCCGGAAGGACGCGGCATCATTCGCGGCGGTTTCGGCAAGTTCGTGCAGCGCACGCCGCTGAACGTGGGCGCCTTCCCGTCGTTCGAGCCGCGCATCGTCTCGCGGTTCGCCGCCGACGGATCTGCCGCTCGGCAGGCCCCGTGACGTTCGCCAACCGCATCGACGGCGATCTCCGGACGCCCGAGGCTCACGTCGGCAACATCGAATGGGATCAACGATTCGGCCGCAGGGTCCTTCTCAAGCTTGCGTTTCTTGGGCGCGAGGGCACCCACGAGTACATCCTGTCGCCCGATCCAGCGGCCGGCGCGTTGCACCTGTCGAGCACCGGCACGTCCAGATACAAGGAGATCGAAGCGACGGCTCGCTACCTTGGCGGCGGGCGGCGCGACCTGACGCTGTCGTACGTCTGGGCAAAAGGCACCGCCGATCTGAACAACTACGATCAGTTCTACGGCAACTTGCGCAATCCCATCGTGCGCGCCAACGAGCACAACCTGACGCCCACCGACGTGCGTCATCGTCTGCTGCTGCGCGGGACCATCGGCCTTCCCGGCCAATGGGATTTCGCCCCCGTGCTGGAGCTGCGATCGGGGTTTCCCTGGTCGGCGGTCAACGAATTTCAGGATTTCGTCGGGCCGCGCAACCGCGCCGGACGCCTGCCCGCGGTGCGCACCCTCGATTTCTCGATCGCGCGTCCGTGGCGCTTCAAGACAGTACCGCGTTTCGCGCGGGAATCAAGGTCTACAACATCTTCGGCGCCGCGGCCGAACGCGACATCCAGACGAACATCACGTCGCCGTTCTTACGGAACGGCCTTCAACCCCATCGAGCGATCGATTGGGTTCACATTCGGGACGACAAGATAACCGCTAATCTGTCTCGAGGCCGTCGAACCGTTCCGGCGGCTGGCCGTAGTTCAGCATGAGAAAAGTCGTCGCAAAAAACACCATTGCTGCAGTGGCGTACGCGCTGCCTTCGCCGAATCGTTGAAGCGCTCCGTGTCCCCACACGGGGCCGATCGCGCGGCCGAGGCTCTCGAGCGCTCCCGCGGCGCCCTGCACGGTTCCCTGTTCATCCTTCGTGCCGCCGTGGCTCACCAGTGTGACGATGCACGCATTGCAAAGACCGATGCCGACGCCGGCCGGGATCAACGCAAGCAGGAGGACCATTACCGAGCCCGAGCTGGCGACCAGGCCCCAACCGGCCGCCGCAAGCACCAGTCCCAGTAGCAACGTCTTCAGGACTCCGAGCCTGCGAGCGACGACACCGACCAGCGCGGCCTGGACGATTACTCCGAGCACGCCGAACGCGGCAAGCACATAACCTGTCTGGGTCACGCCAAAGCCGAAGCGGCGCGAGGCAAACATCGCAAACGTCGTCGTGCAGACGGCAAAGGAACACCAGTAGGCAAAGTCTGCAACGAGCAGAGGCCGCAGGTGCGGCCGGCGAAGCACTTCGGGCAGGGCGCGCCACGGCGACACCGCAACCGCGCTCCCGCGATGCACCGTTTCGGGCAGCCAGAACCACGCCATGGCGGTCGCGACGAGGGTAATCGCAGCCGCCGCCCAGATTGGTGCGGTATAGCCCCAGTGGGAAAACAACCCTGCGAGACCCGGACCCACGATGAAGCCCAAGCCGAACGCGGCGCCGAGAAATCCGAATGCCTTCGTTCGCTCATCCGGCTCGGTCACGTCCGCGATGTACGCGCGCGCGGTCGTGATGTTGCCACCGGAGAGACCATCGATGACCCGCGCCACAAACAGCATCGCCAGATTGTGGGCGAGGGCGAGCATCGCGAAGCTGATGACCGTTCCGAAGAGGCTGAAAACCAGAACTGGCCGGCGGCCGAACCGGTCTGAAAGAGCGCCGAGGGCCGGCGCGGCGATCAGCTGCGCCACTGAGTACGCTGCAAACAGCAGTCCGATGGAGACCGGAGATGCCCCGAAGGTTCCTGCATAAAACGGAAGCAGCGGGATGATGATGCCGAAGCCGACGAGATTGACGAAAACCGTGAGGAATATGACCAGCAGCGGACGCGACACTCGTCGGGATTATGTCACGTCTACGCGTACAAAACTTGGCTTTAGTCAGCGCGTGCAGGACTGCAGGCAATCCGCCTGGTTGACCTTGGTGCCCCAGACTGCTTTCGCGCGGTACCGCATTACAACATTCGATCGGTTCGCAACGGGGACCTTCTTCATAGCAAACGATCGACGATCTGTGCGGCTCTTCCGGGGATATCGTCAGAATCCAGGCGCGGAACTTCAACGATGCGCAGCCCTGGAAGCATCCGCGCCAATGCCGCCGGGTTTGTCGATTCCGCGAGATCCGCAGGACATCCGCGGCCATTGAGGACAATGCCGCGCACCGCCACGTGGCGCGACTGGAGCATCAGCACGGTCATCATGATGTGGTTCAAGGTGCCGAGACCGGCGCGGCCGACGACCACCGCATCGAGGTCACACTTCTCGGCAAGATCGAGAACGGTGTACGGGAAAGAAAACGGACGCTCCCTTCTTTCCCAGGCGAGGGGAGCCATGATGCCGCCGGCGCCTTCGATCACGAGCGTATAGCCGGCCTTCCTCAGCTCCTCGACGCGACATTCGATATCCTCGGGATTGAGCATCAGGCCGGCGCGATCCGCGGCCACCGCCGGCGCCAACGGTTCGCGAAGCCGCAACAGCGGAGAGGCGAGGGCAAGTCGTTCACCGGAGGCCCGGACCAGAAGTTCCGAGTCACTGTCGGTCTCGGTTTCAATGCCGGACTCAGCCGGCTTGAATCCGATCGCACGGACCGCCCGCGTCCGAAGCGCTGTGACCAGCGCCGCCGCGATTACCGTTTTGCCGACACCAGTATCCGTACCGGTGACCAGAAGATCACGCACCGAGATGCTCCACGACAGCCGCATGCACCGAGGCCGCCAGATGCCGAAGCTCGGCCTCGGTCGACGACAGTGGCGGCATGAGCGACGAGGACATCGCCGAGCGGGCGAAGAAACATGCCGCGATCGCGCAGCGACAGGCAGATGCGATACCCCGTGCGATCATCTGGAGGGTACGAGGCCTTGGTCGCGCGATCGGCAACCAGCTCGATGCCGACCATCAAGCCCGCCTGCCGGATGTCGCCGACATGCGGGTGCGTCACAGCGGCGTCAGCGCATCGCGGAGCAGGAGCGACTTTCGAAGCACGCCGCGGACGATCTCGCCGTCCGAAAGAAGCCCCAGCGTGGCAAGCGCGGCCGCGCAGCCCAGGGCGTTTCCCGTATAGGTATGACCGTGAAAGAAATGCCGGTACTCGTCGTACCGGCCCAGGAATGCGCGGTAAATCTCATCGGTCGTCAGCGTCGCGGCAACGGGGAGATAACCGCCGGTCAGACCCTTCGCGACGCACAACAGATCCGGTCTCACTCCCTCTTGCTGACACGCGAACATGGTGCCCGTGCGGCCGAACCCGGTGGCCACCTCGTCGAGGATCAGCAGCGCGCCATGTCTGCGGCACGCCGCCGCAGTCCGCGCCAGAAAGTGCTCCGGCAAGGTCAACATTCCCGCGGCCGCCTGCACGCCTGGTTCGAGAATTACCGCGCAGACCCGGCCATCAGCGCGAGCGAGCGCCTGCTCCAGCTCGTCGGCGCAGTCGATCGAGCAATCTGAAGGCGTTTTGCCGATCGGACACCGGTAGCAGTACGGCGACGGCGTTTTCAACGAAGGGAGCAGGATCGGCTTGAAGATGTCGTGGAAGAGCTCGACGCCGCCGACGGCCGCGGCGCCAAGCGTGTCGCCGTGATAGGCGTTGTCGAGACTGAGATAGACGGCCTGCTGCGCCGCTTCCTTCCCCTTGCGTGAGCAGGCGATATTGAAAAGCGATCTTCAGCGCCGACTCGACGGCGGTCGCCCCGTTATCCGAGAAGAACACATGATTGAGACCGCGCTGGCGCGATCTCGACCAGGCGACGCGCCAGCGCCGCCACACCCGGGTGCGTCGTCCCCAGAAGTGTGGTGTGGGCAAACCGGCCCAGCTGGTCGATCACCGCCGCGTCGATTTCCGGCACTCGATGGCCGAGCAGGTTGCACCAGAGCGCCGATGTGCCATCGAACAATCGCCTGCCGCGGTCATCGATGAGATAGTGGCCATCGGCATCGACCACGACCAGCGGTTCGGTCGCCAGGTATTCCTGCATCTGCGTGAACGGATGCCACACATGCTCCGCATCCCATCGCCTGATGTCGTCGGGTGACATAAAGAGGGTCAGACCCCATTTTTACGCGGCACGTAAATTCAGGAGACGGGCGACTTCGCCGGCGAAGCGGTGGAAGTCCGCATCGCTCACCGGATAGCGCACGGTCACCCGAAGGCGCGCGCGTGCCCGGCGCAACCGACGGCGGACGGATCGCTCGCACGTCGAACCCGGCGGCCATCAAATCCGATTGCAGCGCGAGCGCCGCCTCATTGGATCCAGCAATGATGGGGACGATGGGCGATTCGCCGCCTGCGCGACACTCCGCTGCTCGCGCAGCGCCTGCCGAAGCGCCGCCGACTTTCGGTGGACCTCGCGACGCCGCACCGGTTCCGCTGAATGACGTCGAGACTCGCCCCGAGCGAAGCGCCAAGCACGGGCAGAGGCGCGGTGGAAAAGATGAACGAGCGCGCCCGATTCACCATCACGTCGCGCAGCGCGCCGAGATCCGGCCACCCACGCACCGCCCGCACCCAACGCCTTGCCTCCCGTGTGGATCGTGGCCAGCACCTGCTCACGCAGCTCCCAGCTCTTCGACACGACCTGATGCCGCGTGCGCCATACAGCCCGGTCGCATGCGCTTCGTCGACAATCAGCAGCGCGCCAAAACGCTCGGCGATCTCCGCGATATCACGAAGCGGCGTCAGGTCTCCATCCATGCTGAACACGCTTTCGGTCACGACGATCGCGCGCCCCTGTCGCGGCTTCTGCAGCGCCGATTCCAGAGCGTCCAGATCCTGGTGCGGATAGATGACCGTGCGTCGCCTTCGTCAGCCGGATGCCATCGATCAGGCTGGCATGATTGCGCTCATCGGAGACGATGAGATCGTCCGGGCGAGACGATCGCTTGCAGCAAGCCGATGTTCGCCGCGTATCCCGAACCGAACAGCAGCGCCGCCTCCGTTCCGGAAAATTCGGCGAGGCGCTCCTCGATGTGTTCGAAGATCTCATGATGGCCGCGCAGCAGGCGGGAGCCTCCGGATCCGGCCGGAAGGTCGCCGAGAGCCGCGCGCATCGCCGTCGATGAGATGCGGATGATCGGCAAGCCCCAGGTAGTCGTTCGACACGAGATCGATCCCGCACGGCAGGCGCATCTGCCGAAGCAGGCCTGCGCTCCGCAGCTCGTCGAGTGTGTCCGCGAAGCGGCCTTCAAATTCCTGGCGCGGGTTCATGCCTGAAATCGAAGGCCAAGCCGATCCATCAACTGCCGATCGTCGTCAACGGTCGGATTTGGCGACGTCAGAAGCTTTTCGCCAGAGAAAATCGAGTTCGCTCCGGCGACGAAACACAGGGCCTGTGCCTCGTCAGACATCGCCAGCCGGCCGGCAGACAACCGCACGCGCGCGTTCGGCGCCACGATCCGCGCACAGGCGATCGTGCGGACCAGATGGATCGGATCCAGATCGTCGGCATCGGCCAGCGGCGTCCCTTTTGTCCGAACGAGCACGTTGACCGGCAGGCTTTCAGGATGCGGGTCGAGCCGGCCGAGCTGGGCGAGCATCGCGCAGCGGTCGCGCGGCGACTCTCCCATGCCGATGATGCCCGCCGCAGCACACGCTGAGCCCGGCCTCCTGCACATGCTCGCAGCGTGTCGAGGCGGTCCTGATACGTCCGCGTGGTGATGATCCGCGGATAGAACTCAGGCGAGGTGTCGAGGTTGTGGTTGTATGCGGTCAGGCCCGCGGATTTCAGGCGCTTCGCTTGGTCGGCCGTCAGCATTCCGAGCGTCGTGCACACTTCCATGCCCAACGCCGCGACGTCTGCGACCATCCTGAGCACGGCATCGAACGCGGCGCCATCCTGCACTTCGCGCCAGGCAGCGCCCATGCAGAAGCGTGTCGATCCGTTTTCGCGCGCGATGCGCGCCGCGTCCAGCACCGCATCGGGCCGCATCATCCGTTCGCGACCGACACCGGTGTGCGTAGTGCGCGCTCTGCGGACAATACGCGCAGTCTTCGGGGCATCCGCCGGTCTTGATGCTGAGCAGCGTGCAGCGCTGCACCGATTGAGGATCGTGGTACTGACGGTGGATCGATTGCGCGCGAAAGAGCAGCTCGGTCAGAGGAAGGTGATAAAGCGATTCGACCGAGTCGGTGGTCCAATCGTGGCGAATCATGGTGGGTTCGTCGGTTCGTGTCGTGCGGTTCGTCGGGTGGTTCGTCGGTTCGCGGGTTCGTGCGTTCGGGGGTTGGTGGGCGTGCCGTTCGTAAGTTCGCCACGAACCCAACGAACTGACGAACCCCGAACCCCTATGATAGTTCAGACCACCAGCTCGTACGCCTCGGGAACACGGTTGACCATGCGCACGAGCTCGGTCAGTCCTTCTTCGAGCGCAGAGCGCGTCGCTGGTGGTCCCAGCGCAATTCTGACCGCCTGAACGTCGGTCTCACGGTCGACGGCAAACGATTCGGCGCTGTTCAGCAGGATCCCTCGATGCCGAGCGCGCGCGACGAACGCGTCGGTGTGCCAGGGTTCCGGCAGGCGAACCCACACGTGCGGGCTTTGCGGATGCGATTGAATGCTCAGCCCGCCGAGCGCCCGAATGGCGATGTCCTGACGTGCCACGAACTCCTTGCGCTTCCATTCGACGATGCGGCCGGCCACGCCCTCGGTGATGAGGCTCGTCGCCAGCTCTGCCATCGCCGGCGGCGCATGCACGATCGTGCGCAAGACCAGCGCCGACAGCCGCTCGACCATCGATCGTCGGGGCGAGAAGATATCCGATGCGAATGCCGGGCGCGATGCTCTTCGACGTGCTCGTGATGTAGAAGAACTGATTCTCCGGAAGAAGGCTCGACAGCGGCTTCGCCTCGGGCGCCAGGAACCCATACACGTCGTCTTCGATGACCGTCAGCCGATGTTCCAGCGCGACCATGGCGATTTCCTGCCGCCGCTTCTCCGACATCAGCGCGGCCGTCGGATTCTGGAACGACGGGACGCAATAGAGCGCCGTCGGCTTTCCCTTTTCGGCATGCGTCGTCGAGCGCATCGGGAACCAGACCTTGCTCATCGGTCGCCACCGTGCGCAGTCGCAAATGGAGATGAGATGCGAGGTCGATGATTCCGGGGTAGGTCAGCTCTTCGACAAGAATTTCGTCGCCTGGCTTCGGCGAGGGCCATCAGCGATAACAGCATCGAATGCTGCCCGCCGGCCGTCACCACAACCCTGTCGACCGGCGCTTCGACGCCGGCCCATCCGATCCACGCCGATCCGGCTGCGCGATTGTGCCGGGCGCCGGCATGCGGCTGATACGCGAATACGCGCGCCCCCGCGGATCGTGGAATGGCCGTCCCAAGCCGATCGGCCAGCTCCTCCATATACGGCAAGCGGCATCAGCGCATTGACGGCGAGATCGAGAACGCCGGGCTCGGGGCCTTCGATCTCGAGCGCGCTCGGCCGCACGAATGTTCCACGGCCGACTTCACCGCTCAGCAGACCGCGGCGCTGTGCTTCGACGTACGCGCGCGTCACCGTCGTGAGGGTGACGCCGAGCTGCCGCGCCAGCACGCGCTGCGTCGGCAGGCGGCTGCCCGGCTTCAGCCGTCCCGCTTCGATCTCCCGGCTGATGGCGTCGGCGATCGCCTGATAGATCGGCCCGCTCCGCTGCCCCCTCGGTGGAAGCTTGATTGTCATACATGCAATATGTCATTTGACTCGTTACAATGTCAAGATAGAATCCATTCAATTGATAATCGTATGGAGACAGCGAATCGTCCTCCGAGGTCGGACATCTTCCGGTTCGGGCACCTTCGAGGTGAACGTGCGCACGGGAGAGCTGCGCAAGCGGGGGATCAGGATCGCCCTGCAGGATCAGCCGCTGCAAATCCTCTCGGCGCTGCTCGAGCGGCCCGGCGAAGTCATCGCGCGTGAAGAGCTTTGCCGCAGGCTGTGGCCGAGCGGCACGTTCGTCGATTTCGAGCACAGTCTCAATGCCGCGGTGCGGAGGCTTCGCAGTCGCTCTCGGCGACGAAGCGGAGGTTCCGCGCTTTGTCGAAACGGTTCACAGGCGCGGCTATCGGTTCATCGCGACCGAGCGAAGGTCTCTTGCACTCTCCGAGTCGCGGCCCACGACGGCCGCGCCTCGCCGGCGACGATCGCGCACATCGCGCGCCGCCGCGCACGGCTCGCAGTCCTGCCATTCGGCCCGGGCGACGTGTTCACCGACGGCCTGACCGAGGAAGCGATCACGCAACTGGCCCAGTGCTGTCCGAGAACATCGGCGTCATCGCGCGAACGTCGGTCGAGCGCGCCCAGCGCGAGGGCGGCGGCGCCGCCGAGATCGGCAGAGGCACTGAGCGCCGACTACTGGTGGAAGGGGCGGTTCGACGCGAGGGCGATCGCCTGCGTGTCACCGCTCAACTGATCGAATCGGAGGAAGAAACGCATTTGTGGGCGAAGACGTTCGACCGCGTGATGACCGACGCGCTGAGCCATGCAGACGGAACTCGCGCAGGAAATCGCGCAAGGCGGTGACCGAAATCCTGAGCGCTACAGCTCCAGAGGCCGCAGCTCGTTAGTGTCGAGCGGCTCGCGTGTGTCGGACGCGACCGAGAAGTGCAAGTCGACGCCGCGCTGCAAGCCGGCGATCGCGCAGTCCAGCAGATCGTGCGCGAGCGCGTCGGCATCTTCTCCGGGCGCCAGGCGATGGCTCAGGCGAAAGACGGCGGCGCCGTAGGCAGCAGTCAACAGAATGCGGAACACCGTTCCCGGCGCGTCCACGCCGGGAAATTGCCCTCTCGTCGATGCACTGCTGGATGTCGTGCTCGATTTCGTGGCGCAAGTCCCGCATCGAGACTGAATCGCTCCCAGTCGCGGCTGATGCGCGGAACGGCGCCATCGACGAAGATCAGCGAGAAGTACTCCGGCTGCTCCTTGCTGAACGTGTAGAAACGCCAGAAGGCCTCGCGCACCCGCTCCAGCGGCGCATTGGCAAATGCCGCCGCCGAACAGTGCGTGCGGACAAACTGCAGACCTTCCTCGGCGAGCGCAAAAAAGATGTCTTCCTTGCTCTGGAAATAGCTGTAGATGGCGCCCGGGCTGTATTCGATCTGGTCAGCAATCTTCCGCATCGAGACGTTCGCGTATCCATCGGACAGGAACAGCGTCCGTGCCGCGTTCAGAATTTTCCGCCGAACCGTGTCCCGCTCTCGACTCTGGCGTTCTCGAATGCCCATGTCACTCCTGACCAGGAATAGGACACTGCGAAATCGTGCTAGGATTTCGCCGCTTTCAAACGATGTCTACAAACAAGAATGACGCCAACAAGGCCGCCGTGCTTGGCGCGCTCGATGCGCTTCGCACGGCGTTGAAAGAAGAGCCGGAGAGCCCCGCCGTGACCCGCGCTCTGGACCAATGTGGGCGTCTGGAGCTGGCGATTTCGCAATTTCACGCCGAAGGACTGCGTTTTGCGGCATTTACGCTGCTCCGGATGGTGCAAAGCAGCGGTACGGTTTTCACAGAGCCTGTCCACTCCGCGACACATCGATCTGAAATCTGCACTCGAGGCGGCCGGATACCCGCACTGATGGAGCGAGTCGTGCCGGGCGCGCGACAGCGCGCCGATCTCGTCGGGACCGCGGTTTTCTGGGCCGCGATCGGCGTCACGCTGCTGCACGGCGATTCCGTTTGCGCTGTTTCCGGCCATGCGCGCGTGGCTCGGCTGCGCAGTTTTGCTGATGTGGACCTGCTTTTTCACGGCCAATGCCGTTCGCTCGCGGCGCACGCACTCGGTGATCTC
The DNA here is from genome assembly GCA_963775345.1 of Vicinamibacterales bacterium. Classification (GTDB taxonomy): domain Bacteria; phylum Acidobacteriota; class Vicinamibacteria; order Vicinamibacterales; family JAMQPK01; genus JAMQPK01. The sequence continues at coordinate 238,572 of CAVZIS010000010.1, forward strand.
GGCGCCCGTCTACCTGCTCGCGGCGGCCGTTCTGGCCGGAAGCGCGTCCGGATTACTCGAAGTGGAAGTCTGGATGGTGTGGGTGCTCGGCGCCGGCATCATTGCCGCGAACCTGTCGGAGCGTTTCATAGGGCGATACTTGTAAGGCGATCTTGCCCGCCTGCTAGTGTCCCGTCCCAGTGGTTCGTGAAACATGTTGCGCGGCCTGGAGGTCGAACGTGCGCTGCGCGAATCGCGCGATGCTCGCCAGAATCTGGTCCGCGGTCTTCGTCCACACAAAGGGCTTGGGATTCTCCTGATGGGCGTCGATGAACTCCTGGATAGCGGCCTTGAGCTTCGGCACACTCTTGTAGGCACCGCGGCGCAACTGTTTGTTCGTCAGCTCGGCAAACCACCGCTCCACGAGACTCAGCCACGAGCCATACGTGGGCGTGAAATGGACGTGAAACCGTGGACGCTTGGCGAACCAGTTCCGAATGAGCGGCGTCTTGTGGGTGCCGTAGTTGTCCATGATGATGTGCACGTCGAGGTCACGCGGGACCTGCGTCTCGATCAAATCGAGGAACTCACGAAACTGGACTGAGCGATGGCGCTGATGAAACTGCGTGATGACCTCACTGGTCTGCGCGTTGAGCGCGGCGAACAACGTGGTCGTGCCGTGCCGATCGTAATCGTGCGTGCGGCGCTCGACTTGGCCAGGCCGCATCGGCAGGAGCGGTTGGGTGCGATCCAAGGCTTGGATCTGTGGCTTTTCATCGACGCAGAACACCGCGGCGTGGTCAGGCGGATTCATGTACAACCCGACGATGTCGCGCACTTTCTCCACGAGCAGCGGGTCGGTCGGCAGCTTGAACGTCTCGCTCCGATGCGGCTGCAGGCCGAAGGCGCGCCAGATCCGATTGACGGCCATGCGACTCAGGCCCAACGCCTTGGCCATGTCCCGCGTGCTCCAATGCGTGGCCCCGCGCGGCGTGGTTTCCAGCGTGCGAATAATGACCTGCTCGATCTGGTCGTCGGTAATCGTCCGCGGCGCACCCGGTCGCGGTTCATCGTACAAGCCGTCGAGTCGATCGCGGACAAACCGGCCGCGCCACTTACACACCGTGGCCGGTGTCACGTGAAGGCGGCGGGCCACGACCTTACTGTCGCGACCCTCCGCACATGTCAAGATGATGCGCGCTCGCCGCGCCACGTGCGGCGCCGACCGCGAGCGATGCGACAGCGATTCCAACTGCCGGCGCTCCTCATCCGTCAAGATCAACGCAACCTTGGGGCGTCCCGTTCGCATGCTCACCTCCTTGTAGAGCAGTACGAGCGGGCCGCGCTATTTGTTTCACTTTCTACTGGGACGGGACACTAGGGAGAAGCGTCCTTGGCTTTCTCGGCCGCCCGCTGCTCGCGAAAATACATCACCTGAAATGTCCGGACGTTCTCGTTGTGTTCCGCGAGGGTCCGCGCGAACACGTGCGAGCCGTCGTTGCGGCTGACGAAATAGAGGTAGTCGACTTTGGCGGGAGCCGTGGTGGCCTCGAGCGAGGCGAGCCCAGGCGATGCGATCGGTCCCGGGGGTAAGCCAGCATAGCGATAGGTGTTGTAGGGGGAGTCGAAGGACAAGTCATCGCGGCGCAGATTTCCGTCGTAACGGCCCGCGCGCTGAAGCGCGTAAATGACGGTCGGATCCGCCTGCATCGCCATCCCGATCTTCAGCCGGTTCAGATAGACCGCAGCAACAATGGGACGCTCCGAGGGGACCGCAGTCTCCTTTTCGACGAGCGATGCGAGCGTCACGGCTTGCCGTGGCGTCAGCCCGAGGGCTTGCGCAGCCTGACGCTTCTCGGCGGTGAACAGCTGCCGGAAGCGCGCAACCATCAGCTGCACGAGCCGGACCGGCGTGGTGTCCCGGGGAAGCGAGTAGGTTTCAGGAAAGAGATAGCCCTCCAGATCGGTGGCTTCGGCGTCGATGTCGCGCACTGCGCCGGCGTCGCGCGCAGCGTCGGCGAACGCCGCGGATTGCCCAAAACCCTGCTGTTCGAAGATGCGCGCCATCTCCGGGATGGTCAGCCCTTCGGGAAACGTGATGCGGCGGTTGTAAACGTCGCCGGTCGCGATCTTTTCGATGACGTCGACCGGGGTCATCGGGCGGTCGAATCGAAACTCGCCGGCTTGAAGCTTGCGCGCGCGGCCGGTCCGCCAGAGCGCGGCGCGGAACGTCGAATCGTCGCGGACGACCCCTGCGCTGAATCAGCCGCTCCCCTATCGCGCGCGTGCTGCTGCCCGGCTCGATCAGGACGAACTGTTCGCAGCGGCGTACCCTCTGTACGGCTCGCTGGTGCGCTTGTAAAGCGTTGCCGCCGACACCGGCGCCTCCAATCAGCACAAGCACGCACGAGTAGCGCAAATGCTCGTTTCACTCCTGCCTCTTCGCTTTTCGCTCTTCCCTCTCCTCTGACAGGGATCGACCATCAAGGTAGTCCTGCAGAATCACGGCCGCGGCCGCTGCATCGAGCTTCGATTTTCGCTTCCGCCAGTCCTTTTCGCGAAGGGACAGCCTCTCCTCCGCCTCGTGACTCGAGAGGCGCTCATCCTGCGACACAACTGGAATACTCAACCGCTCCGACAACATCGCCACCATCTTTTGTACGCGTGGGGTCTGCTGGTTGTCGGAGCCATCCAATCGTCGTGGCATACCGACGATGATGCAGCCGACCTTTTCTTCGTTGGATAGCTCCGTAATCGTGGCGCACAAGAACTCTGCGGTGTCGGCATCCGACTGCGGCCGCGCGATCGTCTTCAACGGCCGTGCCAGCGTCCCACTCGGGTCGCTGATCGCAAGCCCGATGCGTTTCTCCCCCAGGTCAATACCGACCACTCGCACATGACGCAGAGTACTTCACTCGTTAGCCGGCAGTCATCAGAGCGAACTCGCGCGCACGAAGTCTCCGGTACGGCGCGCAAGCGACGTGGCTCAACACGCTTAATCAGATTGTCGCTTGGCCCGTTGGGGTCGAGTGCTCACCCGGTTCGGATAGCAGCGTTCGCGCATCACGAGTCGATTGAGGCGCAAAAATCGAGCGGGGACAGGCTATCGGACGCGCCTTGACATATTTGGAGATGCGCGTCGACGGCAAGCCGGTCGATCCGCTAGAATGACTGAGGGGGCCCGCGTTCCTCGACGAATCTCGGGGCGCCCTGAGTCGCGTCCAAGGGCGCAATTGAACATGACATCACGAACACGCTTGCTCGCCATTCTCGTCTCGGCGCCGGTCATCGCCTTCACGGTCATCGGCGGGTTGCTCGGTCACGCAATGGCTCGCTACCGACGACACATACGCGAACCTGCGGGTATTCCAGGACGTCGTGTCGCTCATCATGAGCAACTACGTCCAGCAGCCCAACATGGACAGCGTGATGCGCGGCGCGCTGCGCGGACTTGCCGAGGGCCTCGACTCCGACAGCGCCTACCTGACGCAGCAGCAGGTCCGTCAGGTCGAAAGCGGCGATCAGGCGGGTCCGGCCGACGTGGGCATCGTCCTTACCCATCAGGTACCACCTGCGCGTGGTGTCCGCACGCGATGAATCTCCTGCCGCAAAAGCCGGCATCCGTCCGGGCGATTTCGTTCGCGTCATCGACTCGCGGCCGACGCGCGACATGTCGGCCTTCGAAGGTCAGCGGCTGCTTGCGGGCGCGGTCGGATCGAAGGTGAAGTCGACCGATCATTCGCGGCGGCAGCGCCGCAGAGCCTCACGTCGTCGAGCTCACGCGTGAGGCTCCTCCAGCGGCCGATGTCAAGGGCCGTGCGCAAGGTGATGGCATCGGCTACGTGCGCATCGCCGCGTTCGGCCGCCGCGCCACCGAACAACTGCGTTCGCAGGTGGCCTCGCTCACCAAGGGCGGGGCGACCAGACTGATCATCGACGTCCGCAATGCCGCTGCCGGGGATCTCGCCGAAGGCATCGCCGCCGCGCGCCTGTTTGTCGGGTCTGGCACGCTGGCCGTCCGCGAATCACGCTCGGCCGGCCAGTCGAAAATCGCGGCGACAAAGGTGACGGCGCGATCACGCTTCCCGTGACAGTGCTGGTGGATTCGGGCACCTCCGGCCCCGCGGAGCTCTTCGCCGCCGCGCTGGCCGGCAACAAACGCGCGGAACTGATCGGCGAGCGAACGGTCGGCCGCACCGGCGTGCAGGAGCTGATCAAGCTTCCCGACGGAAGCGCGCTCTGGATCACCTCGTCGCGGTATCTCACGCCGGCCGGGGCTCCGCTTCAGGCAAAGGCCTGGATCCCGACGTCGCCGTCGACCAGCCCGAAGGCGAATTTGGGGCTCCCGCTCCCGCAGATGCGATTCTTCAACGCGCAATCGAACGATTGACCACGAAGAAAGCCGCATAGTCTATAATTTTCTGTTCTGATGATGCTGGAGGCGCGTAGCTCAGCGGTTAGAGCGCCTGCTTGACACGCAGGAGGTCAGTGGTTCGATTCCACCCGCGCCTACCACATTTTGGCTTTCTACTTTGACTTTTCACTTGCCTGAAATCACCATCACGCCTCCCTGACGGGTCGACGAAGTCGGTTCCGTCCGCGACGACTGTCGGCGAAATCGCCGCGTCGATATCGCCTCGCCTCGCGCAGGCGGCGTACGCCGGGCATGGTGAACGGCCATCCCGTCGACCTCACCTATCCGCTTCACCAGGATGCGACGGTTCGCGTGCTCACATCGAAGGATCCCGAAGCGTTGACGGTCTATCGTCACAGTACGGCGCATCTGCTTGCGGCCGCGGTCACTCAGCTGTTTCCGCAGGCTCAGTGCGGCATCGGGCCTCCAACCGACGAAGGCTTCTTCTACGACTTCGTCGTCGAGCATCCGTTCGTCCCGGAGGATCTCGACGCCATCGAGAAGAAGATGCGCGAGATCGCGGGCGCTGATCTCATCTACGAGCGGCAGATGTGGCCGCGGGAAGAGGCGATCGACTTCTTCCGCAAACGCGGCGAGCCGCTCAAGGTCCAGTTGATCGAGGAGAAAACGGCCGGCCAGAAAGAGGTCTCCGTTTACACGATCAAGGACCGCGACACGTTCGTGGACTTCTGCGTCGGCCCGCACGTGCCGAGCAGCGGACAGATTGAAGGCATTCAAGCTGCTGAATACATCCAACGCCTACTGGAAAGGCGATGCGCGGAATCAGCCGATGCAGCGCATCTACGGCACGGCGTTCTTCAGCGAGAACGAGCTGCAGGCGTACCTGACGCGGCTCGAGGAGGCCAAGAAACGCGACCATCGCAAGCTCGGGCGCGAGCTGGGCCTGTTCATGTTTCATCCGTGGGCGGCCGGCGCGACGTTCTGGCTCGAGAAGGGCACGACGCTCTACAACCTGCTCGGCGAATTACATGCGCGACGTGCTGCTGCCCACCGGCTATGTGGAAGTGAAGACACCGCTCGTCTTCAACAAGGCGCTCTGGGAAACGTCCGGGCCACTGGGAGCACTTCCGCCAGAACATGTTCCTCATCGAGCATCACGACGCAGGCGGTCAGGAAGATCCGACGCAGAAAGCGCGCATGAAGGCGATGAACTGTCCCGGCCACATGCTGGTCTTTGCGAGCGAGGTGCGAAGCTACCGCGACCTGCCACTGCGTCTTCACGAGCAGACGCCGCTGCATCGCAACGAGGTCTCGGGCACGCTGTCGGGGCTGACGCGCGTAAGACAGTTCTAGCCAGGATGACGCGCACTGCTTTGTCATGGAGTCGCAGATCGGCGAAGAGGTCGAGCGACTGCTCGGACTCGTCCAGCGCGTGTACACCGATTTCGGTCTCAGGCCGGAGATGCGCCGCTGCCACACGTCCGCCGGAGTTCCTCGGTGAGGTCGAGACGTGGGATTCTGCCGAGTCGCGAGCTCAAGCGGCGCTCGAGGCACGCAGGCGCAGAGCATTCACGCTGAACGAAGGCGACGGGGCGTTCTACGGGCCGAAGATCGACTTCGACGTCACCGATGCCATCGGGCAGGAAGTGGCAATGCGCGACGATTCAGCTCGATTATCAGATGCCGGAGCGCTTCGGTCTGAAATACATCGGCGCCGACAACGCGGAGCATCATCCGGTCGTCATTCATCGAGCGATTTTCGGGAGCTTCGAGCGCTTCATCGCGATGCATGATCGAGCACTACGCCGGCGCGTTTCCGCTCTGGCTGGCGCCCGTGCAGGTGACGGTGTTGCCCATCGCCGATCGGCACGTGTCCCTATGCACGGAATGTGCTGCAGAAGCTCGTCGACGCGGGGTTCCGGGCGGAGGTGGACGAGCGTCAGGAGAAGATTGGATATAAGATCCGTGAAGCGCAGCTTCAGAAGATTCCCTACATGCTCGTGGTAGGCGATCGCGAGGCCGCGGAAGGTGCTGTCGCCGTACGGAGCCGTTCCGGCGGAGATCTTGGATCGCAGCCGCTCGATGCCTTCATCGCTTCGGCTCGCGAAGAAGTGGAAACGAAAAGCTCTCAGCTGCCGGCTCTCAGCTCTCAGCAGCTGGAAGCGCGGCACACTGATAGCTGAAAGCTGATAGCTGAAGTTATCGGCATCAGGAGGTTTTATAGCTTTCGATCGATCTGGACCGCGGCGTGACGATCGTGTTCGCGTCAATGAACGCATTCGCGTAAGGGAAATTCGGGTCATCGACGATGACGGGAAGCAGCTCGGCATCATGCCGCCGCCGCAGGCCCTCGCCATTGCGAAGCAGAAAGGGCTGGACCTGGTGGAGATCTCTCCCACCGCGGTTCCGCCGGTCTGCCGGATCATGGATTTCGGGAAGTATCAGTACCAGGAGCAGAAGCGCGCGCGCGAAGCGAAGAAGCACCAGAAGGTCATCGACGTCAAAGAGATCAAGTTCCGGCCGAAGGTCGACGAACACGACTATCAGTTCAAGAAGAAGCACATCGAGCGGTTCCTGGCCGACGGGGACAAGGTGAAGGCGACGATCTTCTTCAGGGGCCGGGAGATGGCGCACCCGGAGATTGGGCGCGCGCATTCTCGAGAGGCTGTGCGACGAGCTCGCCGACGTGGCGATTGCCGAAACGATGCCGCGGCAGGAAGGCAATCAGATGCACACGATATTGGCGAAGAAGCCTGCCGGCGGCCGGTCGCCCGCACGTCAGACAGCCGCTGTGAAGAGCGAGGAGAGTAGCTGGTAGCTGGTAGCTGGTAGCGAAAGTGGATATGCCCAAACTGAAGACCCATAGAGGCGCCGCGAAGCGCTTCAAGAAGACCGCGAGCGGAAAGTTCCTGCGGAGTAAAGCGTTCAAGCAGCACATTCTGACGAGCAAGTCGTCGAAGCGGAAGCGCGCCATGCGTGGAACCGCTGTCGTGTCGAAAGCCGACTCGGCGAAGCTCGCGAGGATGCTGCCGTATAAATAGGTGGTAGCTGGTGACTGGTAGCCGGTAGCTCGTATCACTGTAGGGCGCCACTGAAGTGGCGCCCTACCGCTACATGCTACCGGCTGACCAGCTACCAGCTGAGTCCGAGGGAGCAACGAATGCCGAGAGTAAAAGAGGAACAGTACGGCGCGCGAAGCGGAAGAAGCTGCTCGCGCGCGCCAAAGGATATTACGCAAACAAGAGCAAGCTGTATCGCGCAGCAAAAGAGAGCGTCGATACGGCGCTGAAGTACGCGTTTGTCGGCAGGCGCCGCAAGAAGCGTGACTTCCGTCGCCTTTGGGTTGTCCGAATCAACGCTGCCGCGCGCGAGAACGGACTGACCTACGGGCAGCTCATCAGCGGTCTCAAAGCGGCGGGTGTCACCCTCGATCGAAGAATGCTTGCCGATCTCGCGGTCACCGAACCGGCATCGTTTGCCTCGTTGGCGAAGCAGGCCAAGGACGCCAGACCGCTCGCGTACACGGCGGCCGGTGAGCGCCCAGAAGGCTCCGCGCCCGGCGAAGGCCGTCAAGGCTCGTCCCGCGAAGTCTGCCGAAGCGCCCGCGTAGTGTGACGACTGAGTCCGACATTAGCCCGACTCCGCGCCGAGTTCCAGCAGGACTTGGCGCGTGTTTCGTCGGAGTCGGATCTCCAGCCTCTCCGCGACAAATATCTCGGACGAAAGAGCGGGGCTGTCACGGCCCTGCTCAAGTCGGTCGCTTCGGCCCCGGCCGACGTCAAGCCGGTACTCGGCAAACTCGCCAACGAGCTGAAGCAGAGCATCGAGCAGCAGCTCGCCGATCGCAAGAGCCGCTCTCGAAACCGGCAAAAGCGCCAGTCGGCGCGGTCGACATCTCGCTGCCCGGCCGCCAGCCGCCGATTGGACACCGTCATCCTCTGACGATCGTCCGCGAGCAGATCGAAGCCGATTTTCACGCGCATGGGCTACCAGGTGCTCGAAGGTCCGGAGATCGAGGACGACTACCACAATTTCGAGGCGCTCAACATGCCGCCCGAGCATCCTGCCCGCGACATGCAGGACACGCTGTACCTCGACGGCGAAGTGCCGGGCGTCGGCCGCCCGGCGACCCTGCTGCGCACCCACACGTCGCCGATGCAGATCCGCTACATGGAAAGCCACGAGCCGCCGGTCCGGATTATCGTGCCCGGCAAGGTTTACCGGCGCGACGACCTCGACTTGACGCACACGCCGATGTTCCAGCAGATCGAAGGGCTGGTCGTCGGCGAAGCGATCACGATGGCCGATCTGAAGGGGACGCTGACATCGTTTCTTCACGAGCTGTTCGAAAACCGCACCAGGTGCTGTTTCGGCCGAGTTTCTTCCCCTACACCGAGCCGAGCGCCGAGGTGTTCATCGGCTGCGTGTTCTGCAATGCGACGGGCTGCGCGGTTTGCAAACGAACGGGATGGCTCGAGATCCTCGGAAGCGGCATGGTGCACCCGCCGTGTTCGAAGCAGTCGGCTACGACTCCGAGCGCTACACCGGCTTCGCGTTCGGCGTCGGCATCGAGCGCGTGGCGATGCTGAAATACGGCGTCGAGGACATTCGTCTGTTCTACGAGAACGATCTGCGCTTCCTGGAGCAGTTCCCACTGTGAAAATCGTCGTCTCATGGCTGCGCGAGTTCGTCGACGTCACAGCTCCGCCCGAGGAGCTCGGGCAGACGCTGTCCATGCGCGGCTTCGAGCTCGGATCCGTGAAAGACCGACGATGGACGATGGACGATCGACGATCGACGATGCCGTCCTCGACTTCGAAATCACCGCGAACCGGCCGGACGCGCTCAGCGTGATCGGGCTGGCGCGTGAGGCGGCGACGGCGTATTCGCTGCCGCTTCGCCAGCCGCCACTCAAGACGACTTCCTGTCGTCCGCCAACAGGCAATATCGCCGTCGACGCTCGAAGCGCCGGACTTGTGCCCGCGCTACGCCGCCGCGGTTGTCGATGTCACCATCGCTCCGTCTCCGGCCTGGCTTGCCGGCCGTCTGCAGGCCGCCGGCGTCCGGCCGATCAGCAACGTCGTCGACGTGACCAATTACGTGCTCCTCGAGATCGGCCAACCGATGCACGCCTTTGACGTCGAGAAGCTGGCGGGCAACGAACTGCGGATCCGTCGCGCCAAAAAAGGCGAACGCATCAAAACGCTCGACGGCACCGACCGGGCGCTCGATCCGGAAATGCTGGTCATCGCCGACGCCGACAAGGCGCAGGCCGTTGCCGGGGTGATGGGTGGGGGACTGTCGGAAGTCAGCTCGAACACGAAGACGATTGTCCTCGAGAGCGCCTGCTTCAATCCGAAAAGCGTGCGGCTGACGAGCAAGCGGCTCGGCCTCAAGACCGAAGCCTCGGCGCGGTTCGAGCGAGGGACCGACATCGACGCGCCGGTGACGGGCCTGGAGCGCGCCGTTGAATTGCTCGAGGCCATCGGCGCGGGGCGCGTCCGCGGCGGCGCAATTGACCAGTATCCTTCGCCCGCTGCCGGTTCGTAGCCCTCACGCTTCGGCGCACGCGCGTTCAGCGCGTGCTGGGTCAGGCGATCCCGGACGCTGACGTTCAGCGCATTCTGACGGGCCTGGGGTTCGTTGTCGAAGGCGAGGCTGAGGGCTGGCGCGTCTACAGTTCCGACCTTCCGCGTCGACGTGGCGCGCGAGGCCGACCTCATTGAAGAGGTTGGAAGGCACTACGGCTACGATCGGCTTCCGACCACCTTTCCGCCACTCCTGGCGCCGCCCCCTCCACCTGATCAAAGATCGAGACCAGATCAGTCTGGTGCGCGAGGTGCTTCTGGCGGCGGATGTTCCGAGGCGCTCACGTTTTCGTTCATCGACGGCGCGCAGGCCGCACACTTCGAGCCGGCGAAAGGCGATCGTCCCAATCAGCAATCCCCTCTCGGCACAGTTTTCGGTGCTGCGGCCTTCCCTGCTGCCGGGCTTGCTGTCGGCTATCGGCCACAACAGAAACCGTGAACGTGCCGACGTCTGCCTCTTCGAGCTTGGCGCGACGGTAACCCGATCTGGAGAATCCCGCAAGGTCGCCTCGCGTGGACGGGCGATGCAGCGAGCTCGCATTGGAGCGCCGGCCGCCGCAACGCCGACTTCTTTGATGTGAAGGGGCTCGTCGAGCGTCATCGCGAGGCGCTGCAGGTCGAGCTCACGTTCGACGACAGGCTTCGATCCCGCCTATCTCGTCGCGGGACGTGCGGCGACTGTTGCCGCGGCCTCGTCACGTCGGTGCACTGGGGATGGTGTCGCCGGCGATCAGCGGCCACGGCCGGCCTGGCTGCCAAAGAAGACATGTATATCGCCGAGCTCGATCTCGACGCGCTCGCGCGGCCTGCGATCGCTGACGCCGCTGCAAAGCGAAGCCGCTTCCGCGCTTTCCCTTCAATCGCCAGAGATATTTCAATTATCGTCGACGACATCTTGCCCGCGGCAAAAGTTCGTGGCACGATCCGTTCGGCCGCGCCGGACACACTCGTGTCGGTGCGTGAATTCGATCGTTATCAAGGCAAAGGCGTGCCCGAACGGCGTGTGAGCCTCTCGCTTCGACTGACGTTCCGCTCTCCGGAGCGGACGTTGACCGACGCCGAAGTGCAGAAGGCGATGGATGCCATCATCGCGGCACTGATCACAGGAACATCAGGCAGTACAACGCTAGCGGAGGTTCGTATGTCCCGTGTCGCCACAGCCCGCAATGTCGATCTCGAGCCCATCGATCGTCTGGAAGAAAAAGTGAAAATGCTCATCGCGATGATCGGCCGGCTGAGAGCCGATCAGGCCCGCGCTGCCGAAGAGAATCTCCGGCTCTCGCGCGAGCTCGAAGCCGCGCGGGCGCGGATCGCCGAGTCGGAATCCGGCCTTGCGGAGGTCGCCACGCTGCGCATGGAGCGCGAGTCGATTCGCGACCGCGTCTCCGGCATGCTGGAACAGCTGGAAGGGTTGAGTCTGTAAGCAGAAATCTTGAGGTTCCCGGTTCCAGGGTTCCAGAGTTCCGGGTTCTGGAAATCGGAACCGGGGCGAACCAGAACCAGGAACAAGGAACCTGGAACCGGGAACCTCTAGCGAAGGGACCAATGCCAGAACCTCACGTCGTTTCGGTCGAGATTCGCGGGCAGCGCTACGCCATCGACAGCGCGCTCGACGCGCGATACGTCCACGGGCTCGCCTCGTATGTCGACAAGAAGATGCGCGCGGCGGCCGATTCGACCCCTTCAGGTGATTCGCTCAAGCTGGCAGTGCTCGCCGCCCTCAACATCGCCGACGAGCTCTTCCGGTGCCAGGACGCGCAAAAAGCCGGTCGAGGCGTGCTGGCCGAGCGCGCTGAAGCCCTCGAGCGCCTCCTCGACGCGGCGCTTGCCCCTTGACCCTGAGGGGGCTAAGATCGCTTCGCGGAAATTGAGTTCCCTGCTTTGCGCGTGATGGTTCGGAGGATCGTTTGGGCCAACGTTTAACCTAAGAGAACCGCAACGCCGCGTGGTGCGCATGCCTCGGTGCGAGGAAGCCTAAAGCGCGGCTCTCGAGCGGTTCCACCTGCTTACGCAGGTCCAATCGACCTCCCCACACGGCAAAGCGGGGCCTTTCTAATAGCTCACCTCCAGGTTCCACGGGTTCCACGTTCCCGGTTCCGGGTTTAGGTTCAGAGTTCTGGTTCACCGCTGCAGGTTCCAGTCGAGGAACCCGATCGAAGAACCCCGGGCTCCGGAGCCAGAACTCGAGGAACCGGAACCGGGAACCAGGAACCACTTAAGGACCCGCTTATGGGCCTGTATCTGGCTTACGTCATCAATTTCGCCATCACGGCCGTGGCCGCCGCGGCCGTCTTCGCCTATTGGGTCGCCAACCGAAAGCGAATTGCCGCCGAAACCATCGGACGGGCCGAAGAACAGGCGCTCCGTATCCTGAAGGATGCCGAGCGCGATGCTGAGAACCGCAAGAAAGAGGCGTTGTTCGAAGCAAAGGAAAAGGCCCATGAGATGCGCACCGAGGCCGAGCGCATCGCGCGCGAAAAGAGCGTGCAACTGGCCGAGGCCGAGCAGCAGCTCAGAAGCCGGGAATCTGCGCTCACCGAGAAGCTGTCGACGTCCGAACGGAAAGACAAAGAACTGCAGGCGCGGGCCCAAACGATCGTCGAGCGCGAGAAAACCACGTTGGCGGCCGCGGCCAAATACGAACAGCTCGTCTCCGCACAGCAGCACGAGCTGGAGCGTCTGTCGGGCCTGACCACCGAGGAAGCCAAGGATCTTCTGCTCAAGCAGATCGAGGCCGATGCGCGGCGCGATGCCGCGAATCTGGTCAAGCGGCTCGAGGCGGAGGCGCGAGAGCAGGCGGCCGCCAAAGCGCGCCAGTACATCACCGAAGCGATCCAGCGCAGCGCCGCGGAGCACACCATCGAAACGACGGTCTCGGTCGTGGATTTGCCGAGCGACGATTTGAAGGGTCGAATCATCGGCCGTGAAGGCCGCAATATCCGCGCGCTCGAGCAGGCGACGGGCGTGGATCTGATCGTCGACGACACACCGGGTGCGATCATTCTTGTCGGGCTTCGATCCGTACCGCCGCGAAATCGCGAAGCAGGCAATCGAGCGCCTCATCGCGGACGGACGCATTCACCCGGCCCGCATCGAGGAAGTCGTCGAGAAGGTGAAGACCGAAATGGAAGAGTCGGTCCGGAAAGACGGCGAGGCGGCCGCCTTCGAGCTCGGGATGCACGATCTCCATCCGGAGCTGCAGAGGCTCATGGGCCGCCTGAAATACCGGACGAGCTACGGGCAGAACGTGCTGAATCACTCGAAGGAGGTCGCCTACCTCGCCGGCATCATGGCGAAGGAGATCGGCATCGACGCCCACGTCTGCGTGCGGGGGGCGTTCCTGCACGATTGCGGCAAGGCGATCGACCGCGAGCTGCAGGGCACGCATCTGCAGATCGGCATCGACCTGCTCCGCAAGTACGGTGAGAGCGAAGCCGTCGTCATGGCCATGGCGGCGCATCACATGGATATCGACTGGCCGTCGCTCGAAGCGATGATCGTCCAGGCCGCCGATGCGATCTCGGCCGCGCGGCCCGGGAGCGCGGCGCGACATTCTCGAGTCGTACGTCAAGCGCCTCGAGAAGCTCGAAGAGATCGCCGACTCCTTCAAGGGCGTATCGAAGGCGTTTGCGTTGCAGGCCGGGCAGCGAAATCCGCATCATGGTCGAAAGCGAGCGCATCTCCGACGAGGAAGCCGTGTGGCTGTCGAAGGACATCGCGCGGCGCATCGAGAACGAGCTCGAATATCCCGGGCATATCAAGGTGACGGTCATTCGGGAAACGCGAGCCGTGGATTACGCAAAGTAAAGGGACCCCATGACCGTCGCCGAACTCGGCGAGCGGCGCTCATCGAACGAATCCGCGCCAGGATTCCCGCTGCTCCGCCATATGTCATCGTCGGCATCGGAGACGATGCGGCGGTCGTGGAGCCGGAGCGGAACGCACTCGAAGTAATTACTACCGATAGTCAGGTCGAAGGCGTACACTTCGACTGCAGCGTTCGTCAGCCCAGCCGACATCGGTCACAAGGCACTCGCGGTGAACCTGAGCGACCTGGCGGCGATGGGCGCGCTGCCGCGCGTCGCTCTCTTGTCGCTTGTATTGCCGCCGGCCTGGCCGGTGGCAAACGTTGACGCGCTGGTCGACGGCATGATCGCGCTGGCCAAGCGCGCTCGCATTTCTATTGTCGGCGGCAACATCGCCCGCTCCCCCGGGCCGCTCATCGTCGACGTCACCGTCACCGGATCCGTTCATCGCCGCCGTACTTCTGACGCGAGCGGGAGCGCGCGCAGGCGATGATCTCTACGTCACCGGCACGCTTGGCGGCGTCGGCCGCCGGCTTGAGACGGCTGCAGCCCAGAACCCCAGGCGGCGGCTGATAAAGTCGATCGATGCGTTACAGGCGCCCGGAGCCGCGCACCGCGGTTTGGCCTGCTGCTCGGCCGCAACCGCGCCGCCCGCGCGTGCATCGATCTGAGCGATGGTCTGGCCGACGGTGTCCGGCAAATTGGAAACGCCAGCGGCCTTGGCGCCATCGTCGACGCCGAGGCGCTCCCCATCGAGGATGGCGCGACGTTGAGCGACGCCCTCGGTGGAGGCGAAGATTACGAGCTCCTGTTTGCGGTGTCGCCGAGGCTGCGCTCGCGGCTGACGAAGCGTGCAGCGCCTGGTGAAGGATCTCGCCGTCACGCGCGATCGGCCGCCTGACGTCGGACCGAGCGATGCTGTTGAGCCGCAACGGCAGCACGGAAGCGCTGCCGGCAGGGTTCTCGCACTTTGCATGAGTAAATTCTTCTGGCGGCGCGCGTTTCCCACCATCCTGCTGGTGGCGTGCTTTCGTGTTGTTGTATGAGGCAACTGTCTCGGACTCCCGCTACGGGTCGCGTCAGGCAGAGCTTCTCAGAGGAAATTTCAGGGCCATTCCAGGGACACGGCTGCAGTTCAAAGCCACGGCCTACTGCAAGGGTTATACGACAGCCTCCGGTGTTGCCGCGCGCAGCGGCGTGGCTGCCGCGGATCCTGAAATGCTTCCTGTCGGATCGGTGATTCAGGCAGACTTCGAATCGAATCAGTACGACGGCATCTACACGATCATGGACACAGGTCCGGAAGTGCAGGGCAACGAGATCGACGTGTACATGTGGAGCTGCTTCGACGCGCTGAGATTTGGACGGCAGGATGTACACCTCGTCGTCCTTCGCCTTGGATGGAATCCCAAGGACACGACGCCGCTGATGGAAACGCTCTTCCATCGGCGGATTCCCTACGTCAGACCGGACGACGAACCCGCACAGCCGCCGCCACAGGCAGAACCCCGGCCCAGAGCGCATTCCGGACGGCAGCGTTGCGCCGATCCCGAATCCTACGTTCGAGAGGCCGGACCCTGCTGTGCTACCGGTGAGTGAAGAGTAACGCGCTAGGACGAGACTTGTCCCATCTCTGCGCTGGCTCCCGCTGTGTCCGCTGAGGACAGGGACTTGTACTGCAGCTGAAACAGCTTGTAGTAGATCCCGCGCATCGCCAGCAAGCCGCTGATGGCTGCCTGACTCGCGCAGCTTGCCCTTATGGAACACGAGAATCTTGTCCATGTCCTGGATCGTCGAAAGACGATGAGCGATGGCAAGCGTCGTGCGGTCGGACATCAGCACGTGCAGCGCGTCCCGAATCAGCAGCTCGGTTTCCGTATCGACGCTGGAAGTGGCCTCATCGAGAATCAGCACCGCCGGGTCGAACGCCAGCGCGCGCGCGAACGACAGCAGCTGCTTCTGGCCGACCGACAGCGTCGCGCCCCGTTCCGCCACCGGCGCGTCGTAACCGCCGGGAAGCGCCTCGATGAAACGGTCGGCGTGAACGGCCTCGCGGCGGCATCGCGCACGCGATGCGGCGTCGATCGAATCGTTTCCGAGGCGGATATTGCCGGCGATCGTGCCGGAAAAGAGATGCACGTCCTGCAGGACGAGCCCGAAGAGCTTGCGAAGCTCGGCGAGATCCATGTCGCGGATGTCGACGCCGTCGATCAGAATCCGGCCGCTCGTCACGTCGTAAAAGCGCAGCAGAAGACTGATCAGCGTCGACTTCCCTGCTCCCGTGGCGCCGACGATGCCGACCCGCTCGCCCGGCTTCACCTCGAAAGAGACATTGCGCAGCACATAATCGAGCTGGTCGCGCCGGCGCGGCACTTGTCCGCGTTGTAGGCGAAGGACACATCCTCGAACACGATGTGCCCTCTTCCGGCAGGGCTGGCGGCCTTCGTGCGGCTGCTCGACGGGCCTGCGGCTGTCGCCCTGAACGCGGATTTTTCACGGCGATTTCCGTATCGAGCAGCTGAAAAATCCGCTCGGACGACGCCATTGCGGCCTGCAACGTGTTGAACTTCTCCGACATGTCGCTGATCGGGCGGAAAAAGCGGCCCGCGTAGAGCACGAACGCGACGAGCGATCCGAGCGTCAGCGCATCCATTGAGCACGAAACCGCCGCCGAACCAGAGAATCAGCGCTGTCGCGATGGCCGCCACGAACTCGACTGCAGGCAGGAACACCGCATAGAAAAAGATCTGCTCGACGTTCGCGTCGCGATGCTCGGCGTTGATCGCGTCGAATCGCGCGAAGTTCCGCTGCTCGCGCCGGAACAGCTGGACGGTGGCCATTCCGTTGATGTGCTCGTTGAGAAACGCGTTGATGCGCGCGATTCGAAGGCGCACCTTCCGGTAGGACTCCCGCACGTTCCGTCGAAACCATTGCGCCAGCACGAGAATCAGCGGCAGCACCGAAAAGGTGATGAGCGCCAGCCTCCAGTCCATCCAGAGGAGCATCACCATGATGCCGACGAGCATGAACAGGTCGCCGAACGCGGCGACGACGCCGGACGTGAACAGATCGTTGATGACGTCCACATCTGTGGTCACGCGCGTCATCATGCGGCCGACGGGATTGCGATCGTAGAACGACAGGTCGAGCCGCTGCAGGTGGCTGTAGATCTGCATCCGCATGTCGTACATGATGCGCTGGCCGATCATCTGCATCATGTAGGTCTGCGCATACTCCAGCGAGAACGCCGCGACGAGAACGCCCACATACACGAACGCGATGCCGTTGAGCCCCGACAGGTCGCCTTGCGAAATGTACTGGTCGATCGCCAGCTTCACCAGGTACGGAGGCGCGAGCTGACAGAGCGCGTCGCCAATCAGCGCGAGGAGCGCCCCGGCGACGTACCACTTGTGCGGGCGCAGGTATGCCAGCAGCCGCCGCATCAGCCGCGCGTCGTAGGCTTTGCCGAGGATTTCTTCTTCGTGAAACGACATTCAGGACGCCGCGAGCTCCTCCTCGAGCAACTGTTTCTTGTGCAGCTCGGCGTAATGACCGCCCAGACGGATCAATTCGTCGTGCCTTCCCTTCTCGACGACGCGTCCCCCGTCGAGCACCACAATCTGATCGGCATCGCGGACCGTCGAAATCCGGTGCGAGATGATGATCGACGTCCGCGCCTTCATCACGCGCTTCAGCCGCGCGAGAATCTCTTCTTCGGTATAGGTGTCCACGGCCGACAACGCATCGTCCAGAATCAGAATGCGTGGATCGGTGACGACGGCCCGTGCAATCGCGGCGCGCTGTTTCTGACCGCCGGACAGCGTGATGCCCCGCTCGCCGACCAGCGTGTCGTAACCGTTCGGAAAATCGCGCACGTCTTTGTCGAGCTGCGCGATCTCCGCTGCCGACAGGACGGCCTGCTGCCCGCGGCCGCCTTCGCCGGAGCGCCATCCGAAACGCGACGTTGTCGGCGAGGGTATCGGAGAACAGGAACGGCTCCTGCGGCACAAATCCAATCGCGCCGCGAAGCTCTGCGAGCGGAATATCCCGGACGTCTCTTCCGTCGATGAAGACCGTGCCGCGCGGCGGGTTATGCAGCCGTGGCAACAGGCTCACCAGCGTCGACTTGCCTGATCCGGTCGCCGCCGACGATCGCCACCGTCTCGCCCGCCTTGTATCGAGAACGACACGTCGCTCAAGACTTCGCGATTGCCGTAGAGGAAAGCTGAGGTGACGGAATTCGATGGCTCCGGGTCGGAATTCTTCGGCGGGCACCTGGCGAAACAAATCCCGGATCCCCGATCCCCGGTTCCTCTCTCACGTACCGCCGGCACCGTCTCCATCACCGTCAGCATGCGCTTCCAGGACGCCATGCCGCGCTCGAGCAGGTTCGTCACCCATCCAAACGCGATCATCGGCCAGGCCAGCTGGGCGAGATACGCGTTGAACGCGACGAGCTCGCCGACCGTGATCCGGCCGCTGACGACATCGCGGCTGCCGAGCCACAACGCCAGCAGCGCGCTGATTCCCAGAAACAGCGACATCGTCGGAAAGAACGCGCCCTGAAGCCGGCTGAGCTGTTCTGTTGCGCGCGAGAAAATCGAGATTCGCGCGACGGAACCGCTCGATCTCCGATTGCTCCTGCCGGTATGCGCGAACCACCCGCACACCGGTGAGCGATTCCTGCACGACGGCGCTCATATCGGACAGTTTTTCCTGGACTTCCTCGAATGTCTTGTGAATGGCCGTTCCGAACATCCTGACCGTGATCGACACGATCGGCAGCGGGAGCAGCACGATCAGGGTCAGCCTGACATCGAGCGAAAACATCAGCGACAGGCTCACGATCGCGGTAATCAGGGTGTTCGCGAGATACATGACCGCCGGCCCGACCATCATCCGGACCGCGCTCAGATCGTTGGTCGCCCGCGACATCAGATCGCCGGTTCGGTTCTCGTGGAAGAACGAGATCGGCAGCCGCTCGAGATGCGCGAAGAAGTCGTTGCGAAGGTCGTACTCGACCCCGCGCGACGCGCTGATGATGATGCGGCGCATCTGATACCGGAAATAGCCCGGCGAGGCCGGCGATCAGCAGCAGGATGCCGCCATAGGTCGCGAGCTTCGTTCGGGTCACGCCGGCGTAGAGATCGTCGACGGCGTACTGCAGCACTCGTGGGCGACACAGCAAAGAGCGACGAGCACAACACGAGCGAAGCGAACCCAGGGTGTACTCGCGGCGGTATCGTCCGATATAAGGAAGGAGACGGCGAACCGGTGTCACTATGACTTTTCAGTATAGCGTGCTATTCTTAGGCGCCTCTTTCCAGCAGGCTTTCCCGCCGTCGCGGTCGTCCAGACGGCGGACTACTCACGTCCCAGACTCTCTGGGGAATCAAAAGAAGGTTGCAGATGATGTCGATTCGAACGCTCGCAATCGGCGTGTACGGCATGTACGTATTTCTCTCGCGCCCGCAGCGGCGTCACGCGCAGTTCGCGGCGACGCCGTTCTCCGATCCCGCGACGGGCGAGCGATACCACGTCGAGGCGGCCGGCGCCTTGTGGAATCCGCCACCGCACCTCCAGGTCGCAAGCGAGTCGCTCGGCATCATCGGCACGACGATCGATGCCGTCGACCGATCTCGGCGTCCAGCAGAAGCGCATCGGCGAGCTGCGCTTCGTGCTGCGGCCGGCGCAGAAGCACAAGTTCCGAATCAACTATCTGCCGATGACCTACAGCGCCGTATCGACCGTGCATCGGGACTTTACGTTCAACGGCATTCGCTACGGCGTCAACCTGCCTGTCACGACCGATCTTTCCTGGAAGACCTGGCTGCTCGGCTACGAGTACGACTTCCTGTATCGCGATCGCTGGTTTGTCGGATTCGTCGCTGCAGGTCAAGGCCACCGACGTGCAGCGTGAACCTGCGGGCGCCGATCGGCACCGACTTCGTCCGCGCACAGGCGCCGATCCCGACCATCGGCGGCATCGCGCGCGTGTATGTCGTGCCGAATATCTCGATCACGGGCGAGCTCCTCGGCTTCAGGATTCCCGAGAGCGTCGAGCGACGACTATCGCGGCGCACTACTTCGACTTCGATCTCTACGGGACGGTGAACTTCAACGACTTCGTGGGCGCGCAGATCGGGTATCGCAGCCTCGACCTCGGCTACCTGATCGAGCGGGATCGAGGGGGACTTCGACATGAAGGGAATCTATTTCGGTGGAGTAGTACGGTACTAAGGAAAAAGGAAGAAGAAAAGGAATAGAGCACGCGTGACATTGTGACTCTATTCCTTTTTCGTCTTCCGTTCTCCGAGCCACCCTGGCGGCGAGCTTCGTCAAGCGCCGGTCCGCTTCCTGCAGCGTATCGTCTTTCTTGCTGTAAACGAACCGCACTTTCGTGCGTCCGAGTTTGCGGTCGTTGAAGAAGCTGCTTCCGGGCACTACTGCCACACCCACTTCGGTCACCAGATACTTCGCAAACTCGATGTCGGAATCGAAGCCGAAGTGCGCGATGTCGGTCATGACGTAATAGGCGCCCTGCGGCTGCTTGAATTTGAAGCCGTGGCGCTCGAGGATGTCGCACATCATTCGGCGCCGCCGCGCGTATCCGGCCGCCATCTCCACGTAGTAGCTCTCGGGCATCGACAGCGCCGTCACGCCGGCCTCCTGCAGCGGAGCCGGCGCGCCGACCGTGAGAAAGTCGTGCATCTTGCGGATGGGTCCGGCCAGATCGACTGGCGCGATCGCCCAGCCCACGCGCCACCCGGTGACGCTGAAGGTTTTCGACAAGCCGTTGATCGTCACCGTGCGCTCGGCCATGCCATCAAGCGACGCAATCGGAACGTGCCTGTGCCCGTCGTAAATGATGTGCTCGTAGATCTCATCGGTGATCGCAAGCACATCCCATTTGTGACACAGCGCTCGCGATGAACTGCAGCTCCTCCCTCGTAAAGACCTTCCCCGTCGGGTTGTTCGGGGTGTTGATGATGATCGCGCGCGTCCGATCGTTGAACGCGGCCGCAAGCTCCGCCTCGTCGAACGTCCAGTCGGGCTCGCGCAGCCGCACGAATCGCGGAACTGCGCCTGAGATGATGCTGTCGGGCCCGTAGTTTTCGTAATACGGCTCGAAGATCACCACTTCGTCGCCCGGATCCAGCACGGCCAGCAGCGTCGAGAACATCGCCTCGGTGGACCCGCAGCAGACAGTCACCTGGGCTGCGCTCGACCGCGTACGCGCATAGCGCCGGCGAAATCGGCGGCGATCGCCTCGCGAAGGTTCTCTGCGCCCCAGGTGATCGGGTACTGATTGATGTCGCGCTGGATCGCCTGGCATGCGGCGTCTTTGATGATTTGATGTGCCGCGAAATCCGGGAATCCCTGCGACAGGTTCACCGCATCGTGCTCCTGGGCAAGCCGGGTCATTTCCCGAATGACGGATTCTGTAAATTGAGTGGCTTTCCGCGAGCCGCGTGGTTTCATGGAGGGGCGAATTATAGCTCGCATGGCAGAGGTAGACGGTGCAGCGATTAACTCGAATCTACTACCAGCTACCAGCTACGTAAAGCCTGCGATAGTCTTCGGCGGTACCGAGCAGCCGCTTTACGTACTGCTGGGTCTCCGGATACGGGATGTCGTCGATGAACTCGTCCTGTGGCAGGCCAGGTTTTTCACGCATCCATCGGCGCACCGGCGTTTCGCCGGCGTTGTAGCTTGCCAGCGCAAGGTGCATGCGCCCGAACTCGCGGATCTTGTCGGCGAAATACGCAGTGCCGATGCGCACGTTCGTGTCGGCCGTCGTCAGCAGCCTGAGCGAATATCGGAGCTTCATCTTCCGCGCGTATTGGCGCCCGGTCGACGGCATCAGCTGCATCAGGCCATACGCGCCGGCGTGAGACTTGATATCCCTGACGAAGGTCGATTCCTGCGCCATCAATGCGGCAATGAGGTAGGGATCGAGCTTGTGCTGTGCCGAATACTTCTTGATCAGATCCCAGTACTCCAGCGGAAAGATCGTCGTCAGGATCTCGCGAGGCAGCTGGTCGCCCCCAGCGGCCATGAATTGCGGGTAGGCGCGTTTCATGAGATTGATGGAGCCGCGCGCCAGCGCAAACTGCTCGCTGCCCGATTCGGGCGCAGCCATTTGTTTGTTCGCCCAGGCCAGCGATGCAGCGACGGCGGGTGAATCGCCCCATTTCATACGGGCGAACTGCAGTTCCTTCACGGCAGGCTCGTACAAGCCGAGTGCGAGCAGCGTGCGGATCGTCTGTTCGGTCGGAGGAAAATAGTCGTCTTCCCCACTCCCTAACTGCGCCGCATTCTGCGCAAAAATCAGGTTGCTCTGAACTTCCTGCACGCCGTGTTTCTTGAGGAACTGCTCCGGCCAGCCGCCCGTAATATGTGTTTTCGTAGTCAGCCATCGTCAATCGATAGGCCGCAATCGCCCCCGCGCGGTCATCCATGGCTTCGCGCGCCCGTCCCGACCAATACAGCCACGCCGGCCGGTAGTCCGAACGCGGAAACGTCGTGGAGCGCCGATTCGAAGTACCGAATCGTCTCTGCCATGTTCCCCTTCCGAAACGCCGTCCATCCCGCCTTCCACGCGGCCCGTTCCGCATAGCGCCCGCGCGGGAACCGACCGTACATCTCGCGTAGAATCGCGTCGGCATCTTCGTCGCGATCCTATCTGGATGTAGTACGTCGCAAGATGGTTGAGAGCCTCCTCCGCCCACGTGCTTTGAGGAAAGTCTGTCGAAAGTGCGCGCACGAGCTCCTCGAACGAGGCGTAGTCTCGTGAGCCGCGATGGGCCATCAGATAAAAGAACCGCGCTTCGGCCTGCCTTGGTCCCGTCGTCAGGTACGGCCGCAGCGCCTCACGCGCCTCGGCGTAGCGGCCCTGGAAGTAATCGATCTCGGCCAACCGGAGAGCGACCAGGTCGCCGTCCTCGCCCGAGGCATGCGGCTTGAGCCGAAGAAAGCTGGTGCGCGCCTCGGGATAATTGCGCGACGCGAACAATCTCTCACCGCGTCCACGCTCGAGCCGATAGCGCGTGTTTCCAGCTGCAACCGGCTCGGCGAGCGTCTGCAACGGACCCTCAGCCTCCACGGCGTGCTCGCTCTGCGGAAATTCGTAGTACAGGTGAAGAAATGCGTCCGCGGCCTGCTTGCGATCGCCATCGGCCAGCGCGGCATTCGCGAGGCTCAACCAGATTGCCGGGGCATCGAACACTTTGTCCTTGAGCAGCTCCTCATAGATCTCGACAGCGTCTCCAGGATCACCCATCGCTTGTGCCGCTTCAGCCTCGCCGAGCGCGGCGGCTTCGCCGACGAAACCTTCCGTATCCTTTAACGCTGCGAATCGCTTTCGCGCAGCTTCGAATCGCCGGAGCCTCAGCTCGGAGACGCCCGCATAATAGGCGGCGTGGGCCGAAAGTGGAGAGGTTGGTGCGGCCGCCGAGGAGAATCGGCTCAGCGCTAGTTCGTACTTCTCGTCCGCATAAAGGCGAAGGGCGGCCTGAAGATGGACGAGCGCGGGATGCGCGGCGGCCGCGGTGCGATCGGCCTGCGACGGCGCCATCCAAAGATGTCTCGCCTCACGGGCGACCGGAGGATGAACAGTTGGAGACGGCGATGGCGGGGTTGCCCCGGCAGGACGATCGGCACGAGGCGTTGCCGGATCAACGAGCAGCGCGGCGGCGACACTGACGGCGATCAGAGTGCCTCGTGCTGCTGGATGTGTCACGCTCTTCGATTATCCGGGCCAGATCCCCGTAAGTCAAGGCACGAGCATCGTTTACTTGCTGCAGCGTGCCGGCGGGCGCCCGCCGGGTGACGCTGAAAAAAGTCGGGAACGTACTAAATTGGAAACCGGAAATCCAGGCGGACGATGTTGAGGCGATAGTAAAGCCGGTCTGAAAAGCTGCCGCTCTCGACCATGTCGAATAGCCTGGGATCGGTCGTCGCAATGACCTGCACCTGCCCTCCCGTCGTGCCAAGCCATTCCAGCAGAGCCTCCTGCTGCGATGCTGAGCAGGCGGCGACTTCCTCCAGAATCAGAGTTCCCGCAGACATCGACGGCAACGAAGGTTCGCTGCCAGCCCAGTTTTGAACGGGCGCCTTGAGATGAGGCTGCAGCGCATTCAGCGCGTCCTTCACCAGAGGCGATGGTCCGCACAATAGGGCATTCGACCCCCCAGAGAGGATTAAGTCGAGATCGATCGGGTCAACCGAGCGTACCTGAGGAAGGCTGTCGGCCGGCTGTGCCGGGGCGCACGCATCCGCTCTCTTTGATGGCGCTGGGGGGGCGCTCATGCAGCGCAAATAGTACCACTCAATGGACTTCGGTCAAAGCGCATTGAATGTCTTGTCGAGAGATCGTTCATCTTTGTCACCGTTTGCGCAGTTTTGTGAATCCGACCGAGATCTGTCTTCGTTACTCCGTCTTGCGAGGTCCCTTCTGCCACGTATGTGAGCAGAGCCGGCACTGGAACCATCTCAAACGCGACAGCTCGGGGACATCAGGGAGTCGCGAGACGCGTTTGTTCTGACATTTTGGGCAGCTTGGGATCTCGCGTCGTTCGATAAATGGAAGATTGCTGCGCGTCGGGTCGTTCGCGCCGGGAATTGTCATCGCGCTCAACGCAGCGTCGCATTCAGCGCCTGTCGGTCGCCAAGGGCTACCCGCACCGTTCGATTCGGCTGCTCGCGCCTCAGCGTGACACTCGTCTCGCGAATCCTGTAATCCGGGTGGATGACGAGAATGCGATAGGACCCGAGCGGGAGAAAGCGGATACGCAACGGCGTTTTGCCGCGGCCGATGCCATTGACGGTGACGTGCGCGTCCGTAGGGTTCGACACGATGCGCAACTCGCCTTCAATTTCTTCCAGTTCTTCCAGCGGCGGCTCCTCGAGCACCGGGGCGTCGATTGAAACGGCCGGCGAAACAACCGCAGGCCCCGGTGGGGGTTGCACAGCCGACGAGATCGGTGTCTGGCGAGTAATCGAGCGGGTCTCCAGAGCGTTCTGCCCAAGCCGGTCAAATACGCTCAGCGCCGCGCCAAGAAACACGAGAACGCCTGCGAGTTGCAGCGTGCTCCGCAGAAACCGCACCGGCAAGGAGGGCGCTACAGGGCTCTTTCTCCTGTGGAACGCGACCGGATGCGGGTCGCCGAACTCGTCATCGAACCGGGCCAGGACTTTTTTCGGATCGAGGCCGACTGCTATGGCGTACGACCGAAGGTAGCCATGTCGATAGACGCGATGCTTCGGCCAACGGCTCAGGTCGTCCTTCTCGAGATCGACCAGCAGCTGCACATTGATCTTGGTGATTTCAGAAACCTGGCGCAGTGTGAGCTGTCGACTCTCTCTGGCGCCACGCAAGTATGAACCGACACTCATGAACCCACCGTGGACTTACTCCCCTTCGAGTTCTTGTCTAACTGGTTGACTCACCGTCGCTTCTGGCGCTTGCGTGATTCTAGGGGCGTTAACCGATGTTAGCTCGAATCGGCCCGGTTTGGGAGACATTTTGGAGATGGATTGGAGACCGAAGGCGTCAGTGAAGCAGGACGGCTATCGGCGCCCATCGCTGCGAGAGGAATCACGCGAGTCACCGAGATGCCAGATCCTTCCAACCAAGCAACAGCTGCTCGACGAGCCTCGACGTCTCGTTCCGAATCCGTCGCTCGAGGTGGGCGAGCGATGCCATTTCGCGCCTCCGCGCGGAAATGCCGCCAGACCCTGTCTGGTCTTTCAGACATCCGGCGCCGAGCTGTACGCCTGAGTCGTAGACAACCGCGGCAAGATCCTTTACGGAACGCAGATCTTCCAGGTGAAGCTCGCGATACGACGGATCCCAGCTGCGAATCCACAACTCGCGCAATTGGCGTTCGCGGACGACGAGCTCCGGGATCACGAGATCCGGGCCAGCTACGAGGATCGTCTGTTTCATCCGTCCGATCTGCCTGGTTCCCGCAATCACCGGACGGGTCGGCTCGACGGGAGGCCGCGCTTCGAGGCAGCGGAGGCCACCGAGATCCCTGAGCTGCTTCGCTTCGACGAGCTCGTCGTCTTCAGGCTTGTCCGAGGGACCTTGAATCCGAATCAGAATCTTGGGCGTGACGGCACTGCCAATACCTCCTCGCAGCCAGCCGGCACGAACGACCGTCATGTAACCCGGCGAGAGAGTGGGTACCTCCGAATACACGAAGCGCGAGACCGCGTACACCGCCGCGACGACCCCTTTCAAGGTCGTCTCGTCAATCGGCTCCATCAGCGTCTCGCCCCATGCGAGAAACGCCTCACGCGAACGCGGTGCCTGTCTACGCAGGCGACCGACGATCGCCGGCTGTGGCGATCGATAGTCTAGCTCAGCCAGGCCCTTACGATACCCCGCGAAGAATCGATCGAACAGCGCCTCACGGTTGCGAATCCAACCGCGCTGACGCACGACGAGATCGATTGATCCCAAGTACCGAACCATGTCGACGAGCGCGGGTCCTCGAGTGGAGTCGTCGAAGTCATCGAGGCCCCACGCGTCCTTCGTGACGGCAAACTGCTCGATGTGTGCGTCGCCGTGCAGGCCGACGATGGCCAGATCGCGCATGTCCTCGGAAAACGTATCGCACACGCGCGCAATCCACGGTCGGTTGACGAATCGGAAGTACGCGATCGGATCGGCGCGCAGCCGGTCGATCAGCTCAGGTGGCGCGACCTCGATTGCATCCTGGTCGGGAGGCAGCTGCGCCAGGGCGGACGAGGGCGCGACCAGAACAATGCCGATCAACACATTGAGCGCGAATCGGAGCGGGTTGAACGACATCGAGAAGCTCCTGGTCGTCTCGAGCGACGACGATTCCATCGGTTGGCTGCGTTGGCCGTCGGAGACGGCAACGCTGCGGACTATCCTCCCACATCTCACATCGCGGGGAGTCTTGGTTTCGAGCAGATTCTCAATCTCGATGAAAGCACTCCCTCGATGCTGAAGAACCGACGGCGCCCACAATCGCAGTGCCGGCTATCCACTCTCTGCCTCGTTTACTACAAGCGCGGCGGAATCATAGTGCGCCTCGACCACGGCACGGTCGAGCATAGCATCCCAGGTTTGCCCATCGACTATCATGATGGCGTGCATCCATGGCATGACTGTTACGTTGACCATTATTCGGTCGAGAAGTCCTTTCCCGTCATCATCGAAGTTCCCAAGGGGTCCAAGAACAAGTACGAGCTGGACAAGGAAACCGGGCTGCTGAAGCTCGACCGGGTGCTGTTCAGCGCTGTGCACTATCCCGCCAACTACGGCTTCATTCCGCGCACGTTCTGCGACGACGGCGATCCGCTCGATGCTCTGGTCCTCGGGCAGGAACCCGTACACCCCCTGACGATCGTCGAGGCTCGCGCCATCGGCGTCATGCGGATGCGCGACGAGAAGGGGCTCGACGACAAGATCGTTGCCGTCAGCATCGGCGATCCGGCGTTCAAGGAGTACATCGACCACACGCAGCTTCCTAACCATGTCCTTCGGGAGATCCGCAGATTTTTCGAGGACTACAAGGTGCTCGAGCAGAAGCAGGTGGTTGTGGAGGACCTGCTGGGCCCCTCTGACGCGCTTCGCCTCATTCGGGAAGCGCTGGTGCTCTATCAGCAACTGCGGCGCGGCGAGCTCAAGCAGGCATGAGCGTCAGCGAATTCGCGGCCTTGCTCCTGTTCGGTCTGGTGTCGAACCGATCACCCCTTCACGACAATCGCGGTGTTCTCAGAGAGACCGATGCCGAGAAGATTCGGATGGAGCTTTGTCACTCGGAGCAAATCGGATTTTGGAGGACGGCCGCGCGTGCTTTGCGCCTGTGGTCTACCGGGCACGCTGATGGGTTCCTTAACCCATCCGTTGTTCCTACGAGGTACTCCCGTTCGGCCGAATGGTCGCAGCTCTCGGCTGTGCAGACGGGCCGCGTGTATGTCACGGACGGCAATCAGTACTTCAACCGGCCCGGACCGCGAGTGGTGGAATCGGCAGAAATCCTGGCCGAGCTGCTGCATCCCGGTATCTTCGACTTCGGCCACCGTGACAGCGGCTGGCGCCCATGGCCTTCACATACTGAGTAACGGCGCAGTGAGCGTCGGCGACGGTTCCTGATTCGGACGCACTGGTACGGCAGCCTGCGTGCAGTCACCGTGGCCTGATCAGCAGTGGTCGTCGCCGTCGCCGGGGTCGCCTAGCACCCGAACAGGATGGTTTGGGCTTTTTCGTACCAAACTCGGGCCGTCTGGTAATTGCCGACGGCATAGAACGCATCGCCCGTCCCGATGTAGGTCCACGAAAGCGCGATGCGATAGACGCAGGAATTCGGCATCGCCGATGCCGGCGGGGTGGCGACGACGAGACTAGCGGCCGCAATGGTGGCCGCACCGAGTACCGCGATTACGTGTTTCTTGAGTCTGCTCATTACCATCATCTCCTTTTCTGACCGAATAGTGATATCGGTCGGAAAAACGTTACACGGCCCCTCCGCGACGGAGCGAGCCGCCATCCTGGACCGTGCTCAGGTCGCGCGCGGTTAGAATCGTCTAGGCGTTTCCCGATGGCAGAGGGACGAGACGGCGTACCGCGCGCTAACCGTGAGAGGATGCGCCAATGCCGCGAGAAGACGCTTTCGGCCAGCTCCTCCGCTTCCCGGTATGCCCCTGACACGCGAGGAGAAGGCGGCGCTGGCACGCGAGCACGGCAAGAAGGGCGGACGGCCAAAGGGTGCTGTCAGTCCGGTCACCGAGGCCAAGGAGGAGGCACGCGAGGCCGCTCGAGTGCTCATCACGGCGGAACTGGACGCCATCATCCAGCCACAGCTTGCTCGAGCGAAGGGGCTGAAGTACCTCGTGACCCGCGCCGAGCACCATCCGACTATTTCGGGGAAATACGGTCAAAGCACGGCGCGTCTGAGACGACCGAGCTTCTGCGCTCACATCTATTACCGAGCACGCCGCTGATGGCGGACGATTTTGACGGCTTTCTGAAGGCGCGTGAGGCATAGTTGGTTCGTCTCATTACATCAAAGACGGGCACGGCTGCGGCTGTATAGCCGTCGGCCCCAGTGAGAGAACGAACGCCGAATAAGACCTGCGGGGGATGCCCGGATGATGAAGGACCTCCCAGAGGCACCATGACGATTCTCCAGAACCACTACGTTCTTGCGGTTCGCAACGTGCGCGAGTCGGCAACGTTCTATGTCGAGAAGCTCGGGTTCAAAATGGTGGCCGACCCGCCCGGCTGGATCTTCGTCGCACGAGATAACTGCATGATCATGCTGGGAGAATGTCCGGACGATATGCATCCCAGCGAGTTGGGGTCTCACAGTTATGTTGCTTATCTGCGAGTTGACGACGTGGATGCGTACTACGAAGAATTCCAGCGCAACGGGCTCTCGCCACTCAGCCACATCGAGGATGAACCATGGGGAATGAGAGAGTTTTCAGTGAAGACGATTGACGGTCACCGAATCCGGTTCGGCCAATCCATTCATACCAGTTCCGTAGTTCCCATTCGTACGTGATGGGTTCAGGAACCCATCAGCATGATTTTCGGGCCATCGAACCGTCAGGCCTCGGTGAAATTCGATCGTGTCGGTCCTGGGTCACGGTCCCGCCGAGGTTTATCTCGGCCACCACGTCCGCCCAATTCCCTTTGACGTTCATATCGACCTGTTCCTTCGCCCTGTCGAGCGCACGATCCATCAGGCTGTTGAACGCTTGGACGCAGGGCTCTTCTCCCCATCTCCTTTTTGCCGCGGCGTCCGAGGCGGATGTGATTGCCGAGTTGCTGTGCAAGCAACTCGATTCAGCGCAAAGTCCGGATAATATTGACGGCTATAAGCCGGTGATCACCGTCGGAATTCCAGACGTTTCAGCCGAGAACGTCTTCATCCCGCGGTATGGACTGACGCTGACCCCTGGGGACCGGGAGCAAAAACGACGGGCAACAGCCGCATCTATTGTTTTTCGAAAACCTGAACGCCGCTAACGGGCTGACCCTGCGCATTTGTGCCCTTGAATGTCCAGGTCAACGTCTTGCCGTCTTTGGAGACGGTATTTGTGCCGATAGTAGTCGCTTTCTCAGCGCCCTTGTTTGTCGCCTCCCACGTGTACCGGTCCACTCGTTTCAGCACTATGGATGTGAGATTCGTCGTGCCGGTATAGGGGTGCTCTTTCCCATCAAAGTGGGCGCTATACGATGAAGTGGTTTTCTTGCCGTCCGATGTGATCGTCACAAACGTGGCCTTGATGCCTTTGCCTTCGAAGGGTTCGTAGATTCGCACCACGCTCTGCGGGCGCTGGCCGGTGGGCGCCGGAGTGCTTTTCGATTTCTCGAAGTTCAGCTTCCAGGTACCAATGTGCGCATCATCCTGCGCGAAGACTGAGGACCCAACGCCCAGGGTCAGAACAACGACGGCGACGCAAAGCCAGCGTGTCACGGGTGCCTCCTTTGTAAAAGATTGCCGGCGAAGACCGAAAATATTCCCGCGCAAAGATCGAGCACAATCCCTACCTCAAGACGGAATACCTCAGCTCTGCGCGGGCCAGACGATCGTGGAGATCGTCGCCGCGAGCTTCCACCCATCGGCGCGACGGACCCACGCCCGCATCATGCGGAGCGGTCGCGAGGGCGTCGTCCCCGCTGCATCCCGCGCAATGTGCCGATGCGTCATCACTGCCACATCGCCATAGATACGAATGCGCACATCATCGACGAGCGGGAGCACGCGGGGGATTTCCTTGCCAACGACATTGGTAGTGATCCACTCGCCCCGCGGGACAACCTGACCCAACTCGCCAATACGAATGAATTCCGGCAACGTGAACCGCTCGTACGCAGCAGCGTCGTGACGCATAAAGGCATCCTCAACTGCTTGGTGAGCCTTAAGAATCTCTGCCTCGGCCCCTTTGGGTCCGTACGGCGTGACGCTGGGCACTTTGACGCGAGGCGGCGGTTTGGCCGTGTCGGGCGGCCGCACCCAGACGCCTTGTCTTGCAACTACCCGCCAAGTGCTTCCCTCATTCGCCCACACCTCAAGGAAGCGGTCCGGGTCTGTCTTAGAAGGAACCTGCGCTGCCGCGGGACGAGGACCTTGCAGATGCGTGACGACAGCTCCGCTTGGTGTCGCGGCGATCACTTTGATGTCTTTGACATAGATGTCCGGGTTGGACTGAGCCGTGGGCTTATAACCCATTACGACTCCTCCCGGTGGATTGATAGAGATGTAATCGCGACTATAAAACTGCTCGCGAGCTTGACCCGATTTCAGCGCCGCGAAACGCGCTTCCTGGCGCTTGATGACTACATCGGCTGATTGCGCCAAAGCGGACGCTGTGACGGCGAGAACGAGAGCAGAGATAACGACCGCGAACCAGCGTGTCATACAGCCGTCTCCTTGGGTTGTGGTGATTGTCCGGGGAAGGTCGGAAGTATCAAAAGACTACACGCCGCGACTATACAAAAACTACATGCCGCGTGCAATACAATAGTGTCGGTTACTTTACTCTGCTGTCTTGAACCGGCGCGCCTCTAGCGCCGAGAGGCGGCCAGACTATCAGTTCGGCCGCTCTGATGACCCCGCTGAGCCAAGACAGATCGCGGCGCGCTGAGATGCCGTCACAAGGTCGGAGTCGAGCCCAACACAGGGTGATCGCGCCCGCGTCATCCGCGTCAGCGCCTTTGGGAACGGCCACAACAGGCTGAAGATCACCCTCATGAGGGAGCGCAGCAGCCCAATCCGGTAGGCGGCCACTGAATACACCTTCGTCGTGTTGCTGCGCCCGACCGTGATGTAGAACGTCCCGGAGCGGCCCTGCAGCTGGCCCGCCTTGCTCGCTGTTCCGGAAGCTGCGACGTCGTCGCTGCCCGATCCGAAGCGCACCCGGATCGTTGCCGTTTCGTCCTCGCTGGTAGGTGTCACAGTCACTGCGGTACGGCTCGAGTTCACGCCATAGGCCGTTTGAATCGGATCGAAGCCCAGAACCTGAGTCGCGTTCTGAGTCAGCGGCCCGGCACTGCAGGTCAGCGCATACTGACCCGCATTCGATTCCTTAGTCGGCGGCGACCACGCGTCCTTGCGGGTTGGCCGCACACGGCCTCAGCAAGCCAACTCGCTTGCGTTGTCGCCCGATCACCCCCCGACAGTGGCAGCAACAGCCCCGAGATGACCAGCCACGAGGTGCTCGGCTCGGGGACGGAGGCAATTGCGGAATAACTTGCGCCGCTGGCGCTCATGGAGGTCACGCCCGGCGTTAGCACGTCCACGTAGAAGGTGGCTGTATCGCCGTAGCTGGCACTGCTGAAGCTACCTACACCGTCCGCCCCGGCGAATACACTCAGGCTGCCTACCAGACCGATCTCCTCCCCAATTGTCGTAGTGAGCACAATGCTTGGAAGGGTCGGTATGGGCGAAATATTAGAGATACCGCCAAGAAAGGCCCGCCCATAGGTAACGCTGGATCGGTTGTCCAAGAAAGTCCCAGCACCCGAGATCGAAAACGTGGAAGACACATTCCCTTGCGACGGGCAGCTGAAACACCCATCTAAAGAGCCGTCAATATCGAAGAAGAAGGCGAGCGTGCTCCTCTATCCGACCCCTGGCAACGACGTCGTGGGTCGCCGGCATCGAGCAGAAGGTGTCGCCCATCGTGTCGCTGGCTGGCTACTACAGCGGCATGCACACAGAAGACAGCGTGCAGACCGACACTGACGGCACCTACATCGGCTACGGCTATCCCGGGTCGTCCAACTCGAACAACAAGAGAGTCAAGGAACTCACGTTCACGGGCTCGCTGCTGGCGTTCAAGGCGACCAACCGCGGCTCAGCGCAGATCAACTTGCAGTTGTCGTGGCTCGAACGGGAGCCCTGGTCCCAGGGGAGAGGACCGGCGTCGGCTTCCATGTTCACGTTCTTCGCGCAGGTCCGCTACAACCTGCCCTGATCGCGACGCCTCCGCGTGAACGAACGGTCGCTAGAAATTGGACTTCACAATCTTCTGCTCGATGATGAACACCCCGCTCGACTTTGGATCCACGTGCACCTTGACCCAGTGCACCAGCCGTTCGCCGTACGTCTGCACGCGCGAAAAGAGCAGGTTTGGCAGCGGCTGGTCCACGAAGAAAAAGTGGTCGTCGCCATGTGCGAGCATGACGGGCCTGGCGTATTGCTGCGCCCGCTTCTCGAGGTCATCGAGGAACGCCTTGAATCCGCTCGGGCACTGCTGCGGATCTGACGGCAGATTGTAGGGGCTGGCCTGAATCAGCAGGAACAGGCCTTTCGTACCCGCGGCGGCAGCAAAGACCTCGTCGAGCCACGCCAGCGCCGCCGCTTGGCGACGTTCGAACTCGGCGATGCGATCGGGGCGCGGCGTGGTGCAACTGTCGGTCGGAGAGATCCCCACCCAGGGCTCGAGGTCATTGTTGCTGCCGACCACGTGAACGGTCGCGAACATCACGCTGTGCTTTTGGAACATCACGTTCTCGACGAACTCGGAGTACGCTCCGCCCGCCGCCTGTGACCCCACAGGCCGCACGTGCCCGCCCGTCGTTTGCCCAACCTGCGGGAAGAATACGGAGCGAAGGAAGGCGAGTCGCTCGAGCGGGTTGTACTGGCCGTTGTTCAACCGGTGGCAGTCGGTCCACTCGTTATCTCCGGGTGTGAAAACGAACGGGCGTTGAAACGTCTGGTACAGCCCGAATCGATGAAGGATGAGATCGTCGTCGCACCGCTCGCTGCCCGCCTTGATATCGCCCGCGTGCATGACGAAGTCGACGTCATTGTCCCGATTGATCTCGGCAACCAGCCTGGCGAACGGCATCTCCCTGACGGGCCCGTAGGGCATGTCGCCGATCAGGGCAAATGCGAAGGGTGCCACACCGCTTCCCCACTCCGGCGTCTGTTGGGCGGCGATCCGCAGGTCCGCGGCGGCAAAGCACAACAGAACGACGACGCTCGCGATAGTCCGTTTCATAGCGGCTCCTCTTGAGGATGGTCCAGGAGCCAACACGGTAGTCGCCCGTTGCGTCGTTCCTGTTTCCTCAGCGTAACGATTCGCTTACGTACTCATGTGAGCCGTGACGGAATGGGCGAGTGTGCAAGGAGGTGTGGCCGTGGAGAAATAGTGGAGGCGGCGGGAGTCGAACGCGAACGTAGTGCAATAGTGAACTGATTGATGGCGCGCGACTTCTGGGGCTAACGCGTTCTCTCGGTGGAAGTTGCCGCTGCTCGCCGACTTCACTGACGTCCTCGAGAAACACCAGAAATCGACCCGGTTCTTGGAGGGATATTGGAGGCGGCGGGACGATGCTCCCGCCGCCGGCGCGATAGGTTGGTTCCCGCGGCCTCCAGCTAATTGACCTTCCCTTCACCTGATCAGTCCATCGAACAGGACGATATCGGTTTCGGTTTCTGCGACGGCGGCGAAGAGGAACTGACTGTCCGCGGACCACGACACGCTGCGTGCGATGACGTTGGAACGATCTCCGAAGTCGGTCAACTGTTTCATCGGACCGCCGGCGGTTGGAAGCGCCCACACGTTGCACGTGGCGCCGTCGACCAGCGGTACGGCGAGCCATCGGCCATCGGGAGAAAGAAACAACTGAAGCAAGCGAACCGAAACGGGCACGCGTGAGGCGGCGATGCGCCCGATTTCGTGCGATGGCCCCTCTCCCATCGGGCTGCGGCAGATCTGCAGATCACCCCGGAGCCCCAGCAACTCGGGCCTCAGCCCGTGAACGTAGTACAAGGTCCGCCCGTCAGCGCGCGACACGGCAGGCGTCGAGGCATCGCTCCGCACGACGACCGGCGCTCCGCCATCCAAAGCAATTCGTTCCAGATGCGCGCGGGGGCGTCCTGTCCGGTCGTGTAGATCAGCTGTCGGCCGTCAGGAGTCCCAGCAAGGACCCCATCCGCTGGCGACCAGCTCGTGCAACCCGCTGCCGTCAGGGCGGATTAACCAGATCGAAGATCTCCAATCGCGCGCGACGACGAACGCAATCCAGTCGCCGGCCGGCGACCACATCGGCACTCCGACGCTTACAGCCGGATCGCGCTCGAACGTGAGCTGGCGGACGCTCGAGCCGTCCATCGTCGCGATCCACAGATTGCCGTGACCGCCGTTGTCCGAAAGATAGGCGACCTCTGCTCCATTCGGACTGACGGACGGCGTCTGGGCCTGGCCCGTCTGGCGCGTGACGCGCGTCCGTCCTCGCGTGTTGTCAGACGGCGAACCACTGACGGCGAACTTCCAGATGTCGGACTGAGCTCGAATGCGGCCCGCCAGCAGACGGCCCGATTGATGGACGTCAGGCTCGACGAACGACTGATCGCCGTAGGTGAGTTGTCGGTCATCTCGGCCGTGCTGGCCGACCGTTCTCAGATTGAATATGGGCGGATAGAGCAGCGTGCTCCCTCGCGAGGAGCTATAGACGAGACCGGACCCGTCTGGTAGCCACGAGAACCATGGAGCCATGCGCTGCGCGCAACCTCGCGAGGCTCCCCGCCCACCGCCGGCACGATCTCGAGGGAGTTGGCGAACGCGAGGCTGTCGCGCTGAAATGCCAGCAAGCGATCGTCTGGTGACCAACGTGGCGATCGATAGATACACTCCGGTGACACGCGCGCGACGCATACGCGCTGCGAGCCGTCGCGCGCCATCGTGACAAGCTCGATGTGATCGGCCGACGATTGAAAGAGCGCAATGCGCCGGCCGTCGTGGCTGACGTCGCCGCCGCCCAACGCGGAGGCCACGCGTCTCGGCGGACCGCCCAATGCCGCGATCTCCCACAGCGCGCCTTGCTCGGCGGGACTGGCCGACGGTGAGTAGTAGAGAAGCGTGCTCGCATCAGGAGTCCATCGCGGCTGATCGTGATCGCTGTCGTCGCGCGTCACCTGAAGCGGTACGCCGCCGGCCAGCAGCCGGATCCAAATCTGACGCCTGCCGTTGATGAGGCTCACGAAGGCGACCATCTTTCCGTCAGGCGACACGGCAGGCGATTCCTTCATCCCGACGAAGTCGGTGAGCCGCTGGAACTCCACGTCGCGTGCGATTGCTGCTTGACGGACGCGCAGCGTCCGTCGACGTCTCGCGATGCCGGCCACTGTGTCGTGGATCTCGAGGCGCGCATCGGCAATGTCATGCAGGCGCCGGCTGAGATCCTTCTCGAGACATCGACGCAGCAGCCGTCGAATACCGGCGGGTGTGCCGGCTGGAAGCAGTTTCCAAGCCGGTTCACGTGTCAGGATCGCGGAGATCGTGTCCGACACGGTCTCGCCGGCAAAACGCCGCTCGGCCGGTCAACATTTCCCACAACACGCAGCCGAACGCCCAGATGTCGGCTCGCTTGTCGACAACGCGGCCACGAGCCTGCTCGGGCGCCATGTAACTGGTTGTGCCGAGGATGACGCCGTCTCTGGTTGGCCCTACGGTCGGTGTCGGCGCGCCGGATTGAGTTCGGTCGTCGCTTTCCGTGGCCTTCGCGAGGCCAAAATCGAGAACTTTGACGGTCCCGTCGGGCCGGAGCTTCACATTGGCTGGTTTGAGATCGCGATGCACGATACCGCGCAGGTGAGCTTCTTCGAGCGCGGCCGCAATCTGGTCTGCAATCGAGCACGCTTCGTCGAGCGGGAATCGGGCCCTGTGCGATTCGGTCGGCAAGCGTGGGGCCTTCCACGAGTTCCAGCACCAGCGCCCGGACATTTCGATTCTTCGAGACCGTAGATCGCCCAATGTGGGGATGATTGAGCGAGGCGAGGACGATGGGCTTCACGTTGAAACCGGGCGAGGCGCTCCGGATCTTTCAGGAACACTCGGGCAGGACTTTGAGCGCGACGTCGCGATGCAGCTTCGTGTCGCGGGCTCGGTACACCTCGCCCATACCGCCGGCTGCCGATGTACTCGACGACTCCGTAGGCACCGACTGGCCGCCGATCAACGAAGGACGTGAGTTCCAGCACCATCGCATACGCAACCGCCTGCATGGTCGACGCACCCAGGAATTCGTCGACGCGCCCCGCGTGGACGAGGAGGGACTCGACTTCTCGCCGGAGCTCGTCGTCGCCCGCGCATGCCGTCCGCAAGAAACGCGTCCCGCTGCGGTGCGTCGCGCTCGAGCGCCGCATGACACAGATCCTTGAACCCGTCGCCACCGCTCAGGGATCGTCATTCACCGAGGGGGCGCCTCGAGCTGCCGGAGCAACCAAAGCTTGGCCATGCGCCATTCTCGCTTACGGTGTCTGGCGACACGTGAAGCACTTCCGCTGTCTCCTCGATAGTCAACCCGCCGAAAAAGCGGAGCTCGACGACGCGACTCTTACGCTCATCCTTAGTCGCCAGTGCTTCAAGCGCGAGGTCCAGCGCGACGATGTCCACGGGAGGTTCAGGCGCCGGGATCGACACATCGTCCAGCGAGACTTTCTCCGCTCGGGCGCCGCGTTTCTGAAAGCCACGGGCACGGGCGTAATCCACGAGCACGCGGCGCATCAACCTGGCGGAGATGCCAAAGAAATGCGCACGGTCCTGCCACCGGATGCTCTTCGCGCCGGCCAGCCGAATGAATGCTTCGTTAATCAGCGCCGTCGGCTGAAGAGTGTGTTCGCGCCGCTCGCGGGCCATGTAGCCTCGAGCCAGTCGCCGGAGCTCGGCCTCGACGAGCGGCAGCAAGTGCTCGAGCGCCTGCGGATCGCCGTCGCTCCAGGCTCGAAGTAAGTGAGTGACCTGCCCCGATGAGGCTGTCGCCATGGCATCTTCGATTGTGCCACTCATTCTAGCAGGCTGCTGAAGGCGCAACCTCAAATGAAACCTGGAACGTCGGTCACCCTGTTTGCCGATGGTTCGCGCATTAGATCATGAGGAAGCGCCGATCCGTCAGTGGAGAAGATCTAATGACGACACTCACCGGAAGAACACTCTCGGGGGCGGAAACGTCACATGGACAGTGAAGCGATTGACGAGCTCGCGGAGGAGCTGAGCCGCCCGCCGATC
Organism: Vicinamibacterales bacterium; assembly: GCA_963775345.1. GTDB lineage: Bacteria > Acidobacteriota > Vicinamibacteria > Vicinamibacterales > JAMQPK01 > JAMQPK01. The sequence goes on from CAVZIS010000010.1 coordinate 276,326, forward strand.
CTGCCCGACAGCGCGGACTACGAGGAGGCGCGTCGCGTCTTCAACAAGATGATAGACAAAAGGCCGGCGCTGATCGTCCGCTGCGGTGGCGTGGCTGATGTCCTGCGGGCTGTTCGTTTCGCCCGAGACCATGATCTGTCGTGGCGGTGCGCGGCGGGGCGCACAACGCCGCCGGCTTCGCGACCTGCGACGGCGGCATCGTGATCGACCTGTCACCGATGCGGGCCGTCCGCGTCGATGTCGACAAGCGGCTCGTGCGAGTCGAGGGGGGCGCGACGTGGGGCGACGTCGACCGCGAGACGGAGCCCTTCGGGCTGGTAGCCGTCGGTGGCATCGTCTCCACTACTGGCGTCGCGGGGCTCACCCTCGGAGGCGGTCAGGGTTGGTTCCGCCGGACGTTCGGCATGACGTGTGACAACCTGGTCTCGGCGGACGTCGTGACCGCCGACGGTCGTCTGTTGAACGTCAGCGCAACCGCCCATCCGGATCTGCTCTGGGCGCTCAAGGGCGGCGGCGGAAATTTCGGGATCGTCACCTCGTTCGAGTTTCGCCTTCATCAGCTCGGGCCGATGGTGGCGTTTGCCGGGCCTGTTTACGCGATGGACAAGGCTCGAACGATTCTTCGCCGCTTTGCTGATTTCGTGTCGAGCGCTCCTGACGAGGTGAACGTCGTTGCCGTGCTCTGGAGCATTCCCGGAGGCAGCGCCTTTCCTCAACACCTTCACGGCCGCGAGGTACTGATCATCGGCGGCACCTACGCCGGGACGCCAGAACGCGGACACGAGGTCTTGCGGCCGCTACGGGAGTTCGACGAGCCGGTCCTCGATATGTCGACAACGCTCCCGTACCGCGCGCTCCAGCAGCTGTACGATCCGTTTTTTCGCAAGGGCGAGCTCCTTCATTATTGGAAGGCGATTTACCTCGATCGCTTCACCGACGACGCTATTGAAGCCATCGTTGGTGGCTGCGCCGTGAGGTCCTCCCCAAGATCTTTGCTTGCCATTTGGGCGCTCGGCGGCGCCATGGGTCGGGTCGGCAACGATGAGACGCCAGTCGGAAACCGGTCCGCGCCGTTCCTCCTCGAAATCATCGGGAGTTGGAGCGAAGCGGCGCACAACGAGCAGAACATTGTGTGGGTGCGTCACGTGTTTGAAACGATGCATTCGTTCTCGTCGGGCAAGATTAACGCGAACTTCTCAGGGGCCGGCGAGGACAACGAGCGGTTCGTTCGTGCGGCCTTTGGCGATCACTACCAACGTCTAGCCAAAGTCAAACAGGCGTACGACCCGACGAACATGTTTCGGCTGAACCAGAACATCTGTCGTCAGCAAGTTGAAGGTTTCGAACGCACGATTCTCACCAACCGGAAAGCAGGTTTTCAAGCTGCTGAGAAGTGAGGTGACGATGATCACGGTGATGGGGGCCAGCGGAAACACCGGCGGGCGAATCAGCGAGCGGCTCCTCCAGCGAAGGCGAGAAGATGCGCGCCCTCGCCCGTTCCGCTGAGAAACTGGCCGGACTCGAGAGCAAAGGTGCGGAGGTGCTCACGGGCAACGCGACCGACGCGCGCAATCCTCACCAAGCGCATTTCGTGGCGCGGACGCCGTCTACACGCTGTTGCCGCCGGATCCGCAATCACCGGACCTCCGGAAGAAATGGGACCAGGAGGGCGAGGCGATTGTGAAAGCCATTCGCGCCAGCGGCGTCCGGCACGTCGTCTTCTTGAGCAGTATTGGCGCCGATATGCCGGAGGGAACTGGACCAATTGCCGGACTCCACGCCCAGGAGGAACGCCTGCGGGAGCTTCGAGACGTGAACGTCCTCATGCTTCGTCCAGCATCGTTCTTTGAGAACTTCCACGCCGTCCTTGGGCTGATCAAGCACCAGGGGATCAACGGCGGTGCCGTCGCGCCGGACCTGCAGATACCCATGATCGCGACGCGCGACATCGCTGAGGTGGCCGTGCGTGCGCTGAAGGCACGCGACTGGACGGGGGTGGTTGTCCGCGAGTTGCTTGGCCCGCGCGACTTGACGCATGGGGAAGCGACGCGCATCATCGGCGCTCACATCGGCAAGCCGCATTTGAAGTATGTACAGTTCCCTTATGCAGACTTCGCATCGTCGCTCGTGCAGATGGGGATTTCACAGAACGTCGCCGGGCTGTACGCGGAGATGGCGCGCGCCTTCAATGAAGGGAAAATAAAGTCGCGCGAGGGACGGCGGCCGGAGAACACGACCCCGACCAAGTTCGAGGATTTCGCCAACGTTCTGGCTCGTGCCTACGAGGCGGCATGAGAGAGTCGAACACCTGCCCGTGCTACGCGCCGTGACTTAGATTGTTCCCGCCCCTCCCGAACGCAATCACCGTGGAGGCATCTCGAACGACAGCCCTCGCCCCATCCTACCTGGACTGACCATACAAAAACTTGTATACTCGTGGGATGTGACCGATGCCGGACAAAGCGCTCATCTGGCTCGGTAGCTCGCGGCGTGACCTTCGGGCATTCCCTGCTCTCGCACGACGGCTGGCTGGTTTCCAGCTGCGGCGCGTTCAGCAGGACTGGATCCGGACGACTGGAAGCCGATGCAGACGGTTGGACCGGGCGTCCGTGAGATCCGGATTCACATCGCCGGTGCACACCGGGTGTTCTACGTAGCGACGCGACCGGAGGCGATCTACGTCCTGCACGCGTTTAAGAAGAAAACGCAGAAGACGAGCGCACACGATCTACGGATCGGCCGCGACCGGTTCCGTGCATTAGGGAAGTTGAGGCAGCGGCATGGCAAAGAAAAGCGCGGTTAGGGTCACGCCGTCCACGGGAAACGTCTTCCGGGACCTTGGGTTCTCGAAGGAAGAATCAGAGCACCTCCTCGTCCGAGCAGACTTGCTGATTCAGGTGCAGAAGACGATCACGTCGAGACGGCTCAAGCAGGCCGAGGCCGCGAAAGTGCTTCGGGTCACGCAGCCCCGAGTGAGCGACCTCCTGCGCGGTCGCATCGACTTATTCAGTACCGATGCATTGATCGACATGTTGGCGAGGCTTGGCGTCGGCGTTCGGCTGGTGGTCAAGCCGGTGAGGTCTAGGAAGGTGGCTTAACGGCGGCACTGGTTTGGCGTTATGCTGCGAGCCTCGCAGGGTCGGCCGCGATGCCGGTCGGCGTACTACCCGTGAGGCCGCGACACTCGTTAAGGCAATTGAATGAACCGACTCCCGGTGCTCATTCTGACGGTTGCTATCAGCGTCTCAGTGGCGGGGCGTGGAGTGGCGAGCAATGCCCAGACGCCGGAGAACCGGTACGGAGGAAGAGGCGATCAACGCAGTCATTGTCGCCATTACAGAAGCGTTCAATAGGCATGACGCGAAAGCTTGGACGCGTCTCGCCACGCCAGACGCTCAACTGGTCACGGTCCGCGGCGAATTCATGAACGGAGTGACAGAAATCGAGAAAGGACTGACGTCCCTTTTCCAGGGCCGGAACAGAAACGCCAGCCTTAAGATCCTGGACGTGAAGGTTAGATTGATCAGGCCCGATGTGGCAATGGCGCACGTGACCAACGAATTGAGCGGGGTTGTCGGTCCGGACGGACAGAAGCTCCCGGCGCACCGGGAGCTCAGTCTGCGGGTCTTCGTGAAAGATCAGGGCGTCTGGCGCATCAGCGCGTTTCACAACACGCTGCTCCAGCCCTGAACTGAACACTCGCGGCCCCACGCAGCTGCGCCCGTCGGCGGTCCGCTTGACCAACAAGGTAACTCGACGACGGTTCGCGGTCGCCGCGGGTGAAGCCGCATCACGTTGATATGGCTGTCTTCTGTCAACTGGGCAGACCTCTCCCGCCTCACCAATTGTGAGTTCCTTTCTGAGCACGCTCTTTCCGTGCTCTTCGTTCTTCAGGTCCATCTGGTCGGCGGCACCGCGTTCTAGCGACGGTTGACGCTGCTGATATCCGCGGGTTGGGTACCGCCCAGACTGTGGTTCGTCGCGGAGCTGCCTCGCCCTAGGCACGGACGTATCGATGGTGCTGATGTCCATAACGACCTCGAGGGTTCTCCACCTGGCCGCGATGCCGCCGACCTGACGGACCTGATCGCCGCGTCGCTACGCGGGCGGCGGCGGCACCTCCCGCGCGATCGCCCAGATGAATCCCGTCAGCTCGCGCGCAATCGCGGTCGCCACCTTGGGTTTCGCTTTCCCGCGCGCGACCAGCTTGCGAAAGCGGGACGTCAGGCGGAGTTGGGCCTTCCACGCGATGGCACACACGGTCTTCGACAACGCTTCTTGCCGATACAGCATCTGCCGGCCGATGCGCGGCACGCCCTGATACGCCCACGCGGCTTCGGCCAGCAAGCGCCGGGCGTGCGAATTACCCGCCTTGGTGATCCCGCCGCGGCGGACGCTGGGCCCACTCGAGTACTCCGAGGGGACCAGGCCGAGGTACGCCATCAGCTCGCGCGGATGCGTGAACCGGCGAATGTCGCCGATCTCGGTGACGAGGCCCACCGCCGTGACAAACGAGACCCCGCGCAACGCCTGCAACGCATCCACCACCGGCGCCCAGCGCCACGCGGGCGTGAGTTGCCGGAGTTGGTCGGTGAGCCGCTCGACCCGACGTTCGGTTTCGTCGATCGTGTCGCGGTACTCCTGCAGCGCGATGTGCTGCGGGGCCAGCGGGAAACTGAGATCGGCCAGCCAGCGGCGATACGGGCGCGTCCATCCGGCGCGTCCCGGATAGCGGCGACCCTGGCGGAGCAAGAACGCCTTCAACCGATGCTTGGCTTGGGTGCTCAGGCCGACCGCGTCTTCGCGCGCGCGCACGAGATCCCGCAGGGCTTCATCATCGGGCGTCGGAATGTAGATCGCCGTGAGCTCGCCGGCGCGATGCAACCGGGCCAAGGCGTCGCCATCCCGCCGATCCGTTTTGATCCGATCGCCGCTCCGTTTCGGCATGCTCGAGGGATTGACGACGACGCAGTCTTCACCCTGGGCGGTGAGATAGCGGTGGATGCCAAACCCACACGGGCCGGCCTCGTACACGAAGCGCAACCGCCGGTTCGGCGCCCGCAGCGCCCGGACGACCTTGGCCACCGCCTCCAGGTCGCCGGGGATCACCCCGTAGTGGCGCACTTCGCCGTCTCGCCCCTCTTCGGCGATCGACACGTCGATCGATTCTTTGTGGACATCCATCCCTACGAACATGTTACGTTTCGCCATGGCCTGCCTCCGTTGTATGTGGCTCTGCGCGTCTCCTTCATCGGCGGCGCGTAACCCACGATGTACTACGTGAGGCAGGTCTCTGCTCCGACAGCCATACTGTCTAGGCTGCGCGTCGGTGGCTGCGAGCCCCAATCTGAAAGGCATCTCAGAATGGCCATGTGGTGTCGGGTACTGTCACCTTACGCGTATTGTCACAGCCGCCGTTCTCACGCTTGGTGCGGCACAGGGCGGTGACACGCGACGAGTGCAGCTAAAGTACTTGGGGACGGCCGGCTGGGAGACACGGCTGTGATCGACGCACATATTCAACGGGCTGATTTCATTCTGATAACGCACACGCATTTCGACCACGCACTGGACATGCCGTACATTGCCCAAAAGACTGGCGCGACGGTCATTGGAACCGAGAGCACCTATCACTACGCTCGATCGATGGGCATTGCAGGAGACAAACTCATCGCGGCACGGGGTGGGGAGGACTACCAATTCGATGGCCTGTCGATCAAGGTCATTCCTAGCCTGCACGGTGTGCTTGGGCGTCGACCCTTTCTGGCGTCGGCGCTGTTTTCGATCGAACGCGAAACCGCCGTTCCGCTTTCGCGACCTCCTTGTCGAAGGCGGAACGGTCGCATACTTGATTCGGATGAACGGCCGGCAGCTTCTCGCCTTTGGTTCCATGAACTACATCGAGAGGGAGGTAGAAGGACTGCGTCCTGATGTGGCGTTGATTGGCGCTATGCCGGAGCGTCGCGAAATTTACGACTGCACTGGTCGACTGCTGCGCGCCCTCGGAAATCCTCGTCTCGTCTTACCGACCCATTGGGATCAATTCAACGTACCGTTCGAAGTCTCGCAGCAACCGGCTCTCGAGCGGGTGCAATCATTTGTCGCTGAAGTGAAGGCAGCGTCCCCGAAGAGTGCGATCATCGTGCCGAAGTACTTCGAAGCAATTCCGGTCCCGTAACTCGCTGATGCGGTGAAATCCGAACGGCAGTCGGGCATGAAAAAGAGCAATTTCGCTCTGAGACTTCAACCGTCGCTAATGGAAGAGGTCCGGAAGGTCGCGAAGACCGAAGGTGTGGCCGTGAACCAACTCATCACCGTTGCCGTTGCCGAGAAGGTATCGGCGCTGCGCACAGAGGAGTATTTTGCGGAACTCGCCGCCTGGGGCGATCTCGGGAAGGCACTTCAGGTGCTCAAGCGGGCAGGCAAAGGCAATCCACCTCTTCCCGGTGACGAACTGCCTGTGAAGAGGGCGCGGCGCCGCCGTTAGCATTGACGACCCTGAACTGCTCGCCGTGCGGTCAAGAGCAGGCGTCTATTGGCAATCTTTGCCATACATGGTATCCTTGACGCAACTATTGCGAGATTCCAGATGCCGACCCGGAACATCAACCTGACAGCCGAGCAGGATGCGTTTGTTCAAGAGGTCGTCGAAGCCGGCGAATATCAGAACGCGAGCGAAGCCATTCGCGATGCGCTGCGCGTATCAAGCAGCGCCGGAAGGAAGACGGCCTCCGACTGAAAGCGCTTCGCGCGCAGATCAAAGCCGGCGTCGATGCGCTCGAACGGGGCGATTTCGCCGAGGTCGATGATGCGGATCTCGAAGAGTACCTTGAACGGTTGACGACGGTCGCTGCCAAACGCGTGCGCTAGGCTGAATGGCGCGGTTTCGCCTCGCCCGCCCAGCACAGATCGATCTGGCCAACATCCTTGCGACCAGCGGCGAGCGATGGGGCGCCGAAGGCCGGCAACGCTACGCCGCCATCCTCATCGCAGCGATGCGCCAGGTAGCAGCTGAGCCCGAAGGACCGCTTACCCAGAAGCGACCTGACCTTCGTTCAGGCCTCCGCAGCTTCCATATCCGATATGCACGTAGTACCCCCGCCGCGAAGGTCAGAAGGCCGGTCCACGTTCTCTACTATCGCGTTGCCGAGGAAGGTGTGATTGAGATCGTCCGCGTGCTCCATGAACGGATGGAACCGAGCCGTCACCTCGATGAACTGCCAGCCGAAAGCGACATCTGAACAAGCAAACCCGAGGCGGCAGAGCTGCCGCGTGCGGGTCGCTCCCCTGAACGCCTGGAAGGAAATGCCGATTTCCTGCGTTCAAGTACAACGAGCGGCCTGTCTGAACGCGGGGAGTCGCACGAATGCAATCCTCGGCGGACGTGTTAAGGACGGAGACGGGCACCGACACGAGCCGCGTGGCCGTGGAGAAATAGTGGAGGCGGCGGGAAAATTGAGGTGAAGGAGTCAGCGAGAGCAAAGGTTGGCTTGCCAGCCGTAGCTCGTTAAATGACTGAGCAAGCCCACCTTCGCAAAGGCTACGGTGGGCAACCTTCGCCTGACATGAGCGCGAAGGCTGGTGGAGGCGGCGGGAGTCGAACCCGCGTCCGAAAGCACGTCCTCGAAGGAATCTACATGCGTATCCGCTTCCGATGTCTCGTACTCAGCGTGAGGAAGCGGCAAAAACCGCCGAGTACCAGATCCGGTGTCTCTCACCTTCGAACGCCGGACCGCCATTCGAAAGCCAGCCTGCTTGATGTCGTCCGGCCCCCAGCCACCAGGCGAGGCCAGGGCGAACGTCACTGCTTAGTTAATTAAGCAGCGAGAGCGTACTGATTGTCCGCAGTTAACGGATGTTCCATCAGATTAACGAGTTAATGGTGCTCGGCATGCATCCCGCGCGTCTGTACCTCCGTCGAAACCGGAGCGCCCCCCGGTGAGCTGTCCGGCCGGGCCGGACCACCTGAAATAACAATTATCGCATGTGTCCTAGAATGTCCGGGATGCATTTCGTCTACATGGTCCGGTGCGCGGACGGAACATTGTACACAGGCTATACATCAAACCTCGCGCGCCGCGAAAAAGCGCACAACCTCGGGAGGGGCGCCAAATACACCGCCCATCGGCTTCCCGTATCGCTCGTGTATTCGGAAGAATGCGAATCGCTTGGCTCTGCCCTCAGGCGCGAGTGGCAGATAAAGCATCTGACGCGCGTGGCAAAGGAAGGGCTGCTCAACCAGTCTGGCGCCGCAGGAGGGCGCCAACAGCGGCAACCAGCTCGGCAGGCTCGATTGGCTTCGAAATATGCATTTCGTACCCCGCACGGAGAGACCTCGCACGGTCGCTCGAGCGGGCGTATGCGGTAAGCGCGGCCGCGGGAATGTGGCGGAGCTTCGTGTCCGCAAGGTTCCGGATTTGCCTGATGAACTGAAATCCGTCCATTTGAGGCATCCCCAGGTCGCTGATCAAGACATGCGGGTGGCGTGACTTCAAATGTTCAAGCGCTGCTTCCGCCGAGGCAGCACCGATTACCTCTGCACCGGCCGATTCGAGGACCTCACGCACCAGACGCAGGGCGTCGGCATCGTCATCGACGACCATCACGCAGATGCCACTGAGCTGGAGCCCGCCGCTCGTGGCGCGCGCTCGTCCGAGCAAATCGCTTTTCCCTTTCGCCTTCGCCTCCGGCGGCCTCAACGGCAGGATGACCCGGAACGTCGCCCCTTTGTCGCGCCCTTCGCTCTCCGCCTGGATCGTTCCGCCATGCATTTCGACGAGATGACGGGCGATGGCGAGACCAAGGCCAAGCCCGCCGTGCCGGCGTCCCACGCCACTGTCGGCCTGTCGAAATCGCTCAAAGATGTGTGGAAGGAACTCGCGCTCAATCCCCACGCCGCTGTCGGTGACCACGACCTCGGCGCCGCCTTCCACGGGACTGACGCGCACGCCGATACGACCTCCGGGTGGAGTGAACTTCACCGCGTTGGACAACAGATTCCAGATCACCTGTTGAAGCCTGTTGACGTCGGCCGAGACCCGGCTGTTGATGGGGATGATGGTGGTTTCAACGTTCAAGCTCTTGGCGTCAGCCGCGGGTATGACCGTCGCGATGGCATTCTGCACCACCTTCACAAGGTCGGTTGGCTGCACCTCGAGACGTGTCTTCCCCGACACGATGCGCGACACATCCAGCACATCTTCGACAATCTGTGCGAGCGCGACTGCGTTGCGATCGATCACCTCGAGGGCTTGCGCAGCCTTCTCTTCGGAAACGGCGCCCGTTCGCAGCATGCGCGCATACCCGAGCACCGCGTTCAACGGCGTTCGCAATTCGTGAGACAGCGTTGCCAGGAATTCGTCCTTCACACGATCCGCTCTCTGGAGTTGCTGGTAGGACTGCGCATTCTCGATCGCCAGCGCAGCGCGGGACGCCACGTCCTCGGCCAGCCGAAGATCTTCATCGCCGTAATGGATGCCCGACTCCGCCGTCGCGAGGGTCAGCACGCCGAGCAGCCGGTCGTGCGCCCGCATCGGCACAACCATGTAGGAAACGAGCCCCATGGATCGAATACTCTCGAGGCGCCCATGGTCGCCCTTCGCAGTCGCCACGATCATCTCGTCGGTAATCTCGGGATAGAACGACGCGATGCCGTTCTTCAGTACCCAGTGAGGGCTGGTCGAAGAAGCGGGATCGTCAAGCCGCGTCCGTAGCTCCCTGGCAAGCAGCGCCTTCGAAGGGTCGTGGTGCGTGACCGCAACCTGGACGAGATCGCCCTCTTCGTCGACCACGTCGACAGCGCAGTAATCCGCAATGTGTGCAACGGTGACCGATGCGAGCGAGGCGAGCGTCTCCTCGTAATCGAGGGAACGTGTCAGGACTAGCGAGACCTGTGCGAGAAAGGTGTCACGCCGGGACACGCGCTCGAGTTGAGCCTGGACGCGCCTGGCCTCGGAAATGTCACGCGCAATTTTCGACGCGCCTACTATCCGGCCATCCTGATTGCGCATCGGCGAGACGGTGAGCGAAACCGGAATCAGCCGGCCGTCTTTCGCCCTTCTGATTGTCTCGAAGTGATCGACGCGCTGGCCGGATCGAATCGACGCGAGAACGCGCTCTTCTTCATGCTGTCGATCCGCCGGAATGATTTTCCGGATGGACTCCCCGACCATTTCGTCGGCCGTGTAGCCGAACATCCGCTCGGCGGCGCGGTTCCAGGATCGGACGACGCCATTGAGATCCTTGCTGACGATCGCGTCGTCTGAGGACTCGACGATCGCGGCCAGATGCAAGGAGTCCTGGTCGGACGGGTCCGTCATGGCTCCAGACTAGTAGATCGTGACCTGGCATTCCAGCAGGCACCCTCACGTTCCAGGGACTTGCGTTCTCCCGGAGAAATCCGACCTGTGCAGTCGGATATGGAGACGTCACGAGCAGTCGGCCCCGCGGCCTGGCCCATGGCCCGGCTTGGTGGCCGTGTGTTTGCACTGCAAGTCCGTATGGAGGTGAAAGATGGCTCTTCGTGAGAAGTACGACCACGCGATTCAAACCGCCAAGAACTTCCGGATGGACGGATCCGCTCAGGAGAAGGACGGCAAGCTGCATTTCAACGGCACGGTGAGCTCCGAAGCCGAAAAGAACGCGATCTGGGATGCGCTGAAGACCGTCCCGGACTGGCGCAACGAGGTGGTGGCCGACATCATGGTGTCGCCGAAGGCCGCCGACGCACCCGTGACGTCGATGAAGACGTATACGGTGAAGGCCGGCGACACGCTGAGCAAGATCGCCCGCGACTATCTGGGCGATGCGAACGAGTACATGCGGATCTTCAACGCCAACAAGGATCAACTGAGCGACCCCGACAAGATCAAGCCCGGCCAGGTGCTCAAGATTCCGGCCATGGATTCAGCGTCCAGTCGATAGGTGATAGCCGATAGCTGGTAGCTGGTAGCCGGTAGGTGGACAGCTGGAAGGTGGTAGGCGGTGGCTGGCGGCAGTCGAGCGTACTTACTGCTACCAGCTGGCGGCTACCGGCTGCGAGCGAACTTGGCCTTCAGCCGCTCCACGACCTCCTGAATCTTGTACGGAATGCCTTCGGACGTGCCTTGCGCCGCGGCGAGCTGTTCGCTTGTCTTCGCGTAGGGAACGACAAAAACCAGCAGCACGTAGAACAGCACCGAGATCCAGGGTGGATCGTTGGTCAACGCCGTCTCCACGACAGCACCGATGACGAACGCGACACGTACAATCGTTGGGTCCAGGTTGAAGTACGCGGCAAGTCCGTTGCACACGCCGCTCAGCATCGCGCCTTCTCGAATCTGGTACAGGCGCTTTGGATGTGCGGCCTGGGGCCCGCTGTCGGAACGCGGAGGCTGTTGTTGCGCGGACGGCTGTGAAGCGGATCCGGCATCAACGGGTCCGATGTCGCGAAGGATTTGCTCGACTTCCACCGCCGCGACCACAGATTTGCCCGGACCCAGAAATCGCAGGCATTTCTCGGCGATGGACTGCTCGAGGTCACCGATGATCTCGGCGTTGTCCGGATTGCCGGCGAGTTGCGTCTCCGCGTGTTCGAGATAGACGCGCAGGGCGTCGTATCCGCTCTCGTCGAGCTGGTACGCGTTGCCGTTGAGATTGATCGTGATGACTTTCTGCATGATTTAAGCGCGTCCTAACTGTTCGAAGGTCTGATTGATGTAGGTCCAGTACTCGTTCAGCTCATCGAGCTGCGCTTTTCCCTTGGCGGTCAGCTTGTAGTACTTGCGAGGCGGGCCGGCGTCCGATTCGTGCCATTCGTAATCGACCGTCCCTTCGCGCCGCATCTTGCTCAACAGCGGATACAAGGTCCCTTCCTGCGTTGCGAACTCGGTCGTGCTGAGCCTCTGAAGCATGTCAGCGACGTACACCTTGTCGCTGGCAATGATTTTCAGGATGAGGAATTCGAGGAGGCCCTTGCGAATCGATGCAAATTTTTCGTTGAGCGGCGATGCTCTCATCAAGCTACCTTTTGTACACAAGGTAGCAGAGCAAGACAAGGCTGTCAACTCAGGTTAGAATATGAGACTTTAGGGCACTCATGGCCAATAGATCACGACCATCCCAGCAAAAACGACATAAAGAACGCGCCCGGCAGGAAAAGCAGAAGATGAAGGCCGAGCGCCGTCAGGAAGCCAAGATGCAGCGCGCCAACGCGGGCCCGCGCCAGCCCGGTGAGTCGACCCGGACATCGCAGGCATCGTCCCGGGACCACAACCGCCGCGCGACGACATGCTTGTGGACGAGGAATCTGAGACCGAGAACCGTAAGGGTTCCAGAGGTCCCGGAACCCGCTCTAGCCTTCGCTCGCCTTCCGATTTCGCTTCCGGCTTTCGAAGACTTCGAGAACGGTCTGGACGGCCTCGTTCTCTTTATGGCGGAGTTCCCGTTGGATTCCAGGAATCATGTACCACGCCCGAAGGGCCTTATACACTTCGTTTTCCTGGTTTTGCAGCTCTGAGGGGCTTTTTTTGACGGGAGCGGGCATGGCGTAACTCTATCAAAAAAAAGAGCAGAGAGCGAAGAGCTGAGAGCCAAATGCCCCCTGCGCTCCGCTTCTGCTCCCTCTTTGTCGGCCTGGGTCCTCGCCCTTTTCGTTAGTCTGTCAGCGAGCCACCTACCAGCGAGGCTCCGAACGGCGATGCCCGCCACCGCCACCGCGACCACCGCGATCGCCGCGATCGCGTCCGCCGCCGCCGCCGCCGCCGAATTCCGGCTTCGGCCGCGCCTCGTTCACGACCAGCGCGCGACCGCCCATGTCTGCTCCGTTGAACTTCTGGATGGCCGCCTGCGCATCCTCTTCGGTCTGCATCTCAACGAACGCGAAGCCGCGCGCGCGGCCCGTGGCGTTGTCGCGCATGACGCGCACCGATTCAATGGCGCCCGCCTGCCCGAACAGATCCTGGAGCTCGTTCTCCCCCGTGCTGAACGGGAGATTTCCGACGAACAACTTCCGACTCATGTGCTCTCTCCTACCAATAGAACCTAGCCTGAATGGACCATCCACTCTGCTTGCAGCGAAGTGTGAGGGGATCGAGTCGGAGGATGGCTCGGTCGGCTCAAACAGCGGGGCAAAACGTGGCGGCTAAATTCGAACGGTCCCAGTATAGCAGGTTACTTCCGTATTTCTACCAGCCCGATCTTGTTGACACCGCTCAACGCGAGCGCAAGATTTCCGTCCTTGGTGACGCTGACATTCCGGACGACTCCTCCACCCGAAGGAATGGGCCACGTCTGAAACTTCTCCGTCGCAGGATCGAACATCACGACGGTATTGGGTTGGACGCCGGATTCGCTGTACCAAATCTTTCCATCAATGACGGCGATGCCATAGGGCTGCGATTTCGCTCCAGCAGGCGACAGCCACTCCTTTACTTGTGACGTGGCCGGGTCGAGCCGGCCGAGGTACCCGCGCGAATAGTCCGAAAACCAGACATTGTCCTGCGCGTCGATCGCGAGGCGGCGGGGCCGGGACGCCGGATCCGGCAGCGTCCATTCGCGAATGACCATGCTCGCGGGATCGATGCTCGCAATCTTGTTGGCGCCGAATTCGACGAAGAACGGCACACCTTTGGAGTTGACCATGATCCCGTAGGGCAGCGACTTCGACGTCGGCGAATTACGCAGCGCGAGTTCCCCGGTCGCCGGGTTCAGCCGCCCCACCATGTTGGCCCCCTGCACCGTAAACCACAGCGTGCCCTTCTGATCGAAGATGAGCGAGTGTGGATCCTTCGCGGCCGGATCGGGCATCGGATACTCGGTGACCTGTCCGGTTTTCGGATCGAGTTTTCCGATCAGCGCTTTGGAATTTCCCGTGTACCAGATGTTGCCGGCCTTGTCTTCCGCAAGGCCATGCGGACCGGAGTCGGGGGTCTTGAGCGCGAACTCCTTGATCTGCCCCGTTCTCGGATCGAGGCGGCCAAGCACGTTCGCGCGCTGGCCCGTATACCAGATGGAGCCGTCCGATGACGCTTCAGGATCGTGAGGCCGCGAATTCGGCGTCGGCACATCCCATTCCCGGATGGTGACGCCTGGGCCGTGCGAAGCGGCGGCGGAGACAGCAGATGCGGCGGCCTGCTGTTTTTCGGCGGGCTGTTCTGCGGGCTTTTCTGCGGGCTTGTCAGCCGGCGGCGCCGAACCTTTGACCGGCCAGTTTTTCGCGAGATATTCGACGAGGATTTTGGCTTCTTCTTCGTTCACTTCAGCGCCAAGGTCGATCATGTTCACCACGACCTCGTGCCACTCTTCGGCGCTGCGCCCGAATGTCGTGACCTGCTCGGGCGCATGACACGTACTGCATTTTTTTTCGAGAATCTCCTTGCCAGGACCGTCAGGAAACGTCTGCGCGGCCACAGGTGCCGGCGCAATGAGAAACGCGGCGGCCGCCAACGGCAACACGGCTTGTTTCAACATGATTCCTCCGTCACTCCTCATTTTAATCCTAATCAGCACGCAGTGTCGGGCTGCATCCGGACCGTGGCGCTGTAGTATCCGTCGCGTTGCGTCACCATCATCCGGCCGTTGAACGCGCGGCCCAGCGTCGCGTCTACGAGCATGTCGCGTTTCGCTCCATCTCCGACGACCCGGCCTCGGCTGAGCAGGATGACGCGCCCGATCTCCGGCACGATCTCTTCGACATGATGGGTGATGAGAATCAGCGTGGTGCCGTTTCTGGCGATGTCGCGGACGCGTTCCATGAAGCTGTGCCGCGCAATGACATCGAGTCCGGTTGTCGGCTCGTCGAGCACGAGCGCGCGCGGATCGGTCACGAGCGCACGCGCGAGGAGCACACGCCTCGCCTCGCCGCTCGACATCTCGTTCATCCGGCGGTCGGCGAGGTGTGCCGCCCCCATCCGATCCAGCGCGTCAACTGCGCGCCGGTGCATGTCGCTCGTGATCGCACTGTAGCGGAGGATTCCCTGGGACGCGACGAATCCCGACAGCACGGCCGTCAAACCGGTAATCCGTCCTTCGCTGTTTCCGCCGACGAACCGCTGGTGCAGATCGGATGACACGATACCCAGTTGCGGGCGGAGCTCGAACACGTTCCAACGGTCATCGCCGAACACGCGTACGGGCGAGGAGTCGTCCGGCAGCGGCAGGGCGCGTTCTTCATGAGTCAGCAGCCTCAAGAGGATCGATTTGCCCGCACCGTTTGGTCCGAGAATCGCGGTGTGCTCGCCTGCACCTATCCTCAAGGTGAGTCCATGAAGGACGGTGGCCTCACCTTTCCTGACGGTTGCGTTAATCAACTCGAGAACGGGCTCGACCATGACGAAAACATACTCTATGAGTTCGTCGGTTCGTGGGTTCGTCGGTTCCGGTTCATCCGATCGAACTACGAACCCCGAACCGACGAACCTACGAACTATTTGATTTCGAGACCCATTCGCAGCCACATTCCCCCAGACAGTTGCTCTCCGGGAATGAATCCCTCTGACTTGTACCCGGCAGTGACGTGGATGCCGGATATCCATTGCGAACGAAGCCGGCGAGGGAGTGGCAGCACCACGCTTGCACTGGCACCGCCGCCGGCCCGCGGGGGATCGGATGTCTTGTCGGCAAGCAGCGGTGGCTGCCGCCACAGATCGACTGCTGTATCTACCCGCACGCCCCGAAGGCTCAGGACATCTGCAGCGTCAACACCCACGCCCAACGTCGTGCGCGCGCCGGTGTTTCCTACTCGCAGAGTGACACCCGTGACTCTTGCCGCTTTGCTCTCAGCCCTTTGCTCTGCCTGTATCGCACTCCGAAGCGTCCACTCTGTCCCATAAGGTGCAAGCGCAAAGCCCAGGGAAGGCAGGATCCTGATTCCGCGCCCCAATGGAAGCAGCGGCACAGGGCCGGTCGTGCTGCCAGTTCCGACGTACGAACCTGCGAAGGCATAGATGGCGTAGTAGATCATCGGATCGGCGAGCGACAGGAGCGCCCGCTGCTGGACGTACCTTCGCGTGACTGCAACGCAGGGAGGAGTACATGCCTCCTCGAAGCGCTCGAGATAGTCCGCGACGTCGTGTCCGGGCGCCGACAGGGGCGATGCGCGTGAGGATATAGGTCATGCCCGTGATGCGCGATTCGAAATACAGCCAGGCTTCGCGATAGTGGATCCGCCCGCGCTCGATGACTTTCGCGGCAATCCCATCGGCCAGCGCGTTCTGGGCCTCGATTCCGGAAGCGGACACGTTCAACATCCCGAGCGGAGACACTGGAAACTCGCCTCTGAAGCTCGTGAACGCGTCGCCCGAGCCATAGGGTATCGGTGCGTCGAAGCCGTAAGCGATTCGTCCGTCACCGAGCTCGCGGAATCGCGCCCCGTGGCCGAACACCTCGTGCGCGACGACCATGAGGAAATGATCCTGCGGCACATCGAGCGCGATGAACTTTCCGCCGCGGTACAGAATGCCGAGCGCCGAGGCAGACCTGCTGCTCTCCTGTCCCAGGCGCCGCGGCAGCCAGCGGTCTTCTGCAGACGCCAACAGGTGTTGAACGGTGAGGAGGTCTTCCGCCCCGGCGTTGGGCGTCATGTACGCATCGAAGACGATCGCGTGCGAATCGGCATCCTGAGCGCCGGCCAGGTGCGGAGTCACGACCACGACGGCTGCAACCAACGCCGCTCGAATCATCCTTTCATTGTGGACCGAAAGTTGCTAAGGCTTACGTGGAGCATCAGGGACAAAGCCGGCGGAAGGATCCCGGAAGGTGTTCGGCCGGGAAATACCACCACAGGACTGAATTGGCAGATTGGTGGATTGAAGGATTCGAAGATTAATCTCACAATCTACCAATCTCCCAATCTGCCCATGGTCAAATCACGATAGATTTCCAGTTTTTCAGCAGGTACTCGGCGGTGCGCCAGGCCAGTGCTTGCGCGGTGAGGGTCGGGTTGCGCGCTCCGCTCGTCCCCATCACCGACGCACCGAGTATTCCCAGGTTCGGCGCCTCGTGCGAAAACCCCCAGCGGTTCACGACGTTGGTCTCTGCGTTGTCTCCCATGCGCGTGCCGCCGTACGCGTGCGTCGACGGCCCCATCGTACCAAGCGGGCCACGCACGACATCGGTCGCACCCGCGGCTCGATACCATTGCTCCATCTTGTCGCCGACAAATGCCGTCGCTTTGCGCTCGTTATCCTTGAAGTCGGCGGTAATGCGGCAGACGGGAAGCCCGAGCGGATCTTTCACTGTCGGATCGAGATCGAGGTAGTTGTCCTCGTAGGGCAACGTCGTTTTTTGAATGTACGCGCCGTGCCAGCGATCGGCATTCTGCCTGACGAACGCCTTCCACGCCGAGCCCCACGCCGGGACCTTTCCAAACGTGTTCATGCTAGCGGCAGCGATCGGGCGCCGATCGGAATAGACAAACATCACGCCGCCGCCGATGAAGTCGAGGGTCGAATGATCGAAGTTGTCGTCGGCAAAGTCGTCGATGGCCACGCCTTGCGCCGGCAATCCGTACCAGTTGTTCAGATTCATCGGAAACAGCGCCGTGACGCTGCCACCGGTCGCATGTGTCATGTAATGCCTGCCGACCTGTCCGCGATTGTTGGAGAGCCCGTTCGGGTACGCTTTTGATTTCGAGAGCAGCAGGGTGCGCACGTTCTCGTAGGTGTAGGTCGCAAGCAACACGGCGCGGGCGGGTTGAAAGAATTCCTCCCGGCCCTTCACGTACGTCACGCCCGTCACGCGGCCGCTGCCATCCACATTCACCTGGGTGACATGCGCTTCGGTCACCACGTTCAACCTTCCGGTCTTCTGCGCCTTCGGGATCGTCGTCACCGCGGTCGAACCTTTGGCATTGACGTGACACCCGCCGCGAGCGCAGAAGCCGTGATACGCGCAGCCGGCACGGCCCTCATACGAACGTGAGTTGATCGCTGCAGGACCAGGAAACGGATGCCATCCCAGATCGCGCGCGGCAGATGCCATCTTCTCGTGCCAGTCGGTCCACCGCAGCGGGGGCATCGGAAACTCGCGCCGTCGGAGTCCTTCGAAAATATTGCCCCGTCGATCGATCTTCCCGTTGATGTTGCCGGCTTTTCCCGAAACGCCGAGCTCGTGCTCCACGACGTCGTAGTGACGCTCGAGCTCTTCGAGGCCGAACGGCCAGTCTTCGACGCTGGAGCCCGGAGGGATGCGCGAGGCTCCGTATCGGCGCGTCGTTTCGCTGACAACCTTGAAATCCCACGGGCTGAGCCGCCAGCTCTGCGCCCAGTAGTGGAGCGATGTGCCGCCGACGGCATTCATCATCGGGTGAACGGCCGGGCGCGCGGAGTACGGCGCCGAGGCATTTGGACGGTGAGTCGGCACCTCGAGATTGGCTTTCTGCACCGACTGAGGCCAGGCACGATAGTTGTTCCGCAGCTCATCGGGCGCGAAGTCTTTGGATGTGAGCCAGGTGCCCGCCTCGAGCCCGATCACGTCGAGACCAGCCTGCGCCAGCGGCAGGACAGCCACTCCTCCAGCGGCACCCAGGCCCACGACAACGACATCGGTCGGTTTGAGGTTAGTGGGCATGGCTCGTTCCCATCGTGTTCGCAAACATCGCGTAGTCGTAGGCGGATCTGCGTATCGGCTTCGGAGGCGACGCCATTCGCTGATCCTGCGCCGTCACAGCGAGCCGGACACCGGGGTAACCGAGAAGGTCCCAACCGGTGAAGTTCGCGTTGCCCCCGTACACGGGATCGCAAAAGGTGCCCTGAATCGTGTGCGTTCTGACCAGAGCGAAGAAAGGAGTCTGTTGAAGGTCGGTGAGAACCGCATCCTGATCGGCTGCCTGCAGCTCGAAGAATGGGCGCCCGGTCCTTTTCCTCGAGGATTCATCGATGGAGGCGAGCCCCGAGGCGTACGCATCTCGGGACGATGCCAGCCATCCGGAGAGCGCGCGATCGATGTACTGTGACGCACGCGCTTCGGTGGCGCCCGGTCCGTTCTCGTCGGTCGGGATGATTCTTGCGCATACCGCCGTCAAGGTAGCGAGCTCTGCCGGGCTCAAGGTCGGGGTCTGAACAGCGCCGCCCGGGTCCTGCTCCCGTGCAAGCACCTCCCGCTGAAAGACCAGCACCCGGCTCAATTCGGGCAGGGCCAGTGCGGCCGCACCGGCAACGCCGAACCGTTTGAGGAGCTCGCGACGGGACAACGTGCTCGCGACGATCATGATTGCCTCCTGGGGAGGCGCTCATTATAGAGGTTTCATCATTTGAGATTTGAGATTTCAGATTTTAGATTTTAGATTTTCCACTCCCATCCTGGTGTAGAGTGGCGTCATCTGCGGCACTTTCAAGGAGCGCTTATGAAGGCTGTGATTTGTCTGATGTTCGCGTGCGTGCTGACCGTCTCAACGGCTGAGGCCCAGGCTCCCGCTGCCCCACAGGGTGGGGCCCAACAGGAAGGACAGAAAGTCCCGCTCAGCGAAGGGCTGCGGCGCGCCTACAACACGGTGAAGTTGAATCTCACAGAAGCGGCACAGAAGCTCGGCGAGGCGGACTACAGCTACCGGCCGTCGCCGGACATCCGGGTCTTCGGCGGCCAGCTGGCGCATGTCGCCAACTCGCAGTTCAACGCCTGTGCAGCGGCGCGCGGCGAGAAAAACCCGCATCAGGGCACGAACCTCGAACAGACGAAAACGTCGAGAGCCGACATCATCCAAGCACTCTCCGATTCGTTTGCGTTCTGCGATCCCGCATTCGCCAACCTCACCGACCAGAGTGCTGTCGAGCTCGTGCGCCAGGGAATGAACGAGGTCGCTCGCGCCGCGGTGCTCTCCAATCTCATCGCGCACAGCAACGAGGAGTACGGCATCCTGACGGTGTATCTGCGCACCAAAGGCATCGTCCCGCCATCGACCGAGCGCGGCATGCGCGGACGGGGAGCAGGAAAATAGGCACTTGAGACTAGGGATCGGGGATTGGGGATTAGGGATTAGGGCTTCAATCCCCGATCCCCGATCCAACTCCCTGATTCCCGACGTGTTCCAATCGCCCCTAATCCCTAATCCCCAATCCCTCTAATCCCTAATCCCTAATCCGGTGCGGCACCAGTGTTGCTGCGTACCGATTCATGAAACTCAAACTCAAGCCCCTTTCTGAGCAGGTCATCGTTATAACGGGAGCATCCAGCGGCATTGGATTGACGACTGCCGAGATGGCCGCCGAGGCGGGCGCAGGTGTCGTCCTGGCCTCACGCAATGAAAAAGACCTTCTCAGCGCGGTGACCCGCATTCGAGGCCGGGGCGGCCGGGCATTTCATGTGGTGGCCGATGTCGCAGATCCAGACGCCGTTGACTCGATTGCAACGTTCGCTATCGAACAGTTCGGTGGCTTCGATACGTGGGTCAACAATGCCGGCATCGGCCTGTATGGAAAGCTGACGGAAACGCCGCTGGCCGACAAGCGGCGTCTCTTTGATGTGGACTTCTGGGGGGTCGTCCACGGCTGTCGAACGGCAGTCCACCACCTGGCGCGCACCGGAGGGGCCATCATCAATATCGGTTCGGTCGTCTCGGATCGCGCGACACCGCTGCTTGGGATCTACTCTGCCGCAAAGCACGCCGTCAAAGGGTACACCGACGCGTTGCGGATGGAACTCGAGCACGACCGCATTCCAATCTCGGTATCGCTCGTCAAACCGACATCGATTAACACGCCATTCATCGATCACGCACGCTCGCACATGGAAGCTGAGCCCGAGCTCATTCCGCCGGTCTACGCACCAGAAGAAGTGGCTCGGGCGGTTCTTCACTGCGCGGAACATCCGACCCGGGACGTGCTGGTGGGCGGCGCCGCGAAGTTCTTCAGCTCGATGAGTTACATCGCGCCACGCCAGGTCGACAAGTACCTCGAGAGGACGGCATTCAGTCAGCAGAAGCGTCAACAGAAAAACGACGGTATGGACGCGCTCGACCAGCCGGGCCGCGACGGGATGCGCCGTGGTCCCACGAATCGATTCACGATGAACCGCAGCGCCTTCACCCGCGCCTCGTTGTCACGTGCACGACGCGCGCTGCCGCTGCTCGCAGTGGGCGCATTGGCGGCGACTCTCATATACGGACGGAAGTCTCATGGCGAAGCGTAGAGAAAGTGAAGCGGCACGGAGACGTGCGGCGGCGGGAGGGAACGGCTGATTAGTCGCAAGTCGCTAGTCGACAGTCGCAAGTCGCTAGTCGGCAGCCACGCGGTGCTTCCTTCGAGCTTGCGTCAAGGCTTGGGCGGCGCAGTCTCGTCGTCGGAGCGCTGACCTCTTATCCTCCAGTTGCATCGTTGCAAGTAGTTAATCCACGGCGTCAGCATCTTGCCGATTTCGATGTACTTTTCACCAATACTCGCGGCCTCGAATTCCGAGATGAAGCGCTTTCCAGCGGCGTTAGCCAGATGTCCTCGACATTCGAGCGCCGACCCACGTTCGCGGCCGTAGTAGTCGGCCATGTGTCTATCCGTCACTTGTCCAAATCCCTCGGCAATGAGGGGGCCGACACGACCTGACGAACGAGACAGCTGGTCCCTGAGATCGAAGTCTTTGCTAAACACGGGTCGAGTCAACAGCGCAGAAACTTCGTCAGCCGCCATCAGCGCCTTGCGATAAACGAGCACGTCGTCCAGATTCTTCGCCTTCATGCTCCGCTCTCTGGCATAGAGCATGCCGCCTTGCGGCTGTGGCTGGCGTGAACCAGCTCCTTCCGGACCAGCGACTAAAGACTGGAGACGTCGACTAGCGACTGGCGACTAGCGACTGGCGACTAATGCCTGGTACCATTTCCCTGTGCCCCCGCGCGATCACGCCACTCAGCGGCCGCCGCGCACCGAGCCGGCGATCCCGTTCCGAGCGCGCACGCAGCAGTTGACGGCGGACCTCATCGCGACAGTGCGTCTGGTCTGGTCTGCGAGCGCCGGCCTTCTGTCGCTCATCCTCGTCCTTGGCATTCTTCTGGCGCTCGTTCCTGCGGCCACGTTGTGGGTCGGCAAACTGTTGCTCGACGAAGTCGCGCGAGCCGTCACCGGCGGGTTCGCGAATGCGGACATCGCGTACCGCCGTCTGGCGATGCTGCTCGGACTGCAGGTCGGCATCGCGGTATGTGCTTCGCTGCTTCAGACAATCTACGGCGCCTCGCGCGAGCTGCTCGGCGATACGCTGCAGAACCGTATCAGCCTCCGGATCCTCGACAAAGCCGCAGCGCTGGACGTCGAGAGCTTCGAAAACGCCGAGACCTACGACGCATTGCGCAACGCCTACAACGAGGTGGGATCGCGGCCGCTCGGCGTCATGTTTCAATTAATCGGCATCGCGCAGGCCCTCATCACGCTGGCGTCGATTGGCGGCCTCATGTCGAGGCTCGGCTGGCAGGTCCTGCCGCTCGTCCTACTTGCCAGCATTCCTGGCGTCATCGTGTCCAGCCGCTTCGGCGCCGAAGGCTACCGCGTCATGCGCCGCCGCGCGACCGATGCCCGCCACCAGAACTACCTCGGATCGCTGCTGACGTCGGACACGCTCGTCAAGGAGGTGCGCCTGTTCGGCTTCGAGCGTTATCTGCTCAATGGCTGGCAGGCGTACTACGGGAAATTTCGTGCGCAGTTTGTCAGCCTGCTGCGGCGCCGCAGCGCCTGGGGACTCGCTGCCACGCTCGGGTCGGCTTTGCTCATCGCGACCGCGACCCTGTCGGTTCTCCGTCGCGCGGCTCAAGGCACGATCACGGTCGGCGACTTCTCTCTCTTCGTCGGGGGCATCGTCCAGATTCAGAGTCAATTCGCCGCGCTGCTCAACAGCGTCACGGGCATCTACGAGAGTCTGCTCTACATGCGCAATCTGTTCGAGTTTCTCGAGCTGCCGTCGCGCAACCTGGATGAGGGAGAGGACTGGCGCGGGCCGATCAATTCGATCGAATTCGAGCGTGTCAGTTTCAGATATCCGCTGACCGATCGCGATGTGCTGTCCGGCGTTTCCTTTTCCGTGAATCGAGGTCAAGCCCTGGCCCTTGTCGGAGAGAACGGCGCCGGCAAGACCACGGTCGTCAAGCTCGTCACGCGCCTGTTCGAGCCGACCGCCGGCCGCATCCTGCTGAACGGGATGGATGCCAGACGTTTCAGCCCGCGGAGCGTGCAGCGTGAAATGAGCATCATTTTTCAGGATTACGGCCAGTACCAGATGACCGCGCGAGAGAACATCGCGCTGAGCCGGACCGACAAGCTGCACGATGATGCCTCGATGGAAAGCGCCGGTGAGAAGTCAGGAGCGGTCGAGGTCGTCAACGATCTGCCCGAGCGCTATGAGACGATGCTGGGGCGATTGTTTCCCGGTGGCCGACAGCTGTCGGGGGGGCAGTGGCAGAGGCTCGCTCTTGCCCGTCTCTATTTCCGGCCCGCGTCCGTCCAGATCTTCGACGAGCCGACGGCCGCCCTCGACGCGCTGGCCGAAGCGGCGATGATCGACCGTCTCCGCGAACACGGCCGCGATCGGATTACTCTCCTGATTTCACACCGCTTCTCGACCGTTCGGCTGGCCGAGCGGATCGTGGTTCTTCACGAGGGCAGCGTCGTCGAATCCGGATCCCACCAGGAGCTTCTGGCGCAGCGCGGCGTCTACGCGAAGCTGTTCCAGCTGCAGGCGCGCGGTTATCAGGACCCCGCGGTCCACCAGGTCGCCTCGCCCTAGCCAGACGCCAAAGCGGAGGCAACCCCGGAAAACAGGCCTGAAATCTCACTTACACAAGTCTTACAAACGTCCTTCGCGCGTCTTGCTATTGTCTTGTTGCACCATTGCCAGGCCGGCCTGGAGGCCGGCATTACTTCCATTTTTGCACGTGGTCGCTCGGCGTTTCGTCGTGTGCCAGCCTTCGCGCCGGCTCAAGGAGTGAACTGTGTCGTCAGCCGTGGCCCAGCGTGGGCACTACAGCAAGCCAGCGTGGTCGACCGCGTTTTTCATGATCGCTCTTTCACATCGGCGCCGTTTGGGCGCTGCTTCAATTCACCTGGTCCGGCCTCGTCGTCTTTCTCATTACCTACTACATCTCGCTGTCTCTCGGGATCGGGATGGCGTATCACCGGCTGCTGACCCATCGGTCGTACAAGACTCCGAAGACCATCGAGTATTTCCTGACGATCTGCGCGACGCTCGCTCTGGAAGGCGGACCGCTGTTCTGGGTCGCCACTCATCGCAAACATCATCAGCATTCAGACACGGACCACGATCCGCACACGCCACGCCACGGCGGATTCTGGGCGCACATGGGCTGGATTCTGTTCGGCGACGCGATGCACAACGACAACACGATCACGGCCAAGTACGCGCCCGACCTCGGCAGAGACAGGTTCCACCGTCTGGATCAGCAAGTACCACTGGATTCCGTTGACCACTCTCGGGTTCGTCCTGCTCGCCCTGGGCGGCTGGAACTGGGTGCTGTGGGGCGTGTTCCTTCGGACGACCGTCGGCCTGCACGCCACGTGGCTCGTGAACTCCGCGACGCACATGTGGGGCTCGCGCCGCTTCAACACTCGTGACGACTCGCGCAACAGCTGGTGGGTCGCCGCGCTGAGCTTTGGTGAGGGCTGGCACAACAATCACCACGCGCATCCAACCTCGGCCGCTCACGGCCTCGCCTGGTACGAGATCGACATCACCTACTGGCATATTCGCGCGCTGGAGATGCTCGGGCTCGCCACAAACGTCCGAAAGCGCTCGGTGGACGCAGCGCTCGAACAGGCGGCGTAGCTAGCTGGTAGCCGTGTGTAGCTGGTAGCTGAGTAGGCGGTAGCGCTAGCTACCGGCTACAAGCTACCGGCTATATCATTGCCGCCGATGGGCGTCGCTCCCGGGCGCCAGGGTGTTATCGCTTTCTTCGTCACGTTCTGCGTCTGTCTCGTGGCGCTGGCCGTGGCGTTGAACGTCGGATGGGTGGTCCTTACCCTCCGCGAGATCGTCCCGCTCCTCCTGGGCAGCCTCGTTTTCGCCGCCATCATCACCGGCCTCATTCTGAACACGACGTTCCTCGTCCGCGAAATCCGCCGCAGCGAGCAGCACGACGCCTTCGTGAACGCCGTCACACACGAGCTCAAGACACCGGTCACTTCCATCCGCCTCCATCTCGAGACGCTAAGGCGCGTGGCGCGGCTGTCGAGGAAGAGAAGCGGCGCGAGTTTTACGACGTGATGCTGCAGGACAGCAATCGCCTGATGCATCTTATCGAGCAGGTGCTGAGCGCCGGCCAGAAAGGTCGCGTGCTCGTTGCAGCAGATGCGGATCGACCTCCGGGGCCTGGCCGACGAGTGCATCACGCTGGCCAAAACACAGCGCCATCTCGCGCCCGACGCCCTGCGCTTGATCGTGGACGCGACCGAACCAGTCGAGGTGCTGGGAGACCCCGATCATCTTCGGCGGCGCCATTCTCAATCTGCTGGACAACGCCGTGAAATATTCGCGAGAAGAGGTCCATGTCGAGGTCGAGGTCGGGAAAGGCGAGCAGGATCTGGCGGTCGTCAGCGTCCGCGATCGGGGCATCGGCATTCCGCCCAGCGAAACGAAGCGAATCTTCGGCCGCTTCTACCGAACGCCCTGGGCGCTGACCCAACGCGTCAAAGGCACCGGTCTCGGACTCTTCATCGTCGCGCAGACCGCCAAGCGGCACGGTGGTCGAGCCTTCGCGCATAGCGAAGGCGTTGGACGCGGCGCGACGTTCACGCTCGAGCTTCCGCTCGCGCCCCCGGGGCGGTCGTTCTCTCTCTGACGCGCTCACCGATGTCCAGGCTGCTCATCGTCGAGGATGAAGCGCACATCGCGTCAGGTCTCCGGTACAACCTCGAGGCCGATGGCCACGACGTCATCCTGACCGAGACAGGCGAGGCGGCAATCGACGCCGTCGCCGCGAATCCGTCGAAGATCGATCTGATCGTGCTCGACGTGATGCTGCCGGGAATGGACGGTTTTGCGGTCGCGTCCCGGATGCGCGGGCACGGATGGCTCACGCCGATCCTGATGCTGACCGCGCGCGGCCGCGCCGAAGACGTGCTGCGCGGATTCGAGGCGGGCGCCGACGATTATCTGGCGAAGCCGTTCGAGCTGTCGATTCTGCTGGCGCGCATCAATGCCCTCCTCCGACGGCACGCGTGGCACACGGCGCGCGCGGTGCAGGTTCTGTCTCCTCGGCACCGGGACCCGATGTGTTCAGCTTCGCCGACAAGACCGTCGATTTCGACGCGCAGGAGCTGCACGTGCGCGGCAAGAAGTACCCGTTGACGCTCATGGAGGCGAACCTGCTCCGCTACCTCATCCAGCACGAAGGCAAAGCGGTGTCGCAGGAAGAACATGCTTGAAGACGTGTGGAACCTGCGGGAAGATACCGACACGCGCGCGATCGACCATTTCGTCGCGCGTCTGCGAAAGTACATCGAGAAGGAACCCGGCCGCCCGCGCCATCTGGTGACCGTCCGCAGCGTCGGGTACAAGTTCATCGCGAGTCCCAGGTAACGGGACGATAAGAGATCAGGAGAATACGATGAGATCCTCGGCAGCGCTCGCGCTTGTGCTCCTCTACTTGTGCTCCACCACCCTGGCTCAGAGTGGGACGGCTGATCGATGGGTCGGCACCTGGACCACGGCAGAAGTGGGGCGCCCGCAGAATCCACAGCCGCCCGCGCCAGCGCTTCCGCCCTTCATGGTCAACACACGGTGTCCGCGCCGCCCGCACCGCCTGTTGCCTCAACGCCAGGTCAGACGTTCGCGCCACCACCCTTCATCCACTTTACGAACCAAACGCTCCGGCAAATCGTTCGCACCAGCATTGGCGGATCGAGAGCGCGCGTCGTCTTGAGCAACGCCTATGGAACCGCACCCGTGACGATCGGGGCCGCGCATATCGCACTACGCGACAAAGAAGGAACAGTCCAGGCAGGGGGGCACGCACTCACCTTCAGCGGAAAGCCCACTATCGCCATTCCGGCGAACGCAGTGATGTACAGCGACCCGGTGAATCTGGTCGTGCCGCAGATGGCGGATCTGGCGATCGACCTCTATTTGCCGGGCACGACCAACGCGACTGTCACATTGACGATGCATGGCGCCGCCCTCCAGACAAACTACATCTCCGATACGGGCAACTACGCCGGGCGGGCGACGATTCCGACGGTCGGAACGACTCAAAGCTGGTTCCTGCTCTCGCGAGTCGACGTCGCGGCAACCGACACAACTGGCGCCGTGGTCGCGTTCGGCGACTCGATTACCGATGGGGCGCGATCGACTCCGGACACCAACAACCGGTGGCCCGATCACCTTGCGAGACGTCTTCTGTCACAGGGAATCCGGATGGGAGTGCTCAACGCCGGTATCGGCGGGAATCGCGTCTTGAGCGAAGCTGCGGTCCCTGCGGGAGTCGATGCACGTGCTGTGGGCGCCGGCATCAACGCCCTTGGCCCGGTTCGAGCGCCACGTTCTGTCCCAGGCCGGGATAACCCATGTGGTCGTGCTGGAGGGGATCAATGACATCGGGAATGCGCGGCAGAACCCCACGCCGACCGCCGAAGATCTCATCGCCGGTCATAAACAACTGATCGAACAGGCTCACGCGCGAGGACTCAGAATCTACGGTGCGACGTTGACCCCCTTCTGGGGCGCGGCGTACTACACCGAAGCCGGCGAAGCAAAGCGTCAGGCGCTGAACGGGTGGATTCGGACGAGCAAGGCCTACGACGGCGTCATCGACTTCGATCTGGCCACGCGCGATCCGAACGATCAGAAGAAATTTCTCGAGAAGTACGATTCCTGCGATTATCTGCATCCGAGCGATGCCGGATACAAGGCCATGGGGGAGGCCATCGATCTCTCTCTCTTCAAGACCGGCGCGGTACCGCGGCCGTCGAGATGACCAGCATCGTCCAGGACCTTCGTGTCGCCGCCCGCCGCCTCGATCAGGGATCGCCGATTCACATTCGCTGCGGTGACGGCGCTTGCGCTCGGCATCGGCGCCACCAGCGCGGTGTTCACGCTCGTCAACGCGGTGCTCCTGCGGAGCTTGCCGTTCGATGATCCCGATCGCGTCATGTGGCTCGGCACCCGTGACGACCAGAACCGAGAGTTCGGTGTTTCGCTGCCGGACTTCGAGGATTGGCGACGTGAGAGCCGCACGTTTTCCGGCATGTCGCTGATGTCGTTCAGCCCGGTGAACTTCAGCGCAGACGATCGCGCCCCGGACCGTTACGACGGCGTGTACATCTCATCCGAGGGGTTATCACTCATCGGCGCGAGAGCGCAGATCGGCCGGGGCTTCGGCGCCGAGGACGACCGTCCCGGTGCGGCTGCGGTGATACTTTTGAGTCATACCGTCTGGCAGAACCGCTATGGTGGAGACCCGTCGATCGTCGGCCGCTCGGTTCAGGCGAATTCCGAGCCGGCGACGATCATTGGCGTCATGCCGCCGGGGATGCAATTCCCCTTCACGACTCAGGTGTGGCTGCCGATGTCGCAGATGCCGGCAGCCAGCGCGCGCGGCGGACGGCAGGGACGACTCTTGTTGGCTTACGGGCGTCTCGCTGACGGCATCAACATCGAGCAGGCGCGGAGCGAGCTCGCAAACATCACGGCGCAGCTCGCGAAAGAGTACCCAGACAGCAACAAGGGCATCACTGCGGTGGTCACTCCGTTTGCCGAACAGGTGATCGGCCGACAAGTCCGCATCCTCTTCTGGTCGCTGATGGGGGCCGTCGGGTTCGTCCTGCTGATCGCATGCGCGAATGTCGCGAACCTGCTTCTCGCAAGAGCGGCAGACCGCTCCCGGGAGATTGCCGTCCGCGTTTCAATCGGCGCGACGCGGTGGCGCATCGTCGGTCAGCTGCTGGTCGAGAGCGTGCTCCTCGCCTTCGTCAGCGGCATCTTCGGCCTGGGTCTGGCGTACGTCGGAATTCGATGGTTCGACGCGAATCTCCAGGACGTCGGACGGCCGTACTGGATGGTGTTCTCCATGGACGCCGCCGTGGTCGCGTTTTTCGCCGGCGTCTGCCTCTTGACCGGAATCATCTTCGGATTGGCGCCCGCGATGTACATCTCGAGGACCAACGTCAGTGAGGTCATGAAGGATGGCGGACGCTCTGGATCCGCAGGTCTGCGGGCTCGACGCTGGACGACGGGACTGATCGTCGCAGAGCTCACGTTGACGCTCGTGCTGCTGGCCGGCGCGGGCCTGATGATGCGCAGCTTCCTGCATCTGTATCGAATGGACATCGGAATCGACACATCGCGGCTGGTGACGATGCAGCTCATTTTCCCGGCGCGCAAGTATTCAACCCTGGAAGCGCGAGCGTCGTTTCTGGAACGCCTGGACGAGCGGCTCGGCGGCATCAACGCCATCGACGGCGCGAGCTCGGCGAACTATCTGCCGGGCAACGGAGCGTCGCTCCGGCATCTGGAGATCGATGGGCGGCCCGACCTCGCCAAGGGGAAACCGCCTGTGGTTTCCATGCTCGCCGTGGGCACACAGTACTTCGATGCGCTGGGGGTGCGCATGCTGCGGGGCCGCGCGTTCGTCTCGGGAGATGGAGAGCCTGGCCGCGAGGCCATGGTGATCAATCAGCGGCTTGCGTCCATGTATTTCCCCGGAGAAGATCCCGTCGGCAGACGCATTCGGCTGATCAACGAAGGAAACGTACCGGGAGCGCCCAGGTTCTACGCCGCTACGATCGTCGGTGTCGCGCCGACCATCCGTCAGCGCACGCTCGAACCCGAACCGGATCCCGTCGTATACATCACGCACGCGCAGAATTTCCTGATGGCGTTGGATGTGAACTTGATCGTCCGCGCGCGCGGGAACCCCGAGGCGCTCGTCTCGCAGCTTCGACAAGAGATTGCGGCGATGGATTCCGACGTGCCGGTGACAAATATTCGAACGATGGATGATGTGCTCGCACGGTCGCGCTGGGCCCATCGTGTGTTCGGGACGATGTTCGCGATCTTTGCCGCGATCGCCATCGTCCTTGCGGCCGTCGGATTGTACGGTGTGACCGCCTACTCAGTTGCGCAGCGGACGCAGGAAATCGGCATCCGCATGGCGCTCGGGGCCGAACGGCAACAGGTGTGGTGGCTCATCCTGCGCCGCGGGATCGTTCAACTCGCGATTGGCCTGGTGCTCGGACTGGCCGGAGCGGTCGGCGTCGGACGGCTTCTGCAAGGCATGCTGGTCGGGACACAGCCGGCCGATCCCGTGACGCTGGTGTCGATCAGCGTGATGCTGATCGCGGTGGCGCTGGCGGCGTGCCTTTGGCCGGCCCAGCGCGCGACCCGGCTCGATCCTGTGAAGGCGCTGCGGTACGAGTGAGCCATCGTCTTCGGAATTCTCCACCTTAATAAATAGTAACTTGACTTTAGTTTTATTGAGGTCTACACTGCCGCTCGCATGGCGGACGTGCCGGACTGGCTGCGCTACCTCGAGGACGAAGATCACCAGTTCATCAAGCGATTCGTCCTCGCGTCGGGCTCGCTCAAGGAGCTGGCGGACGCCTACGGCGTTTCGTATCCGACGATTCGCTTGCGACTCGACAGGGTCATCAATCGGATCAAGACGCTCGACCAGCATCAGCCCCCCGACGCGTTCGAGGCGCGCATTCGACTTCTGGTAGCGGAAGGCGAGATTTCGGTGAAGCTCGGCAAAGAGCTGCTGCAGCTGAGTCGGGAGCGTGGCGCGACGAGCTCTCGCAAGCGGGTGGTGTAGAGCGTGCCCTTTTCGCCTTCGTCGGCCCTCTTGCAGAGCAAGGCAGGCTGAAATCGGTGGTGATGGGCCTCTGGGTGTCGGCGATGGCGCTCGCGGCGGGATTTCTGGCAGCAGCGGGCATCGGGGTGTACGCCGGGCAACCCGATTACGTCGCGAGAACGCTGATGCTCACTGGCATCGTGATCGGCGTGGCGTTCGCAGGCGTGCTTCCCTCGTTGAGACGGGCGTATCGGGAAGCCGAGATGCGGAAGGTCGCCGCTGCCGACCTCTAGACAGCGGGACGTGTCACGAGCGACAGCTCCAACCAGCGATCAGTCCTCGTCGCTTTCCGACAGGATCACCTGGTATCGATTCCTGGCGTGATCGTAGGCGTGCTGAGCGGCCAACCGCTCGACCTGGCTGATCCGCGGTGATTTCTGCGACCAGCACTGGTCCACACCCTTCAGACACCACTCGGCGCTTTTTCTTGACGATCGAATCGGCCGGTCCCCCACCAGGACGAACACGGGATTTGTGTGAGCCGAACCCAGGATGCGAAGAGCAATCCAGCTGCTTCGCTGAATCGGAATCTCGAAGGCCAGGTCGCGCAACACGCCATCGGCCGTGAGCCGATGGCTGGCCACGGGACTGCCGTTGACGACTGCCTCGACAGCGACGTCGCGTGTTCCAGCAACGCGCGCGTACTCTGGAGTCCATTGAGATTGCTGACGGCTGGGTGCGGGTGGCCCGGACGCGCTTTCGGGCAGAAGACTGGCGGCACGCACGGTCGCTTTCACCGTTCCCGGACGCTCGAGCCGCAGCTCTCCTCCGTTGGTTCCCGCCTCCAGGCCGTTGGCCGTGAAACCCATCAGATGGCTGAACCCGTCGGACACGTACGAACGGCCGACGCGCACACCCTCGCACCACGCGTCGTAGGTGAGCATCTGCGGAATGTGAACGTACGACCGGCCACCTCCGACACGAGCGTCGGTGATGCACGGAAAGTCGGTTTCGCCGCTGATACGGGTCCTGAACCCGCAATTCAAGGTGTGATACCAGATGTTCAGCTCGAAGACGAACGGGGTGTCGGCGGCAGAAATGAAGTCCACAGCATCATGCGTGACATCGACGATGTATTCGTTCGCACCGATGCTGTTGAAGGGGGGAATCTCATAATTCATCAGGTCACGGGACTGAACCTGCAGCCCGTGCCCTGAGTGCGCGAACCCGACCACTGCTCCCTGCGCTTTCGCCCATTTCAAAATCGGAAGATCCCAGGTTGGCCAGTCCTCAATCTGCCTGGTGTCGGGATAGTCCTGCTCGCGCAAGCGCAGCAGGACGAGATGTCCGCAGTGGCTGGAGGGGAATCCGGAGACCTCGAGGTCATAACGAAGCAGCGTGGAGCTGGTAGAGAGCTTGTTGTCCCTGCTCTCGAAGTACTGCCGCTGGTGATAGTAGCTCGGTCCCCAGTTCAAAACTGCACCGACGCCGAGCGCTTCGCCCAGGACCTGGCGCATCATGTCATCGGGCCGCACTCCCTCCGTCGGACTCTCGTAATGAGAGCACCCGGCCGCATGAATGTGGTGGTCTCCCGAGTACCATCCGTGCGCCGCGGGATCAATCCATCGGCGCAGCCGGAAGTCCAGCGCCGTCCCGGCGGACTCCTTGATGGAGACCGCCCGTGTTTCGGGAATGTATTCCGGACCCCGGCCGCACGTGATGGTGAATTCTCCCGCCGGGAGGCGGAGAGTCTCACCGTTTTCGCGGTAGATCTGTTCCTGGAAAAAGAAATCCGGAGCCAGGCGTTTGGATCGTGCAGGGTAGACGCGCCCGACTTTGTCCTTGACGATGAAGGAGGCCATGCTCGGCCGTCCGTTTTCATCGAGAACACGCAGCGTCACCTCACGGGAGGCCGCGACGTCAAAGAGCACGGCGGTCCGGTTCCGGAAACCAATGTCCTCCGTTCCGGGACCCAACGACGCGCCAATCTGTGCCTCGCGGCGGCCGCGATCCCGGCTGTAGAACAGCGCAATCCTGTATTCGAGCTCGAGGCCGGAAAGCTGCGGCTCCATCGGTTTTTGACCGTACGTGTCCAGATCGAGCCACCGATCGGTCACATCGGCCGGCCGAACCGACTGGGGAGCCATTGCGAGCCCTGTCCCCCGGCGGTAGACGGGGCGCGCCTGCGGGCTCTCGAGCGTCAGCGCGCCGGTGACCCCCGCTTCATTCCGAACTTTCACGAGATACGCCCGCCATCCCTGCTCGACCAGGCGCGCGTCTGCCGCCGCGCGGTCCACAGAGATCCGGCTCTCCGGATTGATGCGAACCGACAACAGGCAATGAGGGTCAAGAATCCGCTGGATCTCGTCGAGGGCGCCTCCGGCGTCCGCCATGTTCGCGGCTGCCTCAATCCGCTCGCGGTCTCCATCACTGAGCGGCTCGCCCAAATACGCCATCGCCTCGACCAGCCGACGCACCTGCGAGATGAGCGGCTGCGTCTGAACCGCGGCGAGCATACGCCCGCTCAGTGGATGGGCGAATACCAGGAATCCGAACATCGAGCCAAGGAGGCGGCGTCGACCCAGGAGCGTTTCGACCGAATCCAGTTCGCATTGATCTCGTTCGAACATGTGGCATCCTCCAGATGTTGGCAGAGCTCCCACAAGAATTCGACTCGCTCTCGCTATTTTCGAGTGCTCAGCTTTGCGCTTGGAGTCGTGTCGGCCTGGAGATCTCCGAGCGCAAACTGAATTCCGCCCAGCATCAGCTTCACTAAATCCGGCATCATATAGAACTCAGGCCGGTGCCCAAGCACGCTGTTGAACACCCGCCCCTTCCCGAAGCTCTTGATCCAGACCATTCCGTAGTCGTTGTCCGGACGGATATGCTGCCAGCGCCGCAAGTCGGTCTTTTCGGCATCCACGCTGAGCAGCACGTGGAGCTTCTCGCGCGAGTACGGGCCGGTCGGCGGGAAGTGATAGAACTCATCGATCATTGAAAATCCCCTGCCGCCGAAATGTGTCGTGAGCGGACTGTTGGGATCGTCAATCTTGAGCGTCCCCGGCTCTCCGTTGTATTGATGCGGACCTTCCTGCGCGCCCATCAACTCACCGAACTCGCGAACGTCCTGCGATGCGAAGGTGACTCCATGGAGGCCCGCGACGCCACCACCTTCGCGAACGTAGCGGATCAGCCCGTCAAGCACATCGGGGTCAGAGAAGACCGGGCCGACGACACTGTTGAGAAAGACCCCATCGTACTGCTTGACGCGAGGGTATTTCAGGTTGTCGAGACTGTTGTCGAAGATCGGCTCGTAGGCGCCCGTGTACTTGCCGATGAGCTCCAGCATCAGATTCCCGTGTGCAATGCTGGTATGGTAGAAGCCGCCCGCCGGGCAGACATCGAGGATCAGGAGCTTTCGGGGTTGCCGCGGCTTGACCAGCGGTTGTCGCGGTATCGCGGCGTCAACTCTCTGGCGTTCGTCGGGCGGAATCCTTTCGCTGGTCGTGATCGGCAGCATGCGCGAGATGGCGTTGACGCGATACCCCTGCGCCACGCGTACCGCCTTGTCGTAATTCTCACCGGCTCCGGGATCGATCGTGAAGAACATCGGTCGCACCGACGGACGCGACGTCGCGCAATCGGTGCACTTGTTCGGCCATTCCGGACGTTCGGGAGGCTGCTGCTTGCTGAGCTCGAGCAGGAACGGCGCGGCCTTCGCAGCGTTGTGGAGATCCGCTCCGACAGTGGCGGTTCCTTGCTTGTACACCCCACGCCCGTCTTCGACGGCGACCCTGACGCCGGGGAGATCACCTGGTTGTCGCGTGAGAATCAGCTCGACTTCGAGCATTCTGGCGAAGTCGAGCAGCTTGCGCCGGGACACCTCGTCTGACGGCAGCGACTCGATGCGGTAAACAGGCACACGAAGACCGAGCTCGGCGAGCGTCGTTTTTACCTTGTCGAGCTCTTCGGTACCGAGCGTGTAGGGCAGATTCGTGCCGACGCCTTCGACGAATGCCACACCGGCGGCGTCAATCCTGGCGGCCGCTTCCGAGAAGGGAACTGCCCCGAACGCGTCGGATCGAATGCCGGCTTTCCAGCCGAGGAGACCGACCGCGGTTCCGCGCGGCCGGCGATTGTCGGGCGGACGGGTCTGTTTCGTTGCCCGCGCACCGCCTCCACCATCAACTTGACCGGGTGCGGGTACCTGCCCTGACGACTTCGTCACAACGAGAATCGCCAGCATCAGCGCTTGAATTGCCGACCCTCGAAAACGCCCTCATCCACCTTCCCTCAGCCCTCAGCTCTTAGCCCTCCACTCATGGCACCCTGTCCAACCCCTCGGTCAGCTCGATGTATGTGCCCCATGGGTCGGTAAAGAATGCGATCCCAATCCCGAGCGCCGGCACTTGTCGATACGGAACAGCCAGCTTGATCCCGTCGGCCTCGAGCTTCTTCGTGAACGCTTCGAGATTCTTCACCTCGAAGCCGATGTGATCGAGCGCGCGCCCCTGCGTACCGACGACCGGCGTGGGTGAAGCCGAGAAGTTCAGGGTGACACCAGGCAGGATCGCGGCCGGAAAGGCCCCGCCCAACCGTGAAGTCGCCCCGAACGTCTTCACATACCACGCCTGCATGGCCATGTTGTCGGGGTTGAAGAAATGCACGTGATGCAGGGTGATGGGAATCGTCTGCGGCTTGGCCTCTACCAGCTCCACTTTGACGTCATCGGGGCCCATCACAAATGCGATCGAAGAGCCGCCAGCCGGCGGTGGACCGGCGATGTCGTCAATCACCTTGCGATCTGGAGTCGCTTCCGTGCTCGGTGATCATCGGATAGCCGCTGGCTTTGACTTTATCGACCATCGCACGGAGATTGGGAACCGAGAATCCGATGTGATTTGCCGTCGTGCCCTTTGTCCCGCCCGGCGCGTCCTTGACGAGCCTGAAGAAGATCAACACGTTGGGAAACTTGACGATCTCGGTGTTGTTGGTGCCGATCTTGATCGCGGCCCCGCCGAGCGTATCGACGAAGAATTTCTTCTGCGCCTCGATATTCGTCGTGTTCAGGTGGTGGTGGCCGTAGACAATCGGTCCTTCCTTTGCCGCGACGAGCTGGGCGGACGCGATCGAGCGTCGACGAGAGAAGCACCATCAGCGGACAAGAAAGATTTTGCGCATAAGGTCCTTTTCTCCCGGCAAGTCGCGCCCGACCAGCTACCGGCGCAGCAATATCAAACGCCGCCATTTCCTCGGAGGTTGCGGACCAGCAGGCGTCCGTCGGCAATGACCGGATGATTCCAGGTCTTTCCCTCGATGGCTTCGAATCTCGCGACCTCTTCATGACGATCCGGCGTTGCTCGCACGAGCACCACTTCCCCGTCTTCGGTCAGCACAATGATGTGATCGCCCGCCAGCATGATCTGACCGTAGCCGTAGCGCCCACCCTTCCACTTCTGCTCGCCGGTATTGACATCGAGGCACGCAAGGATCGATTCATCGAGCCCGTAGACGAATCCGTTGTGCAACACCGAGCTGGTGAACTTGTTCTTCATCCGCTGGTTCTCCCAGACGGTCTTCGTCTGAAACCGTTCGCCGTTCCGTGTCAGCTCGAAAACGGCAGCGCCCGGTGCCGTAGCTCGCCGAAAGAAACACCCGGTCGTTGCCGTTGTGCTTGAAGACGATCGGCTGGGCCACGTTGATCCCCATGGACGTGACCCACGGGTACTCCCAGAGAAGCTGCCCCTTGTCGATGGTCAGTCCTGTCGCGCGTGATGCCGACACGACAAGAATCTGTCGGAACACCTGCCAGGGGTGACGAGCATCGGCGACACATACGCCTGTCGTCATCCAGCGCTCTCCAGATGAGGTCCCCCGTCGCCTTGTTGTAGGCGACAACCGATTTGCCTCGCGATCCGCCGGGCAGGACGATGACCTTGTCGTCAACGATGAGCGGAGACGCCGACATGCCCCACTGGAGATTGCTCGCATTGTTGTCGGTGAGGATGTTCTTCCGCCAGATGAGCGAGCCCTTCTGCCGCGTCGAGGACCCGCATCTCGCCTTCTGCGCCGAGCGCGTAGATGCGCCCTTCGTGATAGGTCGGCGTCGCGCGGGGACCGTCTCCGCCCATCGATTCTTGAAAATTCGCGTTCCAGGCGTTCGTCCACAGCTCGCGCCCCGTGGCCACGTCATACGCCGCGACGACTTCCTGATTGCGCCGCTGCTCGATCGTGAACGCGCGGCCCTCTGCGACCACGAATGACGCATAACCACCGCCGACCGGCTGCTTCCAGAGCCGTGGCAATCCTTCGCGCGGCCAGGCCGTGCGGATGGGCGCCGACATGAACCGGCCGTCGCGGTTCGGACCACGAAAGTCGGCTCCAGTTTCCAGCGGCATTCTCCCGGCGTCCCGCTGCTCGCCGCCGCGCCGGCAGGCTGTCCGGTCGCAGCAGGCGGCCGGCGGCCGCGGCCTGTAGGTCGGACTGGGCGGTCGCTCTCGGGAGATGCGGCCTGTGCTGGCGCACTCACAGCTGGAGGCGCCTCTGCTGTTGTCGTGCGCGGTCGGCTTCCAGAGCGTCGTAGTCGGTCTTCGACAGAAAGCGCGGCATCATGCCGCTGCCATCAACGCCAGCTCGATAGCCGGCGGCCGAGCAAGGCGCCAAGGACGACGCCGCCAAGAAGCAAGAGGACCGCGACAGCAAAGGCAACCTTCCGGAACATGCGTTGAGTATGAGACCTGACCGGCGTCCAAGTCCGATGGGAGTCCACTGTCGCCCAATGCCCGATGCCCATAGGCCCATGCACTAGAATGGCTGGACGTGGTCAAGACGAAGCCCAAGCCGAAACACGGCGCGCGGAGCCGGCAGGTCCGACGCGTCAAAACGGCCGCGATCTGGATCGCCGTGCTCGGGACGATTGCGCGGCATTATCTATGGGCTCGCCAGCACCTCAGGAATCGCCTACAACGAACGGCAACTTTCAGCCATCGACTTCACGTCGTTGAATCGCGATCAGAAGCACGCGGCGCTCACCGAAGCGAACGCGAGCCGATGCAGCTGCGGCTGCGGCATGACACTCGCTCAGTGTGTCGCCACCGACATGACCTGCCCGATTCGAACAGACAACATCACCAAAATTCGTGCAATCGTGCAGAAAGCGATGCACTCTGGAGGGGGTTCGTGAGAAAGCTTCTTGTGTGTGCGGCGATGGCGTTTCTTGCAACTGGATGCGACAGTTACAGCGACGGGAATCCGAAGCGATCCGTCACAAGTGAACATCGAGTTCACGACAACGGATCTCGTCACCGGCACTGGCGCACAGGCGGCAAATGGAAAATGGCGTTACCGTCAACTACACAGTTGATGGCTGTACGACCAGGCTGGAGTAGAAAGCAAAGGAACGCAGTTCGAAAGCTCGACCGATCCCGGCCGGACGCCGTTTGCTCTGACGCTTGGCGTCTCGAACATGATCCCAGGATTTACGCGAGGGTGTCCTCGGAATGAGGTCGGCGGCAAACGGCGCGTTTACATGCCCGCGAATCTCGCCTACGGCAGCTCAGGAAGTCAGAGCGGCACGAATCCCACCGAACTCCGCGCATCGTGTTCGAAATCGACCTGCTGACGTTGGTCAGTGAAGAATTGGAAGATTGGTGATTGGTCGATTTATATTAGGAGCATGACAAGATCGGCCCTTATCGCGATCTTCATCACGTCAGCCATCATTGTGGCCTGCGGCGGCGCAGAGCAGCCTCCGTCCCACGCAACAATTGGCGCCTCAGGAGCAGGCCAAGCCGGCCGAGATGCCCGCGGCGCCACCGAACACGGTTGGCCCGGCAATAGCCGCCGCCGGCACCGCCAGACTGCGTGGCAGACCCGCCCGCGGACAAGCCGTGCACCCGAGCCGGCGGCACTGAAAGCGTCCACCCCCGCCTCCGCGCCCGGCGCTACGCCGGACAAGCCGGGACGTAACCCGGAACGGCCTGCCTATACGCGGACCGACCTTCAGGTCGGTACGGGCCGCGAAGCGCAAAAAGGCAAAGGGTTGACGGTGAACTACACGGGCTGGCTCTACGATCCGGGCAGGCCCGACCTCAAAGGAAGAATGTTCGATACCTCGCAGGGACGAGGCCCATTCAACTTCGTGCTCGGCGCCGGGCAGGTGATTCCCGGGTGGGATCAGGGATTCGACGGGATGAAGATCGGCGGACGCGGCGGCTCGTCATCCCGCCCAACCTCGCATACGGACGCCGACGGCGCCGGCGGCGGCATCATCCCGCCAAACGCCACGTTGATCTTTGAAATGGAGCTACTGGACGTCCAGCAGTAAGCGACATCCCGACGCAGAAGACGCCAAGACGCGGAGAAAAATCTCGGCGTCCTGGCATCTCGGCGATGGAGCATCGATCCTCTAATTCGATTGCTTCTTCGGCGTTCTGTTCGCCACCGATCTCAAGAACAGATAAATGGGGTCGCGCGCGTAGATCTGCGTCAGTCGGGCGCGCGACGCATCGGCGCCGGCGCGATCGTTCGCCTTCTGGCTGACGACGGTCGCCTGCCAATGACAATACCCATCGCTTCGGCGCACGATCGAAATGCATCCGCGCGGCTTTCAGATCCTTCTTCGCCGCGGCCTCCATCCCCTGCGCGAAGTGCACGGCTGATTGCAGTGAGGGATTGTCCGGGCGCGCCGACGCTGCGCTCTGCAGCGCCTCGACATCCTTCTGTGCGGCAGCAGCGTCGCCGGTCAGACCGGCGGCTGTGACATGGATGGTCAAACCCCAGCGATTCCAGATTCGTTGTGGCAACGGCGGCAAGTCGCCCGCCTTCGCGCGCTCGACCGCCTTGGTGGCTTCGGCTGACGCCTCCCGATATCGCGCGGCCTCGATGAAGGCCATGCCCCGATAGACCGGCGTAAACGCCGCGTCACGTGGGCGTCGCGTCTGGCGACGCGGCCATCGCATCGAGCTGCTTCAGACCATCGGCTGTCCGGCCTTCGGCAAGCGTCGCCACGGCCGCCGACCAGATCGACATCGACGCGATCGTCGGACGCTGCGCAGCTTTGCGTGCCTCGGCGAGCGCCTGTCGTCCGCCTGCCCAGTCGCCGGCAAAGAACTTCGTGTAGGCGACGCCCTCAAGAGCGATCGGAAAGCCCGGACCCATGCCGGCAGCTTTGCGGAACGCGGCTTCCGCGTCCGCGAAGCGGCCACCGCCATCAGTGCCTCTCCCAGCGAATCGTGTGGATTCGGCTCATCCGGATTTGCCGCGGCGTATTTGGTGAGCGCCTCAATCGCCGGCCCGGTCTGTCCCTGCGCGAGATGAGCGTATCCAATCATGTTGTAGGCGGGCCCGGCGTTCGGGATTGATCGAAACCGCCTTGCTCAGCGAGTCTATCGCCTCGGGATATTTCTGCGCGAAGACCAGCTGCGACCCGCGGCCCATGTGCACGCGCCAGTCCCCGGGCACCGCCTCGGCCAGCTGCGCCCACGCTTCGGAGCTCTTGGCGATTTCGCCTCGACGGCCCGCGAGGATCGCATCGATCAGCAACTGTTCGGGCTTGGACGCCGATGCCGATTTCGCCTCAGCGTCTTCGATGTCCTTCAATCCAGCGGCGCCGGGCGTCGAGGTTCCTCGAAGGACGAGAGCCAGCGCGAAGTCCGGATCGAGCTTCAAGGCCTGATCGAACTCACGCGCCGCTTCGGCCTGTCGAAGGTTGTCGCTCAGGTCCCGGCCCTTGCGAAAGTGCTCAATCGCTTCGGGAGACTTGGATGTAATGGGAACTTCTTTGAGAGTCTGTGTTTGCTGGGCTGGAGCAGGGGCCTGCGCCGAACAGGCGACGAAGGAAAACGCTGCCAGCGACACGACGAGTCGTTTCATAAAGCCTCCTCGGAGGCCTCAATATACGCCCTGCTACGGGACAAACGTAAACTTTGCAAGATTGGTGACGCCTGTTGCCCAGCCGAGCAGCGTCGCACCTGGCGGGCGAACGCCCGCGCTGATGCGGACGTAGTACTCGCGGTGCGGGTCCAGCCGCGATGTGCGGCACAGCACGAGGCCGTTCAGCGACGTCAACCACTTCTTCGCGAGCTCCTCGTTCTCGGTGGCGATCGCTTCGACTACGCGGCCATCGACCGTCCGCGACAGATTGTGCTTGCGGAGCAACGTGTCGTAATGATCGGTCATGGTCACAACCGCAGTGGCAATCGTCCTGTCTACCCACGCAGGTACGATCATCTTCAGCTCGACATCATAGGTAAAGGTGGTGCGCACACCGCCGTTGATGACCTCGCGTACCTCCTGGGTGTAGCCGTTATCCAGATCGATTGACACCATGACCTGCTCGTCGCGCACCAGAGGCACGATGCGCAAAGTACCGGCGGCATGAGCGACCGCGCCGAGCGCGATCACTCCCAGGACGGTTGCAGCCATCAGGCTTCCGGGCTTCAGGTTCCAGATT
Source organism: Vicinamibacterales bacterium (assembly GCA_963775345.1). Lineage (GTDB taxonomy): Bacteria > Acidobacteriota > Vicinamibacteria > Vicinamibacterales > JAMQPK01 > JAMQPK01. The sequence continues at coordinate 317,467 of CAVZIS010000010.1, forward strand.
CTATGTGTCACCTAATACCTCAGTGCGACCGCCATGGTCGCGCGCCAGAATGACAATTCCTCGCTGCCGAAGCTGTTGCCAAGTGTCTCGCCTTCCCCCCGCAGCGTAGTGAATCGGCGCACGTCCCAGCTCAACCCGATGCGCTGTGTCAGAAATCCCGTTACGCCGCCGCCGAGGTTCATCGAGGGCAACGTGCGCTTCACATCGACTGCCCCGAACCTGCCGAGGATGTTGACGTGTATCAATCCCCCACCGCCGACGAAGTATGGCCGCAGCCCGTATCCCGCCAGCGCTCTGGGGAGCGCGATGACCATGTTGCCGGTCAACGTCCTGATGCCGCTCTCGATCACCAGATCCGAGTCACCGGTCTGGAAGAATCCCGGCCCCAGGCCGAAATCTCCTTCGAATCCGAAAATCTCTCCCAGCCAGCCGCCCGAAACTCCTATTGCCGCCTTCTGCTCCCCCGAGGCTCTCTCGAGATCAACGAAGGTCGTGGCACCGCCAAACGTGAACCCGACAAACGGCCGGATTTGCCATTCTGCAGCCGCTGGTGCCGGCGCGAGCAGCAGCAGCGCAACCACCAGAGAGCGCGTCGGCATCTACCGGACGAACAGGTTCAGAAAGACGCGCGCGAACGGCGACCGTGAGACATCTCCCTCATCGAGAGAGAATGGCTTCACCATTCGATCGCTGTTCGCCATCACAATCAGCGTCAACCCGCGCCTGGGCAGCGTGATCATCAGCGATGAAGACGCGTCCTCTCCATCACCAAACTGCCACACGACTTTCTCGCCGTGGTAGTTCTGCACAAACCAGCCGATGCCGTGTGGAAGCGGCACGCCAGACAATCCGACTGGAGTCCTCCATGCTTCGTCCAGGGTGTCATCGGCAACGAGAATTCCTTTACGCAATGCAATATCGAACTTCGCCAAATCGCGAACGGTGGTCACCAGGCCGGACGACGGCGTCAGAGATGCGGCGCTGGATGGATACCGGCTGTTCGATACTCTTCCCCGGCCGCTGACAGCGTATGGCAGTGCACGGCGTGCCAGCACGGCTCGGTAACGGTCAGCATCCTCGCGATCGGGTACACCTTCGGCCGGCGATCTGATGGTGACGATGTTAGGCCCCGGTACCGAATCGAACATTGCAAGGCGCCTTAGAAGATTGGAGAAGGTCTCGCGATAGGAGTCTCTAGCGCAAGCACGCACAATAGGCCACATCGGTGCAAGCCGGCTGGGCCGAAGTGCGAAGGACAGGGTCTCAGGCGGTCCGGACGTATGAGTCAGGAGTTGGCGAATCGACGCGTCCGGCTCGGAAGTTTCGACGTTGAAGTCTCCCACGCGATCGTCCAGCGAGAGCCTGCGCTCTTCCGCACAGCGCATCGCCATCGAAGCCGTGAAAAGCTGTGTGAGCCCGTCAGCATTGAAAGGTGTATCGGTCCGCGTGGCAATGCTGTTTCCGATGTCCTGAAACCCGTAGGCGCGCTCCCACACGATGCGTTGGTCGTCGACGATGGCGGCGGAAAGTGCCGGGATGCCGGCTTGCTCGCGCAGCGAGTCGAGGGCGGCGCCGAGAGCCTCGTAGGCCAGGACCTGTGCGTACGCCGGCACCGGCACCTGGACAAGGGTCGAGGCGGCGAGAATGTAGGCGAAAATGAGACGACGCATATGTCGGGCGGGCCGACGGTCGGCAAGGCGCGTCTTTGCGATCCGCCTTGCCCGCCAGAAATCTAGCCGCGATTGTACCGGAACTTGGCGCGATTCGAGAGCGCTATTTCGGCGGCAAGTTGAACTGCAGAATCGACATCCGGCCTCCCCAGGAGGCGCTAGCTCGGCCGAGCCGCGGGGTCCGGGGAAATAGAGTCTGCCTCCATACCACCGCTCTCAGCACCCATCTTCGCCTTTTGATCGCCAGCAGCACTGGTGCCAACCAGGCCCGACAGCTCACGATTGGTCGCCGATCGGATGACCAGTCCGGCGCCCGCTGCACCGAACAACGTGCCGAGGGCATCACGGCGCGCCGCGCCGTACGCGACGAGGGCGCTGCCGATACTCCCCACGAGCGTTCTGGTGGCGGGGGACCAGCTGTTCTGCAAGACATCCGACGGGCTGCCGTTATAGGCGGCGCCACTCTGAAGCGAGGGGATGTCACCCGCAGTGTCGTGCTGCTCGAGCAGGTTATCGATTTCGTGCGCGCCCGGAATCCTCGCAATGCCCCAGAGCAGCGGCCCAACCTCGTGTTTCAAAATCTGTCCGCGCAAGGTGACGCGGCCTCCCTGCGCTGTGACCTCAACAGCATGAGGGTGCGAAACGTATCGACCGAGCCGTGCCCGCACTCTTCCCACCAGCACGTCGTCTGGCGCATGCTCGCTGCTGAACCAAAGGTGCGCCTCTGCCCAGAAACTCTGTGCCCGGTACGCAAGGCCGCGGCTCGCCGCATCGACGCCGTCAGCGGTGACATGTGTCGCATGGATCAACTTGTCGCGAATCAGGCCCCGACGCCGCGCACCGCGACCTGGGTCAACCAGGTACATAACGGCGGCCCCGACGCCGGCGCCCGCAAGAAAGCCAGTCCACGATCGCCCGGTGTTTTCCTCGTAATCCCAAGATCTCATCGGAAAGCCCTCCATAAAGCTCGGGTTCGTCGAGTAAACGCTTGCAAGCACGATTCCACGTGACGAAGATTGAATATGGCTGCCCCCGAACCGCGAGAGCTCTCAATTGACATTGATACGGGAGAACGGACTACGGCGCTCATTTACCCGGCGCATCCTGCGGCTCGGTCAGAACGATCGGACGTGTTGCTTCTGGCGCACGGTGCCGGTGCCGGTCAGCGCCATCCATTCATGTTGAGCTTCGCGCGCGGCCTCAGCGAGCGCGGGCTCGACGTGGTGACATTCAATTTTCTCTACATGGACCAGAAACGCCGGACGCCCGATCGCATGCCCCAACTGATTGCCCGTTACAAAGCGGTCATGGCTGCGGTGCGTGGGCAAATTGAGAGCGCAAAAGAGCGGCTCTTCATCGGCGGCAAGTCCATGGGCGGGCGCGCAGCGACACATGTCGCCGCCGAGGCTCCCGATTTGATCATCAGCGGCATCGTGCTGCTTGGTTATCCGCTGCATCCTCCCGGGAGACCCGACCAGGCCCGCGATGCTCATCTGCCGAGCGTCAAACGTCCGATGCTGTTCGTCCAGGGCAGTCGCGACGGGTTCGGCACACCGTCAGAATTGAAACCGATTCTGGGCACCCTCTCTCCACCGCCGACGCTGCACACGGTTCACGGCGGCGATCATTCGTTCAAGCTGGCAGGGCGTGCTGCGCCGGAGAAACAGGCAGATGTCTACGCAGAGGTTCAAGGAACAATCGTCGATTGGGTAAGATCTGTCGTGTAAGCAGAAAGTGCGATGCCGCCGGTCGTCGATCGCTCGGAAATTCACACAAGCGGTGTCGGAAGACGAGCATTCACCCTGTGTTTGGTGGCATGCTGCCTGCCATACGAGCTGCATGGACGATAACGACTTGAAGAGCCGGCTCAACGCCATCAACGCGCGCTTTCCGAGCGTCGACGCCCGGCTGGAGAAAATCGACGCACATCTGCACCGACTGGAGGCGCGCATCGCGGAGCTCGAACGGCTCATTCGCGAATCCCTGGTCGCCCGCGCAGCGTCGTAAGGTCATTGGTGAGGTCATCATGTCTATTCGCCCCGTAAGAGACGTTCGGCAGTCGGTTCCCACCATGGAAGGTGCGGGCGTTGCACTGCGGCGCGCGTTCGGCTTCGGCGCCACCAGCGATTTCGATCCATTTCTGCTGCTCGATGATTTTCGCAACGATAATCCCGACGCGTATTTAGCCGGCTTTCCGTGGCACCCGCATCGCGGGATCGAAACGATCACCTACGTGCTCGCCGGCACCGTAGAGCACGGCGACAGTCTCGGCAACCACGGTCGAATGGGCGCAGGGGATGTGCAGTGGATGACGGCAGGGAGAGGCATTCTTCACCAGGAGATGCCCAAGGGGGATCCGCAGGGCCGTATGCACGGTTTTCAGCTCTGGTCGAACCTTCCGGCGTCCATGAAGATGACCGCGCCGCGCTACCAGGACATCTCTGCGCCGGACATCCCCGAGGTCACCGATGATGACGGCACACGAGTACGAATTATCTGCGGGCATTTCTGGGGCAAATCAGGGCCGGTGGAAGGCGTCGCGGCCGATCCGCGCTACCTCGACATCTCGGTCGCGCCGGGCCACAGGAAGCGTTTGGCGGTCGACCGCGCGAACAACGCGTTTGCGTACGTGTTTGCCGGCTCAGGAACTTTCCGCGATGCCTCCTCGCCGCAGCCGGTGAAAACGGAGCAGATTGGGGGGCCGAACGACGGTCTTATCGACGAGGTCGGGAACCGTTCACTCGTGCTCTTCGATCGCGGCGACGAGATAGTCGTCCAGGCCGGCGATCAGGGAATTCGATTTCTCCTGGTCTCGGGCAAACCGCTCGAAGAACCTGTGGCCTGGCGCGGGCCGATCGTCATGAACACGGACTTCGAACTGCAGCAGGCGTACGCCGAACTGCGCGCCGGTACTTTCATTAGATAGCTGGTAGCTGGTAGCCGCTAGCTGGTGGCTCGTAGCCGGTAGCCGTTAGCTGGTCGCGAACGATGCGATCAAGTCGGGCATCGCTTCGATGTCTTCATCAGAGGTGTGGAAGTTGACGATGCAGGCACGCAGGGCGAACTTGCCGTTGATGACCGCATTCGACAGAAACGCCTGACCGCTCTTCTCGATTCGTACACGGAGCTCCTCGTTCAGCGTGTTGAGAGACTCCTCCACCGCCGGATCGCCCAGTCTCGAGCGAAGCCTCGATGGCACATATCTGAAGGTGGTAATGCTGAGGCTTTGAGTCAGTGTCTCGAAATCGGGATGTCTTTGTAGAAGGTCGAAGAGCTTGCGCGACAAGCGAATATCGTCCGCGATGGATTTGACGTAGCCCTCGCGGCCAATATGCCTGAGCGCCAGCCACACTTTCAGCGCCCGGAATCCACGTGAGTTCTGCGGCCCGTAATCCACGAAGTTGATGGCTTCGTCTTCGAACCGGTAGTACGGCGGATGGTAGGAGAACGCGTTCCGCAGATCGTCCTGGCGCCGCACGAGCACACAGCCGGCTTCGAGCGGCGCGTACAGCCACTTGTGCGGATCGACCGCTACCGAATCGGCCTCGGCCAGATACCGGAGGTCATCCGGGGCATCCGGCAGCGGCGCCGCGAGCGCACCGTATGCGCCGTCGACATGGAACCACAGATCGAACTCGCGGCAAATCGAGGCGATCTCCCGCAGAGGGTCTATCGCTCCTGTACTGACCGATCCGGCTGTTCCGACAACGAGAAACGGCCGTGCCCCGTGGCTGCAATCGAGCTCGATCTGCCTGCGCAACTCGACAATCTTCATTCGTTGATGCTCGTCGACGGCAATCCAACGAATTGCGTCGGTTCCGAATCCGAACAGATCGGCAGCCTTTTGAATCCACGTGTGAGTTTCAGCCGACGCATACATGAGCAACTGCGGCGGCGAGTCCTGATGCCCGCCCTCGAGACGGCCCATCAGTCCCGTCTTGCGCACGTCCCACCCCGCCTTCGCGGTGCGAGCTGCCAGGAAGCACACAAAGTTCGCCATGTTCCCACCGCTTACCAGCAGTCCCGCCGCTGCGGGTTCGCCGCCAGGGCGGGACGAACCGGAGTAGCCGATGAATTCCGCGATCCACCTCACCGTCTGCGCTTCGATTTCCGTGGCCATCGGTGACAAGGTCCAGGAACCGCAGTTCTGGTTGACCGCACTGGCCAGGAGATCTCCCAGCATGCCGATCGGCGCCGGGCTGGATGTGATGTAGCCGAAAAAACGCGGATGGCCGTTGAAGAGCGAGTGGTTGAAAAGCAGATTCGCCGCCTCATCGACCAGCGTCTCGGCATCCATGCCTGTCGCCGGCAGCGCCCGCTGTGCGTCCAGGGCGTTGCGCACTGCCGTGACGGTCTCGTCCGGCTTCACAAGTCCCTTCTCCAGATCGCGCGAGATGCCCGGCAATCTGATCGACCAGGCGATGCCCCACACGGCGGAATTCTTCAGGGGTCATTTCGAGTGCCGCTTCACGTGACATCGCTGACGTCCTTCGTGGATCTTCGTGGGTCGTCGTGAATCTTCGTGGGTCGTCGTGGATCTTCGTGCTCCTTCGCGCCCTTCGTGGATCTTCGTGCTTCTTCGTGTTCCTTCGTGGACCTTCGTGTTCCTAGTGCAGCCCCTCGAACAGATCGGTTTCGCGTGTTCTACCGCCATTCACCAGACTGAACACTCGGAAGAACTCGCCGGTTCCCCAAATCACCTTCTGATCGTCCTCAGTCAAATTTGCGACGTTCTTGTAAATGCTCATCTGAGTCTTGTGACACTGCACCGCACGCCATACGGTTTGCCAGACATCCCGCGCATCGACGGTCGTCGTGATCGACCAGTCCGGCCACGCAAAGGCGGCGCGAACCGCTCCGTCGACGTTCGAGGTGAGCGTCTTGAACGCTGCTTGGTACGCGGCCCACTTTCGCTCGCCGTTGACGAAGTAGTAGAACTTCGACACAAGGTGGTCCTCAGCGGCCCGCACGATGGCAGACGCCGTGAACTGTGAGACGGCGATGTGATCGGGATGGCCGTACGCGCCGAACGGATCGAAGGTGACGACGACATGAGGCCTGACTCGACGGATATGCACGGCAATTTTTTCGGCGGCTTCGACTGGATTCGCCCGATCGAGCTCGGCATCCAGGTAGTCCAGCAACGCGACTTCCCTGACGCCAAGTTCCCTGGCTGCCGCCCGCAGCTCAGCCTCACGAGCGCGACCGACGACTTCCAGCCCAGGCTTCGTTCCCTTGTCGTCGAAGCGCCCTCGCTCTCCCCGCGTCGCCGTGACGACGAAGGTGCCGATGCCCTCGCGGGAATATTTCGCCAGCATTCCCCCGGTTCCGAGCGACTCGTCATCCGGGTGAGCCAGGACGCACAGCAAGCGAAGTTCGGGCGCCATCGAGTTCTGGTTGGGGGGCTTGTCGGGCCGGCGGGGATCTTACTGCTGAAACGTAATGGCCTGGGCAGGGTCGCAGGTCGGACGGAGGTTTGCCTCTTTCGGTGGCACATTGCCCATATAGCAGCCGGGGATCAGATAGAACGTCGCCGGGGCGCTTCGAACGGCGGGCGGTTGCACCGGCTGGGCGTTGATGGGCTTCAGCACCTGACGATAGGTGATGAACTGGTTGGGCGCAATTCTGACGTCGAAGCTCATCAGCTCATGATCGGGCATCACCAGGTCGATTCTGTGTGGGCCTGTCTCGAGCACCAGACCACCGGTACTCGCGGTGAAATCTGCTGCCGTGCCGACGTAGTACCCATCGACGAACACCTGCGCAGTCGCAGGTTGCACGTCAAGAGCCAGCCTGCCGACCTCAGGGGGCTGCTCGACGACCGGTGGAGGATCAACGGCCTGCGCGTACGACTCGAGAGGCTGCGTCGCGACATACACGACTGGCCAACCATACCAGGGTGAATAGATGCCGGAGTGATAGTGCCGTTGCGGCTTGTATGAATGGTGGAGTCCGGGCTTGTATGACGGGATATGCGGCGGCAATCCGATTGGTGGCAGCGGCACGCCATCACTCGATCGTCCGTGGCGTGGTGTAATCGACCAGTTCGGTACAGCACTACGCGGCCAACCCTCTGACACCGGACCAGACCGCGGGGCGATGGTCCACCTCGGTGCTGCAGAAGGCGCTCGTACAACATGGCGCGGCGCTGTCGCGGCTGCACCGCGAGGGGGCGTACCAGCAGGCGCACCGGAATCAGACGAGTGTCCGCGACCGCGCTGCTGCGCCATTGCTGCGGCAGGCACAGTGAGCGTCGCCATCAGCGCCAGAATGAGGAGATGCATCCGCTGATCTCATGATAGCTCCAAGTAGCTGGAAGGTGCTAGCCTACCTCCGTGATGCGCCCGGTTCTCATCATCGAAGACGAGCCGAACGATATCGTGCTGGTGCGCGAGACCCTTGCGGACCTGAATCTGGTCAACGAAGTTGTGACAGCAACCACCGTGAAATCCGCCCGGAAGTTCGTTGCGCACGATGTGCCGGCGCTGATCATTTCGGATGTCTATTTACCTGATGAAACGGGGATCGATTTTCTGAACTGGCTGCGCGAGCAGCCGCCTCCGCTCGACAACGTGCCGGTCATCATGATGAGCGTCTCGCAGGAGCGCGTGCATCACATGCGGGCCTCAGCCCTGCGCGCGCTGCTGTTCATCACCAAGCCGCTCAATCGGGACGTGTTGCTGGATCAGCTCCGCGGTCTGGGCCTGTTCGTGACTCACATTCCTCAAGGGGAGCGGGCCGGGTTGCTGCTGGAGTATCGCACTCACTAGCTGGTAGCTAGTAGCCGGTAGGCTGGTAGCCGGTAGCTGATTGGCAGTGCCTGTTACGAATCCCCATTTCGAATCACTAACCTTCCGTGGCGAGTGTGCGCTTCCACGGGGGTTGGGGGATGGACTGGAAGACCGTTGGCCAGGCTGCGGCGCTGGTTCTGGCCATACCAATCACGCTGGTCGCAAACGACCGTCCTCGCCACGAGAATCGTCCGTCCCTGGTCGTCCGAACCTACAGCGGCTACGGCGTTCCCGGCGAAGACCTGGCAGCCGCCCGGACACATGTCGAGGCGATATTCAGCGGCGCAGGCGTCGATGTGCTCTGGAGAGACTGCTGGCGCAAGGCAACCGAGGCGTCCGTTCCAGCCGAGTGCATGCAGCCGCTCCGCACGGGTGAAGTCGTGCTCAGGCTTCTACAGACGCAGGATCCGCCAAACAAACGCTTCGTCTCGCTGGGCTCGGCGATCGTGAAGCTGCACGCGCGCCCTCCGTATTTTGCCACCGTGTTCGTGGATCTTGCGGCTGTGGTCGCCCGCCACGCGAATATCGACTTTCGCGCGCTTCTCGGCCGCGCCATCGCGCACGAGATCGGCCATCTTCTGCTGAATAACACCCATCACGCCGACCACGGACTGATGCGCGCGTTCTGGTCGCACGCCGAGCTCGGCCGCAATGACCCAGCCGACTGGGTTTTCCGTCAGGACGAAGCTGCCACTATTCTGGCGGCGGCAGCGAACCGGCGCGGGCGCCAGACCACCGACTAACGCGCGGTTCCGCGATAGACGGCGTCGGGTACCGGCTCACCCCACTTCGTCAGGAGTCCGGTGGTCGCGATTCGAGATGTTCTTGGCATGGATCTCCTCCCGAGGATCATCAGTTTCCGCTCGGTGACGACGAGCGCAGACGAGCCAGAGCCCGTTTGGATTCGGCAAGCTCTGGCAGATCGCTGTCGGCGTTTTTCCAGAACTCCAGGAACCGTTCGTATTCTCTTCAGGGCGCCACTCATGTCGCCTGACTGCTCCAACAGCCGCGCGATCTCGAGCACATAACGCGGCTCGTACATGGCCGTCCACTTTTGCTTTGGACCGACGGTCAGCAGGTGACGATAGATTCGAATCGCCTCCGGGAGATCGCCACGCGCTTTTGCCGCTCGAGCGGCACCATCACGAGAGAGGAGGTTGTTGGCGAGCAGAGGAACGTGCAGACTGTTGAGGTGCAGCCACATCTTTCCCTGAGGTTCGCCGGCCAGAAATGCCGCCGCTGCCTTCTGTGGATCCCCCTGGGCCAGCGCAATTTCTCCTTCCAGCAGCTTATGCCACCAGAATTCGGGCGTGGAATCCCGATGGAGGATACCCGCCTGATCGTGAAGCCGCGAGCGAGCCGTGTCGATGCGTCCCTCCTGAAGCGCCGAAAGCCCCGTGAACGTATGTGCGGCCACTGCATAGAAGCGCTGCTGCTCGGCCGGGATCCGCGCAGAAAGCCGCTCCGGTGTCAGGGATGTGCTCGACCGCCAGGGCCGGCTGCTTTCGTTCGAGCGCAAGCGCCGCCCAGAGCAGGTGCAGCATCCCCTGATCGAAGATGTTCCCGTTTGCCTCTGCATCGCGGATGTCGCTGGCGATCAGCCGCTCGGCCTCGCGATAACGCCCAACGCGCGAGAGGATGAATCCCTTGAGATGTGGGAAAGAGGGGCGCTCTCGCGAGCGCTTCATCGTAGCGCCCCAGCATGCTCAACGCCAGGTCACGGCCGACGTGCGAAGGAAAGAAAGTCGGTTGGATTGTGAGCGCCCGTCGAGAAGTACTCCAGCGCTTTCTCCGGCGGCCCCATCAGGATATGGGCCTCGCCTAGGCTGTCGTAGGGATTCGGCTCGCGAGGAGCGATCTCGCGTACGATTCGAACACTCGAACCGCGTCGGTGTATCGACCGGTGGCGAGCAGCGCGTAGCCGTGGAAATTTCGGAAGAAGCGTCGATGAGGGAACCGCGGCGACGCCGGCTTTGGTCACGGCCAGGTATTTGTCGGGATTCTGGAGCAACCCAAGCACCGGTTGATAGATGCGGCAGCGCGATCGCATAGGCATCCTCGGTATCAGGGTACTTCGCCGATCGCCTCCTCGAGCGCACGCACCGCCTCTTCCGAATTTCCCGCGCTGCGCGCGATCTCGGCCCTCAAAAGAAGACGATGGCGTTCGTCGAGCCGATCGGCATGCTCGGTGGCCTTCGCTGCGTAACGCTCGGCGTCCCGTCGTCATCCTATGATGGCCACACACGAGCGCCAGATGAAAGTACGCCTGGGCGAAGGTCGGATCGATCGCGACCGCCTTCTCGAACAGGTCTGCGTGCGTCAGCCGCCCGAGTGTTGTTGTATGCGGTCAGCCCTTCGGAATAGAAGCGATACGCATCAAGGGAAGACGTCGAGACGTCGGCGACATGACGCATCGCTGCGGCATCGCGAAATCCGACGCCATCGCGGATCCGCACAGCAAGCTGATCCACCAGCGCGAACAGATCGGTGCCTCGCACGCTGTCGGCCGCGAGCACGCGGCCGCTCGAAAGGTCTTCGAGCTGCGCATCGATGCGGATGTCCGATCCGGCTTTCACGATGCTTCCGACGACGATCGACGCTGGCGCCGGCACGCCTTGCGACATCGGCGATCTGACCCCGGTCGAGAGACTCGAGACTGTCGTGGCCGGTCTGCCTGATGACCTCGTGAAGCCGCTGACCACTCACGATATCGAGCCCTCGCGTCTGTGCGAGACCCGTCAGCAGCATGTTCGGCACGCCTCGCGACATCCAGGCGACGTCCTCCGTGCCGGCGACGTTTTCGAATTGCATGACGGCAATCGACGGCCGTGCGGCAGGGACCGACGCGCGAGCTCCGCCGACGGCGTTCGTCCCTGTTGCCGCCAGACGGCAACCGCAGCTGCAAACGCCAGCAACAGACCGAGACCGGCGACAACCGCGCGGCGCGAGGGACGCGCCGGTTTCGCAGTTGCCACCGTCTCGAGGGCGGACCGAACCTCGATCGGCGTCCTGATACCGCTCTCGGGGATCCTTCGCCAGGCACCGCAGAATAGTGCTCTGGAGCGATGCGGGCACACGCTCCGGCAACCGCGGCGGCGGCTGGTGGAGGATCGCGCCGCTCAACTCGAATCCCGTCGCCCCGACGAAGGGGCGCGTACCCGCACTCATGTGGTACAGCAGGACGCCGAGCGCCCAGATATCGCTGCGTTCATCGGCCTGTTCACCACGCAACAACTCCGGCGCCATCGATGAAAGCGTTCCAGCCAGGACGCTTTCGCCCTGGCCGGGCGCCGGCGCCTCTCTGCGATTCGGACAGATCTTTCAAGTCATGAGGCGCCAGGCGCCGCGCGAGACCGAAGTCGAGAATCTTCGCCCTTCCCTCGTGCGTGATGACGACGTTCTCGCTCTTCAGGTCGCGGTGGCTGACGCCGTGGCGATGCGCGTGTGCGAGGCCGTCGGCAATCTGAGCTCCGTAGCGAGACACTTTCTCGATCTCGAGGCCGTCGCGCGGGATGATGTCAGAAAGCCGATCGCCTTCGACGTACTCCATGACGATATAGGGCTGGCCGTTGAAGTCGCCGACCTCATGGATCGTGCAGATATGCGGGTGATTCAGCTGCGATGCGTGCTGCGCCTCGCGACGCAGTCTCGTCTGCGCCTCGAGGTCGGTATCCGATCCGATTTTCAGCGCGACTTCCCGCCCGAGCTCCACGTCGTGCGCGCGCGTAGACCTCGCCCATGCCACCGGCACCGATGAGCCGCCCGACCTCATAGCGGCCGATGTGGCGGCCGGTCAGCCGCGATCGGAGGTGCCCTGCGGGTGTCTGTATCGCATCGTCGCCGACCGGCGAGTGTTCGATAAACGACGCGGCCCGCTCATGGGCTGCGAGCAGGCGCTCGACCTCGGCTTGCAAGCTGGTGTCCTCGCCACAAGCAAGCGCAAGAAAGTCGGAGCGCTTCCCTGCGGGCCGCTCGAGCGCCGCGTGAAACAACTCCTTAACGCGAGGCCATTCCTTTCCGTCATTGCAGGTCAGCCGGAGCGTTGCGACCCTGTCAGCTCCGCAAACAGCCACGCCCTGGCCATGCGTCCATTCGCGACCGACCGTCGCGGGCGAGATGGCCATGACCTCCGCCGTCTCCTCCAGCGTCAATCCGCCGAAATACCGAAGCTCGACGATCCGGCTTTGCTGGGGGTCGATGGTGGCGAGCCGGGTAAGCACTTCATCCAGCGCGAGCAGGTCGACGTCGGGTGCACCAGTCACGCGAGCGTCTCGTCGAGCGACACACGCCGTTCTCCGGCGCCCCGCTTTTCGGCCGCGTGCGCGCGGGCATGGTCCACCAGGATCCGCCGCATCGCCTGTGCAGCAATACCGAAGAAGTGCGCCCGGTTCTGCCATCGCACCGCGCGCTGGTCGACGAGCCGGAGAAAAGCTTCGTGCACGAGCGCCGTCGGCTGAAGGGTGTGGTCGGGCCGTTCCCGCCGGAGGTAGGCCGACGCCAGCCGCCGCAGCTCCCCGTAGATCTGCGGCAGCAGCAGATCGAGCGCTTCCCGTTGCCCGCCGGTCCACTGATGCAACAGCCGCGTGACGTCAGAACGTGGGGCGTCCATTGTCGGTAGGTATTGTCGAACATTCCCATTCTCCTATAACGCGTAATTCAGCGCACTTTTCACTCATGACTGAATCCGCCGGGAATCTCCGCGTGAAGGGGTATGGGATGGAAATCAATCGGGGCAGTGCCGTTGGTTCTACTTGCGACCAGCAGGACCTGCGGTAGCGCAGGGCTTCTTGACCGCCGCAGCCTCGGCAGAGGCGGTCAGCCCTGCCTCCCTGTCCATCAGGGTTTTCAACAACGACGGCGTTCCCGCCGACGACCTTCTGGCCGCCCGGTCTTACGTCAACGCGATTTTCAGCGACGCTGGCGTCAATCTGTCGTGGATGGATTGCTGGCATCGCGACGGCGAGCCTGTCAATGCTCCTGCGGAGTGCCGCCAACCGCCTGGCGCGCATGAACTGACGCTGCGCCTCCAGGCGACGAACCACTCAGACGGCGAGCGATTTGTGTCGATGGGGTTCTCGCTGGTCAACCTCGAGGAAGGTGCGCCGTTTCTGGCCACGGTCTTCGTCGATCTCGTGGGGTCAATATCGCGCCGCGCCGCGGTCGACTTCCGTCTCCTTCTGGGGCGGGCGATCGCTCATGAGATTGGCCACCTGCTGCTCAACAGCAGTCGCCATCCCGATCGGGGGCTCATGCGCGCGGATTGGTCTCGCGCCGAGCTGCGTCGAAACAATCCAGCCGACTGGCGGTTTCTCGAGGATGAGATCCCGGCGATCCGATCGTCGGCGATGATTCGGAATAGCCGGTGAACGGCGGTGAGGCAGGTTTGAAGGCCTGCGCTACTCCACTTTCAGCCCGCGCTCTTCCATGAGGCGCCGAAGCAGCGCAAGGCGGCATCAGATTCCCGTTCCGCTTACTGGATGACCTTCTCCCAAGTTCCGGAGCACTCGCCGGCGTGGCGCTCTCCAGGCTCTCGAGCACCAGAGGCCTATGCGGTACCGGCATTTTGTGGACTACGGCGACGCCGAGGGGTATAAACACGAACTGCCGGTACTCCGCGGCGAGCTGAGCGGAAGGAAGCGGTCATAGTTGATAGCCGGTAGCTCGGGGCGGTAGCTGGTAGCGCAGGGCTTCAGCCCTGCCGGAATGAGAAAAGGAATCTTGATCATGACCATTGCAACACCCTCGCGCACCTTCGTCGTTTGCCTGCTGCTGAGTGCTCTCGTCGGCGCACAGCAGGATTTCAGCAAGGTCGAAATCAAGACAAATAAGCTCAGCGCGAATCTCTCCACGCTGGAAGGCCAGGGTGGAGCGATCGGAGTGCTCGCCGGTCCCGATGGTGTGTTGATGGTCGACAGTCAGTTCGCTCCGCTCACCGAGAAGATCGTCGCGGCCATCAAACAGATCAACCCGGGACCCATCCGATTTCTCATCAACACCCATCTTCACGGCGACCACACGGGCGGCAACGTCAATCTGGGAAAGATGGGGGTCACGATCATCGCGCGACCTCAGCTGCGAGCGCGGCTCGAGAAGCCGAACCCTGGCGCCGGCGGAGCGCCGGGAACGCCAACGCCGGCCGCAGGTCTGCCGCTTCTGACCTACGACGCACCGATGACGTTTCACATGAACGGCGAGCAGGTTCAACTGATTCCCATACCAGCGGCGCATACCGACGGCGATACGCTGGTTAAATTCGTCACCGCCGACGTCATCATGACCGGCGACTTTTATCGATCGATCGGCTATCCGAATATCGACCGCGCCAACGGCGGATCGCTTAACGGCATGCTGGCCGGCCTGAACAAGATCATCGAGCTCTCTGGACCGGCGACACGAATCGTTCCCGGCCATGGTGCAGTTGTCGACGGACGGCGGTGGCCGCACATCGCGACATCCTTACGGGCGTTCGCGACAAAATCGCGCCGATGGTCAAGAAAGGCATGACGCTCGAACAGGTCGCCGCCGCGAAGCCGACCGCCGATTTCGATGCGAAGGTGCCCAACATCGGTACCACAGGAGAACGTTTCGTTGGTCAAGCTGTACGCAGAACTGCAACGATAATCTTCACAGGAAAGAGAAGATCAGGAGAACTCCTTTTTTTTGTTCAACAGGAGACTAGGAGACAAAGAGTTCTCCTGGCCTCCTTTCTCCTGTTCAAAATCTCTTGATCTTTTGATCTCTTGTTAAAGATGCGCCTAACGAAGATCAGGCAGCAATTCGAGCGCAATGGTCTGCGCGATCCCCTGTCAGTGTTACGGGAACAACTCGCCCGGCTGGATGAACGAATTCCGCCGGGCGCCCGCATCGGCGTCGGCGTGGGCAGCCGGGGTATCGGCAACCTGCATCGATCGCCAGAGAGGTCGTCGCGTACGTCAAAGGACGCGGCGCGACGCCATTTATCGTCCCGGCCATGGGGAGTCACGGTGGCGCGACCGCTGAAGGGCAGATCGAAGTGCTCGCCGCCTATGGTGTTGCCGAAGCAACCGTCGGCGCGCCCGTGCGCGCCACGATGGAAACGGTCGAGTTGCAGAAGGGAGACCTGCCGTTCAGCCGTGTTCATGGATCGGCACGCGCACGAATCAGACGGAGTCATCCTGATCAATCGAATCAAACCGCACTCGGATTTTCATGGTCGCTATGAGAGCGGTCTGATGAAGATGGCGCTCATTGGTCTGGGCAAGCAGGACGGAGCGCTGGCCATCCATCGATTTGGCGTCGCCGGACTGCGCGAGCTCATCGGACCCGGCGCGCGAAGAGTGCTTGTCAGAAGGCAAGATTCTCGGCGGCGTCGCGACTCGTCGAGGACGCCTATCACGACACAATGGTCGTCAGGGTGCTGAAGGCCGAACGAGATTGCCGACGAGGAGCCACATCTGCTCGAACTGGCCAGGAAGAGCATGCCTCGCTTGCCGGTGAGAACCCTCGACGTTCTCGTCATCGATCGCATGGGCAAAGACATCAGCGGGGTCGGGATGGATCCGAATATTACCGGTCGGATCGGCGTCAACGGCGAGCACGATCCGGCGGCGCCGCAGATCGGCGCGATGATCGTGTGCGATCTGACCGATCAATCGCACGGAAATGCGATCGGCGTCGGACTCGCCGACGTCATTACTCGACGCCTCTACGACAAGATCGAACGCGACGCGACCAACGCCAATGTCATTACCAGCAATTTTCTCGAGCGCGGAAAAATTCCAGTCGCCGTCGCGAGCGATCGGGAGGCGTTCGATGTCGCCCTCAGGAGCTGCGCTCACGCGTCGAACGGACGCGCCCCGAATTATCCGTATCCTCGATACGCTGCACCTCGAGGAGATTTACGTGTCGTCCGCTGTGCTCGACCAACTGTGCGATGAGATCGCATTGATCTCATCGAACGCGACGTCGAGATCTTCGACGACGCCGGCTCGCTTACTAGCTGGTAGGCGGAGCCGATAGCTGGTAGCTGGATTATCCCTTATTCCTTTTTCCTTTTTCCTTTCCCTTTCTCCTTACCCCCTTTTAATTACATCCTTCCCCGCTTCGATCACTTTCAGAATCATCTCTGCGTCATACACCGCCCCGCCCCAGGTGCCTCCACTCACATCCTGAAGCGCAGCCCAGATGCGCGTGTCATCGGGCAGAGACTGGTCTCTGCCAAGATCCGATCGCGGTGCACGCTCTGCGAGAATGCGCGAGCCCTCGTCGACGTTTCGCTCGACGAAGTGTTCGCCAATCAGGTCGACCGAGCCCTCGAGTGACCGCCGATCGATGACGATCCTGATCACGTCTCCGTCGCGGAGCCGTCCGACAGGGCCGCCGGCCAGGGCTTCGGGAGAGACATGGCCGATGCACGCGCCCGTAGAAACGCCGCTGAAACGCGCGTCGGTAATCACGGCGACGTGCTTGCCGACCGGCAGGTGACGCAGGGCGCTCGTGATCTGGTACACCTCTTCCATCCCGGCTCCCATCGGACCCCGGCAGATGAGCACAAGGATGTCGCCCGCCTTGATCTGATTCGCTTTGATCGCCGCCATGACCGCCGGCTCCGAAAGAAATACTCTTGCCGGCCCCGTCAACCGGTAGACGCCATCCTCGTCAACGACGGACGGATCGATCGCAGTGCTCTTGATCACCGACCCTTCCGGGGCGATGTTGCCTCCCGGGAAGCAGACGGTTGATGTCAGGCCCTGCCGCCGCGCGTTTTCCGGCGAGACGATCACATCTTCGGGATCAACCCCCTCGCCTTGCAGTCGAGCGCGAAGTATCGCTCGACGTTCGGATGACTCCCATCCATCGAGCTGAGCATCGAGCGACATACCGGACGCCGTCTTCACACCAAGGTCGAGCAGGCCCAGCCGTCTTAGATGGAGCATCACCTCCGGCACGCCTCCCGCCATGAACACCTGCACGGTGGGATGATTCTTCGGCCCGTTGGGTAAGGCATCCACCAGGCGCGGCACCTGCCGATTGACTCGCGCCCAATCTGCGGCGGCAGGGCGGCGCAGACCCGCCGCGTGTGCAATTGCGGGGAGGTGCAGAATCAGATTGGTGGAGCCGCCGAACGCCGCAAACACCACCATCGCATTCTCGACGGCCGCGTCGGTCACGATGTCGCGCACCGTTGTTCGCTGCTCTTCGAGCGCCATCAGCGCCGCAGCTGAACGGCGTGCCATGTCGAGCCAGATGGGGTGACCAGACGGTGCGAGCGCAGAGTGACCGAGCGCGATCCCCAGCGCCTCGCCGACCACCTGGGAGGTCGCGGCAGTTCCCAGGAACTGGCATCCTCCGCCCGGCGACGCACAAGCCCGGCAGCCGAGATCCGCAGCCTCTTCGAGCGTGATGCTGCCGTGGACGAACCGAACGCCGAGCGTTTGCACCTTTCCGGCGTCTTCCCCGTGCTCGGGGAGCAGGGTCACTCCACCGGGCACCAGCACGGCGGGCAGGTCGCCGATCGATGCCAGCGCCATCATCATCGCCGGCAATCCTTTGTCGCAGGTGGCCACGCCCAGCACACCGCGCCGCGTTGGAAGCGAGCGAATCAAGCGGCGGAAGATCGTGGCAGCGTCGTTGCGGAACGGCAGGCTGTCGAACATCGCCGTGGTGCCCTGCGATCGGCCGTCGCAGGGATCGGTGCATGCGGCGGCAAACGGGATCGCACCCGCCGCCTTGAACACGTCCGCAGCAGCTTCGAGAAGCAACCCGACTTCCCAGTGTCCCGTGTGATATCCCAGCGCGATCGGCGTTCCATCCGGCGCCCGGATGCCGCCGTGGGTCGAGAGCATCAGAAACTCTTTGCCACCGAGCGCCGACGGGTTCCATCCCATCCCGGCGTTCTGCGTCCAGCCAAACAGATCGCCCGACGGCCGCTCACGCAGCATCTCCGGCGTCAGCGGCAGCACACCTGCTGGTCCGCGAGCTCGCGTGGATATCTCGTACAGGCCTGGATCTTCTGAGTCGAATGGATTGGACGTCATGGAATACTGATTCTAGATGGACGGAACCTTGCCGTCAGCCATGCGCAGGTAGATCGAAAACTGACCGCGATGATGAATCTGATCGCAGAGAATCATCCAGAGGAAATCGCGCATCACGAACAGACATCGCCCATCGACGCGCCGATCGACCTGGATCGACGCACATCATATCCGCAAACACCTGCATGGGTGGACGAGCCAGCCGTTGACCGCGAATCGAGCCTTGAGAACGCGCGCACACCGGTCGATGTGGCGACAACGCCGGGAAAAACTTTCCCGGAAGTTTTTACACGCAACGACCTCAGCCGCCGTAAGATGCCATTGTCCTGAGCTTCCTTGACACTGCCGGCCGCGGCTTCCTAATCTACGAGCCGGATTTACCGTCGAAACGTGAGGGGTGACGCGATGCGCGCAGGAATGAGACGTCACATGACCCGATGGCTGCTCGCCCTCGCCCTTGTTTCCGCAGGGGTGTCACTCTCCGGTGAAGATTACCTGACCGAAGGGGTGGACGGCGGACGAACCGGGTGGCTCCGCAACGAAACAGTGTTCAACACGACCAACGTGCAGAAGATGCGGCTGCTCTGGAAGACAAAGGTCAACAGCACGCCGCGGCAGATGCACAATCTGTTCGCTCCGGTGACCGTGTCGAGCGTCACGACACCGCTCGGCCCGCGCGAGTTGGCCATCTTTGCGGGCATCTCGGACGAGCTGTATGCGTTCGATGTCGCCTCGGGCGAGATGCTGTGGGAAAAGAAGTTCGACAGCATCTACCCTGCCGTCACGCGCGGGCCGGGCAGCACGTTGTGCCCCGGTGGCCAGACGGCGGTGCCAGTCATTGCGAGAACGACTACGGCGGGCCGGTATGCGCTGTACGCGTTGTCGTGGGACGGCCGTCTCCACACACTCGATGTGGCGACGGGCAAAGATCTTGCCGCGCCGGAGAAATTCACGGGTCCCAACGGCAAGCCGTACGCGTTGAATCTGTTCGATGGCGTGATCTATACCTCCACCGCACAAGGCTGCGGAGGAAACACCAACGCGTTCCTCTCCTATGACCTCGCGACGAAGAAAGTGAGCATTTTCGCGCCGGCCGGCGGAGGCATGTGGGGACGCCGGGGCGTAGCCGTCGATCCTGAAGGCCGCGTGTACATGGGCACGGGTGATGCGCCGTTCGCCGGCGAGACCAACAGCCTGGGCACTGCCGTCGTGGCGGCGAAGCTCGATGCGAACAAGCAGCTCCAGTTCGTCGATTACTTTGCGCCGCCAAACGCGAACTGGCTGTTCCGACGCGATCTCGACCTCAACGTCACGCCGATGGCGTTCGACTTTCGTGGCCGGAAATTCCTGGTCGCGACGAGCAAGGAGTGTCGACTGTGGCTGCTGGATCGAGATGATCTCGGCGGCAAGGACAATCGTACGGCGCTGCAAATCACGCCGCTCCTCTGCAACGACGCGCAGGCGTTCGACGCCAAGGGGATTTGGGGGGCGATGGCTGCATGGCAGGACGCCAAGGGACGGCAGTGGGTCGTCGTTCCGTTCTACGGTCCCGTCAGCCGCGAGTTCAAGGCACCGGTCGAACATGCGCGTCCTGTAAACGGAGGTGTCGCCGCGTACACGCTCGAAGAGCGCGACGGCAAATGGCAGCTCGTACCGCAATGGTTGTCACGCGACATGGACCTGGCAGAACATGCGATTGTCGCCAACGGCGTCATCTTCACCTATGGCAGCGGCGAAGACGCGTCGCAGGTCGTTCCAGATCGGGCGTTCGATGATCCTGCCGGCCCACAGATCGGCGGCGCGGTGAGCACCACCGCGGACCGCAGGATACCCGGGTCGCGACGCGCGACCCTCTACGCGCTCGACGCGCTGACCGGACGTGAACTGTGGAACAGTGGCAACGAGATCGCCAGCTGGAGCCACTACAGTGGCCTGACGATCGCCAACGGCCGCGCCTTCATCACCACATTCGACGGGACGATCTATGCCTTTGGCGTCACCCGTTAAAGAGAGAGCCATGCACAGCAATCGCCGTTATCTGATCGCCGTCGCGTGCGCGCTGGCGGGTGCGGTCGGATGGGCTCAGGGACGCAACGTCGGCTTCGAATGGCCCGCGACGGGCGCAGATGCGCAGCGGACGTCCTGGCTTCGGCTGGATCCAAACATCTCGGTCGCCAACCTGTCGAAAGCTGGCTTCGAATTTCAATGGCGCGAAAAGCTGGACAACGCTCCTCGACAGATGGTGTCGCTCAGCCAGGGCATCACCATGAACGGCCTCCTTGGCTTTTCTCCCGCCTCCTTCGTCATCGGCGCGTCGAACAAGGTGTTTGCGATCGACAACGATACCGGCTACCCGTTGTGGCAGCGCCGGTTCGATGTTCCGCTACCCGCTCCAGCCTCTCGATGTCCAGGCGGTATGACAGGCGCCGCCGGCCGCGTTGTCAGCCTCGTTCCGCCGCCGCTCCAGTTGCCCGAACCATCTCCGGCACGCGCAGGCTATCGCGGCGGCATCGGACTGCCGGGCGAGGGCGTGCCGATGGACCTGGCGCGGCGTGATGGCGGCGCAGGGTTGCGTGGCGCTGCTCCGATTCCGGCACAGGCAGGACGGGGGGGTGGCGGTGGCGTTTTCGCCGGACGATACACCGGTCCAATCTACGCGGTATCGAGCGCTGGAACGCTCCACGCGCTCGGACAGGTGTCTGGCCTCGACGTTCAGAAGCCTGCACCATTCCTACCGCCCAACGCCCGCTACTCTGACCTTACGGCGATCGGCGACATGCTGTACACCAGCACGAGCGAGGAGTGCGGCGGCGTTCCGAATGGAGTCTGGGCAATTACGCTGGATGCCGACAGCAGGAAGGTCATCTCCTGGCAAACGAATGGCGGAAGTCCCGTCGGCAATCTCGCATTTACGACCGGCGGCAATATCCTGGTCGCTATCGGACCGGGTACACCGGCTTCGGGCGGCTATGCAAACGCGATCGTCTCGCTCGACGCGAGAACATTGCAGCCGATTGACTGGTTTTCGAGCCCGTCAACGGAGTTCGTGACGACGCCGGTCGTCATCAGCCATACGGGACGAGAGATCGTCGCCGCTGCGACGCGCGACGGTCGCATTCTGCTCCTCGATGCCACCTCTCTTGGAGGAGCGAACCACTCCACGCCTCTCTTTGCATCGCCATCGCTTGGAAGCAGCTTCACGCCCGATGCGCTCGCGACGTTTGAACAGCAAGGCACGCGATGGCTGTTCGTGCCGGTCTCGCGCACCATCGTCGCGCTCAGAGTCGTGCTGAAAGGCGGCGCCGTGTCTCTCGAATCCGGCTGGACGTCACGTGACCTTGCCGCGCCGACTGCCCCGATTGTCGTCAATGATGTCGTGTTCGCGGCTGCGAGTGGCAGGCCGAAGGGAGCTGCCGTGCTGTACGCGTTCGACTCCGGGTCGGGCAGGGAGTTGTGGAACAGCGGCAAGACAATCAGCTCGTATGTGCCTCCGGGAAACCTCTGGGCCAGCAACAGCCAGGTCCATGTGGGCACCTACGACGGCACTGTTTACGCGTTCGGGTTCACGCTGGAGAGACGCTAACGCTCTCCCTCTCCCTCTACTGGCGGCGCCATTCTCTGGCACTTACGACGTTTCTCTGCAGCTGGGCTACCCTCGCCTTCACTGCCCCAGGTATCCCTCTCGTCTGGGACGAAGTGGAGTACCTCGTTCGATCCCAGATCGTTCGCGAGTGGCTGCTCGGGGGCCTCGACTTTTCCAGTGAGGCTATTAGCAGCCACCGGATTTTCATCACGCACTCGGAAGGGCATCCCGCCGGATTCATCATTCCGATCGCGCTGGGAGAAATGCTGACATCTTCTCTTGTCGAGCCGCTGACTGCCGCTCGACTCGGGCCAATCACCTTGTTCAGTATCGCGTGTGCCGCTGTCGCCGTGCATCTGCGAAAGAGACACGGCCTCGTCGCCGCCATCGTGGCGCCGGTGACCATGCTGACGTTCCCCAGAATCTTCTCGGAGGCGCATTTCGCAACCCAGGACGGGCAGCTCACCGCGTGGTGGCTGCTGTTATGGGTCGCTCAGTCATCATCGGCTTCGACAGACAACGGCGCCCGACTGGGCATCGTGCTGGGTCTGACGACGGCCACGAAGTTCACGGGATGGCTGGCCTGGACTCCAGTGGTGTTGTCAGAAGCCATCCATCGAAGAGCCGGTGTCTTCCGCCGGCTTCTGGTGATTGTGCCTGTTTCGCTTCTCGTGTTCTACGTGCTCAACCCGCCACTATGGTTCAGCCCGCTGGCAGGCCTGGAGGAACACCTCGACCGAAGTCTGAATCGTGCGCAGACGCTGAACATATCGACTCAGTTTCTGCGACAGAATTATGACGTCGCGAACTCTCTGCCCTGGTACAACACTCTCGTATGGCTTGTTTTCGTCACTCCCGTGCCGACCCTGGCGCTCGGAATTGTCGGGTTGTGGCACTGTCTCGCAAGACCCTCAGCCTGGTCCATCACCCTGTTTCTCCACTGGATCACGCTGATGATCGTCCGAGCGCTGCCTGGAGCTCCACCGCATGACGGCGTTCGACTTTTCCTCCCGGCGTTCGGTTTCTGGTGCGTGTACGCAGGCATCGGAGCGCAACTCGCCTACACCGCAATCGGCCGGGTGCCTGCCTTCCGTTGGAAGGTCGGCCTGAAATCCGCCCTGGCAGGGGCGCTTCTTGCCAGCGCCATCAACCTTGCCAGGTATTACCCGCAAACACTCTCACATTACAGTTTGATTGCCGGCGGCGTTCGCGGTGCAGCCGCCAAAGGCATGGAGCCGACATACTGGTGGGATGCGCTGGACAATGATGTGCTTCTGTGGCTCAACCAGCGCACGCCTTCGGGCGAGGCGATTGCGTTCTCACCGATCTTCGACGTGGCGCGCCTGCGCTTGTGGAACAAGCTGCGTCCAAGAACCGCCGATCCTCAGCAAGAGCGCTTCCGGTGGTACGTACTTCAGAACAGGCCCGGGATGCTCTCACGCACCGATCGGACGCTGATGCGCAGAGAGAAACCCGCGTTCGTCAAATACGCCGGCCGGCGGCCTGCGGGCCAGGCCGTGCCGGCCGACCTGGATGTTCCACTCATCTCGATATTCTCCTTTGAACAGTACCAGCGGGCCCGCCGGCGTTGAGGCGGCGATGCGCGGGGGGAATGACGACGGGCAGTTAGTGCTCCTGCATGGTTCTTAGCTGGCTCGACTACGCGATTATCCTCGGCTACCTGACCGCGATCACGCTCTTCGGGTCGTACTTCGCCCGCTTTCAGAAAACGACCCGCGACTACTTTCTGACGGGACGGTCGGTGCCCTGGTGGGCGATCTGTTTTGCCGTCGTCGCCACGGAGACGAGCACGTTGACGTTCATCAGCGTGCCAGCCACGGCGTACGCGGGCGACATGACGTTCCTGCAGCTCGTCTTCGGGTATGTGATCGGCCGGCTGATCATCGGCGCCATCTTCATTCCCGCGTACTTTCGCGGGGAGTTGTTCACGTCGTACGAGCTGCTCCAGCGCCGCTTCGGCGACCGCGTGAAGACCCTCGCAGCGGCGATTTTTCTGATCACCCGCTCGCTCGCCGACGGCATCCGTCTTTTCGCAACCGCCCTCGTCATCTCTGTCGTGACGCAGGTGCCCGTGACCGCTGCCGTCGTCATGATCGGAATCGCGATGATCGTCTATACCGTCAAGGGTGGCGCTTCTGCCGTCATCTGGACCGACGTCGTCCAGCTCTTTGTCTACGCGGCAGGGGCAGCGGTCGTGTTCGTGTCGCTCTTGTCCCTCATCCCGGGCGGATGGGCGGAAGTCATCCGAGCCGGGTCCGCGGCAGGCAAGTTCCGGATAATCGATCTGTCGTGGACGCTTGCCCGGCCATACACCCTGTGGGCGGGCATCGTGGGGGGCATCGCGCTGACGCTCGCTACGCATGGGACCGATCAGTTCCTCGTGCAGCGGCTGCTCGCCGCTCGATCGGGACGTGATGCCGCGCGCGGCATCGTCCTCAGCGGCTTTCTGGTCCTCGCGCAGTTCGTGCTGTTTCTCGTCATCGGCGTGATGCTGTTCACGTACTACCAACACGTGCCGCTCCCCAGGGCACTCGCCCGCAACGACGAATTGCTTCCCAGTTTCATCGTGACCACGCTGTCGCATGGCGCGGCCGGGTTCATCGTCGCCGCGATCGTCGCAGCGGCGCTCTCCCCTTCCATCAACTCCATGGCCGCGACAACGGTGAATGATTTCTACGCGAAGTACATCCGGCCTGGTGCCGACGAGGCGACACTGATGCGCGTGTCGCGGGCGTGGACGGTCGTGTGGGGTGTGGTGCAGATCGGCGTGGCCATCGCCGCACAGTGGATCCAGCGGTCGGTGCTCGACGCCGGCCTTGCAGTGCTGTCGTGGGCCTCGGGGCCTGTGCTCGGCGCATTCCTCCTCGCCATGCTCTCATCGGGAATGACAGACGGACAAGTGTTCGGAGGCATGATCGCGGGCCTGGTCGCGATGACCATCGTCTGGGGATTGCCCCTTCCGATCGCCTTCACCTGGTACGTATTCATCGGCGCGGCAACGACCGTGACCGTCGCGCACCTGTTACATCTCGCTCAAAAAAGAGGAGGAGCGCAAGGTTCAAAATGAGCCCTGAAGGGATGCGCTGCAGTAACATTGGCATTGAACCTTCAGGAGAATGCCATGGGGAAACATCCGAGTGAGTTCCGCAACTACGCCGCTGAAGCGCGACCGACCGTAAAGGAGTTCTATCGCCTCAACCACCGGTACCAGACACTCGACTTCGTAACGCGGAAGAAGAAGCAGGTACTTGACACTCGATCGCCGGACGATGGGTGTGTGGGAAGCACTGGAGTATCTGGATACATTGGTCGACGACAGCGACCCCGATCTGGACCTGACGCAGATAGACCATGCGCTGCAAACGGCCGAATCCGCGCGCCGCGCAAATCAGCCCGGGTGGTTCATCGTGACTGGACTGATTCACGACCTCGGAAAGGTCCTTTGCCTGTGGGGCGAGCCGCAATGGGCCGTCGTCGGCGACACGTTTCCCGTCGGCTGCGCGTTTTCCGACAGGATCGTGCACGCTGAGTTTTTCGAGGACAACCCCGACCGCCACCATCCTGAGTACTCGACCGAGCTCGGGATCTACGAGCCGCAATGCGGCCTGCAGGCGGTCCACATGTCATGGGGCCATGACGAGTACCTGTACCACGTGGTGAAGGACCGGCTGCCGGAGGAAGCACGCTACATGATCCGGTATCACTCGTTCTACTCCGCGCATCGCGAAGGGCAGTACAGGTACCTGATGACCGACCACGATCGCGAGATGTTCCGCTGGGTTCGAGCCTTCAACCGCTACGACCTGTATTCAAAGGGAGACGGCAAACCCGACTCCGAGAAGCTGCAGCCGTACTACAAGGAGCTCGTCGCGGAGTTCTTCCCGGAACCGCTGAAGTTCTGACGCGTCGCCGCTCCGCTCAAAACTCGAACGGTCGTAAATCTCGGCTGGAAATAGAACAGGAGACCAGGAGACCAGGAGATGGCAAACAGGAGATAGAAGACCAAGAGAGCCAACCTGTATTTCTTTCAGATAAATAGGCTCTTGATCTCCTACCTCCTGTTCGAATCTCCTATCTCCTGTTTTTTCGATCCTTCAGGCTCCGCTCAACACTCGAGCGTTCGTCAATCGAGTCTGCAAATAGAACAGGAGAGCAGGAGATCAGGAGATGTCAAACAGGAGATATAAGAAAAAAGAGCCAACTTGGATTTCTTTCAGATAAATAGGCTCTCCCATCTCCTGTTTTTCGATCCTTCAGGCTCCGCTCAACACTCGAGCGTCTGTCAATTGAGTCTGCAAATAGAAGGAGACCAGGAGATCAGGCGATGTTAAACAGGAGATAGAAGAAAAAAGAGCCAGCTTGGATTTCTTTCAGACAAATATGCTCCTGATCTCCTATCTCCTGTTCGAATCTCCTATCTCCTGTTTTTCGATCCTTCAGGTCAGTTCGTTGCGCTGCCGCTCATACGCGCTCTGATCGCGGCACGATCGATCGCCCCGCCACGCAGGTAAACGCTCGCGATCCGGCGCGTGTTGGTGATGTCGTCGAGCGGATTGGCGTCGAGCACGAGGAAGTCAGCTCGTTTGCCTGCCGCAATGGTGCCGGCGTCGTTCATCCGCAGGAATTCTGCCGAATTGCGGGTCGCAGCCACGATGACGTCGGCCGGTGGCATGCCGGCTGCAACCATGTCTGCCATCTCCACGTGATGGCTCCACGGGATGCTGCCATCGGTGCCGAGCACTATCTTGATGCCGGCCGAGTGGAGCTTCGACAGGTTCCGGGCCTGAATACCAAATGCCTTCTGCGCATCCGGCCGGTCGGTCGCCCCTGCCTGCAGCTTCTTCAGCTCATCGGCTGGTATGCTCCCGCTGAGCCAGCCCATATCGGCGGCCACACCGCGGTCGGGAAGGTTCGGGTTCACGATGACGTTCGAATGCTCCTTGAAGAGGGCAAAACCCTCGGCGTCAATGTCGCGATCGCGCACGCTGTGAGCAAACGCGTCGAGCCCGGCCTTGAGCAGCCCCTTGGCGTCGTCAAGGGTAAAGATGTGCGCCGTGACTCGTACACCGTTCTTGTGCGCCTCGTCGATAATCGCGCCATAAAGATCGGGAGTGAGCTTCTTGTACTTGCCGTCGCGGTCGTCGACCCAGATCTTGATGATGTCCACCTTCCGTGCGGCCAGCTCCTGTACCGCCTTTCTGGCTTCCGCCTCGTTGGTCACCCAGTATGGGGCCTCGGTTCGTCCCGGTTCGGGTGCGGTGATCCCACGGCCGGCCGTTCGAAGCAACGCGCCGTTGGGGACGGTCTCTTCACGAACCTGAATCGCGACGTCGCCGGTGTCCTGACCGAGACTCTGGACCGCCCCGACACCGTAGTAGGCCTTGCGTTGGAGCTGTTCGACGAGCGCGTCGCGGGCGGTCGGCATGTGCGTGTGCGTATCGATGATCGCCGGCATTACGGTCTTCCCTGTCAGATCGACGCGGGTCGCCCCCGCCGGCGAGCGCACTTCACCGGCTCGCCCCACCTGAACGATCCGCCCATTCTCGACCACGAAGGCCCCGTTTTCGATTGGAGCACTGCCATCCCCGGTGATGATGCGAGCGCCCTCGTACAGTGAGACATTCGTGGCGGCCGGGGCCGACACCTGGTCGGTCGAGGGGGCGGAGCAAGCGGCCACGAGAAAACCGAGACCAACGACGACAGCTCTCACCATCGGGAACCTCCTTGTAGGATTCAGGCAGGGCTAAAGCCCTGCGCTACGTAGTCCGTCACAGCGTAGTCCGTCACAACATGGTCCGTCATTAGGTAGTTCGTCATCGATATATCAGGTATTTCGCGCGCAACCGCCGCCATCTTGCCTCATCGGCCGCCCAGGACGCAGCAATCGTCGCCGGCTCGTCGCCGGCTCGAATGCGCGACAGGGTCTCTCTCGATCCCAGCAGCCTCCCGGCAGATTCGAGATCGAACTTTGCGCCGTAGAGCTTGTGCAGCGTCGCCGCGATCTCCACGCCGAGGCGGACCGGACGAAGCGCGAGGCGATCGGTCACGACCATGAAGATCCCCTGGCATTCCTCGCCTGCGTACTTGCTGGACGTCGGGGTGAACCGGATCGGATAGAAACCGACGCCGGGGATCTGGCGTGCGTTGAGCGCGTAGGCAAGCTGGACGCCGTCAATCCATGGGGCGCCGACCTGCTCGAACGGCGAGTCGGTACCACGTCCAACAGACAGGTTCGTCCCTTCGATTGCGCCAATCCCCGGATACAGCGTCGCCTGCAGAAGATTGCGCATGTTCGGCGACGGGTTGATCCAGGGCAGGCCGATCTGGTCGAACCACGCGTCACGCCGCCAGTTCTTCATCGGCACGACCGTGAGATCGACCCCGATTACGTTCTCGCCGTTGAACAGCTTCGCGAGCTCTCCCAGCGTCATCCCGTGGCGAATCGGCATCGGATAGTATCCGGTGAACCCGAATGACGATTTGTCGAGCGTCGGGCCTTCGATTTGAAACCCGTTGATCGGATTCGGCCGATCGAGCACAACCACCGACATCTTCCTCGTTGCTGCCTCCTCCATGACGTAGGCCATCGTGGTCATGTATGTGTAGAATCGCGCGCCGATGTCCTGCAGGTCGACGACCAGCGTGTCAATGCCTTTCAGCATTGCGTCGGTCGGCCGGCGGGTTTCGCCGTAAAGCGAGTAGACGGGCAGTCGAGTCTTCTCGTCGATGGTCGACGGCACGCTCGCCTCCAGCACGCCTCGGATACCGTGCTCCGGGCTGAACAACGCGACCACCGTGTGCCCTTTCGATGCCGACGCATCGTGCAGGAGATCGATCGTCGTCACGCCATCTCTGGTGCGCCCTGTGTGATTGGTCACCAGGCCCACGCGCTTGCCCTTGAGCAGCGCGAAGCCTTCGGCGCGAAGCACGTCAATCCCCGCGAGGGTCGGCCCGGGGGCCGCTTTCGAAGCCGGCGGCGGTCCCGACGGCCCGAAATCCGCGCCGGTCAACGACGATTCCCGCGCGACCGAAGAGACCGTCAGAGCGGATGCCGCGACCGTTGCGACCCGACCCCGTAGCGGCGTGACGTCGCCTTTTCCGTCTGGATGCAGGCGATTCGAAAGAAACACCACGAAGAGGCCGCTCGAGGGATCGAGCCACAACGAGGTGCCGGTGAATCCTGTGTGACCGAAGGATCCAATGGGCAGAAGCTCGCCCCGATTGGCCGAGAACGAGGAGTCGATGTCCCAGCCGAGACCACGTGCGGCGCGGTCGTCCCCAGCTGGCGCGGGTGATGTCATCTTTGCCACCGCCAGGGGCGAAAGAATGCGCACCCCGCGATGAGCGCCGCCTCCGAGGATCATTCTGCAGAAGGTCGCCAGGTCTGGTGCGGTGCTGAAAAGACCCGCGTGACCGGAGACACCTCCCATCCGCCTGGCGGTCGGATCGTGAACGACGCCGCGCAGCAGCTTCATATCAGGCCCCTGGCACGGCGACCCGAACAGTGCCGCGCAGCGTTCGGTTGGAGCGATCCGCGTATGCCACGACTCCTGTGGCCTGAATGCCGTATCGGTCATGCGGAGCGGCGCGAAGATCCTTTCATCGGAAAAGCGATCGAGCCCCTGGCCGCTGACGCGGCGGACGATGTCACCGAGCAGGAAGAAGTTGATGTCGCTGTAGATGAAACGCGCGCCGGGAGCGGCCAGCGGTACTTCTTCGATGGCAAGGCTGACGGCGGCATCCGATCCGCTCCACCCCTCCGCCAGATCCACGTCGGGCCGCAGACCGGACACGTGCGTCAGCAGATGGCGGATCGTGATGTTTCCCTTGCCATACCGCTCAAAGCCCTGGACGTACGCCGCAACGCGATCGTCCAGCGCTATCCGGCCTTCCTCGATCAGGATCATCACACTGGTGGTCGTCGCAACGACCTTGGTCAGCGAGGCCAGATCGAAAATCGTGTCGAGGGTCATCGGCTCGGGTGAAGGGACAATCGCGCGCTGGCCGATCGCCTTGTGATAGAGCGTCTCTTCGCCGCGGCCGACGAGCACGACCGCTCCGGGCAGCTTTTTCTGGGCGATGGCTTCGAGGATCAGGCGCTCGATGCCGTCGAGCTTCGACGCATCGATCGATCCCGTGCGAGTGCTGGACGTGTTGGAAGCAGAACCTGCAGGGGCCGGATCGACGGTTGGCGGTCGCTGCTGCGTGGCACACGCCGCGAGGGCCAACAGAAGAATCAGGCCTCTGGCTGGCACAGTGTGGAAATGGTATCACCTGTGCGCCGGGGCGAGAGAAAACAAAAAGGACGTTGTGGGCGCTCGCAGCGTCCACAACGTCCTCTGGATGACGAGCCGTCAGCCCCGGCGATCGCCGGCTAAATAGTCAGCAGGTCGATTTTGCCGTTGCTGTCGCCGAATTTCTCGTCGGCCACACCAAACCGATCCATTACGCCCAGCATCAGGTTGGCCAGCGGCGTGCCTTTCTCCATCTTCGCGTGCCGGTTCGCCTTGACCTGCAGGTTTTTCCCGCCCACAAGAACCACCGGGACGTTGTAGTTGTTGTGAACGTTGGCGTCGCTCATGCCGCTGCCCCAGAGCACGATGGTGTTATCGAGCAGGTTACTGTCACTGTCGGCCGTTTCCTGAAGCTTCTTCAGGAAATATCCGAGCGTTTCGACGTGATAGGCATTCAGCTTCGAGTAGTTCTTCATCTTTTCCGGATTGTTCCCGTGGTGCGAGATCGAGTGATGCGCCTCGGGCAGGCCAATCTCGGGATACGCGCGATTCACGTTTTCGCGCGCCATCATGAGTGAGCTGACGCGTGTGATGTCGGCCTGGAACGCCAGCACCTGAAGGTCGAACATCAGCTCGATGTATTCCTTGAACGTTTCGGGCACGCCGGCCGGCTGGTCCGGAACCGCGAAATCGCTGTTGGTCGCTTCTGCCTTGACGATGCGCTGCTCGACATCGCGAACGGCGTCGAAATACTGAGCCAACTTACTCCGGTCGGTCGCACCGAGCCTCCTGCGGAGCGCCGAGATCTCCTGGGTGAGCCCATCGAGGATGCTGCGATCTTCTTTGCTTCGTGCCAGGCGCTCTTCGGCGGTGGCCCCGACGCCAAACATCCGCTCGAAGACGAATCGTGGATTCGTTTCCGACGGAAGCGGGTCCGTCGGGCTCCTCCACGACATCGAGTTCATGTACGCGCAGGCGTAGCCGTGGTCGCACGCGCCAACCACGTCGTTGCGGTCGATCGAGACCTCGAGCGACGGCAGCTTGGTGTCGCGGCAGATCTTCTGGGCGATGACTTGATCGACCGTCGTCCCGGCCTGCACGTCAGCGCCTTCGGTCTGCTTCGGATGCGCGCAGCTCATGAACGCCGGTGCGGCACGCGGATGCTGTCCGCCGACATCCCCCTGGTCGGTTGCCTGGTAGTTGTCCAGGCCGGTGACGACCACCATCTGATCGCGGAAGGCCTCAATCGGCTTCAGGGTGGGCGACAACTCGAAGCCCACGCCCGTGGTGGCCGGAATCCAGTCGAACATGTTGGCGCCGTTCCCGCAGTAGATCGCGGTGAATCGGGGGGCGCCCTTCGTCTGGGCTTTCAACGCCGGCACCATGGCGTCGAGGTACGGCAGCGCGACTGCTGCGCCCATGCCGCGGATGAACGTGCGCCGTGGCAACGCTAACTTTGTGATTACCATTCGACAGCCTCCTAATTTGCGTCCTCTAACGCCATCCTCATCGTAAACGGTGTGCTCGTCACAATTCCCTGAATCAGCGAGGCGAAGCGGTATTCCCCGCGTGCGGCCTCGCGCTTGATCTTGCGAACTGCCGGTGCGTCGCTCGCCTCGAGACCTCTTCCAAGCGCGTAGGTCAACAGCTTTTCGCTGACGGTCGTGAGGAACTCGTCAGAGTGCATCCGCAGAACCTGTCGGAGCTCAGCCGGACCGTCGAACTTCGTGCCGTCGGGAAGCTGAGCCGAAGCGTCGACCTTCGCGCCGGATGCATAGATGTCTCTCCACTCGCCGATCCCGTCGAAGTTTTCGAGCGCGAACCCCAACTGGTCCATCTGCGCATGGCAACCCGCGCAGGCGGGATTCTTGCGGTGCGCCGCAAGCTGCTCGCGCATCGGCAGTACCTTCCGGGGATCTCTCTCGTCTTTCAGCTCGGGGACGTTCGGCGGCGGTGGTGGCGGCGGGGCGCCAAACACATTCTCCAGAATCCACTTCCCACGGATAACGGGCGACGTCCGATTCGGATAGGACGTCGCCATCAGAATCGAGCCCTGTCCCAGCAGCCCGCCGCGCACGCTGCCGGCCGGGAGCGTGACGCGTCGGAATCGCTCGCCCTGCACCCCCGGAATGCCGTAGTGCCTTGCCAACCGCCCGTTCAGGAACGTGTAGTCGGCGTCGAGAAGGTCGATGACGCTGCGGTTCTCGCGGATGATGCTCTCGAAGAACAGCTGCGTCTCCCGCTCGAAGGCCTTGCGGAGATTGTCGTCGAAGTGGAACAGCAGCTCCGGGCTCGGCTGATGCACGGCGACGTTGCGAATGAACAGCCACTGTCCCGCGAAGTTGTCAACCAGGGCCTGAGAGCGAGGATCGGCGAGCATCCGCTTCACCTGCTGCTGCAGGACCTCTGGCTTGTGCAGAGTCTTCTTCGCCGCCGCTTCGATGAGCGGCTCGTCCGGAATACTGCTCCACAGGAAGAATGAGAGTCGCGACGCCAAATCGAGATCGCTGATGAGATATGGCTTGTTGGGAGCCGCCGCCTCGGGCTGCGCTTCCAGACGGAACAGGAAGTTCGGGCTGACGAGGATGCTGCGAATCCCCATTTCCACGCCCGACTCGAAACCACCTTGACCCGCGCCCTCGCGATAGGAGGCAAGCGGCACCTGAAGATCGGCATCGGTCACCGGACGACGGTACGCGCGCCGCGCCAGCGTCGAGAGGATCTTTTTCGCGCACGTCTCGTCCTGCGCCGACGAAGGGTTGCAAATCAACACGTGACGGCGGCTCGGCGTATCACCAATGGCCGCCGTATCGGGTTGAGGACCCGTGATCGTCACGCTGGAAATTTTCGGCTCGCCGCCGCCGGCGCGGTAAGGATCGCGACGCAGGGACGGATCAAAGAGGTCTTCGACATACGCCGAAGTCTTTGCGGCGAAGTAGAACTGAACCAGATGCGAGCCGGCCTTCACCGGCACGCGGAACTTGAGCATGTCGAGGATTTTCTTGTTCCGGTCGGCTCGATATTCGTCCGTACCCGCAGCCGGTTCGCCACGCCTTTGCGCGAACTCCGGCCCCCCTAATGTTCCACTCCAAACCTTGACGTTATCGATGGCGACATCGATTTGATGTGGTTCCGCCGTGATTCCCTCGAACCCTCCGCCCGCTCCACTCTCTTTCGGCCGCATTTCGAACTGGTACTCGCCATCGGCCGTAAAGTAGTAGCGCATCGCGAGTCCGCCACGAGACCCGAAGGGCAAATCGTCGTTGAAGCGCTTCCCCTGGTCGCGATCGGTCGGCACGAAGAACGTCTCCGGTACCGGAACGCCGCGCGGCCGCGCGAGCGCCATCTGACTGATTTTCGCCGCTGCTCCAAGGTAGCGCTCAGTCAACGCCGTCGACAGCGTCAGGGCATCCGCGTTGTTGTCGAATCCGTGCCCGGCGACATCGGCCGGGAGCATTGAGGAGGCGTCGATCTCTACCGCAAGCAGATCGCGAATGGCGTTGCGATACTCCGACCGATTGAGGCGCTGCAGCGCAGGACGACCGGGATTCGGATTTTCGAGCGCAGCGCGGTCGAGCTCTGTCTCGAGGAATGTGACGAGGCTCTCGGCCGCTGCTTTCTCGGGCCGCGGACGTCCGACCGGCGGCATCGCCCCTGTCCGAACCTTCCGGATCACGTGTTCCCACGGCTCAATGTCCCTGGACACGCTCGCCAGGTCCAGCGTGCTGAGCGCAAGCCCGCCTGATTTCATTTTCTCGTTGTGGCAGGTCATGCAGTACTTCTGAAGCGTCGCCTGATGTGCTGTGGTATCGGCGCTGGACGCTGCGACGAGTCTGCCTGTTGTTGAGCGCTCCCCTTCACGTTATAGCCGACTGCGCTGACCAAACAGGTCGTGGCGATAACGATGGCTAGACGACGTCTCATCGCACCTCCTCCGCCGGCGGCAATGCCTCTTCCGGGATCACATTCGGGCACAGACCGGGACACGGTATTTCCTTCGCCCCCAACTTGCGCAGCAACACAGCCGTCGTCGGACTCGCGGCAAACGAATTTCCGTACTCGACGCCATCGGCAACCTGCAATGGTGTTCGTCCGCTCTTGTCCTGCACGTCGAGCTTCGCGCCCTTGTCGAACAGATACTGGACAACGGTGTCGACGCCTCGATACGCCGCGGCGTGCATCGCCGTTTCTCCAGTGTCGGCGACGAAGTTGACGTCGGCGCCAAGCTCTTCGACCAGGTACTTGACGACCTCGAGCACCTGCGGCTCACCTGCCCGCTCCTGATTCGAGGCCCAGGCGATACCTGCTGACGCCATCAGCGGCGTGATGTTCAGACCAGTGTTGATCTTGGGATCGGCGCCGTTCTCGACGAGCAGGCGCATGGCTTCGATATCGTTCGCTTTGGCCGCAAAGAGAAACGCGGTCGAGCCGACCAGCCGCCGGCGATACCGCGCGCCGGACCATCTCGGTTCCATGTCGGTATTCCGGCCGTTGACGTCGGCCCCGTGCTTCAGGAGCGACTTGATGACGCGCAGCCGGTCGATGTTGACCGAGATGAATTCATCGCTGATGTGCCAGTTCGCCACATGTACGGCAGCCTGGAGCGGCCTGCCCCAGCTGTTGTTGTTTCCATTCCCACCCTCGGTGCCGACGTCGCGAAGCTGCTCGCGAAATGTTGGGGTCTGGAGCGCGATTTTCTGTGGCCGCGCTCGCACGCCTGGCACGGTCAACGACGTCGATCCACCCTCAGCGTTCGGATCCGCTCCCTTGTCGAGCAGCAGGTCGACAACATCCTCGTGTCCGTTGATGATCGCGATGAGCAATGGCGTTGAGAGATCGGGTCTCTTCTCGTTCACGTCGCCGCCAGCGGCCAGCATCGCTTTGATGCAGTCCATGTTTCCCTTGCGGACCGCGAACATGAGCGGTGTCGTGCCGGGATTGGACCGCAGGTGGATATCGGCTCCGCCTTCGATGAGCGCTTCGACGACCGGCGCATGCGCTTCGGCTGCGGCCCACATGAGCGCGGTCTGCCCGTTCCACTGTCTCAGCCGCGTTGACGGCGGCCCCGGCGATCAGCAGGGCTCTCACCGCCTCCAACTTTTCCGCTTCGCGCGGCGAGCATCAGCGCGGTCTCGCCCGCGCGGACGGTGACATTCGGGTCGACGCCGGCCAGCAGCAGCTGATTGATGATGGGAGCGTTGCCATTGGTGGCGGCGAGGATCATCGGCGTCACGCCGTAATTGTTCACCGCGGTCACATTGGCGCCGGCGCGGATCAGCATGGCTGTGGTTTCCACGTCTTCCAGATACGCCGCCCAGTGCAGCGCTGTCGCACCATCGCTCTGCGGCGCGTTGACGTCGGCCTTCTTTTTCAGCAGCGCCGCCACGGCCTGCTTGTCGCCGCGCTTCATCGCGTCGGCAACGGGCGAGGCGCTGCCGGCTGCAGGGACCTTTTCCCCCTGGTCCGCCGCTGCGAGGGCAGAGAACGACAATGATGCCGCGATGAGAAGCGCAGACAGATAGCTCACGCGCATGGATCTTGGACCTCTTAAACTTAGAGTAAATACTAATATGTACCGGCAGGTTTTGAACCCCTTTTGTTGTCGCATTTTGTCGCATCCGGGAACGCTATTCCCCTTCAACTCATGAACTTCCGGCCGCTCGTCGTGGCTCTGGGAATCGCCCTAACAGCGTGCAGCGAGTCGCCTCCGGTCTCCACCGGAGCCGACGCTCCCTCTCAGGTCGAATCCTCCCGGCTCTCGATGGGGTCGACGCTTCGGCTGACCGCCTGGACCCGTGACCCCGGCGCAACCCAAGTCGCATTCAATGAGGTGTTTACCGAATTCGACCGGCTCGAGAAGCTCATGAGCACATGGGTCCCCGACAGCGACGTCCAGCGCGTCAACCGCGCGGCGGGGCGCGCGCCCGTGCGAGTCAGTGCCGACGTTCGCGCGGTGCTCGGCGCGGCGAAGCGGACCAGCGAATGGACCGGCGGAAAGTTCGATGTCACTTTTGGCGCGTTGTCCGGTCTCTGGAAGTTCGACCATGACCAGGACAACGGCGTACCCGACACGCGCGGAGGTGCGGCGGCGATTGCCGCTGATCGATTACCGCGCAATCCAGATTGATGACCGGGCGGAGACGGTTTTTCTGGCGCGCAAAGGGATGTCGATTCACCTGGGTGGCATCGGCAAAGGCTACGCGATCGATGCCGGGGCCAACATTCTGCGGCGCCGCGGCGTTGGCGATTTCATGATTCAGAGCGGCGGCGACATCTACGTCGCCGGCACGAAGGACGGAGCCCCTGGCGACTGGGCATTCAGGATCCAAGAGGTCAACCAAATCGAATCTTCGCCGAGCTCGATCTCTCGGATGGGACATTCAGCACCTCGGGGGACTACGAGCGCTTCTTTATCAAGGACGGGCGCCGTTATCACCACATTCTCGATCCCGCTACCGGCGAGCCGGCACGCGGCTCTCGAAGCGTGACGATTGTGGCCAACAGCGCGACCATTGCCGATGGTCTGTCGACGGGCGTGTTCATCCTCGGCCCCGATGCGGGAATGGCGCTGATCGAGCGGCTGCCGGATGTCGAAGGGGTGATCGTGACCGACAAGAACGAGGTGGTGATCTCGTCAGGCTTGAGAGGGAAGCTCAGGATCGTCGGCGGCCCGACAGAGGAGCCGTAATTAGTCGTTGGTCGGTAGTCGGCAGTCGGTAGTCTCAGTCGAAGGTCATGAGTCTCGGTCGTTGGTCTGGTCAGACGCCTTCCAGCACCGCCGCCGAAACCGTGTTTGTTTGCCGTCCGTATCGTCGATGACGCGTTCACGCAAATCCACTGAGTACACCGCGGCCACGCGCACGTCCTGGCCGCCAGGAGTACACGGTCCGTCCAGTACAAGTCAAAAAAACGCTCTAACGACTCCAGACTGAGACATCCGACCATCGACTGAGACTAACGACTACCGACCAATGACTACGACTGATCACGGCACATTCAGCGCGAACCACCTCGTGATGTCCAGATACAACCGGCCCCAGCGGAAGGTCTCGACGATGTGCGCGTTCTCGTCGATGTTGACCAGCCCTTCGATGAGCACGAGATCAGAATCGGGGGCAACCGCCTGGAGCGCCGTCCGGTACAAGGCTCCGTCGCCGCGATCGATGCTCGGGCCCGGTGGATCGCACAGGCTGCAGTCGTATCCGGGAACGACGTTGGCGATACGAAAGCCTTTGAACGTCCGCACTGTGGCAGGGGTCCTCGGCGCGTCGAACCAGGCATACATCGCGTCTGGATCGGCGAGCGGATCGAGTGCAAGCCAGCGTTCTTCGGGAATGACGAAAGGATCGACGCCGAAATCGCGCCGCGTCGCTTCCCGCAGCTTCTGAAGCCATGTGTGAAACTCTTCCGCGTGCAGGTACCGTTGCAGCCCACCGCTGTAGCTGTGCCACATGAACACGACCGGACGACCGCGCACCTTCAAGCGATAGCGATCGGGAACCATCTGGAAGTAGCGCTTCCACTGTTGATCGTAGAAGTACTGGAAGCCGCCTTCGCCGCGTCCGTCGAGATCGGCGAGATCGAACGGCACGTCGAGGGTCCAGCCATGACCCCTCGCTTCGTTCTTTCGAAGGACCTCTGAGGTCGTGTCATCGAAGAGCGCGACCTTGAGCCCGCCGCCGTTTGCATCGATCGCCGCGATCAGCTGTCGGAGTTGCGCAGGGTCGGCCGTGGTGCCCGCGCCCCAGCTTGCGGCGGCGATCCAACTCAACCCTGCGTCACGCGCTTGTCGGACAACGCTGTTCCACCACGACTGCCGTCGCGCATCCCACACGATCGTCGGTGCATGTATCGTTTGTGGAAGCAGCCGGTCGTACCACCACGAGAACATCGCGCCGTACTTGCCGGTATTGCGCAGA
Organism: Vicinamibacterales bacterium; assembly: GCA_963775345.1. Taxonomy (GTDB): domain Bacteria; phylum Acidobacteriota; class Vicinamibacteria; order Vicinamibacterales; family JAMQPK01; genus JAMQPK01. The sequence goes on from CAVZIS010000010.1 coordinate 355,701, forward strand.
GCCTGCGCATCGGCGCGCGAGCTCGTGCTCCCGCTCGCCAGAATCAGCACGACGCAGGCGGTTTCTATGAGTCTCATCGTGGACATCGAGTTCAAAATAGCCACTTTGCGCCGAGCGACGGACGGACGCCAATGCCTCCAAGGTTCGACGCCAGCCTGAAGCTGTACGCGCGAATCGCCGGCACGACCGCAAGATGCCTTGACAGCAGAATGTCGCAGTCCATGCCGACCGTGGCGGCTCCCATTCGATCGATGAATGTCGAACGAGGAGGCTGAACGGACGTTCCGAGGATCGTGCCTGCCGGATCGAGCGTGATGGTTCGCTCGAAATACACCAGCGTCAAACCTCCCAGCACGCTCCACCGTACGCGGCCCGGAGATGATCGGGTGCACCGCCGCCAGCGCCGACACGGTGCGCATGCGGTTGCCATATCGCGTCTCGAGCCGCACCTGGTTGGACTGGGTAACAGTCGTGACCGTCGCTTCCCGCTCGAAACCGACCTCGAGCGCGAAGCTCACATGCGGAGTAGCGGGCGCGGCTACGAAAATCGAGATGCCCGGCGACTGCGTATCGAGCACGGCCGCATCAGCCTCTCCCGACACGCGCTTGATGTTGACCGTCGCCGCCGCGCCAATGCTTTGTGCCTGCGCAGAAACGGCCAGCATGGATGTTCCAACCACAGCAGCGACGAGCGCGACAGGACGGCCTCCTCTCATCGCGCGAGGTAACCCGAGTCCACGGGAAGGATGATGCCGGTGATGCAGCGCGCTGCGGGACTGCACAGATAGAGAATCGCCGCCGCCACATCATCCACTTCCGGCAGGCGGCCGAGCGGAGTGTGGTGCATGACCGTACTCAGCAACTCAGGGTCGGAGAAAATCTGAGCTGTCAGATCGGTGTTCACGTACGTCGGGGCAACCGCATTGACGCGGATGCTGTCGGCCGCCCACTCGAGCGCGAGGGCGCGGGTCAGATTGACGACCCCGCCCTTAGCGGCCTGATACGACGCGTTTGGAAAGAGACCGCCGGAGAGTCCCATGACCGACGCGACGTTGACGATGGAGCCGGCGCCGCGCTGTTTCATATATTGATGCGCGATTCGTGAACAGACAAACGTCGCCTTCAGATTCACATCCAGCACCGCCTGCCACTCCTCGAGGGCCAAATCGGTCGCGGGCCTCCGCGCGACGCGTCCTGCATTGTTGACGAGGATGTCAACGCCGCCCGACTGCGCCGCAACTCGCGCAAATGCGTTCTTAACCGACGACTCGACGGTCACGTCGACGGAGTGGCCATCGACTTCCTCGATGTCGAAGATTGCGACCCGGGCGCCTGCGCTCTCGAGCATTCGTGCGGTTGCAGCGCCGATGCCCTTTGCACCGCCGGTGACCACAGCGACCTGTCCCTCGAGACTGAGCAGATTCATGAGCGGCGCCGCCGGCTCGTGGAAGTGACCAATCTATCAGGCGCGCGCCAGGAATGTGACGAGATCGGCTGCAACCTGTTCCGGGCACTCCCAGTTGGGACAGTGACCGATGTCCGGGTAGATGCGAAGCTGCGCGTCGGGGATGGCGGCGGCAAGCTGCTCCTGGTCTGCCCTCGGGAACAGCGCATCCCGATCGCCCCACATGATGCAGGTGGGAGCCGTTATCGCGCCGAGCCGGTCGACGTCGTTGTATCTCAGGAGCCCGTTGAACGTCTCGCGCCATAGCTTCGCCGGCAGCTTCAAGCTCTCGGCGACAACCTGCTCGAAGAACGAGTCGGGGAGCGGCGCATACGCAGTGCTCGCCTGGAAATCGCGCACGAACGAGGACGGTATGGGATCGGCGAGATCGCCTCAGAGAGGCCTGAACTTCCCTGGTCACCGGGTTCACCGGCGACCATCCGCTTCCGATCAGCACCAGACGATCGACGCGCTCGGGATAACCGGCAGCGACGCAGCGCGCAACGAAGCTTCCGAACGAGTGCCCGACAATGCTCGCGCGCTCGATTGAGGTCGCATCCAGAAAGGAGACGACATCTTCAGCCATGTCGTGGATCTCATGACCACGTACCGAACGTTCGGAGTCGCCGAAACCCCGCTGATCCAGGAAGTAGCCACGATACTGTGGCGGCAGGAATGGCGCGACCCGGCTGAACGAGAACAGGGAGTCGGGCCAGCCATGAAGGAATACGACCGGTTGGCCGGAAACGTCGCCTTGAGCAGCGTAGTGAAGGTGCGGGCCTGTCGCAAGGGAAACGGTGTCGTAGTGCACGTCCTCACACTCCAGTCTTCGCCGAATGGCGAGCCATGACCTCGCCCTTGCGACGGATGATGATCCAATGCGGGCATTTCTGCTGATCCATATACAGCCTCTCGCAATCGTCGCAGCGGACGCACTCGGTCATGATGATCTTCGGCCCATCGATCGCACCCCATTGACACGTCTTCTCGCACAGCTTGCACGTGTTGCACTCCGACCACCGCTTGATGCCGAAGATCGTGAGCTTCGAGAGCAGCCCCAGGGCCGCGCCGAGCGGACAGAGAAATCTGCAGTAGAGATTTCTCACGAACACTGTCGCCACCAGAAGCACTGCCAGCGCGATCCACAGGCCGGCCGTCGCGCGGCCTGTGAACATCCAGAACGGCTCCACGTAGCGATACACCAGCGGGTCGCTGCGTGGCCACGAAGTAGATCAACACCGCGGCAAGCAGGACGTACTTGATCTTCGCCGCGTAGCGTTCGATCCGCGGCGGCACATCATAGCGGAATCGTGCCGGCACGATCGGATCCAGCAGCTGCGTCAGCGCCCCGTACGCGCAGATGCGCCCGCAATACAGCCTGCCCCACAACACGGTGGTCACGACCGCGAAGAGCGCGAAAAGATACCAGCCCAGGTTGTATCTGAAGATCGGCAGGTTGCCGCCCATCACACCGAACACGTTGACGATCGAAAGCAGCTGGCTCTTGTAGATGCCGAGATACGCCACGGCCGCGGCGAGCGTGACGTATTTCAGCGTGACGCTCTTGCGGAAAAAGCTCGTCAGGGCGAGCGCCGCAAATGCAGCGAACAGGACCAGATCGGCGGCCTGACTCGCGACGAGCTGCCGCCAGGTTTCAACCGGCGCAACCTCCTCCTCGAATCCCCACGAGTCCTGCGCCTGAAGACGCGCAAGGGCTACCCAGCAGAGAACGGCCACGTTCGGTGCGAGCCAGGCAACGGCCCGTGACAGCGGCCTCATTTGGGCGGGGCGAGCAGCCTGGTGGCAATTCGCCGCGCGCTGACCCTGATGGCCCGCACCGCGCTGGTCATGGTAATCGTGGCTCTCGACACGGCGTCGATGTCGGTGCCGACCCTGAACGGGTCGCGGATGCTCTTTCCTTTGAACTGCGCGGCAAACTCCGGCCGATCGACCGAGAAGTCGCCGTAGGGCTCGTGGTGCTGAGCCACGATGATTCCCGTGAGGATCCCTTTAGTGTCCATGCCGACCAGGATTTTGATGGGCCCGTCGTATCCCCGCTCGAGCGGCTCGACCTCGGTGGTCCAGAACACCAATCCGGTAAAAGCATCGGGATCTGCCAGCGGATTCGAGGCGTACACCTTGAAATGCGGCGGATCGACCGCCTTCGGCGAAAGTCCGGCCATAGCTGGAAACAGCTGTTTGATCTGCCCGTTCATCTTGGGATCGACAGCCATTTGAGCGTGACCAAAGGCCCATGTTGTCAGGGCGGCAGCAACCAGCCACGCAAGAAGAATCGGATGACGCATGCTCTTGCAGCAGGTGTGGAGTCACAACCCGCCGAGTGGATGCGATTATAGGTCTGACCCCGTTCGGGGAGGTGGGCCGGATCCTGCCTTGGCCAAAGGCAGCGATCCGGCCTGTCGCCTGCAGCCGCTATTGCGTCGTTATATTCACGAGGAACTCGCCTCGGTTGTCCGGCAAGTGATCGTCGTTGATGCCAAGATACAAACGTCCGCCGACGGGGGCGTTGAACGATTGACGGTTGCCAAGGAATATCGGCCCGTAATCGCCGATCCGTCCGAGCAGCGCTCCGGCGAGCTGATTCAGTATGGGCGCGTCCGGGGCGCGGCGGCCGCTCGTCGATCCGGCCGGAGTCGCCGTGTCCTGGGCGTTGTCGCTCATTTGAATCGTGCCGCTGGAGTCGAGCGTCACGTTCTGGCCCGCGCGCACGTCGATCCCGGTGTCGGTCCAGCGGTACTGGCCCTGCACGTGGACAGCGCGTGATCTGCCGCTGGTCGCCACCGCCCCCGGGGCGCCGCCCGACATTTCGAACTCCCGACGGGAGAGCATGCCGTCGCGGTTGGCATCACGCTGATTGAAGGTGACGTTCGACCAGTGCCATTCGTTGCGCGCAATCGATCCGTTGCGGTCGTAGTCCAGAGTGGCAAACTCGTCCCAGGTGTCGCCGGTCGACATCCTGACCTCCGACGACTTCGAAACGGCTGAGGACGCCGTCCCGGTTCCGATCGAGGGAGGTAAAGACGTCGTTCCCCGCGTGCCATTCGCTTCGCTCGACACGTCCGTTGTTGTTCATGTCGAGGTCGTCGAAGTTGTCTCCGCGGTCGTCCTCCAATCCCGCTCCGAGAAACTCGGTTTGATCCAACGCGCCGTCGCGATTGCGATCGACCCGCCGGAACGTCTCGACGTCGAAATGCCATTCGTTCGAAGTGATCCTGCGATCTCGGTTATGGTCGAGGTTGTTGAAACCGGCGTCCGTCCAGCTGACGTAGCGCTCGAACCGGTTCGGAAGATGGTCGGCCTCTTCCCAGTTGGCGCCGCGCTGTGCGCCAATCGCGACCTCCTGGCCGGAGAGACGTCCGTCGCCGTTCCAATCGTGAACGTTGAAAGAGCGCGGCGAGCCGCGCCACTCGGCGCGCGTGATGACACCGTCGCGATTCTGATCCATCGATTCAAATCGCATACGCGCGGCCTGACCATGAAGCGTCGGAGCAAGCGAGCTCGGAGCAATGGCCCATGCAAGGGCTGCAGACACGAGTATCAGATAAGTACGAGACATAAATCCTCCACTCGAAGTTGTGCATACAACGTGCCCAATCTGTTACATTCCAGTCTCAGATTTGTGTCTCGTTGATGGTCATCGCGTCGTCAAGTTGATGGTCATGGCGTCGTCAAGACGTAATTCCGGTAGCGCAGCCCTTCAGGGCTGCCGGGGACATGGACGATGGTTATTAACTACCGCCGACAGCTGGCGTGCGTGCTTGCCGCACTCGCACTTCCGTCGCTGCACGCCCAGGGACCGGGCCAGAACTCTCTGGCAGATGTAAAAGCGCTGAAGTGCGCGTTCACGCTCATGGCCACCGGCACGTGGCAGAAGGACGCGCCGAGCGCGGAGGTGACAGCGGCAAAACTGTCGATGGACTTCGACGCCATCGACACACAAGACGGGACCGCCAACGTCGTCGACGTCTCGTCGGCGTCAGCCGGTGCGCCTCATATCACCGTTCGGCTGCTTGGGGACAATCTCCATTTTCTGGCAATGAACACTTCGGGTTCGGTTTACGTGACGACGGTCTTTGCCGACAAGGAAAGCCGGAGCAGCGGGAGATTCAAGGCCGTTCATAGCCGGCATGAATTCACACCGGTGAGGCTGACGGGATGGACGTCGAGGCCGGAGCAGTATTACGGGTACTGTCAGTAATCCACCGAGCAGGCACCGGCGCCTCTTGGATCGCCGCATGTCCCGCAGGCAGCAACCGAATCTGACCCGCGCGCGCCCGTCCCGGCAGACGACACCGCAAACCTCGATATCAGCTTATGGACGTCGGCGCTGTTGCAGGATGGGCACAACGGTGCGGCGGGTCCGGACACGATCTTCTCGAACCGATTCTCACACCTCTCGCACTGGTACTCGTAGATAGGCATTCCGCTACCTTATCCGGTCCATCTCAGGCGTGCAAGGATGACCTACGCTGCGAGCCGCCCGCGTCCTCCAGGCCTCGACGGCGGCACGTCCGCCGGGAGCTCTATCATGCGTTTTTCGCCGTCCCGCCAGGAGGTAATCCGTACCTGTCCCCGTGGTGGTACCGCACGAACGGCGGAGAAGAACTCCGAAGGCTCGTCGATGGCCTTCCCGTTCACTTCGATGATGAGGTCGCCTCGTCGCACGCCTTTCTCTCTCGCGAGGCCGAACGCGCTCGTGACGACCACGCCCTGCTGAGTGCCGAGGCGGAACTCCTTGCGCAGCGACGGCGTGGCCACGACCACCGTCATGCCAAGAGCCTGGACCACCTGGTTCGGCCCTTCAGGTGCGATGAAGTCGAATTCGGGAGCGATTGCCAGAATCTTGCGAGCTACACGAATCGGCGCGCCGGTTCGGAGCGCCAGCGCGAGGGCGTCGCTCGGCCGGCTGTCCACGTCGCGAATCTTTTTGTCACCCGCGACGCGAAGCCGAACGACCCCGAAATAGGTGTTGTTTCGCAGGTCGGTGACGACAACCTCATCGACCTCGGCGCGCAGCTCGGAGATCAAGTTTGCCATCAAATCGTGAGTCATCGGGCGGGGTGGAACGACGCCGTGGAGGGCAAGTGCAATGGCTTGCGCCTCGGCGCTACCTACCCAGATTGGCAGCACACTGCCCGACTCCGGATCGCGGAGCACGACGATAGGCAACCCCGTCCGGCCGTCCAGGCCGACGGTGGAAAGCTCGACGGGCACTGAGTCGCCGGCGGCGCTGCCCTGAGCGCTGACGCTGCCGGTGTCCGCCCAACGCTGGGACACAGACAGAATGAGCACGACGCTCACTGCCGCCGACAGTCGGCGAGGAACCTTCAGCGCTCGGTGGTCATTCATCCCGGCATCCGGCCCAAACGTAACACAATCGGCCGCCCAAACGTGACAACCAGCTGCCCGGAACCGGACCGGGTCAAATACGCATCAAAATTCCTGACGCGCTCCGCCCCGTCGCAGCCCGCAACGCGGCCCCATAGAAACCAACCTGTTTGAGGTAATGCGCCGCCTGGCCGAGCTCCTCGTCGGTCTTGAAATCGACGATCGTCCAACGCGAACCCACCGCGAACGCCAGGTCTATCAGACCTTCGATAACTCGTCGGTCGGGCCCGCACCAGCTTACCGGCACCTCTCGACGACAAGCGTTTTCCCTCGTCGCGCGCCGCGCTTCCTCCAGCAGCGGATGCGCAAGCACGGTCTCCACCACTCTTGCCGCAGAGGCGACTTCGTCATCGGTCGCGCCGAGACCTCGCCCCTGGGACACTGTAAGTTGAAAAATGGCATCGCTTCCCGCATCCAGCGGAATGATTGCCAGGACAGCATGGACGAGCGTTCCGAAACGGACTCCCGATGGTCTCGTCTCATCGCGTGGAAGCTCGATAATCTCAACGGGCGATTGTTCAAGTGGCGGTTCGGCCACGTCGGTCCTGGCCCATGCGGTGGCGGTTTGAACACTCAGAGCAGGATGTGCGCCGTTTGCAACCTCCCCGTCCCGCCTCTCACGCCATGCCCGATAGTCGCTGAGACCGTCCGCAACGATCTTCGGGGACACATCCTTGACGATCAGATCCGACTTGCGAATGCCGAGCGGCGGTTCCGCGCCGAGGTGGAGGGAACGGGGATCCCACCAGACACATTGATGATTTGAGGATTGATGATTGGAGGATTGATGATTGGAGGATTGGATTTGAGCAGTGGGTGACTGGAATATGTGCAATCCGGGCGCGACCGTCGTGGGAAGCGCGGGATCGCCGTTCGGACGCAGCAAGACAGAATCTTTCGACTGAAACTCAGGACACCCGGGGGCGCGTTGCTGCTGACGCCGCGACCCTATCTGCGGATAGATCGCATGATTCAACGGTTCCACCCACCCTTCGCGCTCCTCATCCCCAACTCCAGGAACGACGAGCAGATCGCGAGCACGCGTTGCGGCGACATACGCAAGACGCACGCCTTCGGCCTCGTCGCGCCGGAGCTCGTCCTGTTCGTGCTGAATCAGGTCGACAGGCGAACAACCAGCCAGCCGAACCGCGCACGTGCTGGTGACGGTGTCCAGGTATCGGCTCGCCGCAGAAGGCTTCAGCTTGGCAGTCATGTCGGCAAGAATCACGACGGGAAACTCGAGACCTTTGGCTTTATGGACGGTCATCAGGCGCACTCCGTCGCTGCCCTCCTCGAGAATCGGGGCCTCGCCTGACTGGCCGTCCTCGGCTTGATCGCGCAGCTCGTCGATGAAGCCGCGGAACGAAATGCCCCCGGCAGCTTCGTAGCGGCGGGCGAGCTCAGCAACGTGAAGGACATTGGCGAGGACCTGCTCGCCTCCATGCTCGAGCGCGAGGCGCACGTGCGCACGCGTTGCATCGAGGAGCCGGGAAATTGTCGATGCGACGGGAGTGTGGTTGCGGGACCGATGCAGGCGCTGAAGGAGCTGCAGCGCCGAAACGATGGGCGTCGTCGATCGTCGATCGTCCATCGTCCATCGTCCAGCGTCGGTGAATTCGTGGGGAATGCGGAACGGATGAAAGCCGCCGAAGCGATGCCGGTACTCGAGGAGCTCCTCATCCCCGATCGCAAACAGACTCCCCCTCAACGTCGCAAATACCGACAGCTCGTCTTCCGGCCACTCGATGGCGGCGAGCGCGGCACGGAGGGTTTCGATTTCGGCGCGGTTGTGGAAAGACCGGCCGCCAACCAATAGATGAGGGATGCCGCGGGCTTCGAGCGCGCGGACATAAGGACGAGTCATGTCGCTGCCGTAGCTGGTGAACCGGCGGAAGAGCAGACAGATGTGCCGTGCCTGAATGGGAACGAGGCGTTCCTGTTCACCCGGCTGGAAGCCGAGCGCGGCCAACTGGTTGATGTCATCTGTCGTCGACGGTCGCTCGGCGACTTTCCAGCCACTTTCTTCGATGAGCCAGTGGACGAACGCACCGACGGCGTCGGGCAGAGATTCCTCGATTTTCACGTTGGAGATTCGCTGGAGACCGTAGGGCGCGGGAACTGGCAGGACGACCACGGAGGGTTGACTGGGCAGATCCGGACGGAACGGTTCCAGAGGCACGTACCCTGGTCGATCGGGATCAGGGATTTGGGATTGATCATGCGCCATGTCAGCACTCATCACCGTTTCGAACGCGGCGTTGATGGTGCGCTGGATGTTGGGGCGGGCGCGGAAGCTTGCCCGAAGGGTCACGCGCCTCGCGCCGGCAGCTTCGAGCATGGTGTAAACGTCGCGATAGATGCTGACGTCGGCCCGGCGGAAGCGGTAGATCGACTGCTTGGGATCGCCGACGATGAAGAGCTTGCCGGGGACGGGACGTACGGTCCTCCAGTCTGGAAACAGACGCATCTTCTGCGGCGAGCAGGAGAAGTATCTCGGCCTGGAGGGGATCGGTGTCCTGAAACTCGTCGACGAATATTCGCTTGAAGCGTTGCTGGAAGCTCCTGCGCACGTCTTCGTTTGTCGCGACCAGGTCGCGCGCCTTCAGCAGCAGGTCGAGAAAGTCGAGCGCCCCTGCTTTGGCCTTCTCGGTTTCATAGCGCTGAAGGCACTCGCGAAGCTCTCGACATAACAGCGCCGCAAGATCGGCATTCGCGTCGGTTTCAAACGCCGCGAGATCTGCCTGCAGCCGATCGCGGGCGCGCGCAACCTCTTCGCGGGTGACGCCGGTCTTGTACGTCCTGCCACTGCCTTTTCGCGCACGTTGAAACTGCCGATTGCGGCCGAGATCGATCAGCGACGCTTCGAGCCGGTTGTGATCTCTCGGCGACACGGTCTCGGCCCGTTCGATCTCGCCGATCAGCTGTCTGGCCGCCTGAGTGTCGAAATGGAAGTTGTCATATCTCGAGCCCGGGTCGCTCGACAACGCGGCGAAGTCGCGCAGCTGCTCCACGAGCGAGTCGATGCGTGCCGCGCGGTCGAACGTCGGGCGCTGCCAGTCGGCTTTGAAATCGCGCCATTGAATCAGCTCCCAACCGGCGTTTCGCAACCGATCGATCGGCCCTTCCTCTTTGTCAGCGATCGCGCCAAATCCCGAAAACACGGGCCGCCGAAGAGAACGCTGGATCCCTTCGGGCGGATTCGAAAGCTGTTCCTGAAACCAGGCGTGAAACGACGCGTCGTACATCCGGCGGGACTGGGTTTCGGTAAGAACCGTAAACAGTGGATCGACGCGGGCTTCGACGGGTCTCTCGCGGAGGAGATCTGCGCAGAAGCCGTGGATCGTGCTTATCTGAGCCTCTTCGAGCTGGGAGATCGCTGCATCGAGCCGTCGGGCAGAGCTGACGCCCTGCGATCGATCGGCCACCGATGCCTTCCGTGCTTCCTCGAGCGCTTCGCGCAACCGAAGCTTCAACTCCCCTGCTGCTTTCTCTGTAAAGGTGACACTGACGATTTCAGTGACGGTCGCGCGGCCGCTCTCGATGACGCGAACGATGCGATTGACCAGCTCGGTGGTCTTGCCGGTACCGGCGGCGGCCTCGACTACCAGCGTCGAGTCAAGATCGTTCTCAATCAGATCTCGATCGAGCTGATCGCCGAGAACTGGCCTCATGGACGCCCCCGAAGCTCGATGAGATCGGCAATTTCATTTTTGGATTTGCGCGCCGCCCGGCGCTCCTGTTCCGGACCGCACACTGCCAGAAAGTCGCACCAGGTACACACGCGCTCACTTGGCGCAGGCGGAAGCATGCCCCGCTCTACCGAGCGATCGATGATCTCGAGGACCTCGATGCCCATCCGCCTCGTGCGCTCGTTGATTGGCACCGAGTGCTCCGTGAAGCCGCCGGCCGTCGTGCAGTACGAGAAGCGCGCGCTCTCGACGCTGAACCCCTTCGCCGCCTCGACGGCGAGGCTGTAGATCACCGGTTGCAGCTGGACTCCGCCGCCGACAATCGAGTTTCTCTGCGATCGGTTTTTCGACGTTTTGTGATCGGTCACGCGAAGCGTTCGCGTGCCGGGCTTCTTTTCGACGAGATCGATCGATCCTCTCAAGATGAATCTGCCGCCGACGGTCACGGGATCGGGCAGGCTCTCCGGATCATGTCCCGGCTGTCCGGGCAGGCCGAAGGCGAACTCGAAGAGCCATGGCTCGAACTCAGGGTCTTTTGCGAGGCGATCGACCCAGACACGAAGGTCGGCGCGAATCGCGGCGACCTCATCGTGCCAGACGCGGTCGATGGCCGGCGCAAGGCGCTCGTAGTAGTCAGCGGCGATCCGCGTCAGCGTGTCGTCGAGAATCGCGAGCACGCGATCCATTTCCTCATCGGTGACGGAGAGCTTCTCCTGCTGAAGCGCACGAAAGAACTCAGCCTGCACCTGATGGAACAGGCTGCCCCTGGTGAGCGGATCCATCCGCTGCAGCGGTTCAGGCTCCTCGAGGGGTGCCAGGCGGTAGGCGGCCGACAGGAAGAACTGATAGGGGCACGCGGCATATTTCTGAAGGGCCGAGACGGAATATGCTCGGGCGTTGAGCCGCTGCGTCTGCAGGTACTCGCGCGTGGCATCTGTGACGCGCACCAGGCCGTCGAACTGCGACCATCGGCGCTCCGCCCGCGCCCAGCGCTCGGTGACAGAGCGTCTGAGACACTCGTTCAGCCCGAGCAAGTAGCGCGCATGCCCTTTGACGTCTTCATGGCTCAGCATCAACCGGCGCAGCACCGACAAGTCGTGCTCGAGGTCGTCGATGGCGTCGGCAGCGTCTACCGGCGCCGGCCACGCGAGGCTCGCGCGTGATTCCTGCGAGGCCCACCGCTCGAGCGTCTGATGATCGGGCACACGGCCGGTGACGGCGCGCATCAGCTCCAGCGCGTAGAACGACGGAACACGCGCCCGAGCTTCAGAAGTTTCGATGCGCGGATAAGAAATGTAGAGGCGCTCGGCTGCCGCGCCGACGGCGAGGCGAAGAAGCAGACGTTCAAGGTCGGCGCGATCCGATTGCACTGTGAGGCCTGCGGCAAGATCGGTCCGGAGATCGTCCAGCAGCAGCGGATCTTCACGGAGCTTCTGTGGAAAGAGCCGCTCAGCGAGGCCGGGGACGAACACGACCCTGAACGAGCGGCCGCGCGCTTGATGAGGACTGCCGACAAACACACGGCCGTAACGATTGGCCGGCGGATCCACTTCGAGCGAGAGCAGGCGATCGGCCAGCACGTCGCGGACTTCGGTCAGGGGGACAGGACCAACCGTGCCCATCGGCCTGAGATCTGCGAGAACGCGCAGCACATCGTCCGCTTTCTTCAATACGCGCGTTGCGAAGCCTTCGAGGCGCTGAATCCAATCACCCCAGGTCGCCGTTGCGGGCCAGGAGGCGATTGTTTCGACGAGCGGAAGCGCAAACGCACGGAGATGGTCGAGATTCTGGAGCTCGCGCTCGAGGCGAGGAATGCGCGGGGAGTCCGGTTCGTCGGCTTGAAGCTCGCGGATCTGGAGGCGGGTACTGCTCGGACAAGCCGTTCAGGCGACGGGACCAGCGGTCCGCACCTCCGATAACGGCAGACTCGACCAGTAAAGACTCCCAACGCCATGGCGCCCGGAGCGTGCCGGAGACGATGGCGGCGGCAGGATCTGAATCCTGTCGGGATTCGGGATTCGGGATTTGGGATTCGTTCTGAACGCTGTCACGACTATCTTCATTGGGTTCTGCTAGCGAGCCGAACATCTCGTCACGAGGTGTGAAAAAGGCGTTGCGTGCCTCCTCGCTCGCCATCGCCGGGACTTGGCCGAGGGACAGGTATTCCGCGAAGCGCCTGGCCGACAGGTTTTCCACCGCACAGCCCAGGATCGCAAGAAATGCGCGGCCGGCAGGATGCGGACGCCGGATGCCGCGATCGAAATAGGCTGGAATGCCGGCGCGGCTGAGAGCGTGCTCGAGAACACCGATGTACTGCTGCGGCGACCTGATGAGGACGGCCATCTCGTCGAAGCGCACACCGTTGCCGGCCTCTTTCAGCATCCGCCGCGCGACCTCAATGCACTCTCGCCCTTCACCTGGCGCCGAAAACCAGGTCAGTTCGCGCGATGGCTTTCGCTCGGCTGGTGATTCGCTTGAAAACAGGTGGCGCGTCAGCCGATCGAGGTCAGTATTCCCTTCAGTGCCGATCGACTCGATGGTGACGTTGCGCCTGGCGAGCCGGGCCAGGGCCCGGGCATCACCGGAGGGGATGGTCATCAGCGCAGAGGGGGCCTGCTCGATGAGCGCCCACAGGAATTCCGACTCGGTGTCGGAGTCAAACGGCACATCAAGCAGAAGTGTGGGCATTGACGGCCAGCCCACACCAGTAAGGGCTGAGGGATGAGGGCTGAGGGCGTTGGTTGCAGTCGCAAACAACGAAGCGCGATCGCTCGTGGCCGCGTCCGCCATCAGCTCATCGACGCGATCGAGGAGCTCGGCGAGATCGCGGCCGCTCCGCGTCAGCGCACCGAGCGCCGTCGATGTCACACCGGCGAGCCGCAGCTCCAACAACGTGCGCGCGAGAGCCTTCGGAAATCCAGGAGTGCCGGAAACAGGTGCGAAGTACTCGAGCGCCTCGTCACGGGTCGTCTCGAACGCTGCACGCGCTGCGACCGCCTCGTGACCGAGCCCGGACGCCGGCGCCCGTCCTCGAGAGGCGATCTCCGCAGCCGCAAGCCGCGCCGCAAGCTGGGTGAAGGACAGCCGATGGAGACCGAAGGTGGCGCCCTTCTCCATCGCGATCGCCCGCGCGAAATCGTCCACTGCCCCGCGCGATGCACCGACGAGCAGCACTTCATCGCCGGGCGGAAACTGATCGACGAATGCGCGGGCTTCGCGCAGGCGGATTGCGGCTGAAGGGGACTCGCAAACTCGAAGGCGGGTCATTGCTTCTCCATCCCGGACTCCATGCCGGGACAATCGGGTACGCGCTCGCGGTACGCGTTCGCAACGGTAGCACCCTCCCTGAAAGAAAACAACACGCCGGCGCGAACACGTTGGAGCACTTACCGCTCGCGTAGCTCTTGCTGTATTCATCCTCTGCGGATTTGCGTCCACGGCATCCGCAGACGCTGGCATCAAGTTCGGCCCGACATTTGCCGACTTCAGCAGCGACGTGCTCGATTTTCACAGCAGAACAGGCGTCAGCGGCGGGATTTTCTTCGGCGGCAACCGCTCGGGAGTGGTGGGCCTCCAGGGAGAGATCAACTGGAGTCGGAATCCGGTTCAACTAGCGGGAGTTCGGCAGGCTCGGACGTTCGTGGTTCGTAAGTTCGGGGTTCGCAGGGTTCGTGAGTTCGAACCTTCGAACCCACGAACCTCCGAACCGACGAACCGTGATGTTCGATAGAAGCCGAACTTCACGCCAAGCTGCAGCTCGCGCATTGGCTTGCGCGTGCTTTGGATCGTGCCGTACTGCGCACTCGTCACCGCCGTGGTTGGATCGTTCCAGACAGCCTGATTGAACGTATTGAAGGCCTCGAGTCGGAACTGAATGCTCTTGCTGCCGCCGAGTGCGAAGGTCCGCATGATCGACATGTCGAAGTTGAAGATCCCCGGTCCGTAAATGCTGTTCCGCACGGCGTTGCCATATTCGACCCCAGGCTGCAGCACGAAGGCCGCGGTGTTGAACCACTGCTGAATCGTGTTCGGTCCATCGTTCGCATCCTGGCCACTGACGGTGTTCGGTCTCTGATCTCCGTGGCCCAGGTTGGCGCGGTCCTGTCCAGTTTGCGGGTTCCTCGGGAAGCCGCTCGACAGGCTCAGGATGTTGGTGAACTGCCAGCCCCCAAGGATCGCGGCCCCGACGCCGTCCTGCAGGTACGGCTTGCCCGCGCCGAACGGCAGCTCGTAGAGGATCGACGAGCCAAAACGGTGGCGGACGTCGAAGATCGAGAGGCCCCACTCGCATCCGCTGCTGACTTCATCCGCCACGCAGTTGCTGTTCTGCGGGAACAGCTGATCGCCGTTGAGCGTGCGGATGCCGCTGCCGTTGTCGTTGGATTTCGAGAGCGTGTAGCCGATGAGCGCCGAGAACCCGTTACTCATACGCCGCGTCAGCTTGGCGCTCAGCGAGTTGTACCTCGCTTCGGCGACGTTGCCGATCGTCTGAACCCGGGTGAACTCCGGGTAGGGCCGTTTGTCCTGAACCGCGCCCGCTCCCGGCAACACGTCGTTGCGATCGAACATGCGCTCGAGGTGGTAGCTGCGCGAGCCGAGGTAGCCTATCTCGATCGCCGAGTTGACCCCGATCTCCCGTTGCACGTTGAAGAGGTACTGCGTCATCCGGGGGGTGGTTCGGTCGAAGTCGTTGCCGAGAACATAGTGGTTCGAGATGCAGACAATCGGTGGCTGCACGCCGCAGGCATTGGTCCCCGAGCCTACGAAGGGAGCGTTCCAGTTCTGACCGAAGAATTGGTTTGAGGTGTCCTGACGACGTCCTGCCGCGTTGCGGGCCATGTCGAAGCGCGGATTGCCCGTGTCCTGCATGTAGAACATGCCGACGCCGGCGCGAATGGACGTTCCCTCGGTCGGCGTCCAGGCCCATCCGGCCCGCGGCGCGAGGTTCAGCTTGTCGTCGTCGACGAGGCGGTTTCCGAGGCGTCCGTCACGTGCCGTTTGAATCGCCGGATTGTAGCGGATGTTGAAATCCTCGTAGAACTGCCCTTCGCCGATGCGCACCAGCGTTGGATGCCGCGACATGTCGGCCACCGGCACGCCCTGGTCGAAGAACGGCATGGAGGCATTGATCAACGTGCCGGCTTTATCCTCGAACGGCGGGACGTACTCATACCGCAGGCCGAGATCGAGCGTCATGTTGTCGCGCATTCTCCAGGTGTCGGTGAAGTAGTAGTTCTGGCTGATCGCTCGGAACTCCGTAACCGCCAGTTGAACGGACAGCTCGGAGAGGCGCTGGTAGCCGAGCAGGAAGTCGGCAAACGAGGGCGCGATGGTGGCCACGGTGCCATTCAACGACCCGGTCGCCCGGCCGTCGAACTGGAAGCCGCCGCGCGGGAACTGGTTGCCGACCTGGTTGTAATGGTCAATCCGGAAGTGGGCGCCAACCTTGAACGAGTGCCGGCCCTTGATCCACGAGACGTTGTCGATGATCTCGTATACCTTGTTCCGGTTGGTGTACGGTCCCTCCGTGCTGTCACCAAAACCGCTCAGCCCGTTGATGCCGATGCTCGGAATGCCCCAGGCCGCTTCCGGGAGCGGGTTCATACCGGGGATGCCCAGCTCGCCCGTGACGTCGCGCACGAAGGCCAGCTCGCGCCCGAACGTGTTGTAGAACGAGTTGTAGCCGAACCGGAATTCGTTGACGACCGTCGGCGAGAGCGTCCGCGTGTTGCCGACCATCGCCTGATGAATCCGGTTGACCAGCTTCGTGCCGTTCAGCTTCAGCGCCGGGTTGATTTCGTCGTCGCGGCTGTGGCTGTACCGGCCCATCCAGGTCGATGCCGAGCTCTGGACGAAATCGAAGCGCTGCGTGAACTGATCTTTGTCGATCACGCGGTCCTGAATCCCGGTGTAGTTGTTCACTGTGCCCGTAGCGTCGGTGCCCACGGCGTTCGGCTCGGGATAGAACTCGAGCAACTTCACCGAGGTGGGATGGATACGGTTCGCCGGAATCCGGTTGTTGGGGAACGTCGCGCACGTCCTCACTCCGGAAGCACTGGCGACGGTGCAGGTGGCCGGATCGTACAGCGGCCCTGAGTAGGAGGAGAAATCGCCGGTCCTCCAGGCTGCCAACGGCAATGAGTAGTTCTGCTGATTCTGTTTGCGGTCGCGGTACCCCTCCCAGTTCGACATGAAGAACACTTTGTTGGTCCAAATCGGGCCGCCAAGCGTGTAGCCATACTGGTTCCACTTGAACGGCGGCTTCGGCAGGGCCGCCTGCGCGGCCGAGAACGAGAAGGGCCGCGAGTCGAATTTGTCGTTGCGGTGGAACTCGAACACCGTGCCGTGGAACTGATTCGTGCCGGATTTGGTGACGACGTTCACCTGACTGGCCGCGCGGCCGAACTCGGCCGAGTAGACGCCCGTCTGCACTTTGAACTCTTCGAGCGCGTCGACCGACGGCAACAAAATGTAAGTATTGAAGTTGACGTCCGTGTTATCGGTACCGTCCAGCGTGTAGTAGTTGAACTCTCGCCGCTGGCCGGAGATCGAGAAATTCTGTTGGGCGCGGCTACCGCCCTGGCGATCTCCTGCCTGACCTGGGCCCGCGAACTCTGCGGTGACGTTCGTGCTCAACGCGATGAGCGACAAATAATTGCGCCCGTTGAGCGGCAGCTCGACGATGCGTTTGTTGTCGATAACGGTACCGATCGTCGCGTTCTCGGTCTGGATGAGCGGCGAGACACCGGTCACCTCGGCAGTCTCCGACAATGTGCCGATTGCCAGCGTGAAGTCCACGCGGAGTGTCGCCTCAACGTGAAGCTCGGCCGTGCGGGTGACGGTCTGGAAGCCCTGAAGTTCAGCCCGGACCGTGTAGGTCCCGGGCGGCAGGGCGGGAAAACTGAACGCGCCGGCCTCGTTGCTCTGCACTTCACGCGTCGCGTTGGTGCCGTTATTGATGGCCGTCACCGTGACGCCGGGGATGACCGCGCCCGATGCATCTTTCACTTCGCCGGTAATCGTGCCGAGCGTCTGCGCACCGGCGGGAGCACAGACTAAGAACAAAACTAACACCGAAGGGAGAAATCGCCGCATCACTGACGCTCCTTATCTGAAAATGGTCAAACCTCTAACCACTGGGAGTCAAGTAATTGATTGCAGGAGAGGAACAGCGTAGGCTGATCGCTGACACGGGTCAAGAGAATTTCATGGGAACACCAATCACCAAATTTTTGGAATTTACTCAAATACTTGGATCGACGTGCCCCTTGACGAATCGCGCAATTCGTCCCTAAATAAGAGCTTCCCGCTATGAGACGACACGGATCATTTCTTCTTGTTCTTGCACTGGTGACCGCGGTCCTGCAGTCCCCCATCCTTCTCGGACAGGCGCCTCCGCAGACCCCGGGCGTCACGTTCCAGGTCGAGGTGAACTACGTCGATGTAGACGTCGTCGTCACCGACGAGCAGGGCAACTTCGTGACGGGTCTGGCGCGCGAAGACTTTGAGGTCTTCGAGAACGGCCGGCCGCAGAAGATCGACACGTTCTCGCTGGTCGAGATCCCCGTCGAAAAACCGACCGCCCTCGTCATCGACGACCGTCCGGTCGCCCCCGACACGCAGTCCAACCGCAAGCCGTTCGACGGCCGCGTGTACGTGATCGTGCTCGACGATCTCGACGTGAGCGCGATGCGCAGCACACCCCTCAAGGATGCAGCCCGCAAGTTCGTCCGCGAGTTCATGGGCGCCAACGATCTGGCCGCCGTCGTCTATACCAGCGGGCGCAAGGATGCGGCGCAGGAATTCACCACCAACCGCGAGCTCGTGATCGCGTCCATCGACAAATTCATCGGGCAGCGCATGCGCTCGCTCAGCCTGGATCGGCTCGACTCGTACTACCAGACCATTGCGTTTGGCTTCACCTCGAGGAATGAGGCCGACCCCAATACTGGATCGATAAATTCGCAGGATCGCCGCCGGCCACGGGCGGGTATCCGACCCGACGGAGCTCGAGCGCGGGACCCGTGCGCTGAACGTGCTCGACACGCTGAAGAACACGGCGGAGTTTCTTGGCAGCGTCCGCGGCCGGCGCAAAGCCTTGCTGTTCTTCAGCGAGGGGCTCGATTATCCGATTCGCGACGTGTTCGGTGCCCACGATGCGACGACCGTGATCCGGGCGACGCAGGACGCAATCTCCACTGCCGCGCGCGCCAATGTGAACTTCTACGCGATCGATCCGCGCGGCCTGGCGGGTATGACCACCGACTTCCTGGAAGGGGCCGGGATCGCGCAATGGCGCCGGCAGTTCCGGTCCCGTGATTCTGGTGCCGGGCACGAACACTCCCAGCAGCGGCGTCACGGGCGGCATGGGCATTTTCAACGTTCAGGACGAATTGATGCAGGAGTTCCGGACGTCGCAGGACACGCTGCGCGAGCTCACCGAACAGACGGGCGGGTTCGCGTCGTTGAACACCAATGACGTTGTCCCCGCATTCGAGCGTATCGTCAACGCGAACAGCCGCTACTACGTGCTCGGCTATTACCCGCCGAGTCATCCCCGAGACGGCCGCTTCCACAAGATTCGAGGTGCGGGTGAAGCGGCCGGGCCTGCGCGTCGAGGCACGCAAGGGGTACGCTTCGCCGAGAGGCCGCACGCCCGAAGAACGCAAGCGCGACGAAGCCGCACGGCTGGCACGAGAAGCGCGGCGGCCGGATGGCCGCCGCACGTCGACGCCGCTGCTCGGGGTGATGACGAGCCCGATGCAGCTGAGTGGCCTCACCTTCTCCGTCCAGGCTGCGGCCTTCAAGAACACAGCCGCTGACGCATCGATCGCGCTTGCAGTCGAGCTTGATGGGAGCCGCCTTCAATACGGGCCCCCGAACGAAAAAGGGCAGGTGGCCAACAAGATCGAGCTGTCGTTCTTCGGCCTGAACGAGCACGGCAAGGCACTGTCGGCAGGCTGGACCGAGCTCGACCTCACGCTCCGTCCCGAGACCCGCGATCGAGTCACCGCGCACGGCGTTCGCGCGAACCCGCGCATCAACCTGCCTCCGGGGCGTTATCAAATCAGGGTAGGCGCACGGGAAGCCGTGGGCGGCCAGTCGGGTTCGGTGTTCTACGACCTGGATGTACCGGACTTTCGGAAGGAGCCGCTCATGCTGGGCGGGCTGCTGATGACGACGCCTTCGGTGCAGCAGACGCCGAGCATCCAACCCGATCCCGTAGTCAGCAAGCTGTTGCCTGCGCCGGCGACCAGTCGCCGCGAGTTCCCTCGGACTGATGTGCTCGCTCTCTATACTGAGGTCTACGACAACGACACGTCGCGTCAGGCGCGTCGAATCGACGTAAACGTCCGGCTTTTAGCTGAGGATGGCACTGAAGTACTCGGCGGCCGCGATGAGCTGACCAATGGCGGCTCCGAAAAGCCGTGGGAAATCTACGGCTATGCCAAACAGATTCCGCTGAAGTCGCTGGCGCCGGGCCGATACGTGCTGCGTGTGGAAGCGGCCGTGCGCGGCCAGGACCGGGCTCCCGCCATCCGAGAGTCGCTCATCACGATCCTTCCATAACCCGACCGCCCCTAGCGTGGTTTCATCGGCTGCGCTCCCCAATAGGCTGGATCCATCTCGAGCAAGTCGCCGCGGTAGCTGACCATGTTCGCGGTTGGGAACGCCGCGGGAATTTTCTGCGTCACCGAGCCGGTGGCTGCCCATTCCGTCCCGCGTTGAGACAACACGACGAAATCGATCGAGCTCATCGCCGCCACATCGTGCCCCATTGGCAGATGGACGACACGCCCCTTGCCGAACGGCAGCACCATGAGCATCGGCTCGTCACGCCCGGTGCCACGATTCCTCGGGTCTGCAAATGCCGTCGCGAGGACGGTCATGCTGCCGCCGGGTCCGCGCAGGTTCGTGTAGAGCTCGTCAGTGTGATGCATCCATGCTTTCGGCAGCCCTTTGGTGATGGGATGGTTCGCATCCCGCACGGTTACGAGAAACGGCAGGCGCGCGCCGTGAGCGCCGGCACGGCCAGGCGTGTTGTCCGATACGACCTTGCCGTCCTTGTGGTACCAGAGCGGTCCCGATTTTTCGTCGCGGCCTCCCCAGCCGCCGACGCCTATCATTTCGTTGAACGCCTTCCAGTGCGGGAACGCGTTGTCTGCGCCGTGAATCGAAACGACGCCCCCGCCATTGGAGACGAAGCGCTCGAAGGAAGCCTTGAGCTCGTCGCCCCACTCGGGAGCCTTGCCATCGATCCCGTTGTTGTAGTTCATCACCACGACGCGATAGCGGGAAAATTCGGGCGTGAAGCTCGCAAACTCGGGGCTGGCGATCTCTGGGGCCGTGACGATCGTCGTGTCGAAGAGGCCCGTCTCGTCGAGTACCTTCTTCAACACCGGTGAGGTCGCGCGCCAGTCGTGATTGTTCTGGCCGTCGAGGAGCATCACGCGAATGCGGTCCTGCCCGCTCGCAGTCATGGCGAAGAGAAGCCCGATGAACGCGATCGCGAGATGAGGTTTCATCGTCCGCTCCCGGAATTGGTGGTCGTCGCACGCGCTTCAGGCAGGGCGAAGGCAAACAAGCTGCTGCCACCGGCAAACATGATGTACTGCCGTCGGTCGAGCTCGTAGGTGATTGGCGAGTTGTTCACGCGACCGATGGTCGAGTGCCAGAGCGTTTCGCCGTCGCTCGTCCGCAGCGCCAGTGCGTTGTTGTTGTTGTCCCCGCTGAAGGTCAGTCCGGTCGCCGTCGTCAGCACACCGGCGGCACCAGCGCCCTCGCCGATGTCGTGGCTCCAGCGGATCCGCCCGGTCTGATATTCGATGGCCCGAAGCGCCGCTCTCGAGTACACGCTCGAGTTGGCGCCGGCCCAGCCGTACGCCCCGTGCTCCTGCTTGAAGAAGTAGATACCCCAGGCGTCGACTGCGCTGACCACCAGCAGGCCGGTGGTCGGATCGAAGCTCGGCGATCGATAGTTGGTCGCACCAGCTTCGTTGGGCGCGACCAGACGCCCGTCACGCTTCGGCTCTTTGTCGGGATCGGGAATGGGCCGTCCGTCCTTGTCAATCTCTTTCGCCCAGTTGACCGCCGCAAACGGCTTGGTCACCAGATTCCTGCCGTTGGTGCGATCGAGCACGAAGTAATAGCCGTTGCGCGAGGCCTGCAGCACCATTTTGCGAGGCTTCCCCTCGAACGTGTCATCGACCAGCACCGGCACCTCGGCCGCATCCCAGTCGTGCGTGTCGTGCGGGGACGCCTGAAATCCCCATGCGAGCCTGCCGGTATCGGGATTGAGCGCGACGATCGCGCACGTCCACGGGTTGTCGCCCGGCCTCGCTTCGCCATTGAGGACCGGCGTGGGATTCCCGGTGCCGACGTAAAGAAGGTTCAGCTCAGGATCGTAGGTCCCGGTCATCCACATCTGTCCGCCGGTGGCGCCGCCCGCGATCGAGCCGGCCGTGCCGGGAGGCGGCGTGCTGTAAAAGGTCCATTGCAGTTTTCCCGTGTCGGGATCGAACGACTTCAGGATTCCCGGCAAGTTGTCGAAGTCTCCAGCCACGCCGACAATCAGGTGATTGCGGATCAGGAGAGGCGCATTGGTCGACCAGAAGCCGCGCTTCGCGTCGGCGATCTCGGCGTCCCATCTGACTTTGCCGTCGCGTGAATCGAGCGCAATGAGGTGGGCGTCGGGAGTCGTGAAGTACACCATGTCTTTGTAGACTGCCACGCCTCGCTGACCGATGTGGAAGGCGTCGTTGGTCGGATGCGTGTAGCGCCAGAGCTGCCGGGCGGTGCGGGCGTCGATCGCCCAGACGTTGTCGGGCGCCGTGAGATAAATGACGCCGTTTGCAAGGACCGGGCTCATCTTGAGCGTCTGGGTCTGCCCGGTCTGAAACACCCACGCCAGC
The DNA here is from genome assembly GCA_963775345.1 of Vicinamibacterales bacterium. Taxonomy (GTDB): domain Bacteria; phylum Acidobacteriota; class Vicinamibacteria; order Vicinamibacterales; family JAMQPK01; genus JAMQPK01. Next base: position 378,155 of record CAVZIS010000010.1, read on the forward strand.
GTGAGCTGGTGAACGTTGGCTGGCGTGATGGCAGACAACTTCGTGTGACGCTGGCCCGAGTAGTCGCCATGGTAGGTCAGCCAGCTATCGGCCGGCGGCTTCAACAGCAGCGCGGGATCGACGTTCTGCGCCGCGACGGCTCCACCAAGTACGAGACAAAGAATGACGGTCCGCATCTCGGGGCCTTCCCTACTTCAATGACTGCAGGTACGTGAAGACGTTGTGCATCTCCGCATCGGTGTATCTGCGGAGCTGATCGACGTGCGCCTGAAGCGGGTTGTCGATCGTGATTTTCACGTCTTTCACCGGGAACGAACGCCGCCACCCCTCGGCGTCTGTCAGGGAAATCGTGAACTCGTCGTGCGACGCCACTTTTCCGATGACGACTTTTCCGTCGCGCGTCGTGACGGTCGCGGTCGGAGGCGCCGGTGCGGGTCCGGAGCCGCGTGCGCCGGATCCCGGGTACAGCAGCCGCTGCAACAGCGCAAGCCCTTCGTAACGGCTGCCGACTTTGGCGAAATCCCCTGAAACGGTGTGGCATTTCGCACAGCCGCCCGCGCCGTTGAAGTACGTTCTCCCGCGTCGACGCTGCCGGTCTGCAAATCGGAGACGTCCACTGCGCGGCGCCCACCACCCAGCGTTTCGGCCTTCGCCTTCGCGTCGTGAATGAAGGCCACCATCGCCGCGATATCGGCGTCGCTCGCGCTCACGCCGGGCATTCCTTTGTCAGGCCGGCCCTCGCGGATCACGGGCCCGATCTTGTCGCCACGCACGTCTTCGGCGACGAGCATCGATCGCGTCAGGTCGGGTCCGGCTTCCCCGCCAGCCGCATCGCGCCCGTGACAGAAGCCGCACTGCGCGATGAAACGCGTCTGTCCGGCCAGAATCTGCTCGGCGGGAAAGGTCTGCGGGACAATGGTCGTCGGTGGCTTCTTGGACGCCGGGCTTTCACCTGCCGCGCGTCCCTGCGCCCAAGCCGGGATGGACGCCGACATCCACGCGAACATCATCAAACTCGCGGCAATCCGATGTGTCATATGAACTAGACTTTCCGCCGAGCGTAGCAGACGCGGCAAGCGGTGGCAAATGTCTGACAGGGCTGAAGCCCTGCGCGGAGACTTCTCATTTCACTCGTTGGTATCGACGTCGGGACCGGCGGGACGCGGGTCGTCATAGTGGACGAGGACGGTCGAGTCGCGGCCTCGGCAACCGCAGACCACGCCCCGTTTACGTCGCCGAACACGGCCTGGGCGGAACAGGAGCCCGACGATTGGTGGCGCGCGAGCCGCGAAGCGATTCGTACCGCGCTCGCGAAGATCGGCTCGCCTCCGCGCCCGATTCGGGCGATCGGCCTCTCGGGTCAGATGCACGGCAGCGTGCTGCTGGATGGAGCGGGCCAGGTCGTGCGCCCGGCCCTCATCTGGTGCGATCAGCGGACCGATGCCGAGGCACGGTGGCTCACCGAAACACTCGGTGCCGAGCGCCTGCTCGCGTCGACGTCGAATCCAGCCCTCACCAATTTCACGTTGACGAAGCTCTTGTGGGTTCGAACGCACGAGCCGGAGCACTGGAAGCGCGTTCGGCACGTGCTGCTGCCGAAAGACTTCGTTCGCCTGCGTCTGAGCGGCGAACACGCCACCGATGTGGCCGACGCCTCAGGCACGTTGATGTTCGACGTTCGGCGCAGACAATGGTCGCAGGACATTGTTGCGGCGTCGGGTCTCGAGTCATTCATCCTGCCGCGCGTGTTCGAATCGCCAGAGATCTGCGCGCGTGTGTCAGCAACAGCCGCAGCGGACACAGGGCTGCCCGAGGGGACCCCGATCGTCGCAGGCGCCGGAGATCAGGCGGCTGGAGCCATCGGGATGGGGATCACCCGGCCGGGCGCGGTCAGCGTCACGATTGGCACATCGGGGGTCGTGTTCGCCGCGACCGATCGGCCGGCGCTCGACCCGAAAGGACGCCTTCACACGTTCTGTCACGCGATACCAGACCGCTGGCACGTGATGGGGGTGACGCAGGCGGCTGGTCTGTCGCTGCGCTGGCTGCGCGAACAGCTTGGACTGACGGCCCAGGGAGACGAGGGGTACGCATCGATGACACGCGAGGCCGCGGCCGTCGAACCCGGAGCCGATGGCGTGTTATGGGCTCCTTATTTGATGGGGGAACGGACGCCCCATCTCGACCCGAACATCCGCGCCGCGCTCATTGGACTCGCCGCCGCTCATGGTCGCGGTCATCTCGTTCGAGCAGTCCTCGAGGGTGTCGCGTTCAGCCTGCGCGACTCGTTCACGATCTTCGAAGAGCTCGGCGTGCCTGTCCGCCGCGTGCGCCTCGGCGGCGGCGGCGCGCGCTCGTCGCTGTGGCGGGAGATTCAGGCGAACGTGTATGGACATCCGGTCGAAACGGTAGAAGCCGACGAAGGAGCGGCGTACGGCGCAGCGCTGCTCGCCGGCGTCGGCATGGGCGTCTGGCCGAGCGTCGATCAGGCGTGCGACCGGCTGGTTCGGAGCACGGTCTCCGCTTCGCCAAAGACAGATGTGGTCAAAGTAATGAATGAGCGATATGAATCGTACCGGCGAGTCTACGCTGCGCTCCGCAGCATTGAGCTGAGAGATTCGACAAAGATGTATGACTGATCAATTCACTCCGCGACCGGAACACAAGTTCTCTTTCGGCCTGTGGACGGTCGGCAATCGGGGACGCGATCCGTTTGGCGACGTTGTGCGCCCGGCGCTTGCGCCAACCGACGCCGTGGCATTGCTCGCAGAGCTGGGCGCATGGGGTGTCAATCTCCATGACAACGATCTCGTGCCCATCGACGCGTCGCCGTCGGACCGCGACCGCATCGTCAGGGATTTCCGGTCGGCCTGCGAACGTCACGGTGTGGTCGTGCCGATGGCGACCGTCAATCTGTTCTACGACCCTGTCTTTCGCGACGGGGCGTTCACGTCCAACGACTCGCGCGTGCGAGCGTATGCCGTGCAGAAGACGCTTCGCGCGATGGATCTGGGTGCCGAGCTGGGCGCGAAGATCTTTGTGCTGTGGGGCGGACGTGAAGGCACCGAAACGGATGCCGCCCGGCGTCCCGATGAAGCGATCAAGCGGCTGCGCGAAGCGGTCAACTATCTTTGCGAGTACTCGATCGATCGCAAGTACGGCTTCCGCTTTGCGCTGGAAGCGAAGCCCAACGAACCGCGCGGCGACATCTACATGGCCACGACGGGCAGCTACCTCGGATTCATTCCTACTCTGGATCATCCGGATATGGTTGGTGTCAATCCAGAGGTCGCACACGAGCAGATGGCCGGGCTCAATTTCGTGCACGCGGTCGCGCAGGCGTGGGAAGCGGGCAAGCTGTTCCACATCGATCTGAACGACCAGGTCCCGGGCCGCTACGATCAGGACTTCCGCTTTGGATCGGCGAACCCGAAAGCCGCGTTTTTTCTCGTGAAGTTTCTCGAGGATGTCGAATACGACGGCCCTCGTCATTTCGACGCCCACGCGTATCGGACGGAGGACTACGACGGCGTGCGCGAGTTTGCGCGAGGCTGCATGCGCACGTATCTCATCCTCAGGGAACGGGCGCAGCGGTGGAATGCGGATCCCGAAATCCAGGCCCTGAACCGGGCTGCGGAAGCAGACAAGCGACTGCCCTCGCGCGACGCTCTGCTTGCTCAAAACTTCGACCGCCCGGCGCTGGCAGCCAGGGGCCACGCCTATGAGCGGCTGGATCAATTAACGATGGAGGTGTTGCTCGGGGTGCGGTGATATTAACCCGCAGCCACATAAACACGAAGATCCACGAAGAGCTCGAAGATCCACGAAGATTGAACTTCGACGGATCAGGATCAAAAAAAGCACGCGTGACACGCGTTTTTGTGCCGTCGTAGATTTTGGTGTTTCTTCGTGGATCTTCGTGTTCTTCGTGTTTCTTCGTGGATCTTCGTGTTACTCGGCGAACACGAGCACCGTACCTGCTGCCTCCAGTGTTAAGGTCCCGTCGGCTCTGGCTGTTACCGTCCCTGACTGAAGAGCACTCAGGAACCGAAAATCCGGCGAGTCCGTGCCACAGTAGGCTCTCGTGCACGCCAGGGCAGGCACCTGAAGTTCGGAATCCGCAAAGTGGTACGTTCCCGTACAGACATTGCAGTCGGCGCGCACGCTCACCCGACTGTCATCCCCGAACGACAGCGTGAAGCGATCAGGATTCGGAATCTCGAGAGTAGGCGATCCGACTTGTTGAATTGAACGGAGCTTCCAAGTTGTTCCCGTGATGTCGGTCTCCGCTGGGGCGATCGGGCTTTTTCCCGCACAACCAGCAAGAATTACGCACAGGATTACCACGGAGCGCCGTAAATTCATTCTGTCACCATCTGAGGGCAGGCGACGGCAGGAATGCAAACGGCGCGCCACACCGACTAACCACGAGGCGCCGGTTTACTCAAGTACTCTTTCGATTGCGACTCGCTTTTGAGTGGTGTGACCTTGTCAGGATCGATCCGAATCATCAGATAGTTGATGTGATCCTCAATCCTCGTAAACAAATGGCCCGTACCGGCTGGAATCACCACGACGTCTCCGGCCCGGATTTGATGGGCGACTCCGTTTCGAATGTCCGAACCGTTGTTTCCGGGTCCGTTGTATTCGATGACGGTCCGCAACGTTGCCGGACGCCGCTGCCTGTTGACGATGTCGGGACCGAGCACCAGGGTCGCCGATCCTGAAATCACGTGATAGACCTCGCTGACCAGGTCGTGCTCGGCAACCGAATCCGGAGCGGGCTTGTCCAGCCTGCCGCGATACACCATTCCGATTCCGACGTGCGCCTTGCCGATTTCGATATCTCTGACCTGTTGATCCGTCAGCTGTTCGGCAACGGCTTTCGCGGTATACGCGTCTAGCTCGGATCGCGGAATGTAAGTGCCCGGGCACATGTTGCATGTTGGCTGAGGATCGGTGGGATTGATCTTCGATTGTGCAAGCACGGCCATCACGCACGTTGCGGCAAGGAACGTCGACAACAGGGTGTTTTTCATCTCGTGATGGTATATCAAGCCAGCGTCAATCTCTGAAGCGGCCGCATCGATCGCGATCCAACCTTCGAAGTCAAATGAATTAGGCACGAAGACCTCGGCGCTTCAGTATAGGCTTTCTCGAGTAGCTGTGGGCTACGATGAGCGGCCTGATGAATCGCGATCGACGAATCTTCATCACCTGTTACATCGCCTCGGGCGCCGCCGCGCTCGTATATCAAGTCGCGTGGACGCGGCTGTTTTTGCTGCAGCTCGGCCATACCACCGCAGCGTCGAGCACGGTGCTGGCCGCATTCATGGGAGGGATGGCCGCAGGTGCGTGGGTCGGCGGAAACATACGCGCCGATTCCGGCCGGCGACTTCTCATGTTGTATGCGGCTATCGAGCTGTTCATCGGTGCGGTCGCGGTCGTTCTCCCCGGTGCGCTGCGCGCCCTCGTACCAGCTCTCGCGTGGGCATACGCGGACGGAACCGCCCCGACGTTCTTCGCGATGTTGCGTGTTGCGGTCAGCCTTTTCCTGGTGGGGGTTCCGGCTGCAGCAATGGGAGCGACCTTCCCAATTGCAGTGGCGTGGCTTGCGGCGGCGGAGCGCACGCTCCCGGCATCGCAAGCTGCGCCCGCCACAGCGGCCGGCGCTCTTTACGCTGCCAATACAGCAGGTGCCGCCATCGGCGCGATAAGCGCTGGATTCTGGTTGATTCCGGCTGTCGGCTTGCGCGCTACGACCTGGATCGGCATTGCGTTGAACATCGCGGCTGCGGCCGGAGCTTTCTGGCTCGCCCGCCTTCGCCTGTCGGCTACGGCGCGGCAAGGGCCGCATCCCCGTATCAGGTACGGCGCGCAAAGGCCGCCCTCGCGCATCGGCGACGGCGCGGCCAGGCCCGTGTTCGCGTATCCGCTTCGGCGGGCCAGGCCGTTGCCGCCGTTCCGCGCCCAGTGCTCGCGTCCGCGGCCGCCGGCCTCTCCGGCTTTCTCGCACTCGTGTATGAGGTCGCATGGACCAGATTGCTCGCGCTGGTGCTTGGACCCACGACCTACGCGTTTGCCATCATGGCCGCATCCTTTATTACCGGCATCGCGATAGGCTCGTTCATGGGGACGCGTCTGGCGAGGCGGAGCTCCGATCCAGCGGTGTGGCTCGGAGGGACGCTCATCTTTACGGTCATCTCTGCGCCGGCCGCAGCGTGGTTTGCATCTTCGCGCCTGCCGATGTTCGTCGCGGCGCGCGTAAATGCCGGGGCTGCGTTCGAGTCGATCATGCTGCAACAGGTGCTGGCCGTCGCAGGTGTACTCCTTCCAACCAGCATCGCTCTCGGTGCCAGCTTCGTGTTGGCCGTCGCAGCGGCGACCGATGCTACGACCAACATCGGCAAGAACGCGGCTCATGTGTACGTGGCGAACACCATCGGCGCGGTGACAGGCGCGCTCTCGGCTGGCTTTCTGCTGATTCCGCGTCTGGGATTGCAGCCGACCTTCGTCGGCATCAGCGTGCTGGGTGCGATAGGCGGCATTCTCGTCGTGACGGTAGCAATCCTTCCACGAAGCCGCAGGCGCGCGCTGCTTCGCACGGCTGCGCTGGTTGCCGCGCTTGCCGCCTTTTTCGCCGTGCTTCCACCCTGGGACCGTCAGTTGCTCGCGAGCGGCGCATACAAATACTCGAGAGATCTCGACCCGGATGTACTCGACGCGACCCTTCGAGCCGGAACGCTCGAGTACTACGAGGAAGGGGCTGCCGGAACCGTGTCTGTGCGCCGCGTCGCCGGCTCGCGCGCCCTCGCCATCGACGGCAAAGTCGATGCGTCGAACGCGGGAGACATGCTGACGCAAAGATTGCTGGGCCTGCTTCCCGTGCTGCTGCATCCCCAGCCGCGCGATGCGCTGGTCATCGGCCTCGGCAGCGGCGTGACCGCCGACGCCGTCCTCGCATCGGGTGAGATTCAACACCTCGACATCGTCGAGATCTCACCGGAAGTGGTCGAAGCATCGGCGTATTTTGAACGTGAGAACCGGGGAGTGCTGAAGAACCCAGCCGTACGGCTCCTCATCGCCGACGGCCGCTCTCACCTGCGACTCTCGGCCCGCCAATACGATGTCATCGTCTCGGAGCCGTCCAATCCCTGGATGGCCGGCGTCGCGGCGCTCTTTACCCGCGAGTTTTTCGAGGCCGCGCGTGCGCGATTGCGGCCCGGCGGCGTGTTCTGCCAGTGGGCTCACACCTACGAGATCGCAGAGGAGGACCTGCGATCGATCGTCCACACCTTCGCGTCTGTCTTTCCTGACGGGACGATGTGGCTGGTGGGCGAGGCCGACCTGCTCCTGATTGGCTCCGCAGCCGAACGCGTCGAGTCGCGCCTGCCACAGATCGCCGAGCGATCCCGAAAGGGCTCGGTGCCGGCACTGCTGGCCGATGTGGGTGTCCCGCCGAGCGCCGCGCCGTTCGTGCTGCTCTCGTTGTTTACCGGCGGAGCCAACGAGCTGGCCGCTTTCGGCGAGCGCGCTCGACTGCAAACCGACGATCGGATGTCGCTCGAATTCACGGCGGCCCGGGCCATGTACGCGCCGCCGGAAGGCAATGCCGCCCGCCTGAGGGCGCTCGCCACGGGCGCTGTCCCTGCGGTCGTGGCGGAGAGAGTGCAAAGCGCTGGTGCAGCAGACTGGACGGCGCGAGGCAACGCAGCACTGCAGGCCAGAGCCTTCGGGATGGCGCATGAAAGTTTTCGACGAACCCTGGCTCTCGACAGCCGATCAGCGGATGCGTTGCGCGGCTCCTCCGATGCCGCGGCCCAGACGCGCACGCTTCCCCAGGAAATCGAATGGCTGAAGACGATGGCCAGAGCCGAGCCCGACAACGCGGCTGTCCGCGTGGAGTTGTCTCATGTCCTTGCGACGCTCGGCAACACGGAGGAAGCGATTGCCGCCGCCAGGGAAGCCGCGCGCATCGATCCGTCGCGCCCGGAGCCAATGGAGCAGCTGGCTTCGATATTGCCGACGCCGGCGACGGCGTACGGCTTACGCCGATCGCCGACGAACTGGTCAGACGATTTCCAACGCGCGAGGACGGACGTTACTATCAGGCCGCGGCGGCGTTTCTCGCGGGCCGGGCCACCGATGTAGAAAGTCCGATCCGGGCATTGCTCACTGCGAATCCGCACCACGCGAAAGGACAGAACCTGCTCGGGGTTGTGTGCGGGTCACTTGGAAAACACGAGTGTGCTCAGGCGGCGTTCGCCGCCGCGCTGAAACTGAATCCTCGCGACCCGTCCGTGTACGTGAATCTCGGCTATCTGCGTCTCGCGCGCGGAGACCAGGCAGGCGGCCGCCGGGTTCTTCGCCGAAGCGCTGGCGATCGACGCCACCTCCGAGGCGGCCAGACAGGGACTCGCCGAGGCCCGCGGTCCTTTTATTCTCTGGCGCGGGCTCCCACCTTCCTCCACTCCAGCTCGGCTACCAGCTAGGTAACTTCCGAGTTCACCGTGTCAATCAGCGCCTTGATATACCCGTTGCCGTAAGCGAACGCTTGAAGCTTGCCAGGATCATCAGGATGGCTCGGCATGTGATCGGCGCAAATCGAATAGGCAAATTGCGTATCCCTGAGAATGCGCATCACCTTGGCGAAGTCCATGCTGCCTTCGTCGGGGTAGACCTCTGCGAAATCGTGAAGCCCTCCACGGATGTTGCGCATATGGATCTGATAAATCTTCCCTCGCTCGCCAAGATATTGAACGATTGGCAGGACCTCCGTTAAGGGATTTTTCAGTCCTTCACCGACGGTGCCGAGGCAGAGTTGAAAACCGTTGTAGGGACTATCGACGATCTTTTCGTAGCGTTTGAATGCCTCGAAGACCGACGGAGAATCCCAGTTCTCCGCGCCCTGGTAGCCAAACGGCAGGCCTGGCGGATCGTACGGATGGACGGCCATTCGCACGTCGTGCTGTTTGCACACGGGAATGACGTGCTGGAGAAACGCCGTGATGCGCTCCCAATAGTCGTCCGATGACACGACACCCGCTTTCCCAACGGGAAGCTCCTTCCAGTTGGGCTCGAGCTTGAACGCTTCATACGTCGAACCACCACGTCCCGGCGCATGCCCGTTTCGCCGGATTGGTATCAGCGTCCAGTGATAGGTAATGACTTTGACGCCTATCTGTGCAGCTTTCTGGATATTTCCTGCGATGCGTCTCGAGCCTGCGATCGCGTTCTGCTCCCTTGCGCAGCATGATGTATTCGGAGTCCATTCGGATGGCTTCGAGCACAATCGCCGTATTTGTCGCAGTTGTCTTTCATCCGCTTCATGTCATCGAGGTCCCAGGCGCCTTCTGGAGTCCTCTTGCTGATTTGAACGGTAAGGTGCTTGGCACCATGACGCAGGTTGAATTCCAGGTTCTCTTTCCCCGTGATGTCGGCGCCTTTCCCGCCCGCTACGTAGTGATAGTCACCGCCAACATGCATCAGCGTATTTTTCCTGGGAGCACGTTGGGCATTTGCCGAGAAGGGGGTGACAGCCTCCGCAACACCAGCGCCGATGACGCCGCCGGCAAGCGCTTTACCGAAATCTCTTCGTTTCATAGTGAAAATCCTCTGTTGAGTCGCCGGGATCACAAGGAAAACGTCCAGTTTTTCCGGCGTCCCGGCGTCCGGCGTTGAAAAGAGCACTAGAAGCTGAATTCCGCCCCGAAACGCGCAACTCGGGGTGGAAGGATGTCGGTGATTCGGCCGAACGTCCCACTGAGGTAAGAAGTGGAAACCGCGGCGCTGCTGTTGGTCACGTTGAACACCGAGAAAGTCAAGTCCACAGCGTATCGCTCGGCGACTCTGAACTTCTTCCCCACCCGCAGGCTGGTAATAGGTACGATCGGGCCCTCTTGCGCACCATAGGGTTCCATACGCAGTGTGACCGTGCCCTGGTTCAGCCTGGCGTCGGAGAAAGTCTGAGTCCTCTGTCCCAGCGCCCCCGAGGCGGCCCGCAAATTGCCGTTAACGGTGATGTCCCAGGGAAAACTGGTAGCTGCCGTCCGCTCGAGCTTCCCATGTCGAGTAATCTCTGTCTGGAAAGCGATCGTCGTTCGGATTCGAAGGATTCGCTGAGACCCACTCGTGGGTCTTGGTCACCCAGAACGAGGTGGACATGTTCCACCGCCGCGAGAAACGCTTGTTGAGCGTCACCTCGAAGCTGTGGTAGTAATCCGGCCGGTCACTCGGCGCGTTCAGCCGCTGGTTCTGGTTGAACGCGGCGCCCCGGTACTCGGCGGGGTAGGTGTAGAGCGTGACCTGCTGCCCGTCAAATGGATCCGTCAAGACAACCGGCACGTTCCAGACTGCATACGGCCGCCCCACATTCACTCCGTCGACGGTGTTGCTTCCGGCAACGGAGCCGTACCAATTGACGTGCCTGTTGTAGATGTAGCCGAATCCGACCCCGACGTTCGGAACCAATTGCCGGTCGATCCGCACTGAGGTCTCATAGTTCTTGTTTTGCTTGAGGTCCGGATTCAGGAGACTGTTCGAGCCCCCGGTCGCGCTGATGTAGTCCCTCGCGCCGGGCGCCGTACTCGAGATCGACGCTTCCCGGCAGGTAGTCGCAACTGGTGTTGGGCATATTGAAGGAAACATTCGTATGGGCGGTGACGACGCAGGGGCCGGACCATCGGTACCTGGTCGTGACCTCGGCATTCGGGTTGTAGGTCGGCGCGAAATCGGCGCCCATGGTGTCTCCGAAGACACCGAAGAACGCCTTGAGCGAGGTCTTGCCGTCGCCCGTCACATCCCAATTCATGCCGACGCGCGGAACGACGCCGCTCCACGTGAGAACGTCCAGAGCTTGGAACGTTTGCGCGCTGCTGAACTGTCCGGCAGCCTTCGTCTGTTCCGGTATGAAATTGTGATAGCGCTCCCACCTGACGCCGTAGGACAGCGTCACCCGTCCCAGTGACCAGGTGTCTGTCACGAACGCGGCCTGACCATACTCACGGTCAACCGGGTCCGTCGGCGTGTTGTAGGTTCTGAGCTCGGTCGGGACTCCCCGGTTGAACAGCAAGGTGTAGCTGCCGCTGGGATATTCGTTCGGCCGCGTGGAATCCTGCCGCTCCCAATTGAGGTCGATGCCGACTTTCAACTGGTGTTTGCCGGTCACGTAACTGACCGACGATCGTGCCTGGTACCGTTCGGAAACCGTGCCGGGTATCGCTCCCAAGGGCCCGGTCAACAAGCCGGTTGTGATTTCCTGCGAAGCGGGGTTGCCGGCAACGGCCGTCCCGGGCTGCGGGAAGTAGTGCGTCCAATAGCAGCAGAATCCGAAGACCGAATCGATGAGCATGTTGTTGTTCAGGGTGTTCTGACTCCCCACCTTCCAGGTCCGCGTGGGTTGACTCTGGACTCTCGTGGTTGGCGCCGGGGTGGTGGAGCTCGCGCCAAAGAAGGGAGATTTCTTCTCTGCCCTCACGAACGTGCCAATGAGCCTGTTCGAGGATGAAATCTGCCAGTGGAACTTGGAATATGGCCTGGTCCAGAACTCTTATGAATTCTCCGGGCGGCGCGTCCGGGCAGGTCCAGCACCCCTGGGCATTGGGGCCCTCCACGAACGCGATCTGGTATTGTGAAATCTTCTGCGAGCTCGCGCCGCCATAAAACCACAGTTTGTTCCTGATGATGTAGCCTCCGATATCCGCATTCCAGTCGTAATAGTAATTAATCGGATTCGTGATCGTGTAACCCTGTGCACGGAAGTTCTGCTGTGACGTTATTGCCCTGCCAGGCCTTGTTCTCATAAGAGCCCTGGGCAGACCCGTGAAATGTGTTCCCGCCGCTTTTCATGATCAGCTGCTGGTGAACACCTCCGACAGCCACATCGGCGTTGTTGCCGGTAGTTTTGAAGGACGCTTCCTCCACCTGGAAGGAATTCAGATACAGGGCCGTATTCCCTTGGCGGGCGGTCGTCGAATTGATTCCCTCGAACTCCAAGGTCGGCGTCAGGGGAACGCCATAAGTAATGGTGCGTTGCCGGCTGGCCAGCTGGCTGTCGCCGACGTCAGGGACGCCCTGCAAACTGACGCCCGCAGCCAGCGGGAGCAGGTTCTGAATGCCCGATCCCATCGGGATGGATTCGATACGCTCCAGCGTTACTGACGAGACCCCGGCGACACCCACAGTATCGACCACCGGGCTCTGCCCGGTGACTTCCACCGTCTCCGAGACGGTGCTGACCTTCATTGCCGGATCAAGCCTTGCCGTGAAGCCGGCTGTGAGGCTGACGCCATCGAACGCGACCGTCTGAAAGCCCGCCAGTTCGAATACGACGCGGTACATCCCCGGCGCGGGCAGGTCGCGCAGACGGTAATTGCCTTCAGCATCAGTGACGCGTCGTCACACTGGGCACCTGCAAAGCCGGACTCGTCGCCGTCACCGTCGCTCCAGGCAGCACGCCGCCGGTCTCGTCAGCGGCTTTTCCGATGATGCTGCCGAGGGCACCCGCCTGTGCCCAGGCCGTTTCAGTCGCAAGACTGACCTGCACCAGCACGACAACAGCCATCGCGGCCACGAGTGACGCGCATTTCTTGAATCGAGCCATGAGACAGCCTCCTGTCAGTTCAATGTCTTCAAGTAGTCGACGATCTGCTTCAACTCCTCGTCGCTCAGCTCCGATTCGGTGAAGGCCGGCATCCCACATGGGCCACCGTGTCGAACGATATCCAGCGCCTGGGAATAGTTCCAGCCGAAGGGAACCAGCGCAGGTGCCTGCTTGCTCTTACCGTCTGGACCGTGACACCGGCTGCAGACCTTCTCGTAGACGGGCCGTCCCGGCATCTGCGCACTCGATGCCGGTGAGCTGCCACTCTCCTGCCGGGCGGCCACCAACGGCGGCGCCAGCGAGCCCGTCAGTGCCGCTGCGATGACGCCCGCGAGGAACAATCCCGATGGATTCTTCATCAGCTGTTCCCGTACACGCCGCCCTGCTGCCCCGTGTTCCTCACAGCCTTGCCGTTTCGGAACTCGACCTCGAGAAGTTTTTCGCTCGGCGAGATCTTCATCGAGGTCTTCTTTCCGGTGACGCAGTCCACCACCGACCCGTCGGACGGATAGCAGTACTTGCCGTCGATGCTGAAGGCGACCCAGCGGAATCCCGTATCCATGGCCCAGGCCTCATCGATCTTGTCAAACAACTCCACATGCCCTTTGAATTTGGGCTGGGCCGGATTCGCCTTGGTATCGAAGACGTGCAGGTAGCCCCATTCGTCGTTCAGCACCCAGACCTCCTCCGATCCGCCTGGACGCATACCGAGGCCGTGACTCCACGGGTTGTCTCCGTGCGGCAGGCTGCCGGCGCCCCCGCCCGCCGAACTGGCCGTCCAATACTTCGTTCGTGTCTTCGGCACTTGGACCAGCACGTCCGGCAGCACTTTCCCCGCGCGAATGTCCGCGACGCCGAACCCCACGGTTCTGGTGAGCACGGTATAGAAGTACGACTCCCTGGGGTCGGTGACGAACATACGAATCGGCCAATCAAACGGGCCGATGGTCTTGACGACCTTGTAGGTCTTCTGATCGGCCACCACCAGGGTTTGATCGCTCCGCCCGCCCAAGTACATGTACCGGCCCGCCTCACCTGACCAGGAGTTGTGCGGCCGGCCGGGCCGCGGGATTTCACTGATCTTCTCGCCGGTTGCGGCATCGAGAACCAGGTACACGTGATTCTGCCACCCGCCGTACCCCGACGTCTCGCGGCTGAAATTCATCGGCACGAACAGCGCCTTTCCATCCACGGTGATCGTGAGTCGGTCGGGTTGTCGGAGGCCATACTTCTCCACGGTGTTCACCCGCCAGATGATCTTCCCCGTCAGCATGTCGTAGGCGGCGACGGTCCCGTCGCTCAGCTGCGTTGCGAAGAGGCGCTGGGTTGCGTGGTCTGCGCACACGCCGCCGACTCTCCCACCCGGGTCTGCATAGGGAAAGGACCAGAGAAGCGAGTGCTCTCCGGTTGTGTTGCTGAACACGTCGACGCGCCTGCCGCGGTCGTTCGTGACGTAGAGGTACCGTCCTGTCCCGGGAAACTGAGCCGGAGGGGGCTGGATGGGAGGTAGGGCCGGCCCTTCGACCTGGCCTCTACCGCCGCCACGCTGAGCTCCGGTCAGGCGCGCTGACGGGACAACCAGGCCTGCCGCCAAGCCGGCAGTCGTGCCGGTGAGAAAACGCCTTCGACTGACTCGATTGTCTGGGTTCGGCGGAGATGGCGGGGTGGGTTTCATGATCAGCAAGCCTCCTCTTGAGAGCATTCCGTCCTAGCGTGGACTTCGGGGCATATTACATCCGGGTACCGAAGCGGTTCTACGACATTTTCTTCGCCTTGACTCTGCGCCGGACTCCCACGATAGTCTCCCCCGGGGGTGTACCGATGATTGTTATGACACACGTCGCCCGCGTACTTTCACTCCTGGTGGTTGGCGGATTGATCCTCGGCGGTGGAACGGCGTTGACCGCCCAACAAGCGGCGACTCCCCAGCGCGACTTACGAGGGATACGTCCCAAGAGGAACCCGGCCTGCGAAGGGTCTGGCTCCCGGGATGACGGTGACCGACCTCGGTAAAAGCGCAAGAACGTACCGGATCAGGATGGCCAAGGGTGACGAGATCATGTCGGGGCTGACCGATTTTGCCGAGAAGTACAAGATCAAGAACGGCCATTTCACGGCGCTCGGGGCGATCAACAAGGGCTTCTTCGGTTGGACCGATGTGGAAAGCGGGAAGGGTCAGAAGAGGATCGATCTCAATCAGGAAGCGGAAATCGTTTCACTGATGGGCAGCATCTCTGTCGACGCGCAGGGCCGATCGGTCGTCCACGGTCACGGCACCGTCGCGCTTTCTGATGGCTCCGTGAAGGGAGGCCACTGGTGGGAAGCGCATGTGAGCATCATCGCGGAAATCTTCGTCACCGAAGAAGAAGGCGCGCCTGAGCCACCGAAGAAATAAATTCCTGATACCAATGGTCAGAACGGACACTCACGAGATCTCGACACAGGGCCAGGGCGATGCCCGCGACCTCACCAGCGTCGTGGCGCGGGTGGTCGCCGAATCTGGCGCCCGTTCGGGCATCGCGACGACTTTCGTCGCCGGATCGACGGCAGGCATGACGACGCTGGAGTTCGAGCCGGGAGTGGCGCATGACATCGACGCGGCGCTTGGGGTGATCGCACCTCGCGACGGAGACTATCGTCATCATTTGCGATGGGGGGACGACAATGGATCGAGCCGACGTACGAGCGGCGTTGATTGGTCCGTCCGTTGTCGTGCCATTCGAAGACGGCAAACTGATGCTCGGCACGTGGCAGCAAATCGTTCTCCTGGAGTTCGACACGGAGGCAAGACGCCGGCGGATCGTGATTCAAATCATCGGCGAGTAAGTAACACGAAGATCCACGAAGAACACGAAGGTCCACGAATTTTCCTTTTTCCTTACTTCATCTTGATCCGCCTGCCCCTTGACAGCGACCGATGTTAGTGCCAGTGTGAGGAATCACATCGCGACGGTCGGGTCTTCTGATCCACTCGAAAGGAGACCATCATGCGCCTTCGCCCACCTCCCGTCATTCTCCTCGCACTGCTTGCGGCTCTCACCTCCCAGCCACTTGATCGTGAATTGGTCGCCGGACAAACTCCACCGTCGCTTCGCGATGACCCCGTTCTGGGGACCTGGCACCTTATCGTCGGAAAAATCGAGATACGTCCCCGGGCCGGTGCCCAAGAGTCAGACCCGGACCTACGAGACGCACCCCATGGATTGAAGGCTACGATAAAAACGACCAATCGAGACGGGACCTCGGCAACAGTTCAATTCATCGCGAAATACGACATGGTGGAATATCCTGTGACCGGGAATCCCGACGCCGACATATCACCTTGAAGAAGGTCGATAAATACACTGCAGATGCAGTCCTCATGCATGCGGGTAAGGAATACGGCTCTGCCCGGCGCGTCATATCGGAAGATGGCAAGCGGATGACGATCACGTTCCAGGGAAGGGACTCACAGGGCCGACCGATGAAAAACGTCGGAGTCTACGAAAAAGAATAATCAGGGGTGGATCGACCCACCCCTCTTTTCCCTCTTCCTTACTGCGGAGCCGTATACGCAATCAGCTCCGCCGGAAACTCCGGCCCGCTGATGGCGAGCACGAGGTACTGCTTGCCGTTGAGCATGTAGCTCATCGGATTGCCGGTTTGCGGCGCCGGCATGGTCACATTCCCGAGCTCCTTTCCCGTCGCTTTGTCATACGCGTACAGCTTCGCGAACCGCGGACCCGACGCCGGCGTCGTGAATCCCCGCTCGCCCGAGATGATCAACGTCTTGGTCGTCAGCGTTCCGATCGGTCCGATCCGGCCCGTGCGCGGAATCGTGACGCCTTTCAACATCGGATGGTTCGTCACGGCGTCGAGCGTTTCGCCGTGCGGAATCTGCCAGACCATTTCGCCCTTGTTGAGATCGATGGCCGTAATGCGTCCCCATGGCGGTTTGACGAACGGCAGACCCTGCACCGTGATCGCGCATGGCATCAGGTGGCACCCCGGGACCGCCGCCACCGCCGCCGGTGTCGCCGCCCCCGCCGGTGTTGATGAAATCCATGTCCGATCGCTTGGGGTCGTTCGCAAGGACCAGCAGACGCGTCAGCGAGTTGGAGAACACATACAAGATTCCGGTTTCCGGATCGTACGAGCCGCCCGGCCAGTTCGCGCCGTTGGCGATGTAGGCCGTCCCGATCTTGCCGCCTTCGCCGCGCGCGATCGGTGGGGTGAACAGCGGACCGAGCTTGATGTTCGCGGCAACCTTCTTCGCCTCGGCAAGGATCTCGGGCGTGAAGTCGATCAAATCCTTTTCCTGAATGCCCTGGAGCTCGAACGGTGGAGGCTTGGTCGGAAACGGCTGCGTCGGCGAATACCATTCGCCGGGAACCGTGCCCTTCTCGACAGGCTTCTCGACGATCGGCCAGACGGGCTGGCCGGTCTCGCGATCGAAGACATACAGAAAGCCCTGCTTGCTCGCCTGCGCGACGGCCTTGATGCGCTTGCCGTCGACCGTGATGTCGGCCAGGATTGGCGCGCAAGGAAGGTCGAAGTCCCAGATGCCGTGGTGGACGAGCTGGAAATGCCACTTGCGTTTCCCGGTGTGCAGATCGACCGCCAGCAGCGACTCGGTAAACAGGTTGTCACCAGGGCGGTGGCCGCCGAAATAGTCGCCCGTTGACAACTCGATCGGCAGGTAGACGATGTCGAGCTCTTCATCGACGGAGAACGGACCCCACATGCCGGCGTTGCCCGAATACGACCAGGAGTCCTTCTCCCAGGTCTCGTTGCCGAACTCTCCCGGCTGCGGAATGGTGTGGAAGATCCACAGACGCTTTCCGGTTCTGACATCGAAACCGCGAATGTACCCTTTCGCGTTCGTCCTGCTCCGCGGCGCGCCGCCGGCGCGATGCGCCGCTCCCACGATCACGACGTCCTTGGCGACGATCGGCCCCGTGTTCAATCCGATTTCGCCCGTAATCGGATCGAGAACCTGATCGTTGTTCTGCTTCAGATCGAGCATGCCGTTCTGGCCGAACGCGCGCACCGGAATCCCGGTCTTCGCCTCGAGCGCGACGAGCTGATACCCGATCGTCACCATGTAAATGCGCTCGTCGCCTTTCCCATCGGTCCAGTACGCGACGCCGCGCCCGGACAACAGCCGCGGCGCCGCAGCGGCGCGCTTGCCTTCGTCGAATCCGGTACATCCACAGCAGTTCGCCCGTCGCCGCATCGATCGCAACGGCATCGCGTCTGTGGCCGACCGTGGCATAGAGCACGCCGTTGATCATCAGTGGCGTCGTCTGAAGGTTGAAGTCGGGCCGGATGCCGAAGACATCGGTCTTGAATCGCCAGGCAACCTGCAGCTTGCTGAAGTTCTGCGCGTTGATCTGATCGTGCGGAACATAGCGAGTGCTTCCCAGATCGCCGCCGTAGGTGCGCCACTCGGCGCCCTTTGTGCCGGTCTGACCCTGGACGCTGGTTGTCGTGCCCGTCAGAGCTAAGAGCAAAGAGCTAAGAGCCAACCATGCAAGTTTCCGGAACATTCGGTCTCCTCCGTCTTTGCGCGACTGAAGTCGCGCCCTACCGGCTACAGCCACAGCTACCGGCTAGCGGCTACCGGCTACCAGCTAAGGCCTGACACGGCGTGCCGTCGTAGCAGCGAACGCCACGATCGGTGCCGGGGTCTTCGGCACGTACTTCGCCGCCGCCTTTTCGTCGATGTCGATGCCGAGCCCGGGCAGATCGTTCGAATAGGTCATGCCGTTCTTGCGCTCGGGACAGCCCGGGAAGATCTCCTGCAACTGTGCCGAGAAGGGCGCGCCTTCGCCGCAACCGAAGTTCGGAACCGCAAAGTCGATGTGCGTGTTGACCGCGTGTCCGACCGGCGACACGTTGCCCGGACCGTGCCAGGCCGTCCGCACGCCGAAGAACTCGCACATCGCCGCGACCTTGCGCGCCATGTTCAGACCTCCACACGCCGAAATGTGCATGCGCATGAAGTCGATCCAGCGATTGGAGACCAGCGGAAGCCATTCCATCTGACTCACAGACACCTCTCCCCACGCGATCGGTGTGCTGCACTGCTTTCGCAGCACCTCATGCCAGGCAAGATCCTCGGGTGCGAACACCTCTTCGACCCAGAACATGCGGAACGGCTCGAGCGCCTTGGCCAGCACGAGCCCTTCGCTCGGCTTCAGGCGAAAGTCCACTTCGGCGCACATATCCACACCGAAGCCGACCGTCTTCCTCAAATGCTCCAGGGAATTGATCAAGTTGTTCATGTACTGGGACCCCTGAGCGCGCTGCGGATAGATGGGCCCGCGATCGCCGAAGCCGGGCGAACCCTGGCCACCACCGCCAGGTGAATTTCCCTGGGTGCCTGGACCACCGGCCGCACCCGCTCCGCGACCTGCGCCGGGCGCGCCTCCGCGCCCTCCAGCCCCACCGCCGCGCCCGCTGCCGTCGCCTCCGACGGCACCGACACGAAGGTGCTTGTATCCTTCCGCGATGCGCGCGCGCGAATTCTCCTCGAGCTGCTTGAGGTCGCTGCCGTTCACATTGGCAAACATCGGGAGCGCCGGCCGCAGCTTGCCGCCCAACAAGTTGTGGACCGGCATGCCCGCACGCTTGCCCATGATGTCCCAGAGGGCGCCATCGATCGCACTCATCGCGTTGTTGGCGTCGACGCTGCCGCGCCAGTACGGCGCGAGCCACGCCATCTGCCAGATGTCTTCGATCTCATCGACATAACGTCCGACAGCCGCGGGCTTGAGATACTGCTCGATGGTCTGAGCGACGATCGATTGACGCTCGGCATGACCACCGCATCCCACTCCGTAAAGCCCAGGCTCGCTCGTCAGCACCTTGGCGTTGGTCATGTGCGTGTTGCCGACCTGCGTCAGGATGACCTTGATGTCGGTGATCTTGAGTCGGGGCAATCCCCTGCGCGTCGTCACCTGCGCCGCCTCGAGCGGGTTTGGCATCGCGCCCAGCATCGCAGCGAACCCCGCCGTCCCTCCGGCCATCGTCTTGAGCGCCGTGACGCCTGCGCCGCCGCCGGCCAGCAGCCTTAGCGCCTGGCGACGGTTGAGTGTGCTTTGTCGGTCTTTGGACATGTGCTTCTTCTCTCCACGGTTAGAACGTGTAGCCGATGTTGGCGACGAAAATCCGGGCATCCTGGATGGCCGTTGGCCTCAGGTAGTTGGCACCCGACTGAACGGTCCGGGAGAGCACCGTGTTGTCATTCGCGATGTTGAAGAGATTGAACTGGAGCTCGAGCCGCCTGCCCGATCCGAGGTTGAAGCGCTTCGAAGCCCGCAAGTCGACGGTCGTCTGATTCGGCAGCCGAAGGCTGCCGATGGGCTCGGCCCTGAGCGATATCGTCGGAATGGTGTTGCCGCCCGAAAGGCTGACGGTCCGCGCCTGCACGTCTCCGCTGCGGTGCTCCAGATTGGCAGAGACCATTATGTCGCGCGGGAACATGTAAGAGCTGGAGGCTCGAAACAGCCACTCCCACGTGTTGTTATGGGACTGGATGTAGGTGTTCGGGTTGATGTTGCTCCCCTCGGGCACGGGAATATCGACTCTTCGTCGCCGAGTAAGAAGTCAGCACCTGCCAGCCATTCGACATCCGTTTCATGCCTGTGACTTCGATCGTTTTGAAGTACTCCGTGGCGGAGGGATCCCCGACCAGCCTGTTCACCTGGAACGCCGGAGGCCTGTACTGCGGCGGATATTCCCACCACGTGAGGAACTGGCCCGTGTCATCCGATGTCCCGACCCTGCCGTCGGGTCCCGGGTCGGGCCGCGTGTTCGCAATCGTGTAGACCTCCGGCCCTCGCAGCAGGTTCTCACTCAGGATGATATTGAATCGCCGAGAGTAGATTCCTGTCAGCCGAACGGCGAAGTTGGCCCGCAACTCGTGCTCGAGCGAGAGCGAGAACTGGTCTTCCTTCGTCTGTGGCTGGTCGAGATTCGCAACGGTGTTGGCGATGGCCGTATTACCTCTGCCGACCTCCTCGATGAAATCCGCCGAGGTGGTGCTGAGGTTCACTTCTCCCGGGTTGTAGTCACCATTGCCATTGAGATCTCGCCAGACATAGCGTCGCTGCAGGGCGACGTTCGGGTTGAGCGCGAGCACCTGGTTCCCGTTGCGCCAGTCGGCGAATCGCCCCCACCCACCCTTGAGCGCGGTTTTGCCGTTACCCATGACGTCGTAGGAAAAATAGAGGCGCGGCGACACCGAGTATTGAGTTGCCGCCTGGACGTGGTCGTTGCACCTCGCCGGGTAAAGCGGTTGCCCGCTGGTGTCCAGGAAGGTGCCGGCCTCGCGGCACTGCTCCGGAACGTACCCGTCGTCACGGGCAAAGCGGAGCCCGAGGTTGAGCGTCAGTTGCCGGCCGACCAACCACTGGTCCGCCAGGTACGCACTAGTGCTGTGGACCGTCGTCTCCGGAAAGTTGGGAGCGTTGTAGATGATCATGTCCAACGGCTGCCCGTTGTTGAACCGGAGAGCATAATCGACGCCCACGTCCGTGCCTTCCCGTGAGATCCATCCTCGGCCGGAGGTGGTCTTCACATCGTCATAGCCGGCCTTGAAGTCGTGGCTGCCCAGAAAGAAATCAGGGCGGTACCAGCCGAGAGTGGCCCTGGTCGCCCACGGCCGCCAGTGCTCGACGATGTTCCCCGCATCAAACCCCGATCCCGACGTCCGCTGGGTGCCGATGTCGATTGTCTCGGGGCCCGTTCCCTTGATGTTGTGGGTGACATGGGAACGCCAGCGCGAAACCTGAAACGACGCCACGAGCGAGCTGCCTTTTACGCCTTGCCATTCCAGCTTGGTGGTGTGCTGCGGCTGATCGTTGTTCTGTTTCGTTTCCCACGACTGGAGTGGAGTCATGGGGTCGTCCTTGACGAGGTACTGCTGATAGTCGAAAAAGACCAGCTTTTGCGCCCGAGTCATCTGGTACGAAACTTTGCCTGTTCGCATCAGCTGACTCTGCTCGACTGTTTGAACCGAACCGTCCGGAAGGAACACGCCGAGGGCCTCCACCTCTTCCGCCGTGTGTGCAGGGCCCCGTAAAACCAGAGCTTGTTCCTGATGAGGCGGCCGCCAATATCACCGCCGCCGAAATATCGCTGGAGAAGCTTGTTGGGATCCGTGACGCCCTGTGCTTCCAGCTCCGGAGTGACGTTGGACCACTGCATCGTGTGGTTTGTCTGTTCCCAGAAGGCTGCGCCGTGGAAATCGTTGCCGCCCGACTTGACGATCAGATTGAGGTTGACGCCGCGGTTCGGCGTCTCCACGTCGTTCGCGATGGTCTGCATTCGCGCTTCCTCGAACGTGGCATAGTCGAAATACGACCCGCCACCACCGGTTTGACCGGCATCGGTCGCGACGACGCCCTCGAGGACCAACCAGGAATTCGCTTGGGCGCTTATTCCGTACACGCGCATCGCCGGCATGGAGTGGGTTTGAGAGCCGCCGACGTCATTCTGCGCGCGCACCGAGGGCGACTGGTTCAACAAGCTGATGATCCCCGAGCGGCTCGACGGAACGATCTCGAGCGTCTCTTTGGTGAGGACGGTGGCCGGACCGCTCGACTGCACGTCGATCGTCGGCGTGGCAGACACCGTGATCGATTCCTCGATCGCGCCGACTTTCAGCGCCACGTCCACCCGTGCGACGAACCCGGCGGTCAGACGCAGATTGTCGCGCCTCACCGTCTGAAATCCTGTGAGCGTGTAGACCACTTCATAAGTGCCGATTGGCAGAGGCGTCAGGCGGTAATCGCCCTGACCGTCGGTCACATCGGTCACCTGCGGAAGCTGCAGGGCCGGACTTGTGGCCGTGACTATGACACCCGGGAGAACTGCTCCGCTTTCATCTGTGACTCGACCGACGATGCTGCCGACGGTTTGCGCCTGACCCGCTGCTGCATGATCTGCACAGACGTACAGACTCACCACCAGCACGACTGCGACGATGGCCAACGTGCGACCCATGGTAGCCCCTCCTTTTGTTTCCGGAGTGACCGACCGATTCGAATGTGGAGTTGCGCGATGCTACGCCCGCGTTGCAGAGGGAGTCAAACAAAAAGCTTTGGCGGGTAGCTGGTAGCCCGGTCGCTAGTTGCAGAGGCTGCGGCGGGATATATTCAGCAGCGTTTTCCGATGAGACGGCTTTTTCTGCTCGTCTACGGCGTGTCAGGTGCCGCCGCGCTCATCTACGAAGTCACTTGGACACGTCTGCTCACTCTGCACATGGGCCACGGCGTCGCAGCGACCAGTACGGTGCTCGCTGCGTTCATGGGCGGACTCGCCATCGGAGCCGCCGTGGGCGGCCACTTCGGTGGGCGACTCACTCCAGCAGGCGCGCTTCGCACCTATGCGATCCTCGAAGTTGCCATTGCCGTCCTCGCTCTTTCGCTGCCGCTCGAACTCGCGGCAGTGCGTCCCTGGCTCGCCAGCGCATACGCCGATGGCAATCCCGGTGTCATGTTTCCGCTCTGGCGGGTCGCATCGAGCCTGCTTCTCCTCGCAGTGCCCGCTGCGGCAATGGGTGCAACCTTCCCGATCGCTTCGCGAGGGATGGTGCGGGGCGCCGCTCGCAGCGGCAGTTGACGCAGGCTGGCTGTACACCGCCAATACGATCGGAGCTGCACTCGGTACTGTGCTCGCCGGTTTCGTGTTGTTGCCGATGCTCGGACTCCGGCGCACCATGCAAATCGGCGTTGCTCTCAATTTGGCTGCGGCGACGGTCGCGTGGCTGATGGCGGCGAGACCGGCGCAACTAGAGTTGCGCCCTACGGAGATGCGACCGACGGGGACGCGCCCCACAGGGAACGGCAGGAACAAGCGCGCGAAGCTTCCCCGAAGGACGCAGAGCGTCGGACTCCTTTGGACGGCGGCGCTTGCCCTTGGCCTCTCGGGATTTGCCTCCCTCACGCTTCAGGTCGTTTGGACACGGCTGGCGGCGCTCATACTCGGACCCACGACGTACGCCTTCAGCGTGGTGGTCGCCGTGTCCATTGCAGGACTTGCTGCCGGATCGGCTATCGCGTCGCGACTGGTCGCGCGGTCGCGTCAGCCTGTGCTGGGCCTTGCTGTGTGCCTGTTGTCTTCGGTTGGATTGGCCACCGCGGCGGCACGTGGCGTCGACCGGGCCCTTCTGGTCATGGCCGGGTTCGTCGCGGCCGAGGACGTCAGCTTCAACGGCCTCCTCATCCAGCAGGCTCTGGTCGTTGCAGCCCTGCTCGCGCCGATGAGCATCGCGTTTGGCGCGGCCTTCCCGTTCGGCATAGCGGTGGGGACGAAGGCCGAGGAAACGGTCACCTCAGATTTGGGATTCATCTACGCCGTGAACACCAGCGGTGCGATTATCGGCGCCCTCCTTGCCGGTTTCGTGCTCATCACTTCGGTCGGCCTTCACGACACGATTCGCGTCGTCACATTGATCGTGGCTATCGGAACGCTTGCTCTGCTCATCCTGGCGCGTGTCGGTGGCCGCCCTCTTGTGATCGGCTGCGCCACATGCTCGCTGGTCTTCTTCCTGGCGTTTGCCCTGCCGTCGTGGAATCCATCTCTCCTGTCGAGTGGGGTCTACAAGCCCACCCCCGAGCTCGGCAGGTCGGATTTGGAGACCTGGCTCGCCGCCGGCCGCCTCCTCTACTATCGCGAGGGCGCGACCGCCACGGTTTCGGTCCGCGAGTCGCTTGGTACACGGTCGCTTTCGATCGATGGAAAAGTTGACGCGTCGAACATGGCAGACATGCTCACACAGCGTCTGCTCGCGCATGTGCCCCTGCTATTGCATCCCGAGCCGCATCGAGTGGCAATCGTGGGCCTGGGTAGCGGCGTCACCCTGGGCGCAGCACTCAAGCATCCCGTCACGCGCGCTGATGTGCTCGAGATTTCGCCGGAAGTGGTCGAGGCTTCGCGCTTTTTCGAATCGGAGAATCATCAAGCGCTCGCTGATTCCCGCACGCGACTGATCGTTGGCGACGGTCGGCTTGCATTTGATGCTCTCACGGTCCCAGTACGATGTGATTATTTCGGAGCCGTCGAACCCCTGGATGGCTGGCGTCGCTTCACTCTTCACGCGTGAGTTCTTTGAATCGGCGCGCGGCAATCTGGCGCCAGGCGGAGTGTTGTGCCAGTGGGCGCACACCTACGACATCAGCGACAACGACTTTCGATCGATCGTGGCGACGTTTCTGTCGGTATTCCCCAACGGCTCTCTGTGGCTCATCGGCGAAGGCGACGTGCTGCTGGTTGGAACCAGCGAACCACTCGACAGCGCGACTCGGCGAGATGGCGCGTCAGTGGGAACGGCCGGGGGTCGCTACGTGACTTGCTCGATGTTGGGGTGCGTCAACCGTTCGATCTGCTATCGATGTTCGTGGCAGAGGGCCAAGCCCTGGCCCGTTACGCAGGTGGGGCGCCCGCTGCAGACTGATGACCGAAGCGCACTTGAATTCTCAGGTCCGCGAAGTATTTTTGGCCAGCCGACCAATCGCAACGACGATGCTCCTGCGCCAGCTCGCTCGCACCGCGCCCGCGCCCGCTGCGGTGCAGACGGCCATCAGCCAGGCTGGGCCGGCCGATTGGCGCAATCGCGGTTGGATGCTGCTTGCAGCGGACATCCATGAGGCCGCGTGGCACGACTTCGCGCGAGCGCTCGAGTCCGACCCAACTGACGCTGATGCCTATAAAGGACTGCTGCGGGCCTCCATCCCCGGAGCCACGCCCGGTATAGACGAAGCGCAGACGTTGCTGACGAGGTTGGCCGCTGACCCATCCCATATCCAGGCCAAGGTTGCACTTTCCCGCTTGCTGGCAGCCAAGAGGAGCAACAGACGAAGCCGCGGCGCAGATGCTCGACGTCCTCAGCGCTACCCGGACAACCTGGACGCACTCGAGCAGCTGGCTTCGGTGCAGTCCGATGCGGGCAACACAAAGCAGTTGCAGTCAGTTGTCGCGAGGCTCGCCAGAATCGCGCCGACAAACCAGATCACTCGTTACTACACGGCATCGCTCTTTTTCCTGCAGGGTCGACCCGACTTGGCTGTGCCGGAAGCCGAATCGGTAGTGCGCGAGAATCCGCGCCATGCACTGGCTCAGAGTCTGCTCGGGGCGGCGCTCGCCAGTCTTGGGCAACTTGATCGAGCCCGCGACGCCTTCGAAGCGTCTCTGCGCGCGAATCCTTTCAGCCCGGGCACATATGTGAACCTGGCGATGCTGGAGATGCAGGCGGGACAACCTCACGACGCCGCTCGCCGATACGCCGAGGCGCTCCTGCTCAACCCGGCGTCGGAGACGGCGCGCCGAGGATTGGCGGAGGCGACGCTCAGATGAAAAGGAGCACAAAAAGCAAACAACGAACACACGGTCGGGAACCCACAAGAACACGAAGATCCACGATGTGACGAAGATCCACGAGGCACGACGATGCGGGTGTCACGCATGATCCCTTCGTGATCTTGATCCCAGCTTCCGACTGTGCCGGCTGGCGTGGCCAGCCGCGCGTCTGTCTAAAGACGGACGGTATGGCAATGTCGAAAACGCTCTAATAGGCGCCGGTTCCATTCGGGATGATCGACTTCGGCCAAAAGGGCTCACTCTGCGGCAAATCGACCAGGAGGTAGCCGAACTTGGTCGAAATTGGATCGAAGAAATGCGCGGTATTGCGGAAGACGAACACGAGGTCCCCGGGGCCGACCGTGTCTTCGCTGCCACCTACGACACCCTTGCCCATCACGCCCCGGTTGTCCCAGTGCGCACCCGTGATGAAACCATCGATGGTGACCTTGGCGGTTCCGTAGGCCACAATCGTGAGGTGCTCATTGGTTTCGTGGTTTTCCCACGGACCGGGCGCGCCGCCTTGACGCCAATCATTGCCTTTCGCGCGGTCGAAGATGATTCGATTGATCCCAGGTGGGATACCCACCGTACCCGCAGTGCCCGACGCGTACCACTCGTCGATTTGTGCTTTGGTCGTCACTGGTGAGAGCGGCGTCTGGGTTGACGCGGGACCACCGCCCCGCGCGGGATTCGGCCGTTGCAGTGCAAATTTCCGGAGCGCGATATATTCAAACCGGCCCGACGTGGGCATGATCTGATACGAGAGGTTCCGCGGGACGTTCACGATGTCCCCTTCGCCCACGTCATAGGTATCGCCGGGCGGCGTCACACCGAGTTGCAGCGAGAATGGCGCCAGGGATACCTTTGCCCCGCCCCGATAGACAAACCATAGCTCGTCGGCTTCCGTGTGTTGCTTCCACGGCAGCTTCGAAGTATTCGAGCTCACGCGCAACGTGAGAGCCGCATTCGATTTCACAAAGAGATCCTGAGAATCCTTGACTTGCGCCAACGCCGCCAGAACTTCGGCTTTCTTCATGACGTGGTTGAACAAGTTCGTCTTCGGCCCGGACGAGACCGTGACCGTCTCAGGAAACTTCTGGGCTGCGGGCGCTTGAGCGCCGGCTGACGACCAGCAGAGCTGGCCACGCATTGCCAGACAGGGAACCGCTTCATCGTTCCTATTGCGCCCCTCTTCCTCTTCCTCTTCCGGCGTCAGGCGGCTCCGGAAAGCCTGACTGCGATGTGGGCATCCCTACCAGGAAGTAGCCGATCTTGCCCGTGCCCGGGTCGACGAAGTGCAGCTGATTGCGAGGGATCCACACGATATCGCCGGGAGCGATCGTGTACTCGCTGGCGTCGATGTAACCGGTGCCACGGATCTGGCCTGGTGCGGTCACCGTCGGATTGATCAAGCGGCCATCGTAGGCGGCCTTGGCGGTTCCGTGGCGCACAAAATAGATCTGGTCAACGTCTTCATGCGATTCGTAAGGACCAATTGCGCCGTTGTAAATGATCATGTTGACACTTGCGCCACCAGGGAAACGGAGCTGCGTCGACCGAGGTTCGTCGGCGAACGTCTTGTCGATGTCCGCCTTTTTCGCAAAATACGACGTCGGTTCGGGCATTGGCGCGCCACCGGCGCGTCCAGCGCCGGCTCCTCGCCCGGAAGGTCGCGGTGTAAACACCCGGACCGCCACATATTCGAAGCGGGCCGAGGGCTCAATCGCAAATGGGACGTCGCGGGGGACATACACGACATCACCCCCGCTTACCGAGGCGCTCGCCGGCGTGGCGCCAGCCTGCAGCGTCACCTTGGCCGTGCCCTTCCGCACGAACCAGTACTCATCGGCTTCCTGATGGTTCGTCGCCGGCTGGTTCTTGGTCGCGACGCGGAATGTGACCGCGTGATTCGTCTTCGTATAGACATCCCAGGAATCCTGGATCTTGGCAAAATGCGCGTCGACCTCCGCGCTCTTCATGACGTGCGAAAACAAGTTCTTGATGAGCTTGGCTTGCGCATTCACCTTGACTGGTTGCCAGCCCCAGCGCGAGGGCGCACAACGCCAACGCGAGTATCGCGACAGACCGTGAACGGTTCATAGCCCTAATCCTTTCCACGGGAGTGCGAGCACGGCTTCCGTCCTGCTTCCGACGGCGCATCGAGCCTGCGCTACAGCGATCCGAATCGAGGATCCGCTCCACTAGTACGCACCGGTGCCATTCGGCACGATCGATTTCGGCAAAGACCGCTCCATCGGGATGCCATCCAAGCTCACCAGGAAGTAGCCGGCTTTGCCCGTCTCGGGAATGGGCACGATGTAGTGCAGCGTATTGCGGAAGACAAACAGAAGGTCGCCAGGGTTCATGGTGTACTCGGTGGAACCCGCGGTGCCGGTCCCCATCACGCCACGGGTGTCCCAATGCCCATTGGTGATAAATCCATCCATATACGCCTTGGCCTGGCCATACGTCGCAATATAGAGGTGCTCATCGCGTTCATGGTTCTCCACGGGACCGCCTGGCTGTGGACCCCATTTCACGCCGTCGGGGCCGCCGTTGTAGAGATTGGCCGTGATCCCGGGATAGACAGGCACGCTCGCCGTGGCCGTCGCGTAAATCTTGTCGATCTGGGCCTTGGTCACCACGGTCGGCGGTGGCCCCTGCGGCGTGGCCGCGCCGCCACCTCGGCCGACACCCGGGGGGACGATCAGAAATTTCCGAACCGCCACATACTCAAAACGGCCGGCGGGCATGACTTGATATGCCATGCCGCGCGGGACGTTCACGATGTCCCCTTCAGCCGCGTCATAGGTATTTCCCGGCGGCGTCACTCCCAGTTGCAACGAGAAGGGCGCCAGGCTGACTTTAGCCGACCCTCTGTAAACAAACCAAAGTTCGTCGGCCTCAGTGTGGAGCTTCCAGGGCAGCCTCGTCGTATTGCTCGCCGCGCGCAGCGTGATGGCGAAATTGGTTTTCACCACGAGGTCCTGCGAATCCTTCACCTGCGCCAACGCCGCCAAGACCTCGGCTTTCGTCATGAGGTGCGGAAACAGGTTCGTCTTCGGGCCTGACGAGACCGTAATCGAAGTCGGGAATGTCGCGGCCGGCGGCGATTGGGCGCCGATTCGGCTTTGAAGCATGCCAATCGCACCGACAACGATGACCAGAACGAGGACGAACTTCCAGATACGTGAACGGTTCATAAATAAATCCCTCGTCATAGCCGTTCGCGTTAAAACGTGTAGCGCACGCCGAGCCTTGCGACTCGGGGACTTATCGCCTGCGTATAACGGCCGAATGTCGGCACGGTGTTCCCAAGATTGTCCGTTGTCGTCCCGGTCTGGGTGTTTTGGCCGATGATCGTGTTCGCATTCTGAATGTTGTACAGCTCGACCAAGGTGCTGAGAGTGTGTCCCTGGCCAAGGCCGAGTCCCCTGAATCTCTTCTCGAACCGAAGATTGGTCAGCGCAATATTGGGCAGATAATACGCGCCCGACGGCTCGACCGTCACGGCGGTCGTGCCTTGAGCAAGCGGCGCTGGATGATTGACAAACAACGCTGGAGCAAAACTTACTGTGCGAGATTGCGCTTCGCCATTTTGTAAGGTGTAGGACCCGGAGACCGAACAATCCCACGGCAGCGAGTAGGTCCCCAATAGCTTGAATGTCCAGTTGTGGGTGACCGGCCTGTTGGAACCGTTGAAATGCAGCTGGTTGGGATCCAGGCTGGGGTTGTCACCAAGGTGCCGGTCGGTCCGGGCCCACCCGATGATGATTTGATCACCATTGCGCGAATCGCTTGGTGCTGTTCATTTCGATAGTGTCGTAATACTCCCCGTTGTCCAGGTTCGTCAGGTAATTGTCGGTTCCGGCAGGAACGATCCGTTCGTAGACGGTCCAGGGACGGTCATCTCCTGTCCCCCGGACCCCATCCGGGCCGGGATCGACTGCCGCCACAGGCGCATATCCGCTGGTCGGCTGCGCCCGATTGATCGTGACGCGGGTCCGGTAGCGGTTCATGCGGACCCAGTTCACAGACAGGGCGAGATTCTTCGCCAGTTCCTGATCGACACCTATCAGATACTGATCGACGATCGCATTGCGGATGCCGGGATCAATGGCCGTCGGCACAAACTGGCCAGCCGTCGACAGTAACCTTGACCTCGAGACCAGCTCAGGTGTGATAGGCAGCGTGCCGTCCCATGCATACCGATTCGTGATTGCGGTGGTATTCGGATTCGCGGATTGCGCGAACGAAATGTCCGGATCCTCAGCGTAGCGTCCGTAGTTGCCTTTCAGAGCCGTCTTCCCGTTGCCGAAGAGGTCGTAGATGACACCCAACCGAGGCACCCAATTATTGAAAGTCGGAAGGGTTCTGCTTGTCGAAATGCGTCGGGACCGCGAATGCGCCGATGCCGTCATTGCCTTGCTCGGGATAATGACTGAGATAACGGTCCCAACGCACGCCGAGATTGGCCACGAGCTTCGAGGTGACCTGCCATTTGTCTTGGAGGTAAAAATAGTTCTGCCACATGGAGGATTGATAGTTGAACGGCGTGTTCTGGGTCTGGAACTGATCAGGCACGCCATTGCGAGTGTAGAGAACCACTCCTCGCACTTGCCCTGGAGAGCTTTGCGGACCATGTTGGATGCTTCTGCGATCGACCCAGATGACTCCGTACGACGTCTTGATGTTGTGCGCCGCCGTGAAATAATTCAAGACGCCGTCGTATTGCCATTTTCGCGACGAATCGCGAAATAGTCCGCCTGTGGTCAAACCTGGACTGTCTCCGGTATACGAACCACGAACGATCTGAACGGAGCCCAGGTCACGAACCGGAGTGGTCGGCGTCGATCCCGGGTGGATTCGGTAGGGAGCATCGTAGTTCTCGCCGGCGACGGCGGCCTGAAAGGTGGCGCGACTGCCGATCGTTCGATTCCATTGCCCCTTCTGCACGTAGGTCAAGGTCCACTGCTCTCCAATCGAGTCGAGCGTGTATAGGTTCGCAGTTGGTCCCCGCCCGCCCCGGTCTGCTCTCTTTCGACTCGTCATGCCGAAGAAGACAAGAGAGTTGTTCGGGTCGAGCTGGTAGTTCACTTTCAGGGTGTGATTCTGCAGGCTAATCTGGAATATCGCACCAGGATTGCCACTTTCGTCCAGCATCTGGGTAGCCAATCCGAGGCTTTGATCTCTGAAGGAATAGAACCACCAGAGCTTATCCTGCTTCAACGGTCCGCCACCGTTGAGGTTCAGATCGTGATACTGATCAAATTGATCCGTCACCCCAATCCCCTTTTGTGTCAGTTCCGGGGTCAGGTTGTCGGACTGAAGGGACTTGCCCTGCCAATCGTATAGAGCCAGGCCGTGCAACTGATTGCTCCCGCTCTTCACCGTCATGTTCACGGCGGCGCCTGGGACGTTCGACTCCGCAGAATTCATCGCCGCAGACACCTGCATTTCGGAAATGGCGCCGTAGTCAAAGTACAGGTTCAAGTTGCTGGCGGTATCCTGCGTCGTCACTCCATCGACGCGCACATTCCACTGGCCAGACAGCCCATAGGTACGGAACCCGGTGTTGGTTCCCATATTCGAGCCGCCGACATCGTAGGCTGTCACCTGAATACCGGGCGCCGTCGTCATGATCCCGCCAAAGTTGCGGGAACCGGTGGGAAGGCTCGTGAGCAACCGATCGTCATAGTTGGTGCCGCGCGTGACACTCTGGAGATCGACCACCGGCGTCTCACCTGTGACGGTTACCGCGTCAGAGAGTGCTGCCACTTGCAAGGTCGCATTGATCGTGCTGGTTCGGCCCACACCGACGAGAATGCCCTCTCTCCTCAGCGTCGCGAACCCGCTCAATTCGTAGACCACCGTATACGTGCCCGGCGGAAGAAGCGTCAGACGATAGGCGCCGTTGCTTTCGCTGACTGTTGTGCGCGTCCCCTGAATCGTCGGTCCAGAAACGGTGACGTTGACTCCCGGCATCACGCCTGCGCTGCTATCGCTCACCACGCCCACAATGTTGCCCGGTAAACTCCTGCGCCATGAGATGGCCCGGCAAGAACCCAACGAGCACACCTAACAAAATGAGCAATCTTGTCGTCGCCGCATTCTTCATCGCTGCACCTTTCTTTGGCGGGAACCGCAAGCTGACCGATTGCGCGTGGAGTGTCGCGATGCTACGCCCGCGTTGCGGAGGGAGTCAAACAAAAGGCTTGGCTTGGTAGCTGGTGGCCGGTAGCTGGTAGCTAGCTGGTAGCCAGTAGGCTAGCGGCTACCGGCCACTAGCTGTGAGAACACTCCAAGCGTCCCAAAGCTTCCCTTGAGCACGGCCTGCGTGTTCTCGTATCCCAGCCATTCCTTGATCATCGTCGCGTAGACGCGCCTGAAGTCGGTCGTCATTTTCAGATTGCCGTCATCCAGATCGGTGAGGCTTGGATGCCGGCCGTGAAGGCCGCCTTTGAGACCTCTGCCGAGAATGAACATCGGAGTCGCGGTGCCGTGGTCGGTCCCGAGGCTGGCGTTCTCTTCGACCCGGCGCCCGAACTCGGTGAACATCATGACGGCCACATCATCCGCCCGCCCGATGCGCTTGATGTCTTCCATGAAACCGCGGACGGCGTCGGCTGTGTACATCAGCAGGCGGGCGTGCAGATCCGCCTGCTGCACGTGGGTGTCGAACGAATTGCCCGCATAGGTCACGTAATAAAGCCGCGTCGCCATGCCTGCCGCGATCAGCGCTGCAACTCGTTGCAGATTGTTGCCGAGCCCGCCGCCGATGCCGTAGTCCACGGGGGTGCGATAGGTCGCTGACGCCTGGCGGACAAACTCCGAGCTTTCGGTGGCGTTCTGAGCCGTCGAGGCGAGGAACTCGAGCGTCGCGTTGTTCGTCTCGCGCGCTTTGCTCAGCTCGACGAGCGCCTGCTTCTCGAGATCGGTGCCTTCGCGCCGGAAACGGGCGGGATCGTCGAACACCAGCGGCGAATGTTTGTGGCTCCGCACGGCAAGGGATTGAGAACTTCCCAGGTTGACGATCATGTTGCGCGTTGCAGGGTCGTAGCCGCTGTCTGCCACGCGCCCGAGCCATCCCAGCGCTTCGCCGCCGTTGGGAACGCCGGTGTGCCAGAACCCCATCGACGAGAAATGCGAGAGACTGGGATGGTCGTAGCCGCAACCATGCACGACCGCCATCAGACCATCCTTGAAGAGCCGCTCGAAACCGACCATCGACGGATGGAATCCGAAGCCGTCGGCGAACTTGATCACCTGACGCTCGGGAATGCCGAGGTTGGGCCTGGCGCGGTAGTACGCGGGATCAGCGAATGGCACGATGGTGTTCAAGCCATCGTTGCCGCCCGACAGCTCGATGACGACGAGAATTCGCTCGGGATGCTTTTCGACGCTGGTCCCTTCGAGCGCCTGCGCCGACAGCGCCGCCGATGTCCTGTTCAGGATCAGCGGCAGACCCGCGCCGACGCCGATGCCGTAGAGGCCGCGAATGAGAAAGTCGCGCCGGGAACAGAAACATTTCCAGGCATCATGCACCTCGGGCAGGGCTAAAGCCCTGCGCTACTACATCTACGAACGCGAACCAACGAACCAGACCCCACGAACCGACGAACCTACCCTAACTGGTATTCCGGCGTACTGAGCACCAGATACAGCAGCTCTCGCAGTGCATCCTCGAGCTGCGGATTCGGCCGCACGGCGTCGGTCCCCAGCTTCCCGCGCAGAAAATCGACGAGCACCGCGCGGTCCTTCTGTGCGAGCGTCACTCTGAGAAATCGATGAATGAAATGATCGACGACCTCATCGACCGTGTCGGCGCCCGCCGCCTTCACCATCGCCGTCAGCTCGATCGGAGCGGTCCGTCGCGGGATGATCTTCGTCCGCTCGAACGCATCCATGTTTCCTTTGTATCCGCCGTAACGCGTGTTGTAGTCCTCCTCGCGGTCGGCCATCATGTTCGACTCCGCGTCGCCTTCGCTTGTCGCTTCGGTGATGTTCATCCCTTGGGCCAGGCGTTGTCCCACGCGCGCGTCGGTCGCCGACATGCGTCCGATCCGGCGGACGGAACGATTTCACGTCCGGGAAGAGCACGTCGCGAAACAGGTTTCCTCTGTTCAAAAGCGTCGCAGGGGTGATCCACGTGCGCCCGCCGGCCCAGCCTGCAACGTTGGGCGGCTCGAAGAGCGACTGGCCGAGACCGGCCGTCATCCGCCCGAAATCCGGAATGGTCGGCACCTCGGTCAGACCCATCCTCCTGTAGGTGGACACCACCAGGTGCACCGGACTCTTTATTTGTGTCGCGTACGAAAGCGGACCGTAGAAGTCCTTGGAGAGAAAGATCCGCTTCAGAAGCGGTTTTATCTGGTAGCCGCTCTCGCGGAACGAACGTCCCAGATCCTTCTTGACTGAATCAGAAATGTCCTCGCGCACGAAGTACCGGTACAGCTTCGCGGCAATGAATTCCGCTGTGACCGGCTGTTCGAGAATGATGTCGATGACGTGCTCGCCGTCGAAACGCCCCGTGCGGCCGAGGAACGTCTTCTCGCCGTCATCGTGCCGGGCCGCATCGAACTTGAAGACCAGGACGTCGTTCGACCATCCGGTGAATGCGCGAGCGGCTTCTCGCACATCGCGCTCGGTGTAGTTGCCGACTCCCATCGTGAACAGCTCGAGCAGCTCGCGGCCGAAGTTCTCGTTCGGGTGCTTCTTGACGTTCTCGCCGTTGTCCAGATAGACGAGCATCGCCGGGTCCTTGAGGATGCCGACGAGCAGCTCGCGAAGAGTTCCCGATGCCCGTGCCCGGAGCATCTCGTTCTGGCGGAGCATCATCCGGTAGTCGCGCACCTTGTTCTCGCCGGTCGCGAAGTGTCCGTGCCAGAACAGCGTCAGCTTTTCTTCGAGGGGCCGGCGCGTCGTGAGCATGCGGTTCGCCCACCAGAGCCCGAGGCGCTGCGTCTCGATGCCGTTCGCAAACAGGCTGTAAAAGAACTTGTCGACGATCGGCTGGAGCCGCCGGGTCGTCCCCGGCGGGAGCACCTTCAGTCCGAGCGCCTCGCCTCGCTCGTACGCAATCCGCACGGCTTCGGCCCGGCTCGGGGGAAAGGGATCCATCCCAGGATCCCAGACGCCTGACTCGTCGAATGGCACGAGGTGGCGGTTGTCTGTTCTTTCGTAGTCCACGAGGCGATCGACAACCTGCCTGGGGCTCATCGCGGCCAGGCGCGAGACCTCATCGGGCGTCTCACCAAACCCGGCTCGTTCGATTAAGTGCGCGGCCCGCGCGGCAGTCCAATCACCCGCAGCGATGGGAGCGAGAGAGTTGGTCCATGCCACCGGTCCGGCGCCGTCACCATCGCTCGAAGCAGTCTGG
Source organism: Vicinamibacterales bacterium (assembly GCA_963775345.1). Lineage (GTDB taxonomy): Bacteria > Acidobacteriota > Vicinamibacteria > Vicinamibacterales > JAMQPK01 > JAMQPK01. The sequence continues at coordinate 413,482 of CAVZIS010000010.1, forward strand.
GCGCGATCGGCGAGAAAACGGGCCATCGTGAAAACCCTCGTGTCGCGGATTATACGCCCCGTGACACAAAGTTTGCTTCCAGGGTGCTTGGATGTGACCCCGCCGTTGCGCCGTTGAGACAAAGGGGCCGTACAACTGTGGCTGGAGGGCCCATGACTACTCGAATCCGCCGCGGTCACATCAGTTACCGTCGTCCTCGTCCTCTGCGCCTCTGCGCCGGCGCACTCGCAGACGAAGTTGGAGCGATTCGCATCGCTTCCCGCCGATACATTCGAACCGGGACCGACATCGGGACAGTTCATCACGCCGGCCAACGGGCGAACGCCTCCGTTCGAAGACCGCCAGCCCGTGCAGGGCATTTCGTCGGTGCTGCGCGCGTCGAGTGGCGACTATCTGGTGATGAGCGACAACGGGTTCGGCGCGAAAGACAACTCGCCGGACTACGTCCTGCGGGTGTACAGGATCACCCCGAGCTTCCGGACGAAGCACGGCGGGCAGGGGATCATCGATGTGCGCTCGTTCATAAACCTCAGCGATCCGTATCGGCGCATCAATTTCCCGATCGTTGCCGATGGCAAGTTCTATCCAGGGAACGCGGTCGTTCCACCCGACACGATTGAAGTCGACGAGCGCATCAGGAGTCTCCGTCTGCTCACCGGCGGGGATTTCGACATCGAATCGTTTCGCGAAGCTCACGATGGCACATTGTGGTTTGGCGACGAATTCGGGCCATTCCTGATTCACACCGATTCGAGCGGCAGCGTGCTGGATGCGCCATTTCCGCTGCCGGGGGTCAAGTCACCGCAGAATCCGTTTCTTGCCCCTGGAGAAAAACCGACGCTCGATCGAAGCAAGGGCTTCGAGGGGATGGCTATTACGCCAGATGGCAAGACGCTCTACACGATGCTCGAAGGTGCATTGCTGACTGACTCGGACAAGACGCGGCTTATGATCAATCAGTTCGACGTGCGCTCCCGCCTCTTTACGAGCAAGCAATGGTTCTATCGACTCGATTCACCCGACTACGCCATCGGCGACCTGACGGCCTTGACCATGAAGCGTTTTCTGGTCATCGAGCGGGACAACGGGCAGGGAATCACCGCCGTCTTCAAGAAGATTTTCGTCGTCGACCTCGACGATGTAGACCCGCAGGGTTTCCTGATCAAGCACGAGGTCGCAGACCTGATGAACATCGACGACCCGGACAATATCGGGGGCTTTGGTCCGAATTTCACGTTTCCTTTTCAGACCATCGAGAGCGTGATTCCGTTGAGCGCCACAACGCTCGGCGTGCTCGACGACAACAACTATCCGTTCAGCAGCGCCCGGGTCCCCGGACAACCCGACCCCAACGAGTTCATCGTCATCCGGCTGGCTCGCCCACTGTCTGGCAAGGAGCCATGACGAGATGGGCATGATGATGACAATGACAGTCCTCTACTTTTTTACGAGCTTCCTGACGTTGGCTCCATTCACTTCGCCGATGTAGATCGCACCTTGTGAGTCGACGGTGACCGCTGTCGCGTTGACAAGACCGTCAACTTTCTCCAGCACCTTGCCGTCTTTGATGTTGACGATATACAGGCAATTCGCTTCGGTGCCGTCCACGACGTAGAGCTTGTCGTCTTTGGCAAACACGCCCCACGGCGTCCCGAGGTGCGTCCACTGATCGATGAACTTGCCCTCCTGATCGAAGATCTGGACGCGCTTGTTCCGTCGATCGCCGACGTAGAGGCGGCCGTTTGAATCGATCGCGATGCTGTGAGGCTCGTCGAACTGCCCTGGTCCGGTGCCCTTACCGCCCCACCACTTGATGAATTTGCCGTCTTTCGAATACTTCACGACGCGCGTGTTGGTGCTTTCGCCGTCGGCGATGAAAATGTCGCCGTTACGGGCGATGACGAGGTCGGCCACGCCATTGAACGCGTCGTGCGACTCGTTTTCCCCGATGACCCCCTTCTTGCCGAGCGTCATCAGCAGCTTGCCTTCAGGACTGAACTTGAAAACCTGATGATCGCCTCTGTCGGTCACCCACACATTTCCGTCCCGATCGGTCCTCAGAAAATGCGTCGTCTTGAACATTCCCTGGCCCCAGGCCCGCAGGAACTTGCCATTGCGATCGAAGGCCATGATCGGCATCGATTCGTTCCGATGGAACACGTAGATGTTCCCCTTTGAATCGATGTCGACGCCGGTCGCACCGCCCCACTTGGTCACCCCGTCGGGGAACTGCGCCCAGTTCTCGACGGTCTGATAAGCGGGGCTCGGCGCCTGGGCCCGAACGACACCAGCGGCGGCCGATATTGCAAGCGTCATCACGATCGAAATGAGTTTCATCGCGGTCTACCTCCGCCGCTTTGCTTTCTTCGCCGATTTCCTTACTGGCTTCGATTTCTTCACGGCGCGTTTCTTCACTGGGCTCGCGCCTTCTTCTTCGCGACGGGCCTGGCTTTTCGTGCCGGTGCAGCGGGTCGCAAGGCCTTGACTGCCGCAGCTGGTTTTTCTGGTTTTCTCGAGTGCACGGCGAAGGTCGCGCCCTGACGATCGAGCCCGACTACAATCCATTCGCCGCCAGGCACCTCCATCGGACCAGTCAGCACCGTGCCACCCGCCTGCTTGATGGTGTCGGTTGTGCGCCTGGCATCGCGGACGACTGCATACGGCAGCCAGAAAGGTGGGCTCGGCTGGCCGAGCGGCTTCGTGTACATGCCGCCCAGCGGGATCTTGTTCAAACCGAACATCTGATAGGTCTGGCCCGGTCCCATTTCCATCGAGCTCGTTTTTTCCCAACCGAACAGCTCTTGATAGAAATCCCACGCAGCCTGCCAATTGGTGGTGATCAGCTCGTGCCAGGAAAAATCACCGAGCCCGGGTTGTTGATCGCCGCCGGATGGAGGCGATGACGGCTGAGGCGTGATGAGCGCGAACGCGGCGCCCTGCGGATCCTGGAGAAACGCGATGCGGCCGACATTGGGAATGTCCCAGGCGGGCCTCATGACGCGGCCTCCGAGCTCGACCGCCTGCCGCACCGTGGCATCGACATCGGGCGTGCCGATATAGGTGAACCACTGCAGCGGCGATGCCTGACCCGCCTCTACGCGCTGTGGCATCAACCCGCCCATCGAGCGGCGGCCGGTCATCCACATCATGTAGGACGGATCCTGTTCCCAGGCTTTCGCCTTCCATCCGACGACCTTTCCGTAAAAGCCTTCGGCTGAAGACGTGTCGGACGTCATCAGCTCGTGCCAGAGAAATCTGCCGCGTACACCGTTGGCCATAGCGCGCCATTATGACGTACTCAGCAACGCCTTCCCATCGCGTTGATCGAATTATGGCGCGAAGCCGGCATCTGCATGCGACGCAGGTACGGATGCCGCGGTGCTCCCGTGCGGTCAGCTGAACCGCCAGCGATTCGACGCCGGCGCGCCAGTAGAGCAATAATCAGCGGTTCCAGGTGCTGGGTTGCTGAGTTCTGGGTTCTCAGAACCCGGTCACCCAGAACCACAGGGACAAAGAAGAATGCTTTTCAAACAGTTCTACCTCAATTGTCTGGCGCATGCCTCCTATCTGGTCGGCGACGAGACGACACGGACCGCGGTGGTCGTCGATCCGAGGCGCGACGTGCAGCAGTATCTGGACGAAGCGGATCGCCACGGCCTGGTGATCCGGCACGTCTTTCTCACCCACTTCCACGCCGATTTCATCGCAGGACATCTGGAGCTTCGCGACCGGACCGGCGCCGCGATCCATCTGGGTGCAACGGCCAAGGCCGAGTTCGCGTTTACGCCGATGAAAACCGGCGACAGCCTCGAGCTCGGCCGCGTCCGTCTCGAAATCCTCGAGACGCCCGGGCACACGGCCGAATCCATTTCGATTCTCGTGTACGACCTCGCAGCGCGTGCGGGCGCTCCGTACGCCGTGCTGACGGGCGACACACTATTTGTAGGAGACGTCGGCCGCCCGGACCTGCGCGCGTCGCTCGGATGGTCCGCGACCGACCTTGGACGGCTGCTCTATCGATCGACTCGCGAACAATTACTGGCGCTGCCCGACGACACGCTGGTGTATCCCGCGCACGGAGCGGGCTCGCTGTGTGGCAAGAGCCTCGGCCGGGAGACTGTGTCCACGATTGGCGAGCAGCGGCTGACCAACTATGCCCTTCAGCCGATGAGCGAGGCGGATTTCGTCGCGATCGTCACCGCCGATCAACCCGACGCGCCGGGCTACTTCACCTATGACGCCGTGTTGAACGCAAAGGAGCATCAGACGCTCGAGCAGGCTCTCCAGCGCGAGGTCCGCCCCCTGCCGCTGGACGCTGCTCTCGAGCTGATCGCGAACGGCGCGCAGCCGCTCGACGTGCGCGAACCGCGCGAGTTCGCTCAGGGACATCTGGCCGGCAGTATCAACATCGGTCTGGACGGTCAGTACGCGACATGGGCCGGCACAGTGCTCGATCACCAGCGACCTATCGTGCTGATCGCACCGCCCGGCCGGGAGATCGAGGCGACGACCCGGCTCGGACGCATCGGATTCGATAACGTCGTCGGGTTCCTCGAGGACGGAATGCAGGCGCTCGCCGATCGCGACGACCTGCTGGCATATACGCCACAGATCTCACCTGCGTCGATCGGCCCATGGGTCGGTGAGCCCGACGCACCCTACCTGCTCGACGTCAGGACACCAGGCGAATGGGAGCAGCGGCACATCGAGGGCAGCGTCAACATTCCCCTAAGCCGGTTGAAGGCCCAGTTGGGACAGATTCCGCGCAATCGTCCCGTCGTGGTGCTCTGCGCGGGCGGTTACCGTTCCTCGATCGCCGGCAGCCTGCTGAAACGTCAAGGCTTCTCCCGCCTCAGCGAGCTCACCGGCGGAATGGCGGCCTGGGCTAGATCCGCGTCAGCTGCTGCTTGATTCGATCCGGTGTAAACGGTATCTCGCGCACCCGAACGCCCGTTGCATCAAAAATCGCGTTTCCGATCGCCGCGGCCGTCACGGTAATCGACGTCTCCCCTGCACCGTTGGCCTCGGCATCCATCGAGTTGATCAGCACGGTCTCCAGCTTCGGAACGCCGAAGCCGACCGGGAACGTGCGATACGTCCGCCAATCCACCGATGTAATTTTTTCTGCGTCCCACGTCACTTCTTCGAAGAGCGCTCGGCTGACGCCGTGGAGCGCGCCCCCCTCTGCCTGACTCCGGATGCCGTCGGGGTTTGACACGGGCCCGCAGTCAAGGGCCATCACGAGACGCTTTACCGTCACTGCCCCTGTGCCAAGGTTCACATCCACTTCGGCAACCATCGAACAATAGCCGTTGTCGCCTTCGTACAGGACGCAGGCGATCCCGCGGCCCGACAGGTTCCGGGTTCCAGGTTCCAGGTTCCGGGTTCCGGTTCCAGGTTCCGGGTTCGGAGAAGGTCGTGTTTGCCAGTTCGCAGCTTTTGCGGCCGCACGGATGACGGCCATCAGCCGCGGATCGCGGAGGTGGCGCAGGCGATACTCGACAGGGTCAACGTTGACGCGCGCAGCGAGCTCGTCCATGAAGCACTCGTGCGCGAAAGTGTTCTGAAGACGATTCGGCGACCGGAGCGGGCCCGTCCAGAATGGCGATTCGACCACGTGTGACAGCATCCGCTCGATCTTGACGCTTCCGGTACCGCCCGACACGCCGTTGACCGAGCCGGTGACGTACGAAGGGACGACATTCTGCCCGTTCGCAAGCGGACCTGTCGGCGGCGGCGCCGGAGATCGTGGTGCGAACGGCGCCGGCTCGAAGCCGGCGAGAAATCCCGTCACCTGATTGCCCGGCTGCCCATATCCAGGCCGCCCGCCGCGAGTCGGCGACCAGGCCTCGTAGTCCCACGCGATGATGTTGCCGTCACGATCGAGGCCGGCGCGCTGATCGATGACAAGCGCCAGCCCGAAGTTCTCCCATGCCATCTCGTCCTTGCGCGAAAGTTGAACGCGCACGGGACGGCCGACGGCCTGCGAGAGCAGGGCCGCATCGTAGGAAACCGTATCGGCGCCGTTGATGCCGTAGCAGCCCGATCCGCGCGAGTAGATCACTTTCACTCGTTCCTTCGGCATGCCGAGCACCATCGCACAGCTGTCCCGCTGCGGATACACGCCCTGCGTCGGGGACCAGATCGTCGCGCTCTCGGGCCTGACGTCGGCAACCGCGCAGGAAGATCCAACCGATCCATGCATGTGATACGGATGCTGGTAGGTGGCGCGCACGACCTGGGCCGCAGACGCCAGGGTCGCTTCCACATCCGTGGAATCGACCAGCAGCGTGTCGCGGCTCGGCAGCTTGCGCATGTGGTCGTAGAAGCTCGCCTGCGCGGGCAGCGCAGGGCCCGGCTTCCACGTCGCCTTCAATCTCTCCGCGGCCTGAATGGCTTGCCACTGTTTCTCGAAGACGACACCAACGAAGCTGTTCTTGACGACGACCTTGATGAAACCGGGCAGGCTGCTGACCGAGCTCTCGTCGACACCCGCGAGCGTTGCTCCGACGGTCGGCGGCCGCACAACTCTGCCGTGGACCATTCCCGGCACACGGACGTTGTGGACGTACTCGAGACGACCGGTCACCATCTCGGGCATGTCGAGCCGCTTGACGGGCGTTCCCAGCACGGTCCATTCACGCGGGTGCCGTCTCTTTGCTGTGCTGCTGAGGGCGAGGTTGAATTTCCTGCCGCCGATGAGCTCGCCGTATGTCACCTTTCCGGTCTGATGACTCACGACTCCGTCGCGAACCGTAAGTTGATCGACCGGCGCCCCAAGACGCTTCGAAGCCATCTGAAGCAGCGCCTCGCGCGCGGTAGCACCCGCCAGCGCAAGGTTCGAATGATTGAAGTTCTGCGGATGCGACTGCGCGCCCGACGTGACCCCCTGATCTGGTGTCGTCCCGGTCTCACATTGAATCAGCTTGACACGATCTACCGGCACGCACAGTTCTTCGGCGACAAGCTGCGTCTGCGCGGTGTAGAGCCCCTGCCCCATCTCACATTTTCCGGTGAACGCGGTGACGCTGCCGTCGGCGGCGATGGCGATCCAGCCGTCCACATCCTTGGAAGGATTCCCGACGAGGGTCGCGACCGCTTGCGCCAGCGCATCGATCGGATCGAGCGAAAAACTTACGACGAGCGCGCCGGATGCTTTCAAGAGCGCGCGGCGTGACAGACCCGAATCGCCAGTCCCGAATCCCGACTCACGGCCATCGGAGGTGTTCATGCTACCCTCCCGTTCGCATACCGCTTGATCGCCGCAATCATCCGCGTGTGCCCGAAGCAGCGGCACAATACTCCCGAGAGCGCCTGGTGAATCTGGTCGTCGGTGGGCTTCGGCGTGCGATCGACGAGTGCCTTGCCGGTGAGGATGACGCCGCTCAGACAGAAGCCGCACTGCGCGGCCTGTTCCTGTATGAACGCCTGCTGGATGGGATGCGGTTTTTCGGGTGTGCCCAATCCCTCGAGAGTCGTGATGTCGGCACCCGACACCGTTTTGACCGGTGTCATGCACGATCGAATTGCCTGCCCCCTGGAGATGACCGTGCACGCGCCGCATTGACCCAGGCCGCACCCGAACTTAGGGCCATTGAGCGCGAGCTCGTCGCTCAGGACATACAGCAGCGGCGTCGACTCGTCGACATCGACGGTTCGCGCGCGTCCATTGACGGTGAGATTGATTCTTGACATAGGGAAACGGTAACTCGACAGGGGCGACGGAGCAAGAACCCTTTCCATGACTCAACGCGGGGACGCGAAGGCGCTGAGAATCATATTTAAAAGGGATATGCTCTACCGGCATGGATACCTTGAAGAGCATCCAGGAGCTACTTCCTGCAATCCGGGCGCGGCGGGACGAGATCGAAAAGGCTCGCCGCATGCCGAAGGATCTCATCGACGCGCTCGGAAAGACACGGATGTTCGCGTTGAGCGTTCCCCGCGCCATTGGAGGCGATGAGGCGACTCCTCTCGACCTCATGCGGGCCACCGAAACCGTCGCAACCGCCGACGGATCTGCTGGATGGTGCGCGATGATCGCCAACGGCGGCAACATCGCGGCCGGCTACATGGACGAGCAGGGCGCCAGGGAAGTGTTCTCCGATCCGACAAGGCCCACTGCCGGCATCGCGGCGCCGACTGGTGCAGCCCTTCGCGTGGACGGAGGCGTGAAGGTCAGCGGTCGATGGGCATTCGCCAGCGGAATCACCCACTGCGACTGGGTCTGGGCCGGATGCGTGGTGATGGAAAACAGCCAGCCGCGCATGACTCCGCAAGGACCTGAGATCATCTATGTGTGGATGCCGGTGCGCGACGTCAGGATTCACGATACCTGGTACGTGAGCGGTCTCTGCGGAACAGGCAGCAACGACTTCGGCGCAAGCGACGTCTTTGTCCCCGGCAACAGGATCTTCTCTCTGCTCGATCCAGCCGGTCATCGCGCTGAGCCGCTTTACCAGATGCCGCCGCTCACCCTGTTTGTCGCCCAGCTTGTATGCGTGAGTCTTGGCATCGCGAGGAGCGCGCTCGACGAGCTGGCCGAAACCGCGCAAACGAAAGTTCCATCCCTCTATCAGACGGTGCTTGCGGACAGGCCGGTCGCTCAAGTGGAGCTCGCCCGCGCCGAAGCTGCGCTGGGAGCTGCACGGTCATTCCTCTACGAAACCGTCGACGACATGTGGCAGTCAGTGTCTGCCGGACGCGCCGCGACCAGCCGGCAGATCGCCTTCGGCCGCCTGGCATCGATGCAGGCGGCTGAGATAGGAGCACACGTGGCGCAGACCGCCAACACGCTCGCTGGCGGAAGCTCGATCTACTCGAAGTCCTCGCTACAGCGCCACGCGCGCGACGCCGAGGCGGTCACGCATCACTTTACCGTCGCGCCTCACGTGTGGGAAGAAGCCGGGCGGGTACTCCTGGGCCGCCAGCCGAACGTGCCGGCGTTTTAGGTAAGAGCTGAGAGCTGAGAGAGTATGCTACCGGCTAGCGACGTTTCCTTGCGGTTTTTTTCTTCGTCGGGCGGCGGGACTGACCTTTGGTCTTCTTCGTGACCTTCGTGACCTTCGTGACCTTCGTGTTCTTCGTGTTCTTCGTGTTCCTCGTGGCCTTCGTGGCTTTCGTGTTCCTGACGTTGGTCGGTGCGGGCGCTGCGCGCTTCTTCGAATGCACCGCAAACATCGCACCCTGGTGATCGACGCCGGTAAACACCCAGTCGCCGCCTGGCACCTCCGTCGGTTCCTGCAGGACCGCAGCTCCGAGCTCTTTGACCAGTTCGGCCGTTTTCCGCGCCTCGCGGACCATGATGTAGGGCACCCACAGCGGTCCCGACGGAGGCAAACGGCCCGCCGTGAACGTGCCGCCGAGCTGATATCCGGCAGTGCCGTAGATCTGGTACGTTCCCTGAGGCCCCATGTCGATCGCCTGCATCTTTTCCCAACCGAACAGCTTCGAATAAAAATCGAACGCCGTCTGCCAATTGGTCGTCAGCAGCTCGTGCCAGGAAAAATCGCCGATCTGCGGATCCTTGTATCGCGAACGCTCGATCATTGCGGAGATGGCGAACATCGCGCCCTGCGGATCGTTCAGCACCGCCATGCGCCCGACGCCGGGCACGTCGTAGGCCGGCGTCGCCACCTTTCCACCGAGCTCGACGGCCTGACGCACGGTCGCATCCACGTCCGCAGTGCCGATATAACAGAGCCAGTGCGGCGGCGGCGGCACGGCATTACGCTCTTCGTGAATCGAGTACAACCCACCCCTGCCTTCGCGTCCCATGGTCCAAATCCGGTACGCCGGATTTGGATCCCAGGCTCTGGTCTTCCACCCAATCAACTTCGAATAAAAGGCTTCTGCCGAGCCGATGTCGGTCGTGTTCAGCTCGTGCCAGACAAACAGCCCGCGGTCAGGAGAGGTAGGCATCGGCAGATTATAATGAGCAACTTCGGCGCATGCGCCAGGCGTTGGACGGGAACCCGCGCCCTTTCCTATTTGTCTTACTTAATATGCACAACACGCGCAGTCGGATATTTCTCGTTGGTTTCCTGCTACCTGGGGCCGCCGGATGCGGCGGCAACGGGGCGGGAGCGGGCGCTCAAATGCCTGCAACAGGCGTCCAAATCGTGACGCTCGAGGCCAGGCCGGTCGAGCAGCTCACAGAGTTTGTCGGCACCATCAAATCCCGGCGGTCCACCACGATTCAGCCGCAGGTCGAAGGTTTCATCACACGAATTCGTGCGAAGTCGGGTGATCGCGTCGGAGCAGGCGCGACCCTGATGGAAATCGATTCGCGCCTGCAGGAGGCCTCGGTTCAGAGCCTCGAGTCGGTGCGTGCGCAGCGCGAAATCGATGTGACATACGCGCGACAGGAAGCCGACCGCGCGATCAAGCTGCTCAAGGCCGGGGCCGGGAGTCAGATGGATGCGGACCGCGCGGCCAACGACCTGAAGGCGGCCGAGGCCCAACTGCACACCGTCGAGGAACAGATCCGCGCATCGCGTACCGATCTGGCGTATTACCGCGTGACCTCTCCGACCTCCGGCATCATCGGCGATATCCCGGTTCGCGAAGGCGATCGGGTGACCAAGGCGACGCTATTGACGACGGTGGACGCGAATGTGGGGTTGGAGGTGTACCTCAATGTGCCGGTACAGTCGGCGCCGAAGCTGAGGCCGGGGCTGACGGTCCGCCTCGTCGACGAAACCGGGGCGCTGGTCGCCGAGGAGAAAGTCAACTTCATTTCTCCTTCTGTCGATACGGACACCCAGACGGTCCTGGTGAAGACACCTGTGACGGCGCCCGGAAACCTCCGCACCGATCAATATGTGCGTGCGCAGGTCATCTGGTCGACCGAGCCTGGACTGACGATTCCAGTCACTTCCGTCACTCGCATCAACGGTCAGTGGTTCGCGTTCGTCGCCGAGCCGGGCGAAGGTGGCAAAGGATTGGTTGCCCGTCAACGCGCCGTGCAGATCGGACCGGTCGTCGCGAACGACTACACGGTCGTGAGCGGACTGAAGCCTGGAGAGAAGCTGATCGCCGTCGGAATTCAAAAGGTTCGAGACGGGGCGCCCGTGCAGGCCGCGGGCGAAAAAGGGGGGGGCGCCTCATGATGAGCGACGTTTTCATCAGACGACCCATCCTCGCGACGGTGTGCTCCGTCCTCATCACTCTTGCCGGAGCGATAGCGATTCCGACGCTCCCCATCGGACGCTATCCGGAGCTCGCGCCTCCCACAGTAGCGGTCAGCGCCTTCTACACCGGCGCAAACGCGCAGGCGGTTGAAAGTGCCGTCACGACTCCGCTGGAAACGGTCATCAACGGCGTCGAGGGCATGATCTACATGACCTCTTCGAGCACAAACAGCGGCCTGTGCCAGATCACCGTGACCTTCGAGGTCGGTCGCGACCCCGATCTCGCCGCGGTCGACGTCCAGAACCGTGTGAACTCGGCGCTCGGCCGCATGCCGCTCGAAGTCCGCACCAACGGAATCACGGTCAACAAAGGGACGGCAGGATTTCTAGGCGCCCTCGGGTTCTACGCCGAAGACGATCGGTATGACTCGCTGTTCATCAGCAACTATCTCGACCGGTACGTGCGCGACGCGCTCAAGCGCGTACCCGGCATCGCCAACGTCATCATCTTCGGCGAACGGCGCTTCGCGATGCGCTTGTGGCTCGATCCGGGCCGCCTCGCCGGGCGTGGATTGACCGCAACCGACGTCACGAATGCCTTGCGCGAGCAGAACGTCCAGGTCGCCGCGGGCTCGGTCGGCGCCCAGCCGTCCTCGCCCGACCAGATGTACCAGCTGAGCGTGCGCGCGGCCGGCCGGCTGACCGAAGTCAATCAGTTCGAAGAGGTCGTGGTGAAAGCCGGGCGGGATGGCGCGCTCGTGCGCGTGAAGGATGTCGGCCGCGTGGAGCTCGGTGCGGAGGACTACTCCGCACGCTTGCGATTTGCCGGCAGGGAGGCGTCTGGCATCGGGCTGCAACTGCTGCCTACGGCCAACGCCATCGAAACCTTCCGTGGCGTCATCGCCGAAATGAACCGCCTCGACGACCAGTTCCCAGTGGGAATGAAGTGGCAGCTGGCGTTCGACAACGTCGTGGTCGTCCAGGAGTCGATCATCGAGGTGTTGAAAACGCTCGCCGAAGCGATCGTGCTCGTCATCCTCGTGATGTTCCTGTTCCTTCAGAATTGGCGCAGCACGATTATCCCCACCATCACGATCCCTGTTTCGCTCATCGGCACGTTCGCGTTCGTCAAGCTGCTCGGCTACTCCATCAATACGCTGACGCTGTTCGGGATCGTGCTGGCGACCGGCATCGTGGTCGACGACGCGATCGTCGTCATCGAGAACATCGAGCGGCATATGCGCGAGTTCGGCAAGAGCGCCCATCAGGCCGCGATGGACGCGATGCGCGAGGTGTTCTCCGCCGTCGTCGTCATCGGGATCGTGCTCGTCGCGGTGTTCCTCCCTGTCGCGTTCTTCCCGGGGACGACGGGGCGGATGTACCAGCAGTTTTCGATGACGATTACATTTGCGGTCATCCTGTCGGTGTTCAACGCCATCACCTTTACGCCGGCGCTGTCGGCCGTGCTGCTGGAAAAGGAAAGCCACACACACGGGAGGTTCTTTACCGCCGTCAACAGGGTGATCGATGCCGGCACCGGTCTGTATGTGCGGGCAGTGGGCAGCGCTCTGCGGTGGAAGTGGGCGATGGCGGCAGCGTTCGTCGTGGCGCTCACCGCCACGTGGTGGGTCTATCGCGCCGTTCCGGGATCTTTCGTCCCGGCGGAAGACGAAGGGTACTTCATCACGATTGTGCAGGCGCCCTCGGGCGCGTCGATCGAATACACGACGAACATCATGAAAGAGGTCGAACAGGTCTATTTCAAGCAGTCTGAAATCGCAGGAGTCTTCTCCGTTGCGGGATTCAGCTTCAGCGGCGCGGCGTCGAACGGCGGGCTGATGTTTGCGCGTTTGAAACCGTTCGAGGAACGTGAGGGCGAAGAACATTCGCTGGACAGTGTCCTGAACCGGGTTCGCGGAGAGGTGTTCGGCATTCCAGGGGCGTTCGTCATTCCAGTGGCGCCGCCGGCCATTCAGGGCATCTCGGCGTTCGGCGGATTCCAGTTCGAGATTCTCGACCTGGGCGGCGACGACATCGGCCAGCTTGCAGCGGTCACCCAGCAGGTCGCCGCGGCGGGGAATCAGTCAGGACGGGTCACCGGCCTTTTCTCGGCCTTCACACCGAACGACCCGCAGCTTCTGGTCACCATCGATCGCGACAAGGCGCGCAGCCTGGGCCTGCCGATACGCGAAGTGACCGATGCGCTCGCCGTGCTGCTCGGATCGCAATACGTCAACGACTTCGATTTCAACAACCGGGCCTATCGCGTCTACGTCCAGGGCGATCAGCAGTTCCGCGCGCAACCGACCGATCTCAGTCAGTACTACGCACGGGCATCGAACGGCGAGATGGTCCCGCTGTCCGCCGTGGTGCGGACGACTGAAACCACGGCACCAGCGGTCATCAACCACTTCAATATGTTCCGATCGACCGAGCTGACGGGCGCTGCGCTTCCGGGCGTCAGCTCGGGTCAGGCGCTGCAGGAGATGGAACGTATCGCGCGCGAAACGCTACTGCCAGGCTACGACTTTGCGTGGGCGGGTTTGTCGCTCGAAGAGATCAAGTCGGGGTCGCAGGCGATGTACCTGTTCGTGCTGTCGATCGTCCTGGTCTACCTCGTCCTGGCGGCGCAGTACGAAAGCTGGATCTTGCCGTTCATCATCCTGCTCGGCGTACCGCTCGCGGTGTTCGGTGCGCTGAGCGCGCAGTTGATGCGAGGCTTTGCGAACGACGTGTTCTGCCAGGTCGGGCTGGTGATGCTGATTGGACTTGCCGCGAAGAACTCGATTCTGATCGTCGAGTTCGCCGAACAGCTGCGCGGGCAAGGGCGCTCGATTGTCGATGCCGCGATCGAGGCGGCGCGGATTCGGCTGCGGCCTATTCTGATGACGTCGTTCGCGTTCATCCTCGGGGTGCTCCCTCTGGCGATGGCCACCGGCGCCGGGGCAGGAGCGCGCAATTCGGTCGGCACGGCAGTGGCGGGAGGAATGCTCGCGTCCACGTTCCTGTCGATCATCTTCATCCCCGTGCTCTATGTGATCATTCGAACGATCGCGCCTGGCAAGATCCGGCGTGCGGAGGTGGCGCATGCGTGATCGTGTGTGTTCGCGCGTCCTGCTCCTCGTCCTGTTCCTCTCGACACCGGCATTCGCTCAAGTCTCCCCGCCCATCGAGGCCATCACGCTCGACGAAGCCATCCAGCGCGCGCTGAAGAACAACCCGAGCATCGCCCAGGCGGCGCAGCGGATTCTTCAGGCCGAGGCGCTGCTGCAACAGGCGCGCGCAGTGACCCTGCCGAATCTGGACTTTACATTCAGCAATGTGGTCGTCAACACCGAACGCCGCTTCGAGGATGTCGTGACGACGCCGCGCTCGCAGGCGACGCTCTCGGCGAGTCTGTCGATGCCGATACTGGACGCGGCGAGATGGGCGGCAACGACCCAGGCGCGGGACCAGGTGGAGATCGAAAGCTTGTCCACGGCCGATGAGCGCACGCAGGTCGCGGTCGCGACGGCACAGGCGTATCTCGCCATCATCGCATCGAAGCGTCAGGTCGAGGTGAGCCTCCGCGCACGCGAGACGTCGTTGGCGCACCTCGACTATGCCCGCCGGCGCCTCGAAGCGGGTGCCGGCACACGGGTCAACGAGCTGCGTGCAGGACAGGAAGCGGCGAGCAACGAAGCACGGCTCGAAGTGACACACCTGGCGGTGTACATCGCACAGGAAGCCCTCGGCGTCCTGATCGCAGCCGCTGGTCCGGTGGATGCCGCCTCCGAACCGGCGTTCGACGTGCCCGCAACGATCGACGCCGAGCCCGGATGGATGGCGCTCCGTCCCGACATCAGGTTGTTTGAAGCGAGCGAGCGTGCTGCCGATCGCGTGTGGAAGGACAGCTCGAAAGACTGGTTCCCCGTCGGCACGGCGTCGTTCGATCCGCAGGCACTCGTCCCCGCGAGCATCTTCTCGTCTGCCCGGAGCTGGCGGTTCATCATCTCCTTCTCTCAGCCGGTGTTCGACGCCGGATACCGGCGCGGACAAAAGCGGTTTCGCGAAACCGAGCTGAACGTCTCGCGGCTCGCCTTGACCGAACTGCAGATTCAGGCGCGATCGGAGGTGCGATTGGCGCACGAGAGGGTACGAAGCAACGAGCGGTCGCTCGCACACCTGCGGTCGGCCGCCGATCAGGCCAACGAGGTGCTCAAGATCACGACGTTCGCGTTCGAGGCGGGCGCAACGACAAATCTCGAAGTGATCGATGCGCAACGTCAGGCGCGCGACGAGGATTCGGCGGTAGCGATTGGGCAAGACGCCGTCCAGCGCGCGCGTCTCGATCTGCTGACCGCACTCGGGCGATTCCCACAGTAGACGACTTCAACGCAGAGGGCGCAGAGGACGCGGAGGATCTTCTCGAAAGAGATATTTGCGAATCTCGGCGCCCTCGGCGGTCTCGGCGTTGCGTGACCGCAATCAGTCCAATCGACGGCCGTCGATCCAGACCGATTCGATCGTGCGCGTGTTGCGAATGTCCGTGAGAGGATCGGCCGTGAGCACCACGAAGTCCGCCCGCTTGCCGGGCTGGAGCGTGCCGACGTGGGAATCAATCGCCATCGTTTTTGCGGCATTCCCTGTCGAGGCGACGAGTGCCTGCATCGGCGTCATGCCTGCTTTCACCATCAACTCCATCTCGACGTGTTCGAAATAGCCCTGCCATCGGCCCAGACCCGTACCGCTGTCGGTACCCATCGCGATCATCACGCCGCCGTCGGACAGCAGCTTCAGGTTGCGCAGCCCCTGCTCGAAACCGCGGCGTGCGAGTTGAGCGCCCGGGCTTGACTGCGTCTTCGCGTGCACGGTCGGATCTTTCACCCGTTCGATCTGCGGACGGAAGAGCGATTCGCCCCGCAGAAAAAATGGATCCGTCACGTAGTCTGGTGTGCTCGTGTACTGGAAGATCGACAGGTCCCGGGTCAGCGTCGGGATGTAACCGACATTCCTTCGTTTGAGATCGGCAACGAATGCCGCATCGACGTCCTGATCGCGAATGCCATGCGCAATCACGTCGAGCCCGGCGCCCACGAGCGCCTTGGCGTCGTTCAGATTGAACAGATGCGACGCCACCCTGAGCTTGCGCTTGTGCGCTTCGTCGATGAGCGCGGTGTACGCTTCGGGCGGCATGTCGTTGGCGTTGCCGTTCATTCCCGTCTTGATGATGTGCACGCCCAGCGCATGCCGGTCGGCTATCTGACGGCGCGCATCTTCGGCAGTCTTGGCGGTCGCCCGCCCGCCGGCGGCGTAGAGGCGGGCTCTGTCGAGCGGGCCACGATCGTTCTCGCCGCTCACCCGCACGCTCTCTTTTCCATCATCTCCGAGGGCATACACCGTGGTCACACCGAAGCGCGTGTACAGGCGGAGCTGCTGGATGATTTGATCGTAGACCGGCAAGGCCCGGTCTCCATTATTGAGGTGGCCATGCGCGTTGATGAGGCCCGGGATGACATATCTGCCGGACACGTCGATGCGCGCAACACCAGCGGGGATTTTGAGCGACGCCGCGGGACCGATGCGATCGATGCGTCCATTGGCCACGACCAGTGTCGTATTGGCCATCGCCGCCGCACCGGTGCCGTCAATGACGCGCGCGCCCACGATCGCGACCGTGTTCGACGGCTGTTGAGCCAGGACAACAACAGCAGACCCAACAGCTGCTAGCAGGCTGATCCATATTCCGTGCATACAAGTCTCCGTTCAGACGTCACACGCGATCTCTGCGTTCTTTGCGTTGAAGTCGTGGTTACCCCGGGGAAGCTCCCTGTGTGTTCGTATACACCGCGTAGAGCGACTGGCCCGCGGCCATGAAGAGTCGATTGCGTTTCGGTCCACCGAAACAGATGTTCGCACAGACTTCAGGCAGCCGGATCCGTCCGATGAGCCTGCCGTCAGGATTCCATACCGTCACGCCGCTATAGCCGACGTTGAGTCCTGCATTGCTGCTCGCCCACAGGTTGCCGAACACGTCGGTGCGGACGCCGTCGGTGCCGCAACGCACGCCATCCACCATGAAATCGGCGAACTGACGCTGGTTGGTGACCGTGGGGCCTGCGCCGACATCAAAAGCAAACACCAAACCCCGACTGCAGACATACAAACGCTTGTAGTCGGGCGAGAAGCACAGGCCGTTGGGAATGCCGCCGAACGCCTCTTCGCTGATGACCATGTCGATGCGTCCATCCGGATCGACGCGATAAATATTATTGCTCAGCTCGCGTTTCAGCACGCCCGATCCCGCAGGCTGCCCGACCGTGGCGTTGAATCGTCCCTGCTTGTTTCCCGGTCCGCCGGGGGCGTCCGGCATGCCTTCGTAGATCGACCCGCCATACGGCGGATCGCTGAACCAATAGCTGCCGTCGCTGTGGCAGGCGATATCGTTCGGCGAGTTGAGTCGCTTGCCCTGGTACGAATCGGCAATGACACTGATCGACCCGTCGTGCTCGTATCGGACGACGCGGCGGCCCGAATGCTCGCAGGAGAGCTGGCGACCCTGATGATCGAAGGTGTTTCCGTTGCTGTTGCCCGACGGCTGGCGGAACACGGTGACCTGGCCGTCGTCCTGCAGCCACCTGAGCTGACGGTTGTTCGGAATGTCGCTCCAAATCAGATACTGCCCCTGCCCGTTCCATGCCGGTCCCTCGCACCACATGCCGCCGGTCCACAGCCGCTGAATCGGCGTGTTGCCGACACGCAGTGAATTGAACGAAGGATCGATCGTGATGATGTCGGGGTCCGGATACGTGACCGGCGCGGAGAAATCACGCGGCGGATTGGAGATCACGCTCGGCGGATCGCGGCGCTGCGGTCCCTGTGCGGCGTCGGGAGCCTGCGCGTTGAGAACCCGCGGCGAAAATGCCGCCACGCCTGCAGCGGCGCCCATCTTCGACAGCACTTCGCGGCGCGAAAACATGAGGCCCTCCCAGAGACTACTCGTCTTTGTATTTGAGCTGTACGGCGAGAATCTCGTCGAGACATTCGAAGAACACGTCGACGACCCGCGGATCGAAATGTCTGCCGCGGCCGTCGCGCAACAACTGTAACGCTTCTTCGTTCGGAAACGCAGGCTTGTAAGGGCGTTCGCTCGTGACCGCGTCGAACACGTCACCAACCGCGCAGATACGCCCCCAGAGGGGGATGTCCTCCCCGGCGAGCCCCTGCGGATAGCCGGCGCCGTCCCACCGCTCGTGATGATTGAGCGCGATCACGCGGCCTGCCTGAAGGATTTCCGAGGTCGAATTCGCGAGAATCGCGCTGCCCAGCGCGGAGTGCTGGCGCATCAAGTGCCACTCGTCCGGACTGAGGCTGGACGGCTTGCGGAGAATCGCTTCGGGAACGGCGATCTTGCCGACGTCGTGCATGCGGCTCGCGTGAAAGATCAACTCCACTTCGTCGGACGGCAGCTTCAATCCGCGGGCGATCACGGCGCAGTATTCGCTCATTCGCTGGATGTGGCGCCCCGTCACTTTGTCCTTGTACTCCGCCAGAATGGCGAGCCGCTCGACGGTTTCGAGCTGCGCCTGATAGGCGAGCCGTTGAGCGCGAGCCATCTGTGCGAGCGCCTCGCGCAGGCTGGCCGTACTCTCGTCGACCATGTCTTCGAGATGCGCCTGATACCGCTTGAGCTCGTCCCGGGCTTCCTTCATCCCCAACAGCGACGCCGAACGTATTCGAAGCTCGGTCTCATCGACAGGTTTTGCGATGAAATCGTTGGCGCCCGCTTCGACGGCGTGCAGCCGATGCTCCCGGGTCCCGAGCGTGGTGACGAAGATGACGGGCACGTCCCTGCCCGCTGGATCCTGACGGATGCGCCGGCAGACTTCGAATCCGTCGAGACCAGGCATGACCACGTCGAGAAGGACGAGGTCGATGCCTTTCTGCAGCTTGGCGAGACCCTCCACGCCGTCGCGCGCCACCTCGACGTGGTGTCCCAGCCCCTTGACCAGCATCTCCGTAATCTTGCGGATTCCCTCCTCGTCGTCTATGACGAGAACGCGCCGGGGGGAAGAAACGGGTCGGGTACCCTGTGTGTCCGCGTCCTGGGAAAGAGGTACCTGAGTCCTTTCTTCCTTCCAGCCGACGAGCGCCTTGCGAATCGCCCCGATGCCGGACTCCACGTCGGCGAACACGGGCTCGAGCTCCTCGAACGATCCGGCACGTGATTGCTTGACGATCTCGGCGCATAGTCGAGCTATCGAATCGGCGCCGACGATCGCAAGGCTGCCCTGAAGAGAGTGCGCGGAACGATACAGTGCGTCGCGATCCTGGTGGGATAACGCCTTGCGGACCGCCTGCATCTGACCGGAGCTCTCGCTCATCATCGAATCGATCAGCTGCGCGACGAGCTGGTGCGAGCCTCGCGACTCGAGCGCGCGCAGGTGCTTCGTGACTTCGCCGACCAGGTCCGACATGGCCTTCACATTACCCATTGGTGTCGCGACATTCTCATACTCGTGGCACGCCCGCGCCAAATCGCCTCGAACCCGGCTAGATCAGCGATCGCACACGCTCCACATGCAGGGCGTTCAGGCTCCGAATGATACCGGCCGGCGACAAGACCTGCTGTGGCGCGTTCAGCTCAATCGCGGCCCGCGGCATGCCGAAGATCGAGCTGCTCGCCTCGTCCTGCGCGATGGTCACTCCGCCGGCCCGGCGAATCTCGAGCAGTCCTTTCGCACCGTCGGAACCCATTCCTGTCAGAAGGATGCCCGCGGAGCGGGCTCCGTAGATCCTGGCGATCGACTGAAACGTCACATCGATCGACGGACGATGGCCGTTGACCGGCCCGGCGTCCGACAGATGGACGCGGCCACCGATGGCCACGACCAGATGAAGCGTCTCGGGAGTGAACAACACGCGCCTTGGCACGATCGCATCGCCGTCTTCCGCCACCTTGATCTCCAACGCACAGCGCTCCTGCAGCCAGCGAAGCATGCTCGCCGTAAATCCGTCCGTCATGTGCTGCACCACGACGATGCCGAGCGCGAACGTGGATGGCAGGCTCGAGAGGAGCATCTCGATGACACGCGGCCCGCCGGAGGAGGCGCCAATGGCAACGACGTCTGCAGCCGGTCCGGCGGGCGCAGCGGCCGCGGGGCCTTCCCTCGCCAGAAGCTTGCGGGCGCCGTGGATGTGCGCGATGACCGGAACCTTCGACAGCGCCTTGACCTTCTGAACGAGCTTGCCTGCGGTATTCTGCCATCGCCAGTCTGGAATCAGGGCCGGCTTCTCCACGACGTCGAGTGCGCCCGCAGCGATGGCGTCGGCCCTGGTGTACGTCCCTTCCTTGTCGAAAAAGGAGCTGAGAAACAGCACGGGCGTTGGATGACGCGCCATGATCCGGCGCGTGGCTTCCATGCCGTCCATGCCCGGCATCATCAGATCCATCGTCACGATGTCGGGACGCAGGCTAGCCGTCATCTGCACCGCCTCGGCGCCTGTCGCCGCCTGGCCGATCACGCGAATGTCCGGATCAGAATTCAACAGCGACGTCAACACCTCACGCGTAACGGCGGAATCGTCCACGATCAGGACGCGGACTTTGGGCGAAGGTGTGGCCTGCAGATCAAGCATGTGCGCCTTGTCCTGTCGATCGTCCGACCAATCGCCTGACCGTCTCGAGAAGCTGGCTTTGATCGAACTCGCGCTTCAGCAGGTACGCGTCGGCGCCGGCCTCGAACCCCCGGCGCCGATCGTCGGCGGTGTCACGCGAGGTGACGATGATGACGGGAATATCACGGAACCCTTCGTCGGCGCGGATGCGCTCGGTGAGCTCGAACCCGTTCATGCGAGGCATGTCGACATCGGCAATCACCAGATCCCATGCCTTTTGTCGCAGGCACTCCAGAGCCTCGACACCGTCGCCCGCAATTTCGGATTCATATCCGGCGGCAAGGAGAATGTTCTTCTGCAGCTCCCCCGCCACGAGCGAGTCATCGACAACCAGGACGCGACTGATTCGCGTGGGCGTTCGGCGCTGGGCGGCAGGCATTGCCTCGACCGATGGCGCACGCGACGCGAGCTCGAACAGCACGTTGACATCCAGAATCGGGACGATCTCGCCGTTGCCGAGCAACGCGGCGCCGGTGAACGTCTTTTGATGACGCAGCGGTCCCCGCAGTTCCTTGAAGACCAGCTGCTGTTCCTCGTGCACAGCATCGACCATGATTCCAAAGCGCCCGTCGCTTCCTTCTGCCACGAGGACTGTCTGCCGTGAAGGCGCGGACGCGGCCGGAACCTGAAGCATGGCAGAGAGTAAGGCGAGCGGAACGGTTCTCGCCGTCGACCTCTGCCATTGAACCTTGCCGCAGTTGCCCAGTATCAGCCGCGCTCATCTGCAGGATACGTCGCACGGCGGAGGTCGGCAGCGCAAACAACTCGTCGCCTGCTTCGAGCAGCACGACGTGCAACAAGGCGAGCGACAGCGGCAGGTTCAGCGTAATCGTCGTGCCTTTGCCGCGCTCCGATTGCACGCGAACAGTGCCCCCCAGCCGCTCAACCACGCTCCTGACGACGTCCATGCCGACGCCACGGCCGGACATATCCGTTGCCGAATCACGGGTGCTCAACCCGGGCTGGAAGATCAAATCGAACAGCCGTTCCTGCGGCCATTGGTCTATCTCGACAGCCGTCGCGATGCTTCGCTGCAGGGCCGCGTTGCGCAGAGCGCTCGAATCGATGCCCCGGCCGTCATCTTTGACGCTGATGAGGATGCGATTGCCCTGTTGCTCGGCCGAGAGTACGAGCTGGCCGGCTGCCGGCTTGCCGGCCCGGTCGCGATCGGCGGGCATTTCGATGCCGTGGTCCGCCGCGTTCCGGATCAGGTGAATCAGCGGCTCGGAGATCTGATCGATGATCTTCTTGTCGAGCTCCGTGTCGCGGCCTCGAATCGTCAGCTCGATTTCCTTGTCGAACGTCCGCGAGAGATCGCGCACCGCGCGTGGGAACGCGTCGAACACCGACGCCACCGGCAGCATCGTCAACTCGATGACGTTCTGCCGCAGCTCTTCGGTGATCAGGTTGAGGCGCACGCGGTCGTCGCTCAGGTTGATCAGGAACTCGCGCATCCGGCGCGTAAGAGCGTCGAGGGCGTCGGCATATTCTCCGAGCTGCTGACCGCGATCGATCTCCGGTGCCTCGGGTGCAATCCGGGCCTCGCGCACCCGATCGCGCAACCGGCTCAACACGCGCTCGACCCGTCGCAGCTCGGTCTGCCGCTCGAATGCCTTGAGGCTCTGCACGATCAGTTCCTGCGCGAGATGCGCCAGCTGCTCGAGCTTCTCGATGGGGACCCGAAGCGATTGCCGCACCTCTGGAGCGTTCGGAGCGGCGGAAGGGGGACGGGAATGGGGCGAAAAAGATTCGGCGCCCGTGTTCTTCTGGACGGCAGCGAGCCTGTCACAGATCTCACCCACCTCGATGGCGTCCATCTGGCCGCGCGCGAGTTGCTCGACCCTGTTCGACATCTGATCGAGGGCGCCGAAAACGACGTCGAAGGCGTCCGGATGGAGGAGCGCCGGGTTCTTCCTGGCAGCGACGAACAGGTCTTCCAGCTTGTGGGCGATCTGCGAGATGTCGGTGAAGCCGAGCATCAGCGCCGAGCCTTTGATGGTGTGGGCATCGCGCATGGCCTCGGCGATCACGTCGGTCGCGCCTGGGGTCTGTTCGAGGCGCAGCAGGGCTGCGCCAAGCGCCTTCGTGCGGTCTCGCGCCTCCTCGACGAACTTGGCGACGAACGCGGAAAAATCGAGGGTCATGGCTCGCCCGTCCGACTTTCGATTTTCGTAAAAATAGGGTCTGACCCCCTCATAACTTCGTAATGCGCGCGAGGTCGAGCAGACCCATCAGTCCAGCAGGCACGCGGGCGGTGCCGATGAAGCAGGCCGCGCGCTCGGCGGGCCAGGTGGATGGCGGCGCCTCGATGTCGCTGGCGGCCAGCGAGTAGATGTCGGCGATCGAGTCGACGACCAACCCGAGAGGGTCCCCAAATCCGCGAAGCGCGACCAGAAACGGCGGCTCCGCCGATGTCACCGGCGGCAGGCCGAGAATTGCGCGCACGTCGAGCGCACACAGAATCTCCCCCCGGAGATTGACCAAACCAGCGACCACGGCCGGCGCACCGGGCACCCGGCGGACCTGCGCCACACGCGCGACCTCGCGAAGCTGGTCGAGCGGCAATCCGTACACTTCGGAACCCAGATAGAAACCAAGATACGGAACGCGCTCCTGCTCGGGTGGCTGTTCCGCCTCGGCTTCACGCTGCTGCTCCATGGCGGCGAGGATGGTTTCCGGGTCCATGCGACAACCTTACAGCTTGAATTCCTTGATGCGTGTCTTGAACTGGTCGGCCAGCAGGTTGAGCTCGCCAACGGAGTTCGCCGAGTGCTTCATTCCAGCCGCCGCCTGGCGCGTCACCTCCGCGACCTCGCGCATCGTCTGCACGATCTGCTCGCTGGCGCTTTGCTGCTGCTGGGTTGCAAAGGTAATCTGGCGGATCGCCTGCGTCGTGCGGTCGACCATCTGAATGATTTCCTCCAGGCTCCCCCGCGCGCGCGTCGCCAGCGACACGCCGTTCTCCACTTCCTTGACGCCCTGCTCGGTGGCGAGCACCGACGTGTTGGTCGCGGACTGAATCTCGCCGACGATGCCCTTGATTTCTTCGGCGGATTCGCGCGTCCGCTCGGCGAGACGGCGCACCTCGCTCGCCACGACCGCGAACCGCCTGCCGTGCTCCCCTGCCGCGGCCGACTCGATTGCCGCGTTCACGGCGAGCAGGTGGATCTCTCCTGCGATGTCCTTGATGAGGTTCAGCACTTCGGAGATGCGCTGCGATCGCTCACCGAGAAGCAGCGTCTTGCCGGAGATGTCCGCCACTCGCCGGCGAATCTTCTCCATCGCTTCCAGGGCCTCGCCGACCGACACGTAGCCGGTATGTGCAGCTTCCGCACTGTCGTCGGCGATCTTCTCGACCGATGTGGCGCTCAGGGCGATTTGCTTCGCCGTGTTCGTCAGCTCCTCCATCGTCGCCGTGACCTGCGCGATGGATGCAGCCTGCTGAACCGATCCGGACGCGTGCTGCTCGGCCGCCGTCAGCACCTGCGTCGAAGCGCCCGTAATTTGAATCGAGGCCTGCTGAAGATCCTGGAGCAGCTTGCGAAGCTGATCGGCCATTTCATTAGCGGCGGCGGCCAGCATTCCCAGCTCGTCCCGCCGATTGATGGAGATCCCCTTCGAGAGATCGCCGGCTGCCACTGATCTCAGGAAAGGGACCAGCGCCATGATCGGACGAGAGAACTGCGCGGCCCAGTAGAGTGACGCCGCGGCCGCGGCCGCGGCCAGGACGATCGACAGCAGAACAATCGTCCAGAGCAGGTTCGACAGCGGCGCGAATGCGACGTCGGTGCGCATCAGCAGCACGGTGCGCCAGGCTTCGGGCAGGAACGGCTTGTGTTCGGTATTTGCGTAGCCCACGAGGTATGTCGCGTCGCGCACATCGAGCATGCCGCTGCCTGTGGGTCCCGTAATGATGGCGTTGAGCCCCTCGAGACCCAGACTCGTCAGGCGCGTCTCGCCCGGCTCGAAGCCGGTCAGGAACGGCGGCGCGCCGATGATGGCGCCCTCGGTGTTGGTCAGGACGAGATAGCCGCGTTCATCCTGACCACTCGGAAGGACCCTCACGCCGTGGAGTATCGAAATCACCTTGGCCCAGTCGAGCATGGCGACCAGAACTCCGACCGGTTTGGAACGATTGAAGCTCGCCTGAAGCGGAAACGCCATGGGCATGCCCGCACGGCCGGTCAAATCCTGCATCGCAGGCAATCCCACCCATCCACTCCCGCGGCGTGCTTCCTGCATCCATTCGCGATCGCCGACTTCTCGGCCCCTCAACGAGGGCAACGTTGACGCAATGACCGTACCTGCGATGTTGGCAACCAGGAATTCCTGAGCGAAATCGCTATTGCGCTTCGCTTCCTGCAGGAACTGAAGAATGCGGCCGTCGGCATCTCCCGTCACCGCATCATCACGGATGAATCCGATCTGCGACCAGACGGCCAGGTTCTGGTGCTGGTCGAGAAGCAGGCGCTGGAGTTTCTCGTCGCTCTGGAGCGCGAGCGTCTCGAGGTTGAAACGGATCCGCTCTTCGAGCGCGTTGCGCGCGATCCGATAGGCGAGGGCGCCGACGAAGAAAATCGGCAGCAGGGAGAGCGCTACCGTCACCAGCGCCAGCTGCCATCGGATGTTCAACCTCAATCCCACTTGAGCCCGCTCACTTTCACGACGCTCACCGTGTCGTCTACCTCACTTGGCGGCAGGTACGAAATCGCACCCGGCACACTCGCCACGAATCTCAGCACGGCACGCGCCGAGCGCTGCGTCGACGGCGGCGTCAGACCCTGCTGCATCGTCTGCTGCACCCAGTAGTCTGCCATCTCCCGTACCGTCCGGTTCATCACCTCGCGACAAAACACCCCCCGCAGGTAATGTGTGCTGTCCCAATCGACGGGCACAATCGGTTCTGCGTGCGTCCACATGCGCGTCTGCTTCGTGAAGATGTTCCGCAGCTCGAGGAGCGTAAGGGTCTTCACCGGGTTCTCCTTGTTGACGACCACGACGAACGGCACGATCTGAGTGGACGCGTGTCCCGTCCACAGCAGAACGATCAACGCCGCCGTCAGGATTCGGCGCGCCACGCGAAATCAGAAAAAGAAAACCGCCGCAGTCGCCAGGCCGTTGAACGGCTTTCGCCCCTCTTCCGAGTGAATGAACTCGCGGTTCAGCGGATGCGATCGATACAACTCAGCCTTGAGCGCAATCTGCGGGTACGGCCGGTAGTTCACTCCTCCCAGCTGCCGGCGCTCGGCCCGGCGGATGCGCGGGCTTTCGAGCTGCTCGAGCCGATAGAACACGGTCCAGTCTTCATCGATCCGCAGCGCGGGCTGCAGATAGAACCCTGTTCGCGTATGCTCGAGCGACTTGCCCCGGGCCCATTCAGCCTGAAACAGGAAGCTTGCCAGTTCGAGCTGCCCTTCGAAACCATACACGTCGTCTTCGACGAGCACGTTCGGGGTCAAACCGACATGCCCGCGGTACACGTCCGCGGCGACGTCGAGCTTCCGCAGCGCACCGGCTGTCGGGAAACGCAGCTGACCACGCGCGCCCCATGCCTTGCCGTCGCGCAGGTCCCGGCGGTTGTTGCCCTCGAAGTCGTTGTTGGCGACGTAGAACTTGTAGCCGACGCCGAGCTCAGATGCGCCAACCGGCTGGCTGGCGGACCCCTGAACCATCACGCCAACCAGTTCCGGCGGGAACAGCTCGCGCAGGTAGATGGGGAGCGTGGTCGAGAGCGTCAGGTTCGGGTAGTGGTTCTGCCACCAATACTGCGGCGAGAGTTGCTTGCCGACCCGGACGCCGAGAAGACGGTTGTGATTGTATTCCATCCAGGCACTCTCGACCGCAACCTCTCCTTCACCGCTGATGTCTTCGGCCGCCTCCCCCAGGGCGTGTTCTTCCGAGTTTTCTTCGCCGTTCTCGGGCGTGAATTCAGGATGGTGCGGCACATTCTGCAACTCGAGCTCCGTCAAGAAGTTGAACTTCCCGAGCTGCTTGGCCATGATGACGCCAAGATGGTGTTGCTGAAAGGACGTTGGCTCATCTGAGCCGTCAACGGAGAACCTGAAATTGTAGTAACCGTTCAGGTTCACCTTGCTGTTGACAGTCTCGCGCAGCGAATTGATCGCGTCTTCCTGTGCCCTGATCTCCTCCTGGAGATCCTGAGTGGTGACCACGGCCGGCGGTGGCTGTTTCTGTGCTCCTTCGAGGACCTGGAGGCGCTGTAACAACTGCTCGATGACTACCTGCTGCTTCACGAGCTCGGCACGCAACGCAGCAATTTCAGCCTGTTGCGCCCAGACGGGGCGCCCGGCGACCAGAAGCATCGCCGCTGACAGGAAGACGCGTTTCATTGTTTCTCCTTCGCAATTGTGCACAGTGCTGCACAGAACAGGCTGCCACTGTTGCCTTGTTTATCGGCGGGTTCCTTCCGTTTCAGTACATCCGGGCGGGCCGCAGGCTGCGGACGACAGGAGGGTTACGAGCTCACCTGGACTTAATCGCGGGCGCGCGTGACCTGGCAGGCTTCGAACGTGAGCACCGGAAGTCCGCTCGGAACGACGCGAGGGACCAGATTGCAGAGGTTTTCCTTCAGCGCCCGACGGTCGAGCAGGCCGGTCCTGACAAATTGCGTCACGTCGTCGATCTGTTCTTGCTTCAGGTGAATGCCGCCGCGCAGCTGTGGATCGAGCCTGTCGAGCACCGGTTCGATCGGCCCCATCTCGCGCCGCGTCAGATCTCTGTCGATGCCTGCCCGCCTCGGATCGTACCCGCGAGCCGAGCGCACCGCGTCCAAATGATGGCGAATCGCGCCTTCGAGCGACGAGAACGATCCGTTGTGAAAAAATGCGGGCTGCACCGCGATATTGCGCAGAGGGGCCGTGCGGAACATGTAGCGGTCGGCATCTTCGCCGCTGATCTGCATGGCCCCGAAGTCCTCGTTCGAGTCGGGACCGTCGTAGACCATGTTGCTTCGGCCGACGCCGAAGAACGGCGCAATCTGCGGCACCCCGATGACGTGGTTCTCGAAGTCGCTGAACATCTCGTTCGACTTCCCTTTCACCGCGTGACACTTGACACACTTGCCCTGGCCGAAGAAGACGAGGGCGCCGCGTTTCTCTGCGGCAGTCATCGCTCCGTGCTGGCCGCGAGCGAAGCGATCGATCGGCGCGTCGGCGAAGACGAGCATGAACTCGAACTCCGCGATCGCGCGGCCGAACATGTCGAAAGTAATCGGCGCACCTTGTCTGACTTCTGGAAACACGCGGCCGAAGGCGAGCCTGTAGCCAGGCATATGGTTCAGCAGGCGAAGTACCTTGTCTCGAATCGGCTGGTTGCGGAACCCCGAGTCGTCCGGCATGGGCACGTTCAGGCCGACGCCGTTGTCAAACTGATCGAAATCGGGATGAATCGTGCCGGCGGTGCCTGTGTAACCGGCGGCTTCGACAAGCTCGGTCGGTGGGGTGAATGCCTGAGCCTGCAGCAGATGATCGAGATAACCGAGACTCTGCCCTTCCGGAGGCGGGAACGTGAACCCGAAGCTCCTGGAAAACGGATCGCCCAGCCGCTGACCAGGTGCAGGATTGGCGAAAAACCGGCCGTTCCACATCAGCTTCGGGTAGAACGCCGTGTTGATGACCAGCGGTGCGCGCCGCTGATTCCGAGGGCCAGTGCGGTTCGGTCCGACGAGGCGATTGTTGTCGACTCCGATAGCGATCGATTGCGTATCCCCTAATCCGTTCGTGGGTGAGTGACAACCTCCGCACGTGTTGTCCTGATGCAGCGAGTGTATGTTGTCGAAGAACAACAAACGGCCCAGGTTCGCCAGACCCTCATCCAAACGGCGGCCAAGCCTCGTCTCGAGCGTCGACTCGATGCGGCCAGTGAACTCTTCCTGCCGGAGCACCTGCGCGAGCCGCGCATTCAGATGTTTATCCCCGCCGCCCCCGTCGCGGTCATCGTTGTCCGCGTACACAACCAGCCCGAGTGAGCATACCCAGGCGAGTGACGCCGCAACGAGAAGTTTTCTGACTCTCAATGAATGACTTTAAGGTCTGACGCCCACGATATCGGGCGACAGTCTCGCGTTTAAGCAAGAATTACACCGCAACGAATACCCTTGGGTCATCGGCGTACGGTAACGAACGCCGGGGCTGCTATTTCAGAGACACGCGCCTCTGAACGGCACACGCGCGTCAGGGACGATGAAGGAGCGCTTCGCGAACCTCCGTGAGCAGGGGCACAAAATCCGAGGATTTCTTCACAAACGCAGTCGGTCGTGGCTTCCGATCCGCCTGCTCGGGATCCTCTGGATTGTCTGACGTCAGCATGATGACAGGCACGCCCTCGGTGGCAGGATCATCGCGAAGAGCCCGGAGAAAGCCAAACCCGTCGAGACCGGGCATCACGCTGTCGGTGATGATCAGATCCGGCCGGGCCTGATGGACCTTTGCCAGGCCATCAATGCCGTTGGTCGCTGTCACAACCTCGTACTGTTCGCTTTCGAGAATTGCCTGAAGAACGGTCAGGATCACTTGACTGTCATCGACGATGAGGAGGCGGCTCATGAAGACGGCGTGTCGTTCTCCGGAGGGTTGGGGCGGCTGCCAGATGTGAACATGTAATCGAGACGATCCCATTCCGACGGCGGCCGCCCGCGTCGCTCGGCCGTCTTCCCGTCAGACGAGGCTCCGTCCGCGACTCGACGCCGGTCCCAGATGATTTCGACGTTCGGATCGTTGCCAAACATTCGGCGCAGGAGCTCGTAGGTCAGGAAGCGGCCACGCCGCACAATTATGCGTTCCACAATTCCGGCTTGCGCAATTTATCACGGCTCAACAGTGATAACACTTGTGAATTGTCGCGTCGTTTGTGAAGCAGACTTTAATCTCGCGACGAGCGGATAAACGACCCCGCAGTTCGCTCAGTGCGTCATCGCGTACAGCAGCACGTTGATCCCGATCGCATATCCCTCGACGGAGAACCTGTAAAAGAACTCCGGGTCGTCGGACTCGCGCTCGTACGCATCTCCGAAGTCGGTGTTGTGCGTGGTCAGCACCACGACGCGGCCGTGGCCGTCCAGAAGCGCGTACGCGTGCGGCGTGCTGCTGTCCGGTCCCTGCTCGGAGGTGTATCCGCCGGTGCCTCGAAAGAAGCCGATGTTCGGGATCTGCGGGATCCGCTTCGCATCGAACAGCGTATGAAAGATCGAATGGTCGAGCGGCAGATCGACAAGAGGATACTCGGCGGCCGGCAGAATCTGACGCAGCTGCTCGTGCCAGTGATTCCACGCGCGGCTGCCCCATGCATCGTCGGCCCACATGAATCCGCCCTTACGCAGGTACGTGCTGAGCGCGGCCCGTTCTTCCGGCGAAAAGTACGCACGCCCATGATTGGTGACGGCGACAAACGGGCACTTGAACAACTCGGGCTCGGTCGCCTGGAGGACGACGTAGTTGGGAGTGCCGTGCTTATCGAAGTTGACTGCCGCATGGGAAAGCTCTGAAAGACGAATCGACAGATTCTCGTCGGCGCGTGGATAGTCGACTCCCCATCCGCCACCAAAGCCCTCGTATGCCGAACGGAATGCGAGCCGGCAGAACATGAAGTCGCCGCTGAACGTATCGGGGCCGGGCCGGCGGATACTGAACCATCCGCCTCCGCCGCGCTGGGCGAACGCGGCGCTCGACGCCAGTGCGCATGCCGCCAGCAGCAGGCAGGCCTTGCTGAATAACATCTGTGGGTAGCTATTGTACCGGCCTTTGCGACAGTCGTCATACCAGTGCAACGGCGGTACCCAGACCTCTTTACATACCTGACACCCCTTGCGCTTGCGCTCGGTTACACTATCGCGCCATGAAATTCCTCGCCCTTGCGCTTATGCTTTGCCTGACAGCCTGCAGCTCGCGGCCAGACGAGGAGGCCTCGAATCGGGCGCCTGCCCAAACCGCGACCGCGCCCCAGGCCCCGCCGCTCTCCTATGGGCAGCATCATCATCCAATCCGCACGTCGAACCCCGAAGCCCAGAGAGCCTTCGATCAGGGAATGGCGCAGGCATATGGCTTCAACCACGAGGCCGCGATTCGTTCGTTCGAACGCGCGTCTGAATTGGATCCGAACGCCGCGATGCCGCACTGGGGCCGTGCGTGGGCGCTCGGTCCGAACTACAACCTCGACATCGACGATCCGCGCGCCAAGGCCGCTTACGAGGCGATCTCCAAAGCTCGCGCACTGGCGTCCTCGGGCGCGCCCGGCGCGGCCGCATCCGACATCGAGCTCGCGTACATCGAAGCGCTCGCCGTTCGATACTCTGCCGACATGAAAGCCGATCGTGCAGCGCTCTCGCGCAAGTACAGCGCAGCGATGGGTGAGCTGTCAGGCCGCCATCCTGACGATCTGGATGCGGCCGCGCTCTACGCAGAAAGCCTGATGAACCTGACGCCATGGAAGCTCTGGACGCTCGACGGCAAGCCGACCGCGCACACCGAGCAGATCGTGAGCATTCTCGAGTCGGTCCTGCAGCGGAACCCAAACCACCTTGGTGCGAACCACTTCTACATTCATGCGGTGGAAGCGTCACGAAGCCCGGCGCGTGCGTTGCCGAGCGCCACCCGGCTGGCGGCGCTTGCCGAGCAATCGGGACATCTGCTCCACATGCCGGCACATATCTACGCGCGCACCGGCGACCACGCCGCGGCTGCGGCGGCCAACGCGGCGGGCACGGACGCCGATCGCCGCTATCTGGCGACCGACCCGCGCGGCCTCTACGGGATGATGTACTACTCCCACAATCTTCATTTCCTTGCCGATTCACACATGATGCAGGGTCGCTTCGGGGACGCACAGCAGGCTGCCGCGCGAGTGGCAGAACATCTCGGTCCTCACGCCGCAATGATGCCGATGATCGAATCGATGATCGTCACGCCCGTGAATACGCTGATGCGGTTTGGACGCTACGCGGAGATCCTCGCGCTGGTCGAGCCGCCGGCCGAACGTCCGGTGCAGCGCGCGTGGCATCGTTTCGCCCGCGGCATCGCCTTGGCGAAAACAGGAAAGGCCGACGCCGCCGCGACAGAGCAGGAGATCCTGGCCTCCGCAGTTGCCGCCGTTCCCGATTCGGCGTTGTTTGGCGGCACGGGGCTCACGTCTGCGCGAAGCGTGCTCGATATCGCGTCGCTCGTGCTCGATGCACGGATCGCCCGGGCGAGAAACGAGAGCGACCGTGCGATCACACTGTGGCAGCGAGCCGTGGCCGCCGCTGATCCGCTTCCCTATGACGAACCGCCCATCTGGTTCTATCCCATCAGGGAATCGCTCGGCGCTGCGTTGCTGGCGGCCAATCGTGCAGCAGATGCAGAACGGGTGTTCAGAGACGACCTGGAGAGACATCCACGCAATCCGCGCTCGCTCTTCGGACTCCAGGCAGCGCTCGCCAGACAGGGCAAGGAAACCGATGCCGCCTGGGTGAAACGTGAATTCGATCAGGCGTGGAAGAATGCGGACTCGAAGCTCATATTAGAGGATTTCTAAGGGAGTTTGTCAGATGATGCGCTTCCCCGTCCTCGTCCTGTCCCTGCTCATCGCGGCCAGCCAGTCGTCCGAGCCCAACAAGCATCTCCTGCTCGTGCTGGACGGCCTTCGGCCGGACTACGTCACGCCGGAGATCATGCCGAATCTCCATGCGTTGGGGCGGCGAGGTGTTGTGTTCACCAACCATCACGCGGTGTATCCGACGGTGACGCGCGTCAATTCTTCTTCTATCGCGACAGGTGCGTATCCGGAGCGCCACGGCTTGCTCGGCAATTCGGTGTTCTTTCCCCGCGTGGAAGCGGGCCGGTTTCTCGATACAGGTCAGCGCGCGGAGCTCGAGAGGGTTCAGGCCGACCAGGACGGCGTGCTGCTCACGGCCACCACGCTTGGGGAAACACTTCAGGCGCATGGACGAGCAATGCTGGCCGTGGGCGCCGGCACCACCGGTTCGGCGTTTCTCTTGAATCACAAGATTTCCGGCGGAGCGATCCTGCACACAGACTACGCGTCGCCCGCAGCGCTTCATGCGCGTGTGTTGTCCGAGCTCGGCCCGCCTCCGGCCGAGAGCCATCCGAATGATCCACGGAATCGTCGAGCCGTGGAGGCGTTCCTCAAAGTAGGTCTGACCGCCGTGAATCCATCTGTCACGGTGATGTGGCTCAGTGATCCCGACACCACGGCACACGCCCTGGGTATGGGTCATCCGACAACGGTCGAAGCGCTCAGACGAGTCGATCGCGAAGTAGGGAATATCCAGGAAGGCTTGAAAGCGGCGGGACTTTTCGAGCGCTACAACCTCTGGGTGACATCAGATCACGGGTTTGCCTCCTACACCGGCGCGGCAGATGTTCGTGGGCTTCTCAAGTCATTCGCCGGCACACTTGCCGACGGGTCGCCGAGGATCGTCAACGGCGAGACCGCGATCTATGTGCGGGATGGCAATAGAGACACGATCGCGCAGATTGTGCGCGCATTGCAGAAGACCCCCGGCATCGGCGCCATCTTCACCCGTGCAGCCAAACCCGGCTCGCTCCTTGGCTCGGTCGAAGGCACGCTTTCGTTCGACGCGGCCCGCTGGGCCCATGCGAGGTCGGGCGAGATCCTCTACTCACCTGACTGGACAGACGGAAAGAACGCACAAGGCATCGCAGGCACCAGCGCGTCGACCGGGGTCGCCGGTCACGGCAGTTCGAGCCCGTTCGAAATACACAACACGCTGATCGCCGTTGGGCCGGACATCAAACAGGGCGCAACGAGCGCCGTGCCAAGCGGAAATGTCGATTTCGCTCCGACGTTTCTGCATATGCTCGGCATCCCCATTTCCTCGACGATGCAGGGGCGGCCGCTCGTCGAGGCCCTGCGCTCGACGGCCGACAGTCGCGCGGCGCCAACCGTGCGACACACTCAGCAGATCGCACGAACCGCAGATGGCTCGTACACGCAGACTGCGTTCTTCTCGATTGTCCGTTCGGGTGCGACCGAGTATCGCTACCTCGACTACACGAAGGTGACTCGCTGAAGAACACGAAGATCCACGAAGAGCACGAAGGTCCACGAAGAACACGAAGGTCCACGAAGAACACAACAATCCCCGCGGGCACTGGTACGTGGGTCGCACATGTACTTCTTGATCTCAGCTTCGACTTGCCGGCTGGCGATGCCAGCCGGCTCGTTCGTGCGATGAAAGCGCACGGTCGAAGCGCAGTCCTTCATGGATCTTCGTGGATCTTCGTGGATCTTCGTGATTCGTTGCGTGCGGCCCTCACGGCGCGTTTTTTTTGAGTCTCCGCGGCCCGGCGTTCTCGACGCTCTCGGCGTTGAAACGGTTGTGGGCTGTCACAGCCAGATCCAGGCGAGGCCGAGAAAAAGGAAGAACCCCATTGCATCGGTGATGAACGTCAGCAACACGCTGGATCCCTGAGCCGGATCGCGCCCAAAACTCTGCAGCATCAGCGGAACGAGCACGCCGACCACGGCGGCGATCATCAGGTTGAGGATGATCGCAGCCATCATCACCGCACCCAACGCAAGACGCCTGTGCACAAGGACGGCCACGATACCGGCCATACCACCCCAGATCAACCCGTTCAGCAGGCTGACCACCATCTCCTTGCGCAACAGATGCCGCCGGCTGTCCTCGTTCAACTGCTCGAAGGCCAGCGCGCGGATCACGAGCGCAACCGTCTGGTTGCCGGTGTTGCCTCCGATGCTCGCGACGATCGGCATGAGCGTCGCGAGCGACACAATCTCCTGAATCGTCGATTCGAAGAGGCCGATGAACCGCGTTGCGACAAACGCGGTGATGAGGTTCACGAACAGCCACGGAGAACGGTTCCGCGCCGATTGCCAGACAGACGCGAACAAATCCTCGGCGCCGCTGAGCCCGGCCATTGCGAGGGCGTCCTTGTCGGCCGTGACGCGGATGAAATCGACGACCGCATCGACCGTCAGACGGCCTACGGGTTTGCCGCGCTCGTTCACCACCGGCACCGATACCAGATCGTAGCGCTCGAACGCGCGCGCAGCCTGCGCCGCCGTATCCGTCGGCCGGAACGCAAGCGGATCCGGGTCCATGATCGCGGCCACCACCGTGTCGGGCTTCGCGAGGACCAGCGCCTGCAGGCTGACCGCGCCACGGAGCAGATTCCGGGCATCGACGACGAACAACCGGTCGAGATGCTCTGGCAGATCGGATCGCGCCTGGAGATCACGAAGCACCTCCGAGATAGTCTGCGTCTCGCGAACGGTCGCGATCTCCGCGCTCATCAGACGGCCGACCGACTGCGGCGGATACTCGTCGGCCTGCTGCAGCAGCTTTCTGTCGACCTCGCCGAGCATCTGCCGTACGTCGCGCATGATTTCTTCCGGCAGGTCGTCGGCTATCCATGCGAGATCGTCCGGATCGAGCGCCGCGGCAATCTTGACCAGGCGATGCGGGTCGGTCTTGTCGATGAGCCACGCGCGGACCGACGTGTCGAGCTCGACCATCGCCTCGGCAGCCTGCACGGTCTCGAGCGCGTTCCAGATCTGGAGCCGATCTTCGGGCTCGAGGCCCTCGAGGACGAACGCCAGATCGGCAGGATGGAGGCCCCGCAGCCGGCGCTGCAGATCGACAACGTTTTGGCGCTGCTGCAACTGCAGCGCCACGCCGCGCTGGGTCCGGTCCTGGCCGCGTGCCAGCGCTTCCAGAGCGCGATGATGTTCCAGTAGCGCCGAGATCTCCTCAAACGTCTGGGGAAGGTCGGCAGCCGGTCTTCGATCGGACATGTGTACCGCCTTTTTCCTCGTCGGCAGGTTCTACCGGCCGCGCCGCCCGCAGCGCGTCATAACCGACTTGATATGATTGTGCACAGGATGGCCGACGATCCCAATCTCTCGGATCACTCGCTCTATATCAACCGCGAGTTGAGCTGGCTCGAGTTCAACGAACGGGTGCTGGCCCAGGCGCGCTCCGACGCTCATCCCCTGCTCGAACGCGTCAAGTTTCTCGCAATCGCGGCGAACAATCTCGACGAGTTCTTCATGGTGCGCGTCGCTACGCTCGCCCGGCAGCGCCGCACCGGTCACGACCACCTGACGCCTGAAGGCCTCACGGCCGGCCAATCCCTGGCGATGGTGCGCGCGCGGGCCGAGACGATGCTGCACGAGATCGCGGGCTGCTGGGAAACAACGCTTCGTCCGCTCTTGCGCGATGAAGAGATCGAGATTGTCGACTCGGACGAATACACGCCGCAGGTTCGAGAATATCTCGAAGAATATTTCAGCCAGAGCGTCTGTCCTGTCCTGACGCCGCTCGCGTTCGACCCGGGCCATCCCTTCCCGTACATTTCGAACCGCAGCAAGAACCTCGCCGTGGCCGTCGAGAGCGACGGCCGCACGCGGTTCGCTCGCGTGAAGGTACCGGACGTACTTCCACGATTCATCGCGATTCCGGCCGCGCTGACGGGCAGGCGCGGACTGTCGTTCGCCCTGCTCGAAGACGTCATTCGCCGGAACATCCAACAGCTCTTCCCTGGCATGGACGTCACCGGCGCGCATCTGTTCAGGGTCATTCGGGAAACCGACATCGTGCTGCAGGAAGAAGAAGCGGTCGATCTGCTGGAAACCGTCGACCAGGGACTGCGCGAAGTCCGGCACGGTCCGTTGTCGCTCCTGCAGGTCGACGCCGGAATCCCGGCACGCGTGCTCGACATTCTCATCGAGAACTTCGAAATCGAACGCGACATCGTCATCCCATCCTCGGCGCGCCTCGGCTTCGCCGACTGGATGGCGCTGACGAGCGTGGAACGCTCGAAGCTGAAGGACGCGCCCCTGGCGCCGCGCGCGATTTGGCACCGGCAGGATGCCGAAGCCATCTTCGAGGAAATACGGTATCGCGACATCCTGCTTCATCATCCGTTCGACTCGTTCACCACCTTCGAAGCGTTCCTCGAGGCAGCCGTCGAGGACAAACAGGTTGTCGCGATCAAGATGACGCTCTATCGCGTCGGCAACAAGTCGCCCCTCGTCGAACAGCTGATGGCGGCTGCGGACGCAGGCAAGCAGGTAGCGGTACTGGTCGAGCTGAAAGCACGGTTTGACGAGCGCAGCAACATCGGGTGGGCCTCACGCCTTGAAGAGGCCGGCGTCCACGTCGTGTACGGGCTCGTCAATCTGAAGACCCACTGCAAGCTGTGCCTCGTGATTCGCAAGGAAGGCGATGCCATTCAGCGATACGTGCACATTGGAACGGGCAATTACAACCGGGCCACCGCGCAGGTCTACACCGATTTCGGGCTGTTCACCTCAAACCCTCGAATCGTGGCCGACGCCTCTGAGCTGTTCAACTACCTCACGGGATATTCCAGGCAGACGACCTACCGTGAGCTGATTGTGGCGCCCGTCGCACTCCGCGAGAGACTGACCGCCTTGATCGAGCGCGAGGTCGAGCACCTTCGCGCCGGCAAGCCGTCGGGGATCATCATCAAGAACAACGCGATTTCCGATCCAGGGATCATCCGCGTGCTTTACGGCGCATCCCGCGCGGGCCTGCAGATACGCGCCATCGCGCGCGGCATTTGCTGTCTGCGGCCCGGTATCCCGGGCATCAGCGACACGATAGAAGTTCGCTCGATCGTGGGCCGTTTTCTGGAGCACTCGCGCGTTTACTATTTCGAGAATGGCGGCGACCCGGTGGTTTACATTGGAAGCGCCGACTTGATGGAGCGCAATCTCGACCGGCGAGTCGAGACGCTGTGCCCCATCCTGGACCCGGACATCGCCCGCTTCATCCGTCAGACCGTGCTCGAAGCGTACCTCGCCGACACGGCGCGAGCCAGCGTGCTGCAGTCCGACGGATCGTACAAGCCCCCGAGCACGGCCGGACCGACCGTCGACGCACAACAACTACTGACGCTGCGAACCTAATTCGTCCATCGTCCATCGTCCATCGTCGATCGTCCATCGTCCATCGTCCATCGTCCATCCGCTACCCAACTTCATCCCACCGACTTTTTCCCGTCACGCCGCCGTCGTGCCGGCTGTCTACCATGGGGCGCGGACAGGTGGTGCCCGGAGGAAACAATATGACAATGCGACGCGCCCTTCTGGTATTGGTGCTTCTCGTTCCGGCATCGGCGTTCGCGCAGGTCGACCGTGCCGCACTGACCGGCGTCGTTCACGACGCCAGCGGCGCGGTCGTTCCCGCCGCGCAGATCAAGCTGACGCCCCTGGCCGGCGGTGTCGAACGCGAGGTGAAGGCGACCGAAGACGGCACCTATCAGGTCACGGGCCTGGTCTCGGGTGAATGGCTGGTCGAGATCGGCGCGAGCGGATTCCAGACGGTCGCCCAGACCGTCAGGCTCGAAGTGGGCCAGCGCTCGCAGCTCGACGTCACGCTGCCGGTCGGCGGGGTCACCGAGCGAGTGGTCGTCGAAGGAGTGACTCCGCTTCTCGACACACAGTCGGCGGTGCTCGGCACGGTCGTCAGCGAAAAGGAAATCGCGACGCTCCCGCTCGCTCTGCGCAACTGGGACGACATGCTCTTTCTGGTGCCCGGCGTCCAGGGCTACCGATATACGGAGGAATCTGGCGGTACTTCTGCCGGACGTACCGGCGGCGTGACCGTTCACGGCCACCGTTCACTGCAGAACAACTTTCTGCTGGACGGCGTCGACAACAACAGCATCTCCACCAACGTCCAGGAGCTGTCCACGCAGGTCTCCCGGCCATCAATCGACGCGATCGGTGAATTCAAGGTCGTGACGACCCCGTTCACCGCGGAATACGGCCGGGCGCCGGGGGCGACGATCTCGGTGACGACAAAATCGGGCACCAACACGCTGCGCGGGAACCGGCTACTACTATTTCCGCGATGAGCAGTTCGACGCGAACACCTTCTTCTCCAATCGTTCGGGACTGGCGAAGCCAACCAACAACCAGAACCAGTTCGGCGGCAGTCTGGGCGGCCCTGTCAAGGCGGGGCGCGCGTTCTTCTTTGTCGACTACGAAGGCACGCGAATCACGCGCGGCGTGCTGCGAACCGGAACCGTTCCGACGGCCGACCAGCGTCGGGGCGTTTTCACATCGGCGATTCGCGATCCGCTGACGGGTCAGCCCTTCGCGGACAACACGATTCCAGCCTCGCGCATCGATCCGGTCGCAGCGTCGATCCTCCAGCTGGTTCCGATGCCCAATGCAGCAGGGTCGAGCAACTTCATCCGTCAGCCGGATATCACCGACGACAACGATCGCTTCTCGGGTCGATTGGACCTGAGGGCATCGGCCAACGACAACTTTTTCGGCCGTTACAGCTACAACAAGCGGTTTCGTTTCGTGCCTGGGTGGTTCGGCGGGCTGCTCGACGGCAGCTCGACGTCGGCCTGGGGGCGCAATGATCTGAATTCGCAGAGCGCCGTGTTCGGATGGACGAAGATCTTCGGCCCAGCGGTCGTGAATGAGTTCCGCCTGGCCTGGGCGCAGGGGCGATCGGACGGCTACCAGGATCCCAAAGGCGAAGACGGCATGTCGACCATCGGATTTACCGGGGTGCCCGACGAGAATCGGACCGGCGGCATCATCGGCGTCAACATTCAAGGCCTGATCCGGCTCGGGTCGCCGAACTTCATGCCGAAGTATCAGCACACGGATCAGTTGCAGTTCATCGACTCGATCTCATGGCTGCGCGGAAACCACCAGTTCAAGTTCGGCACCGAAATCATGGCGCCGATGCAGAACAACTACGTCGACATCCCCGCGACGCGCGGCGACTTTTCGTTCAACAACAACATGTTCACCGGCAGCGGAATGGCGGACTTCCTCCTCGGGTACGCGACCTCCGTTCAGTTGTCGAACTTTCACGAAGCCCACCAGCGGCAGCATGCCTACTCGTTCTATGTTCAGGACGACTGGCGAGCCTCGGACCGCCTCACGCTGAACCTCGGACTCCGCCACGACTTCATGGCGCCGCAGACGGACGCCGAGAACCGCTTGGCGAACTTCGACCTCGCCACGGGGCAGCTCATCTACGCGACCGATGGAAGTCTCGAGGAGCGCGCTCTTGTGAAACCCGATCGCAACAACTTCGGCCCGCGCCTTGGCGTCGTGTACAAGGCCAATACGACCACCGTCCTGCGAGGCGGATACGGCATTTACTACAACCTCGTCGAACGGATTGGCTCGGAAGATCAGCTCGTGCTGAATCCTCCCGGACTGCGGAACATCAGCATTACCGCCCCGGGCGGCTCGACGACGCCCGCACTCATTCTCCGTGACGGTTTCCCGCCGAATTTCCTCGATGTGTCGAACATCAACTACCGGTCGCTGCTGCTGAGAACCGCTCAGCAGGACGGTAAAAACTCGATGTTCCATCAGTTTGCGATCGGCATGGAACGTCAGATCTCTGCGAGCTTTGTCGCGTCGGCCGACGCAATCGCCTCGGTGGGCCGCAACATCACGCTGCTTCGCAACCTCAATCAGCAGGCCAACGGCAACGGCGCTCGTCCGTACCCGAGCTTTGGGCACATTCAGTACCGCGACCATGCCGGAAAGAGCCGTTATCGTGGCCTCGATCTTTCACTCGAGAAACGGTTCAACCGGGGCCACAGTTATCGCGTGTCGTACACGATCGGCGACCAGCGCGACAACACGCCAGAGCATCTCTCCGCCGCTTCACCGCGACCGCAGAACACCAACGATCTCGACGCGTGGGAAGCCCCTGGCGACAACGATATCCGGCATCGATTCGTCGGCAGCTTCATCGCGAATCTCCCGCTCGGCCAGCATCCCATCGCGCGCGACTGGCTCGTGGCCGGCATCCTGACGGCTCACACCGGCCGGCCGTTCACGGTGACGCAAGGCAGCCTCGAAGGTGCGGGATGGGTTCCCAACCGCACGACCGAGAGCGAGGGTCAGAAGACCGTCGACAGCTGGTTCAACGCCTCGGATTTCCAGATCGTTCCCGCCGGCACGTTCGGTAACGCGGGCCGAAACATCCTGCGTGGCCCGGGTTGGATGACCTTCGATCTGAGCTTGCAGCGCCGCATCGTCTTCACCGACGCCCTGGCGGCCACATTGCGGTATGACGTCTTCAACCTGACCAACCGGACC
Source organism: Vicinamibacterales bacterium (assembly GCA_963775345.1). Classification (GTDB taxonomy): domain Bacteria; phylum Acidobacteriota; class Vicinamibacteria; order Vicinamibacterales; family JAMQPK01; genus JAMQPK01. Next base: position 454,383 of record CAVZIS010000010.1, read on the forward strand.
AACTTCGGAAATCCGAACGCCGACATCACGGCCGGCAATCGCGCGACGATTACATCGCTCGCGGGCGATCCGCGATCGATGCAGTTCTCGGTGAGGCTGGAGTTCTAGCGACGTGAGCGGGCGCGGCCGCGGATGGACGCCGATGGCTCTTTCTGTTGCTGTCGTCTTCTGTATTCTGCGGTTGATGCTCGAAGGACCGTCTGGAAGTCGGGGCAGCCGCTTCGCCAGCCAGTTGACGGCCGAACAATTCGAGCAACTGCTCGAACATGCATTGGACCCTGAGCTCTGTACACGCCCGTATCAATTCGGAAACACTGTTTCTTTTCAGCCGCTTAGCGCTGTTTCTAGTGAAGCGGCCGCCGCCCGCCCCGAAAAACAGATGCTCCGGCGGGGTGACGGCGACTGGATTAGCATTGTTATCGTCGATAGTGGCGGGCGCGGGTGGCTGACGTCGGCAATCTGCACAGAGGGACGATGACACGACGGCGGATTCAAGTTCTCATCATAGCGGTCTCCGCGGCGGGATGGGCGATGCTGTCGGCACAGGATGCCGATCGGCAGTGGTTGGCCGGCGACTCGCACATCCACAGCCATTGGAGCGCAGATTACGATGAGATGAAGAATCCCCCGGAGCCGATCGTCGGCGTGGACGGGCGCTATTCGACTCCGATCAATGCCTATCGAGCGCAGCGACATGGTCTCGCCTGGATGGTGACGACCGATCATGGCGGGCCGAATCACTCCAAACTGAATCTCACGCGAGCGTACGCGGAGCTGCGAGTCTCGAGAGAAATCGTGCCCGAGGTACTTCAGTTCTATGGGATGGAGCTGAACATGCCGGCGATGGATCACCACACGCTGATCATCCCGCAGAGCGAGCAGGAGGCTTCGATGCTCTACGAGATCGAAAGCCGATTCGATTCGCAGGATGCCTGGCCGTCCGATCCCGAGCGCGACCAGGAGGCACACACTCAGCGCGCGCTCGAGTACGTCAAGAGGCTCCCACTGCTTCCGCTGCTGTTCGCGAATCATCCATCCCGCTCGGCGAAAGGCGTGGGCGTCTACGGCCGCGACGAGCCGCGCGAGTTCCGTGGGAACCACGACCTCGCTCCTGAGGTGTATCGCGGAATGGAAGGCGCGCCCGGTCATCAAGCAGCCACGCTTGCGCCAGATGGCACACAGAAACGAGATGCTGCCGGACAGCCGGCCGGCTTCCGTGGATCCTACGGGAATCCGGGCGCACATACGTTCGGTGGCTTCGATCAGATGTCGGCGAGAGTCGGGGGTCTGTGGGACTCGTTGCTCGGAGAGGGCAGGCGATTCTGGATCGTCGCGACATCGGATTCCCACGCTCATTATGCGGATCAATCTCGCGCGGGATCTGATTTCTGGCCGGGTGAGTACCAGAAAACCTACGTGCACGCGCATCGAAGCTACCGCGATGTTCTCGACGGCTTGCGCAGCGGGCGCATCTTCGCTGTCGCCGGCGATTTAATCGATGAGCTGGAGGTGGTCGCCAAGGCCGGAAGGCGGAGCGCCGGCATTGGCGAGACGCTGTCGGCACAGAAGGGACAACGAGTTGAGGTGACGATACGCTTCCGCGATCCGGAAACAAAAAATGCGCGGGGCGAAAACCCCGGCGTCTCTCGCGTGGATCTGATCGTCGGCGATGTCGCTGCCCCCTCACCCGATCTCAATTACGACAAGAATCCAACCGCGAAGGTGCTCGCGAGGTTCACCGCCAAGGAGTGGAAGCGCGAGGATGACAAAGTCCGCATTTCGATGACCCTTCCGCCGGTCGATCGAAAGATGTACCTGCGCGTGCGCGGCACTAACACCACAGACCTGGAACCGCCAATGGACGTGCCCGGTGAAAATCCGTGGTCGGACCTGTGGTTTTATTCCAATCCGATCTTCGTGGAGCTCGCCGCCAGGGATTAGCCGTTGCCCGCCTGGACACAGAGGCACAGAGCCACAGCGCGGCCGTTAGGCCGGCAACCAAACTCAGCACGAAGATCCACGAAGACCAGCTTCGACTGTGCGCCTTCGGCGATCCGGCTGGACTGCCAGGGCAAAAGCGTGAAGCAGATTCGCTGACCTTCATGTTGTTTGCCCAGTCTGTTCTCAGGAACCGGCTGGGACTGCAGCCGGCACAGTCGAAGCCGGGATGAAGATCACGAAGAAAAGCGCGCATGACGTTGATGTTGCCCGGGCTTCGTGGATCCTCGTTCCTTCGTGGAACTTCGTGTTGCCTCTGTGTCAACGCCGCGTGCGAAAGGTCACGGGCAGCTTGCCGGACAGCATGAGTCCTCCCCATTCGGGTCGTGTCACCCCGCTGCGCCTTTGCGATGATGGGCGCATGCTTACACAACTTTCCAACGACCTCGCCGATGCTGTCGCCGCAGCGGCTCCGTCGGTCCTTCAAGTCATCGGCCGTCGGCGCCCGGCCAGCGGACTCGCCTACGCCGATAATCGTGTCCTGACGACCATGAGCGCGATCGCTCATGAAAACGGGTTGCACGTGCGATCTCCCGACGGGCAAGCCGTCGCCGCCGAGTTGCTCGGGTGGGATCCGGCAACCGGTATCGCGGTGCTGAGCGCGTCCGGGCTCGGGGCGCCCCCCGTCGTTCTGTCGGAGGCCCCCGTACGTGTCGGGAATATCGGGCTGGCGCTCGCGCGATCCTGGAGCAACGCGATCACCGCAAGCGCAGGCATCATCTCGGTCATCGGCGGTCCGCTTCGGACCGGCCGGCGCCGCGCGATCGATCAGATCCTCCGCACGACGGCTCCCATGCACGATGGGTTTGCAGGAGGCGCGTTTCTCGACACGGGCGGTCGTCTTATCGGAGTCGCCACGGCGACATCCATTCGCGGGCTTGGTGTGATCATCCCGGCATCGATCGCCTGGAAAGCGGCTGCCAATGTCCTCGAGCACGGCCGGGCGAAGCGGGGCTACCTCGGAATCGCCGGACAACCTGTGGCGGTACCCGAGCACCAACGCGGCAATACGGGCCGGGAGCGCGGTCTCCTGACCCTTACGGTGACACCCGATGGACCTGCAGCTCAGGCGGGCATACTTGTGGGCGATATTCTTCTCGCAGTGGATCAGACACCCATCGAGTCGCCGGAAGAATTGATGGACCTGATGATGGCGACCGCCGCGGGCCAGACCGCCCGCGTGCATCTGTTGCGCGCCGGTGCCCCGACCGAGCTGACGGTGAAGATCGGCGAGCGTCCCACGAGGTAAATGCGCATCATCCTGGTGGGAACTCCGGTCGATCGCGCACGGCTGCGATCGGAACTGGAGGAAACAGGGATGAACATCGTCGGCGAGTTCGACACGCTCGCTCGAGCGCGCGCTGCAACAATCGGTGCCGAGGCCGTCATCCTGGCACGCGAGCCGGTCACGTCGGCTCACGCGAACGATTCCGAGTGGATTGAAGACTCACTCACGCCACGCGAAGTCGAGGTGCTTGAGCTGCTCGCCGAAGGGCGTTCCAACAAGTCAATTGCGGAACGCCTCGGCATCAGCGATCAAACCGTCAAATTTCACGTGGCGTCGATCTCCGGAAAGCTCGGCGCCTCTAACCGTACCGAGGCCGTACGCCTCGCAGTGCGGCGGGGGCTGATTAGCTTGTAGCCGGTCCCTTGTTAGCCGGTAGCCCGTGCCAGCTGATTCCGACGCAGATAGACCACCACGCTCAATGCAACAAAGAGCACGATTGGTATCGCCGGGCTGCCCCCGATGACAAACAGATGCGTAATCACCGCTCCAATCATGACCCCCGCGAGCATCAGAGCGGCCAGGGGAGCGACACGCGGCATCAGCAGGCCAACGGCGCCGGCAACTTCGATCGTACCGGTGAAATACCGGAACCACTGTCCCAGATTGATGGTGTCAAACATCTGAACCATCATCGGGGCACTCGACAGTTTGCTCCAGCCTGCGAACAGGAACATGCCAGCCAGACCGACCTGAAGAATCCAAGCGACAATAACAGCCGGACGCGATAGCGGTGGAGATGTCGCGGACTGATACATCATATGCTTCACTCCTGTCTGTGGGACGTATCTTGAGCAAGAAGAGATCCGATTCACTCATGCCATCCCCCGTTGAACAGGAAGTCCTGACGGTCAGCGGACGGGACGTCGCGATCTCGAATCCGCAGAAGGTGCTGTTTCCGCAGGCGGGTTACACGAAGCTGGCCCTTGCTCGTTACTATCTCGCCGTCTCGGACGGCGCCCTTCGCGCAGCGGGGGGCAGACCGAACGTGCTCGTGCGCTACCCGAACGGGATCGACGGAGAATTTTTCTATCAGAAGCGCGCTCCGCAATCGCGCCCAGCGTGGATCGAGGTTGTCGAGTTGAGCTTCCCATCCGGCCGGACGGCCGAGGAAGTCGTGCCGCGCGATGCGGCCGCACTCCTCTGGATGGCCAATCTCGCCTGTCTCGAGCTGCATCCACACCCGGTGCGCGCTGACGATCTCGACCATCCCGACGAGCTGCGGATCGATCTCGACCCTGTGCCGGGAGTGTCGTGGCCGCACATTCGCGATGTCGCGCAGGTTCTGCGCGCGACGCTCGATGACCTCGGGTTGATCGGCTGGCCGAAGACGTCGGGCTCGCGCGGCATCCACGTCAACGTCCGGATTCATCGCCGCTGGACCTTCGACCAGGTGCGCCGATCGGCCCTGGCCCTTGCACGCGAAGTAGAGCGGCGTGCTCCTGCGCTGGCCACCAGCAAGTGGTGGAAGGAGGAGCGCCATGGCGTGTTCCTCGACTATAACCAGAACGCAAAGGATCGGACGGTAGCTGCCGCCTACTCAGTGCGCCCGACCTCCGACGCCCGCGTGTCTGCGCCCGTGGCGTGGGACGAGATTGCATCGGCCGAGCCTGGCGATTTCACGCTCGCGTCGATGCCTTCGCGTTTCTCGAAAATCGGCGACGCGCACGCAGCCATCGATGAAAGTGGCTGTTCGCTCGAACAGGTGCTGGATCTGTCAGCGCGGCAGGAGCGCGAAGGCCTGGGCGATGCGCCCTGGCCTCCACATTATCGAAAACAACCCGGCGAGCCCGCTCGCGTGCAGCCGTCGCGCCGACGGCGCCCGGCGTCCTCTTCAACCCGGGGTCGTCGCGAATCCACGCATCCTCTTGTGGAAATCGCTCGCGCGAGCCGTAAGGCGGATGCGCTTGCAGGGTTGGATCGCTGGCGAACACGCCATCCGGAGGCTGCGGCCCATCTCCAGCCGGCCGACGTGCTCGTTGATGCGATGCGCGGTCGATTCCACACGTGGACGCGAATCCGCGTGAACCTCCAGCACGTGCCGGAAGAGTTGCGGCCGCCTCAGGAAGCTCTCGATCCGGACGATCCGCCCGACGACTGGAGTGAGTTCACGCGTCAAGGCGGGAAGCGCCGAAAACCTTCTCGAGCTCGTACGGCGCAGTGACTTCGAGCTGGTCGTAACGGCAGTCCTCCGGCTTCTTGTCGAGCCGCCAGCGCAGAAACACCGCGGCGTGGCGAAAGCGATCGCCTTGCATGTGGTCGTACTTGACCTCGCACACCCGTTCGATTCGCAGCGGCTCCCAGGAAGGATCCTTTCCGGCGCTCCAGCGGCTCTGACCGCCTGGCATCCGGCTCATCTCGCTGCCCACGTCTGCCCACTCCCGCCACGGATGATTTTCGAGCGCACCCGTGCGAAGGGGCGCCAGCTCCTCGGCCAGTTGCCTGCGCATCGCCATAGTGAACGCCGAAGTGACCCCGACATGCTGCAATCTGTTTTTCCCGTCATAGAGACCGAGCAGCAACGAGCCGATCAGCGTGTTCTTTCCCGCCTTGTGCCACCGGAAGCCGGCGACCACGCACTCCGCGGTCCGCGCGTGCTTCACCTTGAACATCGCGCGCTTACCGGGTTCGTACGTGCCGTGACCGGGCTTGACGATCACGCCATCGAGGCCGGCGCCCTCGAACCGCGAGAGCCATTCCGACGCAGTTGCCGGATCGCGAGTCATCGGCGTCAGGTAGATCGGCGGCTTCGCGTCATCGAGCAGCTGCTCGAGAAGAGCGCGCCGCTCGCTTTGTGGCGTCGTCCGAAGGTCGCGACCGTCAGCGGCGATCAGATCGAATGCCACAAACGCCGCGGGCGTTTCTTTGGCCAACCTGGCAACGCGGGAGGCTGCCGGATGGAGCCGCATCTGCAACGCATCGAAATCGAGACCGCGTGGAGTTGCAATCACGATCTCCCCGTCGATGACGCAGCCGTCTGGAAGCCCCTCCAGAAAAACTGCGTGCAGCTCGGGAAAGTAACCGATCCAGCGGGCGGGAGTCCCTGCTCTGAATGAAGACCTCGGAACCGCCCCGGAACACAATGGCCCGAAATCCGTCCCACTTGGGTTCATAGAGAAACACGTCGCCGGCGGGTAGCTTTTCGACGAGCTTGGCGAGCATCGGCTCGATCGGCGGAGGAATTGGATACGGGCTTGCCAGAGACTCCTCAGTGTAACGCGTCATATGCGCGCGAGGACACCACCTCCAGCAGCCGTTAATCGTTTTCGTGCGCGGACTGCGCTGCGGAACTCCTCAAGCGACACTTCCACGCTTTTTCGACCGAGACGCCGCGCAATCGGCTCGATGATCCAGCCCAGCAGAGGGGGAAAGCTTCTGCTCAGTCCAAGCGTTTCCATTTCGACAAACACGCCGCCGTTCCACTCGACCAGGCGATTCAAGGTCGCAGCACGCCACAGATAACCGCTGTCTCTGCCCGCAGGCAAATACCGCTCACGCGGACTTCCAGCCTCCTTGACCTCACGTATTTCTTCCGATGTCGAAATGCTGTACACGCTCTGACTGGTCGGATGGAAATATTGGATCCTTGTCCTTACCTCGAGGACCGCACTGAGCCCGCCAGCGCTTTCCTTGATGCGCAGCAGCGCGCGGTACGTGTTGTCTTCGCGACCGAGCAACCGGGAAGCGACGATCGATTTGTAGAAGGTGTGATAGTTATCGTAGGCGCATGAGACCGCCAACGTATCCTCCAGAGTCACCCCTGAAATGAACATGGAGCCGATCCAGTGATGCACGAGACCGCCTGGCACGTCGATGATGCCATCCTCACGGCCTGGAAGTGCGGTCAGGTCGCCATCGCTCGACTGGACAGTTCGACTGCCGGACGGGTCCTGACCCTGGACACGCTTGTCAAAAATCCTCCTGGCCTCTTCCAGATAGCGGTCGTACGCAAGACTCGTCTCTCCGCGCAACTCGACTGCAGCCGCCAGGGTGGCCGAACCCAGGAGGAGCAGCCAGAGACCAGTCAGAGGTCGACCAACAAGGCGCATCACGTCCTGCCTATCCAAAGCGTACTCCCCGCCGAGGGCTGTTGGCTGCTTTTCATCGCCAACATCGAAACGGCACTCTGTAAGTACTTCCGCGCGGCAAGGCAAGCATCCAGGTCGCCGGTTTATCCACACACGGTGACCGAATCTCGAGGCCACTCAATCCCTTGGAAATATTGAAGTTCTGCGGCAGGCTGGGCCGAATGACCTAGGTAGGGACCGAAAAGTTTACATATATGACGCACGGAAGTACGGCAATATCACCCTTCTTTACGTCTTTACGCTCTTGACGCCCATTGATGACAGCACAAAAGGACACGCAATGATTTTTACGAGACGATTGGCAGCTCGGGGGCAGACCTGTGAGTTCACGATCGAGCATGCCTCGTCGTCCGGCTGGGTGGCACGCGAGCAGCACGATCGATCTACCCGAACGAGCATGATCCGGGACTGGCGTCACGTGGAAGCCACCATGGCGCTGTTTGAATTAAAGGCGTCGGCCCTGCGAAACGAAGGCTGGGCGGAGCTCCCGACGAACGCCTGAGCGGGCCGCGGCCGCGCGAAACTCCGCATAAAAGGGAGCGACCGCCGACTCCAGTCCTGCCTGCAATCCGTGCTCGCGCGCCGCTCGACTCATTACCTTCCGGCGATCGGTGTTCCGGATGAGTGCTGCCGTTTCCACGATGAGGTCGACGGTCGAACGGCAGATGCAACCGCTGTTCCTGGAGACCCGCTCGCGCGCGCTGCCTCGCTCCATCACAAGTGCCGGAAGGCCGGACGCCTGAGCCTCGAGCACCCCATGACTGGTCGAGCACGTTTCGCTCGGGCAGACGAACAGATCTGCCGATGCCAGCACCTCGGAAGTCTCGGACTGAGTCAGCGTTCCCATGAACACGGCCTGATCGCAGCGATATTCCAACTCAGCCCGGCCCGGGCCGTCGCCAACGACAATCAAGCGGTGCATCGGGTGGAGATCTTCGCAGTCCCATCTCGAGGGAAACCAGACGCTGCGAACGCTTCTCGTCGGACAGAGCACCAACGTACGCAACCGCGGGGCGCACATCCGACACTTGCCATCGCTCACGAAGACCGGCTGATCGTTTCGACGGCGTGAAGACATGAGTGTCGACGCCTGGACGCCACGTCGCGATTCTCGACGGTTCGACGCCGGCGGCGGTCAGCCGATCTCGCGCGGCGGCGGAGTGTGTCAACACGCGCTCGCATTTCTTCGACAGCGGCGCGGACATATCTCCGGCCCAGCAATGTGCTCGAAAAGTCCGCAGAAATTGAGCCGACGATTGGAACGCCGAGACGCCACGCCACCAGCATCGCGATAATCGCGGCAGGACCACAGGCCGCGAGATGGATCAGGTCGATGCGCTCCTGTTCGGCGCGTTGTAGGATCTGCCTGGCGCGAAGTCCGCAGAAGCGATCGGCACGCAGGTGGTAGCTGACGATGTGAATGTCATCGGGCAAATGACCGATCAGCGCAGCGATCGTCGTCGCCGTGCCGCACGGTATGGCAGGATCGTGTTCCGTGAACAGGGCTACCCGCATTCAGGTCCAGCGCGAACTTCAGTCGTGCAGGGAATATTATGAATAGGTCAAGTAACGGAAACTGGTACGCAATGCGACGTCGTTGTAAATATTCAGCAACGGTCAGGTAACATGAAGCTCCTCTACTCCTACCTGCAGCACTACTGGGCGCTTATTGCGCTGGCACTGGTGCTTGCGACCATCAACCAGGTGTTCTCGCTGCTCGACCCCCTGATCTTTCGTTACGTCATCGACAACTACGCGACGCGGTTTTCGGAGTACACGACCCGGGAATTCTTCCGGGGGGTCATGCTCCTGCTCGCCGCGGCTGTCGGCGTGGCCTTCGTCTCACGGGTGGCAAAGAATTTCCAGGACTACTACATCAGTCTGATCACGCAGCGGCTCGGGGCTCAGCTTTATTCGGACGGTATCCGGCATTCACTCGAGCTTCCGTACTCGGTATTCGAGGATCAGCGCAGCGGCGAGACGCTCGGCAAGCTGCAGAAGGTCCGCTCGGACGTCGAGCGGCTGATCTCGGCGTCGATCAACGTCGTGTTCACCTCGCTGGTCGGCATCATCTTCGTGATGATCTACGCGTTCACCGTTCACTGGATCATCGCGCCTGTGTTCTTCCTTACCGTTCCTGTGCTCGGCATCATCAGCTCGGTACTCAGCAAGCGGATCAAGACGATTCAGAAACAGATTGTCGCCGAGACCACGGCGCTGGCAGGTTCCACGACCGAGTCGCTGAGAAATATCGAGCTGGTCAAGAGCCTGGGGCTCGGTCAGCAGGAAATCGAGCGGCTCAACAGCACGACCGGCAAGATTCTGAGTCTCGAGCTCAAGAAGGTGAAGTATCTGCGCAGCCTGAGCTTTATCCAGGGAACCTCGGTCAATTTCCTTCGCACGAGCATTCTTTTTCTGATGCTCTATCTCATTTACACGCGCGACATCACGGTCGGGCAGTTTTTCTCGCTCTGGATTTACTCGTTTTTCATCTTTGGCCCGCTTCAGGAACTCGGCAATGTCATCAACATCTATCGCGAAACCGAAGCCTCGTTGAACGTCTTCGAAGGGATTCTCCGGATGCCCACCGAGCCGAGGCCTCTCAGCCCGCTTCCCTTGGACGATCTGCGGACGCTCGACTTCGATCGCGTGACGTTTCAGCACCAGTCGGCATCTTCTCCGGCTGTCAGCAATATCACCTTCAGGGTGAACCGGGGCGAGACGATTGCCTTCGTCGGACCGTCGGGTGCGGGCAAAACGACGCTGGTGAAGCTGCTCGTCGGGCTGTATCCACCCGGATCGGGGCGGATTCTCTACAACGGGATTTCGGGCGGGAACATCGACCTCGACGTCCTTCGCGAGCGTATCGGCTTTGTCACGCAGGACACCCAGCTCTTCTCCGGCACGATTCGGGAGAATCTGCTCTTTGTCAATCCCACGGCGACCGATCGCGAATGCCTGGAGGTATTGCGACGCGCTGCCTGCGACAACCTGCTTGCGCGGGCGACAAGAGGGCTCGACACGGTGATCGGCGAAGGCGGCGTCAAGGTATCGGGAGGTGAGAAACAGCGGCTGTCGATCGCCCGGGCTCTGCTCCGGCATCCGCAGTTGCTCGTTTTCGACGAAGCGACGTCCTCACTGGACTCGCTCACCGAAGAGGGCATCGTCGAGACGATCCGCGACGTCGCGAGCACCGGCGATTCGATCACGATTCTCATCGCCCATCGCCTTTCCACCATCCTTCACGCCGATCGCATCTACGTGCTCGAGCGGGGCCGGATTGTCGAGACCGGACAGCATGACGAGCTCGTCGCGCAGAAGGGGCTGTACTACGCGATGTGGCGGCAGCAGATCGGTGAACGGCGTTGGACAGAGACGCCGCCGGAGCGGCTTCAGGCTGTGGGCTCCGGGCTGCAGGCCACGGCGGCGACCCAGCGAAAAATGGGCTGACCCCTGTGGTATTGGAACTTCCTCCAGGGCGATGGCCAATCACTCATGAGCGTGAACGCAGAACCCAGCGACTCCGAGCTCGTCAGCCGGATGGCATCAGGCGATCGTGAGGCATTTGCGGCATTGTTTCGCCGGCATCAGTCGACCGTGTACCGATTCACCCGTCAAATGCTCGGATCGAGGGAGGCTGCCGAGGACCTGACGCAGGAAGTCTTCATCGCATTCGGCACAACGGTTCGGCGCTTCGATCCGGCCATGGGCTCGCTCACTACGTATCTGTACGGCATCGCGCGGAATCTGATTCTGCAGCGCCACAGGCGACAACGCTGGCGTCAGGTCGATATCGAGTCGCTCGACTGCGACATCGAGGCGCTCGCCACGACATCCGATCCGACCGAAGCGATGACGCGTGCACAGATGCGGCAACAGCTGCGGACGGCCATCCTGGCGCTGCCCGTCCACTATCGCGAGGTCGTCGTGCTCTGCGAGCTGAACGGCTTGAGCTATGAGGATGCCGCCAGAGTTGCGGGTTGCCCGATCGGAACCATCCGGTCGCGCTTGAGCCGCGCGCGTGAGATGCTCATCGTGCGCTGCAGGACGTTGATGGCTCCTGAGCCGGAGGGCGGCCGCGTCGCCGAAGCGAATCGCCCGAAGACGGGAGACCGGAGGGACGAGGTAAGGAAGAGATGGGTATTAGCCGCGAAGAACAACTGCTGAACGAGCTGCTCCGCGATGTGCGAAAGGCCGACCGGCAGCTTGATGCCGCCAGTCTCGAGGCCCGCGTCGTCGATGCGTTCGCCGCGGCCGCATCTGTCGGCAGTCACGTCGTGCACAGGCGAAAGGCGGGCATCGCATTCTGTGTTGCCGCAGCAGGAGTGGTGCTGGGCGTCGTCTTTGCATCGCAACAGCCTGAGCTTGTACCATTGCCTGTCGTGAGGCCGCCGATCCACTCGATCGCAGCGACGAACAGGGCTGTCGAGTTTCCGGAACATCTCATGGCGGCCAAATCACCAGTAACGCGCCCCCCCAACACCCGGGCATCGATTGCGCGGCCGTCAATCGAGTTCGTGCCGCTCGTGCCGCTGAGCGAGCGCGAGCTGACCGGCCCGTTCCAGCTCGTTCGCGTGCAAATGCCCCGCGCGTCGCTCGGCGCGCTGACATCGCCGTTCGAGCATCCCGACGAAATTGTCGAAGCCGACCTGCTGCTTGGAGAGGACGGCATGGCGCGCGCCATTCGTGTCTCTACCAACGGATCCGCATATCCCTGGAGGTCCCGATGAAGTTCCCAGCCTGCATCATGTCTCTCATCTTCGTTGCTTTCTCACTGGCTGCGGCGCCGGCGCTTGCGCAAGATCCGCCAGTGATCGGCTTCGGTCCCATGAACATCGACTTCATGTCCGGGCCCATCGCGTTCGACAACGATCCCGTGACGGATGCTCCGTACTCGGCCGAAGCGATTACTGAATCGGTGCAGACACTTGCGGACGGCAACCGCATCGTCCGGGAGAACAAGGCGCAGATCGCTCGCGACGGAAGAGGCCGCACGAGGCGCGAGCAGGGCCTGGCGAAGTTCGGCCCGCTGGTCGGCGGCGCACCGGGCGGCAACGAGCCCCGTCACGTTCAAATCTCCGATCCAGTCAGCAAAACGACGATCATGCTCGACGCCGAGCACCGGCTCGCCCACAGAATACCGGCGCCTCATTTGAAGATCGCGGCCTTCAAGGCGGCCGGAGCGAGAGCCGCAGGAAAAGATGTCAACCTCGACCATTTCGAGATCGCGCTTCCCGCGCCGCCGCCGGGGCCCGATTCCACTATCAGCGGCCGGGCTGGCGCGGAGACCGTCTTCTTCTACAGCGGGCGCAAAGTCGAGCGATCGGACTCACGCGTCGCCGGATCTACGGCAGAGCCTCTCGTCGAAAATCTCGGCCAGCAGTTCATGGAAGGCGTCACCGTGGAAGGCACGCGGACGACAGTGACGATTGCGGCGGGACTCATCGGCAACGAGCTGCCGATCAAGATCGTGTCCGAGCGGTGGTATTCGCCGGAATTGAAAGTGCTCGTGATGAGCCGGCAATCCGACCCGCGGTTCGGGGAGACGACGTATCGACTGACCAGCATCACGCGGGGCGAGCCCGCGCCTGAGCTTTTCGAGGTGCCGGCGGATTATCAGGTCGTCGATCCGGGCAACCTCCCCGGCAGCAAGATCGACCGCGACGTGATTATCGAAAGAAAGACCCGCTAACGCGGCCTGCGCGGGCGGAATCGGCGGCGGGGACCGTGCCCGTGCGGCCGCGGGCCGTGGTCGTGAGCGCGCGTCCCCGCGACGCGTGACCCGTGTCCGTGCGCAGGAGGGTGAGCCGGTGCGTTGCGCGCACGCCGCTCGGCATTCTGTCTCGCACGGCTCCGCTCCTCCGCTTTCCGCGCGCGAATCTCGGTCAGCCGCTGTGCGTGCGGCACTTCGAGGCGTTGCCCTGGCGTCGCCGTGTAATCAAAATCCGGAACGGTCACTCTGGGAAGGCGCTTGTTGATGGCGCGCTCGATGTCGCGGATGCTCCCTTCGTCCTCGGGCGCCACCAGCGTGTAGGCTGAACCCGTCATCTCCGCGCGCGCGGTTCGCCCCACCCGGTGAATGTAGTCTTCCGCCGCGGCCGGCACGTCGAAATTGATGACGTGGCCCAACGCCGTGACGTCGATGCCTCTCGCCGCGATATCGGTGGCGACGAGCACACGATACTTCCCGCTCCTGAAACCAGCCAGCGCTTCGGTGCGCTGGGCCTGAGAACGGTTCCCGTGAATCCGCTGCACGTTTACGCCGTGGTGCTCGAGATGCTTCGCGAGGCGATCGGCACGATGTTTGGTCCTGGTAAACACGAGCGCCTCCTTCACGTCGCCCTTCTCGAGCAAGGTCAGCAGCAGCCAGGGTTTCAAAGTGGCGGGGACCGGATAGACCGCGTGCGTGATGCCGATCGCGGGAGCGGCTTTTCGCTCGAGATTGATGAGCACCGGATTGTGCAGCATCTCGTGCGACAGCTTGACGATCGGTTCGGGCATCGTCGCGCTGAAAAAGAATGTCTGCCGCTTTGCGGGGATATGCCGAAGCACGCGGCGGATATCGGGGAGAAATCCCATGTCGAGCATGCGATCGGCCTCGTCGAGCACGAGGTACTCGAGCCCGGCGAGCCGCGCGTATGGCTGACGGAAGTGGTCCAGGAGCCTGCCTGGCGTGCCGACGATGAAGTCCACGCCACTGCGGAAAGCGTGCTCCTGCGGTCCCATTCCGACGCCGCCATAGACGGCAGCCCCGTTTATCGGCGTGTGCACGCTGAGGTCCTTCAGATCCTCCAGAATCTGCGCGGCAAGCTCTCGCGTCGGCGTCAGAATCAGCGCACGCGTCGTACCCGGACGCGCGCGCGGTTTGTGCATCAACAGGTTGAGAATCGGCAGCAAGAAAGCCGCTGTCTTCCCGCTGCCCGTCTGCGCGCATGCCAGAAGATCCCGGCCCTCGAGTGCCGGTGGAATCGCGTCGGCCTGGATAGGCGTCGGGCGCTGAAACCCGAGATCCCTCACGCCGCGCAGAAGGTCGGGGTGGAGCTTGAGATGAGTAAATGGCATTGGTAGATTGGTGGATTGATAGATTGGTAGATTAATCTGACAATCTCTCAATCTGCCAATCTTCCAATTTAGAGCCGCCTGCCTGGCGCGGCTGCGGCCGCCCGCTGCCGGGCCCGCACTCGCTGGTGGAGGAGCGCGTAGGGACAGACTTTGGCGGCTTTCATTCGAGAACAAATTCTACCAAAGAGGACGGGCTCGCCTGTCGAGTACGATAAATTCCACCGCAACAAAGCAAAAACGGCACAATCGCGTTGGTGCCATCCTTGCTTCTCTGGCTGACGCACATGAAACTCGAGGCTGCTCGGATGGGTCGTTGGGCCATTTTCACGCTACTGGTCCTGGCCCTGCTCATTCTTCCCGCCGTATCGGCCACAGCCCAGCCCGCTCCCGATTTCCTCTTCGGAAGGCCCAACGGCATGATCGGCGTGCGCACTGGCTGGAAGTTCGCGAGCGCCAACAGCGATCTCTTCACGTTCGTCCAGGACCAGTTGACGGTGGAGCGTAACGATTTCAATGCGCCCGCGATCGGTGTCGACCTCGATTTTGCAGTCACCCCGCGAGCGAGCATTGTCGGGACGTTCGAGTTCTCGAAGTCGAGCAAAGACTCCGAGTATCGTGACTTCGTCGACAACCAGCGGCTGCCCATTACACAGACAACCAGCCTCCGGGAGATGAACTTCAGCGCCAGCCTCAAGTTCGCGCTGACCCCGCGCGGCCGCGAGGTCAGCAGCCGGGCGTGGATACCCGCCGTCGCCACGCCGTATGTCGGCGCCGGCGGGGGGCTGCTGAGCTACCAGTTTCTGCAGTTCGGGGACTTCATCGACGTCGACGATCCTGCCATGGGCATATTCACCGACACCTTCCGGTCCGAAGGGTGGGCGCCGAGCGCACACGTGTTCGGCGGCGTCGATGTTAAAGTGTGGAAGCGGATGTATCTCAGCGGCGAAGGCCGCTATCTCTGGTCCAGCGCTACGCCCGATAGCGATTTCATCGGTTTCGAGCCGATCGATCTCGCGGGTTTCAAGGTCACAGCGGGCGTTTACTATATGTTTTGAGGACGATTCATGACGAATACATTGATGCTGGCGGCGGCGTTCGGTCTCCTGTCCGCTGCTCCGGCCTTCGCACAGTCGGCGCAGGCGGACACTACGGATGCGTTCGACTCGAGGTGGAAGCCCTATCTCGGGTGCTGGCGCGTGTTGGACGAGCAGGTGGATGCGCAGGCCGTTCCCGTCGCAAAAGGGTTGACGGTGTGCGTCAGGCCGTCGGGCCCTTCGGGGGTTGCAATCACCACCACAGTAGACGGCAAGAACGTCCTCGAGCAGACGATCGTCTCCGACGGCAGCGCTCACCCGCTGTCTGAGGAAAATTGCCAGGGCACACAGACCAGTCAATGGTCCCGCGACGGCGAGCGGCTCTTTACGCGGGTCGAGCTCGCATGTGCCGGCCGCCCCAAGCGCACTGTCTCGGGCATCACCCAGGTGACGGGAGGGCGCTGGGTCGAGGCGCAAGCGACGCTGATTGACAACGAGCAGCACGACGTGCGGCTGAGACGGTTTCAGCGAACGGGCGATCAACCAACCGGAGTGTCGACGCTTGCCAGGGCGCCGATGAACGTCGAAGACGTAATCGAGGCCAGCGGGAAAGCGCTTTCGCCCGCGGTCGAGGCGGCACTCGTGGAATCGGGTGGTCGGTTTACACTGAACAGCCGCACGTTGAAGCAGCTTGCTGATGCGGGAGTCTCGCCGCAATGTCATCGACGTCATGGTGGCGCAGGCGTACCCGGACCGCTTTCAGATCGAGCGGCCTCAGGCCTATCAGCCGTGGGCCAATGTCGCGAGCGCAGGAACGACGTCAGTCAGCAGCACGACGGTGGTTCTCGGATCGGCGGGGTATCCGTATCCGTACTTACAATCCTTTCTACAACAGCTACTACTACTATTCTCCGTTCGCGTATCCGTACTACTGGGGCGCTGGCTATTCGCCGTACCGATACGGCCGTTACTATGGGTACGCACCCTACTACAACAACTACTACATCTATCCGGCAGCATCTACGGGTCTGGTGGCTACGGATCGGGTGGCTACGGATCGGGCGGCAACGCACTGCCCGGATCGCCCGACTCGCCTGGCGGCGACGGTGTTGCCGTCAAGGGCCGCGGCTATACGCGGGTGCGGCCGGCAGGATCCGGCGAGAACAGCGGCAGTTCTACGCCGGCGCAAAGGTCATCGCCCTCGAGCAGGGGCACCCGATCGGCGAGCGGCGGCTCGCGATTCTTCGGGCTCGAGCTCAGGGTCTTCTTCTCGGGCGGCTCATCTTCGGGTGGGTCGAGCTCCGGCGGAGGCCGCTCGAGCAGCGGCAGTTCAGGTGGCTCCGGCGGCGGGAGGACGGCGCAGCCGCGGTAGGAACTGACGCGAGTTAGACAGACTGAGCAGATTGGAGACTCGCAGATGACAAGAGCCGAGATAGTATGAGTTCTCCACTCGGCTTTAGCCTCTCTCTGCTCTTGCGAGTTATTCCGCCCCGAGCGCCTTGAGCAGCGCCACTGTCTCCGGATGAGCCACCCCCCGCCCGGCGGGTTCCGGCGTATCGTCATCGACAATCGCGGCAGCGGTTATCGCGGCGCCTCGGCGGCGGCCCCCGGCACCGGGCGTCGTCAACGCTCCGAGGGGTGTGAGCCCGCGCTTGTTCTTCACGCTCAATTCAGCGCCACGGTCCGCCAGCAGCTGAACAATCGAGTTGAATCCCTGGTTGGCCGCAACATGAAGAGCAGTATCACCCGCCTGATTGCTCGCATTCACATCGGCGCTCAGCTCGATTGCCACCGTTACCGCCTCGCCGAACCTGGCTTTGTGGCTCGGGTTTCCCGCCGTCAATCGCCGCGATTCCGCGCCGGGTCGAGTTGCCGCCCGATCCTGCTCCCGCAGCCACCATCAGCGGCGTCGAACCGTCCCGCATCGCCGCCTTCAGGTCGGCCCCGCCTGCAGCAAGCGCTCGCATGATTTCCGGCTCCAGAAACTTCGCCGCCAGCAGATATGGAGTCGATCCGATGAGGGTCGCCGGAAGGTTGAAATCGGTCGTATCGCGGCGCAGCGGCGTCCCCTTGGTCATGCGCACGTTCGGACTCGCACCGTGTGCGAGGAGCGCTTTCACGAGCGCTAAATCGCTTCTCAATACGGCCGCATGCAACGCCGTATATCCCACATCCGCCGAATCGGGATTCGCCCCTTTTTCGAGCAAAAGCTTCCCCACCTCGGTCTGACCGCTGTGCGCCGCGAGCACCAGTGCGCTGGTACCATCAGGCAGGGCGTCATTAGGATTCGCTCCAGCGGCGAGCAAGGCCCGGGTGGAGCCCACATCTCCTGAACGCGCCGCAAACAGCAACGGCGTGCTTCCGCCGCGCAGCACGGTGTAGTTCAGTTCCTCACGCCCGAATCGCTGCGTCTGTTCACCGACGACGGTCTGCGTGTAGATGCGCGAGCGCGCCTTGATGTCGGCACCCGCCTCGACGAGCAATTGCGTGACCTCCGGATGGCGCTGAGCGGCAGCCCACATCAGCGCCGTCTGGTCGTGCGCTTTTTCCGCGACATTCACGCGGGCGCCTTTCAGGAGCAGCGCCTTGACCGACGCGGCTTCGCCGCCCCGCGCACACGTCATCAATACCGTCTCACCGTTCAACGAGGCGGCATTCGCGTCGGCACCGGCCGAGAGCAGGCGCTGAACCATGGCAGGGCTGCGATTGGTGCACGCCAGATGCAACGGGGTGAACCCGTTCTCGTTCGCCACGCCGGCACGGGCTCCCGCTCGAATCAACAAGTCGGCGACGGCGAGGTCGTCGAGGTGTGCGGCCCAATGGAGGGCTGTCGCGCCATCGCCCTGGTGCCCGTTGACGTCAAGGCGCTGTTTGAGGAGATTTCGAACCGCGGCGACGTCTTTGCTGCGCACGGCCTCGATGAGGCGGAGATCCTCCCCGGCGGCGCCAAGACCGGCCGACCAGAGAGCAGCGAGAGCAACGACGCCGATGATGCTCTTCCACATAATCAGAGCGAGAGGATCTTCGCGTCCACGCGGCCTGTGCTGTCGCCGAACTTGTCCATCGCGATGCCGAACTGATCCATGAGCGTCAGGTGGAGGTTGGCGAGCGGCACATCCTTGAACCGGATGTGACGTCCGCCTTTCAGGAACCCGGTGCCCTTGCCGGCCATCACGATCGGAATGTCGTACGGATCGTGGCTGTTGCTGTCGGCTATTCCCGCGCCATACATCATCGTCATGTGATCGAGCAGGGTGCCGTCGCCGTCGGGCGTCGACTGAAGCCTGTCGAGGTAATACGCAAACATCCTCATGTGATAGGCGTTGATCTTGGCCACCTTCTCGATCTTGTCGAGCTCACCCGCGTAGTGCGAGATGGGGTGATGCGCGTCTGGCACGCCGATCTGCGGATAGGTCATTCCGCTGTGCTCGCGCCCGACCATGAAGGTGATGACCCGAGTCAGATCGCACTGATACGCGAGCACCTGCAGATCGATCATCAATTTCATGTGCTCTTCCCAGTCGGTAGGAATGCCGGCGGGATGTTCGACCAGCGGGAGCTCGCGATCGCTCTGCGCTTCGGTCATCTGAATGCGCTGCTCCACGTCTCGAATGGCCGCAAGATACTCGGTAAGCTTGGTGCGGTCGCTGGCAGGGAGCGCTCCCTGCAGCTGCGCGACTTCCTGGGTGACCGAATCGAGGATGCTTCGCTGCTGGCGAACCCGGGTGAGGCGAACTTTCGAGTCGGTGGTGCCGGAATCGCCAAACAACCGCTCGAACACGACGCGCGGGTTGTTCTGTGTCGGCAGCGGCGTGTTGGCACTCTTCCACGTAATGGTGCTGGTGTACGGGCACGCGTACCCCGTGTCACAGGCGCCGGCGGTTTCGCCCGACTCCATCGACAGCTCGAGCGATGCGAGTTGGGTGTGCTTGCCGGTCTCCTGAGCGAGGATCTGGTCCATCGAAATGCCGACATCCAGCCAGGTCTCGCTGGTTGGCGGCGACACGTTGGTGAGGAATCGGGTGCTGGCCTTGGCGTGTGCACCGCCGGGCCGTTCGCGCGTCGGCAAACTGTTCAGGCCGCTGACGACCAGGATGTTCTCGCGAAACGGGCTCAGCGCGGTCAACGTCGGCGTCAGTTCGAAATTGGCGCCGACCGTCGTGGGCAGGTAGTTCTTCATGATCATGCCGTTGGGCACGTAGAACACGCCGAAGCGGTTCACAGGCCTGCCGGCGGTCTTCGCCAGCGCCGAGAACGCCGGCACCATGCTGTCGAGCAGGGGCAGCGCCAGCATCGCGCCCATTCCACGCAGCATCGCGCGGCGTGGTATCGCTCTTTTCGAAATGATCATTGCTCGCTCCTCATCCCCATGGGGCTGAACGGAACGCTATTGACGACCCCCAGCACCACCGAGGACCACCGGTAATCGCTTCGCGCCGATTCGCGCGCGATTTTCCGGATGGCCGCCTGATCGTAATGCTCCACTCCCCGCCCGATTGCATACGCGAGAAGCTTGCCGCTGAGCGTGCGCACGAAATCCTCTTTGTTGCTCAACAGGAACGCGCGTAATCCATCGGCGCCGTTGAACCGGCTGCCGTCCGGCAGCGCCGCCTCGGGATCCACCGGCGCGCCGTCCGCCTCGAGGCGCCACTTGCCAACCGCGTCGAAGTTCTCGAGCGCGAAGCCGAGCGGATCCATCCGCTGGTGACACGATGCGCACGCCGGATTCTTGCGGTGGAGCTCCATCCGCTCCCGCAGCGACTTCGGCTGGCCGTCGGCACCGGGCTCCTTCAGCGCCGGCACATCGAGTGGCGGCGGGGGCGGCGGCGACCCGAGCAGATTGGCCAGCAGCCAGCGCCCGCGCATGACGACGGACGTGCGATTCGGATAGGACGTGACGGTGAGGAGGCTGCCCTGACCGAGCAGGCCGCCGCGCGAGGCATCGGAAAACGACACGCGGCGGAAATGACTGCCATAGATGTTGGGAATGCCGTAGTGCTCCGCCAGCCGCTCGTTCGCAAACGTGTAATTGGCTGACAGCAACTCCGTCACGGGGCGGTCCTCCCGAATCTGATGCCCCACGAACAACTGTGTCTCCTCGCCCATCGCGTCGCGCAGGTTTTCATCGAACTCGGGATAGAGGTGCGTGTCGGGAACCATGCCAGCCAGCTTGCTGAGCTCGAGCCAGCGCGTGGCAAAGCCGTTCACCAATGCCTCTGCACGATCATCGCGCAACATCCGGCGTACCTGCTTCTCGATCACCTTCGGATCGCTGAGCTGTCCCTTGATCGCCGCGTTGAGAAGCTCCTCGTCCGGAATACTGCTCCACAGGAAGAATGACAGGCGCGATGCGAGATCGAGGTCGCTGAGGCGAAACGCCCGTCTTTCCGGCTTGTCCGCCGTAGCGCTGTGCGCGGAGGCGGAGCCGCCGACAGGCGCGGAGGCGGGACGCACGATTCTGAACAGGAAGCTCGGAGCCGCGAGAATCCGCTCGACGCCGCGCTGAATTCCAGCGTCAAAGGTTTCCTCGCTTCTGCCCGCTTTATAGAAGTCGAGCAGGACCTGCATTTCAGTTTCGGTCACCGGACGCCGGTAGGCGCGGGTCGCGAGCGCAGACAGGATCTTTCTCGCGCACGGCAGCTCGGACTCGGTGTCCTTTGGCGAGCAGACAAATACCTTTCGCCGGGCCGGCGACTCGCCTGGACCCAACACTTTGAAAGGCCCGCCGATGGACACCGTTTTCACTCTGGGATTCCCGAAATAATGCTCGTCAGTCGTGCGGCTGAAACCCGTCTGGGGTGGCTGCAGAATCCCTTCGGGCTCCCAGAGGCGTCTGACGAATGACACTCCGACAGTGTGCGGACCCGCCGTCACGCGGGCGCGCACCTCGAGTCCCTCGTCGGCCGTGTGCATGTACTTTTCCCACTCCGGATCGCCCTGCGTATTGCCCGCGAAATTCTCGGGCGCGGTCATCCCCTTGCCTTCCCCGCCGACGGTGAATCGTTTGAGCAGCACGCCGTCGAGACGAATGTCCAGCTGATGCGGCTCCCCCATTCCAATGATGTAGTCGTAGAGCTGCCGCCACAGCTCGATCTTGACCAGATACTCGCCATCGACCGGGAACTGGTACGGGATCGAGACCCCGCCTCGCGATCCGAACGGGAGGTCCTCGCTCATCCGGTCGTCCTGCACCATCAACCGTTCCACCTTGATGCTGTCGATCATCGGCTTGCGCGCGGTGTCCCCCACCGCGAGGCGGCTGATCATGCGGGCTGCGGTGAGGTAGTTTTCCAGCAGCGCGGGCGACACGGTCAGGACACTCGCCACGTTGTCGAAGCCTTCCTGCTCCGCACCATCGGTTGACAACACGCTTCTGCCGTCGATCTCGAGATCGAGCAGATCACGAATCGCGTTCGTGTACTCGGTTCGGTTCAGGCGGTGCACGGCAACTCGGCCCGGATTGGGATTGGCAGCGGCCGCAGCATCGAGCGCGCTCTCCAACTGAGTCGTTACCGCGGCGTAGGTCGCTTTGTCAGGTCGCGGCGCGCCAGGCGGCGGCATCTCCTGCGTGCGGAGCTTGCGAGCGACTTTTTCCCAGACCTCAGCATCGTCGCCGACCTGCTGGAGATCGAGCTTGTCGATCATCAGACCGGCGGTCTTTCGCTTCTCGTTGTGACAGGTGATGCAGTATTTCGCCAGCACGGCGGCCGGAGTTTGATCGGCGGTGGCAGGGCTGCCCGTCTGCGCCAAGGCAGGGCTAAAGCCCTGCGCTACCAGCCCTTGGCTAAAGCCCTGCGCTACGCGGGCTGATGAGGTGAGCGCCAGAGCGAGCGCACCCACGGCGAGGCAGAGGGTCGTGCCGGAAGGCTTCATCATTTCGCGCATACCAGTCTCGGTGTCTGACAGGTACTAACAAAGATACAGGCGCAGGCCGGTTTTCGCTACCCCCGATTGAGCCAGGCAGTGCGTGTGCCAGCACCAGGCCAGTTGTCGCCGAGCCCGTGACGAAGCTGACCGGCCCCGGAGTGTCGTCCGGCGGACAGAGTCCTTGGGGATGACAGACCGCGTTCCCCGGCCAGCGGTCAGCGGTCGACCTCTGCAACAGCTGGGACGGAACCGCACCAGCGGGACGACATCTTGACTCGGCCAAGGCGATTGCGCGACAGCCTATCTTTGGTCGCGGCGGACGAGAGTGCGCGTCAGCTTCCGCGCTGCTGCGTTGAGTCGGTCATCGAAGCTGGAAAACCGCGTGTCGCGAGCTCCCGCCCTCCGGACAACCTCCGCGTATGACGCCAGGTGGATGCTGTCAAAGCCTCGAAGGTGGTACTTCTCGGCAAGTTCGCCTGCCGTCCGGCAAAGGGAGCCGGTGGCTTCCAGGGTCAGGTATGCTGGCCACTGCTGCTCAAACTCACGCTTCGCAGACGTCAATTTCGATGCGATCACCACGCCCTCGCGGCGAAGTCTTGCGAGAGCGGCGCGCGTTTCCGCGTAGGCGACTACCGACGTCGCCACCACGTTCGCATCGCTGACGAGCTGACGGACGATATCAGAGCCACTCTCGGTCACGTAGAGCTTCACCAGACTGCTTGTGTCCAGGTACAGCGTCACCGGCGATCCTCGAGTACCATCGACGATGCCTTCTTGCCGGAGATTTTCGCCGGTCGCTTGCCAAAGGTGGGCTTGCCGCCACTCCAATGCGCGCGTCCCTCGACGACGAGTTGGTGCGCCCAGTCGACGTCAGCCGGTGCTTCGACGGGATTGATCGTGGCAATCGACCGCCCGCGCTCTGTGACCAGCAACCTCGCGCCTGATCGAACCCGCCGGAGGTGGCGGCTCAAATGCGTTTTGAGTTCACGAATACCGACTGTCTCCATCCGACCTCGACACGAAGTAACTACAATTATAGCACGATGTAGTCACATCTGTTTCCGCCCGACACATTCGCCGCGCTGCTCAGGAATCGCCAGCACTCAGTGGCCCGGGCGGCAGACTCGGGTCAGACGCGAGGAGATGCTGGCCAGGATCCACAGTCGAAAGCGCGTGACGCTGAAGACACCTGCCGCCGTGGTCATCGGCCCTCCTGACCTCGCTAGAATTCAACACTCATCCCGAACTTGATCAACCGTCCGCGCTGGACGTCGCTGGGCCGCGTATATGCAGGACCAAGCACGGTGACGCGCCTCTGTACAGAGGCTTCGTTGGTAAGGTTGTAGAAATCGATCCGTGGCTCTACCCTCGTGTTCTGCAGCCTGATGGGCCGGCGAAGGCTGACGTCGAGCTGAAACACATTGGGAAAGCGCGTAGACCCGCGCTCGGCGACTATCACCGATTGACTCGATTGCGTCAGCACCACAGTCCTCGAGTTCACGAGCACCGTGGTGAGCTCGGGAAATCCTGCATAGTAGGAAGACGTAAAGCTACTCGCAATCTGGTACGGCAGGTCAAAGACGCCGGACAGCCGGTACGCCCACGGCACGTCATTCCCATAGGCTCCTTGTCGGAAGTCGGGGGAATTCGGGTTGTTCAGATCGCCAGTGATCACCGTACCCCTCGCCTGGCCGAAATTGGCACCGCCCATCAGCGACCAGCCGTTGCTCATTCGTTTGTTCACCGATATGTCGACGCCGTGATAGTCGACGTCCAATTCCGGTTCGTTCGACCAGACGTTGTTGAACTGACCTCTGGTCGCCGGCGACTGGTTGTAGACGGTAACCGTCTCGCCGCTCGCGACCTCTGTGACGGTCATTGGAATGTAGCTCGTCGGCGGCACCAACGTGTTCCGGACGCCATACTGATCTCGTTGAACGCGGTTGGTGTAGCCGCCCGAGACGACGACATTGCCGGGAAGCTGATGCTGCATTTCCACTGAGTACTCGTTTGAATAGGCAGGCTTCAAATCTGGCGCCCATTGGTTCGCGACCCCGAAGTTATAACCGTTCGATGGTCCGAGCTCGTTCATCTGCGGTGCCAGGTCTCTGTTGAGATCGCATCCCGACGTCTGGCCCGTTCCACACACCGTCCACGATCGCGTGTCGCTGGCAACGACGGCTGGATTGACTCGCAGCCCATTGTCCAGGGCGACCGGCCTGGTGTAGCGGTTCGCGGCGAATTTGAGGGCCGTCCTGCCGTCGCCCTTCAAATCGTAAACCGCAGAAAACCGCGGCGCAACGGTCTTGAAACTCGGAACGCCGTTGATTTCCGCGAAACACCGCGCTTCGACAAACACGTTGGTCGCCGAGCACGATGGCGGCAGCCAGCCGAAATCGGTCTCGAAACGGAGGCCCAAATCCACGACAAGCTTCTTGGCTGGTTTCCATTTATCCTGCACATAGAGCGCGTTGGTCCTGTCCCAGACTTCGTACTGCACCGGCCCCGAGAAGTCGGCCATGATCGGGACGTTGTAGGTGTTCACCGACACCGGAACACCATTGGTGAAATTCGCGCGCATGCCCGACGTCGAGATATTCTTCCCCTTCTGGCCCACATATCTGAACTGGTAGCCGGCTGTGATGTCGTGCTGCCCAGTGAAGACGCTGACGCTCGCGAACACCTGATCCCTGTAGTCATCCCAATCGGGATAGGTCGGGTTCGCGTACGTATAGCCGTCGGATGTCGTTTCGTAGCGGGACACCGTGCCCACGACGACCTCGGGTTGTGGCGACCAGAGATCGTCGTAACGAAGTCGGCTGTACGACGCGTCGAGCACCATATTGCTGCGGAATGGAGTCGTGAATTTCACCTGATGCCAATCGGGATATTTGTAGTTGAGCGCGCGCGAGTTGCTGTCGGAGTAGGTCCCGGTGATGGGGCGATGTCCTACTCTTCGGTACTGCAGGTTGTTGAAGTAGCTCAGTTGGGCGCTCCTGGTCATCTGCCACGCCACCTTCTCTGAGATCGTCCATTTGATATTGTCTTCCAACACCTGCTCGCCGCTTGGGTTATAGCTGCCGACAATGTACTGGTTCAGCACGTCGTATTTTGACGTGACCGCAAACCAGAGCCTGTCTCGAATGATCGGGCCGGAAAGCCACGCGCCGGTATCGGAAATGTCCTCGATGGTAGACGCCGGTTGGAAGTTCGGATTCGCCGCGAGCACGACCGGCGGCACCGAGGCCAGAAGCTGTGTCCGCAGCTCCGGCGACAAGTTATCGGCATTCAGGCTGGCGCCTGAGAGGGCGAACTGCGCACCCCCGTGGAACTGGTTGGTGCCGGTCCGTGTGATCATGTTGAAGACCAGACCGCCCCGGTCCCTCGCCGCGTTGCCGGCTGCGCCCAGCTGTAGATTCATTTCCTGAAACGCAAACGGATCCAGAAAGAAGGCCGTGCCCGAACCGTTGCCTTCGATATTGCTGATGTCCATGCCGTCGACGAAATAGCCGTTTTCGCTATTGCTGCCGCGGACCGTCGGTCCCGATTGCAGGAACGCCGAGGAGCCGCCCACGTCGACCTGGCTCATCACGATGACCGGACTGATCCGTGCGGCCGACCACATGTCGAACCTGTTCGGCAGCGTCCTGAGGACCTCGACCGGAATGACGGTCTGCTTGAGCGCGCTCGTGGTGTCGAGCAGCGGCGCCTCGCCGGTGACGGTCACCCCCTCGGCCAACGTGCCGATCTGCAGTTTCAGATCCGCGCGCGAGGTGCCATCGGCATTGACGATGATGTTCTGCTGCTCGGCCGGACGGAAACCCTGGAGCTCCGCTTTCACGATATAGGTGCCGGGTACGAGCCGGAGGAATTGATAGGCGCCCCGGTCATCGGTGATCGTTTGCTGATTCGCCCCGATCGTCCCTTGGCTGCTCGACAACGCAACCGAGACCCCTGGCATGACGGCATCGGAGTTATCGGTGATCGTGCCACTGATGGCGCCGACGCCCTGGGCGCCCGCAGGGAGTACAGAAAATGCCCACAACAACAGCCCAAAGACGGTTCTTCGACCGAACGTTCTTGCGCACATGATCGACTCCTCCACCTGTGACGTGTTTCGCCGAAACGTTCGGCGGGCTGAGTGAGGACCCGGGCTACAGAGGGCTCTTCGCTGCTTTCGGCCACACCACGCCCTGGTCTGGCTTCGAAACCGAGCCCATGCCTTTGTACGTGAACTTCTGGAGCCGCTGTCCGTGTTGGGTTTCGACAGTATAAATGTTTCCCTGCGAATCGGCAGCGATATTGTGAACGGCGAAGAATTGCCCCGGCTGCCGACCGCCATCACCAAAGCTCGTCAGGACTTCGAGGGTCTCCCGGAGGACGATGTTGATCTTATTGTTCGATCCGTCGGCGTTATAGAGATAGGTCTGCTTGGGGTCTTTCGAAAACGTGACATCGAAAACGGTCCCGAATCCTCTCGTTCTTTTCGCGAAGAAGCCCTCCTTTATGAAAGTACCGTCCTTCCGAAAGACCTGGATCCGATCGTTTGCGCGATCGCAGACATACACCAGGCCGTCGGTCGACATTTCCACGCAATGCACGACCGGACGGAACTGCTGCGCCACCGGCGCATCCGGATCATAGGGACCAAGGTTGGTATCGTCGGGTTTATGACCGTAGGCGCCCCAGTGTCGTTTGTACTTCCCCGAATCGGCGTCGTACACGATCACGCGCCTGTTCCCGTATCCGTCCGACACATACACTTCGTTCGCGGCCGGATCCACAACCGCATCGGTGGCCATGTTGAGGTTCTGAGTGTCGTTGCTGTCTTGTTTCTGATTGGGGCGACCGATTTGCAGCAGGAATTTGCCTGCTCTCGTGAATTTCAGGATCTGCGACGCGCCTTTTCCATTGCCCGCAATCCAGACGTTGTCCTTGTAATCGAGGTTGATGCCGTGCGGCGAGTCCAGCCAGTCGTAACCTGGACCGGGACCGCCCCAGTGGCCAACGAGGTTGCCGGCCTGGTCGAACTCGAGCACAGGCGGAGCCGCAAAGCAGCACGATCCGGGGACGTTTTTGTCACCGAACTGTTCACCGGGTGTGAGCTTGTTCGCCTGATGAACGATCCACACGTGATCGCGGGCGTCGACCGTCACCCCGGTGACCCATCCGAGAACCCAATGATTTGGAAGCGGCTTCGGCCACATCGGGTCCACCTCGAACCGAGGCGCCGACTCTGCGGCAGCCACAACAGTGGCTCTGTTCTGAAGGGTGACGGACACTCCTGTGAGCGCGGCGACAATCACGAGAAAGGTCGCTGCACCGGCGTATCGCTTCATCGCTCCTGCCTCCCGCTAGAAGTCAACCTGCACACCGAATTTCACGTACCGCGCCAGCTGGACAAGCGTTGGACGCTGCCAGTTAGGACCATATGTGGCGTTCACTGTGGCAATGCCTGACGAGTTCAAGAGATTGTAGAGGTCAAGGTTGGCCGCCACGCGCAGGCTGCCGATACGAGTCCGCTTTGACAGACGGAAATCGACCGACTGCTGCCGAGGTCCATACATCGTGCCTGGCTGGATGAGTTCGACGTTGACGGTGCCGTTGGCTCCGCTGGAGAGGTTCCGTCCAAGCGTCGGAACGATTTCCGCGTTGGTGGCCTGGTAGGTTGCGGTGATTTGGGTGCCCGGAAAATTCCGGTAGGTCGCGCTCGTGATGAGGCCGAACCATGGCAGCGGAACGAATCCTGAGAAGGTTGCGTTTGGCTGGAACGGGGGCGTGATGTCGCAGAAGCGCATCGCGCCCGGCGAGTCAACGACGAAACACGCACTCGTCTTGGTGCGACCCCAGTTCAGTCCTCCTGAGATCTGGGCACCTTGCGGTAGCCTGAGATTCTCAGTCACGTCGAATCCATCATAGACCTGGGTCTGCGTGCCATAGTGTTCGGCTGCTCTCACAACCGTCTGGTTCCTGCCGAACAGTGCGGGGCTGACATCGTAGAGGCCGCAAATCTGGTTGCCGCCACCGCCGGGCAACCGCTCATCGACCGGCGCCGTGATGCAGTAATGGCTGAAGTCGCTTGGCGCGACAAACTGGTTGTCGTTCGCGGTGAAGTTGGCGAACTCACGACGGTAATAACCCGCATTAATCGACACGCTTCTGGAGAGCTGCCGCTGGACGTGCGCGGTGTATTCCAGGTTATATGGACGGAGTCCTGTCATCAACTCGTCGTCGTATCGCGTGGCGTTCGGATTGTTCTGGCCGAAATTGAGGTTTGAAATCTGCCCGCACTCACCGTTCAACAGGGGATTGACGAGATCGCAGTCGGGATTGAAATCACGATTCGCGTCGGTCCAGGTTCTGGTCACGCTTACCACGGATCGCACGACGGGATTGTTGTCGTTGATGCCACCGGAACCAGAGCCCTGCGCCTGGACGAACCGGCCAAACGTCGCCTTTACCGCCGTTTTGCCGTCACCAAACAGATCGTAGGAGACGCCGACACGTGGAGAGACATCGTGCCAGAGGGGCTGCCCGGACGTGCCGTCAAAATGTCGCGCGGGGACAAAAGCGCCCGCCGGCAGGTCCTGCGCAACGGCGCCTAAGTTGAGATAGTCGTATCGCACACCTCCGCTCACCGTCAGGCGCTTGACCGTCCACGAATCCTGGACAAAGACACCGACGTCTCCATGAATCATGTTCTCGTAGGTGTACTCACCGGCCCACTGGGTAATGGAACTCGGCTGACCATTTCGCAGCGAATACGCGCGGTCGCCGTTTACGTTGTTGCTGTACCACGAAGATCCGTGGGTGTACAGCAGGCCGGCCTTCAACAAATGGGAGCCGGTGACATAGGCAACGCTGGCTTTCGCTCGGTAGCCGCTGTTGGCGCGATGTCCGTAGTTGATGTTTCCGGAGCCGGCTACCGCGGAGATCGCGCGGATCATCGTACCTGTTGACGTTTCGTAGCCCGAGATGATGTCGAACCCGACGCCCGGCTGACGCCTTTGATCGCTGTCAACCGAGTTGTGGGATCCAGTGATGTCGAACAACAGCCGTCCGGTGAGGACGCTCTTCCACGACGCGATCCTGTTGGCATTCGGCAGATAAGGCGTATACGCGGTTGCTTCGGGCGACGTATTCCCCTGGTAGCCTCTCTGCCACACGATGTGCGGCTGGAAATCCGCGAAGAGGGCCAACTTGTGCTTGGGTGTCACTTGCCAGGTGAGCCGGCCGTTATAGCTATCGTCCGTGATTTGGATGACAGCAGGGCGGCTCCGGTCCGGCGTGTAGGTCCAGCCAGTCGGGGTGAGATTCTCGTAGATTCCGGCACGCGTCTGGGTGTTGGACGAATTCCGAAACGATGCGAAAAACCAAAGTTTGTCCTTCACGAGTGGTCCGCCCAACGCCGGACTGAAATCCCACAGGCGGACGATCCTGGTGGCGTCATTCAAGCCTTGAGCTCTCAATTCGGGCGTGAGGTTATTCGCCTGCAGTCCCGCAGTGGAGTAATCGGTGTAGAAGCTGCCGCGGAAGGAGTTCCCGCCTTCTTTGGGGATGACATTGGTAACCGTGCCGCTGAAAGGAAACTCCGCTGTTCCACCGCCGGTCGTAACGTTCATTTCGGCGACGTAGGAGGCCGAGATTCTGAAGACGTTGTTGGCTCCGCCCACGCTCTCCATCTGGCTGGTATTATGGCCGTCGATGAGAAAGAGCGATTCCTGGTTGCGCGAACCGTGATTCGAAAGGTTCATTTCTTCACGGCCGCCTCCAATGGTGTTGATACCTGCACTTACAATTCCCGGCGTGAGCGCCGCGAAGCCCTGTGGAGATCGGGAGGCCGGAACAGCTTCGAGCAGTTCGGCAGAAAGGTGGCGCTCGGACGACGCGCTCTGAACGTCGACGAGCGGCGCAGCCCCCGACACCGTGACCGTTTCCTCGACCGTGCCAACGGTCAACACGACATTCACCGTCGCCGTAAAGGCGGCGGGCAAATCGATCCCATCGCGCTTCACCGACGTGAACCCGGGCAGTGAGAACATCACCGCATAAAGACCAGGACGTAAATCAACGACTCTATACGCCCCTTCCCCATCGGTCACAACCGAGCGCATCTTTTCGATAAGGACCGGACTGGACGCCTCGACTACTACGCCGGGCAAGACCGCTCCGCTTGTATCGCGGACGACGCCCGCAATCGAGCTCTGCGCGAGGACCGAGGCCGGGAGCAAGGCGAGAAGACCGAACGCGACGGAGGAAACGACGAGGCATCCTTGTCTCATCGGCCTGCTCCTCTGAAAGCTGTATTACGGCGTCATTCAGTTGCGCCCAGCTTGCGCAGCTGGTCGATGGTTGCTTGAAACGACTTCTCCGCCGCCGGTTCGGTGGGACCTGCGCGCACCTGCGCCGCGCTGATGGCCGCTGTCAGCGGTGTCTGCCCGCGCTTGTTTCTGACGTTCAGATCCGAGCCCTTCTGCGCGAGAAGCAGAACGACCTGGCTGAAGCCCTGTGCGGCCGCGCTGTGGAGCGCGGTCTCACCCTGGGAGTTGACGGCATTGATGTCGCTGCCCAGTTCGATCGCCGCCGCCACGGCCGGCAACACGTCGCTTTCAACTTCGACTTTGGCGCCGTCAAGCACCCGATGACTACGCCGGTCGACCGACTGCGATGCCAACATCCCCACCGCCAGCATCAACGGGGTCGTCCCGTCTGCTTTCGCCAGGCGCGTGTCGGCGCCGGCGGCGGCGAGCGCGCGCATGATGTCGATCTCGAGGTACTGAGCGGCCTGCAGATACGGCGTCGCCCCCACTAACGGTCCGAGCAGTTCAAACTGGTGCCCATTCGCACGCCGGGACGGTGTGCCCCTGGTGATTGGGCGATTCGGATTCGCTCCGTGCTTCAGAAGCGCTTTCACGAGAGTGAGGTCGCCTCGCAGCACAGCCGCATGCAGTGGGGTGTAGCCGATAGCGGCCGCGTTCGGGTCGGCACCGTGCTCCAACAGAAGCGAACCCACTGCACCGTGGCCACTATGAGCGGCCACCGTTAACGCGGTCGCACCGTCAGGCAAGGCCTCGTTCGCACCGGCTCCGGCGGCCAGCAGGAGCCTTGCCGACTCGACATCACCCGACCGGGCGGCAAACAGCAGCGGCGTGCTGCCGCCCCTGAGCACCGTGTAGTTGAGCTCTTCGCGGCCGGCGCGCTGCGTTTCTTCTCCAGTGACAACCTGGGGATAGGCGCGGGACCGGGCGCGGAAGTTTGCTCCGGCTTCGAGCAGGACTTCGACGACCTGAGGACGCCGTTGTGCGACCGCCCACATCAACGCGGTCTGACTGTGCAGTGGCTCTGCTGCGTTCACGTCGGCGCCATGGAGCAGGAGCGCCTTCACCGCTGAGGCGTTTCCCGAACGAGCGCACATCATGAGAACGGTCTCACCCCTCAGGAGTGCGGCGTTCGGATTTGCGCCGGCAGCCAGGAGCTTGTCGACCATCACGGCGTTGCGATTCATACAAGCGAGATAGAGCGGCGTCACACCCGTGTCGTTGGCCGCGTTCGGTCGAGCGCCAGCTCGTAGCAGAAACTCGACAGTGCTCACATCGTCCTGTTGCACCGCCCAGTGCAGCGCTGTTGCGCCATCGCCCTGTGGTGCATTGACATCGACGCGCTGCTTCAGCAGGGCCCGCGCGACTTCGATGTTTCCTTCCCGGATGGCCTTGATCAGATCGTCGGTCGTTGCGGCAGCGATGATCGCCGAGGCGAGAAACGCCACAAGCAGTGAGGCGGAGGCAACGGTTCTCGGAGTGACAGACACCTCACCCTCCTCCCGCAAAACCTGTAGCGCAGCCCTTCAGGGCTGCCCGAAAGCAGGGCTCAAGCCCTGCGCTACACGGTGTGAAATCAGGCCTAAATGCCGCTGAGATGCAAATCGTCGAGTTTCCCGGTGCTGTCACCCAGTCGATCGCACTGCACGCCGAACCGGTCCAGCAGCGTCAGGTGCAGGTTTGCCAACGGCGTCTCTTCGGGATACCTGATGTGCCGGCCAGGCCTCAACTGACCGGCGCCGCCGCCCGCCAGCACGATGGGCAGGTCGACTGGGGCGTGACGATTGCTGTCGGCCATGCCGGCGCCGTAGATCATCGTGACGTGATCGAGCAGCGAGCCGTCGCCATCTGGCGTCGCGCGGAGCTTCTCGAGCATGTAAGCGAACAGCGTCACGTGGTACAGATTGATCTTGGCGACCTTCTCGACCTTCTCCACCTGGTTCTGGTGATGCGAAATCGGGTGGTGCGCATCGGGGACGCCAATCTGGGGATACGTCATGCCGCTGAACTCGCGGCCCATCATGAGCGTGATGATGCGCGTCAAGTCGCACTGATACGCCAGCACCTGTAAATCGATGAGCAGCTTCGCGTGATCGTCGTAGGCGCCCGGGATGCCAGGGGGATGCGCGACCAGCGGCAGTTCCTGATCGCTCTGCTCCTCGGCTTTCTGGATGCGGCGTTCCACGTCCCTGATCGCGTCAAGGTACTCGTTGAGCTTGCCGCGATCGCCCTGCCCGAGCGATTGCTGCAGGCGAGCAACCTCTGAGACGACCGAGTCGAGAATGCTGCGATCCTGCTGGATGCGTGAGAGCCGCGCCTTCTGGTCCGTGCTTCCGGTATCGCCGAACAGCCGCTCGAACACCGCGCGCGGGTTGTTCTCCATCGGCAACGGTGTCGTTTCGCCGCGCCAGCAGATCGTGCTGGTGTAGTCGCACGCGTAACCCTGGTCGCAGGCGCCCGCCGATTGAGTGGATTCGATAGCCATTTCCAAAGACGCGAGCTGGGTGTGCTTTCCCATCTCCTTCGCCAGGATCTGGTCCATCGAAATGCCGGCGCGTATTTCGCCGCCGCTCGGCGTAATTTTCGGGTACACGTCGGTGAGGAACCGCGTGCTGGCCCGTGCGTGAACGCCGTCGCCTGCCCGGGTGCCGGGCGGAGGTATGCAGTTCAGCCCGCTGATGACGGTCATTTGATTGCGAAACGGGGCCAGCGGCACCATGGTCGTATTGAGCTGATATCCGGTCCCAACCCCGACCGGCGCCCGGTCCTGCATGATCATCCCGTTTGGCACATACATCACGCCAAAACGGTTGACCGGGGCGGCCGCGCTTCGTGCGACGGCAGTAAATGCCGGCAGCATGCTGTCGAGCAGCGGCAACGCCACAGCTGTTCCGAGACCGCGCAGGACGGTTCGGCGGGACAGGGCCTTCTTCGAAATCATCATTGCGATGCCTCCGTGATAGTTCCCATGGTGAACGGCGTGCTCTTCACGATGCCGAGAACCAACGCCGACCAGCGGTGATCGTTCGGTGCGGCCTCACGCGTGATCTGCCGGACGGTGGGTAAGTCGAAATATTCAATCCCCCGGCCGAGCGCATACGACAGCAGCTTCTCGGTGAGGGTTCGGACGAACTCGTCTCGATGCCCGACCAGAAGCTTCCGCAGCCCCACAACCCCATCGAACTGAGTGCCATCGGGAAGCGAAGCGGCGGCGTCGACCGGCACGCCATCGCTCGTCGTGCGCCACTTGCCGAGCGCGTCAAAGTTTTCGAGCGCAAACCCGAGCGGGTCCATGCGCACGTGACACGCCGCACATGTCGGGTTCTTCCGATGCGCTTCCAGCCGCTCGCGAACCGATCTCAGCTGATTGTCTTCTCCGGGTTCCACCAGCGTGGGCACGTCGGGCGGCGGCGGGGGCGGCGGGGCGCCCAGCATATTGTCGAGGAGCCATTTGCCGCGGACGACCGGCGAGGTGCGGTTGGGATACGACGTCACCGTCAGGACGCTGGCCTGGCCCAAAAGTCCGCCGCGCACACCGTCCTTGAATGTGACCCTGCGGAACTGATTCCCGAACACATCCGCTATGCCGTAGTGACGAGCCAGCCGCTCGTTGATGAATGTGTAGTCGGCGCTGAGGAGATCGACCACACTCCGATCTTCGCGGATTTGCCCCGTGAGAAACCGCCTGGTCTCCTCCAGCATCGCGTCGCGAAGGTTCTCGTCGAACTCGGGATGGACGTGCTCGTCGGGCTTGACCCCGGCGATCTTCCCGAGATTCAGCCACTGGGTCGCGAAGTTCTCGACGAGTGCGTCGGCGCGCGGATCGGCGAGCATGCGGCGAACCTGCTGCTCCAGCACTGCCGGATCCTGCAACTTGCCGCGGCTGGCCAGGCCGATCAGCTCGGCGTCGGGAATACTGCTCCACAAGAAAAACGATAGGCGCGACGCCAGTTCCAGATCGGTGAGCCGATAGGGCAATCCCGGAACGCCGGACGGCTGCCGCTCTACTCGAAACAGGAAACTCGGTGCCGCGAGAATGCGCTCCAACCCCCGCTGAATGCCAACCTCGAACCCGCCGGCGGCGTAGCCGCTCTGATAGAACCTCAGCAGCGTCTGGACATCCTCTTTCGTCACGGGACGCCGATACGCTCGAGACGCCAAGTCAGACAGAATCTGTGTGGCGCAGGTTTCCTCGCTCGCGCGATCCTTCGGACGGCACGAAAATATCTTGCGGCGGCTGGGGGTATCGGCCGCATCCGCTTTGGACACCGCGTCGTAGGGACCGCCGATCAACACGCTTTCGACCGACGGGCTTTCAAAATAATTCTCGTTTGTGACGACCGCATAACCGGTCTGACGCGGACTCAGCATGCCT
This sequence comes from Vicinamibacterales bacterium, assembly GCA_963775345.1. GTDB lineage: Bacteria > Acidobacteriota > Vicinamibacteria > Vicinamibacterales > JAMQPK01 > JAMQPK01. Next base: position 489,410 of record CAVZIS010000010.1, read on the forward strand.
TCGCGTTCCCAATACTGGCGCACGAACGAGACGCCGACCTTTCGCACACCTGCCTTGACCGGCACTCGCACCTCGAGATGCGCATCCGCGGTGTGCATGTACTCTTCCCAGGCTGGATCTCCCTGGGTGTTGCCGGCATAACTTTCCGGTGCGGTCATCCCCTTGCCTTCGCCGCCCACCGAGAATCTCTTGACCCGTACACCATCGATCCGGACATCAAGCTCGTGGGCCTCGCCCATGCCCATGATGTAGAGATACACCTGACGTTTCAGCAGAATCTTGATGCTGTACTCGGCGTCGATCGGAAAGGAATGCTCGATCGAAATCCCGCCCTGCGTCCCGAACGGAAGGTCCTCGCTGACTCGATCGTCCTGCACAAGACTCGGGTGAATGGTGTAGGTCTCTACAGTCGGGTTGATGGTCGGATCGCCCACAGCCAGGCGACTGATCTTCCTCGCGGCTGCCAGGTAGCGCTCGAGACGCGACGGTGAAACCGACAGCAGTCCGGCGATATTCTCGAAGCCCTGGTTGTCGGGCTCGTCCGCCACCAACAGCGACTCGCCATCGATCTTCAGCCCGAGCAGGTCTCGGATGGCGTTGGTGTATTCCGTGCGATTGAGCCGGTGGACCGGCACGTGTCCCGGATGAGGTTTTGCGGCAATGGCCGCGTCCAGTTCTCTCTCCAGGTGAGCAGTCAGGGCACCATAGGTGGCCTTGTCGGGCCGGGGCGCGCCCGGCGGCGGCATCTCATGCGTGCGCAGTTTGCGAGCGACCTTCTCCCAGGTCTCGGCGTCCTCGCCGACATGCTGAAGATCCAGCTTATCGATCATCAGGCCGGCGGTCTTGCGCGTTTGGTTGTGACATGTGATGCAGTATTTCGAAAGCACGGCAGCAGGAGTCTGATCTGTAGCTGCAGGGCCGCCCGCCTGCGGCAGGGCGACGGCAGGGCTGAAGCCCTGCGCTACCGATGCCTGGCCTACGATCCGAGCAGGGCTGAAGCCCTGCGCTACCGGCGCTACCGGCGCAGACGCCACGCGAACTGAGGATGACAGTGCAACGGCAAGCGCACTGAACGCGAGGCAAATGGACGTTCCCGGAGGCTTCGTCATTTCGAGCACACTACTCCCGCACGTTGGAAGAACGTGTGTTAAAGATACAGGCAGGGCGGGGCGACCGCTACTTCAAAAATCAGAGGCAGCCTCGAATTTGCAAGGATTTACAGCCCTTCGGCCTTCATCATCGTCCGCATTTCCTCCCGTGCCGACTCGATTCCTTCCCCAATCTGGGAAATCTGCGAAACAAGCTCGCCGGTCAACGCTTGCGCTTCGCCGGATGCTGCCGCAGCGCGTATCTTCTCAGCGGTCGCGATCGCGCGATCGATGGCGGCGATCGTGTCGGTGAGCGTCGCCGAGACGACCTCCGCACGCGCCTTGACGGCCTGCGACGCGCCTTCGGCGCCCGCCGCAAAACCGACGTGCTGCAGCCCGCCCGCGGCCGCCTTCTTTGCGCCGTAACCGGAGGCAGGCCCCTTCGGTTCAATTGCCGGGTCGAGCGCATGGAGCACGTGTCCGGCGTGCATCTTCATGTCGTCGAGGGTTTCCGATTTCGACGTCAACAACGCGTGGGCGGCCGCGACGCGAGCATCGCTCGCAGCGACGGTGAGCAGCCCAACGGTGCCCGGCGTATCGCGCCACGCCGTCATGACATGGCCGATGTGCGCGTGCACGAGCGGCGGCTCGATTCGGGTGATGACGATGCCGTTGTCTGTCATGTGTCCGGTGAGTCGTACGGGACGCGCGAGGCGCAGGGGCAGCCCGGCAAAGTCCTGGTTCGCGATCGGCATGACGGTTCCGGACTGATCGACGAGCACGTACTTGCCAAGCGCCTTCAGGCAATGAAACGCGCACTCGCGTTCGGTCATGCCGGCTTTGACCGATATCGCTGTATGCGACCCACCGCACGTGCTGTCGCTCAGGGTTCCAGACCAGCTCTGCGCTGCTGGCGGCGCCTGACCGACGACCGCAGCGCTCAGACAAATCGTGAGGACTACGAGCTGCAGTGTTCTCGGCATATGTTCAGAAACTGTATCGGACGCCCAGACGCGCGATCCTCGGCGGCACCACCGACGTCACATACCCAAACGACGGACCTGATTGGAAGTTCATTGTGATCGGGGCGCTCGAATTGAACAGGTTGAACAGATCGGCAACGAACTCGACGCGATGATGGCCGGCAAACAGGAAATACTTGCTCGCACGCAGGTTCACCACGTTGATTGCCGCGCCCTGCTGTGCCCCAAACGGGTCTGTCCTCAGTGCCACCGTAGCCAGCTGCGTCAAGGGCGGTCCACCATCCGGATCGGCCGCGCGGAAGATGTTGGTCCGTTGCCCCTGCACACCGATCTTGCTCTGGACGAATGCGCCGAATTGGATGCCCCACGGCATCAGATACGTGCCGCTGAAGTTTCCGGCCCACTTCCACGTTTCGTCACGCCCGTTCTGAGCCGCATTGGGATCGTCGGGAATGAGCGTGCCCTTGATCGTGGGATTGCCCTGATCGGGAAGCCACGCATCGTATTTGACCGCCCAGAACGACGCCATCGCCGCCCACCGCCCCGACAACCGTTTCGTCACGGTGAACTCGATCGTCTGGTACTGGTCGTTCCGATCGGAGTTCATCAGCTGGTTCTTCACGAACGCTGCACCTCGATACGCCGGGTCATAGTCGTAGATTGTGACGCTTCCAGCGTCGTCGGACGTATTGAGCACACCGTCCGGCCCCGGATCGCGGCGCGTAAGGGGAATGTTGTAGGCGCTCGCAGGTCGCGCGAGGTTGGTCGTCGTGTATCCGTCGACGACCGTCTTGTACACGTAGAGCGTGCGGACAGCCAGGTTCGATGCAACCTCCCGTTCGAAGCTTGCGGTGGCTTCTCTCGTCATCGGCTGCTTCAGGTCCGGATTCAGGTTCGCGCTGCTCGCGCCGCTGATGCCGATGAAATCCGTACCGCTGGCGCTCGTGTCGAGGTTCACCTCACCTGGATCGTAATCGCGGTTCCCGTTGGGATCCCGCCAGCGGAACGTCGTCGTGGTGTTAAACAGAGGATTGTAGTTATTCGCAAAATTGTCGGAGAGTCCGTTCGAATATGAGCCGAACGTCCCCTTGATGACCGTCTTGTCGGCCACGTCCCACGCGAGTCCGAGACGGGGAACGACGCTGTTCCAGGTCAGAACATCAAGCGGCGCAAACGTCGCCGCCGGGAACAACGTCGGAAAGTCCGGGCTCGCCTCTCGGGACTGTTCGGTCAGGAAGGCGTGCTGCTGATCGAAGCGCACGCCGAGGTTCACCGTGACGCGATCGGTCACGCGCCACGTATCCTTGAAGTACCCGGCGTAGTAATTGGTCCGGGGCTTCGGTTCCGTCGGAGAGTTGAGCATCGCAATCTCGACGGGCGTACCCGAGACATTGTTCACTCTGTCGTAGATCAGGGTGTAGTTGCCGGCCGGTGAATTGCGCAAGCCGACGCTCAGCCCTCTCCAGTAGAGCGAGGTGCCAACCTTGAATTCATGCTGGCCGCCAAGAAATCTCTCGGGAAACACGCTGAGGCCGCTTTCCACCTGGAATCGGTCGCGGACCTCATAGTTGGTCTTGACGTTCGCGCCGGTGTTGAGACCGGTTTCGCGATCGAGCCGGCTCGGGTTCCCCTTGACCACGGGATTGGCGAAATTGGATCGCCACGGCGCGTAGTCTGCGATGTAGCCGCCGCCACCCACGACCAGGTTGAACACCATCCGCGTGGAGATCGTGCTCTGAAACTCCCCTTTGTACATCTGACTCGGGTTCTTGTAATCGAGCGTTGACTCGAGCGGTCTGAATCGATTCGGCTCCGGGGGAAGCCCCTGCGGCTGGTACTTCATGGTCGGTTGCCAGGCCCCGATCAATCGGTTCTTCGGCGTGGGTTGGTACGAGAGCTTGAGCGCACCGTGAGTCAGACGAGTCTGGACATCACCCTCCGGTTCATCCCCTGTGAGGTATTTCCCATCGGGTCCCGGCCCGGACACAAACCCAACGATCCCCTGGATCTTGTCCTGGCGATTGAACGCCGTGTAGAACCACAGCTTGTCTCGGATCAGTCGCCCGCCAAGGTCGGCTGAAATGTCGTAGAGATGGCGGAGCGGCTCCGTGTTCGAGAGGCCCTGCGCCCGCAACTCGTCACTCAGGTTGCTGCTCTGAAGGCCCGGTGTCTGCCCCTCGAAGAGGTACGACCCGTGAAACTGATTCGATCCCGACTTGATCACCGCGATCATCGACACGCCCGGCACCGACACTTCGGCGTCGTTGCCCGAAGTTCTGATCTGCGCCTCCTCGAGCGTCATGCTCGTCATGTAGATGCCCGTGCTGTTCCCGTCGGCGATATCGATGCCATCGATCTGTATCTTGGCGGTGCCCGACAGCCCATAGTTCGAAGCGGAGGCTCTCACGCCCATCCAGCTGTCGCCGACGTCGACGCGGTTGGTCGTCACGCCCGGCGTCATGGCGAACAACTGCTGGAGGCCCCGGCCAATCGGGACCGACTCGAGTGTCTCTTTTGTGAGGTTGACGCTGGTGGTCGTGGACGTGAGATCGACAACCGGGCTCGTGCCGGTGACGGTGACCGACTCCTCGAGTCCGCCGACCCCCATTTTCGCGTCGGCGCGCGCCACGAATCCCACGGCGAGCCGATACTCGTCGACGATGAACGTTTTGAATCCCGCCAGTTCGAACACGATCTTGTAGGTCCCGGCGGGCAGTTCGACGAAGCGATAGGTGCCATCGGGATCCGACACCGCGACCATCTGGCCTACCTGCAGCGCCGGGCTCGTGAGCGTCACCGTTGCTCCGGGAACGGCGGCGCCGGATTCATCGGTCACGGTTCCGTGAATCGTTGATCCCGCGCTCTGCGCCCACCCAGGCGCGGACATCGACAGCAGCAGCGCCGCAGCGAATGAAACTCGAGGAGAGCCTGGTACGCCACCGCGCGATGCCGACGATCTGCCTGTCCATAACCGCCTCCTGTTGGACGACCTACACGTGGGCTTTGAGCGGCGACGTGCATCCGGCGTCCGTGCTCGAGCGACATCAAAATCACATCCGGAGTGACAGGGGCACGACGAAACACATCGACGCCTACTGCATCGGCAATTGCGTTCATCACCGAGCCGTATCCGGCGCCGACCGGGGGTTCTCCAACACCGCGCGCCCCAACCGGCGTCTCAGGATCGGCGATGTCGAGCGCGACGGCGTCCAGATCTGGAGGCACGTCGAGAATGCTGAGCGGTTTGTTGTAGTGGAACCGTTTGGCCAGGGCCGCACCGTAGTGCTGGTCGTACACGACGCGCTGCGTCAGAGCATGGCCGATGCCGAGGCAGCTTCCTCCGAGAATCTGGCACTTGAGACTGCGCGGGTTCACGACCGTGCCGACGTCGCCGACGGCGAAGTAGTCGACCAGGGCCGTCTCTCCGGTCTCGACGTCCACCTCGACTTCGGCGAACCCGGCGATGAACGAGAACGTGTCGCCGTCTCGCGGGAACACATCCTTCGCGACTCCCATCAAACCGGCGCCGCTCAGAGCGCTCGCCGACTCGCGTGTCACAGCGTGAACGTCCTCGGGCAGCTCGTGCCCGTCATACTTTCCGCCAAGCTCGATCGCGCGCCTCGCTGCGCGGTCGTACGTCAAGCCAATCGAGGGATTGCCGCGCCGCTGAATCCGTCCGCTGACAGCCTCATAGTTGTCGGGCGACCCTCCAAAGTCTCTGGCCGCGATCTCCTGCAGCTTTCGCCTGGCATCGATCGCCGCCGCGTAATTCGCGCGCGTCGCCGCATGCGTGGTCTGGCTGCCGACCGACATCGGACTCCACGGCAGATGTTTGCTCGTGTCGCCCCAGATGACCTCCACTCTTTCCCACGGCATCTGAAGGGCTTCGGCGGCAACCCGCGCAAGATCCATCACCGAGTGCGTGCCGAGGTTTCCGACGCCCGTGTGGACGTGCAGCTTTCCGTCGGGTCTGATGATCATCAGGCCGTCGAACCCGAGCGAACCGGACGGATGCGTTCCAACCGCCACGCCGACGCCGCGCACCTTGGATCCCTGAATCTTTCCTGCGCGCGCCTTCCGTTCGCTCCACTTGAAGAGCTCCGCACCCCGATCGAAGGCCTGCTTGACGAACGCGCTCGTGACGTGTGGCCGCGTCCCGTCAGGCCTCGGCGCGCCGTAATTCGCTTTACCCTCGGGCGAGTTGATTCTCCGGATGTCGACCTGATCGATGCCGAGCTGCCTTGCCGCCTTCGTGACCACTGGCTCGAGAAGGCCATTGCCCTGCATCCATCCCGGCGATCGCTGCTGCGATCGGGGAGGCGTATTGGTGTAGACGTTCACCCCGCGCCACCGCATTGCAAGCGGCTGATACAGGAGCGAGACCGCATTTCCCGCGGAGCGAAAATCACCAAACGACCCGTATGAGCCATTGTCCTGGACGATGAAGAGGTCGAGACCGGTGATGCGGCCATCTTTCCGAAACGCCACCTTCGCGCGTCCGGTCATGTTGGTCCGGCCGCGGCCGATGAAGTGTTCTTCCTCGCGGCTGATGCGCATCATCACCGGCGCATTTGCTTTCTTCGCGAGGAGCGACGGAATCGCCATCGAGATCGCGCCGCCGCCCTTGCTGCCGAATCCGCCGCCGCAGTATTGAGAGATCAGCACCAGTTCGTCCGGCTTGATGCCGACCCAGTTGGCGACGTTGTCGACGGTGCGAATGACGCTCTGAGTCGAAGCGTGGAGGTAGAGCTTGCCGTTCTGCCAATACGCCATCGCGCTGCGAGGCTCCATCGGCTGATGCGATGTCGACTGGACGACGAAGGTCTCGTCGAGCGTGAGCGCGGCATCTTTGAACGCCGCCTCGAGGTCACCGAACTTCCATTCTTCGGGCACCTCGCCCATCGGCAGGCGGCCTTCCTTCTCTTCGAGGAAGTCCTGTGCGGACCATTTCAGCGTCTTGATCTCAGGGCGCGGCGGCGTCTGGCCGGGAGGCGATGGATACCAGACGTTGCCTGCCGTGCGCGCGTTGGCGCCATCGGGTCTCAGGCTCTCGAGCGGATCGACGACAAACGGGAGCGGCTCCCACTCGACTCTGATCTTCTCGATCGCCTCGGCGGCAGTCAGTTCGTCGACGGCTGCCACAGCGAGCACCGGCTCGCCCTGATAGTGCGGCTCGTTGGTCAGCGGGCGCTCGGCGGCGGGAGGAAGCGGCGCACGGGGTGTCGGAAGATCGTCCGCAGTAAGGACTGCTTTCACGCCCGGCATCGCAAGCGCCGCGCTGACGTCGATTCGGCGGACGCGTGCGTGCGGGCAGCGGGCTCAGCAACAGCTTGCAGAACAACATGCCTTCGGCGCGAAAGTCTTCCGCGTACTTCGCCTCGCCCATAACCTTGGCGACCAGGTCCGGCGTGACATAATTCGCGCCGACGTACTTGAGCGGCGCCATCAGTCTCGTCCGGCTTCCCGCTTGTCGCGAGTATTCGGCTCCGCGCATCAGCGCCGTGAGAATCTTGTGGTAGTCCTGACACCGGCAGAGATTTCCGGAGACACCGTGAGCGAGCTCGGCCCGCGTTGGTGAAGGGTTCGTCTTGAGGAAGCCGACCGCGGCCATGATGAACCCGGGCATGCAGAAGGCACATTGAAAGCCGTGCTCGTCGACGACGCCCTGCTGGACCGGGTGGAGCTTGCCGGACGGACCGGCAAGCCCTTCGATCGTCACCACGTTCCTGCCTCGAACCGTGTGGGTAAGCACCGAGCAGGAGTAGTGCGGGACATCATCTATTAAAACCGTGCACGCTCCGCACTCTGAACGATCGCAGCCAAGCTTGGTGCCTGTGAGGCCAAGCTTGTAGCGCAGCGTCATCGCCAGCGTCTCTTGCTTCATCACGTCGACCGGTCGCGCTCGACCGTTGACATTCAGTGTGATCAGCCGATCGACGGTGCCAACACTGCTCTGGCCGAAGAGCGCAGATGAACCGCGAAAGAGATAGTTCGCGGATGCAGCGACCGCGCCCGTCGCGATGACGCCCTTGATAAACGTCCGGCGCGAGATTGCGCCAGCGCCCGGAAGCGACACAGCTTCCATTTGGTTGTCCCACTCACTGCGCCGATGACTAGGGTGCGAGGCTCGCGGTGTAGGCTGAAATATTGATCAAGTCCTCTTCCGTCAGCTTCGCCACGACGGGCTTCATCAAGTCCGCCCACAAACCATTCCGCGCGCCAGTCTGCATGTCGAACAACTGTCTGGCGCCGTAGCTCGGCGAACGGCCGGCGAGTCCCGGCACGGGTCCGAGCCCCTTCAAATCGGTGCCGTGACAGACGGCACACGCGGTCGTCCTGCCGCCACCGGTCTTCACGAGCGCCTCGCCCTTCTTTATGCTGCCAACGGGCACATAGGCGACAAACCCCGAGCGCGGATCGCGAAGCGCCTCTCGCGCGTTGTCTTCGGGCATCTCGATGATTCGCTGGCCAAGCGGTTCGGTCTCATTGCCGGGAAGGCTGATGAACAGTCCGCCCGCAATGCGCGTCTTCGGAACGGTCCGGCTTTCGACGACTTTGATCCACGGTGTCCACTTCATGGAGCCGAAATACTCGGCCGACGCTTTGATTTCTTCGTCGGTCATCCCTTTCGCAATCGCGATCATCGCGTTGGTGTTCGCCTTTTTCGGATCGGCGCTCTTTCGTTTGTCAGCGCGGTAGTCTTGCATCTGCTGGATGAAATAGGAAACCGGCAGACCGGACACCGGCGCGTTTTCCGCGCGACCCTTGCCGTTCGGGTAGTGACAGAGAGAGCAGGCCCGGACGTTGGCGTCTTTCTTCCCGCGCGCGACGATTTCCGGCATCGCCGGGTGATCGCCGGGATGCCAGTCGGCAGGGCCGAACCCGTTTCGAATTTCGGTGAGCGTGAACTTTCCTGTGCTGCCTGCGAGCGTCTTCGGCGTGCCGTCATCCTGCGCCGGTGGCATCGCCGGAGCGGCTGCCGCGCCAGGTTGCGCGTAGCCGTACGCCCATAGCGGCAGATTCGCCGGTGGAGCGTCGGCGCCACCCCCTTGCTGCGCAATCATCGAAGCAGTTGCCACCACGAGCCCGAACAAGAGAACGATTGCGAGCTTTCGCATTGACTCCTCCCCGTTCGTTCATTTCCCTTCTCTCTTATGAGAATGCGTGGAGTGAACTTGCCGCAACAGCGGTCAATTGTCAATGAGATTGATGGTCTGGCGCAGCCTTTGCTTCGACTGACGGTATGAGGCGAACGCTGTTCAGCGTGCTGCTCATCGGTGCGGGTCTGGCCATAGGCAGCTTCGAAACCGGGGACGGACTGCCCAAGCCTCCGGAAGAAGCGTGGGCCGCACGCAACCTGGCCCTCACGCGCGCAAAAATCTTTCGCGACGAACCGTTTGACGCCTCGAGCATCGACTTCGCTGCCGATCCAAACAGGGGCATCGTCGATGCAAAGCTGACAGTGTGCAAATACAGACCCGACGAAGTGAGCGGCACGACTCCCAAGTTCGACTGTGTGCTGGACAACGGCGACAAAGTCAAAGTGAAGTACGGCTACACCAAGGAGATCCCGTCCGAGACCGCCGCATCGCGCCTGCTGCACGCCCTGGGATTCGGCGCCGACAAGGTTTCTCGCGTCGATAAGGTCCGTTGTTACGGTTGCCCGTTCCAGCCGTTCCACACGCGGTCGCTGTGGGAGCTCATCGGCCTCACGGAGTTCATGGACAGCCGGATTGATCACGGCAAGTTCCGGGACTTCGAGCACGTCAGCGTGGAACGCAACCTCGATGGAACAGCCATCGAAGTGGGCGACGAGCGCGGTTGGGGATTCTACGAGCTCGACAGGATCGACTCGCAGAAGGGCGGAGCAACGCGAGCGGAAGTCGATGCGCTTCGGCTCATCGCCGTCTTCCTCCACCACTGGGACAACAAGACCTCGAATCAGCGCTTGACCTGTCCTGGCTCGGAGACGGCCGACTGCGAACACCCGCTGGCGATGATTCAGGACGCAGGCTCCAATTTCGGGCCAAAAAAAGTGGACCTCGAGAACTGGACGTCCAAACCGGTCTGGGCGGATGAGCCCAGCTGCACGGTCTCGATGAAGTCGATGCCGTACAAAGGCGGCACATTTGCCGATTCCAGGATCTCGGAAGAGGGAAGGCGCCTGCTGGGTGACCGGCTGCGCCGGCTGTCGCGCGCTCAGATTGAATCGTTGTTTGCGAGCGCCGGGCTGGACGACGTGTCTGGCTGGGCGACCGCCTTCGAAGACAAGGTGCGGCAGATTGCCGACCGCCGGCCGTGCTCTACGACGAAGACTTCCTCCTCGTGATTGTAGGTAGGTGTTCGCACGCGGAAACGACACCCGCAGCGAACGGGCAGACCGCCAGCGCCCACTGTCTGGACACAACTCACTCCGGCGGGGACTGGCGGGCCGGTCGTTTCGACCGGCCCGAATCGCCTGCTAGACGACGGGTCTGCGTCCTGTGGCCAGATGGATCACCAGCAGGATGATCCCGATGATGAAGAGAATCCACGCGATCTGAGACGCAATGGCGGCCACGCCGGTAGCGCCGAGCACTCCCGCGATGAGCCCGACGATGAGAAATACGAGCGCGTAATACAGCACTGGGACACCTCCTTGTCGGTTTCGTCCTAAGCAGAAGGTGTGCCGTCATTTATGGAAAAGCCTAGCCCTGTTTTTGACGGGAAATTAGCCGTTCTTGCCACAGCGGGTGTCTTGGAATGCTGCACAGGACACGACCGCGAGAATCGGGCGGCACGTTTGCACGGATATAGAAAGACCGTGGCACGATCTGGAACGTCAGAGCCATTGGAGGATTCCATGCGACCAAAACCGGGCAAACTGGACAGGAAGCACCCGCGCACCACGCGTGAGGCAATGGAGGACATGAAAGACAGCGGCGGCGACGAGTCGAAACCGATCCGCAACCACGTCCGGTACATGGAACCCAACCGTGATAGAGCGCTGGGAGCGGCCGATCGGACCGGCCGCCATTACGATGAGAGCGCTGTTGTACACGCTGAAGATGAGGAGACCGAAGCATCTGAGGAGTAGGAGGCCTGGGTGCGATCCGTGAGGAGGTCAGGAGCTTTGAAAAATCAAAACTCCTAATCTCCTATCTCCTGTTTACCTATCGGAACGAACCGAAATCGCCCGACAACTCCGGCGAGTCCAGCTCGCGCGAGTCCAGCTCGCGGCGCATACGCTGGCTGGACGGCGTCGCGCGGTAGCGGCCGGTCATCGATCGTTCGGCAGACTCGATGAGGTGCTTGAACTCGCGGAGGTCTTCGGCAATCTGATGCTGAGGATCATCGCCGAGAAGCCAGGCGACAGTCGCGCCAAGTTTGCCTGCCGGCGGATCGTACTGGAGCTTCACACGTACTTCGGTCGCCTGGTCACCTGCAGCCTTGAACCTCACCGATCCGGCGCTGACGACATCGGCCTCGCCTACCGATTTCCAGGAGAGGAGTGTCGGCGGGATATCGTTGATGATCTCGGCATCCCATTCGACCTTCACGCCAAGCGGACCGCGTGCAACCCAATGAGAACGAGACTGATTGATCACCTCGACTTCCTCGAGATGATCCATGAATCGCGGCAGATTCTCGAGGTTCCTCCAATAGCTGTACACCTCGTCGATCGGCCGGTAAATCGTCATCGCGTCCTCCACCATCACTCCATGGCTCCCGCCGAGGTGTCTCCTCGTTGGCTCGCGGTCCCCACGGGAGTCGATCTGAACGGCGGCGGTTACCGGACACCATCCGCTGAGGCCGCGGGCGATCAGCCCCGCACCCATGAGTCCGAGCGCCCGGTTCGATCGCTGAACGCCGACGGCGGACAGGGCCGCCCCTGCAATCGTCGAGGCCAATCTTCCAGCCGCAGAGATATTAGGTTTGTACATTGATCTCATTGATGGCTCCGTTTCTGACGCCCTCTCCCCTGGGTCGGGGCGTTTGTCCAATCGTTGCAGACTCCATGCCGGAGACTTACAGTCGATGAGCGAGGTCTCGATGGCGAAGCTGATGTGGGTTGTCGACCGGGCGGCAGCCGGTCTGCTGTTGGACAAGTATCTCGCTGCGTCGGAACGGCTGGGGTCACGGTCGCGGGCAGTAAAAGCACGCTCGCGCGGGAAGGTGTTCGTGAACGGCGTCGAGGCCGGAGCCCACGAAGTTGGCCTGCGGCTGAAGGAAGGAGACGACGTTCGCGTCTGGGAGGATCGGCCGGGAAGCGCGAAGCGTCGGACTGCGCCGCGCACAGCCGGCACACTCCGGATCTTGTACGAGGATTCATTTCTGATCGTCCTCGACAAGCCGGCTCGTCTCCTCGCGGTGCCTCTCGAGCGCCGCGCGGAGGAAGAATCGATTTTCGATCAGATCGAGGACCACATGCGATCGCACGGAAAGCGGAAGCCGCTGGTGGTTCACCGGATCGACCGTGACACTTCTGGAGTCGTGGTGTTTGCGAAGGACCGGCGCACGCAAGCAGCGTTGAAGCGGCAGTTCAGGGCCCGTACTCCCGACCGCGTCTATCTGGCCGTCGTCTACGGCCATCCCGAACCAACGGCCGGAACCTGGCGCGATCATCTTGTGTGGGACACGAAGGCACTGATTCAAAAACAGACGCACTCGAGAGATCCCCGCGCAGCAGAAGCGATCAGCGATTACCGGATCGTCGAGCGGTTTCAGACGACCAGCTTGATCGAGGTGCGGTTGAAGACGGGCAAGCGAAACCAGATCCGGCTCCAGTCCCGGCTCCACGGTCATACGCTGGTCGGCGAAGTCAGGTATACCTATGGACCTGACGAGCTGCGGCCGCTTCGATTTGGCCGCCAGGCGCTTCACGCCTGGCGACTCGCGTTCGACCATCCAGCCGACGGCAGGCGACTGGCGCTGGAGGCGCCGCTGCCCGGCGACATCAAGAAGTTGATCGCCAGCCTGCGCCGCGAGGGTACTGGTCTTGCCCCCGATTTAGAGAAACTGTGAGGGAGCTGTCTTGAGAATAGCCATGCAGGCGGAGCGTCATGAGGCCCATGCGCCCCTACCGCATCAGGGGCTAGCGACGGACGATCAGTGGGTCATGGCATACAACAGCACGTTGATCCCGATCGCGTAACCTTCCACCGAAAAATTGTAGAAGTACGTCGGATCATCGGCTTCGCGCTCGTACAGTCGCCGAAGTCGGTGTTGTGCGAGATGAACACCATGACCCGTCCGTTCTGGTCGACCGCAGCCCGGGCGTGAGGCGTCTGGCTGTCGGCGCCGCGCTCCGATGTCCTCCCGCTGTAGACCCAGCCGATCGACGGGATCTGCGGAAAGCGCTTCGCATCGAAGAGCGCGTGAAAGATCGAATGGTTCATGGGGACGTCGATAATCGGGTACTGGCTGGCCGGCAGCACTTTTCGCAGCTCGCGCTCCCAGTGCGCCCACGCGTACTCGCCCCAGAAATCGTCGGCCCACATGAAACCGCCCTTCTGCAGGTAGCTCCGGAGGGCCAGCGCTTCCTGCTCGTCGAAATGGGCGGCTCCGACCTCGGTGATCATGACAAAGGGACACTTGAAGAGCTCGGGTTCGGTCGCCTGAATCACGACATGGTTCGGTTCCCGCTGATCATCGAAATTGACAGGCGTCTTTGTCAGCTCCGACAGTCTAATCGGAAGGTTGATGTCAGCGCGCGGGTAGTCGACACCCCAGCCGCCGCCGTCGCCGTCGTAGGCCTGTCGGAACGCGATACGGCAGAACGTAAAGTCGCTGTTCCAGGTGATGTGATCCGGCCGCTTGATCTCGTACATGTCCCCGCGCCGGCCTCGCCGCTGGGCGTAGCTGAGCGCGGATATCCCGAGAACGAGAATGACGCTGAGAGCAATCAGCTTTCTGCGCTTCATGGGATGCTGTTGAGTCTACAACGACTGCCGACCATCGGCCACGGCCTATCGACCGATGGACCAGGCCTAGTGCACTTCCCCTTCGCATTCAGGACATTGGATTTCTACAAACTGGAGCCAGGCGGCAATCTCCCGCGCTGAGGGCAGATCGGCAATCCTGCCGGCCGCGGCGACCCACTGCATCTGCCCCCACCGATCGGCAACGGCGCATCCTGGAAGCGGCATGCCCTCGATCGGCATGGTCGTCACGACGACCACCGCATCGTGTGTGGCGAGAGCCGGAAGGGCGTCGCGAAGCTGTTGAATGTAAGACTGCGCGTCCGGAGACTCGTCTTCGGTCAGACAAACGAGGGCCAGATTCTTCTTCTGCCAGAGATCTGCGTAATTCACCCGAATGTCGTCGATCGTCGTGATTTCAAACCGCGGAACGTGATCGCCTTTGTTCAGCATCATCGAAAAAACTCTATCACAGCCCTTCGTGCACCTCTGTGATCTTCGTGGATCTTCGTGGATCTTCGTGGATCTTCGTGTTCTTCGTGGATCTTCGTGTTACCGGTCGAACGACTCGCGTCTCGCGGCAGCCGACAACTTGATGATGTATTGTTCGGGGTTCTGCCAGAACAATTTCTTGAGCTCTGCGAGACTCGACGCCCCACCATAACTTATCGACGAAGACAGGTGTTTGAGCATGCCTGCAATCACCGGTCGGGCAGAGCCGCGCAGCGGCACGCTCACTTCCAGGCCTTCGGCGCCCAGCGTCTCGACATCGACCGAATCGGCATCTTCGACGTCGAGCCGATCCACCATGGCGCTGATCGACGCCATTCCGCGGAACACTTTGAATGGCACTCGCACGACCTTCTGCGACTCCGGCAGCACGAGCGACTTATGCACGGTTTCGCCCGGCGTCTCGGTCGTACCGGCAAAAGCATTGCCGAGCATCACTGTGTCGCCGCCGAACAACAGGGCTTCGATGACGGCGCCATCGCGCTTGACGCCGCCATCGGCGATGAGCGGGATGGCGCCGACGGCCATCCGGCATTCGACGAGCGCCTGAAGCTGCGGTACACCGAAATTGGTGTTGAGCCTGGTCGTGCAGCCCCCACCTGGGCCGATACCGACTTTGATGCCGTTGACGCCCCGCTCGGCCAGGTACTTCGCACCTTCTGAGGTCGCCACGTTTCCCGCTACGAGCTCGAAATCGCCGAATCGTGCGCGAAACGCTTCGAGCGCTCTGGCCATCACCACCGAATGACCATGAGCGATGTCGATGACCACCACATCGACGCCGGCCTTGATGAGCTCTGCGGCTCTCTCGAGGTAATCCCCTTTCGCGCCAATCGCCGCACCCACGCGCAGCCGTCCTTGTGCGTCACGCGTCGCGAGCGGAAGCCGCTTCTGCTCGACGATATCCTTGGCCGTAATCAGCCCCATCAGCGTGCCGCGAGCGTCGACGAGCGGAAGCTTCTTGACCTTTCTCTCGACCATCACCCGCTCGGCCTCGTCGAGCGAAATCGGGCCGGAATGCACGACCAGCCTGTCGACCGGCGTCATTCGCTCTGCCACGTGCGTCTTTCCCGACACGAACCGGACATCGCGCGCGGTGAGCAGCCCCTCGAGCTTGCGCGAGCCGTCGACGACCACCAGCGTGCCGACGCCCGACTTCTGCATCTGACTCGCGGCCTCGGCCAGACTGTCCGACGGCGAAATCGTGTAGGGATCGGGGATGACGCCATGCTGCGTGCGCTTGACGATCTCCACTTCGCGCACCTGCGTCATGATGTCGCCGCCGCGGAATCCGCGATCGATCACGCCGAGCCCTCCCTCTTCGGCCTGAACGACCGCCATCGCCGACCGCGTGATGGTGTCCATGTTGGCCGACACGATGGGATGTTTCAGGGTGATGTGCTCGGAGAATCTCGATGAGAGATCGATCGTTTTCGGATCGCGCCGCTCGAGAACGCTGAAGTGCGGGGCAAACAGGAAGTCGTCGAACGTGCAGCCGCGCACCGACGCGAGCAGGTGGCTCATGCGGTGATCATAGCCCGACTGATATCATGTACCCCGAGTGAGAACCCGCACCATCGCACACGCCGCGGGCGCGTTTGCGCTCGTCGTCGCCGTGGAAATCTCGGGACAGACGCCGAACCCGGGCGGACCGTTGACGGTGCTTTCGCGCGACGGGCGCCGGCCGCTTCCAACCGTCGAGCTGCAAGGGCATCAGATGGTCGGGCTCGACGATCTCGCAAACATCTTTCAACTTCAGATCCGTGAAGACGCCGCCGCTCGCGCTGTCACCGCCGGCTACAAGAACCAGACACTGGTGCTCACGCCGGATCAATCTCTCGTGTCGGCGTCCGGGCGGCTGGTCTCGCTGCCGGCGCCCCTGACGCGGCAGGGTCGAAGATGGCTCGTCCCGCTGGAGTTCATCAGCCGCGCACTGGCGCCGATCTACGACTCGCGGATCGAGCTTCGTCCCGCGTCCCGCCTGGTGATCCTCGGCGATCTTCGCGTCCCCCGCGTCGCCGCCCAATACGACGCCGGGCCGGCCTCGCTGCGGATCACGTTCGACATCACCCCGCGGGCTAACGCGACGGTCACCGCAGATGCGAACCACCTGCTCGTGCGCATCGACGCTGACACGCTCGACACATTGTTGCCCCCGCCCCCGGCTCAGCAGGGTCTGCTGACAGGAATTCGGGCGAGCGAGCCCAATACGATTCAACTGGATCTCGGGCCCAGATTCAGCGACGCACCGTACCTCTCCGCCCGTCTCGAGCGGCGCAGCCACCATCCTCACCGTCGAGCTCGTTGCGGCGACCGCCGAGTCGTCGAGCACAGCCGGCGCAGCGGCTTCGGCACCGGGAGCGGCGGCCAACACGCCTGTCGCGCCAGGCGCAGCTGGTGCACCCAACGCACCCGGCCTGCCGGGTCTCTCCGCTCCACCAGGGGCGCTGCCGGTGTTTGGCGGTGCGACACGAGCGACAATCCGCACCATCGTGATCGATCCCGGCCATGGCGGCGAAGACAATGGCGTAAAGGGCGCCGGCGGGGCCATGGAAAAGCAGGTGACGCTGGGAATTGCGAGAAGAGTCAAAGGCGCTATCGAAGGGCGTCTCGGGATGCGGGTCCTGCTGACGCACGAAGATAATCGCATCGGCGCGGATGGACGAGCCGCCATCGCCAACAACAACAAGGCCGATCTCTTCATCAGCCTGCACGCGAACGGTTCTCCCCGGCCGACGCTGCGTGGAGCGACCATCTTCACGCTGAGCCTCGATCGGTTCGGCAAAGATGCGCGCCGGCAATCGCAGGCGGATCGCGAAGTGTTACAAGTGTTCGGAGGGGGCACACGGGAATTCTCCCTCGTCGAGTGGGAGCTCGCACAGGCCGCGCACCTCGAAGGGTCCCATGCCTTCGCGAGCATCCTCGATCAGACACTCCGCGCAACGGCGGGCATGCCCGCCATCAGCTTGCAGCGCGCACCCATACGAAATCTCGCCGGCGCGAACATGCCTGCCGTGTTGATTGAGATGGGATATCTGTCCAACCCCGAAGAGGAACGGATGCTGATGTCGGGCACTTTCCAGGGAAGCTTCGCCGCCGCGGTCACCGACGCGGTCACTGCTTTCCGGGATTATCTCGAGCGGGGCCCGCAGGCGCCCGCGCCGCCCACTCCATGACGCCGATGATCAAGAAGCGCCGCGACTTTCTGCTCTTCGCCAGCCTGGGCGTCGTATTGGGCATCGCGCTCCTTCTCCTGTCGTTTCTCGGGCCGCGCTGGCTCCAGACGCCACCGCCCGCCGACCAGAGCACCAGCACGCCGGCCGCCGAAGCGCGAAAGATTCGCGCACAGCTGTTTTTTGTCAATGAGGATGGTACCGCTCTCTCGAGCGTTGAGCAGGAGGTGAGCTATGGGGAGGGCACAGCCGAGCAAGCCAGACGCATCATAGAAGCTCAACTTGCGCCCCCTGCTCCGCCGCTGGCCTCCGCGATTCCGGCAGGTACCAAGCTCCGCACGGTGTTCCTGACTGCCGGTGGGGACGCGTACGTCGA
Source organism: Vicinamibacterales bacterium (assembly GCA_963775345.1). Taxonomy (GTDB): domain Bacteria; phylum Acidobacteriota; class Vicinamibacteria; order Vicinamibacterales; family JAMQPK01; genus JAMQPK01. The sequence goes on from CAVZIS010000010.1 coordinate 507,440, forward strand.
TCTCAGCGCCGAGCTGCAGTCGAATCACCCCGGGGGCACGACCAACGAAATCCTCACCGTGTACTCACTCGTCAGCGCGCTGACGTCGAATCTTCCCGCCATCTCGGGTGTGCAGATTCTGATCGACGGCAAGGAGGTCGACACGCTCGCGGGGCACCTGGATCTGCGCCGGCCAATCGAGCAGGATGCACGGTGGGTGGTGAAGGAAGAGGGCAAATAAGAGATGAGGGCTAAGGGCTGAGAGCCGTCGGGCTGCGCCCTATCGACCGCCACCCCACTCACGCCCGCCCGGCAATGCAAGCTGCGCGCGGTGTATGGTCCAGCGGCCTGGGGCATTCGCTCCAGGCCACTGGACACTACATGGATGTGAAAAACGCCCTGAGGGACAAGGAAAGGCAAGGAACAGAGATTGCGCACTGATAATCGGACGGCGGATCAGCTTCGAACGACACACATCCATCCGCAGTATCTGCTCCATCCTGAGGGATCCGTTCTCGTCGAGGCTGGACGGACGAAGGTGATCTGCACGGCGTCGGTCGAAGATCGCGTTCCAACATTTCTCCGCAACTCCGGAAAGGGATGGGTCACCGCGGAGTACGGCATGCTGCCGCGCGCCACGTCCACACGGACAACACGCGAGGCATCGCAGGGAAAAGTCGGGGGGCGCACCCAGGAAATCCAGCGGCTCATCGGACGCTCGCTGCGCTCGGTGATGAAGCTCGACCAGTTGGGCGAGCGGACAGTGTGGCTGGACTGCGACGTGATTCAGGCCGACGGCGGCACGCGTACGGCCGCAATCACCGGCGCATTCGTCGCGCTCGTGCTCGCGCTGCAGACCATGCGCGAGAAGGGGCTCATCGCAGCGCTCCCGGTGGTGGACTATGTCGCGGCGACAAGCGTTGGCATCATCGACGGCACGCGCATGCTCGACCTCGCCTACGACGAGGACTCGCGCGCCGAGGTGGACATGAACGTCGTGATGACCGGCACCGGCAAGTTCATCGAAGTCCAGGGTACTGCCGAGGCGCTTCCCTTTGGCCGCGATGCCCTGCTCGAGCTGCTGGATCTGGCTCAGAAAGGGATCGGCCAGCTCATCGAGCTTCAAAAGAGCGCCGTCAGCCACCTCCTGAAGTAGGCGAGGCGGATGGAGCTGCTCATTGCCACGACGAATCCAGACAAACTCAAAGAAATCGTCGGTGTTCTCTCAGGCCTCCCAATCACCTTCAAGACCCTTCGCGATTTTCAGGTCGTCGAAGTGCCCCTCGAAACGGGAGCAACGTTTCAGTCCAACGCTCGGGAAAAGGCCCTCCATTACGCGAACGCGGCGGGCTGTCTCACCGTTGCCGACGACTCGGGATTTGAGATCGATAAGTTGAACGGCGAGCCTGGCATCCATTCAGCGCGATACCTGCGGCCCGACGCCACGTACAACGAACGATTCCAGGAGATTTACGCACGGCTTCGCGCTCGAAATGCGACGTCGAGCGCAGCGCGATTCGTTTGCGCTGTTGCGATGGCGGATCGGAAAGAAATAGTTTTCGAATCGACCGGAAGTGTTGAAGGCAATCTGGCGCCAGAGCCCGCCGGTGACGGGGGTTTTGGGTACGACCCTGTCTTCTACTACCCTCCGTATGGCAGGACCTTCGGCCAGGTTTCTCCCAGCGAGAAGGCCGCCGTCAGTCATCGAGGCCACGCAATTCGCGCCCTGCGCGAACATCTCCAGCGCAACTTGCGCCCCGGCCTCTGACTTGCATCGGTCGGCCGTTATGGCCGACACGAATTCTTATTGGATTGACAATAGTCCTGCCCCGCGATTTTCGGCATTAAAAGAAGACATTGCCGTCGACGTCCTCATCGTTGGCGCCGGCATCACCGGGATCACGGCCGCCTATCTTTTGAAGCGTGCCGGGTGCAACGTCGCGCTCGTCGAGAGGGATCGCTGCCTCAGCCACGAGACGTCCTACACGACGGCGCACCTGACGTGCGTCACAGACAAACTTCTGTCGACGCTGGCCGACAACTTCGGGAAGAATCACGCCCAGGCGGTCTGGGACGCTCAACTGGCCGCCATCGACACGATCGACCGTATCGTCTGGCGCGAGCAGATCAAGTGTCAGTTCGAGTGGGTGCCGGCTTACCTCTTCAACCCGGCGGCTGGAGCGTCTCGCGCCGGCCAGAAAAGCATCGATCTCTCACAGGAAGCCGACGTCGCCAGGGAGCTCGGGTTCGATGCCCAATTGGTCGAATCGGTGCCGATCTTTCGGCGGCCGGGCGTGCGCTTCGAGAACCAGGCGAAAATTCACCCCCGCAAGTATCTTCTCGCCGTGCTCCGGTTGCTGTGTGCCGGCAAGACCTGTCAGGTTTACGAAAACACCGAGATCGAGAGCATCGAGGGAACACCGATCACGGCGAGGACGACGGAGGGACATCGCATCCATTGTGAGCATGTGCTCGTGGCGACGCACGTGCCCTTGCAGGGGAAATCGGGATTGCTTCCGGCGACGCTGCTGCAATCCAAGCTCGCGCCTTATTCGTCCTATGTCGTCGGCGGCTGGGTGCCTCGCGGAACGGTCCCCGAGGCGCTCTTCTGGGATACGGGCGACCCCTACGACTACCTGCGCGTCGATCGGCGCCACGATCACGAATTCGTGATCTTCGGCGGCGAAGACCACAAGACCGGTCAAGTCGAGGAGACCTCCCAGTGCTTCAATCGGCTGGAACAGCGGCTCAAGCAGCTGCTGCCGGAGGTAAGCGTCACGCATCGATGGTCGGGACAGATAATCGAAACCAACGACGGCCTTCCGTACATCGGCGAGCACGCGGACCGGCAGTTCGTCGCGACGGGATTTGCGGGAAACGGCATGACCTTCGGCACGCTCTCGGCGATGATGTTCGCCGACTACGTGACGGGCAAGGCGAATCCCTGGGCAGAGCTCTTCGATCCCGGACGGACCAGGATCAAAGGCGGCCTCTGGGACTACATCAAAGAAAACACGGACTATCCGTACTACATCGTTCGCGATCGCTTTGCCGGCAAGGGCGGGCAGCCGCTTCGGACAGTGAAACGCGGCACCGGCGAGGTGATCGACGTCGAGGGGCACGCGGCCGCCGTCTACCGCGGGCTGGACGGCGAGATTCACGTTCGCTCAGCCGTCTGCACGCATATGGGTTGCTACGTCCATTGGAACGACGCCGAACGCACGTGGGACTGCCCCTGTCACGGATCGCGCTTCAAGGTCGATGGCGAGGTGCTCGCTGGCCCCGCAGAAAAGCCTCTGGGACCAATTCAAGTCAAAGAAAAGGACGGGGCTCCAAGCAGGGACTAGGGATGACGGACTGGGGATTGGGATTGGGGATTAGGGATTAGCACAGCACGCGTGTCAGGTCTAATCCCCAATCCCAAATCCCTAATCACCAGTAGGCGGTTAGTTCGACTTTGTTTTCGCGACGTTCAGTTCGCCAAGCTTCGCGACCATGTCCTCCGCCGACGTCTCGACCTTGATGGCCTTGTCGACGGCCAGGATCCGTCCATCCCTGCCGATGTAGAACGTCCAACGTGTCGCCATTCCTTTAGGGTTCAGCACACCATATGCCGTCGCGACTTCCTTGGTGGGATCGCTGAGCAGCGGGAAATCGGCTTCCTGAGCCTTGGCAAAATCGGTGTTCTTCTCGATCGGATCGACGCTGGCCATGAAGTACGCCACGTCGTAGGCGCGGATCTTGTCGCCATTCATCGCGAGCGACTTGCACTCGACCGTGCAGCCTTTGGTGAATGCGGCCGGGAACCAGGCGATAACGACCGCCTTCTTGCCGGCGAAGTCCGACAGGCTGTAGGTCTTGCCGTCACTGCCCTGCAGCTTGAAGTTCGGCGCCTTGTCGCCCACTTTCAGCTCGACGGCCGGAGCCGGCTGGCCCTGCGCAAACGCCGCGGCTGCGGACCCGAGCACGAGACCCGCAATTCCCAGGAGATTGACTACTCTCATTGCTGCCCTCCCGTTCATTTGATGTCAAAACAACTGTCGGTTTCCAGGCGACCGGCGGTCGCGCTGACCCCAGGGGAGCCGAAGCCCGGATTATGACACTTTTTGATTGCGACCGCTTGTCGCCTCTTACCCGGGTGGTAGAGGATAGTGCCCAGTGGTTGAAGGGCTGGGACCGTCGAAAGTCGTCTTCGCGTGTGTTGCCAATGCGGGCCGTTCGCAGATGGCCACGGCGTTCTTCAACAAGCTCGCGAATCCGAAACGCGCGTACGCCGTCTCTGCGGGGACGCGGCCGGCACGGGCCATCCATCACGAGGTGGTGGAAGTGATGCGCGAGAGCGGCCTCGATCTGTCACAGGCCAGGCCACAGTATCTGTCGTCGGGCCTCTGCAGGGACGCTCACATCCTCGTCACGATGGGCTGCGGCGAGGAGTGCCCGCTGGTTCCAGGCGTCGAACGGGACGACTGGACGATCGAGGATCCCAAGGATCAGCCGATCGAGAGGGTTCGACAGATTCGCGATCACATCAGGAAGTGCGTGAGCGACCTGATACACGAGCGGCAATGGTAGCCACCCGGGGTTCCTATGCGTCTTGAATCGGTACTGGGCCTCAAGCTGCAGTTGCTGAGCGCGATCGTCGATCCCATCGCACGGCGGGGAGCCAATATCCGCCGCGCAGGCGCGCGGGCTCTCGAGGTCGCGCTTGGCGTCCCGGGGCTCGGCACCGACCCCTCTCTGTTCGGCATCGCCGCGAAACCGGTTGACACCGTGCCGCAGGTTCAACGATCGCTCGCCCTGGGGATAGCACCACACGGCAAGGAGTATCGGCTCGCTATCCGCCTTCAGCGCGTTGCGCTTCGCGACAGCGCGATCGTCAATCATCTGAAGAACGAGGCGAAAGGAGAAGTCGACATCAGGATGGTCGGTCGGATCGATAAGCGCGCAAAGAAGGGACGGGTCGCGACGCCGTGGTATCGAAGCAACACGCGTCCGCTGGCGATAGGGGCATCGGTCGGTCACTTCGAGGTCACGGCAGGCACCATCGGCGCATTCGTGCGCAGGCGCGGCGCGACGTGTATCTTGTCGAACAACCATGTCCTCGCCAACGAGGACGCAGGCTCCGCCGGAGACGTGATTCTTCAGCGGGCGAAGTTCGACGGCGGCAAACGGCCGGCGGACGGCGTCGCACAGCTCTCGCATTGGGTGCGGTTCAAGCGACGCGGGTCGAACCTGGTCGACGCAGCCCTGGCGGCGTTCAACAAGAATCAGGAGCACGACACGCGACTGCTCCGCGAGCTCGTGGGTGGTGCCAATCGCAGGTTGAAAGGACTCGGACCGCCGTTTATCGACGAGGGCGAGACGGTCTACAAAATCGGGCGCACAACAGGAGCCACCAAGGGCCGCGTCACGGCCTTCGATCTCGACAACGTCGTCGTCAACTACGACGTCGGCAACCTGCGCTTCGACGGGCAGATAGAGATTGAAGGCGCCGGCACCAAATCGTTCAGCGATGGCGGAGACAGCGGGGCGCTGATCGTGAACTCTGGTTTCCAGGCCGTGGCGTTGTTGTTCGCCGGAAGCGACACGGGCGGCAGCAACGGCGCAGGCCTCACCTTCGCGAACCCGATTCATCGCGTGCTCGACGAGCTCGGTGCCACGCTCTTGTCCTAGTCACCGATCGGCGCGATCATGTCGAATGTCATGCCTCGGATAACGCTGGAACGGGCGCAGGCCGCGAAGAAGGCGGCGCTTCAGCGTTTCAGGAAGCTGGCCTCTCTCACAGGCGTCGGCATCACCCGGGTAGACGGCGGGTATGCCGTCAAGCTCAACCTGAGCAAGCCGATTGAGCCCGGCGTCGAGTTCCCTGCCGATATCGACGGCGTACCACTGCGTGTCGAGGTCACCGGAACAATCCGGCCGCGCTGACCTTGATCATCGTTCTTTTCTTCTTCATCGCGCTCTTCGCCGGGGTGACGACCGCACAGGCACCTGGGCGAGACATCACTTTCGCCGAGATCGCGCGCCCCAGACCCGGCGAGTGGCCGACCTACCACGGGCAACTCAGCGGAAACCGGCACAGTCCGCTCGATCAGATCAACGTCGGCAACGTGGTGCAACTCGCACCGAAGTGGACGTTTTCCATTGGCGGTTCGCGGGCGCTGCAGATGACGCCTCTGGTGATCGATGGCGTGATGTATGTCACTGCGGTAAACGAAGCGCGGGCACTGGATGCGCGGACCGGCCAGCAGATCTGGCAGTACAGCCGCCCTCAAACACCCGGGTTGGTGCCGACCGGCGACCCGGCGGCCGGCATCAACCGTGGCGTCGCGGTTTTGGGCGATCGAGTGTTTCTTCAAACGGATCATGCACATCTCCTGGCGCTCCACCGCCTGACCGGAGAACCTTTGTGGGACGTCGAGATGGCCGACTACCGGGAGCACTATGGTGCGACGGGTGCGCCACTGGTCGTCGATGATCTGGTGATCGCCGGCATCTCGGCGGGAGACGAGGGCGTGCGCGGTTTCCTGGATGCGTACCGAGCGTCTACAGGAGAACGAGCCTGGCGTTTCTGGACCGTGCCCGCGCGCGGCGAGCCGGGATCGGAAACGTGGATCGGAAAAGCGCTCGAACATGGTTGCGCCGCCACATGGCTCACAGGCACCTACGATCCCGAAGCGAGACTGCTCTATTGGCCCACGGGCAATCCATGTCCTGACTACAACGGCGACGAGCGCAAGGGCGACAATCTTTACTCATCTTCCGTCGTCGCGCTCGATCCCGATTCCGGCCGGCTCAGGTGGCACTTTCAGTTCACGCCGCACGATCTTCACGATTGGGACGCCAATCAGCCACCAGTCCTCATAGACGCCGAGTTTGGCGGCCGCCCTCGAAAGCTCCTCGCGCTCGGGAGCCGCAATGGCTTCTTCTACGTGCTCGATCGGCTCACGGGTGAGTTTCTCCTCGGCGAGAAGTTCGTCACCAATCTCACATGGGCGAGCGGGCTGGGAGCCGGCGGCCGGCCGCAGCTGTTGCCAGGTTATGAAAACAGCGCCGAAGGGACACGGACCTGCCCGTCGGTATCGGGAGCGGCGAACTGGCCGTCGACGGCATTCAATCCAGCGACCGGATTTTTCTATCTGATGGCGTCGGAAGCCTGTTCCGTTTACGAAAAGAGCGAACAATGGTTCGAGCTGGGCAAGTCGTTCTACGGCGGCCGGACGCGGCCGGCGCCTCTCGAGGGCGGCGGCAAATTCGTGCGAGCGCTCGACCTCCAGACGGGAAAGCTCGTCTGGGAAATACCCAACATCGGAGGCGGCATATCGGCGAGCGGCGTCATGACGACCGCCGGCGGTCTTCTCTTTTACGGAGACAACGTTGGCGGTGCATTGGTCGCGGTTGATGCTCGGACCGGGAAGCGTCTCTGGCACTTCGATACCAGCCAGGTTTGGAAAGCGAGTCCCATGACCTACGCGATAGATGGAAAGCAATTCATCGGCGTGGTGGCCGGGTCGACGGTGATGGTGTTCGGGCTACCGGACGATCGTCGATAGTCATCGTCCATCGTCCATCGTCCATCGTCCGAATCCCTAATCCGTAATCCCTAATCCCTAATCCCAGGAGCGTCAGAAGTTAACCCTGAACATGAACTGCATCTGGCGCGCCGTCCCGGTGCCGTAACCATTGTTCAGCGGCCCGGTGATGCGTCCAAACTGCGCGGGCGAGCTGATGTTGGTCCCCGGGTTCGCCAGGTTCATGCGGTTGAAGACGTTGAACGCCTCCCATCGAAACTCGAACGTGCGGCTGCCGGTGATGATGAACTGCTTTTGCAGCGCCAGATCGACCTGCACCAGACCGGGACCACGAAGCGTGTTTCGCGTCACGTTGCCCCAGGCGCCTCGCGCCGGTACGGCGAACGCCGCGATGTTCAGCCATTGGTCAGGTGTCTGGTTCGAGGGAATGGCCGATACGCTCGGGACAACATCCGGGCGCTGACTCGCATTGTTCCCATCAGGGAGATCGCCGGTGGCGCGCGAAACAGTGATAGTCAACGGACGCCCCGTGCGCGCCTGCATCACGCCCGACAATTGCCACCCGCCGAACAGCGCCATGAGCATATCGCTCTCGCCCGAAGTCCGGCTGCCACGACCGAACGGAAGCGCGTAGACAAAGTTCGTCGTGAACGTGTGCCGGATGTCCTGATTCGTGCTCGAGTACTCACAGGATCGGCAGGCGACGTTCTGCGGCGTCTGCGACTCTCCGCCGCCGAGCGATGCCTCGTCGAAGGCATGCGACCACATGTACTGCGTGCCGATGAGAAGCCCGTTGTTGAGCGGACGATGCAGAGAAAACTGCAGGCCATTGAAGTTGGTGCTCGACCCGCTCGACTTGATGTCAACCCGCCCGAACTGCGAAAGAGGCCGCCGCCCGGTCGCGGGATCGATCAGGTTCACGTACGAGCGATCCAGCATGTGATGCCCCTGGTTCCCGACGTACCCAATCTGCGTGACGAAACGTCCCGGAAGCACCTGCTGAATCGAGAGGCTGTAGTGGTTCGCGTACAGATCCACCCGGTGCTCGTCGACGGCGCGGGCCGCGACGCCGGTGGTTGCCGCGAGCGGCAGGAACGGATCGATCGGATAGCTGAGGGTCGGCACCGTAACGCGCTCGAGCGCAACGCGGCTTCCGGCGTTATCGATCGGCGCAAACACGTCGTCGTTTTGTCCCGGACCGAAGAAGACGCCGAAACCGGCGCGAATCAACGTGTTGTCGTTGAACCGCGTGGGCGCCCAGGCAAAGCCGACGCGCGGCCCGAAGTTGTTGAAGTCCGGCTCATACCACGGTGTACCCGGAGCACAGAACCCCCCGCACGACATCCGCCACACCTTGCCCAGGTCGTTTTTCTCCTGAACAACGGAGTAGTACTCGTAACGGAGTCCCGCATTGATCGTCAGGTTCGGCCGCCACTTGATGTCGTTCTGGATGTAGCCGAGATACCACCAGCGCTGACCCTCGACCAATGGGAAGTCGACGATGCTGAAGTTCTCGAGCACGTTGTTCTGGAAGTTCGGACGGCTCGCGTAAGCGACCGACGTCGTATTGCCTTCTCCGACGCCAACGAAGATACGGCGGATTTCGCCGCCGAACTTGATGTTGTGCCGGCCGCGAAGAATGGCCGTGTCGTTCAGGACGCTGAACGAGCGGCCGTTTTCGGTGATGTCCTGGGGGCCGGTGAGCGCGACAAAACCGGGAACGGTGAGTTGCTCCGCGCTGGGTCCCTCTCGCACCGAATTGCGAAGTGAGGCGTTGTACCCAAACCTCAGATCGTTCACGACAGTCGGCCCGAAAATCCGCTGAAGCTGGAACACAAAGTTGCTGGGACGAAGTTTGTTGGTGACAAACCCGGTGTCCTCGGGAGTGATGATGTCGGCCACATCGAAGTTGTAGCGTGCGTAGAACGACGTGTTGTCGGAGACTCGCTGATCCACGCGAAACAGGCCGGCGTTCTCATCGGCCGTCACTTTGTTCGTGCCCTGCCATTCGTCGATGGTGGGATCGCTTGTCCGCCCGGTACCAGCGGGATACAACGCTGCGACAGAGGCTAACGCGGCCGTGACGCCGGCCTTGTACGCGGGGCTTGGCACAAACCGGGTGAAGCTTTGGTCCTGGCGCTGCCGGAGGCCCTCGTAGTTCACGAAGAAGAACGTGCGCTGTGGAACCAGGGGACCACCGATATTGACGCCGAACTGATTGAGCGAGAACGGCGGCAGATCGCCGACGGTTCCGAACGGGCGTGAATCGAAGGCGTCGTTCCTAATGAAGTTGTAGGCGGTGCCGTGAAACTGGTTCGTGCCCATTTTTGAAATGAGCTGCACCTGCCCGCCCGCACCCGTGCCCGATTCTGCCGAGTACAGCGACGAGCTGACACGGAACTCGGCGATCGATTCGCTGCTGATGATGAGGCGCGCGGCACTGTCCTGGCGCGGGTCCTTCACGCCTGTCGCATCGACGCCGTCGAACGTCCAATTGTTGTCATCACGGGCGCGGCCGACGAATCGCGTGCTGAGGTGCGTCCCGTCGCCGGTATTGATTGCACCGGGCGCCAGCAGCATCAAACCCGCCCAGTGGCGGCCTGCCAGCGGGAGCTCTTTCAACTGGCTCGACTGGATGACGGTGCCAATCACGGCCGAGCTGCGATCGAGTACCGCCGCGGTCGCTTCGACATTGACGACCTCATCAAGCTGTCCGACCTCCATACGCAGGTCCAGCTCCAGGTTCTGCCCGACTTCGAGCCGAACCTGGTCGTGTCGTACGGTCTTGAATCCCGACAGCTCGGCGGACACGACATAGCTGCCGGCGGGAAGAAAATTGATCACGTACACACCCGCGGCATTGGTCACCACGTCGCGCGAAAGGCCGGTTGCCGGCGACTCGAGTTTCACGGTCACGCCGGGAAGCACTGCTCCACTCGTGTCGGTAATGGTGCCTTGAAGCGTGGCGTTGGTAGTCTGGGCCGCTGCCGCATCACCAGATCGCATCAGAGAGACCAGAAGGGCAAGAACCGCACACGCACGCAATCGAGCTGCAGGCGTCATGTTGGCCTCCAATGGCGCCGAGTATAGGCGCCTGACGTTCACAGTCAAGCAACAGCGGTGTGACGCGCGTACAAACGCAAAGGCGCGACCGAAGCCGCGCCCTCCAGACGATGGACGATGGACGATCGACGATCGACGATCGTCCCTACCAGTACAGCTTCAGCCCGAACTGCATCTGCCGCGGCGAATTACCCTGCGACGTGATCATCCCGAAATTCGCGCTGTTGAAGTCGGTGTTCGGCGCGCCCCAGACGACCCGGTCGAAGAGGTTGAACGCTTCCAGGCGAACGTCGAGACGAACCTGATCGGTCATCGAGATCGTTTTGGCCAGACTCAGGTTCTCGGAAGAATTCCAGGGCCTTCGCACATCGCCGTTGATGCGTGGCGCGTTGCCCAACTGCCCCACCGGCTGAACGAACGCCGCGCGGTTGAGGAACCGGTCGACCAGCGGATCGAACTCGTCGCCGGCGATCGGCGCGCGCCAGTCTTCTCCCGTCACGTTCGGGCGGTTCGAGCCGTTGAAGATCGGCAACGGTGCGCTGGTCGTGACGCCAATCGGCAGACCGCTCGTGTAGACCTGCACCGCGGCGATACGCCACCCGCCGAGGATGTGACTGGCAGTGCCATCGGTGAGCCACTTCCGGCCCGGGCCAAACGGCAGCTCGTACACCGTGCTGAGCTTGATGCTGTGCGTTTGATCGAGTCTGCCGATCGAGTACTCGAGATCCGGCTGGGCAGTGTCCATCGAGCCGGTGCTGCCGCTGAAGGCATCAGCATCGGTCATCAGCTTCGAGTACGTGTAGCTGCCCTGGAACAGGAATCCCGCAGTGAATCTCTGAGTTAATTTCACCACGCCGGCGTGATACATGGACTTGCCGGTCTTGTCGCCGCCGCTGTTGGTGGTATTGATGGTTCCGTATTGAGGATACGGCCGCAGCGCCTGGGCCACGCTGCGCGTGGTCTGCACCGACGGGTTTGTAAAGTTCGCGTAGGGGATCTTGATCCCTGCCGCAACAGCTTGCGCCGAGTTGGCGGGCATGTTCAGCAACGCGACCGCTCCTGCCGCACCGTACCTGGCGATCAGGTCGTTCACGGCCGCGAGCGGCACCTGATTGATGTTGAGCAGATTGGCCTGGAGGTTCGATCCCTTCGAGCCGTTGTAATCGAGCTCCAGCGTCATGCCCTGACGCACCTCGCGTTGCATCGACATCGTCCACGTATCGTAGGTGGCCGGTTTCAGTGCTTCCTGTCCGTTCCAGTAGTCGACAGCGAGGTTGTTCGAGAAAGACGGATTAATCTGCGGCGGAAGCGGATAGGCGGGCAGCCCCTGATCCAGGAGGAACGTGGGGGTCACACCCGAGTCGCCATTCAGGAACTCGTACTGGCCGATGAAGCCGGCGAAATGGCTCGTCCCGGAGATCACAGTGACACGGCCGAAGGACCGGCCTACGCCGCCACGGAACGTCGTCTCTGTTGTTCAGGCTGTACGCGGCGCTCAGTCGCGGGGCCCATCCGCCGTAGTATGCCGGGGATCAGGCTTCTTACTCCTTCCCGCCCGGGTCCTTCCCCCGCGAAGATGAGCGCGCCTGGATAATCGTTCACAGCCGGATTCGGTTTGGTCGGGTCGAACTCGGAGTACTGATCGCCTCCGGCCACAGGCGGCTGCGTGTATTCGTAGCGCAACCCGTAGTTGAACACGAGCTTCTCGTTGACGCGCCAGTCGTCCTGTGCGTAAAACCCGTAGTACGGATAAATCTGCTGCAGGTAACGAATCGTCTCGGTTCGACCCGAATTCGCATACCCGGTCAGGAATGATGCGAACGAGCTGCCGCCCGCGGTGTTGAAGTTGGTCACGCCGGGCACACCGGTCTGCAGGAAGCTGAAACCGGCCCTGCCGCCGTAATCCTGCTGGCCGAAGCCATTGGCTTGCTGGCGGTCGTAGGTGAACCCCGTCTTGATGGTGTGGGACCCTTTAATAAAGGTGACATCGTCTTTCACCGTGAATCTCGGCTGCTTGGTTCCGTTATATGAGGTGGCGCCCCATCCCGTGAGCTCCGTAAATGTGATGGCTCCCATGTTCTGGTTGCAATCGAGCACGTTCGGGATGCAGACCTTGTCTTTCCAGTTCTTGTCGACGTTGGGGGAGAAGGCGTTCTTGAAGAACGTGTTTGCGCCAAAAGTCAGGTGATTCACCATCGCCGTGCCCACCCAGTCCCAGCTCGCACGGTGAAGGTCTCCGTCAAACTCGTTCTGCGAGAAGCCGCTGAAGGGTTCGGGAAGCCCCGTGGCGCCGTTGGGTCCGGCCTTCAGCCTGTTTTTGGTCCGGTTGAACACGTACGCCACGCGATTGGTGTTGTTGAGCGTGTGATCGATCTTCAAGCTGAATTTGTTCGTCGTTTCGATGGTGCTTCTGTCCTCGGAGACATAGTTGTTGTTGACGTACCCGAACGTGCCGGGAACGAGACCCGGACGATTAGGGACCAGCGCCGTTTCGCGCCAGCGCGATGTACTGCTTGGCGACGGTGCTGAAGCGCTCGGCGGGAATTCTGTTGCCCGGGAACGGATCGCGAACCAGTACTCCATTCACGAGACGCGTCGTCGCAGGATCGTAAATGGTGATCCGCTGGCCGCTGGCGTTCACCCAATTGGAGAAATCTCCGTTCCACATCTCGGGGGTCGGAACGCTTTGGAACGAGGCATTGCTTCCCTGCTCGTTGTGGAACCCTTCGAAGGACGCAAAGAAAAACGTGCGGTTGGTTCCGTTATAGATGTTCGGGAAGACGTACCGGCCCGCCAAACGACCCGCCGTAATCGCTCTGTTTGTAGATACCCTTCGACGCCTCGAAGAACCCTTTCTTGTCGAGCGCGTCGTGCCGGAAGAAGCCGTACGCCGAACCCTGCAGGACGTTCGTGCCCGACTTGGATGCGAAGGTGATGGCGCCGCCGCCGGCCTGCCCGAACTCGGGTTTGAAACCGTTTGTTTCGACCGAGAACTCCGTGATGGCTTCGAGAGACGGCGTGAGGAACGCGGTTTCGGCCGTGTCGGCGTTGCGATTGGTATTCACCGAGATGCCGTCGAGCGTGGCGCCGAACGAAGCGCCCTGTCCTCCTCCGAGTGAAACGCTCGTGCCGCTCCCCTTGGCCTCCGGCACGGTGGCAATCAAATCGAACGGGCTGCGCATCGCTCCACCGACCACGAGTGGCAGCTCGTCAATCAACTTGTTCGACACGTTGGTGGCGACCTTGGCGTCTTCGGTCGAGACCGCCTGGTTCTCGGCAACGACGTTGACCGATTCGGTCATGGCTCCGAGGTTGAGCGTGACGTCGATACGGGCCGTGGTGGCTGCTGCCAGCGTGACGCCTTCGACGATTGATGTGCGAAAGCCCTCGAGCGTGGCCTCGATCCGATAGGTGCCGGGCGGCAGGTTTGCCGCGCTGTAGCTGCCGGATTCCGACGAGATGACGGTGGTCGCCGCATTCGTGCCTGTATTGATGACTTTAACGGCGACGCCCGGTACCGCTGCCTTTGTAGAATCCATGACGACACCGGTGATGGTGCCTCGTTCAGTCTGGGCGAAAGTGAGAGCGGGAACTGCAAGAATCACGACCGCGAGAATGGTAGAAACCCATCGCGTCAGCGTCATGTTTTCCTCCAAAGCAAGTTTTTCTGGAACGGCGCTCATCGTATCAGCGGAGTGGTTGGTTCCACAAGATCTGTTGACCTGTTGCAAATCCAATATTTTGTAGGGTTTTGTAAAGTTACTCGGCTTCCTTGAATTCGGCTGCATATCGCACCATCCCACTTGCCTCGCGGAGCGCACCCGGCTGCAGCTCGAGCACCATGAACTCCTCGTCCACGCCGTATTCGTTTTCCAGGCCGAACGTTCGTGCCCTTTGAAAGCCGAACCGATGGTAGTAGGCCGGGTTGCCGAGCACCACGACGAGGTGGTATCCCGCGCGCTTGCAACGTTCCAATCCTTCGCGGATCAGGCTGGATCCGATTCCACTTCGCTGAAACTCGGGCAGGACTGCAACGGGAGCCAATCCGATCGATCGAATCGCCGGAGCCGCGTTGGCGATGGTGACCGCCGAAAACAGGATGTGGCCGCGAATGTTTTCGCCGGTCACGGCAACGAGTGAAATCAGCGCCTTGTTTCTCTCGCGAAGAAGATCGACCAGGCGCGCCTCGACCTCGCTCGCGAACGCCTGACGATGTACCAGTCGGATAGCACCGGCGTCAGACAGATTCTCGTCGCGGATCTCGACTGAGCTCACGGCGTGGGCTGCAGCGTCGGCGGTTCCCTCATCACGCGCACGTCCAGCGGCTGCCAGGAGCCGCGCCTCTCGATGGCAGTCAGCGCAACGGTGACGGCTGGATTCGTCACGGCGACGTTGACCGAAGGGTTGGTCACCGAGACGGGAATTGTCTGGCCGGCCACGTTGATACGGAGACCCTGGCCCGTCGGGAGCGCGATATTTTTTTCGTCGACCAGGAGCACGCGCGTCGGTGGCGGCGCCTGCGCTGCCTGGGCCCATGCGATGGGGGTCGCACCGTTGATGCACAGCCACACCAGGCATCCCGCGATAATGGTGAGGACGGTCTTTGTGTACAGGTCAGGGTTCATGAAGGGGCCTCCTTGGGGCAGCTGGTAGTTGGTGGCCGGTAGCTCGTAGTAGCCGGTAGCTCGTAGCGCAGGGCTTTAGCCCTGCCATATTACCGCTGGCCGTGACGCAGGGCTTCGCCCTGCCGATCGGCCGTCGCTGATTAACCGGTCGCTGGCCGTACCACGCGCACAATCTGAATGATCTCGTCGAGCGCCCGTGCCGTCCTGCTCCTCGGCGTAACGCGTTTACGCTCACGCAACGCGATTTCGTAAATCTCCCGCAACGCCGCAGCGTGTTTCGCGCTCTCTCGATCAGGTAACAATTGGCGTGGTCGAGGAGGGGGCGGGAGCTCCTGTTGCGGCCACACGCGAGGAGGCGGCGGGTTTATCCGCGGCCAGGGCAGATCGGGAAAGAGATCGAACAGGTCTGACGGCATGGTTCGTGGAATCCTGATGGTGATTTCATGTTACTGGAAGGTCGGGACTCTAGGGATTAGGGATTGGGGATTAGGGATTAGCTGTGTGAATCCCGAGGCGCATCAGGGGTCGTGCTAAACTCGCTGAGGATCAGCACTTTCCTTCTGTTTCATACAAAGAGTCGGGGCGTAGCGCAGCCTGGTAGCGCACCTGCCTTG
>CAVZIS010000011.1:0-626675 GCA_963775345.1 Vicinamibacterales bacterium
CGATGGTGTATTAGCCTGACTTTTTTGCAGGTGGACAGGAATCGAGTTTCTCGCTGGCTGACAACCATGGCTTGTGGCGGCGGGGGAAACGCCGGCTCAGGCCGCGTGCTATCGAGCGAGAGATTCGGGCTAAAAAGGGATCCGCAGCGACTGTTTCGCCCAACGTCTCCGCAGATACTCCACTTCGTGATGGAATCTGGTGATTTGAGAAGGAATGAGATCAGCCCCGCGGCTCTTCGACTCCGCGTGGTAAAGCTCAGCATAGGGCGTCCAGATGATCCGGTAACCGGCCTCACGAATCCTGATACACAGATCCACGTCGTTAAAGGCGACGGCGAAGTTCTCCTCGTCAAAACCTCCGATCTTCTCAAACACCGCTTTTGGACGGCCATGCAGGCCGCCGTGACACAGGAAACGTCCTGCGCGAGCTTGAGTCGTGAGAAATACCCGGGGTCGTTGCCATGGGCGCCTCGTGGACATGGCCCGCGAGAGCACCAATCCCAGGTCCACGCCGGCATGCTGAACTGTGCCGTCGGGATAGAGCAGGCGGGCACCGACTGCGCCGACACCAGGCCTTATGACATGAAGAATCATTTCTTTGAGCCAGGATCGGTGAATCACAGAGACGTCGTTATTGAGAAACAAGAGGATATCGGCCTGTAGCCTCGCGCGCGGCTGCATTGTTGATGCGCGAGAAGTTGAAGGCACCAGCCAAATGTAAAATCCTGACGCCTCGCCGACCCGCCTCTTCGAAAAAGGCTGTCGTCTTCGGGTCACTGCTTTCGTTGTCCGTAATTAGGATTTCGAGATCCGGGTAATCCGTGCCGTCCAGCAGTCCATTGATGCAAGGCGCGAGCATGTCGACAAGATCGCGCGTTGGCACGATGATGCTCACTCGAGGCCAACGGTCTGGCTGCTGATAAATGACGCGATGATAGCTGCCGCCGGCATCGGTAACGCTGGCCTTTTCGCCTACGAAGGCAAGATGCTCAGTAATGGCGCGCCTTGCGGCTGCCGTCGCTCTATCGAGCTGTGTCGAGGAATAAGTGATGCGCTTCTGGAAACTGTCGCCAATGGTAAAGAACATGAGGAATATGCACGATAGGGCCGCTGGTGGCGGCTGTAGCGCGTAGCGTCAGATCGTAGTCCTGGCTACCTTCGAAGCCTGCCCGAAAGCCGCCGATGGCACGCAACAGCGATGTTCGATAGACGCCGAGGTGGTTGACGAAGTTCTGGCAGTAGAAGAGTTCCGCGTTCCAGTCCGGTTTGAAATAGGGATCGCAGCGGCAACCTGCATCGTCGAGCTTGTCCTCGTCCGAGAAAAGGACATCAGCATCGGGATGTTCGTTGATGGCGTGAGCCACCATGTAGAGGGCATGCGGCGCGAGGACATCGTCATGGTCCAGGAGGGCGACGAACTCGCCCGTGGCGATTTCGAGGGCAGAGTTGCTGGCTGCGGAGATGTGCCCGTTGTCTTGACGGTAGACCACCTTGATACGCGGGTCCTCCAGGCCGTACTGCTCCAAAACTTCCCGAACGTGTGGCTTTGTCGATGCGTCGTCTGCAATGCAGAGTTCCCAGTTCGGGTAGAGCTGCTGACTTACCGATTCGATCATTTCGCGGAGGTATTTCTCTTCGGTGTTATAGACAGGCACCACGATTGAGATAAGCGGTCGGGAAGCGAATGCTGCGATGTGCGCGCGGATTGCGTTGCAATCGAAGTTGTCCAAAGTGTCGTATTTGCTCACCCAGTGCGCATAATCAACCGAGAGGCCATTTGGGTGCCGCCCCTCAGCGATGCCGTGCTCCATGTAGTGGAGCAGGGGATTGGCGCCGCTGGAGGCGACGTCAGAGTAGGTGGTCAGGTACCAGTCGGTGTCGAAATTCGGCCCGGGCGACCGTCGCTGTTCGGTACCATGAATCACGTAATGCCACGCGGGGTCCACCGCTGCCGAGGCTACGTCTGGGTACTGTCCCAGGTACCAGTCTCGGTCAAAGAGAGGTGACGCTGCGACGGCACGAATCTGCGCTTGCGTCTGGTTTGGATCTCGCCCTTCGGCCATGCCGTAGTCGATGTAATGGAGGAGCGGGTCCGCACCGCTGGCCGCGACGTCAGGATAGGTGGCCAAGTACCACGGGGGCGTCAAAGCTGGGGCGAACCCGCGTCTGTTGCGCACGCCGCTCACGAAGACGGCGAGGGAGTTGGAAGCTGACCGCCCACCAGCAGGCGCGGAGCGCCCGGCGCGATTTGGGAAAGCGTCCAAGCATCCAACGCACGGGGCTGGTTGCTCGCCACACCCTGCTATCCTCGATCGCCGCGGCTCACGGCATGGCAACGCGTGGGAAGTCTTCCCAAGTGGACCGCCTGACAGAATGCGGAAAAGGAAACGCCAGTATGCGTGCCGGAAGCTCTAACGCTCTCTCTTTGCATGCGGCCTTCTGTGACTTTCTTGAGTTAGCTGACCGATCTTAACGCGCGTAGTGGTTCAGCGCGAGCTTCCTCGGGTTCAAGTATTGGGTTTGCGCGCTTTATGGATCTTCGCGGATACTTTACCGAACCCGCTCGACGCAGCCACTGCGATTCTCTTTCGGGCTGGCGAGCCTTAAAGAACCCATAGCTTGTGCGCGCGAGGCATTCATGCGCGTGCTGACAATCTTTGTGCGGAACGGAACCGCGAAGTACGCCAGCGCCGAGCGCGATCTCGCCGACCGTTTCCGCAGCCAGTTGCCTGCCGTGGAGCGACGGACGGTGATTGTTGACACAGCCATGCCAACGTGCGCCGAGCCGAGGTACCAAGTGACGTCGTCATCGGCGGCGACAACTCTGCGTCTGAGTTCTCCGGGTTCGATTCTGGTCTTGCGTTTGTCGGAGACGATCTGTGGAACTACGACCTCGTCAATCTCGCGACCTCGGCGTTTGGTCAACTTTACGTAGATTACCTCGACCGTTTTCGGCCTGAGGTGCTCTCGGCCGTGGCTGGTCGGGCAGTATGCCTCGGCCACATCGATTGCTACAACGAGCCTATCGAGGTCTTTGGCTGTCAGAGTCAGCACTGGATCCGTACAGCCTGTCTGTTCCTGCCCCCAGCAGAGCTCAGAATCCTGGGCAGCCTTGTTTCAACCGGCGATCGAGAACAGTGGTTCAGCGGCGATCCAGCCGCTCCGTTCCGGCACGATGCGCCTCTTTCTCAGACATACAGGCGGTTGATCACCGATTGGCTGACCGGAAATGACATCGGGCAGGGCGTGAATTGGCACACACGCATTGGACTGGATCAGCAGAGCCTCCCCGAATTCGAGCGAAAGGCGCTGACGATTCTCAACGAGCATCTCATTGGCGTGCGCCTTCGCGCCGCTGGTTGTCGAACCATCGATGTCACGTGGCTGTCCGGGTTACTGGCGCGCGGCCGGTACGGATATCGACTGGAACACGCCGTGGTGGCGTCAACTTCGCGATCGCGACCGCCACGCGCTGCGCATCGATTCCGCGGGCCGAATGGCTTCGTGAAGGGAACTTTGCAAATCACGCTCGACTATCCGATCAGACCCGACGCCGCGATGGGGCCACGGACGACCTCCGCACACGCGCCTCTACCGCATCCTCGATCGGCGACGCGAGCAATACCGTGAGCATCTTCGCGAGATTGTTGCCCTTCAACCAGGGTTGCGCGCAATCGCTGTCTCGCCAACTGATGCCGATCTGGTCGAGCCAGTCTGGTCGAACCCCTGGTTCTCCGGGTTGGATCTGGCAGCTCTTTACATGTTTGTCGCGCGCCATAGACCGGCGAGATATCTGGAGATCGGGTCCGGATGGTCGACGAAGGTTGCGCGGCGAGCGGCTCGAGATGCGGGAGTCGCAGCTCCGTATCACCTCAATCGACCCCGAACCCCGGGCGGAGATCGATCAATTGTGCGACCTCGTCGTGAGGAAGGCTGCTGAAGATGTTGCTCCTGAGGTGGCCGGCCAACTCGAGGCCGGGGACATTCTGTTTGTGGACAGCTCGCATCGGGCATTTACGAACTCCGACTGCGTGATCTTCTTCCTCGAGATTCTTCCGGAGCTCAAGCCTGGCGTGCTGGTGCACATCCACGACGTCTTTCTGCCCTACGACTATCCTCCTGAATGGAACGATCGGTTCTACTCTGAGCAGTATCTGCTGGCAGCCTGGCTGCTGGCCGAAGGCGCACGCTTCGATGTTGAACTGCCGAACATGTTTGTAAGCCAGGATAATGATCTTCGTCGAGAGCTGACGCCGCTGTGGACCGGGCAGCTTGCCGGCGTCCAGCAGCACGGCGGCTCATTTTGGTTGCGCACGACGGCTTAGGAACTGCCGGACCAGGTCTGTCATTTTTACCCAGCCATAACTTTTTTTCGTACGTGCTGGCAGAAATGCCTCTGGCATTGTCACCAGTATTGTGAAAAAGCCCACAAAAACGAGGTCAGTTCGTGCAAGGGCACAAACGTTGCTAAAGGGGTGCGGCCTTCCCCTTTTTTTCCACACAGACGACGTGCTCCAAGTAGGAGGAGATAGATGGCGGTTCGCGGGTTCGGGCGTTGGCTACTGGGCGGAGTAATCTGGTGCGCCATGAGCATGCCCGCCGGCGCCGCGACAGTCACATTGGCGTGGGATCCCAATCCGGAGCCGGATGTAAACAACTACAACGTCTACGTGCGAACGGCGGGTGGTTCCTTTGGTGCGCCTATTCCAGTAGGAAATCGGACCAACTGGACCTTGTCGGTCTCCAGAGCAACGTCCAATACTATTTTGCGGTCCAGGCCGAGAGTCCGGCAGGACTGAGTCCACTTTCTCAGATCACGTACGTGATTCCAGCAACCAACCCGCCTGGCAGCGAAGCAAGCCGGAGCGATTTCAATGGTGACGGTAGGTTCGATCTCCTTTGGCAAAACAGCAAGACTGGTCAGCTTGTCGGCTTGGCATCTGAACGGTTCGACGGTTCGTGAGCTAGTCGGGTGTTCACGCCGTCACATGTCCCACTCGGGCTGGAACCTGAGCGGGAGCGCGGATTTCAGTGGAGACGGCAAGCCCGATCTGGTCTGGCACAACCCAGCAGACTGGAGACGTTTCCATTGGCTGATGGATGGCGTGATGTGAACTATTCGGCAGGATATCTTCCCGGGCCGTGGCCTCGGCTTGGCGTATCACTTCGGTGCGAGATTTCAATGGCGATGGCAACCCCGACATCTGGTGGCACAACCAGACGACGGGCGACATGGTCGGTCTGGTACTTCAATGGAACAACCTATGACTCATTGGGCTGCTCCCAGTCCGGCCTCGAATTGCCGATACGAACTGGAAGATGCGAGGTACGGCGGACTTCAATCGCGACGGACAGCCAGATGCGCTATGGCACAACGAGGCGACCGGGGAGCTCCGTGTGTGGTTTCTCAACGGTGTGAACGTGATGGGCGGACGAACTTGAACCCAAGGTTGTCGCAGCCAATTGGAAGATCGCGGCGGTTGGCGATGCCAACTTTGATGGATGGCCGGATATTGTCTGGCGGAATGATCTCACCGGTGAGTTGGTCGCTCTGGGCGATGCAGGGAACGAATGCGATATGGTACGGCTACCTTAGCATCCCTTCGGTTAACGTGAGCTGGAAGATTGTGGGTCCCCGTTAGTCATAAGCGCACCTGTTGCTACTTACGGGATGGCGCGCCTGCCACCCCGGCTGTTTTCTTCTGACCTGTGACGATCCTTTCGACACGACGCACGTTCCTCTCTTGTCAATTTGATGAGGGAAAACAGGTCATGATTTTGACAATGCCCAAAACCCAGAGATAATCCGCCTGGCCCCTCGATCGGCTCGCTGCGCCACGTGCACGCTCACTACTGATGCTATCCTCGGTTGTTATCTCCTTCATCCTAGCCGCAAGCCTTTCATTAGCGCTCTGCGCCATCGTCCGGCGGGTAAGCGTGCGCGGCTTGGCCATCCTTCCGCCGAGATCCGACAGATGGCATTCCATAGCCACGCCTACGATGGGCGGCGTCGGATTCGCAATGGCAACTTTGCTTGCCACCTCCGCGGCCATTCTGACGAGCGGCGCCCTTCCGAATCGCGCGTTCGAAATTGCCGTTCCGCTGGCCGGAGTGGCGTTGCTCGTCCTCGGAGTGTTCGACGACCGGCTTCAACTCGCGCCCCTCGCGAAGCTTGTCTTCTCACTCATCATCGGAGCGCTCATCGTCTTCATCATCACCGTGTCTTTTGGACGTAGCATTCCGCTGGTCGCCACATTGCTGGCCGTCCTCTGGTTTGCCGGCGTAGTGCACGCGCTGAACCTGCTCGACAACATGGATGGCCTTGCCGGCGGGATCGCCCTGATTGCGGCCGGAATGCTCGCGTTGCTGTTTCCTCGAGTTCTTGGACCATTCGTCGTGACGTATCTCGTGTGCGTAGCCGGCAGCCTCGCGGGATTTCTTTACTGGAACTGGAAACCTGCGCGGCTGTTCATGGGCGACTCGGGCAGTCTGTTTCTCGGCGGCACGCTCGCCGCCGCCTCGCTCGTTGCGGTGACGTGCCCCCGGAATCGACGTATACAGATCCGCCATCCTGGTCCTGCTCGTGCTCACCGTTCCGTTATTCGATACCGGGTTCGTGCTGGTGCTCCGGCGGCTCGCCGGCCGTAAGGCGACCCGGGGCGGAACCGATCACGTCTCGCATCGGCTCGTCTCTCTCGGATTTTCGGAGCGGACCGCCGTTCACATTTTGTATCTGATAGGCCTTACCGCCGGGTTGATTGCCGTGATGATCCAGCGCGAAGGGCTGCAGCAGATTCTTCCTGTCGCCGTTCTC
Source organism: Vicinamibacterales bacterium (assembly GCA_963775345.1). Lineage (GTDB taxonomy): Bacteria > Acidobacteriota > Vicinamibacteria > Vicinamibacterales > JAMQPK01 > JAMQPK01. The sequence goes on from CAVZIS010000011.1 coordinate 6,815, forward strand.
TTTGCTGTGGCTCTCACTTTGATCGGCGTCTATCTTGCCCGTGTTCGCGCTTACGATGCGGAAGATTTCGGCGCGCTCAAGAGATCGCCGTTCGCACCGTTCTTGAGCACATCTCACGTTCCGGTGGCACGCGGGCCAGGTGCTGCTCGATCTCGTGTTGATAGCGGTCTGCTACTACGCGGCCTACCGTATCCGGTTCGAGGGGGAAACGTTCTCGGCGTTTGCGCCTTACCTGACCGCCTCGTTGCCTGCGATCATGGGCTGCAAGCTGGCTGCGCTGTACTTTTCCGGCCTCTACGATCGATCCTGGGAAACGTTCAGCCTTGTCGATCTCTTCTCGGTGGTGCGTGGAGTGATGGCCGGAACGATTCTCTCCGTGCTGGTTGTTGCCTACGTCTATCGTTTCGAGGGATTTTCGCGCGCGGTTTTTGTCATCGACGCGATGCTGCTCGTGGCCGCGGTCTCGGCGACGCGGATTTCGTTCCGTGTGATCAGCGACGCGGCGAGCGTGCGCCGCCGGCATGCAACGCGAGTGGCGATCTATGGCGCCGGCGCCGGCGGCCATCTCCTCGTGCGCGAAATGAGAGCCAATCGAGTGTGGAACTCCCAGCCAGTCGTATTCCTTGACGATGATCCATTCAAGCGGAATCGGCTGATTCTGGGGGTGCCGGTGCGAGGCACAGTCGAGGATCTCGAGCGGCTGATACAGTCGCAGCGCATCGAAGAGCTCATCATCAGCACGCAATCGGTCAACGGCAACGTCGAAAGCCGCATTCGATCCGTCTGCGGGGAAGCCGGCGTCAGTGTCCGCCGCCTGCATCTCGAAATCCGTTGAGACCCCTCATTTCTGTCGTCATTGTCAACTTCAACAGCGGGACCGCCCTCGAGTCGACCCTCGCAGCTCTCCCCGAAGGATTGGCGGGCATCGAGTGGGATGGAATCGTGCTCGATAATGCGTCCAGCGACGGCAGCGAGCGCGCCGCTGAACAGCAGGAGCGAGTCCGGGTCGTTCGACAGCCTGCGAATGTCGGTTTTGCGGCGGGAATGAACGCCGGCATCGCCGCCACGTCGGGACCATTCGTGCTTGCCCTGAACCCGGACTGCCGGTTGCAGCCTGGGGCCGCTCGAGCGCTCGTGCATGAAATACAGACTCACCCGCGCTGCGCAGCGATCGCCCCGAGGATTCTCGATCCCGGCGGTACGCTTCAGGAAAACGCGCGTGGCGATCCGGACATGCTGACCGGCTTGTTTGGCCGCACGACGATCGGATCGCGCCGCTTTCCCGGCCTGGCTCCGGCTCGACGGAATCTGCTCTCGGCATCCCTCGCGAAGACAACTGAATCCAGCCACATCGTCGATTGGGTGTCTGGCGCGTGCATGCTCGCTCGCCGCGAAGCGCTCGACCGCGTGGGAGGATTTGACGAAGGTTATTTCCTCTTCTGGGAAGATGCCGATCTCTGCCGCCGGCTCAGGAATGCGGGCTGGGAAATCCGTTACATGCCGGCGCCCACTGTCGTGCACGACGTCGGACAGTCGAGTCGGTCCGCACGCACGCTGGCAAACCGCGAGTTTCATCGCAGCGCGTACCGGTATTTCGCGACCCACGTCGTTCCCCGGAAGTGGCATCCCGCCCGGCCGCTCGGGTGGGCGATTCTGAGGCTCCGCTCTTTGTACCTGGAGCGTTCCAGGCGATAGATCCGATCTCTAGGTGGCAGGGGCTAAAGCCCTGCTGCCGAGACTAAACCGCCGCAGACTACCAGACCCGCCGCAGACGAGTAGCGCAGGCCTTTAGGCCTGCCCGCACATCCGAAGAAGCGGTAATATAAATCGCTCATCTTCTGAAGCAGGACAAACCTGTGAACGCCAGGCTCTTGCGGCGGCCCACCAGGTTGCGCATCGTGCGAGGACGACAATCCCCGGCGGTGAGCGACGTCACGACATATCAGGAAGGAATAGATCTATGAATCGCTCATGGCATGTCTGGACGTGTGTTCCCATCCTGCTCGTCCTCGTGGGCGTTGGTTGGCTGCTTCCGCGTCGAATCGATGCCCAGGCGCCGCCCGCTGCAGGGCTGCCTAACACGGTCCCGGTCTCTCCTGGACCGAACACGAACCTGTACAAGCACGTGATGAAGAAAGCCGACATCCTGGCAGCGTTGGCGCAAGTCAAGGATTCGTGGGATCTCGTTGTGAAATCGAATGTGGCGATCACGCTGCGGGCCGCTGCCAATACGACCAAGCTTCCGTGGAAGAACCACGTCGAGGCAGACGAGCTTTGGTTCGTGTACCGGGGTGCGGCCAAGGTCTCGCTGGCTCCGTTCTCGTTGATGGTGGGCGTGACGCCACCCGGCGATACCTATGATGTTGGCGAGGGGGATATCGTCAACGTCCCGCGGGCCATGGCCTATCAGATCATGCCGGCGGGCGGCCGCTTCGAGTACGTCGCGGTCAGAAGATTTGCTGTGCAGGTTTCGCCCCCCGCGCCGCTGCCCCCGGTGACGACCAGGGCAGAACTCGATCAGTTTTTCACCACGGCCACTGCCAGCTCCGCGCTCAGTGGCGGAATCAATCGAATCGTCTACAACGGCAAGCCAGGTCCTGCGGAAAACCACGAGCTCGACGAGCACGTCTATTTTGTGAAACACGGAACCGCCAAGGCCACCATGGATGGTTACGTCACCAACCCATACTGGGACCGACGAGGTCTGATGGGTACCGGTGTCGTTGGTGGCAGCGAGTACACCATCGGCCCCGGCGACATGGTCTTTGTCTTCCGCAACACGGTGCACTACATCGAGCCAATGCCGGCTTCGAGCAAGGCCGGCTATCTCCTTGTTGATTTACCGGAGAGCGAGGCCTATTGGCCGAAGTCGATCGTTCCGAACGGAACCGGTGCGTACTAGGAAAGGACCAGATCTATGAACCGTTCACGGGTTGTCTGGATGCTCGTTCCTTTGACCGTTTTTGGCGTCATGCTTGGCCTGGACGCCGAGCGGGCTGAGCGCGCAGGCTCCAAAGGGGCTGCAGAAAAACCTGTTCAATCACGTGATGAAGAGCGCCGAGGTCGATGCCGCGTTTGCAAAGATCCAGGATTCCTGGGACGTCTTTGTGAAAACCAATCATGCCGTCACGTTCCGTGTGATTGCCAAGAAGCGTCCATGGACGAGCCACTCGGAGGCCGACGAGTACTGGATCGTGCGGCGAGGTTCGGCCAAGGTCGCCCTGGCTCCGACGGGTACGACCTCCAGCGACGCAAATGACGTTGGCGCGGGAGATGTCGTGTACGTACCGCGAAACGTCGATTATGAGATTGCTCCGAGTGCCGGGCGCTTTGAGTATGTGGCGCTCCGGATATTTGTGCCGCGACCGGCACGAGGAGCCGGCGCCGGGCGGGGAGGCGCCGCCGGCGGCGCGCCGTTACCGGAACCGACGTCATACTTCGCGACGAAGGCACAGATCGACGGCGACGTTCGCCAACGAGCCCAGAACGACGCAGCTGCGTTTTCGCGGCGGCGGAAGCCTCAACATGATCATCTACAACGGCGCGATCGGTCCTTACGAATCACATGAAACCGCCGACCAGATCTACTTTGTGCGCTACGGGACCGCGAAGGCCGCCTACGATGGCCGCCTGGTCGATCCTAAGGTGACCGCACCGGGTCAGATCCGCGGGACCGGCTACATCGACAGCAGCGAGTACACGATCGGCCCGGGAGATATCGTCTGGATTCCGCGCAATCTGCTGCACTTCGTAGACCCGGGTGTAGGCAAGATCGGCTACCTGCTTGCGGGCATACCAACATCCCAATCAGCACTTCCGGAGCCGGCGGCCGGAGGAAGAGGGGCTCAATGACACTCCGGGAATCCGTGCTGATGGCAGCTGCGCGACTGTGGCCGCGAGCATCTTGTGGAGCCACGGAGCGCAGGCGCAGTCGAAGGTGCCCATCAACCCGCCATATCGCATCATTGCAGACTGGCCGCAGGTGCCCGCAAGCTTGAAGCTTGGGGCCGTTCCGGGAATTCAGATTGGCCCCGATGGGAATATCTACGCCTTCCACCGTTGTGGGGCCGACACGTGCGTCGGAAGCAATGATCCGACGATCCTCAAGTTCGATCGCTCCGGCAAATTACTGAGCAGCTGGGGCGCGGGGATGTTCAATTTCCCGCATGGCATGGGGATCGATCGCGAGGGATTCGTCTGGGTAGCAGACGCAACGGGCTTGTCCGCTTCGCAGCGTACCGAGAACGGAAAGGGTCACCAGGTATTCAAGTTCAGCCCCGACGGCAAGCTTCTGATGACGCTCGGCACGGCGGGAGTTGGCGGGAGCGGACCGGACACGCTTTTTGCTCCCACCGACGTGGCCATTGCCTCCAATGGCGATATTTTTGTGACCGACGGTCACAGCTGCAATGCCGGCAATGCTGCGCACTGCGCCGCGCGCGTCGTCAAATACTCGAAAGACGGAAAGTTCATCAAGGCATTCGGAAAGACAGGATCGAACGCGGGCGAGTTCCGTTCACCGCACTGCCTCGCCATCGATTCCCGCGGACGCGTGATCGTTTGCGATCGGGGCAACGCGCGGCTGCAGGTCTTCGATCAGGAAGGGAAGCTCCTCGACATCTGGACGGGATGGGGAAGGCCAACCGGCATCTTCATCACCAATGAGACTCTGTACGTCACCGACTCGTTGGCAAATGTCGTGCAGGGGAAAGTCGACCCTGCCCTGGTTCCGATGGCGACGGGCATCTACGTCGGAAGCGCGCAGGATGGCTCGGTGAAATGGTTCATCCCCGATGAGTTCGCCGGCCCGGAGGACATCACGGTGGACGCGCTGGGTGACCTGTATGTGGGGGAATCGCGACCGCAGACCATCCGCAAATTCGTCCTCGATCCCGAGCGCCTCCTCCTGGGCGATCGCGAGCTTCGGGAAAGCACCTCGAGAAAGCAGTAAAAAGTCCGGACGGATTTTCTTCGTTATCAACACGAGAATGCTAGTTTGGAACGGGCGACATCGATTGAAGCACGATTGGTGGTTGGTCGACAAGGAGAACTGTGATGAAACGAGTGCTGATGTGGTGCATGCTGGTTGCGCTTCTGCCGGCAGGTCTTGCGGCGCAGGAGTTCACCGGGAGTGTTGTCGGCACGGTCAGCGACAGCAGCGGCGCCGTGCTGCCGGGCGTGACGGTCACGATTTCCGGTGTGACCCTTCAAGGCGACCGCGTCACCGTGAGCTGACGAGCGCGGCGTCTATCGCGTGATGAATCTCCCGCCGGGCACCTATGCCGTCTCATACACCGTGGAAGGCTTCGCGAAGCTGACCAGGGAAGGCATCATCGTCGGCGTCGGTCGGGCAGTGACGCTGAACATCGAGCTGCCGCTGGCAACCCTCAGCGATGCAGTGACCGTGAGCGGCGAGAGTCCGGTTGTCGATATCCAGAACGCCAACCTTGGCGTCAACTTCGACCAGCAGCTGCTGGAGAATACGCCGATTGGCGCTCGCAATATCGGCAGTGTCATCACGGCGATTCCCGGTATTCAGGTCACGGCATTCGATGTCGGTGGCTCGAATATGGGCACCAACACCGGGTTTCGGTCCTACGGGCTGTCCGGCCAGTTCAACGTGCGGCTCGATGGAGTGAGCACTCAGGAGCTCGCAGGGAACCTGAATCTGTACATTGATTACGCCGCCCTTTCGGAAATGCAGGTTTCTGCGGCGGGCAATTCGGCCGAATCGAACGTACCTGGCGCCGCCATCAACATGACCGTCAGGACCGGCGGCAACAGGCTGAGCGGCTCGTTTTATACCGATTACGAAGGCGAAAGCTTTCAGGGCGAAAACCTGACCGACGAGCTCAAGGATCAGGGGATCGGAGTTGGTGACAAGTTCGACCACTACAACGAAATCAACGCCCAGGCAGGTGGCCCGATAAAGGTGGACAAGCTGTGGTGGTACTACTCCTTCAGAAATCAGAAGATCGGGCAGACAACGGAGATGCTGAAGGAGGACGGCACGCCGGGAGCGCTGTTCGAGCTCCTCTTGAGAAACAACACGTTGAAGGTCAATTACCAGATCAATTCTGCAAACTCTGTCTTCTTCACGGGGCAGACGGGCCGGAAGAGGGCCAATCGGGGTGGACGAGGCCCCACCGCCGTCTATTACAACCTCGATTCAACGGGACTGCAGAACAGCATCGTGTGGTTGAACAAGGGACAGTGGAACAGGATCATCGGCAACAAGATGACGCTCGAGGCTGCGGCGAACGGTGAATCCTACGATGCCCCGTACTTTGCAAACGTCGAGGAAACACCCTATCGCGATCTCGTCACCAACATCGTTCGAGGTTCGTATACCGGGGACAGCCCGGGTCTGACCACGGGCGGGGTTTTTCGAGACGCCTCGCGAAAGTGGCAGTGGTACGGGGCCGCGAGCTTTTTCACGAGCAGTCACAACCTCAAGACGTCATACGGGGTGATCTGGGTCGATCGGAAGAGCGTGATGTGGGGCAATCCCGGTTCTCCCGGGGATACGGGGCATGTCGTTTTGTACTACAGCAATGGAGTGCCGGACCGCTTCCAGACCCAGAACACGCCGCGCAACTACCAGTCGTCGATGTGGCAGAACTATTTCTTCGTCCAGGATAGATGGCAGGCGACCAACAGGCTGGTGCTGAATCTCGGCCTGCGGTGGGACAACTACGACAATCACTATCCCGCCCAGGGCAACAGCGGTGTGGGCCCGTATTCGGTCGCGACGTCTTTTCCCGCAAGAACGGTTGCGATTTTCAACAATTGGGTTCCACGGATTGGAGCCATTTACGACCTGTTCGGCAACACGAAGACCGCTCTCAAGTTCAACTACGGACGTTACGCGGAAGACCCCGACATCGCTTTATCCAACTCGGCGAACCCGAATACCTCGGTCATCACCAATCGGTATGCATGGGATGGCACTCTGCCGATCACGCCCGCATTGGTGGCGCGGTCTCAATTGCTGCAGACGACCGGACAGCTCACCGAGGTCCGGATCGATCCAGACCTTACGAACTCGATCACCGACCAGTGGCTCGCCGGCATCGAGCACGAGCTGCTCCCGAATTTCGCCATCGGTGGGACCTTTGTTCGCACTCTTCGATACAAGACGAGAGGCAACATCAATCTTGCCGAGCCCATCCAGTGGCTATGCACCGGTTGAGGCGATAGATCCAGGCCCGGACGGTCTCGTTCGGACGGCCGACGATCGTCCGTTTACCGTGTTTGAACGGCTGGGACCCGCCGGCTCCGATCAGTTTCTAACGAACTTCGATACCGGGGAGTACTACGATACGTGGGAAGTGAACGCCACCAAGCGGTTTTCGAATGGTGGCCGACTGGTGACGGGGTGGGATCGGACATGGCGGCACCTCGGCGACGCGATCAGCAACGATCCCAATCAGCAGCTCTATGACGGCCCCAACCGGACGACGACATCTCAGTGGACGTTCAAGGTGATCGGGAGTTACCCCTTGCCGTGGTGGGATCTGGGGGTCTCCGGATCGTACATGGGACAGAAGGGTGAACCGTATGCCCGCACCGTCCAATTCACTCCAGCCCTGCTGGTCAATCATCCGGCTGCGTTGAGGCAGGGGAATACCACGGTCACCGTCGAGCCGTCCAGCGCGTACTATCGGGAAGACGTGCACATGACGAACATCCGTCTCGACAAGCGATTCCGGCTTCAGGGAGCCCAGCGCCTTACCGGAATCTTCGAGTTGTTCAACGTCTTCAACACCGCAGCGATCACCGGAACGAACTCCGTGACCGGTCGGACGACGGACCGCAATGGTGTGAACGTCCCGTCGTTTGGGCGAGCGACTCAGATTATCAATCCGATAGTTGTGAGACTCGCCGTGCGGTACGAATTCTAGCGCGAGCAGTTGCGTTGAGTCGGTAGCGTTGACATGGTAGCGCAGGCCTTCAGGCCTGCCGACCAGGCTTGTCAACTGATGGCCGCGGGCTGCTTCAGGACTGCCGCCGCCGCGTGCGCCCGGGCTACAAGCGCCTGCACTCGGTGTGTGGTCCAGCGGCCTGGAGCGAAGGCTCCTGAACCAGGCGAGCGACGCGAGCACTCCTCGGCCGGCAACCGCATCGGGTAGCATGGGGACGGCTGAGCATATCGCAGGGGGCTCCATGGCGTACCCGGTCGCGGGGCGGAAGATGCGGAGTGCCCGCGTCGTCGAGCCTGGTTCGGGGGCATTCGCTCCAGGCCGCTGGACACTACATGGATTTGAAAAGCGCTCTCTAAAGCCCTGCGCTACTCAGGCCTGCCAGTGGCAGGGCTAAAGCCCTGCGCTACCAGACTGCCGGCCTCGCCTTTGCCGCGGCACCTACACCAATCTGGCGACGCTCGAAGTAAGCTTGCAATTTGATGTCGACCGAGAAAAGAGGAAGCGCCGAGGAGCTCTCGCGGCTTCAGCGTGAGCTGGACGCCGCGGATCGTGTCTACAACGACGCCCTGACCCGGCTCGACGCGGCGATCCAGAAGCCTCGCGATTTGCCCCATCCCCCGCCTGCCTATGACGAGTTCCAGGTCACGCCGCTGAACCAGCGCTGGGAGCTGCTTTCCCTGAAGCCCGAGGAGGGACGCGGCTGGCTCAGGCGCGTGCGCGCCCACGCGTGGTCGATGGTGGCGCCGCTCTTCGAGCGTCAGCAGGCATTCAATTCGGCGCTGGTGGATCACGTGAATCGCAACATCGCCCTCCACCGGGAGGTGACCAAAGCCTTCGAGACGACGCTCGCCATGCTCGCCGAGGATCAACGCAGGTTTATCGAATATCAGACGCTGCTGGTCCTTTACCTGCAGCAGATCACGCCGTACGTCGACACGAAGGATCGGCACGTGGCGGGGCTGATGCACGGACTTGCCGCCGGGCTCAGTGCGTTGAGCGACGATCTCCAGAAACACCGGGAATCGATGTCGGCCGCTCGGGAAAGAAGGTTCGAGAATCAGGTGAACGATCTGCGGACGCCGTTGAGCGTGATGCAACATGCGATTCAGACGTTGAAGCGGGAAGTGGAACGCGCGACGGGTGCGGCAGGTGCGACGGGCTGCGACGGTGCGCAGGCTCCGCCGAAGCGCGAAGCGCGAAGGCGGATGCGGCCGACTCCTACAAGTATGTCGCGTTCGAAGACCAGTTCCGCGGCTCACAACACGACATTCGCAAGCGCCTCGAAACCTACGTGCCCCTGTTCGAAGGCGCCAGCGATGTGCTCGACGTGGGATGCGGCCGGGGTGAATTTCTCGATCTCCTCCGCGAGAATGGCATAAGAGCGCGTGGGATCGATTTGAACGACGAGATGGCTGCAATGAGCCGTCAGCGCGGCTTCGACGCAACGGCGGGGGATGCACTGAGCTATCTGGTGAGTCAGCCGGACGGCTCGCTGGGGGGGCTCTTTGCGGCACAGGTCGTCGAGCACCTGGCCCCCGACTATCTCATGCGATTCCTCGATGCCGCTTATCACAAGCTTCGTCCGGGCTCGAAGATTGTGCTCGAAACGATCAACGCGGAATGCTGGTCTGCGTTCTTCTCGAGCTACATCCGCGACATCACGCACGAACGCCCGCTTCATCCCGACACGCTGCAGTATCTTCTTCGTGCGAGCGGGTTCCAGAACGTCACGGCCCGTTTCAGTGCGCCATATCCCGACGAATCGAAACTCCATCGAGTGCCGGGGAACGGCAGCTTCGAAACGGTCTTCAACGAGAACGTCACGAAGCTGAACTCGCTGCTCTTCACCTATCTTGACTACGCCGCCATCGGCGAACGGCTGTGAGACATGTCATCAACATGGCTCACGGCATCGGCGCAGCGATGGTGTGTGCCGCCTTCTTCTATCTGACCGGACTGGCTCTGACGTCTCGACGCCGGACGAGCTCTGGCAGAGCGCGTCGCTCGTCGTGCTCGGAAGTGCGATCTTCGTTCTTCTTTGCTGGATTGCGATCGGCGCGCAACGTGTTCCGTTGACGGTCGTGACCCTCGTATTTGCCGGCGCCGTGCTGATGCTGTCGATCGTCCGGAACCGCCGGGTTGTGGCCGCCGTCACGGCCGGGCTCGCGAGCAGGCCGCTCGGTGCCGGGTTTCTGCTCTTCGCGTTCTTCTACGTGGTGGCCTACGTCATGACGTGGCCGCCTGTCGTCGACGCATTTCTCTCGTTGGCCCGGTCCGGAAGTTCTGATCTCCTCACATATGCCAGATACGCGAAGCATTTGTTGATATTCGGATCACCCGATCTCGATGCGGCGGGTTTTGAGTACCTGCGAAGCCCGTCAGTCCCTTACCTGCTTGCGGGTTTCTCGTCGATGTTCAATCACGATCCACTCAGCGCCGCAATGCCGGCCCAGTTCGTGCTCGTCGCTCTGACAGGGGTTGCAATAGCAGGCGTTTGCCGCTCCACATTTTCCCTGCCGCTGCGTGCCGCGGTTGTCATCGCGACCATCCTCATCACGAGTCCTTACTTCAGGCAGGTGGCCAGTGCCTATCGGCTGCCGGAGCTCATCACCGTTACTGTTTTTCTGTTTCTATTCTGGTTGACAGCTCGCACACGAGGGAACCGTGCGATTGACGGATCGCTTACCGTCCTTTTGACGACGGCATACGTCGTCCTCCTGTTCACAGATGCGCCTGCCCTGTTCGCGGCCTTGGGCCTGCAGGCAGCAGTGATAGCCGTGATTGGCAGTCTCGCAGCGGAATGTGCGCGGGATTGCGCTGTCGTCCGCGATTTCTGTACTGATCGTGGTGTCGGCGTTCTTCGACCGCGTTCGATGGTCATTCCAGCATCTGGACTTGTCCACGGCTCTTACGAGCACGATGTTGACGCTCGGCATCGTGCTGCTCGCGGCCGTCGCGCACATTGTCGGTCGAGAAGACCTGCTGAGGCGGGTGGCGCGAACGCCGCTCGATCGACGCCTTGCGGCTGCCGGCGTTGTCTATGCGGCCATCGCGCTTGTCGCCGGAAATGTCGCCGTCCATGCTGCCAGGGAGCGCGATCCTTTACGCATGCCGGGGGCATGGCGGGCTATCGAGCAGCTCAGACCCCTGCGGCTGGGTGAGCTGACGCTCAGGGTCGAACGTGGTCCGGACAGATTGATGACCGCACTCACACGCTATTTTCTGCCCGAGACGAGGGTTCGAACCCTTGCGCCTGATATTCGATTGCGCGATTTGCCGTTCGAAACGATCTCACGGCACAGTCCGATGCTCGTCCAGGACCTCGTGTGCGATAGTGTCGGGCATCACGATGTCGCCACCATTCCGGACATCGGATGTGTCGTGTTTGCGCCGCCGGCCTTCGAGCTCGACGAACATTACCCGTTCAGTCGGCCGTTCCTCTTCCTGACGTTCGATGGTCTTGCCGATGCGGAACCGGGAGGCCGCTGGAACACCGGGAGGGGGGTATCGCTGAGGCTGATGTCGGATCCCGAGCGAACAAGCCTCGCCGATTTGCACGTGAATCTCCTGGTGATGCCAGTCTTCCCGACCGGTGAAACGTCGCAACGGCTCATCCTCAGGTGGGGCGCCAATCGCACTGGCGAGATAGTGGTCGGTACAGAGGAGTGGATCAGCGTACCCGTTTCAGCAGCTGACTGGACTGGAAACAGGGTGTGGCGCCTGCCGATCTCAATCACCTTGACACATGGCCGCACGATCCTGTTTCGAGACCTCCTGGTCAGTGAGAAGCCGCGCGGCCGTGTCGTCCAATGACGCGCAGGAGGGCATCGGGGTCAACGACCGCAGTCCCCACCATTCCGACAACGAGACCTGCGGCCGCGTTGGCGACACGGGCCGCCTCGGCAAGCGGCAGGCCGGCTGCGGCGCCCATCGTCAACACAGCCGCAACAGTGTCGCCGGCGCCGGTCACATCGAACACTTCCTGGCGCTGTAGCGCGTCGATGTGAGTGCGGCGGATCGTGCGTCCCTGAGTCTCGAACAGGTCCATGCCGCTTGCACCGCGCGTGACCAGCAGCGCCTTGAGGTCGAGGCGCCTCATCAGGGCGTGAGCCCTGTCTCGAATGACCTCCTCTTCAGCCGGTAGCCGGCGGCCGGTAGCTGGCAGCTGGTCATTTCCTACGGCTTCCATCAGCTCTCTTTCGTTCGGCGTCAGGAGATCTGCACCCTTGTACTTCGAAAAATCGCGTCCCTTCGGATCGATCAGGACAAAGGGGCGGCCCGGCGCCGACAAGCTCGCTGCCAGCACCGGCGGAGTCAGCACGCCTTTGGCGTAGTCAGAACACACGATCCCCGAGAGTCGTTTCAGTTTTCCGATCCCGGCCACTATCCGGCGTTCTTCCGCACGGATCGGGCGCGGCCCGCGTCTCGCGGTCGATTCTCAGCATGTGCTGGCCGCGCGCGATCACTCTCGTCTTCAAGGTCGTGGTACGTGTTCGCGAAACGATCACGTCCCGCGTGTCGATGCCTGAACCACGAAGCGTTTCAAGCAGCCAGCGTCCCGCCTCATCACTGCCGACGATCCCGATCATGTGAACCTTGCAACCGAGAGCCGCGAGATTCATGGCCGCGTTTGCCGCACCTCCCGGTCGATTCGCCTCCTTATCCCAGCGCAGTACCTGCACTGGCGCTTCGGGCGAAATCCGCTCGACGTCGCCCCACACGTAGTGGTCGCACATGATGTCGCCAACGACGAGGACGGGGCTGGAAGGAACGGGAATCAGAGTGGATCGTGGGCGCCGTTTCGGCATGAGGTCTGGAGATTATGGCGTATGAACGTACCTGCGTTCTGCAGACCCGGCGACTATCGCAAGCGCGAGCCAGAAAGGATATGCCACCTCCGGAACCAGCAGCGGATGTCCTCCCAGCCAGCTGATGATGAACGCGGCGAGGCCGGCGATGACTGCGGCGACAACGGGATCGTGATGCGGTCGATTCGGCGGCCAGAAGCAGACTGCCAGCAGCCCGACGAACGCCGCCAGTCCAATCAGGCCCAGCTCGCCCGCCACTTGCGCGAAATAGTTGTGTGCGTTCTCTCGAGGATAGATCGCCAGCAGCGTTGCGGACGAGTACTGGCTGGACGATTGCAGGTACTGCCCGATGCCCACACCGAACCAGGGATGAGCCTCAATCATGCGCCAGGTCGTCTTGAGGAACTCCCACCGTATATCCATCGCTAGTGATGCGGTGTCAGTGATGTATCGGGATTGCAGGTACAAAGCGGCAGCCGCGACCGCTACCAGCAAGCGCTGCCAGAGCGATCGCGCTGGAGCGCCAGCCGCGATGCGAACGTGCGATGACGAGCCTCGCCAGGCAAATGACTCCCACGGCCATCGCGGCCACGAGGGCCGTTCGTGAGGCAGTCATCCACAGCGCCAGTCCCAGGGCGAGTCCGGCAGCAATCCGTGCTGCTCTGAAGGTCTTCTGAGCGACCGAAAGCCCCAACGGAATGAACAGGACCATGGCGAAGAAGGAGCCTGCGGCATTGACATCGGCGACGTGCGCGGTCCATCGCCTGTTGGCAAAGAAGTCCTGGAAATATGCCGCCGGCTGTCCGGTCTCGATCAATTCATGGACGAAGAACCAGACGTTGAAGAACGCCGCGGCGAGGCCGCCGACGACCAGCATCCGCGCGAGTCGCGACCGGAAGTCCGGCTGCGCGAGACAGTAGTGCGCCGCATACAACAGCAGCGCAAGGCCCTCTATCAAAAGCATCGCGCGGGAGACTGCGGTGTTGCTTCCCGGCGACGTGATGAGGTAATCCTCGCCGAGAGATGCGACGAGCTCTCGAGGGTCGACTCCGCGTAGCCACAACTGGTGCGCGCACGACAGCGCGACAATCGTCCCTAACAGCAGCGCAGCAGTCTGAAGGCGATCCGATCGCGATATGTCGAAACCGGTGAAGCGTCCATCCGCGGAGCAACGCTCCTGCGAAGAACGCGAGCACGAGCGCTTCGGCTCCACGCATCCGGACGCCCACCAGTGGGCTCCAGACACCTCCAAGCGGCGCGATCGCGGCGAGTACCAGCAGGGCGTTGTGCGGCCGGAAGTACGCAATGGCGATCAGGACGATCGTCGCCACCGCCATCACCATCGAGATCGCCGTCGACCAGAACACCGATTGCACGAGCAGAAAAACGACGAATGTGAAGAGCGCAATCAGCGCGCGCACGGCGAGGTCGTACATCACGGTGAAGTTATCACGCCCTCGACCTGCGGATCGTGGGGGCCACCTCCCGCCAGATCGCCACCAGCTAGAGGGGTCAACGAGCGCACCGCGTACTACGACGTCCAGGACGCGCTCGGCTCGCTCGACGCCGTGGTGAAACGGAAGGCCGAACGGTTGCGGGATCTTGAGGCCGCGCGCCTCGACCGGCTGAACGTCGCGCTTGCCCCGGGCATCAAGGCGGGGGCGTCGCGCTCAATTGGCTGTCGGGATCAAGGACGTGCCGTGGCGGGGCGCGAGCGGACTGGGGCGCCGGCTGGTCGGTCGGAAGCCCCAGATGCCGGAGAATGCGTTCCACGGTGTTCGCGTGCTCGATCAGTGCGAGCAGCCGAAGCCGGTCGCCCCAGCGCGGGCTACCAAGCCGCTTCAACGGCGCTCATAGTATGCTGCTGCCCGCCGCGCATGTCGTACGCGAAGACTCATCCAGACAAAGCCCTGATGTGTCTGGCTCTCATCGTCGCTCTCGGCTACGTCACTGGAACGTCGATGACGACGGGATTCGATGGCGCGATGGTTCAGGGCGATGCCAGAGGCTATTTCTCGTTTCTGCCATCTCTGGTGCTCGACGGCGACATCAGGCTGAACAACCAGTTCGACGAACTGCATCCTGAGGGCCTGGCAACGTACCCATATGGACGCGGACCTCGAGGAAGGGCGTCCAATCCGTTCCCAGTCGTCCCGGCCCTGTTGTGGCTTCCGGGCTATCTCCTCGGGATGAGCGTCGAAGCGTTCGTGGGTCTCTTTCGGACGAGCAGTCGTCCTTCCGGTTACGGTGCGCCTGCCGTCTGGGGAGCCGCCACCGCGAGCATCCTGATGGCCGGTGTGGGCGCCGTTCTGACACGCCGACTCATCGCGAGCGTCATTGGCGCGCGCGATGCGCTGCCGGCGGTCGTCGCGACCTGGCTGGGCACCGCTGCGCTGTACTACACGCTCGTCACGCCGTTGTACTCGCATGCAGTCTCGTGGTTTGGCGTAGCGTCGATGCTCTATCTCACGCAGATTGCTGTGACCAGTCCCTTCCAGCTGTGGCGATGGCTGGTGGCCGGTTGGCTGGCTGGCTGCATGGTCGCGATCAGGCTACCCGACACGTCGCTCCTCATCATGCCGCTCTTCCTGATCGTTTCAGTATTGCCGACCCTTGCAAGGAATCACGCGGCACTCGGCCTGATCGCGTGGGCTGCTGGACTGTGTCTGGGTTACCTGCCTCAAGGTATCGCTTCGCTTCTTTTGTATGAGCGGTGGTCGCCCTCGTCGCCAACAGAGCTTGGTCAGGCATTTCACCCACCCGTACTGATCGAGGCGCTCGTTTCAATAGGCTACGAGGGGTGGATCAGCTGGACGCCAATCGTGGCGCTCGGCTTGATCGGTCTCGTTGGGCTGACTCGCGGGACTTCTTCAGCCGCCCGCAGGCTCGCTTTCGCCGCCATTCTAGGATCGGTTGCGCTGTACCTGACCGACGTGCTCCATCCCTATGCGCGGCCCGGTGCCGCATTCGGGGGACGCCGATATGTGTCGGCCAGTCCTCTCATTGCGATCGGTCTCGCCGGCATCCTCAGCATTCCCGACAACCACCACATCCGGAGGACCTTGCTTGCGATTATCGCAACACTCGTCGCGTGGAACCTCTGGTTGTTCCTCTGCTATGAGTTGCTCGTCAACCTGTACCGGGTCTATCCGACGTTACTGCAGACGACGCGCTTCGCGATCGGGCTGGGACCTCCCTAGGTGTCCGTCCGAGTAATCGCCGTGATAGTCACAGTCCCTCGTGCTGCGCGCCACCCAACTCAGTCGCTGCGCTCGGCGATGGCGGTGTCGGCCGGGTGCCCGAGCGCGACGCGCGTGTCCGACTGGCGCGTAGGCGGCCGCGCCCGTCTTTGTGAGCAGTTTCCGGGACATCCGATCGACGATCGTGGCACCGTTCGGGAGCGGTCCGCGCGGTCACGGCCCCGGCCGTTCGCCATGTTTCTGCTTCCGCGTCGAGATGTACGCATCGATCCCTGTTTCGGCGATCGCGGTCAGGCTTTCGTCCGAGCAATAGGGGGCATCGGCAAGCACCTGCGTCGGCGTCTCGCCCAACTGCTGCTCGATGGTGGTGATCATCGGCATCAGCTGCTTCTTGTCGTTGGTCTCCTGCGTCACAGCGTGGCCAACGATCAGTTGGAGGTCGTCGAAGGCGACCTGCACGTTGTACGCCTGGACGAATCCGTCTGGCCCCTTCATGATCCGCGACTCGGGATCGGTGAAGTTGTATTGGGCTTTCGGATCCGGCTTCGCCACGTCGGCGCGCTCGCCTTTGACGGCGGCGTCCTCCTTTGCCCGGGCCTCGAGCGCTCGTTTGGCTTCTCGAATTCGTTTCAACCGACTCTCGCGCCATTGCAGCTCCGCCGGCAGCTCGTCGCCGCGTCGATCGGAGCCGTACTCCGCCGAGGAACCTGATCGTATGATGCGGCCGCGCCTTTATTGGGCGCCAGCTTCTGCATGCCGAGCTTCGATTTGGCATAATCCGGTCCGGCGACGCCGCAAATCCGCGCTGTCGGAGACTGCGAGCGCGCTCTGATAAGGATCTTCCGTAAACTCGTCGCTCGCGGCACAGCGTTAATGCGACTATCCTCCACTGAGATCAGGCCCTTTCGCATTGAGTGCGACAATCGTCCCCAACAGCAGCGCGGCAGTCTGAAGGCGACCGAACGCGATATTTCGGAACGGGTGAAGCGTCCATCCGCGGAGCAATGCTCCTGCGAAGAACGCGAGCACGAGCGCTTCGGCTCCACGCATCCGGACGCCCACCAGTGGGCTCCAGACACCTCCAAGCGGCGCGATCGCGGCGAGTACCAGCAGGGCGTTGTGCGGCCGGAAGTACGCAACGGCGATCAGGACGATGGTCGCCACCGCCATCACCATCGAGATCGCCGTCGACCAGAACACCGATTGCACGAGCAGAAAAACGACGAATGTGAAGAGCGCAATCAGCGCGCGCACGGCGAGGTCGTACATCACGGTGCGGCCCTCCCGTCCCCGCCGGCGCGGTACAACGGGGCGCGATAGCAGGCTGTCACCGATTCCCTGAAATACCGGCGACAGAGATCCAGATATGCGTCGAAAGGCAGCACGAAAAAACCTTCATAGGGACCGCCGACCGGGCCGCCGCGAGCGAAGCGCGCATTGTACGCATTGAGTCCCAGCGCCACGCTCACCCAATCACGCTTGGCGATCTGAGATCGGTGGTGACCGATGGCCGCGCTCTTGCCGGTCACATGCTCCCCGATATCGACAAACACATTGCACGGCAACGAGATGTAAACCTGATATGCCCAGATTTCCGGGCGCGCACGCAGATGGTGTCCATCGACCGCGCGCAACAGCATCTCGTTGGCGCGCCGGTGATCGTCGTGGTCGTCGGCGAGAAATGGTACGAACAACGTGTCCGGTCCCGTACCGCCAAACAGTGCATCGAGGGCAGTGCCGAATGCCGACAGCGTGCCCTCGTCCACTGGCATGGCGCGTTCGGGAAGCCCCAGAAAATGCGCAGTGGCACCGAGCGTCTTACATGCAGCGACGGCTTCGGCCCGGCGCACCTCAGCCACTGCCGGATCGGGCTCGTCGGTCAGAAACAGCGCTGCGATATGTGCGCTGGCCGCGCGCGCCCCCAGCAGCGTTCCGCCCGCACCGATGGACTCGTCGTCAGGATGCGGAGCAATGACCGCGATCCGGCGCCCTCGCGGCGCCGGCATCATGACAGGCCTCAGGCGGCCCGATTGGCGCAGGCTTCCCATCGCATCGGCGACCCGATCGAGATCGCACAGTGGCTCCCAGTCGCGCAGGAAAAACTTGAATGCGCGGCGCGGAAGCAGCCAGTTCAACAGGCCCGTTCTCCAGCGTCGAAAAGTCCCCCTGTTCATGCGCGTGGTACCCATAGAATACGAGAGTGAGTTTCGCGGTCCTCCAAACACCGCTCGCGATCCTAGCGTATGCTCCCGAACTGTCGCGGCCTTTCACAGCAGGCCGTGCCTCAGAGTAACGACATTCAGGGTTCGCCGCCCGTCGTCTTTGCGTCAATTGACGATCCCACTGCGCGCGCGGACTGGGCGGAGCTGCTGAGGGCATTTCCGACAGCCGGTGTCCACGCCGACGCTCGCTGGCTCGAAGTAGTGGTGCGCGCCTTCGGCGTGCAGAGCGCATTCGTGCTGGCCCGTGATGCTTCCGGCGCGGTACGCGCGGCAGTAGCAGGTTATTTCTCGCGCGACCCGCGTGGAAGGCGCTTGTTCCACTCGTTGCGGCACGGCGTTTTGAAACGCGAGCCGGCGGCACTCGATCCACTTATAAAAACCGTGGAAGCGGATTGCCGGTCGCGCGGATGCGCCCGGGCCGTGCTGGGAAGCGGACCCGAGGCGCTTCCGGGACCCTATCGATCGAGCGTGCACACGACGTTGAATCTCGACCTTGCCTGTAGCGCCGACTCTCTTTGGGCCGGGTTTGGCAACAAAGTGCGCAATACCATCCGCAGAGCCGAGCGAGACGGATTGCAGGTCTCGGAGGATCCCGCTCTTCTGCGTCCTTTTCATGCGATGTACGCACGCACAATGACCGAGCGGCACGCGAACGTGCGCGGCTTGCCGTTTTTTCACGCCATCTTCGACGTGTTCGGCCGGGATGCGCGCCTTTACAGCGCCCTCGTGAACGGCCGGCCGTGCGGGGCGATGGTGGTCGTCTCGACGGGCCCCTACGCCGCGTACCTGTTTGGCGCCTTCGACGAGCAGGGGCGACGCCTGGGTGCAAATACGCTGCTGTTATGGCATGTGGCTCGCCAGCTGATGCACGAGGACGTCGTGTCATTGGACTTGGGGCCTTCCAAGCCCGATAGCGGCGCCTACCGGTTCAAGCTTCATCTCGGCGGAGTCCCACAAACGCTGCATTACGTCGATTTGCTCCGACCGGCACAATCGACGTCTCCGCCAGAGCCTTCTGCGCCGCTCGCTCCCGTCCTGAGTCGGCTCGATTGGTACCGATTCAGCACCTTCCCTTCACCCTGCGTGTGAAGGTGCGCACGTGGCTCGGAGGCACGGGACGTCTGTTGTGATACGCCGCTTCGACATCTCTGTTGTTCGGTCGGCGCAAGGCGATGGTTTTCTCACGCAGGTTCGATCCATCCCATAAGGATCAGGCGCCCGACGGTTACACCTTCATCGAATTGACCTCAGGCGATTTCCGCAACTGCGCGCTCGCCGGAGAGCGCGGCCGCCGGCCGAGGTTCGAGCAGCGGTTGTCGGAGGGCTATCGCTGTGCTGGATTTCGTGACGCCGAAGGGCGCGTGGTGAGTTACATCTGGATTGCGCGAGGCGACGCCGGGCCATCCAGCGTGGCGATCTGGCGAGACATCAGAGTCTCTCTGCACGGGAAGGATGCGTTCTTTTGGGACTGCCGCACCGACCCGGCGCACGAGGGACGAGGCCTTTATCGGACGGGTCTCTGCATGGCGGGTATGTGTCTTGCTCAGGAAGCGGGAACCCTGCGAGCCTTCATCGAGACAGAGCCCGGCAATGCCGCCTCCCGCCGGGGCATCGGCAGGGCTGGGTTCCTGCCGGCCGCGGAATTGACGTTGTTTGCAACTGCAGGTGTCTACTGGATGCGAACCGCCGCGGGCGGCCTGCGACGCGTCAGGGAACCGCTGCGCCTGGGGGAGGACATTGCCGCGATTCACTATTCGTCCTGAGCACCTCCAAGCCATTGCACCAACCGGTGCTTTCCGGGAATGCTCGTGCGCTCCAGCACTTCGAGCTCGCCAGGCCCTATCACCCGAAGCCAACGCAAACCGATGACGACGATCACGACGCCCAACGCCGTCAGCGTTGCCGATTCCGCGAGCGAGGTGCCCCAAACCCGGCGAACTGCCTGGAGAAGGGTCGCCATGGTCAGCGAAACGAGCGCGACCTTTCCGGCGAACTGCCAGGGATAGCGGACCCCATAGATGCGGCGCGCCTCGGCGTATCCGAGGATGGAAGCTGCCAGCCGGCTCCCGCCGAGCACCAGTGCCGCGGCAAGCAAGCCGAATCGGCCAGCGGCCCAGATGAAGAACGGTGCCCCGACGATCATCACCAGGTTCGCGCCAAGCACAGGACGATAGCGTTCATCGACCCAGAGCACCAGAAGTCCCACGGCCATCGCGGTCTCGGCAAACAGCAATGCGACCAGGACTCGTGCGGTCGGGACAGCGGCGGCGAAGGGTTCGCCGTAGAGCAGCGGAAGATAATCGGCGACCATGACGGCCAGCCCGGCTCCCGCAGGCACAACCGTCAGGATTTGAACCTTGCTGAGGAGATCGAATGCGCGTTGCAGGTCGGCCCGCTGACCGGCAGCCATCACGTGCGCGAAAGCCGGCCGGGAAACTCCGCGAAACCCGGACACGACCAGGGTAACAGTCGATGACGCAATGAAGTAACTCGTCGCAAACAACGCGACCGGTTCCGGGCCCCCGAGCGTCTTGAGCAGGACGGGGCTCGCGAATGCCGGTGTGGCGAAGTAGAGGGAGAGATCGCGAAGGTAGGTAAGGCCGGAGAGCTTCCAGATGCGCGTTGTAGACGGATCGGGTTCAGCGGTTGCCGCCGAGGGCGGCAGCGTGCGTATGTGTCTGATGACCATGGCGCTTGCGGCGATCGACATGGCAATTGCGGAGATGCCCAGAGCGCCGATGAGGCCCGCCATCCGGGCGCCCATGAAGAGGACGAGCGCCACAAGGCAAACGTCCAGCACCCCATGAACCAGTGACAGGATGCTGACGCTCAACTGTTGAAAGAAGGACTCCAGCGTGCGGTAGGCGATATCCAGCGTTGCGCGGCCAATGAGAAGAAAGGACAGCCACCGCAGGTAGGTTGCTCCATCCGGTCCAATATTGAGGGCATAGGCGAATGGTTCGGCCCAGATATTGAGCGGAACGAGGATCGCGATGACAACTGCCAGCCGGATCGAGCCAAGGCGCGCGATGAGACGGACAGTTGCCTGCCGCCCGGCTCGAACCTGCAGCTCCGGGAGAAATTTCGGCAGAGCTACCGGCAATGCCGAGTCCCGAATAGAAGAGGATGGAGTTCGCGATGCCGAGCGCCACGTCGTAGAGGCCCGATTCGAGGCCGAAGGTGCGGCGCACGAGAATCGAAAGAAGCAGGCCCGCGGCGGTGACCAGTGGAAGCAGCGCGGTGTTCCAGAACATCGCGCGAGACACGTTGTGCAGCAGCCCGGGCTGCCGCGTCTCTGCCGTCATGAGGCTTTCATCAGAATCACTGCCGCTCCTTCATGACGCTCGCATAAACAGCTTCGGTCTGTGCCGAGATGCTTCGCCAGTCGTATCTGGCGAGAATCCCCCGGCGGATTCTGGCGGCGTTCTCCCGATAGCGAGGTGTGTCGAGCACCTCTCCGACGTTCTTGGCGAAACGATCGATGTCTCCGAAGCGGATGCAGCAGTCCGAACTCGTGCTGCGGCACAAGCGTCTGCATGATTCCAACCGGTGTTCCCAGCAGCGGCCGTCCGCTTGCCGCCGCTTCGACGGCGACGATGCCGAATTGCTCGTATTGTGAGGGGAAGAGCACGGCGTCGGAAAGCTGATAGTAGCGCACGATCTCGCGTCGATCGGTGACCGCACCTCGAAGAACCACTGCACTCTGAAGACCGAGATCGCGAATGCGGCGCGGAAACGCTTCGCGTTCCCGATCGTGAACCTCCCCGAGCATGATGAGACGGAGCTTTCTGCCGGCCGCGCGCATCCTCGCCATCATCTCGAGACAGTCGAACGCGCCCTTGGGCGACATGACCTTTCCGACAAAGAGCAGCACCCGTTCATCAGGTGCGATCGCGTGACGCTGTTGAAGGTCGCGCACGTCGTGATTCTCTTCGAACAACGCCGAATCGACTCCAAAGGGGATGATCGTGTGAGACGGAAGCGCGAACCGATCGGCCTGCATCAGCTCGCGCTCATGAATGGACTGAGGGATGACGTGCGCCGCCTTGCGCACGACCCGCCGGCCCATGACAGCGTCAAACGATCGGCGCTGCCTTGTCGCCGGGTTCAGCGTGTACACCGGCGTCGAGACGTGCGGCACGCCACGCAGACCGGCAATAGTGTGGCCGAACACCGAACAGAAGAAGTAATAGCCGACCGTGTGAACGACGTCGACGTGCCGCAGGCCGTCTGAAAACGCCGTGCTTCAAGAGGCCCGGCATGAAGTGAAAAGGCGGATGGCTGGCAAGCGCTGGCGTGAACCTTCTTACCACCAGTGGGGAGAGACACTGCTCGTATGACGGGGCGTCAGACGGGCTCTTCATCGTAAACACGCGGACGTCGTGCCCTCGTTCGGCGAGATACTCGGCAAGGCGTCCCGTGTAGGTGCAGAGGCCGCCGACGGCCGGCCAGAATTTGTGGCAGAAGATCGCGATCCGCATGCACTGAGTGGATGGCCGCCCTCGCTGCGCGTGCTATACTTCGCGGCTGCCGCAACATAGTACCTCCAGATCGTTTCGAATGCATTTTCCAGAGTCGCGCGTCAGGCCATGGGTGTTTCTCGTCCTGCTGTTCGTCCTGTCGCTGCCCGCCGTCACCGTCAGGTTTTATGCCTCCGATGAAATTGAGTACTTCGCGTACTTGAGATCGATGTGGTTCGACCGGGATCTGTCGTTCGACAACGAGTACCGGTATTTTCACGATCGGGGAGTCGCACGCGCCTGGCGTTTCAGGGAGGCCTTTCTCGAGAGCGAGACGCCCACAGGGTTGCGCACGAACTTCGCGCCGGTGGGCTCGGCACTGCTGTGGACCCCCTTGTATGCGATGGCGGATGTTGGCGTCCGAATCGCTCGCGTCATTTGGATCGAATGTCGCTGCCGACGGTTTTTCGCGGCCGTATATTGCGGCGATCGCGTACGGATCCGCAATCTACGGTTTTGCGGCGCTGCTGTTATCGGCGTACGCGGCGAGCAGGATTGTGGGTGGGGGCACAGGTCTTCGGCCCTGTCTCGCGGCGGTCATCGCCGTGTGGCTCGGCACGCCGCTCCTCTTTTACATGTACATCGCGCCTGGGTTTTCGCACGCCTGCTCGGCGTTTGCCGTCGCTGCGTTTGTCGTCGCGTGGCTGCGCGTGCGGCGCGACTGGTCGTGGCCGGGCGTGGCGGCGCTCGGCGCCCTGGCGGCGCTGATGGGAATGGTCCGCGAGCAGGACGTGTTTATCGCAGTCGGGCCGGCTCTCGACTAGTGGTCACCTTCGCGAGGAACGCTCGTAAAGGAGAGCGATCAGTGCGCGCGATGGCGGCGCGCGCAGGCGTCGGGATTGCGACCTTCGCGGTATGCTTTCTCCCGCAGTTGATGGCGTACCGGATCCTGAACGGTCGATTCGGCCCCTCGGCGACCGTCGAGCAGAAAATGACGTGGACCTCACCAAATGCCTGGCGCGTGCTGGTCTCTCCTGAGAACGGGTTGTTCTTCTGGACGCCGCTCGCGCTTCCTGCGCTGGCCGGACTCGTATTGCTTGCGATAGACAATCGGCGTGCGAGGCACGTGAGTGCGAACGTCGAACCGCGCGATCGTGCCTGGATCGGTGTTGTGTGCGTCGTGATGGTGCTGACGCAAATCTACCTGTCGGGCAGTCTCGATACATGGGCGGGCGCCGGGTCGTTTGGTCAGCGGAGGCTGGTCGGCCTTACCGTGTTCCTGGTTGTCGGCCTCGCGACGCTGCTTCACATGTTCGCCGGCCGATGGCAGCGCCGTCTCCTGTATGGCGGCGTCGCGCTGTCGGTTTGGTGGAACCTCGGCGTGACGGCCCAGTTCGGCAGCGGACTGATGGATCGACAGCATATGGACATCGGACGCGTCGCTTACCACAACTTCGTGACGGTTCCCAAGCTCGTGCCGTCTCTTGCATATCGGTACACGTTCGAGAGGGAATCCTTTTATCGGCCGTCGAGCCCCTCGATCCCTTGATATCCGATCGTTTCTTGCGTTGTGAGAATCCTGTATTCCGCCATCGATCAGTCTGTGCCGGCGCCTCACGGCGGGTCAGTGCACGTGACGTCGGTCGCCGAAGGTCTGAGCGCTCTCGGACATGAGGTGCACGTGATCGCGTCGCCAGGGAATGGAGGTCCCCCTCCGCCGGGCGAGGTGGTCTGGTGGCCGATGTCGCCGCCGCTGGGCGATCGGCGGCTGCGGCTGTTCCGTGCCCGCGAAGTGATTCGCCGCGCCCGCGCACTTCGACCCGACATCGTTATCGAGCGCTACTACAACTTCGGCGGGGAAGGCCTTCTTGCCGCGAGAAGGTCGGGGCGGTCGGGGTGCTCGAGGTGAACGCGCCTGTCGTCGACTATCCTGGCTCAGCCAAGCAATGGATCGACCGCCTGATGATCGTTCAGCCGCTCCGCCGCTGGCGTGACTGGCAGTGCGCGGCGGCCGATCTCATCGTGACGCCAAGCGCCAGGATTCTTCCCGATCATGTCCCGGCCGCCCGGGTGCTCGAGACGGAGTGGGGCGCCGACACCGATCGGTTTCGTCCCGGCGCGACCGGCGACGTCCCGTTCGCGAGGAAGGCAGGAGAGACCGTCGTGGTGTTCGTTGGCGCATTTCGCGCGTGGCACGGTGCGGCGCATCTCGTCCAGGCGATCCGCGAACTGCGTGCGCGGGGCCGCAGCGATATCAGGGCCGTGCTGATCGGCGACGGCCCCGAGCTCGGTCGCGTCCGGCAGGCCGCTGAAGGACTCGGGGGCGTGACCATCACGGGCGCGCTCCCGCATGGGCAGATACCCGGGAGCCTTGCTGCCGCTGATGCCGGGGTGGCGCCTTTCGACGTCTCGGCGCACGCGCCGTTGCAATGGGAGTTCTACTGGTCGCCGCTGAAGATCTTCGAATACATGGCCTCGGGCCTGCCGGTCATCGCGCCACGCATCGAACGGCTCGGCCGCATCTTCCGCGACGGCCGGGAGGGGCTGTTCTACGATCCCGCGCAGCAGGGCAGTCTTGCCGACGCGCTCGAACGGGTTGCCGATCCCGTGCTCCGGTCCGAGCTTGGCGCCGCTGCGCGCGTGCGGGCCGTCGAGCACTTCAGCTGGCGGAGTCATTGCCGGGCCCTCGAGGGCGCCATCAGAGCCGCACACGATGCGCATTCTCATCGCCACTGACGCATTTCCGCCTGTTTCGGGCGGCAGCGGGTGGAGCACGTACGAGCTTGCGCGAGGCCTCCGCGCGCGGGGGCATCACCTCGTCATCGTGGAACCCTCTTCGGAACGCGTCCCAACGCCTTACGACGGGTTCAACCTCATCGGATTTCCGGCATCCGCGCCCTCGATGCCGTTCGTCCGCAATTACTACCGGAACGAGCGCCTCTATCGACGTCTGCCTCGTATCTGAGTAAGCTCATTCAGGCAGAGCGGATCGATTTGATTCATGCGCAGCATGAGCTCACTGGGCCGGCCTCGGTGCGTGCCGCGAAGGCGACGGCAATCCCGTGCGTCTGTACGGTTCGCGACTACTGGCCGCTGTGCTACTGGAACGATCTGGTTCGCGACCCGGAAGCTGGCGACACGTGCCCCGGCTGTTCACCCGGCGCGATGACACGCTGTTTGCCGCCGCGCGTTGGTAAAGGATGGCCGCTGACGCTGCCGTTCATCCCCTATATGCGCAGAAATCTCCGGCAGAAGCAGCAGGATCTGTCTGGCGCCGACGCGATTGTCGCCGTAAGCGGAAGGGTCGCAAAGTACCTGCGCGAGCGTGCGCCGCATCTCGCGAACGCGCGGATCGAGGTGATTCCAAACGGAGTGGATGTCGCAGGCATGCGCGCACACGTCAGAGCCACCAGCAACGCCGCTCGATCGCCCGTACGCACTCTTCATCGGCAAGCTTGCACCGAATAAGGGGGTATCTCTACTCGTGGACGCAGTAAAGCAGGCAAAGCTCGAGATCCCGCTCGTGGTCATCGGAGACGGCGCCGAACGTCAATCGCTGATGAAGGCCGCGTCTCGCGCGGATGTCGAGGTCAAAGTGCTCGAGTGGCTGCCCAGACAGGAGGTGTTCCGGTGGCTCGGTCATGCCTCTTTCCTGGTCTTTCCGTCAAACTGGCCCGAGCCGTTGAGCCGCGTGCTGCTCGAAGCGAGTGCGCTCTGCGTACCTATCGCCGCGATGAACACCGGAGGGACGCCGATGTGGTGATCGACGAGGAGACGGGGCTCCTCTCGACTTCTCCTGCGGAGCTCGCGGAAGACGTCGCGCGGCTGGCGTCGGACGCCGCGCTCCGCGACCACCTCGGCGTGGCGGCGGGCAGGCGCGCGGAGTCACTGTTCGACGTGCCGATTGTCGTGAGCAGAATGGAACAGCTTTACGAGGGTCTCGTCGCGTGACAGGCAGCGTTCAGGTGTTCTACGACGGCGACTGCGGGCTCTGCCAGCGAACGGTCCGCGTGCTTCAGCGCCTGGACACGCGGAGGCAGCTCGACTGGGTGGACTTCCGACGCACGCGCGTTGATCTCGATACCTCGCGACTCGAGCACGAGATGGCGGCCACCTCGGGCGGCCGCACCTATTACGGCTTCTCGGCGTACCGCGCGCTGTCCTGGAAGCTGCCCCTTTTCTGGCCGCTGCTGCCATTCTTGTACCTGCCCGGCGCGCGCGCTGTCGGCGACGCTGTGTATCGGCGGATTGCCGAACGGCGCCAGGGCATCTGCCGGATCGACCCGGACATGCCGCGCGCCGGAAACAGAATGAGCAGTCGTGAAGGACAGTCGCTTCGAGTGGCGAAACTGCCGCGGCTGATGGTGCGAGTTGTCCTCATCGGTCTCATCCTGCTCGGAGAATTCGGCATCCTGGAGGCGGGTCTGCGTTTGTTCGGCCCCATGGAATCCAACTTCGCGTTCCAGTCGCTGTTCATCTCTGACGACCGAATCGGCTACCGTCTCCGTCCCGGCATCTCGGTCCGCTACTCAACCCCGGAATTCAGCAACGATCTCACCATCAACGGTCAGGGGGTTCGCGACGACCACGACATCGGTCCGAAGGGGCCGAAAGAGCGCCGCGTGCTGATTCTCGGGGATTCGTACGTGTTCGCGTCCAGGTGCCGCTGTCTGACACGTTCGGCGAGCAGCTCGAGGTCCGGCTGAATGAATCCGATCCGGCCCACCGCTGGCGCGTCATCAATGGCGGCGTGCAGGGTTACGGGCCCGTTGAAGAGTGGCTGTTCTATCGCCACATCGCGTCCAGGTTCGATCCCGACATCGTGCTCATCGTGGTGTCAGTTGCCAATGATGCCATCGAGGCCTATGACGCGAAAGCGAAGCTCGAGCTTGGCCGCGTGCCGGAGCAGACTCAAATCCAAAGAGGCCGGCTGCAATTGCGGCAGATTGTTCGGTCGAGCCTGGTGCTGCAGCTCGTGCGTCTGCGGGTCGATCAACTTCGCGCGCGGGCATTTACTGGAACAATCGAGCGGCCGCTTGTTGGATATCTCGAAAAACCCCCTGCGTATTTTTTTGACGGGCTGCAGACGGCGGAGCGTGCATTCGGCTACATATCCGCTCAGGCGCGCGAGAACGGCGCGAAGGCTGCGTTGGTGCTTGATGCCAGCACGTTTTCAGATCCGCGACGAGGAATATCGGGACGCTTTCAGACATCGCGGCACGCGCCCGGAACAAGCTCCTGCGCCACGCGGCCACCGAGCGCTTTGCCACGGCACTTGCACGACTTGACGAGCCCACGCTCGATCTGCTTCCGATATTCTCGCCTCTCCAGGACCCCGAGTCCCTGTACTTCGTCGGCAATTCGCATCTCACCTCGCGCGGTCACCGCGTTGTGGCCGAGACGTTACGCGATTTCCTGAGCAGGAATCGGCTGACAGCGGCGACCGCGCGCTGATGATCTTCAATTCCGTTCAATTCGTCGTGTTCTTCGCCATCGTCTACGCGTTGTACCGTGTACTGCCGCACCGCGGTCAGAACTGGATGCTTCTCCCTGCCAGTTACCTGTTCTACGCCGGGTGGGATTGGCGATTTCTCGCGTTGCTCATCGGGTCGACCGTCATCGATTTCTATATCGCGAACTATATCCACCGTGAGACGGACGCGCGGAGGCGCTGGCTCGCGCTGTTGATCAGCCTTGCCTACAATCTCGGCGTCCTCGGATTTTTCAAGTACTTCAACTTCTTCGCCTATTGGCTGGCACGGCTGCTGGCGTTCGCGGGCTGGAGGATCGACCCGATCGCCATTCATGTGATTCTGCCGATGGGCATCTCGTTCTACACATTCATGACGATGTCGTACGTCATCGACGTCTACCGTCGCGACATCAAACCCGCCGACCGCCTGATCGACTTTGCGTTGTTTGTGGCCTACTTTCCCCATCTTGTTGCCGGTCCGATTCTGCGGGCATCAAAGCTGCTGCCGCAGATTCTGGCGCCGCGTGTCATCACCTCGGAGCAGGCTGTCGAAGGGTGTTGGCTCATCGGCTGGGGTGCGTTTCAAAAGATGTTCGTCGCCGACAATCTGGCCGGTTTCGTGGATGCGGTTTTTACGCCATCGGCCACCCCCACCGGATCGGAAGTGCTGGTCGCCACCTATGCGTTCGCGTTTCAGATTTACGGTGATTTCGCCGGGTACTCCAACATGGCGCGCGGCATCTCAAAATTGCTCGGCATCGAGCTGAACGTGAATTTCCGATTCCCTTATTTCGTCACATCGCCACAGGAATTCTGGCGGAACTGGCACATCAGCCTGTCTACCTGGCTCCGCGACTATCTTTACATCCCGCTGGGTGGCAGCCGCGGCTCCGAGCTCGCAACCATACGGAACCTGATGATCACGATGCTCCTGGGAGGCTTGTGGCATGGCGCCGCATGGACGTTCGTCCTGTGGGGTGCGTATCAGGGCTTGATGCTGGCGATCGGTCGCGAGATCCGGGCCTGGAGCCAACGGCGCGCTATCGTGATACCCGAAGGGTTTAACTGGAAGCGGGTCACCCTGACCTTGCTGATGTTTCACGTGACCTGCTACGGATGGCTGATTTTCCGCTCGCGGTCCATCGCGCAGGTTGTTGACCTCACAAGCCGGATCGCCGGTGGATTCCTCGCGTCTGTCCCTGAACTGCCAACACTGCTGCTCCCGGTCGTGCTCATCGTGGGGCCGATGCTGGTCGTCCACATCTATCAGGCCCGTCATGGCTCCGAGTCAGCACCGCTGTCGCTTGTGCCGCCAGTTCGGTACGCGCTGTATTGCGCTGTCTTCTACCTGGTGCTCCTCTTCGGCAGCTTCAAGGGCGCGCAGTTTATTTACTTTCAGTTCTAAAACAACGGAGCGAGGGCCTCGAGCCGCCAGTTCGTGGTTTCGTGTAGGCTTCGCTGTGTTTCGACGGTTGGGCGACGATGTCTGGAGACGCCTCAGTTCCCCACGAGCGCTACTCGCTCTGCTGAGCGTGGTTCACTTCGCGATCCCTTTCACCTACGTCGCAGGCGGAGCGGCCCGAATCAACGCCTTTCTCGCCAACGACGACACGTACTATTACCTTCAGACTGCCTGGAACGCCCGGCAGCTTGGCTTCGTGACCTTCGACGGGATCAATCCTACAAACGGTGTGCAGTTTCTGTGGTTCGCGATCCTCTACGGGTTGAGCTTCCTGACAAATGACAAGTTCGCCTTTCTGACAATGGCCTCGACGTTGAGCATTGTCTTTACCTGTCTGCCGTATTTCATCATGTGGCGGTTGTCCGGCGACACATGGCAGTCGCCGCGGTCCCTCCTGGCCGTCGTCATGGCGCTCCTGTGGTTCGTCATCTGCCTGTATCGACCAAACCAGTATCTCGTTGGCCTCGAGTCTCCTCTGCACGCCTTCCTGATATGGATGATTGTGCTCCAGTACACACGGGTCTATCACCAGGTGAATCAGGGATCGGTACGGTCGTTCCCGGTGCTGTTCTTTGCCGTGCTTCTCGTACTGAATACCTGGACGCGTCTGGATAGTTTCGGTTTGTCAGCGTCCTTCCTCGTACTCTTGCTCTTGACGATTGGCCGGCGGCTGACGTTCGGCACCTATGCTGCTGGTGCCGCGATTATCGCGATCGGCACGATGGTGCTGTTCGCGTTTTTCGGATTGGCCGGTGGAAGTCTGCTCCCGGTCAGTGCTCTGGTGAAGGGTTACAACCTCGACCGTTTCAGCCTGGGATCCTTCTACAACTGGTCCCTGGTCCTCTTTCCGTTGCGCCTTCCCGGTGCGAACTTGCTCAACGTGCTCGGGATTGTCGCGATGTTCGGGTCGCTGGGGTTCTTGCTGCGCATGCGGGCCGCTGCCCATGATCATCAACGAGCCGCACTTCGGCTCATTGCGATCGCGCTCGCTGCGTCTGTCATCATCCACTCGATCGCGACGTTCGGGATGTTTCACTACTACTACTTCTGGTATCTGTCGGCAACATTCGTCTACTGGACCATCGTGCTCGCGATCGTTTCGACTGAGGTGATCCGGGGAAGAGCGTGGAGGTATCGTGCAACGGGCGTCTCCAGTCTCCTTCTGGCGATGTCGCTGGTGTGCTTCTCGTGGCTGGGCTCGACGCCGAACAACTTAGCGACGACGCGATACGAAGTTGCGAATTGGATGAATGCGAACCTGGAAGAAGACTCGATCGTGGGGTCGTTCAACTCGGGACAGCTGGGGTTTTTTTCTGATCGATCGGTCGTAAACCTCGACGGGCTCATCAACAATGTCACGTATTTCGAGGACGTCATTCAAAACGAATCGCCGGAGGCGCTGCTTACCTACATGGACCGTGTCGGTATCGACTACCTGGTGGACTACCACTTTGGCCGATGGCAGGGGCTGATCGAGCGTAAATTCACGACAATCCAGGAATTCCGCCTTGCGAGCGGCGGAGCCGTGAAGGTCTTGATAAGAGCGCCCATGTCCGTTCACGCGTCGCCGAGACAGCCTCGATAATCCGATGAGTGGGTTCGGCCCGGGGAAGATCACTGCGGCGATCGTGGTTGCGCTCGTGCTTCGACTCGCGTTCGGTCTCGGCTACTGGGTAGGAAAGCCGATGACACAAGACGAAGACGAGTATCTGCTGCTCGCGCGCAGTCTGGCTCGCGGCGACGGTTTCGTCTACGGCGACGAAGGCGAACCGAGACGGCGCGCACGCGTCGGCCGTGTGCCCGGCTATCCGCTGTTCATCGCCCTCGTGACACCTGGTCTCGCGCGGGCGGATATGCCCCGTGAGGTGCCGGTCGGCTTGAAGGTGGCGCAATCGTTTGCGGGGGCGGTCGCCGTGTGGCTCATCGCGCTGATTGCGCGTCGGGCCGCGGGGAACGACGCCGCGGTCTGCGCCGCATGGATAGCGGCAATGTATCCGCCACTCGTCTGGATGTGCGCCTATGCGCTGAGCGAGACGGTCTATTCAGTCATCGTCACTGGGAACGGTCGCATGTCTGAGCCGTGTCACCGACGCGCCTCCTGCTGGCGTGCCGACCCGAAACGTCGCATCCGCGTTTGCGGCAGGCGTCCTCACGGGGATTGCCACACTCACCCGGGCGGGGACCCTGTTGATTCTGCCTCTTGCCTGTCTGTATCTTGCGCTCCGCCGCAACCTTGTCGCGGCGCTCGCGGTTGGGCTCGGATCGTTGCTGGTTGTCGCGCCATGGGCGTTGCGCAACGTGGGCGAACAACGCGTGGGTATCGCGTCGCAAGGCGCGCAGACGTTCTGGACCGGCAACAACCCGGCGGCGATTGGAGAAGGCGATCTCGCGGCGAACGTCGCCCTGAATCGCGCGAACGAGGCGCTGCGACGGCGGCACGGCTATCCGTCCGCCGACGCGATGGAGTCCGTTTACTACGCCGAGGCGCTGCGATTCATCCGCGAACAGCCCCTCGCGTGGCTCTGGCTGACGATGAAGAAGTTCTTCTACTTGTGGGTGCCCGTCGGACCGTCGTACATGCTGCACTCGGCGCTGTATCGCTGGGCATCGTGGCTGTCGTACGGTTTCCTGCTGCCCTTCGGCGTGCTGGGAGGCATCGGGCTCGCTCGCGGATCGCGGCAACCCGTCGCGTTGTGGCTGCTCGCCGCGTCGGCCATCCTGACGTGCCTGATCTTCTTTCCACAGGAACGGTTTCGTATCCCCGTGATCGATCCCTGGCTCATCGTGTGCGCGTCGTCCTGGCTCGCGAGCCGAGTGGGCCGCCGCACGCCCGCGCGGATAGCGGCTTTCTAATGCACGATTCGGCTTTCAACACGCTCGTCATGATCCCGACCTACAACGAGCGCCAGAATCTGGCGCCGCTCATCGAGCAGATCCTTCTGCACCCGCAATGCCGGATCCTCGTGATCGACGATGGGTCTCCCGACGGCACTGGTCAGCTCGCGGACGAGCTCACCACCGCCAATCCGGGCCGGGTCGAGGTGCTGCACAGAACCGGGGCCCGCTCGTTCTCGCGCTCCTACGTCGATGGCATCCGAAGAGCGCTGAAGATGGACGTGTCGTTCATCTTCCAGATGGACGCTGATTTCTCGCACGATCCGAAATATCTGCCGGCGATGCTGGCAGCTGCCGCGAAGTACGATCTGGTGATTGGATCGCGCTACATGCACGGCGTCAGCGTGGTGAACTGGCCATTGCACCGCATCATGCTCAGCGCCTTCGGCAACGCGTACGTCCGGATCGTGACGGGTCTCGACATCAGGGACTGCACGAGTGGCTACCGGTGCTGGCGCCTCGCGGCGCTCGAGGCCGTGATGCGAACGCGCATCACCTCGGACGGCTATTCATTTCAGTTCGAGATGTTGTACGAAGCGGTCCGCCTCGGCTTCCGGGTGACGGAAGTGCCCATCATCTTCATCGAACGGTTCCAGGGCGAATCGAAGCTGTCGGGCGGCGTAGTACTGGAGGCTCTCGTGGCGCCATGGCGGCTGGTCGTGCGCAGCCTCTTCAGGAAGCGCGCCGCCATCGGTGAGGCCGAGTCCTGATGCCTTCGACCCTCGCCCCCAGCCGCCTACGGGCGCTGCTACCGTCGGCGCGCGGCGTTCGGCTCGTCTGCACGTGGTTTCTGCTGTCGCGTCTCGCGATCTACGCAGTGGGCGTCATCGGCGCGACGACGTTCCTGCACCAGCGCACGCTGACCACTGCACACCATGACGCCATCAATCCCGCGGTGACGTGGCACCAATGGGATGCCCCCTGGTACGAGCACATCGCGCTTCACGGCTACACGTCTGCGCCCGACATCCCGGGCCCCGCCACCGCGGCGTTCTTTCCGCTCTACCCGGTCATCGTGGGCGCGCTGCTCACCATCGTGCCCGGTGTGTCGTTCTTCTGGATGGCGACGATCGTCTCGAATGTGTGCAGCCTGCTGGCTCTGTTGCTGATGGCGCGCATCGCGGAATCGCGCGGACGCATCGACGCGGTTGAGCGCCTGCTGGTTGTCGTTCTGACCGCTGCCGGCTCGTTTTATCTGTCGATCCCGTACACCGAAGGGCTGCTCCTGCTGCTCGTCGTGGTCACCATGGTGCTGAGCGATTGCGGGCGCCATGGGACGTCGGCGCTGGCTGCCGGTCTGGGTGCTGTGACCAAGCCCCAGGGCGCTGCGCTCATCTTCTTGCCGGTCGTAGGATTTCTCCGGCGATCGCGTGGTTCCATCGAACTGACGCGCGCCGCGCAACTGGCCGTTGTGGTCGGCATCGCAGCGGTGCCGGTTGTGATCTATCTGATCTTTCTCACGCGCGCCGCGGGCAGCCCGATGGCGTTTGCGGAAGGCCAGGCTTTCTGGGACAACACCATTCCGTACCCGTTCAAGGCCGTCGTCGGCCTGGTGCGATTTCCGGCCTGGCTCTCGGGGTGGCTCCACGGCACCGTCTGGGTCCTCTACGTCGGGCTGCTCGTGCGCTACTGGCGGCGGTTATCGCTCGAGCACGCGCTGTTCTGCGCGGGCGTGCTGCTCGTCAGCACGATGCAAGAGAGTTTCCACGGCGCCTACCGCTACGTTGTCATTCTCGTGCCTCTGCTCTTCGCGATTGCCGAGGACGACCAGCCGCGCGTGCGCACGGCCGTCGTCGCCTTCAATGTGGTGCTCGGCGTCATCATGATTCTCGCGTTCGTCACGCACAACCGTCTCGTGGTGTGATGATGTGATGGCCGATGTCCAGCAAGCGGCTTCAGGTGTCGTCTTACCGAATCTCCGCCCTGTCAACCATGACACCAAGCGCCCGATTGTCGCTCTCGCTCGGTACCCAAATCGTACTTTCAATCCGGATCTCGGACGGATCGTTGCGCTGAGCAAGCTCGGAGGCGAGAGCCCCAGAAATCGGAAAGGCATAATCGCGCCAGTCGGACGTCGGTTCGGCGCTGCCTAGCTCGCGACCCTGGAGATAGATCGAGATGCGTGGCGGCGCTACGCCTCGCGACCGGCCGTTGTTCAGACGGAGGATCAGTTCCCGGCTTCCGGCTCCCACTCCCATAAGGAGATATGAACTGTCCCGGGTCCACCGAAATGTCAGATTCCCCCCGCCAAGCCTTTCCTTGGGATGAAAGTCGATGAGATGGAGATCGTCGGCTCCGCCGATGTCCAGAGAGTGAGGCGGAGTGGTGACCGAAGACTCGACGAGCCTGTAGATCGTGAAGTCGAACGGCTTGAGGACGGCCGCCCGCGGATACCTGTCGTAAGGAGTCTTCTCGTATTCCGAAACTTGAAATCGCTCGCTGTCAACAATCTGGGCGCCGATGCCAGGCGACAGGAGATCAGTACCGCCTCCTGCAATGAAATAGACGCCTTTGTAGCGCTGACGAGCCCAGTTCAGAAACCGGGAGAAAGCAGGCTTGTCGGGACGCGAGCTGTGGAGCACGAGCACATTTCGGGCGTATATGTAGGCAAGCGGCAGTGCCAGCGCATGGACATCGGACGCTTCTCGCGCCTCGACGAGCACCACGTCGTCTTCGCCGAATCGGGCTGCGAGCTGTTCGATGTGTGGAATCAGGCTCGCGTACTCAATGTGACGGCGAATCGGCTGTGACGCCGCGAGGTATGGCCGACTCAAAGCAAAGACGGCGAGCATGCCGATGACGACCGACACAACCCCCATGATGCGCCTGCCGTTCCGGAGCTGCTCGCGCTGGAGAATCCAAAGCGGCGCAAAAACCGCCGCCGAGGCGAAAATGAGCGAGCCTGGAAGAATCTCGGGGATGAATCGACGGGCGAGCCAGAAGTGCTCGGGAAATATGCGCAACTTGTAGAAGAAGAGAAATGCGCACGTCGTGATCATGAGAATCAAAGCAGGCGCGCGCCAGAATGACCGCCAGACGACGATTGCATAGCCGGCGAGCGCAAGGCCAAGAGCTGTCCAAGTGAAATAGAAGTTTGCAAATGTTCGCAAGGAGAATGCGTCCTGCTCCGCCAGGGCGTCCTCCAGGTTGGCGAAAGAACAGACCATAGGCGGCCCCCGTGCTGACAACCGCGATCAGCGAGAGCGGCAGCCACTTTCGAGTAGCTGCAGCAATGTGCGGCTTACGGATACCCCACAGCAAGGCGGAGATGACCGCAGCACATCCCGTCAGCAGCAAGAGATGAGTCGCTTCTACGTGCAGGGATGTGAAGACGTTGCTGAAGTATGGTCGAAGCTGCGTGATGTAGTACACGCCCGCCGCGCCACTCCAGGCCGCCAGCGTAATCAGGAAGCCTGCGCGGGGCCGGCGGCCATTCACCGGTGCGAGCAAGGAGGCCGTAACCGCCGCACCTGCCGCCGGAACGGCTTGAAAGCGAGTGAAGAGTGCGAGACCCAGCAAAGATGCGGCCACCGGGCCGAAAAACCGATCTTCGTCCTCGTGCGCATAGGCGTGGCCGAGAAGCGCTGCAAACAGAAGTCCTTGTGTGACGATTTCCGAATTGGGGTAGCGCGCGTACCACGTCTGGATGACGTGGATCGTGAGCAGACCAGCGGCGGCAGCGGCGGGGAGCGGCCCTATCAGCCGCGCGCCCGCGAAGTACACGGCCAGCACACCGAAAATCGCCCACCAGGCGACAACCCGCCGCGTCCCGGTAATGCCGTCAAGTCCATACGCGATCGCTATCCAGATTGGATATCCCTGCGGAAACTGCCCGCTGACGATCCCCGAGTCCGGATCGCGCAGGTGAAAGCCCATGAAACGCAGGCTGTAGTACCCGGGGTCGCCGTAGCGCGGAAAAAACAGGTCGCGCGTGGAAGCGGGCACCGCTGAGGCCATGAGGTCGGTTGTCACGAGCGACTGCCGCTGGGCGATCTGGATGCCCTCGCTCATATAGACACCTGGATCCCGTCCACCCAGAACGTACTCCGAGGCCGGCGCTGCGAAGTACATCCATATGCCGGCCGCGACCAACACTGCTGGGAACGCCGCGGTCCGGCCAGGTTTAGGCGCTCCTGGACTCAGTCGCAGGTCGCCGAATGACGCCAGCGCGACACCAATCGCCAGAACGACGTTGCACGCCACGAGCGCCGCCAGCGAGTAGGTGCCTATCGCCGCCAGAGCCAGCGCGATCGTCGTCGACACGATCACGCTCAGGGTGATCGCCCAGAACAGGCGCTCCTCGGCGGGCAGCGAGGCCCGGGCATCGCGATTCGCGATCGGCGCGCGGTAGATCAACGCGCCCGGAACGTAGGCGATGACGATCAGGCAAATCAGCTTCTGGACCATTGCGTTGAGACGCGGTGCATGGTACTTCAGGAAGGCACGTCATGCGGTCGGGCAAGAGCCCGCGATAGTTCTTCGACGGCCGGGTTTCGCTGTATAGTGCCGACTGTTGGCTCCACACGTCTCGTGGACCTGAAGCCCGGCTTCGTGCCGTTCCTGACGAGGATGAGATCGGTGACTCGACCAACTCTGTTGCTGCTCACGTTCCTGGCCGCGCTGAGCGTGGTCGGCACGTCGGTCGCAGGTCAAGGCCCAAATCCCAAGGCGCATCCCAGCTTCGACGGCATCTGGAACTCCGCTACCGCCACGCCGCTCGAACGCCCTCCGCAGTTGAAGGACAAAGCTTTCTTCACGCCGGAGGAGGCCGCGGAGTGGGAGCGGCAGACCTCTGACCGCAATCAAGAGCCCTCGCCAGACGCCGCTGCGAAGAGGTCCGGCACTGGCACCTACAACACGTTCTTCCGCGAGTTCGGTACGCGCACGGTCAAGACCCGGCGCACTTCCATCATCACCCACCCTCTCGATGGCCGTATTCCCGCTCTCACGCCGGCGGCCGCCGAGACCAAGCGGCGCCGCCTCGAAGGGATCAAGTATCCCGCGAGCGCCGGGGATACGGGTCTTCAGGATCAGTGTCTGGCGTTCGTGACCACCGGGCCGCCCATGCTTCCGTATTCCTACAACAGCAACTACCGGATCATGCAGACCCAGGATGCATTCGTCGTGCACGCGGAGATGATCCACGACACCAGGATCATTCGTCTGGATGGCCGTCCGCATCTTCCACCCGGTGTCAGGCTGTGGAAGGGCGATTCGGTCGGCCGCTGGGAAGGCGCCACGCTCGTCGTGGACACGACCAACTTCAACGACGGAGGCGGCTTCTACGGGGACGCGGGTGGCAACTTCGGATGGGACCGAAATCTTCACGTGGTAGAGCGGTTCAGCCTTCTCGACGCCGATACTCTGCTCTACCAGTTCGAGATCGACAACCCCACTGCGTTTACCGAACCCTGGAGGGGTGAACTGACCATGACGCGGTCGACGGGACCGATCTACGAGTTCGCCTGCCACGAAGGCAACTACGCGTTGTCGAACATGCTCAACGGATACCGCGTCAGCGAACGCTGAGGAGGAAACATGCAGGCTCTTGCTCGGCGGTCGATGCTGGCGGTGGCCGTGATCGGTCTGCTCGGGGGCCCCGCAGCTCTGCGAGCGCAAGGGCCGCTTGCCTCGCCGGAGTCCGTTGGCTTTTCGACCGATGGGTTGAAGACGTTGCAGCGGACAATGCGCGCGCTGGTGGACGACGCCAGACTCGCCGGGGTTACGACGCTCGTCGCACGGCACGGCAAGGTCGTGTACCTGGACGCCTACGGCGTGCGGGATCTGGCGACCGGGAAGCCGGTTGCCAGGGACACGATCTTCCGCCTCGCCTCGATGACGAAGCCAATCGTCGGCGTTGCCATGATGATGCTGTGGGAGCAAGGCAAGTGGACGCTTGACGACCCGGTGGGCAGACACATCCCGGAATTCGCCGCCCTCAAGGTCGCCACACCCAACGGCGAGGTTCCGCAGGCAAGTCCGATGAGCATGCGGCAGTTGATGAGCCACACGGCTGGCTTCGATGTGAACGCAGGATATGCCAAGGCGAACCTCAGAGAGTCTGATCTCCAGGCGATGATCGACAAGCTGGCGAGGCTGCCGCTCGCCGCCCAGCCGGGCAGCGACTGGCGCTACGGGCCCAGCGTTGACATCCAGGGCTATATCGTCGAAAAGTTGTCGGGCCAGCCGCTCGATGTGTTCCTGCGAACGAAAATCTTCGAGCCGCTCGGGATGAAGGACACTGGCTTTTGGGTGGACAAGTCGAACGCCAATCGCGTCACGCACATGTTCACGTACGGTCCAGACAAGCGCATCATGACTGCGCCGACAGAGGGAGACCCCACGTCAAAGCCGGTGTTTCTGTCCGGCAGCGGCGGGCTGCTCTCCACCACCGACGACTACTTCCGGTTCGCGCAGATGTTGCTGAACGGCGGCGAGGCCAACGGCAAACGGTTCCTGAAAGCGTCAACCGTGGAGCTGATGCGAACCAACGTGCTCGCCGAGGAGGTCAAGGTTGATACCTTCGGACCCGGCCTGCCAGGCATCGGCTTCGGGCTGGACTTCGCGATCGTCATGGATCCCGCCGTAGCGAACACTCCGGAAGGCCGGGGCTCATTTTACTGGGGTGGCGCGTTCGGCACATGGTTCTGGATCGATCCGGCGAACGATGTCGTCGTGGTGGGGATGATACAGAACGTCGGCGGCAGCTCGCCGACCGGCGACTCACCGCAGGTCCGACCGCTGTCCCGAAAGCTCGTCTATCAGGCGTTGGTGGATCCCAGGAAGTGAGGTCTGCCGGTTGAAAGCGGAATGACCTGGCGTGAGGGCCAGTCGCTGCGCGTTGCCATACTTGCCAGGTCCGTCTATCCACTCCATCGCTACGGCGGGCTCGAACGGCACGTGTACGACCTGGTCCGTTGTCTGCTCGCTCGGGATGTCCGCGTCACGCTCATTTCACCGCCTGACGCGCGAAACCGGCCCGCCGATGCGCAAGCCGACGCCGTCTTCCGTCACCCGCAACTCACGCGGTCACCGGTCCCGTATGTAACCTTTCCATTTGCCAACAGGCGAGGGACGACGATTGTGGATCGCAGTACGGCGTATCCGCTGTTCGGATTGCGGGCTGGACGTCTTGCGGCGCGACTTTCGGTATCAGGCGAGGTCGACATCGTTCACGGTCTCGGAGCCAGCGTTCTGGGTTTCGCCCTCGACGATCGCAGGCCGAAGGCGCCGCTCGTCTTCAACCCTCAAGGGCTCGAGGAGTTTGGCGCAACCGATCCCTCGAGGGCGCCCTTGAAACGGCTCGCATACTCTCCGCTTCGCGCGGCCGTCCGGCGCTGTGCGAGCGCAGCGGATCGCGTGATCGCGACCGACAGGTCGCTCGAGGGTCCGCTCGTCGCCCATCTCGGAGTTCCAAAGGACAGAATTCGGCTCGTTCCCAACGCCGTCGAGCTCGCCGACTGCGACAGGCCGGACTCCCCGGCGAAGGCTCGAGCCAATCGCGAGCGAGCTGGAATGCGCAACGACGATCTCCTGTTGGTGAGCGTGGGCCGGTTGGAATCGAACAAAGGATTCGGGGTGCTGGTTCAGGCGCTTGCCGCGCTTGCCGCCCGAAACGCACTGCCCGATCGATGGCGATGGGCGCTCGTCGGCGACGGTCCAATGCGCGGCGCGCTGCAGAGCCAGATTACTGCGGCGGGGATCGAAGATCGTGTGATCCTGCCGGGCCAGGTCGACAGCGGAGAGCTTCACGGCTGGTACGAAGCCGCCACTCTGTTCGTGCATCCCACGTTATATGAAGGAAGCTCGCTGGTGACGCTCGAGGCGTTGGCCCATCGCAAGGTCGTGGTTGCTACCAAGGCGGGAGGCTTGCCCGACAAGATCATCGATGGGGTCAACGGCTGGCTCGTGCCTCCTGGCGACGCGCAGGCGCTCGCCAGTGCGATTGGCGACGCGGTGTCTCGCCGCGGCGAGCTCCACACAATGGGTGCCGCGGGGCGAGCGCTCGTCGAGAGGGAATTCTCCTGGCGTGCCGCGACCGATCGACTGCTCGACGTGTACAAGGAACTGCTCACGCGGCCCGGTTCGTTGTAGGCTTCTCTGGTGTTTCGATCAATGCGCGAGCAGGTCTGGCCGCGCATCCCCACGCTCAGGATCCGCTCCGTGAACCGTCTGACCCTCGACCGTGAGCTGCGGCGTCAATTTCTGCGGCTGCAACCCGGAGTCGTTCTCGATGTCGGCGCCAAGGCCGCACCGTACCGGCAGTATGTTCCCGCCAGGCATTACATGCGGCTCGACGTCGACCCGGCAAAGCATCCGGACATCTGTTGCGATCTTCACGAGCTGCAATGGCAGCCCGACTTCTTCGATACCGTGCTTGCCATCGAAGTCCTGGAGCACCTTTACGACCCTCAGCGGGCGATCGATCGCATCGCCGCCGTGCTCAAACCGGGCGGCGTCTGCATCCTGTCGACGCGGTTCATCTTTCGCTATCATCCGGACCCGCAGGATCACTATCGCTTCACCTGGGACTCCCTTCGATACCTGTTCAGAAGTTTTCGTCACGTCGAAGTGCACCATCATGGAAATCGAGCGCAGGTGCTCTGGGAGATCATCAACGCCGGTGGAAGAAGCCGGGTGGTGCTGAATCTGTTCAATCCTTTGATCGCGCTGCTGAGGTCGAGCCGTACGAAATTTCCCCTCGGCTTCGTCGTCTACGCACAAAAGTGAGCCGACCGAAAGCCGCGGCTCCGCGCCACGCGTTGGACTGCGAGTTGACGCCGTGCGTCCCCGAGGACCGCCTGCAGGCAGCACTGTCGGCGTTTTACAGGACCAGCGAGACCTACGCGCGCCAGCAGGCATCGCATCCGGCCGAGTATTTCGCGCGGCTGCTCGCCGTCCTTGACGCGGTTCTGACAAAGCCTCAACCAGAGCTCCTGGAAATCGGCGCCGGAGCAGGAGCGGCGATGCAGGCGTTTCTGCGGACGAGACCGGAAGCGCGAATATTCGTCATGGAATTGTCCCCGGCCCTTCTTCGCGCAGCACGAGAGAGCAGTTCGAGGCTGCTGGCCGTTGCCGGTAACGCGCTACAACTGCCGTTCCGCGATCGCTCGGTCGATGGCGTGGTCGCATTCGAGGTCATCGAGCATCTCCCCGACGTCGCCCGCGCGCTCGACGAGCTTCTCCGTGTCGTCCGGCGCCCCGGGTACGTGATCATCGGGCTTCCGAACCACGCGTCGCTGTGGACACCGTTCGAAGATGCCGTTCGAAGGCGCGATCGCAGAGCCTTCGGCGTCGAACGCGGGCGTGGAGCCTGGCGCTGGTGGCGGCGCAACGCAGCCCTGGCGTGGCGAAAGCGGCGGTCACCTCAGGCTGAGTTTCTGTATCGCGAGCCCGTGCTCGATGAGGCTGTTGGCGGTGATGCGGATGCCGTCTACTATGCGGCCCCGCTCGACCTGATTCGGTTTTTTCACAGCCGGCACGCCGAGCTGGTCACTACCAGCGCGGACTTGCGGTTCGGCTCGGCGGGCCGGCTGCTGCCGCTCGAGCTGCAAGGCTCAACCGTTATGGCCTGGCATGTGCGGTGACCGACTTCACGCATCGAGCATCTCGTTTGCCACCTTCAGGACTTGAGCCGACTCGATGCCGGCCAGACAGTCGGGCACGTGGCCGACACAGCGCTCAGGTGGCTGCCGCATCAAATTGCACGGGCTGCAGGGAATATCGATCCTGACGATGCGCGACCGTGGAGATGCCGGGGCGTAGCGGGTGGGAAGCGAGGGCCCGAAGATCGCGAGCACAGGCGTCCCGACAGCTGCAGCGAGGTGCATCGGCCCGGTGTCGCCGGTGATGAACAGCGCGAGCCTTTCCAGCACGGCCGCCAGCACAACGAGATCCGTTTCGACGGGAAGCTCCAGGAGCGGCACGTCCGACGGCCAGGCGGCGCGAGTCTGTTCCAGCGCGACGCGATCGGCGGCAGATCCAATCAATACGATTTTCGCACCGCGATGCCGCGCCAATTCTGCGCCGACTTCCGCGAATCGAGCCGGACTCCATTCCTTGATTTGCCGCCCTGCGGCCGGTTGGATGCCGATCGTCAGCCCGGGAGGCGACAGCCTGTCGATCATCTCGGCTGCGCGGCGCCGTGCGTCGGCGGGGATTTCAAGCGCCGCGGTCGTCGTTCGTCCATCGTCCATCGTCCATCGTCGAAGGACGATCGTCGAGCGCGCGTGCGACCAGCATCCTGGCATTCTCGGCAACATGCGCCACAGGATCCGGGACGACGCCGACGGTGAGCAGAGCCCCGCCTCCACCAGATACGAACCCGACGCACCGTGTGGCGCCCGACAGCGCGAGAAGGAAGTTGCTCCGGAGGTCGGGCTCGAAGTTGATCGCGAGATCGTACTGCCGGCCTCGCCAGCCTCTCGCGAGCCGTATAAGCTCGGGCCAGCCGAGACCGCGCCTCTCCCTCGCCATCCACGGCACATCGAGTGTGTCGATGTTATCGACGGCAGGAATCAGACCAGCGAGGCCGGCGTTCCAGCTCCCGACGACAAGGTCGATCTGTGCCTGGGGCGCAAGGTGCCGGGTCATCGCGATGGCATCGAGCACCATCACGAGATCGCCGACGCGCTCGAGCCGGAGCAGCAGAATCCGCTTCGGCGGCGATACCGCTGCGCTCCTCGACCGGAACGGCATGCTGACGGCGGCCGCCGCTCGAAGACCGGCATCGGCGAGCCCGACGAGCCATCGCTCCTGACGATAGGGAATCTGCAGGTGCTGAAACACTTTTTACTTTCTCGTGCACCCCGCCACGCGCGCGTACACCGCCTCGAATTGAGCAGCGACGTGCTCCCAGCTGTGTTCTCGACAGACCAGTGCCCGGGCGCTGGCCCCGATAGACGCCCGAGAGGATGGTTGCCGTAGCAGCTGATCAATCGCCGACGCCAGGGCCGATGCATCGCGCTCCGGCACCAGGCGCGCCGTCTCTCTGTCGGTGGCGATGGCACCGATCCCTCCGGCCGGCGTCGCGACCAGCGGCGTCGCAGATGCCATGATTTCCATCACAGTATTCGGCAGTCCGTCGACGTTGCCGGCCTCGTCGTGGATCGACGGCGCGACCGCTACGTCGGCCGCTGCCAGAAGCATCGGAATCCGATCGTGCGGAACGAATCCGGGAAACTGAATGTGGTCGCCGACGCCCGCAGCTTTCGCTCGAGCACGAAGCGAAGGACCCAGGTCACCTTCTCCCGCGATGACGACATGCAGGTTCGGATGCGTCGATTTCAGAATCGCCGCTGCGTCGATCAGATACTCAAAGCCTTTCTTCCTGACGAGCCGCCCGACCGCGCAGACCAGCGGCGCATCATCGGAAATGCCCAGCTGCTTTCGACCTCGTCGCCGCTCGTCAGGATTCGGCTTGAACCTGCCGCTGTCGACTCCGTAGGGGATCACTGTGGAACGCAGCGGGTCCGCGCCGAGCCGCACTGCACGCGACCGGAGATCTTCGCTGCAAGCGGTGACCCAGTGAGCCCGATCGAACGCTCTACGCGCCGCCAGCCGTGCAGCGGCGTGTTTCTCGGCAACGAACACGTCTGAGCCGTGAAGACTAATCACGAGCGGTGTGGCGCCGGCAGCCGCCGCACCCAGGACACCGCCCGGGACAACCCAATGGGCGTGCACGATCGTTGCGCCCTTTTTTTGAGCCACCCGCAGGGTTTTGAACCATCCGGCAAGCATCGCGAGAGGCGCGACGGCGACGGCCGAGCCGCGCAGCCGGACGTCCGCCCGCATGCCCTCGGCGTATCCGAACGTGTTGAGGCTGGCGATCGGCGCGTAACGGAAGAGATGAAAATGAACGCCGCTCTCGACCTTTGGCCGTTCCCATCTGGGATGCCACGGAGCGACCAGATGTACTTCATGGCCGCGCGCAGCCAGTCCTTGCGCGATCGGTTCCATGAAGCTGCCGACCGAGTCGCCCTGAAACCTTGGATAGGATGAGGCGACCATCACAACTGTCTGCCGGGCAGAGGACACGGCGCATGGTACTTCAGGAAGGCGTGATGATCATGTACCAAAGCCGAAGACCGACTTCACGGTCGGGTGGGACCTCTGGAAACTCTCGACCCGCCCGATTCATCGGCACCATCCTTTCAGCCTGCAACGTGAGCGTGTTCGGGCCTCGTTGCACCGAGGCTGCCGGGAGCACGAGTGGATATTCCCCCACACGCTCGGGGTTCCATCTGAGA
The DNA here is from genome assembly GCA_963775345.1 of Vicinamibacterales bacterium. Lineage (GTDB taxonomy): Bacteria > Acidobacteriota > Vicinamibacteria > Vicinamibacterales > JAMQPK01 > JAMQPK01. The sequence continues at coordinate 51,508 of CAVZIS010000011.1, forward strand.
TCGAGGACCGAGACCAACTGGCCGTTCAACGAGACGTGCACTCGTTGGGGTGGCGCTTCCGGGTAGTAGAGCGGATCGATCCGCAACAGCAGCCTGTACGGTCGGAGCTGCGGCAGAGGAAGCCTGACACTGGCATCCGGCTTCGTGCTGAACCGGGCCGTCACGTTTCCTGACACGACGACGCCGGACCATCCTTCCGCCAGGAAAATACGATCGCGGAAGCCGGCTCGAATCATTGCGGCATGACCTTTTGCGAGCGATTCACGAACGACCGCATAAGGCATGAGGAATGTCCAGGCCGCGCCGGCGGCGGCGATTACCGCAAACGTCACTGCGGGCCCGACTGCCTTTCTGAGGGCAAGCTTCCGATTCGGTGCGAGAGCGAGTCGGATGAGACGCTCCACGCACCAGAAAGCGGCAACGAGGTAGAACGAATAGGCAAAGAACGTAAGACGCCACTCGGCACCGCCTCGGACCGTCCAGGTCGCACTGAACGGGATGAGCGAACCGAGAAGCATGCAGAGGAGAAGCCGTCCCTCGCGCTGTTGCAGCCAGCCAATCATGCCCGCAATGGCGAGCCATGACAGGACACGACCCAGTCCGGGAAGCCAGGCGTCGATTCCGACCCACTTGTTGTCGAATGGGTAGACGAAGACTCCGTTGACCATCGTGTCGGCCGCTGCCACAGGACGGCTGAATTTCTCCGTCACGTAGGCCACGGCGCTCTTCGGTGGCGGATTTTCCACTCCCTCTCGCTTCAAATAGAAATCGGTATGGTTGTTGATGGCGAACAGCGGATCCCCTGTCGCTCGTGCGCAATTGATGAGGAAGGGCGCCACGAGCGCGAGCATGATTCCCGCTGCGAGCCCGACCTCCCGCAGGGGTCTTCGTCCCGAAGGCGGGCTGAGGAGAAGAAACAGGATCCCTGGCGCCAGCAGCGCAATGGAAGTGATTCGCGTCAGAAGAGCGCCCCCGCCCGCAAGCCCAGCGAGGATTGAGCGTTGATAGGTCGGCTGCTGAGCGACACGGAGGAACGCCCATGCGCTGAGGATCGCGAAGAACGCGAACATCTCGTCGCGCCATCCTCCAATGGACCAGTAGACGGCGTTGAAATCGATCGCGAGCGCCGCTGCGGCGGCGAGGCCAACCGCGGGCGAGGCGAGCTGCCGGCCGAGCAGATACGTTGCGACAAGTGAGAGAAGGGCGAACGTCATCGATGCAAGACTGACCCCGACATCTTCGTCGTTGGCCAGCATCAACCCAAGCCGGGTTGCGGCGGGGAATCCAGGCTCTCGAACGTGCGCCGCGTAGAAGTTGCGCATCTCGCGCCCGAACCCCAGGTAGTTGATTGGATCGCCTCCGGCATACGGTTTCGCATTGTGCCGCCAGGGCCAGTCTGGCGTCAGCACGGAGCTCGCCTTCAGGACGCCAGGCTGCATGGCGGCGAGCCATCGCGGCTCGTGGTACGGTCCGTACGTCTTGAAGAGCGCATCCAGACGCAGCAGACCGCCGTAGGCGACAACGCAGCCGAGCAATACAGCGGTAACGATCAATGACCTGCGAATCGGTGAGCTCAATTTGGCAGGGTATAGTATTGCCCGCTCGCGCAACTAATGGGAATCCAGCGCATCATCGTCTGCGAGGTCCAGGTGCCGTTCGTGCATGGCGGCGCCGAGTACCTCGTGCGAGCGCTACGCCGGCAGCTGCGTGTCCACGGGTATGAGGCCGAGCTCGTCAGCATTCCGTATCAGTGGAACCCCAAGCGGGAAATTCTCACGCACGCCGCGGCCTGGCGGCTGATCGACTTGACCGAAAGCAACGGCGCGCCGATCGATCTCGTGATCGGGACCAAATTCCCGTCGTACTTCGTCCGTCATCCGAACAAAGTCGTCTGGCTGATGCATCAGCATCGGGCGGCGTACGAGCTGTGCGGCACCGAGTACAGCGATTTCTCTCACGCGGACGAAGACGTCGGGATTCGGCGAACACTGATCGATCTCGATCGGAAGATGCTGGGTGAATGCCGGCGCGTGTTCGCCATCGCGCGCAACCCTGCCGAACCGCCTCAAGAAATTCAACGGCCTTGATGCGGAACCTTTATATCATCCGCCGCCGTTTGCCGGCCGGCTTCGTCCGGGCGCGTACGGCGATTATGTGCTTGTTCGTCGGGCGGATGGAGTCGATCAAAGCGCCCCGATCTTGCCGTTCGAGCGATGCGGCACGTCGATCGCCGGTGCGTCTGGTGATGGCCGGCGACGGAACGCAGCGCGTCGCGGACCGAGGAGCTGGCTGACTCGCTCGGGCTTTACGGATCGTATCGATTTTGCCGGACGCGTCGATGAGGAGCGGCTGATCGATCTCTACGCAGGTGCTCTTGCGGTGATGTACAGTCCTTTCGACGAGGACTATGGATACGTCACACTCGAATCGTTTCTCGCGCACAAGGCGGTGATTACTGACGAACGATGCGGGCGGCCCGCTGGAGTTCGTGGAGGATGGTCGTCAACGGGTTTGTCACCGAACCTGATCCGGAAGCGCTGGCGGCAGCCGTGAACGCAGCTTGCCGCCGATCGCAGCGCGTGCGCGAGCCTCGGCGATGCCGGGTTCGAACGGGCACGGTTGGTCACCTGGGACGGCGTGATCGAGAAATTAGTCCAAAGTCCAGAGTCCAGAGTCGTAGAGTCCAAAGTCCAGCGCATGACCAAACTGATCATCCAGATTCCCTGCCTGAACGAGGCGGAGACCTGGCCGAGCACGCTGCGCGATTTGCCGCGGCAGGATTCCGGGGATCGACCGCGTCGAAGTGCTCGTCATCGACGATGGATCGACCGACCGGACAGTCGAGGTTGCGCGGAGCGGCCGGCGCAGACCATATCGTGTCGCTCCGGACGGCGGCGAGGGCTCGCGGTCGCGTTCACGACGGGCATCGATCTGTCCCTCAAGCTCGGCGCCGACTTCATCGTCAATACCGATGGCGACAATCAATATGCAGGGGACGACATCCCCGCGCTGGTGGCGCCGCTCGTGAACGGCGAGGCCGACGTGGTCATCGGCGATCGCAACGTCGCCGCACTCCGGCATCTGTCGTGGACGCGAAAGCGCCTGCAGGGGCTGGGCAGCTGGGTCGTGAGGCAGGTGTCCGACACACGCGTGCCGGACACGACGAGCGGATTTCGCGCGTATACGCGCGAGGCGGCGCTCCGAATGAACATCGTGTCGGAGTTTACCTACACGCTCGAATCAATCATCCAGGCGGGCAAGAAACGAATGGCGATTGCGCACGTGCCGATTCGCTCGAACGCCCGCACACGACCGTCGCGGCTTTTCGACAGCGTCTGGGTGTACTCAAACGCTCCGATGTCGACGATCGTGCGCATCTACACGATGTACGAGCCGTTCAAGGTATTCACGACCATCGGGCTGCTGACGTTCGCAGCAGGCTTTGCCATCTCGTTGAGGTTTCTGTACTTCTATCTCAATGCGAACCGGCAGCGGCCACGTCCAGTCTCTGCTGCTGGCAGCCGTCCTCATGATCGTCGGGATTCCAGGTGCTGCTGATCGGCCTGGTCGCCGACGTGATTTCCGCAAATCGAAAGCTTCTGGAAGATCTGCTGTACCGAGTACGCTCGATCGAGCTCAATATCGGGCCCAAAGATTAGCCACCATTTCGCCGATCGCAAGGCACGACGTCAGGCCTGGCGACTCGATGCCGGCCACCTGAATCAGATTGCGGGTTCTCCGCTATCGCGCTCGATGAGGAAATCTGCGAATCTCTCCTGCGGCCCGTGGAGCTTCGCACGAATGCCGGTGCCGCCCGGTTGAAGATCTGCCAGCGAGACGTCCGGCAGGAGCGCACGTGTCGGCTCGAGGAAGGCCTCGAGCGCCAAGCGGGATCCTTCATAGTCCTCTTTGGACTCCTGAAATCTTGCGGTCGGACCGATGAGCACGCTTCCCCATGTCGTTGGCGTGAGATGGACGCCGAGCCCGGATCCATCTGCGTGCGGCAGCGGATAGACGAGCGCGGTCACCCACGATCTCCTCGATGGCGCCAGCTCCGCGTATTCTCCGCGGCATGGCTTGATATGGAAGCGTCTCCCGCCGAGCAACGCCGAAACATCATCTGCGTAGAGCCCTGCGGCGTTCACGACTGTTCCCGCCAGGAACCGCTCATGCGGTGTCATCAGCTCGATCCCGCCGTTGGCCCGATCCGCTCCCACGACGGTGGTGCCCACGAGCATCGCGACGTCTCTGTTCGCGGCAGAGCCGCCCGAACGTGCTGATCAGCGCCTCGGTCTCGAGAATGCCGGTGTCCGGCGAACAGACCGCCGCGACCGCGTTCACATGCGGTTCTCGCCGCCGCACGAAGGCGGCGTCGACCATTCCAGCGACGCGCCGTTGGCACGACCGAGAGCCAGGAGCGCCTCGAGCTCGAGCGATCTCGTCGTGATGGGAGGCGACGATCAGTTTGCCGCAGCGTTGATGAGGAATCGCGTGCGATTGGCAGAACTCGTAAAGGCGCTCACGTCCCGCCATGCAAAGCGTGCGCCTTCAGCGAGCCCCGAGGATAATAAATGCCGGCATGAATGACCCCGCTGTTGTGGGTGCTCATGCCTCTTCCCGGGGCGCGATTCTTTTTCGATGACGCAGACCGATCGCGCCCCATTCGGCAAGCGCGAGCGCGGAGGCAAGGCCGGCGACACCTCCGCCGATCACCGCGACGTCGATTTCACTCATATGATTTGCCATACGGTAGGATTGAAGAGCTTATGCTCGCGCAGAAAGTCCCGCTTCTGGATCTAAGGCGCAGTATGCGGCTATTCGCAACGACGTGCTGCAAGCGATGACACGCGTGTGCGACACGCCAGCATTTTATTCTCGGTGCCGAGGTCGAGGCGCTCGAGCGGGAAATGGAGGCGTTTCTCGAAGTGCCGCACGCAGTTGGTGTGTCGTCGGGCACCGACGCGCTGCTCGCGGCGCTGATGGCGATCGGGGTCGGCGCCGGGCGATGAGGTCATCACGTCGCCTTTTTCGTTCTTCGCCAGCGCCGGATCGATCGCGAGGCTGGGTGCGAGACCGGTCTTCGTCGACATCGATCCGGTGACCTACAACATCGATCCTGCGCGGTTTGCGCGCGGCCCTCACTCCCGGACCAAGCGATCGTGCCCGTGCATCTGTTCGGTCAAAGCGCCGATATGAAGCCCATCCTCGACATTGCGACTCGAGGCCGGCGTCGCCGTCGTCGAAGACGCCGCGCAGGCGATCGGCGCCCGCTATCGCGATCAGCCGGTCGGCGGCATCGGCACGGTCGGATGTTTCTCCTTTTTTCCGACGAAAAATCTCGGCGCGTTCGGCGATGGCGGGCTCGTGACGACGCGCGACGCGGCGCTCGCTCGCAGGCTCCGCGCCATCCGGCAGCACGGTGGCGAAGTGAAATATCATCACGAGACGCTCGGTGGAAACTTCAGGCTCGATGCCTTGCAGGCTGCCGTTCTGCGCATCAAACTGCCGCACCTGCGCCGGCTGGACTGCCGCCCGTCAACGCAACGCCGAGCGATATGCAGCGCTGTTCTCGAAGGCGGGCCTGACCGATGCGGTCGTGCTGCCCAGCACGCGCCGCCGGTTGCACCCACATCTACAACCAGTTCGTCATTCGCGTCCCCGAGCGCGATGCAGCTTCGGCGCGCATCTTCAGAGCCACGGGATTGGCACCGAGGTGTATTACCCGCTGCCGCTCCACCTGCAGCCCTGTTTCGGCGAGTTGGGGTATCAGGCCGGATCATTTCCTGTCGCAGAGGCCGCGGCTCGCGAAGTGCTGGCACTGCCGATTTACGGCGAGCTCAGCGAGCGCAGCAGGCGTGGGTCGTCGAGGCGATTCACACGTTCTTTCACCGGAGAGCATGAACCACATGGATTTGCTGCAGCGCATCAAGAGTGGTCACAGCACGAGTCGGAATCATCGGACTCGGATACGTCGGATTGCCGCTCGCGGTCGAGTTCGCGAAGGCCGGACTGCACGTCGTCGGGTACGACGTCGACCAGTCGAAGGTCGACGCGCTCGAGCGCCGGACGCAGTTACATACCAGACGTTCCCTCCGAGGAGCTGGCCGCCGTCATCAAGGCCGGGACCTTCCGCGCAACAACCGATCAGCGCGAGCTTGCAGAATGTCGACGTCATCGACATCTGCGTCCCGACGCCGCTGCGGAAGACCCGCGATCCGGATCTCTCGTATGTCGTCAAGGCTATTGAGGCCACGGCTGCCGTTCTCCGCCGCGGACAGCTCGTCATTCTCGAATCGACGACCTATCCTGGGACCACAGAGGAGGTCGCCCAGCCTGCGCTCGAAGCGGGCGGTCTGAAAGTCGGTCGTGACTTCTACCTGGCGTTCTCTCCGGAGCGCGTCGATCCCGGGCAATCAGACATATACGACCCGGAACATCCCGAAGGTCGTCGGCGGGATCGATGAAGCGAGCAGCGAGCTGGCCGCGGCTCTCTACGGAAAGGTGGTCAGCAAGGTCGTCAAGGTCGCGAATACTCGCGTCGCTGAGATGGTCAAGCTGCTCGAAAACACCTTCCGGGCCGTCAACATCGGTCTGGTGAACGAGATTGCGCTGATGTGTCACCGCCTGAACATCGACGTGTGGGAGGTGATCGATGCCGCTGGAACCAAGCCTTTCGGCTTCATGCCGTTCTATCCCGGACCCGGCCTCGGCGGCCACTGCATCCCTATCGATCCCGTTCTATCTTTCGTGGAAGGCCCGTCAGAGCGGTTTCGAGTGTCGATTCATCGAGCTGGCCGGCCACGTCAACGGCTCGATGCCCGAGTTCGTCGTCGAGCGCGTGACCGATGCGCTCAACTCGGCGAAAAAGAGCATCAACGGATCGAGGATTCACCTCCTCGGCGTGGCCTACAAGAAGGACGTCGGAGACGTTCGCGAGTCGCCGGCGCTGGATGTCCTGGAGCTGCTCCACCGGCGCGGAGCGAAGCTGAGTTACAGCGATCCGTTTGTCCCGTCGCTCAGGATCGCCGACATGACGCTGACATCGGTCGATCCTTCAAAGGCTGATGCCGACTGCGCGGTGATTTGCACGAACCACTCGTCGTTCGACTACGACCAGATTGTCAAGCGGTTTCCCTTGATTGTGGATACTCGAAATGCGCTGCGCGGGAGGGACGGACAGGGAATCTTCAGATTGTAGGGATTGGGGATTGGGGATTTGGGATTAGTTCTGGCACGCGTGTCCCGCCTAATCCCTAATCGCCAATCCCTAATCCCTGCTGAGTGACCCCGCAAGTGGACTGCTGGCGCTTGCGTACATTCGCCGGCTCATGCGTCCGGCGCGGTACGCGAGACGGCCCGCCTGTACCGCCAGCTTCATCGACTCCGCCATCGCGATCGGATCCTGGGCCTCGGCGATCGCCGTGTTCATGAGGACGCCATCTGCGCCGAGCTCCATGGCGATCGTCGCGTCCGAGGCCGTGCCGACCCCCGCGTCCAGAATGATCGGGACGCGTGCCGACTCGCGAATGATACGAATGTTGTTGGCGTTTTGAACGCCCAGTCCCGATCCTATGGGCGCGCCGAGCGGCATGACCGCAGCGGCGCCCGCATCTTCGAGCTTCCGGCACACAACCGGATCGTCGGTCGTGTAGGGGAGGACGACGAACCCCTCCTTGACCAGCGTTTTCGTTGCAATGAGCAGTTCTTCGTTGTCTGGAAACAGCGTTCGCTGGTCGCCGATCACTTCGAGCTTGACCCAGTTCGACAGCCCGGCTTCCCGGCCGAGCCTTGCCGTTCGAATCGCGTCTTCTGCCGAGTAGCAGCCCGCGGTGTTCGGGAGCAGCGCGATCTGGCTCGTGTCGATGTAGTCGAGGAGCGATTCCTTCGTCCGGTCGCTGATGTTCACGCGTCGCACGGCGACCGTCACCATATCGGTGCCCGAGGCCTCGTGCGCGCGCTGCATGATCGAAAAAGAGGCGTATTTGCCTGTGCCCACAATCAGTCGGGACTTGAAGGTACGGCCGGCGATGACCAATGGATCCGGATTCAATTGCCTCCTCCTACAAAATTCACGATTTCAATCTGATCGCCTTCCCGAATCTGCGTGAGGTCGTAATTGGCGCGCTTGACAACGGTCAGGTTGTGCTCGACCGCGACACGTCGTGGGTCGATGTTCAATTGCGTGAGCAGGGCGGTAAGCGTGATCGGACCCGCCACCTCCTGCTCGTCGCCATTCACGACGATTTTCATTCTAATACTCGCTGGGCCGATCGCGCCTGCGCTATTCTCCACCGAACCGGTTCGTAATGGGGTAACGCCTGTCGCGGCCAAAGCTGCGGCGGCTCACCTTGACGCCCGGCGGCGCCTGCCGACGCTTGTACTCCGCCTTGTAGAGCATCTGCTGCACGCGTGACACGATCTCGCGCGGCGCCACGGCCGCCGACAGCTCGTCCACGGATTTTTCCTCTTCGATCAATCCGGTGAGAATCACATCGAGTTGATCATAGGGCGGCAGCGAATCCTGGTCCGTTTGATTCGGACGAAGCTCGGCCGTCGGTGGGCGAGTCAAGGTTCGCTCGGGGATGACCGGTCCATCCGGACCCATGGCCAGTCCGGGCTTATGGCCGTTGCGCCAGCGCGACAGGCGATACACGTCTGTCTTGTAGATGTCCTTCAGTACCGAGAAGCCGCCACACATGTCGCCGTACAACGTCGCGTAGCCCACAGACATCTCGGACTTGTTTCCGGTAGTCAGGAGCATCAGCCCGAACTTGTTGGAAAGCGCCATCAACAGGAGCCCCCGTATTCTCGCCTGCAGGTTCTCTTCGGTGACGTCGGGCGCGCGGTTCTCGAACGCCGGCGCCAGCGTCCCCTCGGCGGCGTCCATGACCTGGCTGATCGGAATCGTCTGGAGCCGGATGCCAAGGACGTCGGCGACCGACTGCGCTTCTTCCATGCTCACGCTGCTCGTGAACGCCGATGGCAGCCGTACGCCCAGCACCCGGTCGGAACCAAGCGCGTCCACGGCTACAGCGGCACTGAGCGCCGAGTCGATGCCGCCCGAAAGCCCAAGCACGATTCCGGGAAATCGGTTTTTGCACACGTAGTCCCGCAATCCGACGATCAACGCGTGGTAGGTGTCCTCCAGCGCCTCGTCAGACGATTCGATCGAACCGGCCTCACACTCCCACCCGGCGGCTGTCCGCGTCCACCTGGCGATGTCGAGAGATTCGTGCCATCCGGGCAGCGTGCGAACGAGATCGCCGCGGCGATCCACGACAAACGAGCGACCGTCAAAAACCAGCTCATCCTGCCCGCCAATCCGATTGACGTATGCAAGAGGACGCGAGGTTTCACGCGCCCTGCCGGCCCCGAGCCCGACTCTGGTAGAAAATTTTCCCGACTCGAACGGCGAGCCGTTCGGGACGAGGAAAAACTCGGCCCCCGTGGCAGCGAGATGCGCCGTCACGTTCGGGGTCCAGATGTCTTCGCACACCGGCACACCGATCGATATTCCCCGAAAGCTGATGGGATCGGGCAGCGGTCCCGCGGTGAACACGCGTTTCTCGTCGAAGACGCCGTAGTTGGGCAGGTCATGCTTGAATCGAGCCGTCGCCACCCCCTTGTCGATCAGGATCGCAGCGTTGTAGACGTGGCCTTGTTCCCGCCACGGCGTCGTCACAATCAGCGCGGGCCAGTCGCGGCTCTCGCGAATCAGGCAATCAACTGCCGCGTGACAGGCATCGACGACCGATGGGCGCAGCACGAGATCTTCGGGTGGATACCCGATGATCGCGAGCTCGGGGAGCACCACGAGCTCCGCACCGGCTGCCGCAGCCTCACCGCGAACCTTCCGGATGCCCGCGAGGTTGCCGCTGATGTCGCCGACGGTGGCATTGAGTTGTGCGAGCGCAATCGTCAACTGCACGGTTCAACTCTATACTACGGTCTTTGTCCCACCTGACCACCCTTCGCCAGGGCTACGGTGGTCGAGCGGGCCGTGGAGAGACGAATGAAGATCGGAGTGCCGCTGGAGCAGGCGGCCGGAGAGCGCCGGGTCGCGCTCGTGCCGGCATCGATCGCGCCGCTGAAGAAAGCCGGGGCCGAAGTGGCAATCGAGCGGGGAGCAGGCGAGAACGCCGGCTTTTCCGATGCCGCATATGTCGACAAAGGCGCGCGGATTGCCGCCGATCGCAGCGATGTATTTTCTTCCGACGTCATCCTGCAGGTCCGTGTCGGCGACGATCCGTCGCTGAGGAGGGGCCAGGTGGTCATCGGCACGGCCGACCCGCTCGGCTCTCCGGAAATCGCACGCGCTCTCTCGTCGCGTGGTGTGACGGCGTTTGCGCTCGAGCTGCTCCCGCGCATTACGCGCGCTCAGAGCATGGACGTGCTGTCATCGATGGCGACGATCGCCGGGTATAAGGCTGTCCTGCTGGCCGCCTCTACGCTGCCGAGGATGTTCCCACTGCTGACGACTGCCGCTGGAACGATCACTCCGGCACACGTGTTCATCGTTGGTGTCGGTGTTGCGGGCTTGCAGGCGATTGCGACGGCGCGGAAGACTGGGCGCGGTCGTCGAGGCGTACGACGTGCGGCCCGCAGTAAAGGAACAAGTGCTAAGCGTTGGCGCGAAGTTCGTCGAACTGCCTCTCGAGACCTCTCAGGCCGAGGACAAGGGTGGATACGCAAAAGCGCAGGACGAGTCGTTCTATCAGCGCCAGCGTGAAATGATGGCACGGGTGATTGCCGCCAACGATGTCGTCATCACGACGGCTGTCGTGCCGGGAAAACGGGCGCCGGTGCTCGTCACGGCCGAGATGGTCCGCGGCATGGCACGGGGATCGGTGATCGTCGATCTCGCGGCGGAGCGTGGAGGCAATTGCGAGCTGACTCGTCCCGATCAGGTCGCCGTGGAGAACGGCGTCACCATTCTCGGACCGACCAATCTGCCGTCAACCGTGCCGTATCATGCCAGCCAGATGTACGCGAAGAACATCACGACGTTCTTCCTGCACCTCGCCAGGGACGGCGTCGTGAAAGCCGACACGAGCGACGAGATCACGCGGGAGACGTTGATTACGCGGGATGGAGAAATAGTGAACGCAAGAGTCCGACAGGTGCTCGGACTGCCGGATCTGGTGCATCCGTAGATCGTCCATCGTCCATCGTCCATCGTCCATCGTCCATCGTCCATCGTCTGGATCCGTCAACCGCGATCGTCCCAGTCCGAATTCTGTAAGTAGCCAATCCATCGAGTCAGCATTCGGCCGATGTGGTCGTACATTTCGGCAAGCTGTGAGTGCTCGGGTGATGTGATGAAATGCTCACCGAGGGCCTTCCTCAAGTGTTCGAGCGTTTCGAGCACAGATCCCCGGCCCGTCCGAGATAGACGGCCAGGTGTCGATCCGTCAATTGCCCATATCCTTCTGCAATAAGAGGTGGGATGCGACCTGACGCCCTCGAAAGCTGACCCTTGAGATCGAAATCTCTGTTGAATTCAGGCCGCTTCAGGAGTGCAGAAACTGCGTCAGCAGCAACCACGGACTGCCGATACACGCGTATCTCGTTGAGATTTGTTGCCTTCATGGGCATGCTCAAGGCACAGAGCATGCCGTCTCGTCACGACGATGGACGATGGACGATCGACGATCGACGATTTACTCCCCCAGCTTCACCTCGCGCAGCGTCAGATTGACCGTTCCAACCGCAAGATCGGACTGAATTTTCACAGGCACGCGGCTTGGGGTATCGCTGATCCAGAGATTGATCGGGCGTCCGCTCGGCCGGCCGTCTTCCAGAACGGTCGTCCGCAGCCGGAACGCCTGGTACGGGCCCGACGGCGTCTTCAGTGCTTCCGCTCCTTCCACGCGGACCTGCGCCTGATACGCACGGCCGCCGGTGCTCACCGGAATGGTTTCGCGGCCGCCGACCTTGAGGGGTAGCGCGCGAAGCACATAAATCGCCGAGAGCGCATCCTGCGTGAAGGCCGGGATGGGGAATTCGCGGCGGCCGCTTTTCGCCGAGACGTTCTCGAATGTCGCCTTGCGCGCATTGTTGTCGAACGTGGTGACTTTCATCTGATGACGCTGGCCCTCTTCGCTGTACACGCCGGCACGTTGCGGGAGCAGCGTATAGACGTCCATCAACACATCAGCTTTGTAGTACAGCGTGTACAGCTTCGAGACCAGCGGGGTCGGACGCGCTTCTGCGACCACGTAGTAGGCGACCGAGTTGTACGACGGACGCTTGCTCTGGACGTTCATCGTCACTGTTCCGGCAGTGACATAGGTCGAGTATGAGACATCGTAGGTGAGCACTTCGCCGGCTCTGAAGGGCACTCGCACTTCGCCACGCGGTTTCGCCGCCGGCTGCGCCGGCTGTGACGGTCGCTGCGGCCTTCTCGCCGTCGATTGAGCCGAGATCGCCTGCCCCGCGACCAGGCACGCGAGCACGGCGGACGCCAATCGAATCACTCGATTAAGTTAGCATAGGTGGCCGCGCCGAGCAGACCCGCCCGCGGGTTCACGATGACCTTCACGGGGACCCGCTCGATCAGCGCATTCAACGGAGCTTTGGAAAGGAATGCGTCGGTGAACATCGGCCAGCGCAGCGCCGGAAGAATCCGCGGCGCGATTCCGCCGCCGAGATACAGCCCTCCCGTGGCGAGCGCGGTCAGCGCCAGGTTTCCTGCCGCGGCTCCATACGCCGACACGAACAGCTCGAGCGTCCGGACGCATGCAGGACATCCTGCTTCGAGTGCCGCGCGTGAGATTGCCGGTGGAAGACCCTTGACGGCCGGCATCGGTGTCAGCGTCTCGCACTGGTGAGGGAACAGGATGCGATGAATATTCGCGAGTCCTGGACCGGAGACGACTCGCTCGACCTCTGTCCGTCCGTACTCGCGAGCGAGCGCGTTGTGCAGAGTCTGTTCATCGGTGGTGCGCGCGGCGAAGTCCGCGTGGCCGCCTTCTGATGCTCGCGGCACGAAGCGTCCGTCGATCTTCGGCAGAAGCGCAATGCCCAGGCCTGTCCCTGCCGCGATCAACGCCGCGTTGCCGGCGGGATCGGGCTTACCCTGACGCAGCACCACGATCTCGCCATCGTTGAGCACCGATAGCGACCACGCCAGAGCTTCCAGGTCGTTGAGGACGTGAGCCTGCGGGATTGAGAGCTCGCCGCTCATCGCGTCGACGTCAACAATCCAGGGGATGTTGGTGAGGCGGGCGCGCGGACCCCTTACCGGTCCGGCCACCCCGAAGCTGGCGACTTCGATGTCGCGCGCCGCCGCGCCTGCGTCGCTGAGAAACTGCTTTGTCAATGCGCCCAGACCGGCAAAGTCGAGCGTTCGATATCTCCGGATGTCCACCACATCCGGTCGGACGGCGCCGCGCGCGAAGAGTCCCATGAAGGTCTTCGTACCACCGACGTCGCCCGCCAGAAGCATCGCTCATGATGGCTTGACATCTCCATTTACCTCAAGCATCTTTCCGCGTGTTGGCGCCGCAGTCCCCCGAACGTCCGCTCGCCGATCAGGTCGTTGTCTTCACAGGCAAACTTTCATCGCTCGGTCGCAAGGAGGCACAGGCGCTGGTCATCCGCCTTGGCGGTTCCTCTGCAGACGAAGTGACGGCGAGGACCACCATGGTCGTCGTGGGCGCGGAGGGATTTGCCGGTGGTGAGAAGAGTCAAAAGCTCCGCAAGGCCGAGGAGCTCAGCTTGCGGGTCATCAGCGAGAACGAGTTCTGCCGGCTGGCCGGGATACAGCCACCAGAGGATATCAAGCAGCAGTACTATGCGCAGCGCGATCTCCTGAGCATGTATCGCGGCCTGCGCGAGGATCACCTGAGATATCTCCAGAAGTGGGGGCTCATCCGGCCGGTGTTGCGCACTCAATAGTGAGGCGTATTACGCATTCCCGGATCTCGTGCTGATTCGGCAGGTGAGTGCGGAACTGCAGAGCGCGCCGTTCCGCGCCGTGGTGAGATCGCTGCAGGCGGAGCGAAGCGGACAGCTCGCGTTCGACTTCCGCATCGATGCCGAGCCGGCGCGCATCATCAAGCTCAAGCGGTCGAAGCCGAAGGAAAGCGGCAAGGAAACGCCCGCGCCGTCGATCCCGCCTCCGCAAGCGATGGCAGAGGAGTACTTTCTCAAGGGCTCAGCGCTCGACGTCGACGAGTCGCGTCATAACGCAGCAGCCAGCTGGTATCGGAAGGCGCTCGTGATCGATCCGTGCCTCGTGCCTGCGTTGATCAACCTCGCGAACCTCCACTATGGAAAGGATGAGCTCGCAGAAGCGCAGGCACTCTACGAACGCGCCATCGCTCTCGACCCGGACTTTTTCGAGTCTCATTTCAACCTTGGCAACATCTACCACGATCTCGGAAGATTCCAGGAGGCCGCAGCCTGTTACCGCACAGCGCTCGAGCTGAACCCGAAATACGCCGACGCGCACTTCTATCTCGCCATTACGCTCGAGAAGACAGGGCTTTCACCCGAAGCAAAACCGCATTGGCGCGCTTACCAGCAACTCTCGCCGGACGGCGAATGGGTGGAATTGGCGCGGGAGTTTTCTGAATAGAGCATTGGTAGATTGGAGGATTGGTAGATGGAAGGATTCAGGACTGCTCCGAATCTTCCAATCTTCCAATCTACCAATCTGATCCAATTCAGTAACCGTAATCTTCGACAGGTCTTTTCTTCGGGATGCGTCTCACCTTGTAGAACGCGCAGTCCGGACACCAGGCCTCGGCGTCGAAACCGGTCGTCCCGGCCATGGGCAGCACGTCGCGATGTGAGCAGAAGTCGAGCGGGTTGCCTTCTTCCGGTGGTTTGCGCCAGCGGCAGCTGTGGTAGCGCTGGATGGCGGCGGACTCGACCGGTGTCTCTACGGGCGTCTCAACGGCGCCGGGCCTGACGCTTGGCGAACTGGAATCGTCGAACATAGTTGCTGGCCTAACGGGCGCGGAACGTGATGATCCCTCGAACCGGATCGTATGGAGAAACGCCTACGGTGACGCGGTCTCCCGGGACGACCTTGATTCGGAAGCGGCGCATCCGGCCGCTGAGCTGTGCGAGAACCTCATGTCCCGCGTCGCATTGAACCCGATAAAGCCCTCCGCTGTGCACCGCCACGACCGTTCCCTGCATGTCGATCAAATCGTCTTTGCTCAAACTGATAGATATCCTTTCGTGGCTCTGGCAATGATTGTGCCACAAACGGCCGTTACGCGCCCAATTTTCGTACAGCGTCTTCGACTTTCGATGCCAACTCCACATAATTGTCCCCGCTGAGCCGCAGAGGAGAGCCGAAAGACACGGTCACGTGTCCAGGCTTGCGCCATTTTCCACTTCTGATGAAGCACCCTGATCGACGCCCAGCGAGCCGGACCGGAACGACGTCAACCCCCAGTTTCGAGGCCATCATGCCCACACCAGGACGAAACGGGGCGATTTCCCCGTGCTCGGTACGCTTGCCCTCCGGGAAAATCAGGATCGAGTACCCGTCATTGATCAGTTCACCAGCATACCGGAGTGTCTGGCGCGCGCCGGCCTCGCGTTGTGGAAGGGGAAACGCGTTGAAAAACGCCGCCGACAAGTAATATTCCAAGCCCTTGAGAAAGCGGCTGGCTCGGGGCATGCTGCTCTGGGAAAAAAATACGCTTTGAAGAATTCTTTTGCCATCGCCGGCGCGACCCGCCGTCGCCACTTGCCGGGCAGCGCGGCGAAGATGACCGGCACGTCCATGTGGCTTTGGTGATTGGCCGCGAAGATCACCGGACCCTCGATGTGCTTTCAGATGATGCCGTCCCTCGACCCTCATCCACGCGAACACGCGCGTCAGCGGAAGCAGGAAGGCCGGGAGGCTTATTGCGCGAAGCGCGCGAATCGGCAGCGATCGGTTCCACGACGGAAAGTCGACGCGGCTCCGGCGCCGAGTCACTCGGTCGCCGGAGCGGCCGCGAGGCGCTCGAGGTCCGCGACGGTTGCCGCGTTCGAGAACGCTCCTTCGTCGATGGTGGTGTTCAGCGCTTCTTCCAGCGCCACCATCATCTCGATTCGCTCCAGCGAGCTCAGCCCCAGCTCCTCCATCGTGACGCCGGGCCCGAGCGCCGCGCGCGCCGGCGTATCGCGCGATGACCGAGCTGGACGCTCGTTTCCATGTGGTGCGGTTGAAGGCGGAGACTGAACCGCGTCTGCAGCCACGCACGAATCTCGTGCCGTTTCAGTTTCTTCGTGCCTTCGGTGCGCGGCAGCTCGTCGCCGGGCCAGACGCGCGCCGCGCGAATCCGCTGGTGGTCCGCGAGCTGCGCGTTGGCGGCTCTCACGACATCCGCGGTGTCTGTTCCCGCCTCGAGTATCAGCGCAACGTGCACGCGCTCTTCGCCGTTCTGCGTCACGCCGACCGCCGCGGACTCCTTCACGCCTGGCACGGCGTTCACCACGCGCTCGACGTCCTCGGGAAAGACATTGAGCCCTTCCGGCGTGACGATCATTTCCTTCTTGCGGCCGCGAATGAAGAGGCGTCCTTCAGCGTCGAGCTCGCCGATGTCGCCCGTGCGGAACCACCCTTCCTCGAACGCCGCATCGGTCGCTTCGGGTGCGCCGTAATAGCCGGTGGTCACGTTTTCGCCCCGCACGAGAATTTCGCCGTCAGGGGCGATCTTGATATCGACTCCGGCGATCGCTTTCCCGACCGAACCCTTGCTGGTCGAGAACGGATGATTCAGCGTGACGATCGGCGCCGTTTCAGTGAGCCCGTAACCTTGAATGACCAGCAAAGCCCAGCCGGGACCAGAACGACTCGAGAGAGGAGTCGAGCGGAGCGGCGCCGACGACAAACGACCAGAACTTGAAACCGAAGAGACGGTGGACGGCTCGATATCGCCACCAGCGCCTTGCCACGTTCTCCTTTTGCGCGGGCGCGCTCAGCACGTCGGGGTACAGGCGGGCGACGTGGTCAGCGAGCACGTCGAGGAGTTTCGGGACGGAGACGAGCACCGAAATGCGTCTTTTCTTCACGTGCCGCACGATGTCATAGGGGTTGTAGCCCCGGATGAACACGACGGTCCCATGGATCATCGGAGGGACGAAGGTCGCCATCGCCTGCCCGAACATGTGACTGAGCGGCAGCAGGTTCAGAAACCGAATGGGACGGAACGGCCGGCCGTATTTCCGGTACTTCTGCACCTCGCGCTCGACGGGCACGATGTTCGCCAGCACGTTCCGATGTGTCAGCACGACGCCTTTGGGCTCGGCGGTCGCGCCCGAGGTGAAAATAATCTCGACCGTGTCGTCTCGCGTGACCTCGACGGGCTGTGAATGCCGACGCGTCGAGCGCGCGCCAGTCGATCTCGCTCAGTTTCCAGACAAGAGCGGATCGGAACTCCCGACCCCGTCTTGTCGAGCACGATGTCGTCGCCGAGCAGGATCAATTTGGCGCCGACGATCGTGGACGACCTTCTTGAGGAAGTCCTGCGACGCGCGGTAATCGATCGGCACGGCAATCGATCCGTTGAGCAGACATCCCCACAACGCGATAATCCACTCGGGCCTGTTCTCGCTCCAGAAGACAACTTTGTCGCTCTTACCGAGCCCGGCGCTCTGCAGCCGGGCGGCAAAACCGCGCGCGGCCGCCGCAATTTCTGCGTACGTGTACGAACGGGCGCGAAATCCGTCGTCATAGACGAGAAATTCGCCGCGGCCAGCGGCGACATCGTGTGAAGAAATCGAGTAACGTATCCCGACGCATCGGCTGAATTATGATATAGGAACTTTCATGCGAATCTTTTTGACGGGCGCGACAGGATACATCGGCTCTGCCGTGCTGGACGCGCTGCTGCGCGCGAATCATCAGATCGCCGCCCTTGTGCGGACGCCGCAGGCCGCCGATGCCGCTCGCTTCGAGGGGCGTGACACCCGTCTCGGCGATCTCAAGAACAGTGAAGTCGTACCGAGCGGCTTGCCGAAGGTTTCGATTCCTACATCCACATCGCCGCCGATTCAAGCCCGAAGCGGGAGGAAATCGATCGCAAGACGATCGACACGCTGATGGCGGCGGCCGCAGCTCGTGCAAGAGATGCCGCATGCTCGTTCGTGTACACCTCGGGCATCTGGGTTCTGGGATCGAATGCGCAGCCGATGGACGAGACGGCTCAGCCCAATCCGGGACAGTTGCTCGGCTGGCGCGCGAGCCACGAGCAACTCGTGCTGCAGGCGGCGGCGGCGAATCTGCGAACGTCGGTCATCCGTCCCGGCATCGTGTACGGCGGTAATCGCGGCATCGTGTCGGATTTGCTGAAGAACGCCCTCAATGGCCTGATTCGGGTGATCGGCAGCGGAGACAACCATTGGCCGCTGATTTACGACCGCGACCTCGCGGATCTCTATGTTCGCGTCGCGACGCTTCCCGGCGCGAGCGGGATTTATCACGCCGCCGACGAGGCCGACGAGACCGTGAACGCCATCGTCGAAGGGATCGTGAATCACATGTCGATGCCGCCCGACGTGCGCCACGTTCCGCTGGACGAGGCGCGCAAGAAGATGGGCGCCTATGCCGACGCGCTGGCGCTCGATCAGCGGGTGCGTTGCGCACGTGCGCGCGCGCTCGGCTGGTCGCCCGCGCTCCACTCGGTCGGCAACAACGTGCCGCGCTTGCTGGAAGAGTTCCGCCGCGCGCAGGAACGCGCCGCCTGATTTTCGCTGTCTTCAACGCAGAGACGCAAAGGCGCAGAGAACATGCACATGATCCTAAGAACTCTGCGTCTCTGCGTCTCTGCGTTGAGGACTGCGAAAGGATCTGCGAAGCCAGCGTGATCCCTTCCTCTGTTGTCGTGATCTCTCCGTCCAGCTGCCGCTCGTAGATCTGTTTCAACAGCGCGCCCATGTCGGGCCCGGCATCATCCCAAGCTCGAGAAGGTGCCGGCCGAGCAGCAGCGGCTTCGGCGGACTGCGATCGACACCGAGCTCGCGCGCCTTTGCGAGAAACCAGTCCATCGCCGAGCAGTCGAAGGTCCCGGTGCGTCCGAGGCAGTCGGCTTTTGCCACCCGCGCGAGCAGTTCGAGGTTGGCCTTCTGCGCCAGCCGGCGGAACGCGCCGTCGGTCAGCTCGTGCCGCGCCTTGTAGAGCATGCCCGGCTTCAGATGATGCGCGAACGAGGCCGAGCACTTGTCCGCGAACGTCCTTCCCGTCGATTGAGTGGACGTTGAGACGATCCAGAAACGCAGCGCTCGGCGCAACACCTGCCTCCTCGTGATTGAGCGATCGAATGCGGCCGTCGATCACGCGCCGTCGTTGCGGGCTTTCCGAAATCGTGAGTCACCGCGCCGAGCATCAGGATGAGCTGATCGGCCCGATCGAGGTCGCTCGAGCCGCCTCGCGGGCCTGATCGATCACCATCAGCGTGTGAATCCAGACGTCACCTTCGGGATGCCATTCCGGTTCCTGCTCGCACCCGACCAGCGCCTTCATCTCCGGGAACAACTGATCGATGACGCCGAGCTCCAGCGCGAGCGCGAAACCGATCGACGGTCTGCGAGCGCGGAGCAGGAGCTTCTCGAATTTCCCCCCAGATGCGCTCGGGCGGCAGGTCGTCGAGCCTGATCGCGCGGCAAAGCGCCGCGGTTGCCGCGTCGAGCGTCAGCTCAAACCGCGCGCAGAACTGCACCGCCCGCAACACGCGGAGGCTGTCGTCGCCGAAGGTCTGCGGATCGACCGCTTTCAGAATCTTCTGCTGAAGATGCTCGCGGCCCCCGAAACGGATCGAGATATTCATCGGTCAGCGGATCCCAGGCGATCGCGTTGATCGTGAAGTCGCGGCGCCGCGCGGCCTCCTCGATCGACATCGCGGGATCGCCTTCGACGACGAAGGCCTTATGGCCGCGGCCGGCCTTGGATTCGCGCCGTGGAAGGCCGATGTCGATCGTGCCGATCTTGTAGACGGGAAAGCTCTGGCCGATGGGCTCGACACTGCCGAACGGTGCGAGGACCGACGGGAGATCAGCGGCAGGAATACCAAAGACCTCCATGTCGAGGTCCTTCGGCTCGGTGGGCCAAGCAGGCGATCCCGCACCCATCCGCCTACGACGAGGGCGCGCCCGCCCCGTTCGCGCACCGCGCGCGCAATTTCGAAAACCGTAAAAATGGGGTCTGACCCCATTTCGAGATAATACTGTCAGTGAATGAAACGTAATCGATAGCGAGTGGGGATTGACCAATGCACGAGTGACGTTGCTGGCTGCGTCATGGCTGTTTCCGTGGCGTACGGCACAAGCGCCGACCTCCGCCGAGCGTCTCGAGCGTCATCTGGCCAACGTCCGGCAGCTCACCTCTGGTGGAGAAAACGCGGAGGCCTATTTTTCGCCCGACGGACGCCAGCTGATCTATCAGACCAACCCGGGTACGCCTGGACACATGCGATCAGATCTTCACGATGAACGTCGACGGTTCGAACAAGCGCCAGCTGAGCAAAGGCGGCCGAACGACCTGCGGCTACTTCTTTCCCGGATGGCAAATCGATTGTTTACGCGTCGACCCATCTCGGATCGAGCGAATGTCCGCCGCGTCCGAGTTTCTCGCGCGGGTACGTCTGGCCGATCTACGCAGCATACGACATCTTTCGCTCGGCGCCAGACGGATCGAATCCGACAGCGCCTGACGAGCACGCCCGGCTACGACGCGGAGGCGACGATCGGACCCGACGGCCGAATCGTGTTCACGAGCGTACGGGACGGCGACATGGAGATCTACTCGATGAACGGCGACGGATCAGATGTGCGCCGGCTCACCAATCGTGCCGGGCCCGACGGCGGACCATGGTTCTCCAACGGACGGGAAGCAGATTGTCTTCAGAGGCCGCGCGATCAGCGAACCAGAAGGAGCTCGCCGATTATCAGAGTCCTTCTCGAAGGACGAGCTCTGGAGGCCGACGACCCTCGAGATTTTCGTGATGAATCGCGACGGCAGCAACCTGCGGCAGGTGACCAGGCTCGGCGGCGCCAACTTCGCGCCCGCCTGGCATCCTGACGGCAAGCGCATCATCTTCGCGTCGAACATCAAGGATCCCAAGGGCCGGAACTTCGACATCTTCCTGGTCAACCTGGACGGCACAGGGCTCGAGCAGGTGACCTTCAACAGCACATTCGACGGATTCCCGATGTTCTCGCCCGACGGGAAGCGCCTGGTCTTCGGGTCGAACCGGAACGCCAAATCGGAGGGGGAAACCAACGTCTTCGTCGCCGATTGGGTGGAGTAGGCGGCTCAGCCAGGCCACTCCGGACTCCGGAGGAGCGGTCCCGGACGCCTTGCGACGTGCCGGGAGGTAGCTTGGTGCTATATTCGTCAGGTTGTATCGAAGTCAGGAAACCCTATCTAACTTCGAACCGCACGAAAGAGGCAGACAAGCCCCTTTCCTAAACGGCCGGACGGCACGACCGATCCCGGCAGCGCGACTACTACACATAGGGTATTGCATCGGGCGCCAAGCATGTGTGCTTCTAGGCCCGGCGCGACTTTTTCCGCTTCGTCCGCCAGCGCCCTGGCCGGAAGGCGAGGCGGGCGAGACGCATGGAGCTTTTCTCCCCGTGCCGACTATCAGCCAGCTTGTCCGCAGCGGTCGAACGAAGATCGTCAGCAAGACCAAGAGTCCCGCGCTCCAGAACAGCCCGCAGAAGCGCGGGGTCTGCGTGCGCGTGTTCACGCAGACGCCGAAGAAGCCGAACTCGGCGCTTCGCAAGGTGGCCCGTGTCCGGCTGACCAACGGCATCGAGGTGACGACCTACATTCCGGGTGTGGGTCACAACCTGCAGGAGCACTCGCTCGTGCTCATTCGAGGCGGCCGCGTGAAGGATCTTCCCGGCGTGCGCTACCACGTGGTGCGCGGCACGCTCGACGCAGTCGGTGTTCAGGGACGCAAGCAGGGACGATCGAAGTACGGGGCGAAGAGACCGAAGGCGTAATCGCTCGGGATTAGGGATTGGGGATTAGGGATTAGTCATGCCAAGAAGACGAGTGATCGCGAAACGAGAGCTGGCAGCCGACCCGCTCTATCAGAGCCAGCTGGTGACGCGTTTCATCAACACCGTGATGCACGGCGGCAAGAAGAACACGGCCGAGGGCATCCTCTACCGCAGCTTCGACATCATCAAGGAGAAGACGGGCGACGATCCGCTGAAGGTCTTCAAGAAGGCGGTCGACAACGTCAAGCCGAGCCTCGAGGTGAAGTCGCGACGCGTCGGCGGATCGAACTATCAGGTGCCGGTCGAAGTGAACCCGAACCGCCGGCTGTCGCTCAGCATCCGGTGGCTCGTCGGTTACGCCCGCGCGCGCGGCGACGGCAAGACGATGCAGGAAAAGCTCGCCAACGAGTTGCTCGACGCGGCGAACCTTCGCGGCGGCGCTGTGAAGAAGCGCGAAGACACGCACCGGATGGCGGAAGCAAATAAAGCCTTTGCACATTACCGGTGGTAAGGAAGAACGAAAAAGGAAAAAGGAATAAAGCACGCGGGTAAGCAGCAATGCCAAGGTCACATTCACTCGAAAAGACGCGGAACATCGGCATCATGGCCCACATCGATGCCGGCAAGACGACCACGACGGAGCGGATTCTGTTCTATACCGGAATTACGTACAAGATTGGTGAAGTCCACGAGGGCACGGCCGTCATGGACTGGATGGAACAGGAGCAGGAGCGCGGGATCACCATCACCTCGGCCGCGACCACCTGCTTCTGGCGCGACCACCGCATCAACATCATCGACACGCCGGGGCACGTCGACTTCACCGCCGAGGTCGAGCGCTCGTTGCGCGTGCTGGATGGCGCCGTCGCCGTATTCGACTCGGTTGCCGGCGTCGAGCCGCAGTCGGAGACCGTCTGGCGGCAGGCCGACAAGTACCGCGTTCCCCGCATCTGCTTCGTGAACAAGATGGACCGTGTCGGCGCCGACTTCAAACGGACGTTCGACCAGATTATTTCGAAGCTCGAAGCCAATCCCGTTGCGATTCAGCTGCCAATCGGCTCCGAAGAGCACTTCAGGGGCGTCATCGACCTCGTGCGGATGAAATCCATCACCTACAAAGACGAGACGATAGGCGCCGACTACCTCGTCGGGGAGATTCCCGCCGACATGATGGACGAGGCGAAGCACTACCGCGAGCAGCTGATTGAAAAGGTCAGCGAGGCCGACGACAAGATTCTCGAGAAGTATCTCCACGGGGAAGAGCCGACCGAAGCCGAAATCAAGGCGGCGATCAGAAAGCGCGTCAACAGTTCGGTTCGCGAGAAGGGGCAAGCCGCGTTCGTGCCGGTCATCTGTGGATCGGCCTTCAAGAACAAGGGTGTGCAGCCGCTGCTCGACGCCGTCGTGGACTTCCTGCCGTCGCCGCTCGACGTGCCGGCGATCGTCGGGATCGACCCGAACAAGAAGCCCGACCCCGAGAACCCGGAGGCGGTGTTGATCGAGCGTCCGGCTAAGGACGAGGCGCCGTTTTCGGCGCTGGCGTTCAAGATCATGACCGACCCGTTCGTCGGTCAGCTCACGTTCTTCCGCGTGTATTCGGGCGTGCTCACCGCGGGCTCGAGCGTCTATAACTCCTCCAAGCTGCGTCAGCGAGCGCATCGGCCGGCTCCTGAAGATGCACGCGAACAAGCGCGAGGAAATCAAGGAAGTGTACGCAGGCGATATCGCCGCCGCGGTCGGCTTGAAGAGCGTCTCGACCGGCGACACGCTGTGCGACGAGAAGCATCCGATCGTGCTCGAGTCGATGGATTTTCCGAAGCCGGTCATTTCGCTCGCGATCGAGCCGAAGACCAAGTCCGATCAGGAAAAGCTCGGCGTCGGCCTTCAGAAGCTGATGGCCGAAGACCCGACCTTCCGCGTGCAGACCGACCAGCAGACCGGTCAGGTCATCATCGCGGGCATGGGCGAGCTCCACCTCGAGATCATCGTCGATCGCCTGAAGCGCGAGTTCAACGTCGAAGCCACAGTCGGCAAGCCGCAGGTCGCCTACAAGGAGACGCTGACGCGTCCGGCCGACGGCGAAATGAAATATGCCAAGCAGACCGGCGGCCGCGGCCAGTACGGCCACGTGAAGATCCATCTGTATCCCGGCGAGCCGGGCAGCGGCTATATCTTCGAGAACGAAACGACCGGCGGTTCGATTCCGAAGGAATACATCAAGCCGGTCGACGAGGGCATCAAGGAAGCGCTCACGCGCGGCGTCCTTGCGGGCTATCCGATCGACGATGTGCGCATCGAGCTGTACGACGGCTCGTATCACGAGGTCGACTCGTCGGAAATGGCGTTCAAGATTGCCGGGTCGATGGCGTTTCAGGATGCGGCGAAAAAGGCCAAGCCGGTGCTGCTCGAGCCGGTGATGCGCGTCGAAGTCGTCGTTCCCAAGGACCACATGGGCGCCGTCATGGGCGACCTGTCGAGCCGGCGCGGGCAGATTCAGTCGCAGGAAGACCGCGGCGGCACGCAGATTATCCAGGCGCGGGTGCCGCTGTCCGAGATGTTCGGCTACGCGACCGAGCTGCGTTCGGCGACACAGGGCCGCGCGACCTATTCGATGCACTTCGATCGCTACGAGCCCGCGCCGTCGAACGTCAGTGAAGAAGTGGTGGCGAAGGCGCAGGGAAGGTAACTTCGCACTAGGGATTAGCTAGGGATTAGGGATTAGGGATTAGGGATTCAGCGACGCGAGCAGCAGCACTAAGCAGATCGGTGCTGCGAGCAAGGCCGAGCTGCCAAAGGCGGCGAAGGCACAGGCCGCGGGGGTGGGGCCCCGCGGCGATTAAGAAAAGACAAACATATGTTCTCTGACAAGATTCGAATCCGGCTCAAGGCGTACGACTCGCGGGTGCTCGATCAGTCGACGACCGAGATCGTCGATACAGCCAAGCGCACAGGGGCGCGGCTGGCTGGCCCGATTCCGCTGCCAACGGCAATCAACAAGTGGACGGTGCTGCGTTCGCCGCACGTCGACAAGAAATCGCGGGAGCAGTTCGAGATCAGAACGCACAAGCGCCTGATCGACATCTTCGAGCCGACGCCGCAGACCGTCGATGCGTTGATGAAGCTGGATCTGCCGGCCGGCGTCGACGTCGAGATCAAGGCGTTCGGCAAGGAGCATGTGAAGTAGGTGGTAGCTGGTAGCCGGTAGCCTGTAGCGATGCTGCAAGCTGCCGACTGCTACCGGCTACAAGCTACGAGCTACCAGCGAGAGCATATGGTCAACGGCATCATCGGAAGAAAAGTCGGAATGACGCAGTTGTTCGCCGAGGACGGCTCGGTCGTGCCGGCGACGGTCATCAAGGCAGGCCCGTGCGTGGTCGTTCAGCGCAAGACCGCCACGACTGATGGCTACGAGTCGGTCCAGATCGGCCTGGTTGACGCCAAACCCGCGAAGGTGCGCAAGCCGCTCGAAGGTCATTACAAGAAAGCGAACGTGCCGCCGACGCGCGTCCGCCGCGAAGTGAAGCTCGCCAAGGATGGCGATCCGAAAGTGGGCGATCAGGTGCTCGTCACCATCTTCGAGAACGGTGAGCGCGTCGACATCATCGGCACCAGCCGCGGCAAGGGCTTTCAGGGGGTCGTCAAGCGCCATCATTTCGCCGGAGGCGCGGCGACGCACGGCTCGATGTTCCATCGCGCGCCAGGCTCGATCGGGGCATCTTCATTTCCTTCACGCGTCGTGAAGGGCATGCGCGCCGCGGGCCGGATGGGCGGAGACCGCATCACGGTGCGCAATCTCCGCGTGGCGAAGGTCGACGCCGAGAACAATCTGCTGATCGTGCGAGGCGCGGTGCCGGGTGCGCCAAGTGGCTATGTGGTGATTCGCAAGGCGGTCGCGGCGAAGCGGTTGAAGGTCGCGCAGGTCGAGAAGCCGAAGGGCAAGAAGTAGGGATTAGGGATCGGGGATTAGGGATTAGTCAGACGCTGCGACAGCAGATCGCAGCACGCCGAGCGCCAGGCGCGAAGGCACAGGTCGCGGGGGTGGGGCCCCGCGACAACTAAGAGAGCCATGAATGATGTAGTCAACGCGGACAACAAGAAAGTCGGCTCGCTCGAGCTGAACGACGAGGTGTTCGGCGGCCGGGTCAACGGCGTCGCTCATCTGGGAGTCGGTCGTGCACGCCAACGCATCCGTGCGGCGCGGCACGCACAAGACCAAGAACCGGGCAAACGTGGCCGGCAGCGGACGCAAGCCCTGGAAGCAGAAGGGCACAGGCCGCGCGCGTGTCGGCAGCATCCGCAATCCGCTCTGGCGGCATGGCGGAACCGTATTCGGACCTCAGCCCCGCAGCTACGATTTTCGGCTGCCGCGCAAGGTAAAGCGCGGCGCGGTCGTTGCGGCGCTCGCGGCGCGCGTGCAGGACGGTGCGCTGGTTGTCGTTGACGAGCTCACGGCGGCTGAGAGCAAGACGAAGGCGGCATCGGAAATGTTGAAGCGGCTCGGCGCCGATCGGCAAGGCGCTGCTGATCGACGTGCAGCCGAACGAGAAGCTCGGCATCGCCGTGCGCAACCTTCCCGGCGTTCAGTTTCTCGCCAGCGCCCGCGTGGGCGCGCGCGACGTGATGAACGCATCGCGGGTCATCGCGACCAGGGCCGCGGTCGAGAAGCTGCAGGAGCTGCAAGTCCAGGGTCCAAAGTCCAGAACCCGAGAGTCCAGAGTCTAGATGAAACTCACAGACGTGATCCGCCGGCCGCTCATCACCGAGAAGACGTCGATCCAGCGCGAGCAGGACGGGCGAACGATCGTGTTCGAGGTGGCGACGCACGCCAACAAGACGGAAATCAAGCGCGCCGTCGAGACACTGCTGGGATCGAAGGTCGAGCACGTTCGCACGGCCATTTCGCATGGCAAGGTGAAGCGCCAGGGGCGCTTCGCCGGCCAGCGCTCGGACTGGAAGAAGGCTTACGTGAAGCTGCGCCAGGGCGAGAAGCTGCCGGAGTTCTTCGAGGGAGCGTGAAGCTGGTAGGCTAGCGGTAGCTGGTAGGGATAGGCGATCCGGTAGGACGAGCTACAGGCTGAGAGGATCACAAGATGCCGATCAAAGCATACAAACCAACGTCTCCGGGCCGCCGGTTTCAGACCGTTCAGACCTTCGACGACCTCACGACCAGCAAGCCGCACAAGCCACTCGTCGAGACGCTGCATCGCTCGGGCGGACGCAACAACCATGGCGAGACTGACGTCGTGGTGGCGCGGCGGAGGGCACAAGCGGCTGTACCGGATCATCGATTTCAAGCGCGACAAGAAGGACATTCCTGGAAAGGTCTCGACGATCGAGTACGACCCCAACCGTTCGGCGCGCATCGCGCTGGTCACCTATGCCGACGGCGAGAAGCGCTACATCCTGCAGCCGAACGGCGTGAAGGTCGGCGATGCGGTCATTTCGGGCGACAACGTCGACATTCTTCCGGGCAATGCGCTGCCGCTGAAGAACATTCCGCTCGGCACCATGCTGCACAACGTCGAGCTGAAGCCCGGCAAGGGCGGACAGATCGCGCGAAGCGCGGGATCGTCGGTGCAGCTCGTCGCGAAGGAAGGCGACTACGCGTCGGTGAAAATGCCGTCTGGTGAAATTCGTCACATCGCGATCGTCTGCTATGCAACGGTGGGCCAGGTTGGCAATCTCGATCACGAGAACGTTGCGATTGGGAAAGCGGGCCGTCAGCGCTGGCTCGGCAAGCGCCCGCACGTGCGCGGGGTCGTCATGAATCCTGTCGACCATCCGCATGGCGGAGGCGAAGGCAAGACGTCGGGCGGCCGCCATCCCGTGTCGCCCTGGGGCCTGCCGACCAAGGGCTACAAGACGCGCAACCGCAAGGCGACCGACAAATTCATCGTCCAGCGCCGGCCGAAAGGCGCCAGATAAGAGCTGCTATGAGCCGATCACTGAAAAAAGGACCGTTCGTCGATACGCCGCTGCTCGAAAAAATCGAGGGGATGAACCGCGGCAACGAAAAGAAGGTTGTGAAGACCTGGTCACGCCGTTCGACCGTCGTGCCCGAAATGGTGGGACATACGCTGGCGGTGCACAACGGCAGGAAATTCATTCCCGTTTACGTGACCGAAAACATGGTCGGCCAGAAACTCGGCGAGTTCTCGCCGACCCGACAGTTCAGGGGCCACACCACGAAAACGGAGAAAGCGGCGCAGATGGCGGCGGCAGCCGCGCCCGCCGGGCCGGGTCCCGGTGCGGGCGGCGGCGCGAAAGCGGGCGGGTAGTCATGGCGATTGAAGCTCACGCAACAGCGCGGTACATCCGCACGTCGGCTCAGAAGGCCGGCCTGGTGATGGACTTGATCCGCGGACGCGACGTCAACCGCGCGCTCGCGACGCTCCAGTTCACACGCAAAGGTGTCGGTCACGATATCGCGAAGCTGCTGCGCTCTGCGATCGCGAATGCACAGCAGAAGGAAGGATTCGGCGGCGACGTCGATCGTCTGTTTGTCTCGGCATGCTACGCGAATCAGGGCCCGTCGATGAAGCGGATCCGTCCTGCACCGATGGGTCGGGCGTTCCGCGTCGTGAAGCGCACAGCGCATCTCACCGTGCGAGTCTCCGAGCGTCCGCTCGAGATCGCGGCCGTTGCGACGCCCGCGTCGAAGGGCCGCGGCAAGGCGGTCAAGCCCGGGGCCGAGGCAGACACGCCGGAAGCGCCGGCTCGAAAGAGACGCGCGCCGGCCAGGAAGAGCCAGGGCAAAGGCAAGGAACAAGGAAAAGGGAAGAAGGAAAAATAATGGGCCAGAAGGTTCATCCCTACGGATTTCGGCTCGGCTTCAACAAGACGTGGAAATCGCGGTGGTTCGCCGACCGCGACTACGCCAAGCTCCTGCATGAAGATCTCGAGCTGCGGCAGGATCTGAAAAAGCGGTTCTCTCACGCCGGGGTCGCGAAGATCGAAACCGAGCGCGCCGCCAACAAGCTGAAGATCGACATCCACACGTCGAGGCCGGGCATCATCATCGGCCGCAAGGGCACCGAGGTCGAAAAGCTCAAGGCTGAAATCCAGAAGCGGACGAGTCGAGAGGTCTTCATCAACATCCAGGAGATCCAGAAGCCCGAGCTCGACGCTCAGCTCATCGCAGAGTCGGTGGCGATGCAGCTCGAAAAGCGTGTGGCGTTTCGTCGCGCGATGCGGAAGGCCGTCGAATCGGCGCTGCGCTTCGGGGCCCGCGGGATCAAGGTGCGAGTGTCCGGCCGGCTGAACGGCGCGGAAATCGCGCGATCCGAGTGGTATCTGCACGGGCAGCTGCCGTTGCAGACCCTGCGCGCCGACATCGACTACGGGTTCGCGGAAGCGAGCACGACCTACGGACAGATTGGCGTCAAGACGTGGCTCTACAAAGGGGAACGCCTGACGCCCAAGTCACCGCGCGAGGAGCAGGAGTTCAGAGAGCGCGCTCCGCGTCGGCCCTCCGGACCCCGGGATGCTCGTCAGTGATTAGGGATTGGGGATTAGGGATTAGTTCAGCGACGAAATGCTGCACTAAGCAGATCGTTGCCGCAAGTATCGCCGAGCGACCGAAGGTCGCGAAGGCACAGGTCGCGGGGGTGGGGCCCCGCGACAACCAAGAAAAGACGTCGTCATGTTGATGCCCAAGAAGGTCAAGTACCGGAAACAGCAGCGCGGCCGCATGCGTGGCAAGGCGTGGCGCGGATCCGACGTGGAGTTCGGCGACTACGGCCTCCGCGCGATGGAGCCGTGCTGGCTGACCGATCGGCAGATCGAGGCGGCGCGCGTCGCGATGACCCGGTTCATCAAGCGCGGCGGGAAGATCTGGGTGCGCGTGTTTCCAGACAAGCCGATTACCAAGAAGCCGCAGGAAACGCGGATGGGCAAAGGGAAAGGCGCGCCCGAACAGTGGGTGTGCGTCGTACGGCCGGGGCGGATTCTGTTCGAAATGGAAGGCGTGACCAGCGCCGAGGCGCGCGAAGCGCTGAAGCTGGCGGCATCGAAGCTGCCGATTCTCACGAAATTCGCGACGCGATTTGCCGAGGAGAAAGCGTCATGATCGACGTGGTGGAGCTGCGCGAGCTCTCGGTCGACGAGCTGGAGGCGCGCGCCAGGGAGCTGGAGGATCAACTGTTCCGGATGCGCATTCAGCAGTCGCTCGGCCAGCTCGACGCACCGGTGAAACTGCGCTTCACGCGGCGGGACCTGGCGCGCATCAAGACAGTGATCACAGAAAAGCAACGGACATCAGCTCGTTGATGCGAGCAGCGCCGCGAGCATGAGCGAGCGGTGGCAGGTCGTGGGGGTGGGGCCCCACGACAAACTGAGTAAAGCAGACACCAATGGCTGAAAAATCGGAAAAAGAAGGGGTCGTCGTCAGCGACAAGATGCAGAAGAGCTGCGTCGTCGCCGTCGAGTGGCAGGTACGGCACGGTCTCTACGGCAAGACCGAGCGCCGCACGTCGAAGTTCGTGGCCCACGATGAGGAGGACACCGCGAAGGTCGGCGATCGCGTCGCGATTGTCGAGAGCCGGCCGCTCAGCAGGCGCAAGCGGTGGGTGGTCATGCGCGTGGTGAGAAGGGCGCAGGAGGTGTAGCCATGATTCAGATGCGATCGATCCTCGACGTCGCCGACAACTCCGGCGCGCGAAAGATCGCCGTCATCAACCCCATCGGCGGGTCGACTGGCCGCTACGCGCGGCTCGGCGACATCGTGACGGCGTCGGTGAAGGAAGCGATTCCCGACGGCACGGTCAAGAAGGGCCAGGTGGTCAAGGCGGTCATCGTCCGGACGGTCAAGGAGCAGCGCCGAAAGGACGGGAGCTACATCCGATTCGATCGCAACGCCGCTGTGCTGATCAACGACCAGCACGAGCCGATCGGCACGCGCGTGTTCGGACCGGTTGCGCGCGAGCTGCGCGAGCGCCGGTTCATGAAGATTATTTCGCTGGCGCCGGAGGTGCTTTAACTAGCCGGTAGCCGATAGCTGGTAGCTTCCTATGTCTCAATTGCAAAGCTCGATTCGGAAGAACGACAACGTCCTGGTCATCGCGGGGAAGGACCGCGGTAAGCGCGGGCGCGTGTTGAAGGTCGTCACTGCGAAGAACCGGCTCGTCGTCGAAGGCGTGAACATGATCAGGCGCCACACCAAGCCGAACCCGCAGCGGAATATCAAGGGGGGCATCGTCGAGCGCGAGGCGTCGCTCCACGCATCAAACGTCCAGCTCGTCTGCCCCGAGTGCGGTGCGCAGACGCGCGTCGGGCGAAAGATTCTCGGCGACGGCCGCAAGGTGCGCATCTGCCGGAAGTGCGAGGGAGTGGTCGACAAATGAGCCGCCTGAGAGATCGCTACGTCAAGGAAGTCGTGCCGGCGCTCAGGAAAGAGTTCGGCTACAAGAACGTGATGGCGGTTCCCAAGATTGAAAAGGTCGTCGTCAACATGGGCCTCGGCGAAGCGACGTCGAACATCAAGATCATCGAGGTCGGGTCGGACGAGCTCGCGCGCATCACGGGACAGAAGCCGGTCGTGCGCCGCGCGAAGAAGTCGATCGCCCAGTTCAAGGTGCGAAAAGGGCAGCCCGTGGGGACCAGCGTCACCCTGCGGGGTGATCGGATGTACGAGTTCCTCGATCGACTCGTGACGATCGCGTTGCCGCGCGTCAGGGACTTCCGGGGCGTGTCGCCGCGCGGCTTCGACGGTCGCGGGAACTTCACCCTCGGGCTCAAGGATCAGCTGCTGTTTCCGGAAATCGACTACATGAAGGTGGACAAGGCCCGTGGCATGAACGTGTCGGTGGTGACCACGGCACGCACGGATCAGGAAGCACGCAAGCTGCTTCAGCTGATCGGCATGCCGTTCAGGACTCAGGAACAGAGATAAGCATGGCTACAACAGCAAAGATCGCAAAAGAACACAAGACCGCGAAATTCAAGGTTCGGCTGCGCCACCGCTGCCGTCTGTGCGGCCGGCCGCGCGGGTACCTCCGAAAGTTTGCGCTGTGCCGCCTCTGCTTCCGGAAGCTGGCGCTCCAGGGCGACATTGCGGGAGTGACGAAGAGCAGCTGGTAGCCTAGCCGCTAGCCGGTAGCTGGTAGCGAGAGAGAACAACGAATATGACAGATCCGATTGCCGATATGCTGACACGCCTCCGGAATGCGGTTATCGCGAAGCATTCCAGAGTCGACGTCCCTGCCTCGAAGCTCAAGGTCGAGATCGCGCGCATTCTCGAGGACGAGGGATACATCCAGGGCTTCAAGCTGGTCGACGAGAAATCGCCGGAGGCGGCCAAGGCGGCGGTGGCGCGGCAGGTGATTCGAATTTTCCTGAAGTACGGGCCGAACGGCGAGAAGGTGATTTCGGGCCTCGAGCGGATCAGCCGTCCCGGGCGCCGTGTGTACTTCCGCAGCAGCGAAGTGCCTCATGTGCTGGGTGGGCTGGGCACGAACATCCTGACGACTTCTCGCGGCGTGATGACGGGGCGCGCGGCAGTGCGCGCCGGCGTTGGCGGCGAAGTACTTTGTAATGTGTGGTAACGAGCTGGGGATTAGGGATTAGGGATTAGGGATTACGGGAGCGAAGAGACCCAATGTCACGTATTGGAAAGAAACCCATCGCGCTGCCCAAAGGCGTCACCGTAACGGTGGGGCAGGACGCGCTTGATATCCAGGGACCGAAGGGCAAGCTGACGCAGCGGATTCCGCCGGGCATCGCGTTCGAGGTTGTCGACGGTCAGCTCAAGGCGGCTCCGACGAGGCCAGATCCGGAGATGGGCAAGTTTCATGGTCTTGCGCGAAGCCTGGCGGCAAACGGCGTGCTCGGTGTGACCGAGGGCTTCAAGCGGGAGCTCGACATCGTGGGCGTCGGCTACCGCGCGGAATTGCGCGGCAAACAGGTGGTCTTCGCGTTGGGGTATTCGCATCCGGTCGTCTTCGACGTGCCACCGGGTATCGATATCGCGATCGACAAGCAGACTCACCTGACCGTCACGGGCGTCGATCGCCAGCTGGTCGGTCAGGTCGCCGCGAATATCCGTCGTTTGCGCAAGCCGGATCCGTATAAGCAGAAAGGCGTGCGGTATACCGGTGAGCACCTGAAGAAGAAAGCCGGCAAGACTGGAACGAAATAGGGATTAGGGATTAGGGATTAGGGATTAGGAAATACGAGATGCGTATCAAGACCAAAGAAGACCGCCGCTATCGCATCAAGCTTCGACTGCGCAAGCGGATCGCGGGCGATCAGGAACGCCCGCGGCTCACGGTGTTTCGCAGCCTGGCGCACATCTACGTGCAAGTCATCGACGACATGACGGGTAAAACGGTGGCATCGGCGGCGACGACCGAAGCTGCGTTGAAGGGCGGCTTGAAGGGCAAGACCAGTGGCGGCAACAAGGCGGGCGCCGAGCTCGTCGGCCAGGCGATCGCCGAACGGCTCAAGGAAAAGGGAATCACAAAGGTAGTGTTCGATCGCAACGGCTATCTCTATCACGGTCGCATTCAGGCGGTCGCCGACGCGGCCCGTAAGGCGGGTCTGGAGTTCTGACGCTGAATTGGAAGATTGGTAGATTGGAAGATTGATAGATTGGAAACTATGCAGCGTATTCGAGAAAAAATCGACCCTTCGCAGCTGGACATCAAAGACACCGTCGTGTCCATCAATCGCGTCACGAAAGTGGTGAAGGGCGGCAAGAACCTCAGCTTCAGCGCTCTGGTCGTGGTCGGCGACGGGCATGGCGTCGTGGGCTTCGGCGTGGGCAAGGCGAAGGAGGTGCCCTCGGCCATCAAGAAGGGCATCGAGTCGGCCAAGAAGGGGTTAATCCGCGTCCCGTTGAGCGGTACGACGATTCCGCATCCGGTGGTCGGCAAGTTCGGCTCCGGCAGCGTCTTGTTGAAGCCCGCGCCGGATGGGACGGGCATCATTGCCGGCGGCGCAGTTCGCGCGGTCGTCGAATCGGCCGGACTGCAGAACGTGCTGACCAAGTCACTCGGATCGGCCAATCCTCACAACGTGGTCCGCGCGACGTTCAATGGGTTGATGTCGCTCAAGGATCCGTCCGTGGTTGCGCGACTGCGGGGCAAAGAGGTCGAAGAGTTCGCGATCAAGAGCTAGATCATGGCGAAGAGAGCAGAAAAAACGCAGACCGACGGGAAGCGCGTCAAGGTGACGCTCAGGAAGAGCACGATCGGATTCGGCAAGAAGCAGGCTGCGGTCGTCGAGGGGCTTGGCCTGCGCCGCTTGAACCACACGGTGGAGCTGGCCGACACGCCGGCGACACGAGGCATGATTCACAAAGTTCGTCACCTCGTAGAGGTTCAGTGACGATGGATCTTTCAAATCTCAAGCCGCCGAAGGGCGCGAAGCATTCCAAGAAGCGCGTGGGCAGGGGCCAGGGATCGGGCCAGGGCACACAGGCCGGACGAGGGCACAAGGGCGCGAAATCGCGCTCGGGATTCAAGCGCAAGGTCGGCTTCGAGGGCGGGCAGATGCCGCTGAAGCGCCGCGTGCCCAAGCGCGGGTTCCACAACCCGTTCAGCGTGGAATACGCCGTGGTGAACCTCGACACGCTCGGCGAGCGGTTCGATGCCGGCACGGTCGTGACGCTGGATCTGCTTCGCGAGCGCCGGCTGATTTCTGCGTCCGCCGAGCGGGTCAAGGTGCTCGCACGCGGCGACATCACGAAGGGGTTGACGGTTCGGGCGCACAAGTTCAGCGGCAAGGCAGCCGAGAAGATCGCCGCCGCTGGCGGCGCGGCGGAAACACTGTAAGTTCGAGGATGCAGGGCTTGAGCCGCAAGACCGCCTGCGCGATAAGCAATATGGCTATCGACAGCGTCAAGAATCTGTTCGCCATCGCCGACCTTCGCAAGCGCGTGCTCTTCACGCTCGGGATGCTCATCGTGTATCGCATCGGGGGCCACATTACGATTCCCGGCGTCAACACGGCGGCGCTCGCACAACTGGCCGAACAGGCTCGCAACACGATGTTCGGCCTCTACGACATGTTCTCGGGCCAGAATCTGTCGCAAATGACGATCTTCGCGCTCGGCATCATGCCCTACATCAGCGCGTCGATCATTCTGCAGCTTCTCACGGTCGTCTGGCCGTACCTCGAGCGCATCAAGAACGAAGGCGAGCTCGGACGCCGGAAGATCACCCAGTACACGCGCTACGGCACAATCCTGCTCAGCATCGTGCAGGCGCTCGGCATCGCCTTCTGGCTCGAGCGATCGACGGAAATCGCGGGCGGCCTCCCGCTCGTCTACAACCCGGGCTGGGGGTTCCGTTTGATGACGGTGCTGACGCTGACGACCGGGACCACGCTCGTGATGTGGCTGGGCGAGCAGATTACCGAGCGCGGGATTGGCAACGGCATGTCGCTCATCATTTACGCCGGTATCGTGGTGAACGGGCCAAGCGCGCTGATCACGACCTTCGATCAGCTGCGTACCGGTCAGATGGGGCTGATTCGCCTGATCCTGCTCGTCGCGGTGATGGTGTTCGTTGTTGCCGCGATCATCTTCGTCGAGCGCGGCAACCGGCGCATCACGGTTCAGTACGCCAAGCGGGTCGTCGGGCGCCGGATGTACGGCGGCGCGAGCACGCACATCCCGCTGAAAGTGAACACCGGCGGCGTCATTCCGGTCATCTTCGCTTCGTCGATTCTGGCGTTTCCCGCGACGATCGCGCAGATGTGGGCCAACGATCCCACGCATTGGATGACGCGCGTCAGGGATCAACTGATGATGGGGATGCCGCTGTACAACCTGCTCTACGTCACGCTGATTATCTTCTTCGCGTATTTCTACACCGCGATCATCTTCAATCCCGGATGACGTGGCCGAGAACATGCGCAAGTACGGCGGATTCGTGCCGGGCATCCGGCCGGGCAAGCGGACTGCGGAATACATCGACACGATTCTGACGCGCATTACGCTCGCAGGCGCGGTGTATCTGGCGCTCATTGCGATCCTGCCGGACTTTCTGATTACCGGTTTCCGCGTGGCGCCGATTCCATTCATCGGCGACTGGCTCGACGCCGCGCTGCCGCGGTTCATCACCGAAGGTATGGGCGTGACGTTCTATTTCGGCGGCACGACTCTGCTGATCGTCGTCGGCGTGGCGATGGACACGATTCAGCAGGTCGAATCGCAGCTCATCATGAGGCACTACGATGGCTTCATGAAGAAAACGCGGATTCGGGGACGGCGCGCGTAGATGGCGCTCAACGTGGTCATGTTGGGTCCGCCGGCGTCGGGGAAAGGGACGCAGGCTGTCCGGCTGGCGCAGGCTCGAGGTATTCCCAAAATCTCGACGGGAGACATCCTGCGAGAGGCCGCGCAGATCGGGTACCGAGCTCGGACGGCGTGCGAAGGCATTGATGGATCGCGGCGAGTATCTCGCCGATGACGACATGATCGGCATCGTGAAAGAGCGACTTTCGCGTCCGGATGCTGCCAATGGCTACATCCTGGATGGCTTCCCGCGCACGATTCCGCAGGCGCAGGCGCTCGATCGGATGGTTCAGGGTGAGCCGCTGGTGATCATCGACCTGACCGTTCCCGACAGCGGAGCTGCTGCGGCGCATGCACGAGCGTCGCGTGTGCAGCAAGTGCGCGGCGATTGCCGAACCGGGATCCGATCGCGAGACGTGCGAGCGCTGCGGCGGTCCGATGATGACGAGGGCCGATGATGGAGACGAGAAGGTGAGACAACATCGGCTCGAGGTCTACGCGCGCGAGAGCAAGCCGCTGCTCGACTATTACCGCGGGCG
Source organism: Vicinamibacterales bacterium (assembly GCA_963775345.1). Classification (GTDB taxonomy): domain Bacteria; phylum Acidobacteriota; class Vicinamibacteria; order Vicinamibacterales; family JAMQPK01; genus JAMQPK01. The sequence continues at coordinate 88,240 of CAVZIS010000011.1, forward strand.
GGCGGACATTTCGCTCGATCAACGGCGCGCAGGCGCCGGAGCGCGTCGCGAGAGACCTGGCGGCCAGCATCGACAGCGCTGGCGGCGGTCGCCATCGGAGCGGCGGCCATGATCGTCTGCCGATCGGCGGCCGAGCTTCGGCGGCTGCGAGAGGTGAACCAGCTCGTCGGTCAACGTGCTCGAGCAGCTGCGCGAGATGGTCGCGCCGGGCGTGACGACCGAAGACCTCGACGCGCTGGCGGAGCGCGAGATTCGCGCGGGTGGGGCGATCCCGGCGTTCAAGGGGTACAAGGGATATCCCGCGACGATCTGCGCCTCGGTCAACGAGCAGGTGGTTCATGGGATTCCGTCGCCGAAGACGGCGCTGACCGAGGGAGACATCATCTCGATCGACCTCGGGGCCAAGATGGGCGGATTCTTCGGCGACTCTGCGGTCACCGTGGGCGTGGGCCGCATTGCGCCGAAGGCGGCGGACCTTCTGCGCGTCACGGAGGAGTCGCTGTGGAAAGCGATTGAAGCGGTTCGTCCGGGCGCGCGCGTCTCTGATATCGGCCATGCCGTACAGAGCCACGTCGAGAAGTTTGGGTTCTCGGTGGTTCGCGAGTTCGTCGGGCACGGCATCGGCTCTGAGCTGCACGAAGAGCCGCAGATTCCGAACTATGGCGACCCGGGGCGAGGGCCGCGGCTGGCAGAGGGCATGGTGCTGGCGATCGAGCCGATGGTGAATGCCGGCGATGCCGGCGTCAAGGTGCTGAGAGACGGTTGGACGGCGATCACTTCGGATCGCAGCCTGTCGGCGCACTTCGAGCATACGGTGGCGGTGACGGCGGACGGTGCGGAAGTACTCTCGTTGGGCCGCGGCGAAACAGGAATCGGGATTCGGGATCGGGATTGCCGATCCCCAGTCCCAATCCCAATAGGAAGGACTCATGAAGGTTCGAGCGTCAGTCAAGCGCATTTGCGATAAGTGCAAGATCGTTCGCCGTCGGGGCGTGGTTCGTGTGATCTGCTCGAACCAGAAACACAAACAGCGACAAGGCTAGCGAGCTGCCAGCTTAGCCAGGAGTTCTGAATGGCGCGAATTGCAGGAGTGGATCTCCCGCGGACCAAGCGGGTCGAAATCGGGCTCACCTATATCTACGGCATCGGGCGGCACCGCTCGAACCTCATTCTCAACGATGCAGGGGTCAGCCCCGATGTGCGCGTGAAGGATCTGTCCGAGGAGGACGTGCGCAAGATCAGCCGCGTGCTCGAAGAGCAGGGCGGGGTCGAAGGGGATCTCCGGAAGGAAGTGTCGCTCAACATCAAGCGGCTGATGGAAATCGGCAGCTACCGGGGCGGGCGTCACCGCCGGTCGCTGCCGGTCCGCGGGCCAGCGGACGCGCACCAACGCGCGGACGCGCAAAGGCCCGCGCAAAGGCGCGGTCGCAAAGAAGAAGGTGGAATAGCTAGCCGGTAGCTGGTATCCGCTAGCCGGTAGCAACGGTTGGAGGTGTCCGGATGAGCCGGACGAAGGAAAGAAAATGGCAAAGACGGACGCAGAGGGCGCCGCACCTGAAAAGGGCGAAAAGGCCGAAAAGGGTGCGCAAAAAAGCCGCGCAAGACGTTCAAGAAGCGCGGCGAGAAGCGGATCGTGCACAGCGGATATGCGCACATCCACGCGTCGTTCAACAACACGATGATCACGATCACCGACACCGAGGGGAACGTGATTGCGTGGTCCAGCGCCGGCGGCGTCGGCTTCAAGGGATCGCGCAAGGGCACGCCGTTTGCGGCGACGCAGGCCGCGATCGCGGCTGGCAACGTCGCCAAGACAGTCGGCCTGCGGTCGGTTGAGGTCCGTGTGAAGGGGCCCGGATCGGGCCGCGAGTCGGCGATTCGCGCGTTGCAGACGATCGGCATCGAGGTGAAGTCGATTCGCGACGTGACGCCGATTCCGCACAATGGTTGCAGGCCGCCGAAGAGGAGACGCGTGTAATGGCACGATACGTAGGTCCCGTATGCCGGTTGTGCCGGCGAGAAGGCATGAAGCTCTTCCTGAAGGGAGAGCGCTGCTATACGGAGAAGTGCGCAATCGAGAAGCGCAACTTTCCGCCTGGACAGCACGGCAAGACGCGCAAGGCCAAGCTCGTCGGGCTATGGCGTGCAGCTCCGCGAGAAGCAGAAGGTGAAGCGCATCTACGGCGTGCTGGAGGATCAGTTCCGGCGCTACTTCGAGTCGGCCGAACGTCAGCGTGGCATCACGGGCGAAACGCTGCTGCAACTGCTCGAACGCCGGCTGGACAACGTGACCTATCGGCTCGGTCTTGCGACGTCGAGGCCGCAGGCGCGGCAGTTGGTGCGGCACGGTCATTTCCTCGTCAATGGCAAGAAGGTCGACGTGCCGTCCTATTCGGTCCGCGTGGGCGACTTGATCACCGGTGCGCGAGTCGAGCCGGAACACGCCGTCGATTAAGCACGCGATAGAAGAAGTCAAGGGCCGCGGCATTCCCGAATGGCTGTCGTTCGATCCGAACGCGCTCTCGGGCCGTGTCGTGTCGCTGCCGACGCGCGAGCAGATCAACCTGCCCGTGCAGGAGCAGCTCATCGTCGAGTTGTACTCGAAATAGCCGGCAGCTGACAGCCGCTAGCCGGTAGCGTCTCGACGATGGACGATGGACGATGGACGATGGACGATCGACGATCACCCAATCATCGGCCCGCAGCCTTACAGACCTGCGGTGGGAGGCCGGTGATCACACTTGCAGGTCTGGAGCCTGAGCGAGCCCTGACAATCGAAGGGGCGAGTCGAAGGCCGTAGGGAGGACATCGACGATGTTATGGAAAGGTTTTCAGCGCCCCAAGCGGCTCGAGTTCGAGCGCGAGACGTTAACCGATCGCTTCGGCCGGTTCTACGCGCAGCCGTTCGAGCGCGGGATTCGGCACGACTATCGGCAACGCGCTGCGTCGCGTGTTGCTCTCCTCGATTGAAGGCGCGGCAATCACTGCCGTGAAGATCGACGGCGTGCTGCACGAGTTCTCGCCGATTCCGGGTGTCGTCGAGGATGCGACCGACATCATCCTCAACCTCAAGCAGGTTCCGCTGAAGATGCACAGCGACACGACGAGGACGTCTGTATCTGCGTGTCGACAAGGCGGGAGAGGTCAAGGCGCGGGACATCCAGACCGATGCCGACGTCGAGATTCTCGAGCCCGACGCGCGAATCGCGACCGTGTCGGAGGGCGGCAAGCTCCACATGGAGATGCGCGTGAAGCGCGGGCGCGGCTACATCTCGGCCGACAAGAATTTCGACGAGGATCTTGGCATCGGCTGGATCCCCATCGACTCGGTCCACTCGCCGATCAAGAAGGTGAACTACCTGGTCGAGGCCGCGCGCCTGGGACAGACCACCGACTACGACAAGCTGACGGTCGATATCTGGACGAACGGGTCGGTCACGCCGCGCGACGGGATTTCGTTGTCCGCCAAGCTCGTGCGCGATCACTTGAACATTTTCATCAACCTGGACGAATCGGCTGATGAGCAGGCCGACGCGCAGGTCGAGCAGCAGCAGACCGGATCGCTGAACGAGAACCTCGACAAGAGCGTCGAAGAGCTCGAGCTGTCGGTCCGATCCTATAACTGCCTGAAGAACGCGAATATCCGGACGATCCGCGAGCTGGTCCAGAAGACCGAGGGCGAGATGCTGAAGACGAAGAACTTCGGGCGCAAATCGCTGAACGAGATCAAGGAGATCCTGCACAGCATGGGGCTGAGTCTCGGCATGCGCATCGATCAGCCCACAGCTCGGCTAGAGAACAGATCGACACCATGCGCCACAGAGTTGCACATCGAAAGCTGGGTCGCGTCACCGAGCATCGAATCGCCATGCTCAGGAACCAGGCGACCGCGCTCATCCTTCACGAGCACATCGAAACCACGGTGCCGAGGGCCAAGGAACTGCGCCCGTTCGTCGAGCGTCTGATCACGATCGCCAAACGCGGCATGGCCGGCTGGTGAGGGAGAACGGCAAGCTGCTTCACGCGCGCCGTCTCGTCGCGCGCGAGCTGGTCGACCGTGACGTCGTCGGCAAGCTGTTCGAGACCATCGCGCCGCGGTTCGCCGAGCGACCCGGCGGATACACGAGAATCCTGCGCCTCGGCTATCGCCGTGGCGACAGCGCCGAGGTCGCGCAGCTCGAGCTCGTGGGCAGCGAGTACGATCCAAAGGCTGCGCCGAAAGACAGCCAAGTCCGCGTCCGCTCCGAAACCGAAGACCGGTGTTGGCGACCGGCTGCGCGCCGCCGCCGATCGACTGCGCGGAAAGAAAGACGACAGCGAGGCCGAGGCGAGAAGGCCTCCAAAGGCGGGCAGACCAAGGGTAAGACCGCGAAGCGGACGACGCCGCAGAAAGCTGGATAGCGCAAAGGGCAGAGGGCAGAGGGATGAGCGGCAGAGACTACCGTCATGCCCTCTGCCTCTCTCTGCGTCAGTTACTTCATGGGTCCGTAGTCGACTGCGTTCATGAACACCGCTTCGACAGCCGTGCCCACCTGCATCTCGGTTCGGACCTTCACCCACTCGGGATCGGACTGAAACGCTTTCCATGCCGCATCGCGGGCGGCGCGATCCTTGTACGCGAGGATGTAGATCAGGGTGTTCTCCATCCCCGCGTTGGTTGGCTGCCAGAAGCCCACGATCGTCATGCCGTGTTTGCGGAAAAGGCGATTGGTATGTTCGCGGAAACGCGAATGGAGAAGGTCGATCGATCCCGGCCCTTCGCCCTTGACGGTATAAGTGCGCAGCTCGAAACAGCGTGAATCGGACGCGATGTTCTTGCCGGTCACTCCCGGTCCGCAGGGTGCGGGTGGGCCCGCCGGACCTCGCTGAGGCGCTGCTGCCGGCGCCTGCGCCGCCGCGGGCGCAGCCATCGCCGCGACGAGCGCGGACCGGTGCGATGAAAATACCGGAAGAAACAGCTGGAAAATACTGGACCATTTCGAACCTCCTGAGAGTGGGGCAGTCTAGCAGAATTCTTGACACTGGAATATCGGCAGGCGTATAAGCGCAAGTATCGGATAGAGTAGATAATGATACGGGCGAGCGTGGCGGCGTTTCTGATGATGTCGGCGCGGTGGCTGTCGGCTCAGGGTCCGGTGACCAATCGCATGGCGCCGACGACGCTGCGCGGGACCATCGTCGAGGTCACATGCTTCCGTCAGCAGGGAGCGGCGACGGTCAGCACGCCCGAGCAGATCGCTGTGCGAAAAAGCGTGTGGCCGAAGGTGGCCGGCTGGGCATCCTTACCGAGGGCGACGGACTGTTTCAGATCGCCGGCAGCTTTTCCGCGCAACAAGTTCGCGAAGCTCGCGCCGTTCATCGGCCAGCGGGTCGATATGAGCGGTGCAGAAGTCGTCATCTCGAACAATTACGACTACAAGTCGTTCGATGCCGAGAAGGTGACGAGGGTGAAATAGAAAGTAAAAAGCAGAAAGTAAGAAGTAAAAAGTAGAAAAAGCAAAAGTGGAGGCTGCGATGAGAGTGTTTTCCGTGTCTGGCGGCGGCGGCGCTGATTGCGATTTCGACGGTGGCGCCGAGCGCGCAGGCGCCCGCCTCCGCGCCGGGCAACTACGGCGGCCAGCCCGGAGTGACGCCGGTTACCTTCACGAAGGACGTCGCGCCGATTCTTCAGCGGTCGTGCCAGAACTGCCACAGGCCCGGATCGAACGCGCCGATGTCGTCTGATCACGTTCGAGGACGCGCGGCCGTATGCGAGGTCGATCAAAGCGAAGACCGCAGTCGCGCTTGATGCCGCCATGGCACATCGAGCGCAACATCGGTATTCAGAAGTTCAAGGACGATCCGGCGCTGACCGACAAGGAAATCGCGACGATCGCGGCTTGGGTCGATCAGGGTGCGCCGAAGGGCGACATGGCCCACATGCCGCCTCCCAGGACGTTCGAAGACGATGATGTGTGGCACATCGGAAAGCCCGATCTCATCGTCGAAATTCCCAGGCCTCATGTCGTTCCAGCGAGCGGTCCGGATGTGTGGATCGACTACATCGCCGATAGCGGCCTGACCGAAGATCGCTACGTCCAGGCCGTCGAGACCAAGCCTGGACCCGGTGCGCGGACGGTCATGCACCATCTCCTCACATACCTGATTCAGGAAGTCCCTGAGAATGAAAAGCTCGTGGGGCAGGAAGACGTGCGCCAGCAGCAGACCGAGACGTTCCTGAACGAGTACGCCGTCGGAAAGAACGGCGACATTCTTCCGGAAGGCACGGGCAAGCTGATGAAGGCCGGAGCGAAGGTCCGCTTCAACATTCACTATCATTCGAACGGCACCGAAACAACCGATCGCTCGCGCGTCGCCGTGAAGTTCTATCCGAAAGGGCTACGTGCCGAAGTATCACCAGATTTCGCTGCAGATTGCATCGGCCAACAGCCAGCTCGACATCCCGGCGGGCACCGTCAGCCGCAGCGACGGCTATTACCGCTTCGACAAGCCCGTGCAGATCACCGCGATTCAGGCGCACATGCACAACATCGGGAAGCGGATGTGCCTCGAGGCAATCCTTCCCAACAACAGCACGCAGCAGCTCAATTGCATGGGTTGGGATTTCAACTGGCACAAGGTTTACAACTACGCCGACGATGTGAGCCCGCTGCTGCCTGCAGGCACGGTGCTGCATTCGATCCTGTGGCATGACAACACCAAGGCGAACAGGGCGAACCCCGATCCGCGCAACTGGCGTGGATACGGGCAGCGCACGATCGATGAGATGGGTTTTGCGTGGGTCACCTGGACCAACCTCGAAGAGGCCGACTACAAGGCGAAGCTCGCGGAGCGAAGCAGACGTGAGACGAATTAGCGTCTTCCTGGCGGGTGCCGCGCTCATCGGCGTCACGGCCATCGGGGTCGCTCAGGAAGTGGCGATGAGCGAGCTGAAGTTCAACTCCGGGCAAAGCGTCCAGCCGGCATATGAGGGCTGGACGCGCAACCCGGACGGCTCACGCAGCATGTGGTTCGGCTACATGAACCGCAACTGGGAAGAAACACCCGACATCCCCGCCGGCCCGAACAACGGATTCGGGCCGACCGGCGAAGACCTCGGCCAGCCGACGCACTTCCTGCCTCGCCGGCAGGCGTTCGTCTTCAAGGTCAACGTGCCCGCGGATTGGCCCGTCGACAAGGATCTGATCTGGACCGTGACGGCTAACGGAACGACGTTGAGGGCGTTCGGTTCGTTGTGGCCCGTTTGGGAGATCGACGAGCAGACGATGTCGGCCAACAACGGGGGCCGGACGGCGAGAACGTTCGGCGAGCCGGTGAATCTTCCTCCGACGATTTCGTCGCAGCCGCCATCACAGTCGATCGCGGTCGGCCAGCCGCTCACTCTTGTGCTGCCGGTCAAGGATGACGGACTGCCGACGCCGGAGATTCGCGCGCGAGGGACCGGCGGTCCAAGAGCGGCGCGAGGAGCGCGCCGCGCCGGATGCCGCTCCGCCAGATCCGTTTGCAGAAGCCGGACGCGGACAGTTTCGGGTGAAATGGATTCAGTATCGTGGAGCCGGACAGGCGAAGATCGTGCCGAAGGAGTCGGCTGTCCTCGGCTCCGACGGACGGCCGACGCTCGCCGAAGGAAAATCGACGACGAAGGTGACGTTCGACCGGCCGGAACCTACACGCTGCGCGCGTACGCGATGGACGGCGACGCGTATTTTGTGACCACCGACGTGGCCGTGAGTGTTACGGACAATAAGTAGAGCTAAGGCTAAGGGCTAAGAGCTAAGGGCTACGAGCAGGCGCGCGTGGCTTTGTCTCTTAGCTCTTTCTCTCATCTCTTCCTGCGAAGCCCCCCTGCGAAGTCTCTACTCAGCTTCCACCGCCGCTCCCCGTTCCGCCTTGCTCGCCGCAATGATCTTGGCCTGCAGCGGCGTGGGAACTTCCTCGTAATGCGAGAACTCCATGTGATAGCTCCCGCGCGCGCCCGTCGCCGAGGTCAGGTGCTGCTCGTAGGTCAGCATCTCAGCCATCGGTACCTGGGCCTTGATGATCGTCGTTGCGCCGCGCGTATCCATTCCGCCAATGCGCCCGCGTCGACCGTTCAGATCGCCCATCAAATCGCCGGCGAAGTCCGACGGCGCGTACACCTCCACGTTCATGATGGGTTCGAGAATCGTCGGGCGTGCGCGCGTCATTGCGTCCTTGAACGCGAGCGATCCCGCGAGCTTGAACGAGAGCTCGTTGGAGTCGACGTCGTGATAGGAGCCGTCGAAGACCGTGACGCGGAAGTCCACCATCGGATAGCCCGCAAGGTACCCGCGCGTGCGTGCGTCCTGAATCCCCTTTTCGACTGCTGGAATGAACTGCCGTGGAATGGATCCGCCGAAGATATCGTCCACGAACTCGAAGTCGGCGCCGCGAGGCAGCGGCTCAACCTTGATCTTGCAGTCGCCAAACTGGCCGTGGCCGCCGGTCTGCTTCTTGTGGCGGCCGTGCGCCTCGGTCGCGGCCTTGATCGTTTCACGATAAGGGATGCGAGGCGGCTTGAGATTCACGTCGACGCCGAATCGCCGCTTCAGCTTTGCGACCGTCACTTCGATGTGCAGCTGCCCCTGGCCCGACAGAAGCAGCTCCTTGGTCTGCGGATCGCGGCTGTAGCTGATCGAGGGATCCTCTTCCTCGAGCCGGTGCATCGACGTGCTGATCTTGTCCTCGTCGCCACGGCTCTTCGGCTCGATCGCGTACGACAGAACCGGCTCTGGAAACTTCATCGACGGAAACACAGCCGTATCCGACTTGTCGCCAAGCGTGTCGTTCGTCAGCGTGTCCTTGAGCTTGGGTACGGCGCCGAGGTCGCCCTGCGCGAAGCTCCGGCACGCTGGTCTGCGTTTTCCCCTGGAGCAGCACGACGTGGCCGAGGCGCTCGGCGAGGTCGCGCGTCTTGTTGTGCACGGTCGAGTCGGCCTTCAGAGCGCCTGTCATCACCCGGAACAGCGTGATGCGGCCGGCGAACGGATCGGCAATTGTCTTCCAGACGAACGCCGAGGCGGCGCCGTTCTCCGAGAAGGGGCGCTCGATCGCCTCGCCGGTCTTCGGATCGATCGCGCGCACCGGCCGCTCGGCCGGTGAGGGGACATAGCCAACGATGGCATCGAGCAGCGGCTGGATGCCGATGTTCAACGTCGAGGATGTGCAGAGCAGCGGAAACACCTTTGCCGAAGCGGTTGCGCTGCGAAGTCCGGCCACGAGCTGCTCCTGCGTCAGCGTTCCGGCCTCGAAGAACTTCTCCATCAGCGATTCATCGGCCTCGGCGACCATCTCGATCAACGCTTCGCGCGCTGCGGCCGCCGCATCCGCCATCTCGGCGGGGATTGCCGATTCAGTGAACTTGCCGCTTCCATCGGGTTGGTACAGGTAGGCTTTCTGGCTCACCAGATCGACGACGCCACGGAACGATTTTTCCTCGCCGATCGGCAACTGGATCGGAATGACCGTGCGGCTCAACGCGCCATGAATGGACTGGAGGGTCCGTTCGAGGCTCGCGCGCTCGCGGTCGAGGCGGTTGACGACGACCAGGCGGGGAAGTTCCAGCTCGTCGCACGCCTGCCAGGTTTTTTCGGTTTGCACCTGAACACCCGACACTGCATCGACGACGACCAGGGCCGCATCGGCCACTCGCAGCGCAGCGCGCGCGTCCGCGAGAAAGTTTGCCATCCCGGGCGTATCGATGAAGTTGATCTTGGTTTTGTTCCACTCGACGTACGCGAGGCTCGAGGAGAGCGTATGCTTGCGGGCGATTTCCTCCTCGTCGAAGTCGGTCACGGTGGTGCCTTCGTCGACCTTCCCGAAAGCGGTTGACCGCGCCCGCGTCGAAGAGAGCGGCCGAGGCCAACTGGGTCTTGCCGGAGCCGCTATGGCCGACCAATGCGACATTCCGGATATTCGCCGCGTCATAGACCTTCATAGACGGTAGTCCTCCGAAAAAACCAGGGATGAAAAGGGAATCATACCTCCATTCGGCAAGGCAACACTCCGTTTACCGTTTACCGTTTGCGGTTTACGGTTGGCCGCTTACCGTCCGGTGCTGAGGTTGCCACTGCCTTGAGAAAGCCCGTCACTACACGTTTAACGTCCGAGACTTCATTCATTAATATTCCAGCTCCCCCGCGGAACCAAGAGCAATTCTCAGCGATTGAGTCTGAACTCCCTGGTGCAACTCACGCGCCTAACTTTCGGTAAACGATCAACGGTGTACGGTAAACGGTTCATGGAAATCTGTGTTAGTCTCTTGCAAACAAAACAGCTAAGTGGCTCTCAAGGAGGCACCGATGAATCGCCCTCATTGCTTCCGTGGTGCGGCGACGTTCCTCTTCGTCGTGGCGCTCGCTCGGGATCGCGGCCGCGCGTCCTGCAGCAGGCCGTCGGAGCGCAGGGGGCCAAGCCCACTCAATCGCCGATGTTCCAGGTGGATCCTCTGTGGCCGAAGCCGTTGCCCAACAAGTGGGTCATCGGCTCGACGATCGGACTGTCGGTCGATTCACGCGATCACGTATGGGTCATTCATCGTCCCGCGACCATCGAGGACAACGAGAAGGCTGGAACGCTCAAGAACGGCGATTGCTGTTTCGTCGGTCCGCAGATCATCGAGTTCGATTCCGACGGTAACGTCGTCTCGACGTTCGGCGGGCCGGGCGCCGGGTACGAGTGGCCCGATTCCGAGCATGGAGTCTTCGTCGACTACAAAGACAACGTCTGGATCAGCGGCAACGGCGCCAAGGACAGTCATCTGCTCAAGTTCAACCGGCAGGGAAAATTCCTGCTGCAGATCGGCCGCAAAGGGCAGAGCAAGGGCAGCAACGATCTCGAGAACGTCAAGATGGCGGCGAATATGGAAGTCGATCCGGCGACCAACGAGTTGATCGTGGCCGACGGCTACGGCAACAAGCGCGTCGCCGTTTTCGACGCCGACTCGGGGAAGTACAAGCGCCACTGGGGCGCCTACGGCAACAAGCCGGACGACACGCCTCTCGGCCCCTACGATCCGGCCGCGAAGCCGGCGCAGCAGTTCCGCGGGCCGGTCCACTGCGCGTCGCTTGGCGAAGGACGGGCTGATTTACGTCTGCGATCGCACCGGAAACCGCATTCAGGTGTTTCAGAAGAACGGAACGTTCGTGAAAGAGACGTTCATCTCTCCGAAGACACTCGGCTCGGGGGCCGTGTGGGACATCGATTTTTCCACCGACAAGCAGCAGCAGTTCCTCTATTCGGCCGATGGCATCAACAACCGAGTCGACGTGCTGTTGCGCCAGCCTCTGCAGGCCGTCACGTCGTTCGGTCAAGGCGGACATATGCCCGGGACCTTTTACGGGCTTCACAACGTCGCAACCGACTCGAGAGGGAATCTCTATACCGTCGAGACGTGGGGAGGGAAGCGGGTTCAGAAGTTCGTATACAAGGGTGTCGGGAACGCTCCGGGGCCGACGATGCCGGTCCGATGACACTCTCGAAAGAAAACTCTTGAACTGGAGAGGGCCGAAGGTCACTCGTAGCGAAGGGCCTCGATCGGATCCAGTCGCGCCGCCCGTATCGCGGGGTACATTCCGAACGCGATGCCGACGGTGGCGGAGAACCCCAGACCGAGAGCGAAGGACCACACCGGCAGGGACACCGGAAAGCCGGTGACGAAATGGACCGCCAGGCCGATCGCGCTCCCCAGCACGATCCCCAAGACTCCCGCCAACCGACGTCAGGACCGCAGCCTCGGTGAGAAACTGAAACAACACCTCCCGACGCCGCGCGCCAAGCGCCCGGCGAACGCCGATCTCCCGCGTTCGCTCGGTCACCGATATCGACATGATCGCCATCACGCCGATGCCGCCGACCATCAGCGCGATCGATGAGATGACGACGAGAGCAAAGAACGTCGCCTGGCTGATCTGATTCCACAGCCTCACCAGCTGCATCCTGCGTGACGAGTCGAAATCGTTCGGTTCGTCGAGCCTGCAGGTCATGCCGGCGTTCGCATGATGCGCTCGATCATCCTCGACCGCTTGCGATCTGACTGATGCCGTGGCGTGGCACGACCGCAATCATGACCGGCGTTCGTATCGCCCCGCGAAAATTCTGCGCCACCTGCACGCCGTAGACGCGCTGATACGTGGTGTTCGGGATGATCGACGAAGTCATCCTGGTCGCGTCAGAAATTCCCGGGTGAAGGGCGGCTCGCAAAGACACCCCACAACGTCGAACTGATCGGAGCCGACCCGGACCGTCTTGCCGACGGGATCGATGCCTTGCTGTTCTGGAAGGAGCAGTTGATAGCGGTGGATCCGAGCACGGCGACGTTGCTGCGGTGCTGCACCTCCGTACCGCTGAAAGGAAACGGCCCGCGGCGATGGGGATGCGCGTGCCTTCCGCGTAGGTTCTCCGTCGTACCGAACACGAGCATCGCGCCGGGTCTTCTGATCCCGGTACGAGATGCGGCGCTGGACGAGGGGCCGGGGCCCGCGCCGACAATTCGAAATCGACCATACTCCAGCGTGGACGCCTGCTGTTCCAGCGCCAGCGCATCGGCCATCGTCGAGGGTCGGCCGTTTGATCAGCTCGGAAAACTCGCGTCCGCTTGCGAAGCTGGTGATGCCGAATCGCTGGATGAAGATCGTCTGGGGTCCCATCGCGGTCCGGAGGCTCTCCTGCAGTGACGAGTCGAATCCCCGGATGAGCGCCGTCATCGCCACGATCGAGGTAATGCCGATCACGACACCCAGCACGGTCAGCCCCGAGCGCAGCTTGTTCGTGCGCACCGTGTCGAAGGCCATCACCATGACTTCGCTGATGAGCCCGTATCGGATCTGGGTGTTTTCATCCGCTCTCCATTCCTTCTTCCCTCTTCCCTTCTTCCTTTCCTTTTCCTTCCTTATCTCCTTCTTCCTCCGCCCAACGCCTCAATCGGATCCAGCCTCGCGGCTCGCGATGCCGGATACAAGCCGAAGAACAGCCCGACGAGCGCGGTGATGCCGATGCCGAGGGCGACCGACCACGGCTGAATCGAGGCAGGAATGGGCGTGAACCGCGAAATGGTGATGCCGATCATCGCTCCAAAAATGGTTCCAACCACGCCCCCGAAGACCGACAGCACGACGGACTCGGTGAGCATCTGCGTCATGATGTCGGATCGCCGCGCGCCGAGCGCCTTTCGCAATCCGATTTCGCGCGTTCGCTCGGTCACGACCATCAGCATGATGTTCATGATCACCATCCCGCCGACCACGAGCGACAGCGCAACCACGCCGATGAGCACCGCAAAAATGCCGCTGGTTGCCGATCGGTAGAGGTTGAGCACCGTTTCGGAATTGAAAATCGCGAAGTTATCGGGTTGGTTCGGTTTCAGATCGCCGTGAGATCCGCAGGGCGAGCGTCGTGTCGTCGATGGCGGGCTTGATTTGATCGATCTCGCGCGGTTTCACCGACATCGTCAGCTGCCGGCGCGACCCGAACAGCTGCTGAAATTGCCCGAGCGGAATCATCGCGAACTCGTCCTGTGTCTGTCCGAGCAGCGAACCCCGCCTTGCGCTGACCCCAACCACGCGGAAATGGATGCCCCGGATCTGAATCGTCTTGTCGATCGGGTCGATGTCCGGTCCGAAAAGACGTTCAGCTGTCTGCGCGCCGAGCACGACCGCGGGCCGCGCGGAGTCGACTTCAGTAGGGCTGATCAGTCGACCCCGCTCGGCGTCGTAGTTCGAGAAATTGACATATTCCTGTGTCACACCTGTCACCTGGACGCCATCGATGGATGCATCGCGGTACGTGATGCGCGACCGCGACCGTCGAGTAGAGCATCACCGAAGACACCAGCGGAGCTGTACCGCTTGACGGCGCACGGCATCGTTCGGCGTGACGCGTGGATTCGACTGCACGCGAAGCCATTCTTCGTCGCTGCGAACGATCCCGAATTGCTGGACGATGAACGAATCGGCGCCCGCCTGGTTGAGGATCGCGCTGCGGACCGAGGCGTTCAGGCCCTGGATGAGCGAAACGACCGCGATGATCGACGTGACGGCGACGATGTTGCCGAGCACCGTCATCAGCGAGCGAAGCTTGGACGCCCAGATGGCGCTCAGCGCGATGACTCGCCGCGTCGAGATATTTGTTCATGACGCGCCGCCGGGCGTAGGCCGGGTCTTGTTGCTCAAGGCCCGGCTGCCGGGCCGATTGCTGGACGCGGACAGGATCGCCGTCGGTCATACCCCGCACGTTGTTGTACGGGCCAGTAATGACCTGATCGCCGGCTTTGATGCCCGACAGCACCTCGAAGTAGCGGTCTCCGGCGATGCCGATCTTGATCGGAATAAATTCCGCTCGATCGTTGCGTATCAGAAAGACGCCATCGGTTTCTTTCCGCGTTTGACCCGGCTCCAGCTCTGCCGGGATGGGCGAGGGCTGGCGGGCCGTCTTTGTTCTCCGTGCGCGGCTGCTTGACGATTTGTCCCTTCTCGTCGTAAATCAGCTCGCGCACCGCGACGGCCGGAATCGGAACTGCAATCACATTTTTTCGCGTCGCCGTCGTGATCTCCGCCGTGCACGTAAACCCCGGGCGAATGTCAGGAACGTCTTCATCGAGCACGACCACGACTTTGAAGTTCGTCGCCTGCTGATTGGCGGTGGCCCGCCTGACCGGGGGCTGCTGGATCGGGCTGTTGCCGATTTCGGTGACGTGCCCCTTGAATGTCCGATCGGGAATCGCGTCGATGGTGATTCTTCGCGAGCTGGCCCAGCGCAACGTTCGGAATGTTCGTTTCGTCGACTTCCACCTCGGCCTGAATGACCGACATGTCCGCCACGGTCAGCAGCACCGTGCCGGCGTTGTTCATCGTGCCGACAACAGCCGTCTCCCCTTCCTGAATGTTGCGGCGAGTGACGATACCCGCAATCGGCGATTCGATGCGAACCTTGCTGAGATCGAACTGCGCGCTGGCAAGCTGCGCGCGGTCCTGACCGATTCGCAGTTCCTGCGTGCGAACCTGTTTCTCGCGCTCGGCCAGATTCGATTGTGCGATTTTGACGTCGTTCTCTGCCCGTTCGAGCATCTCACGGGGCGTCAGCTGCTGTTTCCACAGCTCCTGCTGGCGTTTCAGGTTCTGCTGCGCAACGGCCAGCTGCACGCGCGCGGTTTCGACCGCCTGCCGTGCCTGGTCGAGCCCCGCTTCTGCGCCGCTGCAGCGCAGCCTGACCGCTCTCGACGCGTGTCCGCAGCGTCCGCGGGTCGATCTGCATGAGAAACTGGCCCGGCGCGACCCGATCGCCTTCGTTGACGGCGAGATCGACAACGCGGCCCGACGTGTCGGCGCTGATATTGACGAACCGCTTCGGCTGAATCTTCCCCGATGCTGACACCACCGCTTCGAGATCCCGCATACGGATCGCTTCGACAGTCACGATCGGCGCCGTCGAGCGCCGGGACCACCAGGCATAACCGCCGGCGGACGCCATCGACGGCGAGGGCCAGCGCGCCGACGATGATTTTCTTGTTTCGCGACACCTAAACGCCTCCTCGCAAAGCTTGCGTGATCGCAAGCACGACGGCGCCTGCCGTGTACGCGCAGAGCAGCCAGCGCGCGACCGGTACAGCGCGCGTTTCGTACAGAATGCCAAGTCCCATCGCGACGAGCACCACCCACCACACGACGAAAATGATCGACCGCGCCCAGCAGGCGCGCCGTGAACGTCGACTCTCCAAACGCAGGCATCAGCATACTCAGACTCGTCGCGCCGCCGATCGACTCGCGCGCGTAGTTCACTGGCGCGGCGACGGCCTCCCGCAGCGCGAAAATCACCGACGCATGGACGACGACGGTCAGCACCTGAGCGAAGCGTCGGCTGTCCTGGTGCGTGCCGTCGCCGGCGCCTTTCACGATCGCTGCCAGCGCCACCCAGATCAGCGGCCACCCAATCAGGATAATGCCGGCGCTAATCGCCGGCCGATACGGGCAGCCAAGCGCCGGAAGCTCCGCGTACGTCTCGTCGTTAACGGCGAAGCCGAACGACTCGAGCAGTCGGACCTGTTGATCCAATGCCGCCAGCTGCCCCACGCGCGTCATGAGAAATCCGGCGCTGCAGGCTGCGGCAACCACGACGATCACGATCGCCAGATCGATCGATCGCGGCGCCAGCACTGCGATCGTGAGCGTCTCGCGCGGCGAGCGGACCATTCCTATCAGCCGCTGCAGCGGATTACCGAACGCGCGCATCAAAGGTTTACGCCGACCTCATGGTTAAGACGTAGACGAAAGAGGCTCGGTTCCGTGGTAGCATTTTCGGCCGTGTTCAACCTGGTTCCGAAGGAGATGTTCTTCACCAAGGGTGTCGGCAAACATCGTGAAAAACTGACGTCGTTCGAGCTGGCGTTGCGATCGGCCGGCATTGCCGCGTGCAATCTCGTTCGCGTGTCGAGCATTTTTCCGCCAGGATGCCGCATCATGTCCCGTAGCGAAGGCATCAAACGCCTCAAGCCGGGCCAGGTGACATTCGTCGTCATGTCTGAAGCCGCCACCCGCGAGCCTCATCGCCTGATCGCAGCGACAGTGGGCGTTGCGATCCCTCGGGATCCAAAGCTCTACGGCTACCTGTCGGAACACCACAGCTTCGGAGAGAACGAAGACACCGCAGGCGACTATGCCGAAGAGCTTGCCGCCGAGATGCTGGCAACGACTCTTGGCCTCGACTTCGATCCCGATAAGAGCTGGGACGAGAAGAAGGAAGTGTATCGCCTCTCCAACCAGATCGTTCGCACGCAGAACGTCACGCAGACGGCGGTCGGAGACAAGAAAGGTCTCTGGACGACCGTCGTCGCTGCCGCGGTGCTCGTGGGCTAGGGGTTCTGGGTGCTGGGTGGAGCGCTTCTGGGTTCCAGCTCCCAACCCAGAACCCAGAACTGAGAACCCAGCACCCAGAACTCAGCACCCAGAACCCAGCACCCAGAACTGCAGCATTCCCATTAACATGCGCGGATGCGCATTCTCAGCTTCCTCACAGTATTTCTCTTACTTGCAGCTTCAGCCGCGTCGCAAACCTTCGGCGGAGTTGGCACCCGCGCCGAAGGCATGGGTGGTGCGTTTGTTGCGGTCGCCGACGACGCCAGTGCGGTCTACTGGAACCCTGCGGGCATCGCATCGGGCGCCACGTTTCGACTTCCAGGTCTCCGGAGGTCCGGCCCGCGCTCTGGCGGGGTCAGACTCCAATGGCACGAATTTCTTCATCGGTGCCCGCCCTGCCTGTTCTGGGCCTGAGCTTTTATCGCACACATACAGTCCATGTCATCCTGACCGAGAAAACATGGGATCGGGACCGGTGAAGGTCCGTCTTCTCACGACCTCGAGCGTCGGCGTGACATTTGTGCAAACTATTGTCCCTAATGTTGTTATCGGCACAACTGCACGCGTGGTCCACGGTGGGATCGAGGGATTCCCCACCCGGACGATGGCCGACTTCGACATTGGTGCGATGGTGTCGGTGGGCAACCTCCGAGTGGGGGTCACCGGGAGGAACCTCAGGGAACCTGAATATGACGTTGAGGACGAAGGGCGGACCGAGGTGGAGCGTCAGGTGCGCGTCGGGGCCGCGTTGGCCCGCGCTCGCGGCCGGCGGGCGTACACGGGCCATTCTCGTTGGCCTTCGACATCGACATGACCGAAACGGCATCCCCATAGGCCCGGTGAAACATGGCTGCGCTCGGCGGGGAGTACTGGATTGGGGCGGGTCGCGTCGGCCTTCGAGCGGGTCTGCGCTGGAACACGTTGGACGCTTCCGAGCGGTTCACATCTGGCGGCTTGACAGTGAGATTTCCCCGGTCGGTGCACGTTGACGGCCAGGTGACCAAACCAAACGGCGATGGCGAATCCGAGTGGCTGGTCGGCGCGCGAATTACGTTTTAGGTCATCAAGTGACAGAAATCGTCAGCAGTGTGGAACCGTCATGGCCGTTCGCATCGGCGAACTTCTTTTAAGAGAGAAGCGCATCACCCCGGAGCAGCTCCAGGAAGCTTTGAACTCTCAGAACGCGAGCGGGGGAAAGCTCGGCTTCAACCTCGTGAAGCTGGAATTGGTCAAGGACGAAGAAATCACTGCGCTGCTGAGCCAGCAGTACGGCGTGCCTTCCATCAACCTTGCGCAATTTGAGATCAATCCGGCTGTCATCAAGCTGATCCCCGCCGAGACCGCCCAGAAATATCGAATCATTCCGCTCAGCCGCGCGGGCGCGACGCTCACAATCGCGATGACCGATCCGACCAACGTGTTCGCCATGGACGATATCAAGTTCATGACGGGCTATAACGTCGAGCCTGTCGTCGCGTCGGAAACGGCCCTCGCCGACTCCATCACCCGCTATTACTCGCCCGGCAACGCCTGCCCAGGGATACTGCCGTCGCCGTGGCTGGGGGGCCGACTGCCCTGGAAATGGCTGCGAAGTCGATCGAGGAGATGTCGCTGGCCGGCGCCGATGACGTCGAAGTCCTCCGGGACATGGAGGAGATCAGCGCCGAGTTACTCGAAAAACAGGGCGGCGAGGCCCCGGTCATCAAGCTGGTGAACGTCGTCTTGATGTCGGCCATCCAGAAAGGCGCGAGCGACATTCACATCGAGCCGTATGAGAAGGAATTTCGCGTGCGGTACCGCGTGGACGGCATCCTCTACAACATCATGGCGCCGCCGATGAAGATGCGCGACGCGATCACCTCGCGCATCAAGATCATGGCGAAGCTCGACATCGCGGAGAAGCGGCTGCCGCAGGACGGCCGCATCAAGATCCGCTTTTCGGACAATGGCAGTTCGAAGGACATCGACTTCCGCGTCTCATGCCTGCCGACGCTGTTCGGCGAAAAGATCGTCATGCGCCTGCTCGACAAAGACAAGCTGATGCTCGACATGGCCAAGCTCGGCTTCGAGAGCGAATCGCTCACGAAGTTCGAGGCCGCAATCCAGAAGCCCTGGGGCATGGTGCTCGTCACCGGTCCGACCGGCAGCGGCAAGACCAGCACGCTGTACTCGTCGATCGCAAGGATCAACATGCCGGAAACCAACATCATGACGGCCGAGGATCCGGTGGAGTTCAACCTGCCCGGCATCAACCAGGTGCAGGTGCGCGAGAGCATCGGGCTGAACTTTGCGGCCGCGCTTCGATCGTTTCTTCGGCAGGACCCGAACATCATCCTGGTCGGCGAGATCCGCGACTTCGAAACAGCCGAAATCGCGGTCAAGGCGGCGATGACCGGCCACCTCGTTCTTTCCACGCTCCACACCAACGATGCGCCGAGCACGATCAACCGTCTGATGAACATGGGCATCGAGCCCTTCCTCGTGTCGAGCTCGGTCAATCTGATTTGCGCGCAGCGTCTGGTCAGGCGCATCTGCGCCAACTGCAAGGCCGATCACCCGACGCCGGCGCCCGCTCTGATCCAGGCGGGGTTTTCAAACGAGGACGCAAAAATCGTGGTGCCCAAGAAAGGAAATGGTTGTGAGAAATGCAACAACACCGGTTACCAGGGCCGCGTCGGCCTGTATGAAGTGATGGAGATTACCGACGAGCTGCGGGAGCTCGTGCTCGTGGGCGCCTCAGGCCTCGAGCTGCGGAGGAAGGCCATCGAGGAGGGGATGCTGACACTCCGCATGAGTGGCCTCCGTAAAGTCAGGGATGGCCTGACGACGATAGAAGAGGTCGCGAGGGAAACGGTGAAATAGCGAGAAGTGAAAGAGCAAAGAGCTTAGAGCTCAGAGCTCAGAGAGCTCTACTCTTCACTCTTAGCTCTCAGCTCTTTCAGCGAAGGGATCAGAGATGGCGCCAACATTGCCTGAACTGCTCAAGACCGCGGTCGAGCTGGAGGGCTCGGACCTCCACTTGTCGGTAAACACACCGCCACAGGTTCGCGTTCACGGAAAGCTCAGGCGGCTGGACCTTCCAGATTTGACGCCGACCGAGACAAAGCAGCTTGCCTACAGCGTCATGACCGACGCCCATAAAAAGCGGTTCGAAGAGACCCTGGAGCTCGACTTTTCGTTCGGTATCAGCGGCATCGCGCGTTTCCGCTCGAATGTGTTCAACCAGCGCGGCGCGGTGGGAGCGGTGTACCGCATCATTCCCGAGCAAATCAAAGGCTTCGAGGATCTTGGCCTCCCGGTTGTGCTTGCGACGCTTGCCGAGCGGCCCCGTGGCCTCGTGCTGGTGACCGGCCCGACCGGCAGTGGCAAGTCGACCACGCTCGCTGCGATGCTCGACAAAATCAACGACGAACGAAACGAGCACATTCTGACCATCGAGGATCCGATCGAGTACATCCACCAGCACAAGGGTTGTCTGGTCAATCAGCGCGAGGTGCACAGCGACACGCGCGGCTTCAGCGAGGCGCTGCGCGCGGCTCTGCGCGAAGATCCCGACATCGTCCTGATCGGCGAGCTGCGCGACCTCGAAACGACGGAAGCGGCGCTGCGGATTGCCGAGACCGGGCACCTGACATTCGGCACGCTCCACACGAATTCAGCGGCGCAGACGATCAACCGCATCATCGGTATGTTCCCGGCCCACCAGCAGTCGCAAATCAGGACGCAGCTCTCACTGGTGCTCGAAGGCATCGTTTGTCAGGCGCTGCTGCCAAAGGCGGGCGGTCAAGGACGGATTGTCGCGCAGGAGATTCTCGTACCGACGCCCGCGATCCGTAACCTGATTCGAGAAGACAAGATTCACCAGATCTATTCGTCGATGCAGTCGGGCCAGGAAAAACTCGGTACACAGACGTTCAACCAGTCGCTGGCGACGCTGTACATGACCAGGCAGATCACGCTGGAAACGGCGATGGGCGCCTCCTCGCTGAAGGACGAGCTGGAGCAGATGATCTCGCGCGGTGTTGGCGTCGTGCAGGCCGCCCGCCTCGGCGCGCGCCCCGGGATGCCGCGGCCGCCGGCGGGGGGAACGGTGGTTAGGCGGTAACAGAAAGAGCTGAGAGCTAAGGGCTGAGAGATAAGAGCTGAGAGCTGAGAGCTGAGAGCTGAGATAGCAGCTGAGAGCTAGAGCGCTGAGAAACTCTCGACTCTCAGCTCTCTCAGCTCTGCCAGCGAAGCGAGCGAAGTGAGCGAAGGAAGAGAAATATGCCGACGTTTGCATTTTCGGGACGAACACGCGACGGAGAGACGATCAGCGGCGAGCGCATCGCTGACAGCGCTGAGGCCGTGCGGGCCGCCCTTCGCCGCGAACAGATCATGGTGACGCGCATCGCGCCGGCCAAGCAGAAGGCGGCCGCCGGCGCGAAGAAAGGCAAGATTGGCAGGAAAGTAAACCCGAAGAACCTGGCGGTGTTCACGCGGCAGTTCTCGGTCATGATCGCCGCCGGTCTCCCGCTCGTGCAGTGTCTCGAGATTCTGGGCACCCAGGAGGAAGACAAGAACTTCGCCGAGACGATCCTGGCCACGCGATCGGATGTCGAGGGAGGCGCATCGCTTGCCGACGCGATGAAGAAGCACCCCAAGACCTTCGATCCACTCTTCTCGAACATGATCGCGGCGGGCGAAGCGGGCGGCATCCTCGACACGATCCTGAAGCGACTGGCCGCTTACATCGAGGGGGCGGTCAAGCTGAAGAGCCAGGTGAAGTCGGCGATGATCTATCCGATCGCGGTCATCGTCATCGCCGTCCTGGTCGTGGGTGTCATCCTGTGGAAGGTCATCCCGACCTTCGCCGCTCTGTTCTCGGGTCTGGGAGCGGAGCTTCCGCTGCCTACGCGCCTGGTCATCGCTCTCAGCGATTTTCTTGTCGCCTTCATGCCGTACATCATCGTCGGAATCGGTGCCCTCGGCTACGGGTTCAAGACCTACTACGGGACGGCCGGCGGCAAGCATCAGATCGACGGGGTCGTGCTGAAGCTGCCCATCCTCGGCCTCATCATGCGAAAGATCGCCGTGGCGCGGTTCTGCCGCACACTGTCGACGCTGCTGAGCTCGGGCGTTCCGATTCTCGACGGGCTCGACATCACGGCGCGGACCTCCGGCAATGCTGTCATTGAGGAGGCCATTCTGCTGACGCGCAAGAGCATCGAGCGCGGCCACACCATCTCCGCACCGTTGAAGAACACAGGCGTTTTTGCGCCGATGGTCACGCAGATGATTGCCGTCGGCGAGACGACCGGCGCTCTGGACAGTATGCTCTCCAAGATCGCCGACTTCTACGAGGAGGAGGTCGAGACGGCGGTCGCCGGTCTCCTCACGCTTCTGGAACCCGTCATGATCGCGTTCCTGGGCGGAGTAGTCGGGGGCATCGTCATCGCGATGTATCTGCCGATCTTCGATCTCATCAGCAAGCTGACGTAGGTAGGTACCACATTGCGCGAGCGCGACGGGCCAGCGTTACAATTCCTGCCAACCCGGAAGGTACAAACATTGTCAGAACGGACCACCGCGTGAGATACTGGGAATCTTGATATTCTTCTGAAGTCCAATTAATTCAATTATATACAGCCGCTGGACGGTGTGGTACGGGGGTTGCTGTTGTCGGGCCATCCCCGACGGCTGCTTAGCCGTCGTCAAGGCAACACGGCTAAGCGCCGTCATAAGGAGAGACACATGAGAATCCGTAGCGACAAGGGTTTTACTTTGATCGAACTGCTGATCGTCGTCGCGATCATCGGCATCATCGCCGCGATTGCGGTGCCTGGATTGCTCAGGGCGCGTATGGCGGGCAACGAAGCGTCAGCGATCGGGTCGCTGCGCGCGATCAACAGCTCGAACATCAACTACATGATCAACTGCGCGAACGGTTCAGGTTATGCGGTCACGCTGGTCGAGCTCGGCACACCTCCGACCACGGGTGGCCAGCCGTTCATCAGCCCGGACCTTGGCATCGCCGTCCCGATCGAGAAGAGCGGCTACAGCATCAACTATGCGGGGGTCGGCACTGCGGTCGCCACGGCGGCGTGTAACGGTGCGGCCAACGCGTCACCGCGCTACTTCGCCGATGCGTCACCGATTGCGGCGGGCACCACGGGCACGCGCTTCTTCGGTACGAGCGAGGCACAGACGGTGTTTCAGGACACAGTTGCCATCACGGCCATCAGCGCCGCCGGCGTGCCGACCCCGGCCACTGCGGTGGCGATCAAGTAAGACAGGCCGATAATACGGCTGGGATGCTCGCAATCCGAACTGAGAAGCTCACCAAGGATTTTTCGATCGGGTTCTGGAGGCCCCGGCCCTACCGCGCGCTCGACAACCTCGACCTCGACATCGCCGCGGGCGAAACGTTCGGATTCCTTGGCCCGAACGGCGCCGGAAAAACGACCACCTTCAAGCTGCTGATGCAGCTGATCTATCCGACATCGGGGCGTGCCGAGATCCTGGGGCGGCCGGTGGGAGACGTCTCCGTCAAGCGCCGCATCGGGTATCTGCCGGAGAGCCCCTATTTCTACGATTACCTGACGGCCGAAGAGCTGCTCACGTATTTCGCGAGCCTTTTTGGGTAACCCGCCGCGGATCGCCGGCGAAGGGTATCGGCATTGCTCGACGAGGTCGGCATCGCCGGCGAGCGCCGTCTGCAGCTTCGCAAGTTCTCGAAAGGCATGCTGCAGCGGGTAGGGATCGCCCAGGCGCTGATAAACGACCCGGAGGTAGTGTTCCTGGATGAGCCGATGGCGGGCCTGGATCCTCTGGGGCGGCGCGAAGTCCGCCAGATGATTCTCAAGTTGCGCGATAAAGGCAGCACCGTCTTCTTCAGTTCACACGTGCTGTCCGACGCCGAGGCCCTGTGCAACCGTGTTGCCATTCTGGCGGGAGGAAAGCTCGTGGCGAGCGGCCGGATGACAGACCTTCAAGCGTTTCAGGTGCGCGCATGGGAATTGGTTGTCGCCAATGTTTCCGCGAGCTCGCTCGAACGGCATCGGGCACGTATCCAGAGAGTCACGCCGGTCGGTGACCAACGTTATTCGCTGGAGCTCCCGCTGGAGCCCAGGCCCGACTTGCTCCTCCGGGATCTGCAGGCGGAAGGCGCGCAGCTCATCTCACTGAACCCGGTCCGCGACACCCTGGAGGATTTCTTCGTCAAGAAAGTCGGCGAACAACCGGTATCGCGGTTCGAGCCTGCTTATCAGAAGCCGCGGGCGGCCTCATAGCGATGCGCGTCATCCGAGCGATTGCGAGCAGCGTTTTCAAAGAGTCGGTTCGGGACAAGGTGCTCTACAACCTCGTTCTGTTCGCGGTGCTGTTGATCGGCATGTCTTATCTGCTCAGCCAGCTCACAGCCGGCCAGGACGTGAAGATCATCAAGGATCTGGGACTGGCGGCGATGTCGCTGTTCGGATTGTTCATTGCGGTCTTCGTCGGTGTCGGTCTCGTGTCGAAGGAGGTGGAAAAGCGCAGCATCTACGCGCTGCTTGCCAAGCCGATACGGCGGCAGGAGCTGATTGTCGGGAAGTATCTGGGTCTCGTGCTCACGCTGCTCGTCAATCTCGTCGTAATGGCCGTTGCCTATTACGCCGTTCTGGGCGCCGTCGCGTGGATCGATGGGGCGTGGTTCCGGCCGAACTGGGGTGCGCCCGCAGTCGATCCGGCGCTGCTGAAGGCGGTGGCGATGATCTTTCTCCAGCTCGCCATCGTGACGGCTGTGGCGCTGCTGTTTTCGACGTTCTCGAGCCCCATGCTCGCTGCGGCGCTGACCCTCGGGCTCTACGTGGTCGGGCACTTCAACTCTGATCTCAGAGACTTCCAAGCCGTTCTCGACGTGAAGCCGATCGCCTATCTGGCCAGGGTTCTTTACTATCTGCTGCCAAATCTCGCCTCTCTCGACATCAAAAGCGAAGTCGTTCACGCCGTTCCGGTGCCTGCAGGCTTTCTTCTGCTGAATACGGCCTACGCGACTACCTATGTGGCGGCTCTCCTGGTGGTGGCCACATACATCTTCATGAGACGGGACTTCAAATGAGGAATCGCCGGCAATTTCTTGCGTTCGTCGCACTGCTGGTGGCGATTCTTGGTGCGGCAACGGGCCTGCAGCTGGTACGCGAACGTGCGTACGCGTTCGAGAGAGTTGAGGACCAGGTGCTCTACGTCAGGGATGGCCTTATGATGCGCCGCGCGGCACTCTCTTATGACGCCGCGCTTGCCGACGTCTACTGGATCCGCTCGCTTCAGCATTATGGAAGCGAGCGGCTGAAACCTGCCGGGCAACGCCGATACGATCTCCTCTATCCGCTCCTGGACCTCGCGACGACGCTCGATTCGAGATTCACGGTGGGATACCGGTTCGGCGCCATTTTTCTTGCCGAACCACATCCAGGTGGTGCGGGCAGACCCGATCAGGCGATTGCGCTGCTGAAAAAGGGAATTACCTTCAACCCGGGCAGGTGGGACTACTACCACGATATCGGGTTCATCTATTACTGGAACCTCCATGACTACGGGAATGCGGCCGAGTGGTTCAGGCGCGGTGGCGCCCTCCCGGGGGCACCGTGGTGGCTGAACACGTACGCCGCCGTCATGCTCTCTCGCCGCGGCGATCGCCAGTCCTCGCGAGCCATGTGGCGACAGCTCGCAGCGAGCGAAGAGAACGAGTGGCTTCAGCAAACGGCGCATCTGCGCCTGGCCCAGCTCGACGCCATGGACCAGATCGACGCGCTCGAGCGGCTGGTCAAAGAGTTTGCTCGCGTTACCGGCAAACTGCCCGCCTCGTGGGAGGAGGTCGTGCGTGCAGGACAGCTTCGAGGTGTTCCTGTCAATCCCGCCGGCGCACCCTACACGCTCGACCTCGCCGCCGGGAAGGTCACCCCGGCGGTCTGGTCGAAGCTCCACCCATTGCCTGTGGAGCCGGCTGGGCTGGCACCGGATGCGCGCCCCTAGTGCCGCGCCGATGAGATGGAGTTGCTGTCATCTCCCTTGTTCGGTGGCGCGCTGGGACTGGTTGTTGGCAGCTTCCTGAACGTCTGCATTCATCGGCTACCGCTGCGCGAATCGGTCTTCTGGCCGTCATCGCGTTGCCCGCATTGCCGTGCGGCGTTGAGGCCCTACGACAACATTCCGGTCATCAGCTACCTGGTGCTGCGGGGACGTTGCCGTTCATGTGGCAAGGGAATTTCCGTGCAGTATCCCGTCGTCGAGCTGTTGACGGGCGTCCTGTTCCTGGCGGCCTTCATCCTGTTCGAGCCACCGCTCCTGTATCAACGTCTGCTGTTTGCGTGTGCGATGGTCGTCCTGTTCGTGATTGACCTGGAGCACCGTATCCTTCCCGACGCAATCACGCTCCCTGGGATCGTTCTCGGCGTCCTCTTCAGCTTCTTTCTTCCGCCGGGGTGGTTAGATTCGGTGATCGGCCTCCTGCTCGGCGGAGGATCGCTGTGGCTGATCGGGGAGATCTACTTCCGGATCCGGCATGAAGAAGGGATGGGATTCGGCGATGTGAAGATGCTCGCGATGATCGGCGCCTTCCTCGGCTGGAAGCTCATGCTCCTGACTCTGGTGCTGTCCTCGTTCATCGGGTCGATTGTTGGAGTCGCTATGATCGCCCTCAAACGCGGTGACATGAAATACGCCCTTCCGTTCGGCACCTTCCTCGCTGCCGGTGCGCTCGTCTCGGCCGTTGCCGGCGAGCACATCGTGAGCTGGTATACATCCTTTTACTACTGAACCGCCGCGCACTTTCCTCTCACGGACAGGCTCCCGGTCGTTGCACTTTCTGCCACCACCACGGGCGCTCCGGTGGGAATCCCTGGAGAAAGCCAGCAATCGATCGGCGGATCGACCGTTGCAGGATGATGTCTGCATGCCGCGCGGCTTCTCGCTCGTCGAGACAATCTTCGCCATTGCCCTCCTGACCGGTGCGCTTGTTACGCTCGCGCAACTCATCGCAGCAGGCGTCCACACGACCGCAGCTGCTCAGTATCGGACCGTGGCGACGATCCTCGCACAGCAGAAGTTGGAGGAGCTGCGCGGCGAATCGACGCTGGGCGATGTCTCCGATGCGATCGAACATCGCGATGCCGATGGAACCAAGGTGTGCGCAGCGGTCGAGCCCTGCGAGGCTGCCGTATTTTCGCTACGCTGGTCGATTGCGGCTTCTGCCTCGACTGCAGGAGCGGTCGTCATCAGCATTGCGGCAGCGCACGCTCACAGGAATTACGGCGAGGTCCGATCATTCGCAATCAGGTCCCGGAGCATCCGGTGAAAACGGGGTTTTCGCTCGTCGAGATGACGATCGCCCTCGGGATTGCGCTCGTGGTAACAGGCGCCGTCTTTGGCGTCATGAATCCGGCTCACGGCCCCTTTCACTCCCAGCCCGAAGCGATCGACATGCAACAGCGCCTTCGTCTTTCCGTCGACCTCATGACCAGAGATCTGTTGCAGGCCGGCGGAGGCACCCGAAAGCACTTTCCATCCGTTCTGCCGTCTCGTCGCGGGCCCCTGTCGCCCGACCCATCCTCGGTGTACTTCGACGACCGAGTTTCAGTCCTGTACGCGCCGGCGGGGGCATCGGACACGATGCTCACCGCGCCCACCGATGCGGGAAGCAACGTGTACGTCGCTTCGTCCGCTGGATTTTCGCCCGAGGGGTTGGCGGTGATATTCGACGAGTCAGGTGCGTACCGATGCGTTCAGGATCACGGCGATCCAGGATGCCCCTCCGGCGCTGGTTCACACCGGTGGGGCGTTCTCTAAGACCTATTCACCTGGCGCCTCTGTCGTGGCGGTTGTCTCCGCGACGTACTGGAAACGCGTGAATCTCGCCGCCGGCACCGCCGAGCTGATGAAGTACGACGGATGGCACACCGATCTGCCAGTTGCTGATGATGTCGTTGGACTGGCGTTCGCGCACTTCGGCGATCCGTCGCCGCCAGTATTGCGAAAGCCGTTGAGCGACCCGGAAGGACCGTGGACCTCGTACGGACCCAGGCCGCCTGACCTCGGCGTCGATGATCCGGCTACTCCGGTGTATGGCGCGGGTGAGAATTGCACCTTCACGGTCATCGACGGCGCGACCGTTCCGCGCCCCGACATGCGACACCTCGGGTCGGGGACGCTGGTGCGCTTGAACGCCGCACAGCTGACCGACGGACCGTGGTGTCCCGACCCCTCCGATCCAGACCGTTACGACGCGGACCTGCTGCGGATCCGATTGGTACGGGTAACACTTCGCGTCCGCGCATCGCGCACGCTCATACTTCCCCTGGGCGATCGCCAGATAACGTTCGACGTCACACCGCGCAACCTGAGCCTCCTGCAATGATTACGCACGACAGAGGCGCAGCGCTCGTGCTGGCGATCATGGCAGTGGCACTTCTTGCAGCTCTGGCTTTTTCTCTTTCCATTTTGACAAGCGTCGAAATGAGAGTGGCGGCCAACTACACACATGCTTACGAAGCGCTGGCGGCCGCAGAAACGGCACTGGAATTTGCGGCTCACGAGATTCTCGGCATTGCCGACTGGAGCGGCGTGACGGCAGGGAGTGTCAGATCAACATTTGTGGACGGACCTCCCGGCGGTTCCCGGACACTGGCCGACGGCACCACCGTGGATTTGACCGCGCTCACGGCACGTCTTGGCACAAAAGAGTGGCGCCTGTTCGCCTACGGCAAGTTGGACGGCCTCGAAAAACTGCCGTCTCACGCTTACATCGTCGTTTGGGCCGCGCCCGACCCGGCCGGGCGGCCGGGAATGCTGGCGCTTCGGGCGGACGCTCTTGGCGCGTCGGGCACGCGAAGAGCTGTGCAGGCCGCCATCTCTCGATCGGGTATCCGATTATGGCAGGAGCTGCGGTAGTACGAGGAGTGCCGGCTTCGGCCAAGTAATGTGACAGGGAATGACAAAATGCGCGTTTTCACGAGTGTCCTGGTGAGCTCGCTGCTGTGCCCTGGTCCCGCAACGGCGCAGTCGCTTGCCGATGTGGCTCGCGCCGAGGATGCACGCCGCAAGACGCTCAAGCCTCCGGCGAAGGTCTACACCAACGACGACCTGGGCAGGATCGCCGACGCACCCGCTTCACCTCCTGCTGAGTTCACTACCGCGAAGGCGGGTACCCAGGGAGGTGCACCGCCGAAGGCCGCACCGTCCAGGCCTGCCCAGCCCTCTGAATCGGCTGCGTCCGAATGGGATGAAAAATACTGGCGTGCGCGCATCACCGATGCGCGGAGCGCCGTTCAGCGTGCCCAGACGTTTTACGAGGCTCTTCAAAGCCAGATCAATGGCCTGTACGCACAGTTTGTCGCCGTGGACGATCCTGCGCAACGGGCGCTGATCGAAAAGAAGCGGCTCGATGCGCTCGCCGAGCAGGAGCGGGTCAAAGCAGACATCGCAAAGTCCACCAAAGCGCTTGCCGACATCGAGGAGGAGGCACGGCGCGCATCCGTGCCGCCCGGGTGGCTTCGCTGACCCTGTCGTTGTCGTGTCCGGCTTCCGTCGGATCACTTCCTGAGCCCGGTTTTCCTCAGCGCCTTCGCCAGCTCGTCTTCGCTCACATCGGTGACGGTCGTCCAGCTTCCTATTCCCGTACACAGCACGTAGTGGAGGGTGCCATCTACGACTTTCTTGTCGTGTCTGACAGCCTCGAGGACCTCGCGCACGGAGAGGTCGCCCACGGGTGGCAGGGGCCCCAGCTTGATGATGATTCTCACGAGCTCGCGGCGATCGGCGTCGGGCATGACGCCACGGGCGACCGCGATCTCAGCCGCGACCAGCATGCCGTACGCAATCGCTTCGCCGTGGCGGAAGCGCTTGTACTTGGTCACCGCCTCGAGGGCATGACCCGCAGTATGGCCGTAGTTCAGCATGCGTCGCGGTCCTGACTCGCGCTCGTCGAGCTTCACCACAGCCGCCTTGATCGTGCAAGACTCGCCGATGATTGGAACGAGCGCGACGCTCCTTCGCGCAAAGATCGCGTCCGTGTCGCGATCGATGCGCTCGAAAAGATCACGGCTCGACGTCATGCCGTACTTGATGACCTCGTAAAGCCCCGCTCGAAACTCCCGCCGCGGGAGGGTTTCGAGAAACGCAGGGTCGATGGCGACGAGCGAGGGTTGATGAAACGCGCCGATGAGATTCTTTCCCAGCGCGTGATTCACTCCCACCTTGCCGCCGATCGCGCTATCGACCTGCGCCAGGAGGGTCGTCGGGACCTGAATCAGCCTGATGCCTCTCAGGTATGTTGCGGCGATGAAGCCGGCCATGTCCCCGATGACGCCGCCGCCAACGGCGATGATGCCCGCACCGCGATCGGCCTCGAGCTTGATCAGGGATTCGTAGGCACGAGAGGCTGTGGCGAGCTGCTTGTACTTCTCGCCGTCGGGCAGGAGGATGACTTCTGGTTTTTGAATGGCCTTCGCGAGCGCCTTCCCGTGCAGCTTCCACACGAGCGGGCTGGAAATCAAAAAATGACGTGAGGCCGGCCTGGGCGACTGCTCGATCAGTCGTCCCAGCTGCGCCGTCAAACCCATGTTCGATGTAGATCGGATACTTGTTCGAGCCGGCCTCGACGTCAACGCGGAGCAATCACTCTCCTAAGTGTGAAGTAGGATAACACCGGTGGATGTACTCGGCGACTTCATAATCGTGGGCAGTGGCATCGCCGGCCTTCGTGCCGCGGTTGCGCTGGGAGGTCGGGCGACATCGTCATCATCACGAAAGCTGTTCCCACCGAGAGCAATACGGAGTACGCGCAGGGAGGGATTGCCGCCGCGATCGGGCCTGGCGATTCGCCCGAGCTTGCACGCGAAGGACACGATGATCGCCGGCGACGGCCTGTGCGACCAACACGCGGTCGGCGTGCTTTGCGATGAGGGACCAGCTTACACGCGCGAGCTGATCGAGTGGGGAGCGAGGTTCGATCGCGACAGCAACGGGCAGCCGGCGCTCGCCTCTGAGGGCGCGCACAGCGTACGGCGCGTTTTGCACGCCACCGATGCGACAGGTCGGGAGATCGGGCGAGTGCTTTGGGAACGCGCCTCGTCGAGTGCGCCGTATCCGCGTACTGAAGAACACGCTCGCCGTCGAGCGCCATCATCGAGCGACGGTCGCTGTCTCGGGGTTCGGTTCATCGACGAGCGTGGTGAGAGCAGGTCGGGCGTTGGGCCGGACGACGTTGCTCGCGACCGGCGGGGCCGGACAGGTCTTCAGCGAGACGACAAATCCGGCAGTGGCGACCGGTGACGGGGTTGCGCTGGCGTTTCGGGCAGGTGCGCGCATCGCCGACATGGAGTTCGTGCAGTTTCATCCGACGGTTCTGGACGCCGAAGGTGCGCCGCGATTTCTGCTCTCCGAAGCGCTTCGAGGAGAGGGCGCCCACCTGGTGGATGCATCAGGTCAGCCGTTCATGTCTCGATATCACCGGTCCGCCGATCTCGCGCCGCGCGACGTCGTTTCGCGCAGCATCGTGCTGGAGGCGGAGCGAACGGGTGGACCGATTTACCTGAGCCTTCGCCATCTGGATGCCGGAGGTGGTTCATCGACGGTTTCCGACGATTGCCGCCGCGTGTCTCAAGGCGGGATTCGACCTGGCCCGCGATCTGATTCCCGTCGGGCCCGGCCGCTCATTACATGATGGGGGGCGTCGAAACCGATCTGGACGGCCGTACGTCGGTGCCTGGGCTGTTTGCCGCCGGCGAGGTCGCCTGCACCCGCGTGCATGGTGCCAATCGGCTGGCGAGCAATTCCCTGCTCGAAGGGCTCGTGTTCGGCGCGCGTGCCGGCCGCGCGATGGCTCGTCGAGTGCAGGAGGCCGAGCTGCCGCGCCCGTTTATCGGGACAGCCCGCCCGGGTCGGCCGCAGTGCGCCGACCCGAGAAATGGACGAAGCCGAGATTCGGACGCTGATGTGGCAGATGCGTGGCGCTGTTCCGCGACATCGGGCGCCTTCGCGATGCCGTCAGTCTGCGCTTCAGGAGCAGGAAGCGGCGCTCGAGGAACACCTGGCGAGCCGGCGCGATGGACCACGAAGGCTGGCGTCGCGCCAGCATCATCATCGTCGCAGCGCTCGATTGCCAACGCCGCGCTGCGGCGCGAAGAGAGCCGCGGCGGCCACTTCAGAACCGATTTTCCGTCTCACGACGATTTACAATGGAAGATTCACGTCAGCGACGTGCGCCGGCCCTACGATGCTCCATGAGACAGTCGAAGCTGCTTCTCCAGACCTACCGTGAAGCGCCACGAGATGCCGACGTCGTCAGTCAGCAGCTGATGATGCGCGCCGGGATGATCCAGAAGGTCGCCGCCGGCATCTACGATTACCTTCCGCTCGCCCTGCGCAGCATCCGGAAGTTCGAAAACTATCGTCCGCGAAGAGCTTGCGCGGGACGGCTGTCAGGAGCTGCTGATGCCCACCGTCCAGCCCGGTGAGCTCTGGCAGGAAAGCACCCGCTGGCAGTTCTACGGGCGAGAGCTGCTGCGACTGAAGGACCGGAAGGGCGCTGATTTCTGCCTCGGGACCCACGCACGAAGAGGTCGTCACCGACATCGTGCGGAGGAACGTCAAGAGTTACAAGCAACTGCCGATCAACCTCTTCCAGATTCAAACCAAGTTTCGCGACGAAATCCGCCCGCGGTTCGGTCTGATGCGCGGCCGGGAGTTCACGATGAAGGACGCTTATTCATTTCATGTCGACGATGCCGACGCCGACCGGGAATACTGGCGCATGTTCGAGGCGTACAAGCGCATTTTCACGCGCCTGGGTGTGAATTTCCGGCCGGTGGAGGCCGACAGCGGCGCGATTGGGGGCAGCTTCACCCATGAGTTCCACGTGCTTGCCGGCAGCGGCGAAGATGCCATCCTCAGCTGCAGCGCCTGCGAGTACACGTCGAATGCCGAGAAGACCGAGGCGCCAGGCATCCCGTTCGCCTATGCAACGAGCCCGTGCATGGACGCTCAGGCCGGCGCATTTTCACACGCCCGGCATCGTGCAGATGGAGGAGCAGGCAAGGGCGTTCAAGGATGCCGAGCACAATGGACTGCCTCTCGACCACGCCTCGAAGTTCTATCTCTATCGAGCGACGAAAGGCTGCCGAAACGTGGGACGTAGGGTCTGGTCATGCGAAGCGATCACGAGCCGAACACCGTGAAGATGAAGAATGCTCATCGGAGCCGATTCGCTCGAGCTCGTGCCGGTCGAAGAGGCGGAACGGCGAGCGGGCACCAGGTCAGGGTTCATCGGCCCTGTTGAATTCGATCTGCCGATGTACGCGGACAAGAGCCTCGAAGGCAGCGTACAACCTGACGTGCGGCGCCAACAAGGAGGGATACCATCATTTCGGCTTCAAGCCGGACCGCGACCTCAAGCAGTTCAAGGGATTCCACGATCTCCGCATGGCGCGGGAAGGCGATCTCTGCAGCCGGTGCGGCAAGGGGCGTTACGAAGCCTTCCGGGGCATCGAAGTCGGCCAGGTCTTCAAGCTGGGCACGAAGTACTCAGAGTCGATGAATTGCGTGTTCCTCGACGAGGCGGGCGCAGAGCGGCCGATGGTCATGGGCTGCTATGGCATCGGTATCACGCGGACGATCGCTGCGGTGATCGAGCAGAACTACGACGCCGATGGCATCATCTGGCCCTGGCCGGTTGCGCCCTACCATGTCCACCTCGTGACCCTCGATGCAGCAACGTCGAGATCGCCACTGTGGCGCAGCAGGTTGAAGACGATCTCGAAGCAGCAGGGTTCGAAGTGCTTCATGACGACCGTGATGGGCTGAGCCCTGGCGTCAAGTTCAAGGACGCAGACCTTCTCGGGATGCCCCTGCGGGTGACCATCGGGGCGAAAGGCTTGAGAGACGGAGTGGTAGAGCTTCGCGACCGCCGCACGAAAGAAGTCGCTGAAGATGAAACCTGAGGATGTGGTTGCGTCAGTTGCGGCGGCTCGCGACAGGATGATTGGGTTTGCAGGATTGGCAGATTCGAAGATTGGCAGATTGGAAGATTAATCTCTCAATCTACCAATCTCTCATTCTTCCAATGCTCGTTTTTTCTTACCGAAGAGCCACGCAATGCCGATACTGAGTATGTAAAGAACCACCATCGGGCCGGCCACGATCAGCTGGCTCGCGACGTCTGAGCTCGGAGTGATAATCGCTGCGACCACGACGATGATCAGCACGGCGTATTTGAACTGACGGATCATCCAGCGCGCGGTGATCACGCCCATCCGTGCCAGAAAAAACACCATGGCGGGCATCTGGAACACGGCCGCCATGCCCAAGCAGCATCCGCATGTAGACGCTGAACGCGTCTTCGATGCGGGGCATGAACGACACGAGGTCGTTCGAGAAGCTCGCGAAGAAGCGCCACATCAACGGAAAGGCGACGTAGTGCGAAAACGCCGCGCCGGAAATCACCCCCATACTCGACAGAACGATGAACGGGATCGCGTAGCGCCGTTCGCGCGAATACAGTGCCGGCGCGACAAACAGCCATACTTGCCAGAAGATGAGCGGCGCCGCGATGAACAACCCGGCGATCAGCGCAATGCGCAGGTACAGCATGAACGCTTCGGTCGGGTATGTGTAGATCATCGTTTCGCCCGGCCGGAGCATCTGCCGCAAAGGCAGCATCACGAACGCATAGAGATCCTGAATGAAGAACAGGGCGATGCCGAAGCCGACGCACGAGCGCCAGCAGCGCCCGGACAATGCGCTTTCGGAGCTCGTCCAGATGCTCCAAAAACGACATCTTGCCGCCTGTGCCCAGTTCTGGATCGTCATCTTCGAACCAGGATCGGACACGGCGCGCGCGGAAGAGTCCTTCGAGTTCTGCGGATCTGGGAAGGGAACTACGGGCATTCTTATCGTCAGACGCCGGCGTCCCGCGCGCGGAGCTCTCGCGGGGCGTCGTTTCACCCTCCGGCTCGGCGGTCCCCGCCATTGGCGTCGACCCCGTCGGCGTCGGCGAGGTCGGCGGGATCTGTGCCGACTTCCGGGCGTCCTGAAGCTCCTCTGTGCGGATTTCCTCCTCGAGAGTATTCTTCAGGTCATTCGAGGCCCGCTTGAACTCCGCAAGGCTCTTGCCAAGCGATTTTCCCAGCTCAGGCAGCTTCCGAGGACCGAAGATAATCAGCGCAATGACTGCGATGACAATCATCTCCGGCATGCCAATAGGGCCAAACATAAGTAACTGACTCCTTAGGATTTCGAGTCTTAGATTATACCCCTTTGTAGTAACATTTTACGCAACTATGCGCACATACCGTTCGGTCTCGGTCGCGGCGTTTGCCATCGCCCTGTCGGCGCTGGTCGGTGGATTCTTCGGCGGACGCGTTCTCGCCACTCAGAATGGCGTGCCGGAGCGCCTCAACGTCTTTACGGCGGCCGTCAATCAGATCGAGCAGAAGTATGTGGAGACGGTGGCGTCCGATCGTGTCGTGTACAGCGCGATCAGCGGGATGCTCCAGACGCTCGATCCCCATTCGAGCTTCATGGACCCCAAAGCCTTCGCGCAGCTGCGCGAACGGCAGGAAGGCCACTATTACGGTCTGGGCATCAGCATCAACGTAGTCGACGGCGACATCACCGTGATGTCCCTGTTCGAAGGATCGCCTGCCTACAAGAAGGGGATTCGGCGCGGGGACGTGATTGCCAAGATCAACGGCGAAGACGCCAAGGGCTGGACGAGCGAGCAGGCTGTCCTGAAGCTGCGCGGCCCGCGGGGAACCCCGGTGCAGGTTTCGATTCGCCGGACCGGGTACGACAAGCTGATCGATGTGGAAGTCGTGCGCGACGAAATCCGGATTCCCAGCGTGCACGCGTCTTTCATGATCGCGGACGGTACCGGCTATATCCAGCTCCGCGATTTCTCCGAGACCACCGACAGAGAGCTGGGGAATGCGCTGCGCGATTTGACCAAGCAGGGCATGAAGCGCCTCGTCCTCGATATTCGTGAGAATCCTGGAGGACCGCTCGACCAGGCGATCAAAGTCTCGAACAGATTCCTCAAGAAGGGGGAAATGATCGTCTATACGCGCGGCCGCGTTCAGAATTCCGACAAGGAGTATCGCGCCGTCGAAAGCAGCGACTACACCGACCTTCCCTTGATCGCGCTTGCCAATCGGCGCAGTGCGAGTGCGTCCGAGATCGTCACGGGGGCGCTCCAGGATCACGATCGCGGCCTGGTGGTCGGCGAAACGACTTGGGGCAAGGCGCTGGTGCAGTCGATTTACCCACTGAGCGAGGGCGCGGGTCTTGCGCTCACCACTGCGCACTACTTCACGCCTGCGGGCAGATTGATTCAGCGCCCCTGGGACGAGAGCTTCGACGAGTACCTGTCGTACACGATGCGCGATCAGGACGCCAACGCGCAGCACCCGGCGTCGGACCTGAAGCACACGCTCCGTCTTGGCCGCAAGGTATACAGCGGTGGCGGGATCGAGCCCGACCACCGGATGCCGGGGCCTATCGAGGGATTCAACCCCGGCAAGTTCGCGCGGCGGCTGTACCCGACGATGTTTGCCAACTACGCGCGACGGTTCGACAGCGAGGGCGACACTCGGTTCGGCGCGGCGACCGACCAGAAGGCGAGACGCACGCTGACCCGCGACTTCACGGTGGATGATGCGATGCTGCAGGACTTCAAGGACTTCGTGAAGTCTCAGTTCCGCGATCCGGCCCAGTTCGATGAGGCCGGGTTCAATGCCGATCTCGAGTTTGTCCGCTCGATGATTCGGTATGAGATTGATACGCAGTTGTTCGATGTGGCCACCGCGCGACGGCACTTGATTGAAAAGGACCCGCAGACTCAGTACGCGCTGACGCTCTTTGCTGAGGCCGAGAAACTGATGCGGGCCACCCCGGCAAGAAACACGCAAGTCGCCGGGAGATAGAAACGCTCTGTTGTAGGCGCAGTCCTTAGGGCGACATGCCTACTACAACTAGCGCCTGAGTTTGTTCTTGCCCCTACATTTGGGGCTTGTTACACTGCGGCCGTCAGAGCCTCCACGGGGCTCGCTTCCGGTTTCGGGAGCGATCGGGCTCGGCGGTCGTATTTGCAAATCTTCACGGTCAAATTCGTTCAGAGCGCCCCAGCCGCTCGCTGCTCTCGGTTTGGTTCCGGGGGCCGGGCGGCTTTTGTATGTACGGAGAGAGGGTCCCGTTTCCTTTTTCGGTGAGCAACTATGCGCCTGTCACAACTTGAGATTTCGGGCTTCAAGTCCTTCTCCGATCGCTCGCACTTGTCCTTCGATCGCGGCGTCACGGCCATCGTGGGTCCTAACGGCTGCGGCAAGAGCAATGTGGCGGACGCCATTACCTGGGTCCTCGGCGAGCAGAGCGCGAAGAGCCTCCGTGGTGATCGAATGGAGGATGTCATCTTCAACGGGAGCGATGCGCGCAAGCCGACGGGTGCGGCCGAAGTCCGGCTGCGGCTGAGCGGCGTGCTGCCTGAGACGAATGTCGCCATGGCGATTGGCGGAAACGGCGATGCCATCGATGATGACAGGCCGACGATCGCCAGAACAGTCGAGGTCACGCGCCGGCTGTATCGCTCGGGCGAAAGCGAGTACCTGATCGACGGCGAAATCTGCCGTCTGCGCGACGTTCACGAGTTTCTGATGGATACCGGGCTCGGCGCGAAGGCTTACGCCATCATCGAGCAGGGCAAGATCGGCATGATCCTGAGCTCGCGACCGACCGACAGGCGTCAGCTGATCGAAGAAGCCGCCGGGATCACCAAATACAAGGCGCGGCGCCGGGCAGCCGAGCTCAAGCTCGAGGCCGCACAGCTCAATCTCACCCGCCTTGAAGACATCATTTTCGAGCTCGAGAAGCAGTTCGGGTCGCTGAAGCGTCAGTCGGCCAAAGCGCGCCGCTACAAGCGTCTGCGCGACGAGCTGCGTCACTGGGAAAAGGTCCTCTTCGCCGGGCGTTACCAGGAATCGGCTCGAGAAAATCGAACGTCTACGCGCACGTCTGGAGGACGCCAGGGCTGCGCGAGTCCGCGGGACTCGGCGGCCGTCAGCGGTGCGGAGGCGGACTTCAGCCGCGTCCGCATCTCGCTTGTCGAGGCCGAGGGGACGGCCACGATTGCTCGCGAAGCGGTGCACGCCTGCGAAATGGAGATCAACCGTCGGCAGCAGCAGATCGAGTTCAGCCGCCAGCAGATAGAGTTGATGGGCGTTCGAGGCGACGAGCTGCGTGCTGAGGCGGCAACGCTCGATGCCCGGACGGGAGCCCGCACGCCTCGGCCTCGTCGAACGCGAGGAGGCGGCCGCGCAGGCCGCGGAGGACCAGAAACGCGCGGCGGCCGAGCTCGAGCGCATCGAGAAGCGAGTACTCGGACGAGCAGCGATCGCATCGAAGGACTCGAAGCCGATGTCGAAGCGGCACGGTCGGAAGTGTTTTCAACGCTGAATGTCGCGACGACGCTGCGCCATGCGATACAGCATGCCGAGGAGGCCGCGCAGCGCGTGTCGGAAGAGCTGGCCAAGCTCAGCCTGGAAGAGTCAGAAGTCCGATTGGAACAGGAGCGTCTTGATAGCGACCGCGCGGTCACAGCCGATGGGCTTCGGCGCGCGAAAGAGGCGGCAGAAGCATCGCTCCACGCTCGCACGGCACGGGAGACAGAGCTTGCGACAGCGCGAATCGAGCTCGAATGGAAGTCGAACAACCTTCGCGCCCGCGAGCGCGAGCTCGCCGGCCTGTCCGCCCGCCTCGCTTCACTGACGGAGCTCGAAAAGGCAAGGGCGGGATACACCGAGGCCGCCCGGATGGTGCTCGCACAGGCCAACGGGCATGTGGGACAGCAGGGATCGGTTGCCGACCACCTCGAAGTTCAGCCGAAGTACGAACGCGCCGTCGAAGCGTGCCTCGGCGATCTGCTTCAATACGTCATCGTTCCAACGCACGCACAGGCTCAGGCTGGTCTGGATCTCATTCGCCAGGAAAACGTCGGGCGCTGCGGCTTCGTCGTCCTGGAAGGGGCCGCGGAGCCTTCGCCAGGGCTCGAGGCTCCACGGTCGCGCTTTATCAGGACTGCTCCCTATTCGTTCCGCTGCTGAGGATTACCGGCCCTTATGCCGCTGCCATTGACGCAGCCATCCCTGCCGGGTTCATTGCCGACACCCTGGAAGGGGCACTCACGGCCGCGGGATCCACCTGCCGCGGTCATTGCGACGCTGACCGGAGAGGTCGTCCAGGGCCGGTTCCTGGTCAGCGGCGGCGGCAAGGATGAAGGCGGCGCCATTCTCGGCATCAAGCGGGAAGTGAAGGACCTCCGCGATCGGATTGCCGGCGAGGAAGCCGAGCGCGATCAGTCCGTGTCCGAGGTGGCCGCACTCGAAGCGCGTATCGCCCAGGTTTCGAACGCGCTCGCCGCCGTCACCGCCGACCTCCACCGCGAGGAGAAGGCGATTCTGTCGCTGGAGATGCAGCTTCAGCGATCGGCGGACGATCTGCAGAAGGTGCAGAAGAAAGCCGAACTGCTGGAGATCGAGCGTCGTGGCGCCGAAGAGCAGCGCCGCGGCGCCGAAGCGCGGCAACGCGAAGCGCGTGATGCGATCGTTCGGCTCGAGCAGGAGCAGCAGCTCCGCGGACGCGAAGCTTTCTCACGCGCAGCATCGCCTCGGCGACGCAAGGGCTGCGCTGCAGGATCTTGCCCGCAGCGCCGCCGAAACGAAAGCGGCGTATGCGAGCGCTCGTGGAGCGAACCGGCAGCCATCAGCGCGGAGGTGGCGCGTCTCGAAGAGAGCAACACCGAGCTCGAGAGTGCGCCTCGCGGCCGCGCAGGCCAGCGTTGCCGAGATCGAGAACAAGCGGGCAGGTCTGAAGCAGCTCGTCGACGAAACGCTGCAGTTGGTCGATGAACGATGGCGTTCGACTCGAGGCGCTTCGCGCGGATGTACGGGCGGCAGAGGATGCGCTGACCGGATTTCGGCAGCAGGCGGATGGGTTCGAGGCCGCCGCCCGCGATGCCCGAAGGGCGCTAGAAACCGTTCATGGAGAGCTGGGCGAGCTCGAGGTCTCGCGCGCGACCGAGGAAAGTCACCTCGGGCACCTGGCGCAGTCGTGCGTGGACAATCTGCAAACGACGCTCGACGAGGTTGTCGCAGAGATGAACCAGGCAGCAGCGGAATCGGCTGGGGAACTATCGGCAGCCGGACAATCCGCCATGGGGCAATCCGCGGGGCGCGACGCTAGTGGCGCAGACGCCGAGGACGAAGAAGCAGACGCAAGCGAAGAAGCCCTGGACGCTGCCCCGGAGCAGCATCGGTGCGCCGGCGTCGCCCGAGGCGCACATCGCGCGGCTGCGTCAGAAAATCGATCGGCTCGGCCCGGTCAACATGATGGCGATCGATCAGTTCGACGAGCTGAGTGCACGTCATGGTTTCCTGACCACCCAGCGCAAGGACTTGACTGACTCGATCACGGCGACCGGCGATACGATCAAGAAAATCGACGAAACGAGCAAACAGCGGTTCCGCGAAGCGTTCTCGGCCATCCGGGAGAATTTCCAGGGCACCTTCAGCACGCTGTTCGGCGGCGGCCATGCCACGATCGCCTTGCTCGATGAAAGTGACATCCTGGAGAGTGGCATCGAGGTCGTGGCGTCCCCTCCGGGCAAGCGACTGCAAAGCGTACAGCTGCTGTCGGGCGGCGAAAAGGCGCTCACCGCAATTGCGCTCATGTTCGCCATTTTCAAGTACAAGCCCAGCCCGTTCTGCGTGCTCGACGAGATCGACGCGCCGCTGGACGATGCCAACATCGGGCGTTTCGTGGAGATGCTTCAGGGAATGCAGGAGCACACCCAGTTCATCATCATTACCCACAGCCGGAAGACCATGGAGATTGCCGACCGGCTGTATGGGGTTACGATGGAGGAACCGGGCGTCTCGAAGCTGATTTCGATCGAGCTGAATTAGGAACAATCGGGCTTCGCGGTTCGTCTCGTACCGCATGCGTTCAGCCTTCAGCCCTCAGCCCTCAGCCCTTGGCGCCCTTCCCGCCCTCCTCGCCGGAGCGTGCGCCCTCGGACTTCTCGGTGCATGCGACGTCACCATCAAGGACGGCGACGTCTCCTTCGGCCATCTGCACGGCCGGGCGACCCGGGAGTGGAAGCGCCAGTATCCCCTGGACTCGGGGGGACGAGTCGAGATCATCAATGCGAACGGTACCATCGAGATCGTGGTCGGCGCCGATGGGATCGTCGATGTGGCCGCTGTTCTCTCCGCCCGATCGATGACCAACGATCGGGCAAGGACCCTGCTTGAAAGCTCGAAGGTTGACGAGCGAGTCTCGCCCGGTCATATCCGCCTCGAGACTGTTCGCGGCAATCGAAGCGGTGGCCTCGAGGTGACCTACAAAGTCAGCGTGCCGGCTGATGCGCGGGTGGAGATGACCGGGAACAACGGGACTCTCAAAGCTGACGGCCTGCGCGGACACGTCAAGGCGATGGCCGCCAACGGAGCGTCGAGCTGACGCGATTGAAAGGCTCGGTCGACGCGGCGACGGTGAACGGCACTATCTCGGCGCAAATGGCCGAGGTGACCGCGCGCGTGCGGCTGGAAGTCACCAACGGCGGAGTGGCGCTGGAGGTGCCAAAGGACACGAAAGCGACGCTGAACGCCCGCTCGGTGAACGGGGGCATTACCGTCACCGGGCTTGGAACTCAGGAAGCGTACCGGCCGCCGTATCCGCAGTCTCGAAAGCGTCCTCAATGGAGGCGGCCCCGAGATCGACGTCAGGGCCACCAACGGCCGCATCACCATCGAAGGAAAATAAGAGCCCGGATCTGACGGCGTGAACGAAGACAAAGCCACTCGCTACCATCGCCTGGGTCGCCGCGCGGGCCTGCTGTCCGCACTCTGGACGGCCGCCCTGCTAGGCGCCCTGATGTTTTCCGGCGCATCGGCGTGGCTGCGGCAGCACATCGTCGAGCTCTCGTCCGGACATGCGGCGCTGACGGTCGCGCTCTATGTCCTGGCACTTTCGGCGGTCTGCGATCTCGCGACATTGCCATTCAGCTTCTATCGGGGCTTCGTCCTGGAGCGCCGCTACGGTCTCGCGACTCAGACCATGACGCACTGGCTCAAAGACCATGTGCAAGGCGGTGCTGGTCGGCCTGCTGTTTGCCGAGCTTGGATCGGCATTTGTGTACTTCACGCTGCGAACCTGGCCAGAGCATTGGTGGCTTCTGTCCGGTGCTGGCGTACTCGCTCGTCGTCGTGGTTCTGCTTGCTCTCGCGCCGGTCATCCTCTGCCGCTGTTCTACACGTTCAAGCCGTTGGAAAGGGCGGAGCTTCGCGATCGTCTCACCGCTCTCGCTGCAAAGGCAGGCTCGCGCATCATGGGCGTCTATGAGTGGACGCTCAGCGATCGCACGAAAAAGGCGAATGCGGCGCTGACAGGACTAGGGAACACTCGCCGGATACTGCTCTCCGATACGCTCCTGGCCGAGTATTCCGACGACGAGATTGAAGTGATTCTGGCGCACGAGCTCGCGCATCACGTGCACAGGGACATTTGGACGGCGGTTGTCTACGACGTGGCTCTGATGTTCGCAGGATTTTTTGCCGGGCATCTCGCGCTGCGATGGGCCGTCCCGTTCTTCGGTCTCTCGGGGGCCGCCGATCCGGCGGGCAGTCCCGTGCTCCTGTTGACGGCGGGAGCCGTGGCGCTTGCCGTCAGGCCGCTGATGAACGCCGTCTCGCGCGCGCACGAACGCCGCGCAGATTCCTACGCGCTCCGAATGACGAACAACCCTCCTGCGTTCATTTCGGCGATGCGCCGGCTGGGTCAGCAGAATCTCGCCGAGGAAAATCCCTCGCGTCTGGTTCGGGCGTTGTTCTATACGCACCCGCCGATCAAGGAACGTCTCGAGCTGGCACGCAGCGTCCAGCTCTAACGTCGCGTCGGGATTCTTACTT
This sequence comes from Vicinamibacterales bacterium, assembly GCA_963775345.1. Taxonomy (GTDB): domain Bacteria; phylum Acidobacteriota; class Vicinamibacteria; order Vicinamibacterales; family JAMQPK01; genus JAMQPK01. The sequence goes on from CAVZIS010000011.1 coordinate 131,072, forward strand.
TCTATTTTCTACGACCAGCTCGCCGACCATCTTCTTGCAGCCATCATCTGCAGTCAGATTGCAGTAAATGGGAAAGCGGCCCGGCTGGTCCGCGCGAAACTCGAACACGATCGGCCTGCCTGGCTCGACCCGCTTGGCGATGCGGTACCTGTCGATCGTGAAGCTGTGGGGAATGTCGGCCGTCGAAAATGTCACGCGCACCAGATCGTCCTGCAGAACCTCGATGCGCGCGGGGCTGAACGCGTACTTCTGAGCGGAGACGCTGAATCTCCGCTCGCCGGCCTCCTGCGCCTGCCCCAGCAGGCCGAACGCCGGGATCGCCAGTACAAGCGCCGACCACCGGATTGCAGGGGTCATCAGGCTTCTCCTTGCCGGGAAGGCAGGGAGATATTTTACTCCGATTTGCGCGAGGGCGCGGCGGCCGCGGCTCCTTCGTCCTGCAGCAGCGCCTTGCGGCTCAGGCGAATCTTCCCGGTCGGATCGATGTTGATGACCTTTACCAGAACCTGCTCGCCTTCCTTGAGCTCGTCCCGAACGTCCTTCACGCGATGATTGGCGATCTCCGATACGTGCAACAGGCCATCGGTGCCCGGCATGATCTCGACGAACGCGCCGAAATCGGTGATGCGCTGCACTTTTCCCATGTAGGTCTTGTTCAGCTCGGCAGTGGCCGTCAGTTCCTGGATGATCGCGATGGCCTTTTGCGCCGCCGCCTCGTCGGCGGACGCGACGTTCACGCTGCCATCGTCTTCGACGTCGATCTTGACGCCGGTGCGATCGATGATGCTGCGGATCATCTTGCCGCCCGGTCCGATGACGTCACGGATCTTGTCGACCGGGATCTTGATTGTGATGATCCGTGGTGCGTAGGTCGAAATGTTCCCTCTGGGCGCGGCCATCGTCTTCGCCATTTCGGCGAGGATGTGCTGGCGGCCGCGATGCGCCTGCTCGAGCGCCTCGCGCATGATGGCGGCGGTGATGCCGGTCACCTTGATGTCCATCTGGAGCGCCGTGATGCCGTTGGCGGTCCCGGCCACTTTGAAGTCCATGTCACCGTAGTGGTCTTCGGCGCCGGCGATGTCGGTGAGCACGGCGTACTTGCCGCTCTTTTCGTCCATGATCAGGCCCATGGCCACCCCGGCCACCGGAGCGCGCAAGGGGACGCCCGCATCCTGCATCGAGAGCGTGCCGCCGCACACCGAGGCCATCGAAGAGGATCCGTTCGACTCGAGAATGTCGGAGACGACACGGATCGTGTACGGGAACGAATCTTCAGAGGGAAGCACCTGCAGCAAAGCGCGCTCCGCGAGAGCCCCGTGCCCCACCTCGCGGCGGCCGGGGCCGCGAAGGAACTGCACTTCGCCGACCGAGAACGGCGGGAAGTTGTAGTGCAGCATGAATCGCCGATAGACCTCGCCTTCCACGGTCTCGATCTTCTGCTGATCGTCGGAGGTGCCAAGCGTGACCGTCACCAGTGCCTGCGTTTCACCGCGGGTGAAGACCGCCGAGCCGTGCACGCGGGGAAGGACGCCGACTTCCGACCAGATCGGACGGATCTCGTCGAACCTGCGGCCGTCCAGTCGCACGCCCTTCTCGAGCACCTCGTCTCGCAGGACTTTTTCCTTGAGCTCCTTGAAGATGGTCTTCGCTTCGACTTTGCGCTGGACTTCGCCTTCGGGGATGTCGGCGATGAGATCGTCCAGGACCTGATCGACCGTGCCGTAGCTTTCGAGCTTGTTCCGCACGCGCATCGCTTCGCTGAGCGGCACGAGCACCTTCTCTTCGACCTCGCGGTAGAAGGCGTGATCGACGTCCCTGGCCGGCGCCTGCCGCTTCGGCTTGCCTGCTTCCTTCGCCAATGCGTCGATGGTGTCGACGATTCGCTTGATGGCGGTGTGGCCTGCGTCGAGCGCTTGCACGATTTCCTCTTCGGGCACTTCCTTTGCGCCGGCTTCGACCATGACCAGGCCATCCTTGCTGCCGGCGATCACCAGGTCGAGGGTGCTCTTCTTGCGCTGTTCGTAGGTCGGGTTGATGACGTACTGGCCGTCGAGCTTGCCGACGCGCACACCGGCAATCGTGTTCTGAAACGGAATACTCGAAATCGCGAGCGCCGCCGATGCACCGCTGATGGCGAGGACGTCCGGGTCGTAATTCGCGTCGGCCGAAAGCACGAGCGCGATGATTTGGCTCTCGTGCCGCCATCCTGCCGGGAACAGCGGGCGGATCGGCCGATCGATCACCCGGCTGGTCAGCACTTCCTTCTCTGACGGTTTGCCTTCGCGCTTGAAGAAGCCCCCGGGGATGCGGCCCGACGCGTATGTGTATTCCTTGTAGTCGACGGTCAGCGGAAGAAAGTCGATCCCCTCGCGCGCACTAGCCGCGGCGCACGCGGTGACGAGGACGACCGAATCGCCCATGCGCACGAAGACCGCGCCATCGGCTTGCTTTGCGTACTTCCCCGTTTCGAAGGAAAGGGGAGTGCCGTTGATATCCAGTTCTCGTTTGAACATTTGTGCCTCGGGAGTGCGGAGTATCCGGCGTCACCGGTGCTACTTGCGGATGCCCAGTCGGCGGATGAGCTCGGAATACCGTTCCGAGTCCTTGCCCTTCAGATAATCCAGCAAGCGACGCCGCTGGCCGACCAGCTTGAGCAGACCGCGCCGCGAGTGATGATCTTTCGCATGCGTCTTGAAGTGCTCCGTCAGATAACCAATGCGTTCGCTGAGGATGGCGACCTGAACTTCTGGTGATCCGGTATCGGATTCGTGTGTGCGGTAAGAGGTGATGAGCTCGGTCTTGCGATCTTTGTTGAGTGCCACGAGTGCCTACCTCCGCGCGCGGCCCAGCGAAGCTATGCTCCCCAGCCCGCCGCAATGTGTGAGTCCCAAACGAGCTATTTTATTCCAGTACGACGCCTGGATGCAAAAGACGGCGCAGGGACCCGCGTTCACGAGTTTCGCGCAAATCTGCGATCGCCACCAGCCGTCCATCCGGATGGAGCAGCCTGACTTTGCCGGTCTGCGGCAGTTTCTGATCCCCCATCGACGTGCGCGGGGCCGATGAAAGCCTCCGCGCGCGGCGAGAGACGCGCCTTCCGGTGTCAGCGTCAGCGCGGGCAAAGCTGGCAGGAGTGCGGCCACGGAACGACTCGTGCCGCCGCTTCGGCCGGGTCGCCGGTCCAGCACGTCCAGGCCCACCGCCTGATCCAGCGTGAACTCGCCGCTGCGGGTTCGAACCAGAGAGGCCAGATATCCACCGGTCCCCAGCCTTTCACCGAGCGCATCGGCCAGCGAGCGGACGTAATACCCGGCCGAGCACACCAGACGCAACCGCAGCCGGTTGCCTGTCCACTCGATGACGTCCAGTGCCGAGGCGGTCACCTGGACAGGATCGAGATGGATCGGCTCATTCCTACGTGCAAGGTCGTAGGCACGATCGCCGTCTACTTTCTTTGCCGAGTAGGCCGGCGGCCGCTGGAGATATGTCCCGCGAAACTCAGCCACGGCCGCGTCGATCATCGACTCGCTCAGATCCGTCACGTCCCGGGTTCGAGCTCGTGGGACCACCTCGCCGCCGCGGTCGAGCGTCGTCGTCTGACTCCCAGCTCGATTTCGGCGTCGTATTCTTTCTCTGCGGACGACAGAAACTGCGCGAGTCTCGTGGCCCGGCCGAGAACCAGGGGAAGCACGCCCGATGCGAGGGGATCGAGGGCCGGTATGCCCGCTTCATGGCCGACTTTCTGTCGCATCGGCGAAGCGCGCGCCGCATGACGGCCACGACGTCATGAGAGGTTGGACCGGCTGGCTTGTCGATGACGATGACGCCATCAGGTAAAAAGAGGGTCAGACCCAATTTTTACGTTTTAGGTAAGGACGCGGGAGAGCTCGTCGGCGATCTTGCGGCGCACTTCCGGATAGGCGGCCTCAGTCGTGCAGCCGGCCGCGTTCTTGTGGCCGCCGCCGCCGAATTTGTTGGCAACGCTGTTCACGTCGACGTCGCCCTTGGACCTGCAGGCTGATGCGATAATTGTCGGTGTCCGACCTCCTTGAAAAACGCCACAGCCTGTATGTCTTTCACCGTCAGCGGAATGTTGATCAGGCCGTCTGCGTCCTCGTTGGTGGCGCCGGTTTCCTCGAGGAGAGCGAGGCTCAGGTGGGCAAGCGCCGCGCGGCCCCCGCTTTCGAACTCCAGATTGTGGAGGACACCGCCCATGAGGCGCAGCCGACCCATCGTGGAGTTGTCATAGACCGCGCGAGCGATCGCCTCTGGATCTGCACCCGCCTCGGCCGAGCGGCGGCAGATCTCGAACGTCCGAGGGGTGATATGAGAGAAATGGAAGCCGCCGGTGTCGGTAAGGATCGTGAGATAGATGTGGGTCGCAATCTCTCGCGTGAGCGTGACGCCGAGCGCCTCAATGAGGTCGAAGACCATCTCCCCACAGGCCGCCGCCCCGACATCGAACCAGTTGAGTGGCGCCGAACATCGTGTTGCCCGGATGATGATCGACGTTGATGACGAAATACTTCTCGAATCCCTCGACTCCGGTTCGCGACAGATCTCCACACTCCATGACGATGGCCGCATCGAACTGACCGTCAACCTTCGGGGACACCTCGATATCACGGATCCCGGGGAACGTCTGAAACTGTGGCGGCGCTGGATCCCTGTCGACCAGCCTCACGCTCTTGCCGAGCTGGCGCAGCGCGAAGGCCATGGCGAGCTGCGACCCGATGGCGTCGCCGTCGGGCCGGGCGTGAGAGGTGATGACGAAACGCTGCCGTTGAAGAATGGCATCGCGGATGGCGTCGATCTGCTTATGGCTCATCAGGCTCCGGCGCATCGTGCGGGGGGTCGCCGGCTCTCTCGTCCGCAATCTCTCTCAGCAGCTGTTCGACCCGGTCCTGGTGCGCGACCGTTTCGTCGAAGGTAAACTGAAGCTCGGGCGTGCGCCGCAATCGCAACCGCTGACCGATCTGGCGCCGCATGAACCCCGCGGCGCGTTCGAGCGCCCGCGCACTATTCTGCTTTGCGGTTTGATCGCCGAGGCTCGTGTAGAACACGCGGGCGTGCTGCAGATCGGGACTGACCTGAACCCGCGTGACCGTGACAAACCCGACGCCGGGATCGTGCAGCTCGCGTGCAATCATCGTCGTTACTTCAGCACGAATCTGATCCGCCACGCGATCGGGTCGCGATCCTTGGCCCATATCAACTATTGAACTACTGAACTACTGATCTATGGAACGTGTGAACTGAACTTGAGATCTCTAGATCAGTAGATCCTAGCTCCAGAGATCTTTGTATCTCACCCCAAGAACTCTACTTCAGTTCGAGCAATGAGCCCCGGCTCGACGCGCTCGATTTCGTTCACCACGGCGGCAGAGCTCCCGATCGGCGTGCTTTTCATCGTTCGAAACGGTCACCACGCTGAGGCCCGCGCGCTGCCAGAGGTCGTGATGCTCCACCTCGGCAACGGCAACGTTGAACTTTCGAATGCGATCCTTGACGCTTCGCAGCACCATGCGCTTTTCCTTGAGCGACCTGGCGCCTGGAATATGGAACTCGATTGAAAGGTGGCCGATGACCATTAGACGTCAGGCATCCGGCCATGGGCCCCGGACAGGACAAGGGCCTGAAGCCCCGCGCCCAATGTCCAACGCCCAATGCGCACTACGCCGAGACCGCGATGCGCTCGACGGTGAAGACTTCGATCACGTCGCCCACCTTCACATCGTTGTATTTTTCGAACGCGATGCCGCACTCGAAGCCCGCCTTCACCTCGCTGACATCGTCCTTGAAGCGTCGCAGGGATGAGATCTTCCCCTCGTGGACAATGGCGCCGTCTCGCACCAGGCGGGCCCTCGAGTCGCCGCTTCGGGTGATGCGGCCGTCGAGCACATAACAGCCCGCGATCGTCCCAGCTTTCGGGACCTTGAAGATGTTGCGCACTTCGGCCGACCCGATCCTGACTTCTTTCAGTGTCGGCTCGAGCAGCCCGGCCATCGCTTTCTTCATCTCGTCGGTGACGTTGTAAATGACCGTGTGATGACGGATATCGACCTCTTCGCGCTCGGCGAGATCCGCCGCGTTGCGATCGGGCCTGACGTTGAAGCCGATGATGATGGCATTGGAAGCCGAGGCGAGGAGCACATCCGACTCGTTGATGGCGCCGACACCGGAGTGGATGATCTTGAGGCGGACGCGATCGTCGCTCAGCTTCGACAGCGTATCAGCCAGCACTTCCGCCGAGCCCTGCACGTCGGCCTTGATCACGATGGACAGATCCTTCATGCCGCCTTCGGCGATCTGCTGCTGCAGCGACTCGAGCGTCAGGCGGCTACCTTTCGCGCCGAGCGCCTTTTCCTTCGCCATGCCCTGGCGATAGGTGGCAATCTGGCGCGCCTTCGCCGCATCGGCCAGCGCCTGGAAGGCGTCACCCGGCTGCGGCAGGCCCGTCAGGCCGAGCACCTCGACGGGGGTCGATGGCGGGGCCAGCTTGATCGGCTTGCCGCGATCGTCGATTAACGCCCGGACCCGCCCCACGATTGGCCCCGCGATGAACGTGTCTCCGACGCGCAACGTGCCGTCCTGGACGAGGATCGTGGCGACAGGGCCGCGGCCCCGATCGAGCTTCGATTCGAGCACCGTCCCCGAGGCGTTTCGCTTCGGGTTGGCCTTGTATTCGCCGATATCGCTCACGAGCAGGATCATTTCGAGAAGGCTGTCGAGCCCGGTCTTCTTCTTCGCGGAAACCAGAACCATGACCGTCTGCCCGCCCCAGTCTTCCGGCACGAGATTGAGGTCGGCCAGCTCGCGTTTCACACGCTCGGGATCGGAGCCGGGTTTGTCGGTCTTGTTGATCGCCACGATGATCGGGACATTCGCGGCCCGGGCATGATCGATGGCCTCCCGCGTCTGAGGCATCACGCCGTCGTCGGCGGCGACGACCAGCACGACGACGTCGGTCACCTTCGCACCGCGCGCCCGCATCAACGTGAACGCTTCGTGTCCCGGAGTGTCGAGGAACACAATGTTTCGCTCGTTCACTGTGACGTGATAGGCGCCGATGTGTTGCGTGATGCCGCCCGCTTCGCGCTCGGCCACGCGCGTGGTCCGGATGGCGTCCAGGAGCGTGGTCTTGCCGTGATCGACGTGGCCCATGACCGTCACGACGGGCGCGCGTGTCACGGTGTCTTCCGGCTTCACTTCTTCGGCCTCGACCTCGAGCATGTCTTCTTCGAATGTGCGAAGTTGAACGTCTGCGCCAAACTCGCGAGCGATCATCGATGCCGTTTCCGTATCGACCGTGCTGTTGATCGTCATCATCAGCCGCCTATCGAGCAGCTTCTTGAGGACGTCTTTCACTCGTTCGTCGAGCTTGTCCGCGAGGTCCTTCACCGTCATACCTTCGACGAAGGTCACCGTCCGCGTGATCGGCGGTGGAGCTGCAGGCGCGGCCGGACGAGCTTCGCGGCGCGGCTCCGCCTCGGGTCGCCGCGCGACGGCCGGTCGCATCTGCGGCATGAATCGCGGCGCAGCCGGACGCTGCTGCCCGACGCCACCGGAGGGCCGCAACCCTTGCGCGGGCTGCTGCGGGCGCACAGGTGGAGTTGGCAGCGGGCGTGGTCCACCAGGTGTGGTGGCCGGACGCATCGGCGGAGGATAGGACGGCCTCTGCGGCGCCGGACGCGTCGTCGTTCCTCCAGGACCGCTCGGCTTGGCGAGATTCCCGGTTGCAGGCGGCAACGGCGCCATCGGTCGCGGCGGCGCGACCTTGTCGGATGGACGAAGGCGCGGCGCCGCGGGGCGTGTCGGCATCGCCGGCACTGCGGAGGTCCCCGGGGCGTTCGGTTCTTCGATCCTCAATCTGATGCTCGGCGGAACCACACGGCCAACCGGAGCGGGTTTGGGCGGCGGCGGTGGCGCCGCAGCTGCCGGCGCTTTCGGCTCCTCGACCGGCGTCGGCGCCGCGGGCGCTTCTGGCGGAGGAATCTCTAAAACGGGGACTGGCGGACCATGGTGCTCAACCGGTTCTTCTTCAACTTGCGGCGCGGGTGGCGGTGGCGGAGGCGCAGCCTCTTCGGCGGGAGGCACCTCCGCGAGGGGAGCCGCCACGACAGGAGGCGCCGCGGGTTTCGCCGTTTTCACCAGACGAGGGGGTGCGAGTGTCGGCGCCGCGGGCTTCGCGGGTTCGACTTTCTTCGCGATTTGCCCAGTCTTCTTGCCGCCTTTGACCGGCGGCCCCTCGGCGAAGATATCACCGCCGGGCAGCGTGATGCTGCGCTCGCGCGCAAGGCGCTCGACGAACTGCCGCGCCACGACCTCTTCGATCGTGCTGGACGCGCTCTTCAGCTCGATCCCGTGCGCGCGCTTCAACAACGCCAGCACTTCCTGGCTGCTCGTGTTGAGAAGCTCTGCGACTCTATAGATGCGAACAGTTGCCAAATTGTTCTCCCGTGAGCCCTGCGCTACGTTTCTGATTCGTTCTCAGCTTCGGGCGCTGCCTCGGCGCTCGAGTCGCCTTCGGCCGCGGCCTGCTCCGCAGTTGCCGACGCGGGCACGAAGCCTTCGAGCTGGGCCTCGACCTCCCGGCGCTTCTCCTCCTCGCTCTTGATGTCGATACGCCATCCGGTCAGCTTCGCCGCGAGACGCACGTTCTGTCCCTTCTTGCCAATCGCCAGCGACAGCTGCTTGTCTTCGACGACGACCTCGACGACCCGTTCCTTGTCATCGACGATCGAGACGCGCTGGACCTTCGCGGGACTCAGCGCATTGGTGACGAGCTGGATCGGATCGTCAGACCACTCGACGATGTCGATTTTCTCGCCGCGCAGCTCGCGAATGATCGCCTGAACGCGAGTGCCTTTCATCCCGACGCAGGCGCCGACAGGGTCGACATCGCGCTCGCGCGAGAAGACGGCGACCTTCGCCCGGTCGCCGGCCTCGCGAACGGCACCCCGGATCTGCACAGTGCCGTCGTAGATTTCCGGTACTTCCTGCTCGAACAGCTTGACCAGCAGCGCGGGATCGGTACGCGACAGGACGATCTGCGGTCCCTTCGTGCTGCGGTTGACCCCCTTGATGACCGCGCGCAGACGCTCGCCGGGAGCATAGCTTTCGGCCCGCGACTGCTCCTTGCGCGGCAGGCTCGCCTCGATGCGGCCGAGCTCGGCGACCATGTCGCCATTCTCGAAGCGCTTCACGGTGGCATTGACGACCTCGCCGATCCGCTGGCTGTACTCGCCGAAAATATTCTCGCGCTCGGCCTCGCGGACCTTCTGAAAGATCACCTGTTTGGCCGTCTGCGCCGCGATGCGACCGAGCACCTCGGTGGGCTTGGGAAACTCGATCTCCATGTCGACTTCGGCCTCGTCGCCATAGAGTTGCTGCGCTTCTTCCAGCGAAATCTCGGTCGCCGGGTTGGCCACCTCGAGCACGATTTGCTTGACGGCGAACAGATCGACCTGACCCGTGTCCTGATTGAAGCGTGTCTTCAGGTTTTCGTTCGTCTTGTAGTACTTCCGCGAGGCAGTCAGGACCGCATCCTCGATGGCCCCGATCACCACATCGGGCTCGATGCCCTTTTCCTTGGCCAGTGCCTCGATTGTCTGCATTAGCGGGTTCGACATGGTTTTCTCTAATCCCGAATCCCTAACCACCAATCCCTAGAATTCCACTTCCAAGCGCGCCCGGGTCACCAGCGGCAGCGGTATCAGTTGTCGCTTACCGGGAGTCGTCTCGATGACGATCGAATCCTGTTCCACCCCCCCAAGACGCCCTTCGAAATGCTTCTGACCGTTCACAGGTTCGGACACGACGATTTTCGCGAGCCTTCCAGCAAACCGGCGGTAGTCGGTCACGGTGCGCAGCGGCCGGTCGAGTCCCGGCGAAGACACCTCGAGAGTGTACCGATGGTCGATCGTCTCCTCGACATCCAGAATCGCACTGACGTCCCGGCTGACCCGTTCGCAGTCCTCGATGGTCGGCGACGCGTCCACCGGGGCCGCCGGCTCTCCCCGGCTTCGACCTGGTCGGGAGTCGCCTTCCACGGCACATCCACGAAAATCCGCAGCACCCAACCCGAAGACTCACGACGAAACTGGAGGTCAAAGACTTCCAGGTCGTACGAGCGGGCGACCCGCTCGGCCACGGCGCGAATTCTCTCAATGAGCTGCGTAGGAACACCCTCAAAAACAAAAAGTGGGCACCGGCCCACTTCAGGTCTTGCAGGCTCTTACAAACCTAAAAGCTTATCATACGTCGCGGCCTGCCGCGCCGAAGCGGCGTCAGCCGCAAAGGCGCGCCACCAAATCGTGACTCTCGGGAGCCGACGATCTCGGCCGACAAGACCGTCCCGCGGACGGAGGGAATCGAGGTCGGCCTCCGTCAAATAGACGACCGGGTCGATGTCGGGGGCCTGGCCCGCGAGCCGCCCGCGCCAGACCAGCTCGTGCTCGGGAGACGGGCCGTCGATCATCAGCTTCACCTGCGTGCCGACGCGCTTCCTCTGTGCGCGCCCCGACGATGCGCTTCTGCTCGGCCATCAGTTTGTTGCGCCTCCTCGTTTTGACGGCCGCGGGCACATCGTCGGGAAGGCTGTAGGCAGTCGTGCCTTCCTCGTGCGAATAGGTGAAGACGCCGAGATGATCGAAGCCGGTGCTTCGCACGAATTCGCACAGCTGTTCGAACTCGTCCTCCGTTTCACCCGGGAATCCCACGATGAAGGTCGTTCTCAGCGACACGCCGGGGACCCGCTGGCGAATCCTGCGCAGCAGCTTTTCGTAGCCTGCTCTGGTGCCCGGACGCTTCATTCGTCGAAGCACCGCGTCGGCCGCGTGCTGGAGGGGAAGGTCGATGTACTTGCAGACCTTCTCGCACTCTGCCATTGCGTCGAGAATCTCCTCGGTAATGGTTGTTGGATACAGATAGAGAAGCCGAATCCAGTCGAGGGCTTCGATTGCGTCGAGCCTGCGCAGCAGCGCCGGCAGCGGCTGCGCCCTGGTTGAAATCGCGACCGTAAAACGTCGTGTCCTGAGAGATGAGAATCACCTCGCGTACGCCGCGTTCTGCCAACGACTGTGCCTCGCGGGCGATCGCGTCGATTGGCCGGCTTCGGTAGTGTCCCCGCAGCTTCGGAATGATGCAGAACGAGCATTTGTAGTCACATCCCTCCGCCACCTTGATGTACGCGAAATGCCGCGGCGTTGCGAATACGCGCGGAGAGTCCGCGTCGTACAGGTAGGTGGGCAGATCCCGAACGAGCGTCAACGGAATTCGCCGGGCGTTCGGCTGCCCCTCGATCGCGCCGACGATCTCGGGAACGTCGCCTGTGCCGAGCACGGCATCGATCTCGGGGATCTGCGCCTTCAACTCTTCACGGTAGCGTTCCCCGAGACATCCGGTCACCACCAGGCGCTGGCAGCTGCCGTGTCTCTTGAGCCCGGCGAGCTCGAGGATCGTGTTGATGGACTCTTCTTTCGCCGAGTCGATGAACGCGCAGGTATTGACGACCAGCACTTCCGCTTCTTCCGGATTCGGCGTCAGCGTATGCCCCCCTCGCTGGGAGAGGCCCATCATCACTTCGGAATCGACGAGATTCTTTGGACAGCCGAGCGATACGAAACCGATCTTCATAGATCTGAAATCTGTAATCTGAAATCTAGAATCTAAAATTTGAAATCTAGAATTTGAAATCTAGGGAGTCACCCTGTACATCATTCGTGGAAACGGAATAGCCTCTCGCACGTGCTCGAGGCCGCAGATCCAGCCGACGACCCGCTCGATGCCCATTCCGAAGCCGGCGTGAGGCACGGTTCCGAACCGGCGGAGATCGAGGTACCACTCGAACGCTTCCTCGGGCAGATGGTGTTCCCGGATGCGCTGCAGCAGCAGGTCGTAGCTGGCAAGACGCTGGCTGCCGCCTATGATTTCGCCGATCCCTTCCGGCGCCAGCATGTCGACGCAGAGAGCCAGCTCGGGCCGGCCCGGGTCGGGCTCCATGTAGAACGGCTTCACCTTGCCCGGATAACGGTGGATCGCCACCGGCCGATCGAAGTGCTGCGACAGAACTGTTTCGTCGGTGCCGCCGAGATCCCCGCCCCATTCGAACGGCTGTCCCTTATCCTGCAGGATTTTCACCGCTTCGTCGTAGGAAATGCGGGGAAATGGCGCCTGGACGGACTCGAGCTTCGACACGTCACGCTCGAGCACAGTCAGCTCGCGCCGGCGGTGCTCGAGCACGCGCGACACGACCGCGACGACGAGGCCTTCGGCAAGGTCAATGATGTCGTCGAGCGTGGCGTACGCCATTTCCGGTTCGACCATCCAGAATTCGGTCAGGTGGCGGCGCGTTTTGGATTTCTCCGCCCGAAACACGGGACCGAAGTTGTACACGCGTCCCAGCGCCATCGCGCTGGCCTCCGCATAGAGCTGGCCGCTTTGCGCAAGGAACACCTTCTGATCCTCGAAGTAATCGACGGGGAACAGAGTCGTGGTGCCTTCGCACGCGGCTGGCGTAAAAATCGGCGTGTCGGCGAGGATGAAGCCCTGAGTCGTTGAAGAAATCGCGGACGGCCGTAATCACTTCGTGGCGAACGCGCAGGATGGCCTGCTGGCGCTCGGAGCGAATCCACAGATGCCGCCGATCGAGCAGGTAATCGACTCCATGTTCTTTTGGCGTAATCGGGTAGTCCACCGACCCGCTGACGATCTCGAAGTCCGCCACATCGAGCTCGTAGCCGCCAGGCGCCCGAGTGTCGGCCCGAACCGTGCCGTGCACGATGAGGGCCGTCTCTTGAGAGAGATGATCGGCCTGCTTGAACTTGTCGTCGCCAACGGCCGCCTTGGAGATGATGGCCTGGATGAACCCGGTGCCATCGCGTACCGACAGAAAATGAATCTTGCCGCTCGAACGGCGGTTGTGCAGCCAGCCTCTCAGAGTGACCCGTTGCCCCTCGTACTGGGCGATCCGCTCAATATGAACAATCATCGATGCTTACAGGTGACCCCTACCAGCTGCCCGCAGACAGCATGAGGTCTTCGAGTCTGCGACGGGCGCCGACCGCCCGTTCGAGCACGGCCGCAGGGCCCTCTGCGTTCCTCATCTCGTACATCAACACTCCATCGTAGCCGATCTTCTCGAAGGCCATGACGGCAGCCCCCCAGTTGATGCTGCCTTGAAAGGGGACGAGGTGGTCGTCATTTTCCCGCCGGTTGTCGTGAATATGCGTCGTGACGAGGTATTCGGACGACGTTTCGATCGCTTCGGCCGCATCGCCAAGAATGTGCGCGTGCCCTACGTCCATGCAGATGCCAATGTCGGCGCCTTCGAAGCTGCGTTCGAGCAGCTCGATCAGATCGGGCGCTGTCGACAAACCGTTGCCCATCACCTCGAGCGCCACCTTCACGCCGCGCGGTTCGGACATGGCGTGGATTTCCTCGACACTCCGGATCGCGGCGTCGCGATCGTTGTCATCGGCGGCCGGCCGCAGTGCGAACGGAACGCCGAGATGCACCACGAGAAACTTGAACGGAATCGTCTTGGCGATGTTGAGTGCAGCCGAGATCTCGCTCACGGCGGCTTTGCGGGCGTCGCTGTCTCTTGTGGCGGTTGAAAAGATGCGCTGGATCCGGCCGTTGGCAAAGACGTCGGTGATCGGCGCATGGATGGAGTGCAGCGTCAGATTCGATTCGGCCAGCCATTCGCTGAGCGATCGAATGGCTCCCTGGTCGTGATAGTCGAAGTGGCTGCGCGTCGCGAAGAGTTCAACCGCATTGAATCCATGCGCCGCGATCTCGGCCAGATGCGACTTCTGAAGGCGCTCTTCGTGGTAGAGGTGCGTCGAGACGCCGAACTGCTTCATAACACGAAGTTCCGCGGAGAAATGGAGATCCATCGAAGAAACGGAAAACCTCGTGGACCTTCGAGATCTTCGTGGATCTTCGTGCTTCATAGCACGCCTCCAAGCAGCTCGCGCAGGCGGGCGAACCGGGAGTACCGTTCCAGATTGGTGCGCACGTAGCTGAGCGTGCGCGGAATGTACTGAATATAGACCGGATTGTTCCGGGCCGTGGTCTGGTTACCGAATGTGCCGAGGGCCTTCAGATTCCGCTGCACCGACATCAGATCGAAACGATGCCGGTACTTCGCGAACGCCTCGGACGTGGCAGCGCCAGCACCTCCCAGGCTCAAGTACGCGCGAATCAGCTCATCAACGCGTTCCTCCGACAAATCCACGTACGAATCGCGCAGCAGGGACGCGAGGTCGTACGTATCGGGCCCCATTCGCGCATCCTGAAAATCGATGATGTAAAGCCGTCGATCGTGAAGCATCAGATTACGGCTGTGATAGTCGCGGTGGCATAGAACGCGCGGTTCCCCTGCCAGCTCATCGGCGATGGCGATGCATTCCTCGCCGAACGCCGCTCGAGCGGACGGAGACAGCGAGATGCCCCGATATGCTTCGAGAAAATACTTCACGAAGAAGTTCATTTCCCACATCAGCTTGTCGCGATCGAACGCGACACCGTACGGAATGAACTCGTCGGATTCGAGATCGGCGCCCCTGCGCTGCATCCGGAACACGAGCTCCACCGCCTGTTTGTACAGTGCGTCGTGCTCAATCGGCTGCGTCACGCCGAGGTGAGCCTGCAGCGTGACGTCGCCGAGATCTTCCAGAATCAGGATGCCGAGATCGTCGGCATGCCCGGCGATGGCCGGGATTGGCAATGGAATGTTGGTGAAGAGGCGGCACACATTGACGAACGGCAGCTGGTCGAAGAGAAACGGCTCCTCGTACACCGCGAGCACGACCGAAGGGTTGTCTGGACGAAGAATGCGGAAGTACTGCCGAGTCGACGCGTCCCCGGTGAGGGGCACGACGCGCACGTACGGTCCTGACAGTCGGGCGCGGTGGAGACACTCATCTATTCGATGGCGCGTGCCCTGCAAGGCGGGCACCCGTCTATCCATGATGAGTCGCGCCGCTCGCGTCCGAGGGGATGTCTGCCACGACGAGCTCTCCGCCGCGTTGAATGATGGCGCGGTGCTGGAGGCGGACTCCAGCGGGAATCCTGACCATGTCAGCGATGACACAGCCGTCGACTGACGCACCGGGGCCTATGTCCACGTCGTCCCAGAGGACGCTGTCGGTCACCCGCGCCGTCGGATCGATCGACGACCTCGCTCCGACGTGGGGGAACCAACGCTGCTCTCGCTCGCCGATCGATCGGGAGGCCTTCAGGTACTCGGAAGGTGTTCCGACGTCCCAGAAGTCCGCGGTACACAGATGTGCCCGAACGGCGCCCAGATCATGGGCGACAAGCGATCGGTACAGGCCACCGATGCTCTCTGCGGGCTCGTCGAGCTGGAGATGCAAGAACGCCGATGGGTGCGCGATCTGAACTCCAACGACATGATACGAAGGGACCGACGAGCCGCGGGGCACGACGCTGTGAAATCGTCCGCTCGAGTCCACGATAATGCCACTGTATCGGTCCGGCCATCGATTCGGGACGACCGCAATCGTCACGAGGGCGCCCGTCTGCCGATGGTTTTCTGCGAGCGCTCGTAAATCGACGTTGGTCAGCGTATCTCCGTTGATGATGAAGAAATCCTCATCCGGCAGCAGCGAGATCGCCTTCCGCGGGCCGCCCGCAGATCCCAGGACCGGCGATTCAAACGAGTAACGCACATCGACGCCGAGGTCGCTGCCATCGCCGACCCGCGACGTGACGGTCTCCGGCAGATAGTGCAAATTGAGCACCACCGAGCGCACTCCCTGACCGCTGACGTACTGCAGAATGCGGCGGATGAGCGGCTCGCCGGCGAGAGGCACTGCAGGCTTCGCGCGAACGTAAGACAGCGGTCGCAGGCGTGTCCCGAGGCCCGCGGTCAGAATGAGCGCTGCGTGCGGCAGTTAGGAATCCTCGAACAGCATGTCCGCGAGCGGAAGACCGTGGCTCTCGCAATGTTTCACGTACAGTCCCCGGTAGGAGTCGGTGAGATAGTCGTCAGGCCGGCGCGCCAGCGCCGCCGCCATCTGCTGAATGCCTTGCTCGCTTCCCTCGATCTCGACGAAGGTTCCGACCGGGGTTTCATCAACCGCAATCGTGACGTCCTCGTGGGCAAACTCTTCGCGATACTTTTCGTACCGGAACCAGACCCGGAAACCAAGTTGTTCCAGAACGTGAAGAAGCAGCAGGCCGTCACCGACGATGGTTTCCATTTCTTCGCGGACTTTCATCGGCGAGCTCTGTACAGGACCTTTGAAGGTCAGCAGCGTTTTGCCGCATTCCATCCGCACGCGCAGCACGCAGCGCCTGCAGGCGCAGCTGATCGTCATGCGTATCGAGGAGGCAGTCCTCCTGCAGCCGACGACCGCGCAGGGGTGTGGCGCCCGCGGCAAGAATCGCCTGTCGCGCCTCCCCGGCATCGCAAAACCCCAGTTTGATTTCGCGTTCCAGAATCGCAGCCATAGAGGCGCATTCTAGTCCAAAGTAAGTCCAGGGTCGAAAGTCCAGAGTCCAAAGTCTAGAGTCCGATCGGGACGGCCGGCGCGACCGCGCCAGACGAGCCGCCTGACGAAGACGTACATCGAGAAGCACTCCAGGGCAAATGGCGGGAATCCGAAATAGCCCAGCACCGGCATTTCGAAGATCTTGATGTCGAGGATCGGACCGTGAGACACTCGCCAAGCCAGAGTTCAGAATCCGAGCCTGTCGCAGATGAACCTCCGCGCAGGTTATCCCGGCAGTCGCGAAGCAGAGGATTGGTCGCCGGCATGCGCGTTGATGGGATCGAGCAGAAGGACAAAGCCGAGAAAAACAGGAGCAGCCAGATAGGGAGACGGCCGGAAGATGGGCGATAACAGCATTGCACAACCGATAACCATGAGTGCTGCGTTGATCGTCCATCGTCGATCGCTCGCATCGTCCAGTCGATCGCATCGTCCGATCGGCCAGCGAGTCGATGCTCGCCGTCGCGATTCGCCCACGACTGCGGAATACAGCGACAAGCTCGGCTGTCTGAAAAATTCCCGGCGAGATCGTGGCAAAGGCCCAGGCGTAGCCGAGATAGCGAATAACGAGGTTCGGCGGAAGATTGATGTAGTACCAGTTCCTGATCAGCAGGTTGTAGGCTTCGAACACCAGCCACAGCGGAATCGACATCGCCGCAAGAAAGAGGAACTCCCGGGGATTGTTCAGCAGCCAGGAGGAGCGCCGCACTTTGTAGATGAAAGCCATCGACGAGGAGAATGTAGGCGGTCCAGGCAATTGGCGTGTGCCACGTCCAGAACGGTTCGACCCGCGCCAGCATCGCCGCCTCGGAAAGCGTCAGAATCAAGAGCCCGACCCAGAAGTGCGCGTGGCATCACGTCATTCGCACACGGTACGAGAGACCCTTCAGACGGTGGCGTTCCAACATCCTTTGCGAAGACGAGCACCTTGTGCGTGCTGCCGAGGCCGCCTGGCAGAAGCAAGGTCTTGATCGCGAGACGCTGCTGGAGCGACAGGTGATCGAGATCGGCGATCCCAAGTCCCAGCATGAAGATAGGTTTGATCCAGCCGGCCGAGCACTGTCGAGACCGCTTCGTTCCGCTGCACGCGTCACCGCGGTGAGGTCGACGTGTGCAGTGATGTCGCATTCGCCCGGCGCCTGAAGAAAATCCGCAAGCTGCGTGTGCCGTCTGAAGCTGGTCAGCGTGCCCGATCGCGTGTGACCCTCCGTACAGCTCGGCCTCGTCATGGCCGTAGTCGATGATGATCATGAAGCCCCTTGTCGAGGCAGGCTGCGGCGGTCTTGATCCAGTCTTCTGCGGCAAGGTTGACCTCGGCCCGTGCGCCGACGTGCATGACCGCGCCAGCGCGCGAGAGATACTCGGCGATACGAGGAGTCGAGGGATCCTGCAGGCGCTCGACGAAGCCGCCGTTTTTCCAATCCACGAAGACCTCACGCAGGCCGTTGTGCGTCATGACGACGGCGTGAGTCGGCAGCGCGTCGAGCAGCTCGTTGGCGACGATGGCTCCATGGATGTGCTCTGGCACGGCGGCGGCGCTGTACGTCAAGAGCGCGGCGTGAGGTCCGAGAGCGTCGCCAGGCTGTGCTGCGCGAGCGGCGGGCGAGCGTTCAACGAGGGACAGGCGGATGGCAGAGTAGAAGTCGGGATCGGTGCGATCTGTGCGCCGTCGAGCATGTCGCGCGACAGACGGCCGTCTCCCGCGCCCGCCTCGACGAGATCGAACGGCACGGACTCGGGACTCGGGACTGGGGATTCCGGGCGCCGTGCTCCAGGATGCGCCACATCTCCGCAAGCTGCTTCGCCAGCAGCTCGCCGAAGATCGGGCCCGACGTCGACGCTGGTAAAAAAATCGCCCGCGCGCCCGGTCTTTCGGGCGGCGCGGGCGTAGTAGCCGAGCTCCGGATGGTAGAGCGAAAGCTCCATGAACTCCGCGAAGCTGATTGGACCGCTCGTCACGATGCGGTCGGCAATCAGCTCGCGGAGGTCGTGCATTACTGCTTGCGAACAGTGACGAACTGCTCCTGACCGCGGCGCAGGATCAGCATGCCGACGGCGCGGCCCGATGGCACGGCGCGCAGAGCCGAGCCGGCCTCGCTGGCATTGGCCACTCGCTGCCGATTGACCTCGAGGATCACGTCGCCTGGCTGCAGCACGCGCGCGGCCGGAGCTGTCCGGATCCACATCGGTGACCACCGCGCCGCGCGTGTTCGCTGGAATCTCGAACTGCCGCGCGAATTCGGGCGTGACGTTGTTCAGCGTGATGCCAAACCCGGCGCCGGTGTCTCCCTGGCTGCCCGCGTCGGCCTGACGCGTCGCTCTCATTCTCGAGGCTCAACTCCTCGACCTTGACGTTCAGCGTCCGTTCTTTGCCTTCGCGGATGACTTTCACCGGCACAGTCGTGCCAGGCGCGGTCGCCGCGACCTGCTGAGGAAGATCGTCATTGCGCGTCACCGGCTTCCCATTGAACTCGACAATGACGTCGCCGGCGCGCATGCCGGCCGCCGACGCCGGACTCTCCATCAGAGACTGCGGCGACCAGAGCGCCTTTGCGATCCTTCAGACCGAGCGCTTCGACGTCCTCCTGGAACACGGGCCGTACCTGTACGCCGATTCGGCCACGTGTAATCTTGCCCGGCGCGAAGGCCGGGCAGCACGTCGCGAATGGTGTTGATCGGAATCGCGAAGCCGATGCCGATGTTGCCGGCGCCGCCCATCATCGATCCGCTGCTGTAGATCGCCGTATTCACGCCGACGACTTCGCCACGAACGTTCAGCAGCGGACCGCCCGAATTGCCGGGATTGATCGCGGCGTCGGTCTGCAAGCACGTTCGCGCTGCGCTGTTCGGCGCAACGGGAACGGGCGCGCCGGTCGCGCTGATGACGCCCACGCTGACGGTGTGCGCGAGATCCGAACGGATTGCCGATCGCCATGACCCAGTCGCCCGGCTCCATCTGGCTCGAATCGCCGAATTTGGCGACGGGCAGCGCCCGATTCGGCTTCTCGACGAGCTGAAGCAACGCGCTGTCGGTCAGATGGATCGCGCCCGATGACCTTCGCCTCGTAGTAGTCGTAATCGTCGTCGAAGAACTGCACTTCAATCTTCGTTGCGCCCTCGACGACATGGTTGTTCGTCAGGATGTAGCCGTCGTTGCTGATGATGAAACCCGAGCCGGCGGCCAGCGTCGGACGCTCGCGCGGCTGGCGCGCGCGGCGCCTGCTGCTGTCCGCGCGGGCTTCTGGCCCGTACCCGGACCGAAGAACCGCTCGAGCAAGCATCGTCGCCGCCGCCAAAGAACTCGGTGAGGTCCTGCGTCCGCTGCCGCGATTCGGTGCGGATACTCACGACCATTGGTGACTGCGCTTTGGCGATGTTGCGAAACGTGGTCGCGTCCACAGGACCGCTGAGCGGGGTGCTGTTGGTCGCCGGAATCGGCAAGCGTCTGCGCCGAAGAGGTCGGTGAGAGGTCAAGCCGCGACGCGATGACCATTCCGACGACCAGCGAAGCCATGGCGATCAGGACGACATAGAAGACCGCCGTTTTTCGAGAAGATGAACCAAACCGAGACATAACCTAACCTCCGCTACGGTCCGGCTAAAGCCGGACGACTACGGCTACTAACACGAACTATTACACAAGTCTGACAATTTCGGTCTGCGCCGGCCCCGTGATGAGCGCCTCGCGCTGTCCGTAGAACATGTTGATTTCCGTCCGCACGCCGAATGAATCGAAATACAACCCGGTTCGATGGTAAATCCGGTGCCCGGAAGCAGCCGCCGATCGTCATGGCTTTCGTAGTCGTCCATGTGCACGCCGTTGCCGTGCACGTCGCGGCCCAGGTTATGCCCGGTACGATGCAGGATTCGTTCCCCAAATCCCGCTTCCTGCAGCACATTCCGTGCCGCCCGATCGACCTGCCATCCGCGCAGATCGCTCTGTTCGCGCGCGGACTGCTGCACCAGCGCGGCGGCCGCATCGCGAGCCGCGCGAATGGCCCCGAACGCTCGGGCCATTTCATCCGGGACCGTCTCGCCGGTAAATCCCACCCACGTAATATCGGCATATACCGCCCGCGGGTCATCCTTCTTCTTCGCCCACAGATCGAGCAGTACGAGCTCGTTTGCCTGAATCTGCCGCGTGCGCTGCGCCGTCGGCAGGTAATGCGGATCGCCCGCATTTTCCTGCGCCGCGACCACGGGATTCGAGTCGCTGATCAAGCCTTCTTCCTCAAACCACGCCGCCATCTGCTGCTGGATCGCGAATTCAGTCATCGCTTCGCCGGTGCGCAAACGTTTTGCGATCGTCTCGAACGCCCGATCCTTCACCCGGTACAACGCCTCAGACGCGTGTCGATGCGTCGCGAGCGCGTGCTCGTCCCACACGGCTTCGAACCGCTGAACGAGATCGCCGGACGACTCGATCTCGATCCCGCGCCTTCGCACGAGCTCCATCGTGCCCGCATCGATGCGCGAGATATACGGAATCGCGCAGTCGCGCGAGTACTCCATCGCGATCCGCTTCATGCCGGCCAGGAGTTTCGTCAGCTCGAGCGTCGAGCTGCTGCTCGTCCGGCGTAAACCGTCTTCTGCCCGGGAGCGCGTCGAGCGTCCGCCGCTCGAGCGCGTGCACGAGACCTTTCGGATCCCCCGCTGCAGGCACCAGATAAAACCAGCGGCGGGTCGTCATCTTGGCCCCGTCCGCAGTGCCGATCAGGCGCGCCGCAATCGGATTCGATCCGTGGAAATCGTAAAGAAGCCAGCCGTCCAGTTTCTCGGCCTTGAGCGCTTCCTGAACGGCGGCCACATCAAACGGCATATTGTCGGACCCGGAAATCAGTATAGCCGCTCCACTCTACTTGGACGCCCAACCCCAGCAATTGGTTTGTTTATAATGAATGAACACAAGGAGATCCATGACTCGACTGTCCGTCACCACTGCGGTGGGGCTTTTGCTGGCCACCGCGTTTGCCGGGGCGCAGGCGCCCGCTCCACAGCCGCCGCCGCAAGCCCGGTCCGAGCCAGGCTGCGCCGCCGCCGGAAGTGACGTTCAAAGTCGAGGTCAACTACGTCGAAGAAGATGTCCGCGTCGTCGACCGCGAGGGAAATTTCGTGCGCGGTTTGAAGCAGGAAGACTTCCAGGTTTTCGAGGACGGCAAGCCGCAGAAAATTCAGACATTCGGAATGGTCGACATTCCGCTCACGCGCCCTCGCAAGCCGCTGTTTCTCGGCAAGGAGGCGCTGCCCATCGAACCGGATGTCGCGCGTCAACAAACAGGTGCTCGACGGCCGGTTGTACCTGATCGTGCTCGATGACTATCACGTCGCGCCGCTGCGCTCGCAAAACGTCAAGAACCTCGCGCGGCGGTTCGTGCTCGAGAAGCTTGGCCGCGGACGATCAGGCGGCAGTCGTTGTCACCAGCGGACTGCTGAGAGCGTCGCAGGACTTCACGCAGAATCGCCGGCTGCTGCTCGAGGCGATCGATAACTTCGTTGGACAGAAGCTGCCGTCTTCGGCTGTTGCTGCGAAACGAGCGCATGTCCCGCCAGCAGAACGACTCAGGGCGCGCCGGCCGACGATGCGGGGGATCCGAGTTCAGATCGATCCCGCCAACCAGATTCGTCGAGGACGAGGCGTACCAGGAGCGCATGTACCAGGCACGCCAGTCGTTGAACTCGCTGCGCAACATCGCCGAGTGGATGTCGGCCATCCAGGGCCGCCGCAAGGCCATCGTCTTCATCAGCGAAGGAGTGGACTACAACCTGTACGACATGTTCACGGGTGGCGATCCGAGTCAGTTCAACTTCTCAAATTTCAACATGGTCCAGCAGGAGACATGGGACACGATCTCTGCGGCATCTCGGAGCAACGTGCAGATCTACCCGGTCGATCCGCGCGGCCTGACGACGATGGGCCAGGAAGACATCGAAATCGGCGGGCTTGCGCCCGGGCGCATACGGCCTCGGTCCGAAGCAGTTGTTCCAGGAGCTTGAAACGTCACAGGCGAACCTCCGCCAGCTCGCCGAGGAGACTGGCGGCGTCGCGTTCGTCGGCCGGAACGATTTCAACCAGGCGTTCGATCGCATCGTGCAGGAGAACAGCTCGTACTACGTCTCGGGTACTACTCCACCAACGATCGGCGTGACGGAAGGATGCGGAACATCAGCGTGCGCGTTGCCGGCTATTCCGATTCGCAGGTCACGTATCGCAAGCGATACGCGGCGCCGCGAGGACGAGCGCCGCGCAATACCGCGGCCGGCAAACCGCTCGATCCGAGCAAGGGCTCTGACGGCCGAGCTCATGCAGACGATGGCCTCGCCGCTGCCGAAGACCGGGCTGCAACTCAAGGTTTCGGCGATCGCGAAGAAGGGCGTAGGGAAGAACACGGACATCGAAGTGCTGATCGATACGCTCGGGAAGGATCTGACGTTCACCGAGAAGAACGGCACCTTCAACAACCGTCTCTCGATGTCGGTCGGCGTATTCAACAAGGAAGGCAAGTCGGTGGCGGCCGAACGTCCGGATGTCGATCTGAATCTGCGGCCCGGAGACGCATGCCCGCGTGATGCAGCACGGCGTGCGCATTCTGAGGCATTTGTCGGTTCCTCCCGGTCGATATCAGGTTCGCGTCGCGGCGCAGGACAGCGGGAAGATCAGGCAGGGCAGCGTGCATTTCGACCTCGACGTGCCGGACTTTACGAAGAATCCGATCGCGCTGAGCAATATCGCGCTCGCCGCGACCGCCGATCGCGCGGTCTATTCGCCTCCAAGCCCGGCTTCGATCCATTCAATGGGCTGCTGCCCGGGGCGCCGACGGCTCTTGCGGGAGTTTCCCGAACGACAGCGAGATCGCAGTCGGCCGCGGAGGTGTATGTCAACAAGCTGACGCCGACCCATCGAATCGATATCACCGCCACTGTGAAAGCCGATGACGGCCGCGTGGTGTTCACCAACACCGAAGAACGTTCGAGCGAAGAGCTTCACGGCACGCCCGGCGGGCTTTGGCTACGCGACGCGCATCCCCATCAAGGGCTGGACGCCGGGGCTCTACGTGCTGACGATCGAAGCCAAGTCGCGTCTCACGGATGTTGAGCCTGTCTCGCGCGTCATCCAGTTCGAGGTGAGATAGATGAGAAGGCGGGCGGGTTGCGCAGCGTAATATTGTTTGCGCAACCTACATTGCGTCCTACCTGCTGGGTGTCGCGATTACTTTCGGGGCAAACGGCGTTTATCAGCGTCGCCAAAGGGCGACATCGAGCGGACAGCAGATCGCGAAGCAGGTGATCGTCCGCACACCGGCCGAGTGGAAAGCGTTATGGAAGGATCACTCGCCGACCGAGAAAATGCCGGCCGTTGATTTTGCGAAGAACATGGTCGTCGGCATTTTCCTCGGCAGCAAGCCGAGCGACGGCCACGACGTGGAAATCGTCGGCGTGCGCACGCAGGAGAAAGATCTGATCGTCGAATACGTCCAGAAGCAGCCCGGCCGCGGTACGTTGGCGGCGCAGATTCTCACCGAACCCTACCACCTCGTTTCGGTGCCCACGGCACGCGGGCAACGTCCGGTTCCGGATTCATGCGGGTAGCCGGTAGCTACTGGCTACCAGCTACCAGCTGCGCAGCTAGGTATTCGGTCCTGCCTTAATCTGTCTTCAGCTTGACCGGCTTCACCGCTCCGTTGTTCTGCTCGAACTTGTATTGCGGCGAGGTCATTCCCGGCACCTTCGGGGACCGCAGGGTGATCGTCGCCACCTCGAGCGGCTGGAGCGGCGTGCGGAGCCGCTGACGATCGCCTGTGCCCTGCAGCGGAGCGCCGGCCTTGTCGTACCAGAACTCCGTGATCTGCAACCCGACGATGGCGTTGGTCGCAGACATGTTCTTGACCTGGAAGGTCGTCACAATCGTGTCCCCGTCGAGCTTGGCTGCCTGAACGAACCCGAGCTCGGCCGTGCCTCTGAGAGGCGGCGCGGTTTTCTTCAGCACCGGGGCCGGGGCGGTCTGGCCGGGGGGTCTGGGCCTGACCCGTGATCAGCGCGGGGGCCAGCAGAGCTGCCGTCACCGCGACGCCAATTGCATATCGCACACGCATCTTCAACTCCTTCGAAAAAACTTGGCGGCATTATATCCTAAGGTTTCAGGTTCCCGGTTCCAGATCCCTTACATCTCCCCGTTCCAGTCCTCGGGCTCGGGATTGATGGACCGGACGATCTCCAGGTGCCACTTGCCTCCGCCCCAGGGCTCGATGACCTCGGTGGCCACGACGTCGACGAGAATCTCGGCAAAAGTCCGCCCTTCCGGATCCCCCTCGAGGTGGTACGCCGGCTCGTCCCACCCGAAGTTCGGGTAGAGGATGATCGTGAGAAACAGATCGTAGCCATCGTCGACGACGATCAGCTGGCCGCACGGCCGCTTGGTGGTCGAATGGTAAATCAGATATTTCTCGGCGCTGTGGGCGCGAATGTAGCGCTTGAGCGCGAACTCGCGCGCGACGATCTCCTCGATGGCGATCTTCTTGTCCCAGCAGTCGCGGCAGTAGCCGCTCGTCTCCGCGCGGCTCGGAGATCTCCTTCGCTCCGCAGAGCGCGCAGCGGGTCTTAGCGGTGGACTTGCGGGGCACCGGAATCCTTTGCCTGCAGTGCTGCCGGCACGTACATGTCGGTCGACATACTGCTTGACCATGCGCGCGGCGCAGAACTGCGGCGCTACCGAGCGAATGCATTCCCTGACGATCGTGAGCCAGGCGTGCGGAACGCCGTTCTGATCGCGCTGATAGTAGGTCGGAACAACCTGTTCCTCGAGCAGTCTGTACAGCGCGTCGGCATCGGCCGCGTCCTGCGCGTCCGGATCTTCCATCCCCTTTCCGCCGTCGATCACCCAGCCATTCGAGCCGTTGTAGCCCTCGGCCCACCAGCCGTCACCGATGCTGAGGTGCGGAACGCCGTTGATCCCGGCTTTCATCCCGCTCGTGCCGCTGGCTTCGAGCGGTTTGCGGGGGGTATTGAGCCAGACATCGCAGCCCTGAGTCAGAAAATGCGCGACGTGCAGATCGTAGTCGTCGACGAACGCGATGCGCCCGCCATACACGGGGTCGATCGCGTGGCGATAGATGTGCTGCAGATGATGTTTCCCGGCATCGTCGGCCGGATGGGCCTTGCCGGCGAACACGATCTGCACGTGGCGCCGCTGTGCCGACAGCAGCCGGATGAGGCGTTCGGGATCCCTGAAGATGAGCTCGGGCCGCTTGTAGGCGGTGAAGCGCCTGGCGAATCCGATCGTGAGCGCTCCCGGGTCGAGGAGCGGGCCCGGCGGCGACGACTGCCGCAGCGCTCACGTTTTCCTGCGCCCAGCGATCGCGTGCGCGCTGCCGGATGAACGTGAAGAGAAACCGCTTCAGGGCCGTGCGTGCGTTCCAGAGCTCCTCGTCTGAAATATTGAAGACGCGCATTCCAGAACTCGGGATCGTCCTGCCGGTCCCGCCAGTCTGCGCCGAAGATGGCGCTCGAAGAGCTGCGCCATTTCGAGCGCGAGCCATGTCGGCACGTGCACGCCGTTGGTAATCGATTGTCAGAGGGTGCTGACCCGTGTGCTCGCGTTCCTTGAGCAGCGGCTCCCACATCTTTCGCGTGACATCGCCATGCAGCCGGCTGACACCGTTCGCGAAATCCGATGTCCGCAGCGCGAGGGCGGTCATGTTGAACTGCCCGTGATACTCGCCAAGTGCAAGGAAACGACCGCGGTGATCGTTGATCGGTCCCCATGCGCCCTGGAGATGGTGCTCGACCCGATCGAATGGAAACGCATCGTGGCCGGCGGCAACGGGCGTGTGCGTCGTGAAGATGGTCGCCTGGCGTACCGCGGCCAGCGCGTCTTCGAAGCTCATGCCTTCGGCGATGAACTCGTAGATCCGCTGAAGGACGACAAATGAGGCATGACCCTCATTGAGATGCCAGACCGTCGGCGCAACGCCGAGCGCTCGCAACGCGCGAACGCCGCCGATTCCCAGAATGATTTCCTGCTGCAGCCGGATCTCACGATCGCCGCCGTACAGCCGGGCCGACAGCTCGCGATCGCCGTGGCGCGTTTTCCTCGAGGCTCGTATCGAGCAAGTACAGGCTCACGCGGCCGACTGACACTCTCCACACGTTGGTCAGCACCGCACGATCGCCGAGCGGAACGGCCACGATACAGGGAGCTCCGTCCGGTTTGACGGCCTGCTCGATGGCGACATCGGGCCAGTTCAGGCGTTCGTAGACCTCGAGCTGCCAGCCTTCGGGCGAGACGGTCTGATGGAAATATCCCTGCGGATACATGAATCCGACACCCACCAGCGGCACGCCCAGGTCGCTTGCTTCCTTGCAATGGTCGCCTGCGAGCACGCCCAGGCCACCTGCGTAGATCGGCAGCGACTGATGGATGGCGAACTCCGCCGAGAAATACGCAACCGTCGTGTTCTGCAGATCGGGAAACCGGCGCGCCATCCAGGTATTCTTGGCCGCGTAGGCGGCGTCGAGCCCCTCGACGGCCCGATCGTAGGTCGTCGAGGAAATCAGGATCGCGTGACATCTGCTCGAGCCGTTCGCGCGTGGCCAGCCACAGCATGCGCACGGGATTGTGCGCGGTCGTGCGCCAGAGCTGATAGTCGAGGTCGCGAAAGACCTTGCGTGGCGCGTATTGCCAGCTCCACCAGAGGTTGGCGGCGAGCTCGTCGAGTCGTTGAATTCGTTCTGGGAGTGGCGGGCGCCCCTGCGTAACGAGTCATCGAACCCCGGATCGTAATCGGCCTTGTTCTCTGGCGTCAATGAAGGTGCGGCGATATTTTCGAAGCGCCGGCGTTCGTGACGCAATCCACGCCGTGGCAATGAGGCAGCCGACGCCGCCCGTGACGACCGATGCGCGCGCGCCGAGCCACTGCGCGACTGCACCCGCCTCCAACTCTCCCAGCTGCGGGCCTCCCATGAAAAACACCATGTTCACTCCGGTCATCCGTCCACGCAGGTGATCGGGTGTATCGAGCTGACGAATCACATTTCGAAGTACCGTGCTGACCATGTCTGCGGCTCCGGTCAGCGCGAGACACGCAAAGGTCAACCAGAACCAGGTGGAGAGGCCGAACACGATCGTTGCGGCACCGTAGGCGACGATGCTCCAGAGCAACACGACCCCTCTTCGTTCGATCCGTTCCACCAGCCCTACCATCGCCATGCTCGTGAGCATGGCGCCGACCGAGGGCGCCGCGTACAACCAGCCATACCCCCTGGCGCCGACGTGCAGAACATCCTGCGCAAAGATGGGCAGCAGGGCCGTTGCCGACGCGAAGAACGTCGCGAAGAAATCGAGGAGCATGGTCGAGCGGATAATCGGCGATGAAAAGACAAAGCCGAGTCCGTCCCGCACCGCACGCAGGCTCACGTCGCTTGGTTCGCGGGCATCGCGCGACGGGACGGCGCGCATCATGACCAGGGCGCCGATGACGCACACGAATGTCAACGCATTCAGGGCATACACCCATCCGACGCCCAGGGTCGCGATGACGATTCCGCCCGCTGCCGGCCCGACGACCGATGCGATCTGAAACATGATCGCGTTGAGACTGATGGCGTTCGACAGATGCTCGCGCGGCACCAGCGTAGGAATGAGCGCGGATCGTGCGGGGTTGTCGAACGCGCCCGCAGCCGATCCGATCGCGGCGAGCGCATAAATCGGCCATGCGTGCGTCCAGCCCGCGAAACGTCAGCACCGCGAGCACGGATGCCGTGATCGCCCATGGACGATCTGTGCCCACACCATCACGCCGCGCCGATCCCACGCATCGGCGACGGCCCCCCCGGCGATCGAAAAAATGACGATCGGAACGATTCTGACCAGGCCCACTGATGCCGAGAGCGATGGCACGCTTGTCCGCCGCGACGAGGAGCGAGACATGCCACAGAATCGCCGCTGTCTGCATCATCGAGCCGGAGAACGAGATCAGCTGTCCGATCCAGAGCAGCCGGAAGTTGCGGTGCTGAAGCGCGATGAACGGTGACGGCTGGCGGGAAGCCACAGGTCAGTAGATTTTATGATGTAAGATTCCCGCCCTATGCGCTTCGATTTTCTCGACGGGCTGTTCGTCCTGCTGCTCGCCACGTTCATCGGCCTCGACGTCATCCGGCGCGTCTCACGCCTCCTGCACACACCTCTGATGTCGTTGACCAACGCCATTTCCGCGATTGCGGTCGTCGGCGCCATCCTGCTCGCTGGCGAACAGGAATCCCAGCTCAGCACGGTCCTCGGCGCCGTCGCGGTCTTTGCCTCCACCACCAACATCGTCAGCGGATTTCTGATCACCGACCGGATGCTCAAGATGTTCAAGCGCCGGGACCCTTCGACAGCTCGGGGCAGGCCCCTTCGGCGGGCTCAGGGCAGGCCATTAGATGATCGATCAGCTCATTCAGCTGGTGTATCTGGTCGCGACCGCGCTGTTCATCTTCTCTCTGAAATGGATGAGCGATCCGACAACCGCGCGACGCGGAGTCTTCGCCGGCGTCGGCGGCATGGCGCTCGCGATCATCGGCACGATGATGCATCCCCTCATCATCGGCTACAGCTGGATCGCGATCCCCTTTGTGCTCGGCGCTCTGGCAGGAGTTCCGTTGTCGTGGGTGCCACTGACTGCCGTTCCACAGCGAACCGCCCTTTCGCATGCGTTCGGCGGTCTGGCGGCCGGGTTGGTCGGCACCGCGAAGTACTACCTGTGGGCCGAGCACGGCGAGCTGACGACATTTCGGATGGGCGCGATCGGGCTCGAGGTGATTCTCGGCTATCTGACCTGCACCGGAAGCCTGCTGGCTGCCGGGAAGCTGCAGGAAGTGATTCCAACCCGCCCGATCATGTATCGCGGCCAGAACGTCATCAACTTCGCGCTGCTCGCGGCGGCCATCGGCATCGCGATCATGCTGATGGTCGATCCGGGCCGTACGTATCTATTCCCGCTGCTGATCGTGCTCGCGCTGTCGTTCGGAGTGCTGCTGGTGCTTCCAATCGGCGGGGCCGACATGCCGACGGTGATCTCGCTGCTCAATTCCTATGCGGGCCTTGCGGCGGTTGCGATGGGGTTCGTGATGGAGAACAAGCTGCTGATCACGGCTGGCGCACTCGACGGCGCCTCGGGTCTGATTCTGTCCATTGTCATGTGCCGGGCGATGAACCGTTCGTTTACCAACGTCCTGTTCGGCGCGTTCGGTCAGGTGCAGGCCGGTCGGGGACAGATCGAGCAGCGTTCGGCGAAGAGCGCCACGCCAGAAGACGCCGCGCAGCTGCTCGAGAACGCGTCCACGGTTGTCATCATTCCCGGGTACGGAATGGCAGTCTCCCAGGCGCAGCATCGTGTGCACGATCTGTACGAGCAGCTCGCCAAGACGGGGCGTCGACGTGAAGTTCGCGATTCATCCGGTGGCCGGCCGCATGCCCGGTCACATGAATGTGCTGCTCGCCGAGGCCGAGATTCCCTACGATCGGCTGGTGGAAATGGACGACATCAATCCCGAGATGCCGCGCGCCGATGTCGCGCTGGTCATCGGCGCCAACGACGTCGTCAATCCTGCCGCGCGAGCTGGACAAGAACAGCCCGATCTACGGCATGCCCATCATCGATGCCGACAAGGCGAAGGTCGTGCTGGCGATCAAGCGATCGATGAACCCGGGGTTCGCCGGTATCGAGAACGACCTGTACTTCGCCGACAACACACTCATGTTGTTTGGCGATGCGAAGAACGTGATCGGGGAGGTGGTGAAGAACCTCAGCGGGCAATCAGGAATGCACTAGCGGTTCTGCTGCGTAAAGCCGTCGAATATTCCCGAATGCTGGAAATCAACCGCAATGATGATCAAGCCGATCATCCCGACTGAGACCGCCGAGATCAAACAGCCGCATCTGCACTCCCGCAATCGTCACGATCGGCTTGACAAACAGCATGAGCGCGCCTGATTGAAAGCAGGATCCGCAGCTCGGTCGGCCCCAAGCCCCAGAACGACATCTGAAAGCTGCCCGACGCAGTAGGTCGCCAGGTAAATCTCAATCGAAAGCATGTAATAGGCGACGAGGAAACCTGCAGCGACCAGAGGCGTCATGTACCCGGAAATTCCAGACCTGCCAGGACGAAAAGCGCGCCGAAAGTATCGAGGATGTGGTCGACATAGAACCCGTATCGAGGCCGTTGATGGCCCACGGACTCGCGCGAGGGTCCCGTCGAGACTGTCGCCGAACCAGTTGAGCGCGAGAAACAACGGGACACCAAGCACGGCGGAATGGAACTCAGTGGGCCATCGCGAAGCATGCGCCAACCAGGAGCATCGAGAGAAAACCGATCGAGGTGAGATGGTCGGAATTGATGCGAGCGGGCATGCGGTGGGCGAGCCAGATCAACACCCGCCGCTCGATTGTGTTGAGTAAACCTGTCGAGCTCCGCTGAGCTTCGGTGAACGTCTCTGCCATTCGGCCTCCCTGCCGATATATGCGTGCCAGAGAGGCCAAATGGCTCACTATCGTTTTTTGCCGCCCTTGCGAGACCGCTTGCGCGGGACCTTACCGCCCGCGCGACGCGCCTCGGACAGACCAATTGCAATGGCTTGCTTGCGACTGGTGACTTTCTTCCCTGAGCGTCCGCTGCGCAGCGTGCCGCGCTTGCGCTCGTGCATGGCCTTTTCGACTTTTTCAGAAGCCTTCTTTCCGTACTTCGCCATTGATGCTCCTCTCTCAATCGCGTCGCATCGCCTTTGTCTGCAAACTGGCCATGTTGTCGCTCGGGTGACATCTGCGTGGGCGAACCAGCGCACTGCCGGCTATAACCGGCCGCTGATCGCCATCAGAATCAACACGACAAGGGCGAGCCAAGGACCAGCACAATCAATAGCAGAAAGAGTGAACGAGATCACTTGCTCCCGAGGACAGCAAGCAAGGAACAGGCCGGAATATTGCAGGGACGCAGTTGCCTGGAGGGACATGATGGCTGACGTGACGCGCAAGGAGCTGATCGATTTGCTCAATGAAGATCTCGCGAGGGAGTATCAGGCGATCATCGCCTACGTCGTGTATTCGCAGGTGCTGAAGGGCGCCGAGTACATGGCGATTGCGCAGGAATTGGAGAAGCACGCAGGCGAAGAGCTCAGTCACGCGCTCATCGTCGCCAAGCTGATCGATTATCTGGGAGGAGAACCCGCTGTCGCGCCAAAGCCGGTAAAGACGTCCGAGAAACCCAAGGACATGCTGCGCTTCGACCTCAACAACGAGAACGACACGATCAGGAACTATCGTGAGCGCGTCAGGCAGTGCGAGTCACTGGGCGAGTACGCCATGGCGGAGCATCTTCGCGAGATCCTCAAGCAGGAGCAGGAACACCAAATCGATCTCGCGACGGCACTTGGCGAGGATCCGCCGGACGTGTCTAAACAAAGAGCTAAGGGCTAGAGAGCTAAGGGCTGAGGTTGCAGAGTTACGCGCTGAATTTCCGCCGCCGCGTGTCTCGGGACCAAGCCAGATGAGCAACGACACGGCAAGGCCGGACAACGCAATTGATGTGGTCATGGCGCGCCCAAGAACCACCCGGCATCGACCAGGTAGCCGATCGCGAATGACGTAAGGGAACCTGCCAGCGCCCCCGCGTGATAGCAGAACCCGGCGCCGGCGCCTCGAACCTCAGTGGGAAAGCGCTCGGTGAGATAGGACGGGAAAGCCCCCCACATCCCGTGAGCGCCAAAACCAACCAGCAGCGCGCCCGCGAGGAGGAACGGCCAGCCTGCATCATCAGGTACAGGGGTGAAACAACGATTCCGAGCGCGGCGGCGATCGTGACAGCTCCGCGCCGCCCCAGGCGGCCTTCCGAAACACCTCCCCAGAATGCCGATCCGACGATGCCTCCGGCATTGAGCGCGATGATGAACGGCAACGTATTGAGCCCGCGGCCCTGTAGAAAGGTGGCGTACCAGTAGGTGACCGAGTAGTACGACACCATGAACGCTGCAGCAAGTATCGAGCAATGAATCGTTGTCGGCGAGCAGGTCCCTGCCGAAGATTCGGGTGAGCGACACCTTCGGCCGGGCGTCATGATTCACGCTCTGACCCTTGACCCAAATCGGGCTCTCGGCGACGTTGGTCCGGATCCAAAGAACGAGAAGGGCAGGAACGGCAGCCAACCCAGAACATCGCCCGCCAGGCCTCGGCCATGCGCTCGCGAAAAACGGGATACAGCGTTTGAAAGACGAGAGCAGAGAGCACATACCCCCACGCCCAGGCACCCTGAAGAATGCCCGAGCGCCGGACCCCTCATCCGATCCGGAAGGTGTTCGAGAGCGAGCGGCATTCCCGCGGCCCACTCTCCGCCCATCCCGATGCCAAACAGCGCCCGGCAGGCAAACAGCATCGCGTAGGAGGTCGAAAAGCCACTGAGGACGCGTAAACAGCGAGAACCAGAGGATCGACAAGGATCAACGGAAGCTTTCTTCCCCAGCGATCGGCGGCCGATCCCGCCGCGGCGCCGCCGACGAGACGAAACATCAATGTCACCGTCCCCAACGCGCCGGCCAACGCATTGTCGACAGTGAAGCTTCGCTGAATATCGGCGAGCACAAATGTCAGGATCGTGAAGTCGAACCCATCGAGCATCCAGCCAAGGAAACGCGGCGTAGAACGCCCGCTTCTGGTCACTCGTCAGGGATCTGAAATTCCGAAGAAATGCGATCACTCGCCAGTAGCGTACCGTGGCGCTGTGCGCCAATGTCTCGTACGAATACACCAGCTTCTCTGATTTCTTCAGTGATTCACGCCATGGATTCTGGCGAGCCTCTTGCTATGCGCACGATGGGTTCGCATGCATTCATGTCCTCGGTACGGCTTGCTCGTGTTCCGCTTGTCTGGTGATTGGGCTTCACGGTGTCGGCACTCTTGCGCATCAGTCGACCTGCGACGCAAGTGCCGGCAGACGCAGGCACCGGACAGCCGGTCCAGGGCAGCCCGTCATCACGCAGGCCGCCGCCACAGGGAGACGCATCTCTTCCATTCGGGATGTCTGAAGAGGTCGGAAGCAGTCGCTTGGAACGCTGGAGATCGATCTGCATTCGGTCGTGGCATTGCCGCTGGCGACGGTGCTGGGCGCGGCGCTCGCTCTCCGCCCCCGCCGCCGCGGCACGCCGAATCGTTCGTCGCAGGTCGTGCAGACGCAGATCATCCTCGCGATCATCGGCGCCGTGGTCATGATCGTCGTCGGCACCAGCCTCGCACGAGCCTTCGGCGTTGTCGGCGCCGCGGGCCTCGTGCGATATCGAGCCAAAATCGACGACCCGAAGGATGCCGGAGTGATGCTGACGACGCTCGCTGTCGGGCTGGCCTGCGGTATCGGCGTATACGGCCTGGCGATTTTCGCGACGGTATTTCTGATGGGCGTGCTCTGGGTCATCGAGTCGTTCGAGCCCAGCGCGCGGCAGCAGTTCATTCTCGAAATCAAAGCGAAGGAAGCGGGCAAACTTGCAGCCGAAAATCGAGGCGCTGCTTCGGCGCCGCCGTGTCCGATACGAGCTGCGCGAATCGAAGCCCGAGGAGTTCTCCTACATGGTGGAGATGCCAATGGAGGTGAAGACCGACAGCATCTCGGCAGAGATCATCGCGCTCGACCCCGATCCGGGCACGGGCGTGGAGTGGAAAACGGACGGCAAGAAAAAGGCAGCCTGAGGCCCGCATGGAGCTTATCGTCCAGCCAGAAGACGGCCTGACGCCGTTGATCGTCGCAATCAAGAAAGCGACAAAACAAATTGAAGTCACGATCTTCCGCTTCGATCTGAAGGAGCTCCAGAAAGCGCTCGAGAGCGCGGTCACGCGCGGCGTAAAAGTCCACGCGCTGATCGCGCACACGACCGGTGGCGGCGCCAAGCGCCTGCGAAAGCTCGAGCTCGACCTGCTGGCGGCCGGCGTGACGGTGTCGCGGACCGATGACGACCTCGTGCGATATCACAACAAGATGCTGATGGTCGATCGCGAGACGCTGTACACGCTCGGGCTTCAATTTCACACGGCTCGATATCGAGAAGAGCCGCAGCATGGGTGTTGCGACGAAAAACAAAGTCGTCGTCTGCCGAGGCGATCAAACTGTTCGAAGCCGACTCGACACGGCAGCCCTATACCGCGAACTGCGATTCCTTCCTCGTAAGTCCGGAGAATGCGCGCACGGGCCTTGCGAAGTTCATCAAGAGCGCGAAGAAAGAGCTGTTGATCTACGACAAGAAGATCAGCGATCGCCAGATGCTCAAGCTGCTTCAGGAGCGAGCCAAGGCCGGGGTTGACGTGCGCATCATCGGGAAGGTCGGCAAGAAGGGCGAAGGGCTGAAAACGGCAAAGATGCCG
This sequence comes from Vicinamibacterales bacterium, assembly GCA_963775345.1. GTDB lineage: Bacteria > Acidobacteriota > Vicinamibacteria > Vicinamibacterales > JAMQPK01 > JAMQPK01. The sequence goes on from CAVZIS010000011.1 coordinate 165,963, forward strand.
GGTGGTCGCGGCTGCATATCCGCGCGATGTTGCGCGACGGACAGGAAATGTTTCTCGGCAGCATGAGCCTCCGCGCGATCGAGCTGGACAAGCGGCGCGAGTGGGCATCATCGTCAAGGAACGAGCCGCCGCGAAACAGTTCCGCGAGGTCTTCGAGCAGGACTGGGCAAAGACCGAGAGCGGCAGAAAAGCCCCGCCCGAGAAAGAGAAATCAAAGGACAAGGATGAGAAAGACGAGGCAGTCGCCTGACTGCGCCTCGTCCCGCGGGCCGCGCTTTAGTGAAAAGTATGATTAAAGAATTTGGAAAAGGAAAAAAGGTGATGGAAAAAAAAGGTATTGATACTGCGCTAAGTGAAGGGTTCAATCCCGTAGTGTCCAGTAGCTAAGCTGAGGAGACGAATAGAGCCCGGTCCGAACCAAAGGACTCGACGAGGCGCGGGGCAAGAAGTAGAAGGAGAAGGGGAAGATGGTAAAGAAGTAGAGATAAAAAAGGGAGGAAAAGAGATAGGAGATGAGTTAGAAGAAGGTATGGATAGAAAAAATAAGGGTGAGAAAATGTGTGGAGTAGGTATGAAAAGAAAGGATAAGGGGATAGATGAAAGAAGAATAGGTGGTGAGAGAAAGGGAGTAGAAGATAGAAGTAAGGAGAGATTAGATAAAAGAGGAATAGAGAAAATTGTGAGAGAGATAGAACTGCCGCATCTTCCAGGGGCGCGCGTGCTGCACGGACGGCAACGTCGGCCACTGCGTGAGATAGTCTCACGCCTGTCCCGACGCGATGTGCAGACACACGCGAGAGAATGCGGAAAGTATGCTTAAACAGGCTGGGGAGCGGATTGGTCAACGCGACACGCTGGTTCACGAATAAAAGGCGCTGTTCGAAGAGGGACTGCAGAGTGCGACGCTAGAAGGTATCGGGGACCCACGCGCGCAAGTTGGATCGCGGTGGCGGAAAAAAAGGTAAAGAAGAAAATAAGAGAAAAGAGGGTAGTAATAAGAGATGATGGTGAGGAAGGAATAGAGGTAGAGAGATAAGAGATTAAGGGTTAATGGGATAGAGAAAGAAACAGTGGTTAATAAACAGGGAGTGAATGACTGCGACTTCTGTTGCTCAAGCAAGAGAGATAGAGGCTGCGGAACCGCTGCTGCAACTGCGCGATCCACTCAAGCAGTACGGCCGGCTTCTGCTCGAGCCGAGAAGCTCAATCGCCCCGTAGGCGGGTATGCAGATGCACAGAATGCAGCTCGTCAGCAAAATGTAGGCCAATAGAGTGGGGTGGCGGTCGATAGGGCGCAGCCCGACGGCGATCAGTGTGAAAAACAACGGCGGCGGCCACCGCCGCGGACGACCAATCCTGGTCGGCCGCTAATCCTGGAAGGCTCCGAAGCTCCAGAAAACCTGAACGCCTTCGCCGCTTCCGAACCCAACGTCAACGCGTCCGATCGTTTGCCGTTGCGCATGTAGCTGAGACTGAATCCCGTTCCCGTTCTCAAATGGTTGAACAGCTCGGAGGTGCGCGGTGCGACCTGGCCGGCATCGACGAAAACTGTCGCGTGCACGCTCTCGACGATCGGAATGCGATATTCCGCCTGCATGAGCACCAGATCCGGTCCCGAAACCGGTAGTTGTGGAAGCTTCGCAGCGTGGCCCGGGTTCCGTCGCTTCCAAGGAGATCCGGACGAAAGGACTTCAATCCTCCGCTCCCACCGAGGGTATACAGCATGTAAAACGGGATATCGGCACCGCTGTTGGTGCTCGCCACAAATCCATGAAGCGTCAGACGCTGCCCATCTTTGAAGCCCGGTATTCGCTGCTGGACCTCAGCCTCCCACAGATGGAAATCGTGCTGCCCCGAATCGTGATCGCGCAAGGCTTCGACGGCGACCTGATAGGTGCCGCGATAGCCATTCGATCTTCACTCTTAGTGCCATGGCGGAGTGTAGCTGGGTAAATCAGCTCGGCAAACCCGCGATATCGGCCGAACATGGGCTCTGCCGACGAAGGCAGGGAGCGTGCTCGCGGAGAAAGCGCTGTTCAATCGAAGGAACGGCGCGGTTCTTCCGGGCCAAATAAGGTTTGTACATCGAGACCGAGCCGCCTAGCCGGAGGTCAGGACCGGCCGGAACCACCCGCGTGTGCCGATGGTGGTTTCGCGCAGGCCGAAACGCGGAACGGTCATCGACGACGAGTGTCCGGCCCGATCCCGAAGTAGTCGAGACGGTTCATGTGACGCACACCACCAAACGCCCAATTTGCGAGCGTGCTGTCGAGGAGCGGCGGCCGAATTCTCCTTCGAGCGACCAGTTTCGGCGAACTGGTCACCATCGCCTCGGCGTTTCTGTACCATCGCTGGTCGTCTTCCGGCGACTCATACCCAACTCCGAATCCAACACCGCCTCCCGACGCCACACCGCCAATGATGGGATGAAGCGGCTTTTCGAATGAACCGATCACGGGCTCTGCCCATGAGGGTATCGGAAGGTCCGGAGAGTCAGATGAATCCTGCGCACTGGCAAGCTCGAGGCACGAAGATCAGCGAGATAAGCAGAGGGCGTGTCTCATGCACCTCAAGAATGCATGGGCCGTGCCCGGCAGTCCTCGACACTGTTCGATTCAGTGGACAAGTTTTACCGGAATCTCGCGCGGTACGGGGCTTGCGATGACAAACCTGCTGGAGGGAAATGTGAGATATTCGAAAAACAAACCGGAGCGAGCCGGGCGATGTGCTCGGAATCAGCAATCCAGGAGGACCGAAGTTGCCGCATCCGCCATCGGACGGAAGCACACCGCGTGGCATTGATGTGCGCGGCGAGCGCCCACGGCATTGGGGAATTGAGGACGTGCCGCAAAGTGACGGCGCCGCGGGCATCGACATGGGCGGCGGCGGTGAGGGCCCGCAGATTTCGACAGAGTCTTCGATGCCGAAACGTTCCGACGAGACCTGATCGCCTGGCGCGCCGATGTGTCCGCCCGAAGCGCGCCGCGGACCGTCAGCGCGAAGACGGGACGAGGAGAGCGAGGAACTCCTCGCGATCCAGACTGCCCTGAGCCAGTAAAGCCTCCGCCATGCCGTCCAGCACGGCACGGCGGAGGCTCAACGTCGCGCACGCGCTGTCGAATGCGCGCGTCAGCAGCGCCTGCACCTCGGCTTCGATTTTTTCGGTCGCTTCTTCGCTCCAGTCGGAGTTCGAGTCGCCCGCCCGGCGATAACGTCCGTCATTGCCCTGGAACGTGACCGGTCCGATCGAAGGCGACATGCCGAACTCGCAGACCATTCTTCGCGCGAGACCTGTCGCGCGCTCCAAATCGTTCGCGGCGCCGGTCGAGAATTTCCCGAACGCGACCTGTTCGGCGGCCCGCCCGCCGAGCAGCACGGCGAGCCGATCCATCAGCTCGTCTTCCTGAAGCAGGTTGCGATCTTCAGGAGTCTGCTGCATGTAGCCAAGCGCAGCGAGCCCGCGCGGCACGATCGAAACCTTGTGGACCGGCTCCGCGCTGGCGGCGAGCTCGGCGACGATTGCATGGCCGGCTTCATGGTAGGCGACGATACGGCGCTCCTTCGTGTTCGTCAGTCGATTCTTCCGTTCGAGGCCGACCACCACGCGATCGATCGCCGCGTGCAGCTCGGGCATGCCGACTTCGTTCTTCTCGCCGCGCGCGGCGAGCAGGGCAGCCTCGTTGAGCACGTTTTCGAGATCCGCGCCGACCATTCCTGGCGTGCGGCGCGCCACGTACTGGAGGTCGACGTCTCCGGCGAGCTTCACCTTGCGCGCGTGAACCTGAAGGATGGCGTGGCGCCCGACACCATCAGGACGATCGACGAGCACCTGGCGATCGAAGCGTCCGGGCCGGAGCAGCGCGGTATCGAGGATCTCCGGACGGTTGGTCGCACCGAGCACGATGATGCCGTCGCGAGCATCAAATCCGTCCATTTCGACGAGCAGCTGATTGAGCGTTTGCTCGCGCTCGTCGGTTCCGCCGCCGCCATGGGACCCTGATCGGCTCTTGCCGATCGCGTCGAGCTCATCGATGAACACGATCGCCGGCGCTTTGGCTTTCGCCTGCTCGAAGAGCTTGCGCACGCGGGAAGCGCCGACGCCGACAAACACCTCGATGAACTCCGAGCCGCTGGCCGAAAAGAACGGCACGCCGGCTTCGCCCGCAACTGCGCGCGCGAGCAGGGTCTTGCCGGTGCCGGGCGGTCCCACCAGGAGGGCACCTTTGGGTACCCGGGCGCCAAGAGAGGCGAACCTTCCAGGATGGCGCAGGAATTTGACGATCTCTTCGAGCTCTTCTTTGGCTTCGTCCACGCCGGCGACCGAATCGAAACCTGGTCTTCGCTGATCCCGTCTTGTCGCGGATGCGCCGGCGGACTCGGATGAGCGCCTGTCATCGACTTCACCGGGTTCAGGCGCTTGTAAGACATGCCGAGCACGATCACGAACGCGAGCCCGGTCATGACGCCGAGGATCAAGGCGATGTGCGATTCGTCAGACTTGATTCCCTGATAGGTAATGTTCCTTGACTCGAGGAGAGGCACGAGATCATCGTTTGGAACCGGGAGTCGCCAGCCACAGGTCTGGAGCGCCGGCCTGGCGGGCGCTGTCGGTGGGCGTCGCCTGCACTTCCGTTGGCGATATTCGTATCTCGCGCACATCACCTCGGGTGATGTGCTGCTTCAACGTGCTGTACGGAATGTCCTTCGTCTGAGCGCCTTTGCACGCGCCCGTTACGAACGCGAGAAAAGACCGTCAGCGCAAAAAACAAGAGACCAGACCGATGCATGACGAGCGTCCTGAACCCCAAATAGGTAATGTCGCACCAAACCTGTCGTACGTAGTGTCGGCTGAGCCGGACAGCGTTACGGGCCACAGCCAGACTGTGGAGGGAGGGTCGGGGCGAAGCCTAACCCTGCTAACAGTTTAACAAGTGCCCCTGCCGCTTCGCGACCGAAAAACTGCATTGAACAGTGTTCGAAACGACAATTCCCGGCGCCGTGCTCCGAAGAGAGTGGTCTTTGGCGCCCATTTTCCCGATGGCCTCGGGGTCTCTGGCGCGTCAGCCTCTACCGCGCAAACGCGACTGGTTTGCGAGGAACCAGCGATAGGTTGATTCGACCCCTTCGCGCAGCGGAATTTTCGGGTTCCAACCCATTCGTTCCAGCCGTTGAACGTCGAGGAGCTTTCGCTGCATGCCATCTGGTTTGCTTTCGTCGAAGACCAGCCGCGCGTCCGGATAGACGATGGTTCGGACCAGGTCGGCCAGATCCTGGATGCTCAGGTCTTCGCCGGTGCCCACGTTGATGTGCGAGTCGTCTTCGTATCGTTCCATCAGAAACACGCACGCGTCGGCGAGATCGTCAACATGCAGGAACTCGCGGCGCGGACGGCCACTTCCCCAGATGGTGACTTCGCGCGTCCCGGCGAGCTTCGCTTCGTGAAATTTCCTGATCAGCGCCGGAAGAACATGCGAGCTCGTGAGGTCGAAGTTGTCGTTCGGGCCGTAGAGGTTCGTGGGCATGGCTGAAATGAAGTTGCAGCCGTACTGACGCCTGTATGCCTGGCAAAGCTTGATGCCGGCAATCTTTGCCACGGCATAGAACTCATTGGTTGGTTCGAGCGCGCCGCCCAGGAGGTAGTCCTCGACCATCGGTTGAGGGGCTTCCTTCGGATAGATGCAGGAGCTCCCCAGATAAAGAAGCTTTCGGGTCTCGCAGCGGTAGCACGCTTCGACAACGGTGGCGTGAATCATCAGGTTGTCGTAGATGAATTCCGCGGGGCGCGTACTGTTCGCAAGGATCCCTCCGACCGTGCCCGCGACCAGATACACATACTCGGGCCGGTTCGATTCGAACCACTGCCGGACGGCTTCCTGGTTCCGGAGATCGAGCTGATCGCGCGAGGCCGTCAGAACCGTGAACCGCTCGCGCGCCAGGCGCCTGATGATCGCCGAACCCACGAGACCACGATGTCCGGCGACAAAGACCTTCGGTTCAGTCATGCTCGATCTGCGGCTGAGCCAAATCGGATACGGATCAGGCCGATCAACACCATCAGTAGGAGCGTTGCGCCATCCCGGAACCGCCGGATGTTGGTCGAGCCGTAGGTGCGCGCCCGGTAATGTACCGGAACGTCGATCGCGCCGAGCGCGAGCTCTGCCGCGGGAAAGAGCAGCTCGAAATCGCCGAACGGATCGAAATCGCCGAAATCGCGACGCCACCGCACGAAGCGCTCGTAGTCGCGGCGGGACATGAGCTTCGTTCCGCAGAGACTGTCGCCGAGCGGCATATCCAGGACGTAACTCAGCGACTTGGCAAAGAAGACGTTGCCCAGATGGTTCAGAAATCGCATGGCGTCGCCTTCCATCGGGTAGACCAGGCGCGTGCCATTGACGAAATCGGCGAGGCCCTGCGCAGTACGCTTCATAGAAACGCGTCAGCATCTCGGGCGGCATCGTGAGGTCGGCGTCGAGAATCGTCAGGATGTCGCCGGAGGCCTGCGAAAATCCCAGACGCACCGCATCCGATTTCCCCCGGCCCGTCTGGCGCAGCGCGCGCACTCGGAGACTCCGGTCGTCCGTCCCATTTTTCCCTGACTCTTTCGATTTCCTCCCACGTTCCATCTTCCGAGTGTCCCTCGACGAAGATGACTTCCGTCTGCGCCTGAAAATCGGGAAGGCGGCTCAACGCGCTGTCGATGTTGCCGCGCTCGTTCCGGGCGGGAACGACAATGGTCAGCGATGGCCGTTTCTTCGGGACGCAGGCGACAGGGCGTAAAACCGCGACCGTCACGAGCGACAGCCATCGTAGTGCCGGGATCGCAGGCATCACGATGTTCACGAGCGAACCGAGACCGAAGAAATGCCAGGGCAGGTACGCCACGGGTCGCGATCGAACCAGGTCGAATCCCGCGAGCCGCGCGATCTGAACCAGATCCATCCGTGTGACAAACGTGATTAATTCGGGTCCCTGCCGAGGCCCAGCACATCGGCGAGCCGAAAGAGCCACGACAGGTAGGCGTTGTACAGCACCACAACCACGCGACCGTGTCTGCTGAGGTGCGGCCGGACGTTGTCCAGCAGCTTCTGAATGTCGGTCGAGTGGTTGAAGTTACCGTTGAAGAGCACGATCGCGACGCCCGGCTCGGCCCGAAGGATTCCGGCCGCGGCTTCGGAAGAGGCAAGGCATTTCGCGGGTGCGTCCAGTGCGCCAAGGAGCAGTCCGGTGTCCGACGGCAGTGGATCCACGTGGACGACCCGATCGGCGTAGCGGGTGATTCGGGAGATTTCCCTCGCAACCAGGCCGTACGTCCATTGCTTGAGATGGCGAGCGAGCGCGCGCCGCACGGCAGAGAGCCTAACGGGTAGCGAGCAATTTTCTCAACTTCACTTTCTTCATGCTTTCGGCAGGGCTGCTCGATGAGCCGTTCAGCCAGCGTGCGATGTGTCCGAGGCGTACCGAATGTTTGATACCCGGATTCCTCACCTCAACCTCGATCGCGGTCGTTTGACCTGGCGGGTCGTTCCAGTCTCCGGAGCGCAGAATCTTGACGCCGAGCACGGCTGCTTCAAACAGCGAGTCGGCTGTCACATCCACAGAGTGCTTGATGCCCCTCGTGTCGGTAAAGCTGACTGTGCACGCGCGATCCGCCACGATGTAAATGCCAGGTAAGTAAATGCCAGGTAGCGCAGGCTCTTCAGGCCTGCCCGGAGTGCAGGGGCCTGCCCAGAGTGCAGGAGTGTAAGCGAAGGGCGAACAAAAAGCAAAACCAGGCGCGGGCGATTAGTTCGTGGCCATCGCCTTCTGGATGGCGGCGCGAAGCTCGGGCGATTCTGGTGCGATCGCGCTCGGAAAGAACGCCACGACCTTGCCGTCTTTGCCGACGACGTACTTGCTGAAATTCCACGCCGGCAAATGCCCTGACGCGCCGAGGAATCTGTAGATGGGCGACTGTCCCGGTCCAGGCTGCGTGGACAACTTTTCGAACATCGGGAAGGTCACCCCGTAGTTCCTCCGGCAGAACTCGGCGATTTGCTGGGCGGTTCCCGGCTCCTGACCGCCGAAGTCGTTGCTTGGGAATCCGAGCACGGAGAATCCCTTCGGGGACAATTCACGGTGCAGCTTCTCGAGGCCGTCGTACTGCGGCGTGTAACCGCACTCGCTGGCGACGTTGACGACCAGCGTGACCTTGCCGCGGTAGGCCGCAAGGTCTGCGGGCCGGCCCAGAAGGGTCTGGGTTCTGAGATCGTAGAGCGATGGAGCCTGCGCAGCAGCCATCACGAAACTACCCACGATGTAAGCAACGAGGGCTAGAATTTCTGTTCTTCGAGCAATCGTCTTCGCTGAAACGGTGTGAGCTCGTTCTCCCTTGCTTTGAGCCATTTCAAGTACTCCTGCCTGGTGGCCTCATCCCATTTCGCGGTGTAGTAGTTCTTTCCCTTCAGCAGATTCTCCTTGGTGAACTCGTCGCGGACGCGAGTCAGCTCGGAGTCTTCGACAACCTCCTGCGCGAGGTGAGCGGGAATGAACACGACCCCCTGATCCCTGCCCAGCACGACGTCCCCGGGCATGACCACCGCCCCGCCGATCATGATGGGAGCATTCGTGCTGACGACCATGATGTTCTGCGAATGCGTAGGATGCCAGTTGCGCGCGTAGACGGGGAAGTAGGGAAGCTGCCGGTAACCTTCGATGTCGATGATGTTGCCGTCGACCACAAATCCGGTTCCCGTGCGCGCATATATCTGAGTGGCCAGATTGTCACCGACGTAGGTGCCCTTTTCCCCTTTGCCGAACACATCGACGACCGGGACGTCGTACTTGGTCAGCACCTCGAACAGGTTGGTCTTCACCGTTCCGATCTTGTCGCCGTTCTTTTTGGCGAGCGCTCTGTTCCCCTCGTTGATATCAGGCCTCAGCGGCATGAACTGAACGGTGGTGGCTCTCCCCACGAGCACCTTGTCTTCGTTGATCCGGATCCAGTTCCCGTCGTACTGATAGTTGTATCCTTTCTCGAGCAACACGCTCACCGCTTCGTTGAGCGTCACCTGCTTCATGCGCTCGAGAATGTCGTCCGGCACCTTTGGCCGGCCATCCGGGAATCGCTCACCCTTCCACGGGGCCGTCAACTCGATGAGGTCTTCCTTTGAGAAGGAACCAACCTGCGCCTCGGCCATTCGATCGGACACGATGCCCGACACGACGAGCCCGCACAACACCAGACGCACCACGAGGGTTGGCTTCATCTCTCTCCTCCCACAGTAACGGCCTGCCGTCCCACTAAGCCCCCGACGATGGTTGCCCCTCGTCGGTTCCACCGCGCGTGCGGCGGCTGGCAATATGCCAGCCCTGGCGGATCAGATACGCAGCGGCGATGAGCAGGCCGCCTTTGCGAAGCCATTTGGTCGCCCGGGGGCCGCTTGCTGTTGGCTGCAGTATCTGTCGATAGGTATCCAGCTTCTCAGCACTGGCCGGAGCGCTGCGCTCGACGGGTGCAGGGCGCGCGGGGCTCTCCGGCTTTATCCACCGGGTGATGAAAGCGAAAGCCTCCGAAGTGCACATCGGACATCGCTCATTTTCGTGCACTTCATGACAGTCGAGGCATAGTCGGGCTACACCAAGGTGCATGCTGCAGTATAGTGCGCCTCCAACTGCTTGCGATGCTGTGAGAAAAAAGTTGGGGCGGGCGCTCCAGAAGGGGTCGCGGCAAGGCATAATCCCCTCAGGAGGAACGCGCATGAAGAAGTTCTTGCCCTTATTGGCACTCGTGGCACTCGGCACCTCGATCGGGGCCCAGGGCGGACCGGCCAACACGCTGACCGCCGCGGAGAAGTCCGCAGGCTGGAAACTGCTCTTTGACGGCACGACCTTGAACAACTTCGAGCCCCAGGGCAAAGCACAATGGAAGGTCGTCGATGGCGCCCTGCGGCCCGAAGCGGCCGGCGGCTGGCTCGCCAGCAAAGACGACTTCGCGAATTTCCAGCTCCAGGTGGAGTTCCGCACGAGCGCTCCGAACATCAACAGCGGCGTCTTTCTTCGCCGTGGGCGCGAGGACGGCGACTCGCATCAGATTGGCTATGAGCTGCAGATCCGGAACCCGGCGCCCGGCGACAAGCCGTACGACGGCAAGTCGGATAACCACAACGCCTACTACACCGGCAGCTTTTCCGGCCATTTGAAGAGCAAGAATGAGCCGACCGTGGTCATGGGCCAGTGGCATCGTTTCGACGTGACGGCCCAGGGCGACCATTTCATCGTGATGTTCGACGGCAAGAAAGTGCTCGACGATCGTCACCCGGAGTTCAAATCCGGCGCGATCGGGCTGCAGCGCACCGGCCAGGACATCGAGTTCCGCAGCATCAAGATCAAGCCGCTCTGATCGGCGCGCAGGCTCGCAGAGCATGGCGGCGCCAGGCGATACCTGGCGCCGCCCTTTGACGATCCGCGGTCACCCAAGATTTCAGATTTTCTCGAAGCCCAAGGACCATCTCAGGGACGATGGCCCGGGCCGTAAAGTATGCGCCCCGGCCGCGCGGCGGTCATCGAACCGTTCTCGAATACGACCTGACCGTTGATCACGACGAGCGAGACGCCTTCGGCGTACTGGTGCGGCTGCTCGAAGGTTGCGCGATCGCGAACCGTCTCGGGATCGAAGACCGCAATGTCAGCCTTCAGCCCTTCCCTGAGGATGCCCCGATCGCTCAGCCCGAGCCGCTGGGCTGGGAAGGACGTCATCTTGCGCACGGCGTCCTCGAGGGTGATGATTTTCAACTCGCGGACGTAGCGGCCGAGCACGCGCGCGAAGGTGCCGTAACTTCTGGGATGCGGGCTCCCCTGGCCGAAGACCGGCACACCTCCATCGGATGCCACCATGGCTGCCGGATGTCGCATGATCCGCTGCAGGTCCTGTTCGTCGATCGCGTGGTAGATGCCGCCGCAGCCACCCTGCTCGACGATCCAGAGCACCGTTTCCGCAGCGTTCTTTATCGTCGGTTCCAGGCCACGCCCTTTCGTCGCGTCTCCAAGACGCTTCCCGTCGAGGGTTGGGTCCCAGGCGCAGCGCGACAGCTGCACATTCTGCGGGTCACCGCCGCCGCGTTCGTTCTCCAGCAGGCGAATGACTTCAGCCAGGATGTCGGCTCGCGCTCCTGCGTCCTTGAGCCGCTTCATCGTCGCCTCCCCCCCGCCCTCGAGCGCCCACACAGGGAGGAGCGCTGAGCCGATCGCCGTCGCCGACGCGGTATACGGGTATTGATCGAGCGTCGCGTCCACGCCGCGCGCGCGCGCCTCGTCGATGAGGCGAAGCGTCTGCGCGCTGCCGCCCCAGTACGCCTTGCCGATGATCTTGTGATGCGTGACTTGTGTCGGCAGCCCGCCTTTCTCGCCGATCTCGATCGTCTCTCGCACGCTGTCGGCGACCTTCACCGTTTCCTCGCGCATGTGCGAGATGTGGATGCCGCCCATCGAACCGGCGACGCGGGCGAGGTCGATGACCTCGGCCGTCGGCGTGAAGGCGCCCGGCACGTAGAACAAGCCGGTGCTGAGGCCGAAGGCGCCATCAGCCATTCCCTGTCGGACGATTTCACGCATCCTCTCGACTTCGTCCTGCGTCGGCCTGCGGTTGACCTGCCCGATGACTTCACCGCGGACCGATCCCTGCCCGATGAACGTGCCGAAGTTCACGGTCACGCGCGTCGCCGCAACTTTCTCGAGGAACGGCTTCAAGGGAACCGGCGACGAACCATCCGGGCCTTCGATAACCGTCGTCACCCCCTGTCGGATGTAGTTTTCGGCGGCAGGCACTTCGAAGATCCCGCCGCGCGCGTGGGAGTGAATATCGATGAACCCTGGTGCGACGATCCTGCCCGCGACGTCGATGGTGCGTGCCGCCGGCTCGTCGATCCGGAAGGCGATTCGGGCGATCGAGTCTCCCCGGATCGCGAGGTCCGCGCGAAACCACGGGCTGCCCGTGCCGTCGAGGATGCGCGCGTTTCGGATGATTACCTCATAGGGCGTCTGTTGAGCGACGGAGATGGCTGCAAGCCACCCCGCAAGGAAGATGGTTGCGCCGGGTATTAGAAGGCTTCGCATGACCGTCCTTATTCCTAAATCTTCGTGCCACCGAAGCAGCAGTTCAGGACACGGAGGTTGATTGCATGGCCTGGTAACGCCGAATCGCCTCACGTGCGTTGAAAAGCATGCGCTCGCGACCGAGCCGCTCCTGCAGCTCGGAGTGCCGCACCGTCTCGAGGACGGTCGGGTTCAGGTCCACCAACCAGACCACGACGCCCCTTTCGGTCGCGCGTTGCTCACGCTCGATCAGCACCTGCAAGGCCGAGTATTCGAGGTCGGGTACACGGCTCATGTCCAGCGCCAGCACGCGTGGCTGGTATTTGGCGAGGAGTGCGCCGATCTGATCGCCGACGTCCTGAACGTTCACGAAGAACAGGCGCCCTTCCGGCCGCACGATCAGCAGGCCTTCGAAGGTCTCGTCGTCGGGATGTTCGGGCGACAGCGGTCGCAGCACGTCGGCCCCGCGCTTACGCCCGATGACCGACACTCGCAACTGCGCAGTCTGGCCGGCCAGGCCGATCATCGACGCGATGATCGCGACGACGATCCCCTTGAGCGTGCCGAACACCAGCACGCCTACACAAGCGAAAAGCGCCCAGCGAAACTCCATTGAGCGCACCTTGCGAATGGCGTGGAACTCTGCCGGCTGGATCAGCCCGACCGAATAGACGATCACCACCGCCGCGAGCGTCGCGTTCGGCATCAGGCCGAGCATCGGTGCGAGGAGCAGCATCGTCGCGAGCGCGATGGCCGCGGTCACCAGCGAGGCCTTTTGCGACTGCCCACCCGAGGAGCGCACGACGGCGGTCTGCGAGGTGCCGCCGCCGGCCGGCATCGCACCGAGCAGTGCGCCACCCAGATTGGCCGCGCCGCAGGCAACCAGCTCGCGGTTCGCACGGATCGGCGGGTCGGTCGGGCGCGCGAAGGCGCGGCCGGCCGCAATGGTCTCGGTAAAGCTCATGAGCGCGATCCCGAGAGCGCCCGGCACCAATCGTTCGATCAGGGAGAGGTCAGGTATCGTGAATGCCGGCAAACCTCGCGGTATCACGCCGACCGTCGAGACGCCGAGTGCCTGCAGGCCGAAGTACCACGACGCGGCAATGGCGCCCCCCACGGCGACCAGCGGCGCCGGCGAATGCGGCCGCAGTCGCTCCAGGCCGATCAAGATCGCGAAGGTTGCCGCGGCTACGCCCAGTGTGACGAGCGACGTGTCTGGAATGTGTTGCACGACATCGAACAGGTCGCGGAAGAAGCCCTCCTTGGTGATGTGGATTCCAAGGAGCTTCGGCACCTGGTCGAGAACGATCACGAGGCCGATGCCCGCCTTGAAACCCGTCAGCACCGGCGTGGAGATGAAGCTGGCAACGAATCCCAGACGCATGAGCCGCGCCAGCACCAGCATCGCGCCGACCAGTGCGGTGAGCGTAGCTGTCGCCGTGACGAGCTTCGCCGGATCGCCGTCGGGGACTACCAGACCGAGTTGCGTGCCCGTCAGGATCGCCAGGGTGGTGGTGGAGCTGACGCTGAGCACGCGCGACGAGCCCAGCAGCGCGTAGATCACCATCGGGACGAAGGCGGTGTAGAGTCCCACCGCCACGGGCAGACCGGCCACGGTCGCATACGCCATGGCCTTGGGCAGCACCACCGCCGCCGCCACGAGGCCTGCGATCACGTCGAGCCGCACTGCCGGCGAGCCTGGGTGGTCGTCTGCCCTCGTCGCGAGAGGAGTGCGGTCTCCCTTTTCCATTGTTGGCGGAATCCCGCTGCGCATCGCCAGCGGCAGCGAAGCAAGAGCTGGAGTGGATTCTATGCCATGCCCTGCCGGCTCGTCTCAAAACGTACGGTCCCCGAATTCTGTTCGCGAACATCCCTCACGCCGGGCGATGCGCTCGCACCGAGGCCGGCCGTTTTATAGGCATAGCGATGAGGGACGCAGGTTGATTGCGACGCACCTGACCGCGTTACTCGACGCTTTCGCCGAGGTTCGACGGACTTGGGACGAACTCGTCGGCATCCAACCCGACATCGTCGCCGCGGTGGCACTCACGACCGCCCGCGGCATGCCCACGATTCGGGGCGTCACACCGTTGTCAAGTCGTGAAGTTCATCTATGCGTTCAGCCATTTCCTGCTTACCGTCACGGCACGTGATGTGCTGCCCGACTGTCCATCTGTCGCTGCTCTGCGACGAAGTCACAGGAGTGCTGACCAATCCATCGTGAAGACGTTAGAGATCCTGAAAGGCGTCTGGAACGCTGACGTATTGGCGCACAAGAGATCAAGGCGGGACTAGGAGGACATATGAAACGATTTGTCGTAGGAATCATTGCAGCGGCAGTTCTGGTGTCGGTGGCGCGCACGGCCATGGGCCAGGCCAAGACAGTCAAGTCGGAAATGAGAACGGAGACGGCGACCGTCGAGGCGATCGACGCCGCGAGTCGCACGGTCACGCTCAGGAAACCGGACGGCACGGTCGTGACGACCGTCGCAGGGCCGGAAATCAAGCGGTTCGAGGAGGTCAAGACCGGCGACAAGATCACCGCCCGGTATTACGAGAACATGGTCATCCGGGTGCAGCGGCCCGGCGAGCCGGAAGTGGATAGCAAGGTCAAGGGCACGACGGGTTCCGATCAGGTCCTGCCTGGCGGCACCAAGGCCAGGCAGCGGATTATGCCGGCCACGATCACGGCTATCGACATGGACAAGCCTTCGATCACCTTCACCGGAGGAGAGAAGAACTGGAAGTACACCTCTACGGTGCAGGACAAGTCGGCTCTCGCTGCCGTGAAGGTCGGCGACAAGGTCGAAATCGTCTGGACAGAGGCGCTGCTGGTGTCGCTCGAACGCGCCCAGTAGGGGCTTGGGTTGGTCAGGGCCGAGGCGGTCCGCCGTGATCGCCCCGGACCCTCGTTGAGGCTGCCGGGTGCAGAAAGTGTCTCGGCATTTGCGTCGGCACGCGCCCGACCAGCTCGCGTCGAGTCACGTCCATGGGCGCAGACCGCGCCGCACTTCGGTCAGTTACTAGAGATGTTTTCCACGAAGGCCCCTTTTCGCTTCCAGTAGCTCACTGTCGCGAAACATTGACACCGGTGGCCGCTCGAGTCGTTGACGTTGGGAGAGCACTGTGCCCGCGTCTCTGTCGTGATCGACCAGAGCGAAACTGCATCGCACTCTCCCGCCAGCGCGACCAATCTGCTCGCTTGCCCAAACAAAGCTGTCGCCTGAGTGAATGGAATCGTCAAACAGTACCTGAGTTTGTCAATTCCGCCTTAGATGCCTCAAGCAGAAGAGTCGATGCCGATGGACTATCTGTGATTGTCTCCACTCGCTGCCTGCAGTTCGGGCATCTCGGTTCCTTCGGCAGACAAAATAGTGGTAAACGCCGGGCAGTTGCGGCCAGGACCGCAGGAGGAATTCCGCTTCTTTCAACCGCAACGATGCAACTCGTGTCTTCGGGCACATTGATGGACAACCAATCTCCGAATCGATGAAGGAGCTGACTGTCGTTGTAGGCCCGCCAAATCTCGAAAAGTCGTACTCGCCCGTCGCCTCCCGGCGTATCGTCGCTATGCACGAATGGGGCGTGCGCAAGTACCCTGTATTACTTCGGTGCGCAAAGCATTCAACCGATCGTCTATCTCGGACAGACTGATCACGCTCCTGAGATGTGGCAAATAGACTTGTGCCGCTTGAAGAGGTCTGTCGACACAATGACTTATGTCATCGAGCAGCTGATGAAGATCGTCGGCGTCGGTGCCTCGAACCGCAACAAAACGTCGAATTGGATCGGGGATGTCAACCGTGCGAGTACCCCGCGCTAACATCGGAATGACTGGAAGATTGGCACCCCATCGAGCACCCAATTCGAAGAGCACGTAGCGAGACTCCAGGCTGGCCGGTGTAAGTAACACAACCAATGCCTTTGCGGCCTCGATGTCGCTGCGGATGATGCGATCGATGTCGACTCCGCTGGCCAGGCGATACCCTAAGGCGCTCGTGCAGCGGATCTCCTCGTGAACCAAACCGAGAGCCTGCTGTATGAGGAGTGCGACTCCGGCTGCCAGCGATTCGTCCCGATGGCTGTGACTTATGAAGACAGACACTTTTTGCATACTCCTCCAATGTTCAGTATCCACAGTGCACGACCAGCGTCAGCCCTGGCTCTTTCCACACGCCAACCGTGAATTGTAGACCTGACACTTACTTGAATGAGTGCACGGGACCGCGATGCATGCCTTGCTGGTTCGAAGGTCTCGATGCCTGCCCCAAAATCCCTACACGGATAGTGAGAGATCCTCGGGTTCACTAACTTTCTCTGCAACAAGCCTACTGAGTGATTGATCAGAGCGCTTTATGATTATGAGGCGTGAAACACGGACCGCTGGCTTGGCAAGCCTCGCCATCACACTTGTCAAAAAACGCGACAACAGAAGCCCGTGAGGACGGGCTCAATTCATTGGTGCGGAAGCGGGGATTTGAACCCCGATGAGCTTGCGCCCACTAGCTCCTGAGGCTAGCGCGTCTGCCAGTTCCGCCACTTCCGCAGTGGAGATCTCTCCGGGCAGGAACGAACATTATACCGCGCTCAACCTTGTGAATGACGACCGTCACCCGTGAGGCAAGTGCCGCGTACTGTCGACCATAAGCCGGCTGATCACTATGTACTATAGACAGCGCTAAAGCCGGGCACTACGCAAGAGGGTTTGCGAACCGCCGAACCCACGAACCGACGAACTCGCGAACCGACGAACTCGCGAACCTCGTGCGAATTTCCCGCCCGTCCTGTGGGACGATAACGCGGGTGTATCTCTCCGCGATCCGGCGCCGCTCATCGAACGAAGACGGATTCCCCTGGAACATCCCCGTTGTCGCAGGTCTCGATCTTCTCGAGTTCGATGCTCCGGTCACGTTCTTCGTCGGCGAGAACGGCTCGGGTAAATCAACCGTGCTGGAAGGGATCGCCGCTGGAATGCGTGCGATTGCGGTCGGCAGCGCAGACATCAAAGACGATGAGTCGCTGCGGGCGGCGCGCAGGTTCGCGTCGGGCTTCCGATTCGAGCGGCGTCGACATCCGCGGACAAAGCTGTTCTTTCGAGCCGAGGACGTCTTTGGCTTCACGCGCCGCATGCTTCGCACGATGCGAGACCTCTCCGATATCGAGGAGGAGTTCCGTCGTGAGCTGCCCGAAGGATCTTACGGACAACAGCTGGCGATGGGATCGGCACGCGGGCAACGGCTCGCGCTCGAAGGACGCTACGGCGCCGACCCGGATGCGCGCTCCCATGGCGAAGTGTTCCTGACGCTCCTGGCGTCGCGCCTGACGCCCGGAGGTCTTTACTTCCTCGATGAGCCAGAGGCGCCGCTGTCGCCGCGAGGTGTTCTGCAGCTGCTCGCGCTCGTCGACGATCGCGTCAGACGCGACTGCCAGTTCATCATCGCCACGCACTCTCCCATGTTGATGGCGTTTCCAGAAGCGGCGCTCCTGTTGTTCGAGGGCCCGAGCATCCGACGCACCCCCTATTCGGAGTTGGAGCACGTCCAGCTCGTCAAGGCGTTTCTGAACGATCCCCAACGATTCTTGCAGCACTTCCGATGAGCGGAGTGAGCGGGCGCGTTTTCTGCTGTGTGTTGCGCAGGATCATCGACGTTTGCGCGGCTGAAGCCGCGCCCTACCGCCCGTCACGCTTTCGTCCGGCTGATGAAGCCGGACGCCACCCACGAACCGACGAACCCCGCGAACCCACGAACCGACGAACCTAAAACCTCCGACAGCTACCAGCTACCGGCTATCCTGTCGTGTAATCTGTAACTGGAGGATCCGTCATGGCCATGCCGCGCCTGTTCAAGTTCTTTCTGACCCTGGTTGCCATCTTCTTCATCCTGGGCGTGCTGGCCATCATCGGCGCCGGCGTCATGGTGATGAGAGGTCCATCGGTTCCCGCCCATGCGACCCTGATATTGCGGATGGGCGGGCAGCTCGTCGAGACACCGCCCAGCGACGTCATTGGACAGGTAACCGGCGGAGCGCGTGCACAGACGGTGCGCAGTTACGTCGACGCGCTGCGACGGGCCAAAACCGATCCGCGGATCGATTCGGTGCTGATCGTGCCGACGCATTTCGAGTCTCCGGTACTGGGGCAAAGTGCAGGAGCTGCGCGATGCCATCCTGGACTTCCGCAAATCGGGCAAGCGTGTCTCCGCCTTCCTCGAGCATGGCGGCGACCGCGAGTACTACCTTGCCACTGCGGCCGATCGCATTTATCTGCTTCCGTCGAGCGGGGTGGATCTCAAGGGCGTGGCGACCTACGACGTGTTTTTCAAGGGCACGCTCGACAAGATCGGCGCGTCGGCAGATTTCGAGAAAATCGGCGACTACAAGACGGCGCCCAATCAGCTGACGCAGACCACCTACACGCCGGCGCATCGCCAGATGAGCGAATGGCTGACGCGGGATATGTACGAACAGCTGGTGCGAGCCGTCGCGGAAGGACGCAGGAAGCGAGCCGAAGACGTGCGGGCGCTCATCGACGATGGACCGTTCATTGCCGAGCGGGCGTTGCAAGCGGGACTCGTCGATGATCTTGCGTATGAAGATCAGCTCGACGATCGTGGCGCAGTCAGCAAGAGCGGAACTGTCGAAGGAGAGGCATATGGCGGAAGCCGTCGACGCCTGATGCCGCGCAATGCGCCCCGGGTGGCCGTGCTGTACGTGTCGGGGATCATCAACTCGGGAGACAGCGGGTTCGACCCGCTCAACGGTGACGTTGCCGGATCGACGCGACTCGTCAAGGCGATCCGCGCCGCCCGCTCGGATGATGACGTGCGCGCGATCATCGTACGCATCGACAGCCCCGGCGGGTCCAGCATTGCCTCCGATGTGATTTGGCGCGAGCTCGCAGTCACCCGCGATGAAAAACCGGCACGTCCTCTGGTGGCCTCGATGTCCGACCTTGCGGCGTCTGGCGGCTACTATGTCGCGATGGCGGCGCCGACGATCGTCGCGCAGCCGGCGACGCTGACCGGCTCGATCGGCATCTTCGGTGGAAAGTTCATCATGGGCGGCACCTACGAAAAGTTGGGGGCCAACATCGAGGCCATCACGATCGGCCGCAATGCCGGCCTCGAATCGACCGAGCGCCCGTTCACCGAGACCGAACGCGCGAAGCTGCAGGAACAGATCCGCACGTTCTATCAGTCGTTCGTCCGCAAGGTGGCCGAATCCCGGAAGATGCCGGTCGAAAAAATCGAGCAGGTGGCTGCCGGGCGCGTCTGGACCGGCGCCCAGGCAAGGCAGCACGGGCTCGTGGATGCGCTGGGAGGCCTGGATCGCGCCATTGCGCTTGCCAAGGAACGCGCGGGCATCCCTGCCGAGACCGAGGTCGAGGTGGTGAGCTACCCGCCGCGAAAGACGCTGGCCGAGCTGCTCGTCGAGCAGCTGACGGGATCAGAGACGGATCGGCAGATGGACGTGCTGTCTTCGCTGGTAAGAAATCTTGGGGCGTCGGAGCGGCGCGCGCTGGGCGTCTTGACAGCACCCGCCCGATTGTTCGCACCGGGCGAACCGTTGGCACTGATGCCCGTGAGCTTCCTTCGCTGATTACAACTTCAACGCCGAGTTCGCCGGGAACGCCGAGATTCGCAGAGAACTCTCTCTAACGGAATCTCTGCGATCTTTGCGACCTCTGCGGTGAATCGTGTCGACACTCACCCAATCGCGCGCTTGACGGCCTCCGGATCGACTTCGATCTTCATCTTCTCGCGCGCTTTGTCCATGTAGGTCTGGTAGAAGCGCGACCGGCGCTCGTTGAGCACCTCCGCCCGGAACTTGTCGCGCGCCATGGCGAAATCGGCCGGGTTGACGTCCTGTCTCGACGCCACCCTGATGATCGCTGCCCCTTGCGGCGTGCCGATGGCGTTGCTGACCGTGCCAGTGGGGGACGAGAACGCAACAGCCTCGATTTCGGGACTCCTTCCAATGTTGGGAATCACGCCGTCGCGGGCGAGGGGCTGCGTCGTCACCGCTTCGAACCCGGCAGCCTTCGCGGCGGCCTGAAAGTTCGGTGCCGTCTTCAACTGCGCCGCCAGCGCGTCGGCCCGTTGCTTCGCCAGCGTGGCGGCACGCGCCTGGATCACGTCGTCACGTACTCTGCTCCGCACCTCATCCAGCTTCGGCACATACGCATCCTGCTTGCCCGACACGTAAAACACGACCCGGCCGGCAGGCCCGACAACCGGCGCGCTGACCGTGTTGTCGGCAAGCTCGAAGGCCGATGTCGACACAGGAGATTGAGGACCCAGGCCTTCGACCATTCCTCCACGCGGGAAGAATCCGGACTCCTCGATCTTCAACCCGCGGGAGGCCGCTGACTTTTCCAGGGCCTGCGGTGTGCGGGCCTCGGCGACGATCGCTTCGGCCAGCGTCGCTGCCTGCTGATCGGATTGCTCGCGAAGGATCTCCGCTTCGATCTCCTTGTAGACGTCTGGATCGGTAAGAGGCCTGACGATCGCCGGTTTGCGATCGACCAGCTTGATGATGTGATAGCCGAACTCGGTTTTGACGATATCGCCGATCTCACCCGGTTTGAGCGCGAAGGCAGCCGTCTCGAATTCGGGCACCATTCGCCCCCGCGAGAAGTAATCGAGATCGCCGCCCTGTTGGGCGTTTGATTCGTCCTGCGAGTATTTCTTGGCGAGTGCGGCGAAGTCAGCGCCCGACCGCGCTTCTTTCAGCACCTGCTCGGCCTGCGCGCGAACGGCGGCATCATCCTTGCCTTCGGTCGTCAGCAGCACGTGACTGGCGCGAATCTGCTCGGGCGTGGTGTAGTTGCCCAGGCGGGTGTTGTAGTTGCGCTCGACCTCCTCGCGCGCGACCTTGATTTTCGAGCCAATCTCGGCGGGACTGATGCGCACGAATCTGATCTTCCGGCGATCGGGAATCCGATAGCTTTCATTGTTTGCATCGTAATGCGCCGAGATCTCGGCATCGGTCGGATTCACCTGTGTTTTGAAATTGTCGGCGAGAATCGCCACGACATCCAGGACCGCTTTTTCATTGCGCCGCTTGTATTCGCGCTCCAGCTCAGCGTCGGACACCGACATCCACTCGGTCAGCCCCGCGCGGAACTTGTCGAGCATCAGGCTCTCGCGCACGGATTGTTCGAATTCCGCCGGCGTGATCGGCGGGTTCTGCTGCGCGAGCAGCTGCCGGTAGCGCTGCTCTCCGATGAATTGCCCGTTCTCCTGGAGCCCTGGAATCGTCATGATCTGCGATCGCACTTCGGAATCGCTCACGGTGATCCCGTTGCGCTCGGCTTCGGAGATCTCGGCCTTTTCCTGAATCATCTGCTGCAGAACCTGATGAGGTACCTGCATTTGCCGCAGGAGCTCTTCGGTGAGATTTCCCCCATACGAAGCGCGGTAGGCCTGCGCCTGTGCCTGGTAACGGCGCCGGAAATCGGCAACCGAGATCGATCGCGACTCGATGCTGGCCAGACGATCGCCCGCGGGCCGCAGCGACTGAGAAGGACCGACGAATTCCGGGAAATACAGGACGACAAAGGCCAGGACCACCAGTCCCAGGCTCCACTTGAGCCAGCCCTTGTGGCGCCGCATCCGATCGAGCATCGTCATTGCCGAACACACCCCTCGCTGAAGTTACTTGTGACCGAAAAGGAAGGAGTCGAAGCTAATTATCGTAGCATCGACGCTGGCGGGACGGCCAACTTACCCTTTCGGGTAAGTGCCCAACGGCAGGATCTCTGGGACCGCTGTGGTAGTATTTACGTTGTATAGAAGGACTTAGCGAAAGTTTGCCATCTCACGACGATGCCAGGAGCACCTCGCACGAACCCAGCCGCCCCCCGCGGCGCTCAGGCAGATCTGGCCGCTCGTTCTCGCCATGGGGCGAATGCTCTGCAAGAGCGGCTCAACCGCCACGATACGCTGATTGAATTGATCCGTTCGATCAACGCCACGCTCGAGCCAAAGAAGGTCGCAGACGCGCTGCCCGGGCATGCCCGGGAATGGTTTGGCGTCCATGTACCATGAAGGATCGAGGCAGGAACGATGTGCTGTTCGTGATTCCATGTGGCCGTACGTATGGCGCGGCTTCAGCCGCGCCAAGGAGCTTCTGTGAGTCTTCGGTCGGTCTTTTCTCTCTTCTCCAGCGACCTCGCGATTGATCTCGGCACGGCCAACACCTGCGTCTACGCACGGGGAAAAGGCATTGTCGTCAACG
Organism: Vicinamibacterales bacterium; assembly: GCA_963775345.1. Classification (GTDB taxonomy): domain Bacteria; phylum Acidobacteriota; class Vicinamibacteria; order Vicinamibacterales; family JAMQPK01; genus JAMQPK01. The sequence continues at coordinate 188,271 of CAVZIS010000011.1, forward strand.
AGCCTTCGATTGTGGCCATCAACAAGGTGAACGGGCGCGTGGAGGCGGTCGGGCGCGACGCCAAGGAGATGCTCGGCCGAACGCCGGGCAACATCGTGGCCATCAAGCCGATGAAGGACGGCGTCATTGCCGACTTCGAGGTCACCGAGAAGATGCTCACGTATTTCATCAAGAAGGCACACAACCGCAACGTCTGGGTGCGGCCGCGCATCGTCATTGGCGTTCCCTCGGAGATCACGCAGGTCGAAAAGCGAGCGGTCAAGGACAGCGCGTATCGTGCGAAAGCGAGCGAAGTACACCTCGTGGAAGAGGCGATGGCGGCCGCCATCGGTGCGGGCATGCCCATCACGGAGCCCTCGGGGAACATGATCGTCGACATCGGCGGAGGCACGACCGACATCGCGGTCATCTCTCTCGCCGGCATCGTCTACAGCAAGGCGGTCCGCGTGGCGGGCAACGAGATGGATGAGGCCATCATTCAATACATCCGGAAGACCTACAACCTGCTCATCGGAGAGCGCACCGCCGAGCAAATCAAGATCGAAATCGGTTCGGCGTATCCGCTCGAAGAGCGGATGACGATGGAGATCAAGGGACGTCATTTGATCGAAGGGGTCCCCAAGACGATTACGATCACGGATGAAGAGATCCGCGAAGCGCTCACCGAAACGGTCAACGTCATCGTCGACGCCGTGCGCGTAGCGCTCGAGCGCACGCCCCCGGAATTGTCGGCCGACATCGTCGATCGCGGCATCGTACTCACCGGCGGCGGCTCGATGCTCAAGAATCTCGACAAGCGGCTGAGAGAGGAAACCGGTCTGCCGCTGGCGATGGCCGAAGATCCGCTGTCGTCGGTCGTGCTGGGCGCCGGCAAGATGCTCTCCGATTTCAACCTGCTGAGAAAGATTTCCATCGATTGAGGAATGCCGGTTACAGATTTTCGACAGAGCACGGCCGGGTTGTTCATCGCTGTGATTGTGGGTCATATCATTCTGATTTCGGCCCAGGTGAATTCGCGGTCCGGCGTGCCGGTTCTCGAAGTCGTGACCTTCGGGGCCTTCTCGGAACTGCAGCGCGTTGCTGCGAGGGTGACCGGCGGCGTGCGTGACGCGTGGAACGGCTATGTGAATCTACGGCACGTGCGCGCGGAAAACGAGCAGCTCAAACAGCAGTTGGGAGACCTGCAGGTGCAGTTCCAGCAGGAGCGGGCCAAGGCCGAGCGCGCCCGCGAACTGGAGAATCTGCTGGCGTTCCGGAACGCGATTGAGCTCCGGACGATTCCTGCCGGCGTGATTGGGGCCGGTCCCAGCCCCGATTTCCGCACGCTGACCATCGATCGAGGATCGAACGGGGGAGTCGCGACCAATATGGCCGTCATCGCGCCCGCCGGCGTTGTCGGCAGGATTGTGACGCCGACGACTCACGCAGCCAAGGTGCAACTGCTGATCGATCGGAACGCCGCGGCCGGCGCTGTCGTCGAGCGGTCGCGCGCGCAGGGTATCGTGGTCGGTGGGGATGAAGAGCTTCTGCGGATGAACTTCGTGGTGAGCACCGCCGACGTCAAGATCGGTGACAAGATCGTGACCTCCGGCATCGACGGGATTTATCCAAAGGGCTTCGTGATAGGGACGGTCGAAACAGTGGATCCGGGCAACGGAATCTACAAGGCCATCCGTGTCCGGCCCTCCGTTGATTTCAATCGGCTCGAGGACGTACTGGTGGTGAAGTCCCCGCAGGCGGCCGAGGCGCCGTCGTGAAAGCCGCGGTGATTGCGCTGACTATCATCATCTCTCTCGCTCTTCAGACGTCCCTTGCATGGTTTCTGACGCCTGGCGCCAATGTGGTCGACCTGGTCTTTGTCGCGGTTGTGTACATCGGGCTCGCCGCGGGGCCGGCGGCAGGCTTGATCGCCGGGGCGGTAGCCGGTCTGGCACAGGACGCCCTGGCTGCCACGGGAACATCGACGATTGCCGTCCTTTCCGGAGCCGTCACAGCCCGCAGCATTATTGGTATCGGAGGGCTTGCCAAGACTGTTGTCGGGTTCGTCGCCGGGATCATCGGGAGCCAGTTCATCGTGGCCCGGCCAATCCCGAGGGCGTTCGTGTTCTTCACAGCAACCGTCGCTCATGCGATCATATTTGTGGGCCTCTATCGCATGCTTGATCAGGGGAACGCCGAGCCATCAATCAGCGCAATCTTCGGTCAGGCAGGCGCCAATGCGCTTGTTGGCGTGGTCTTGTTCCAGGTTAGCGAGTCATTGCCCGGATTTGTCGATCGCCGGCGCTCGATGAGCGGCGGCATGCACATCAACAGGCGGTTTTGACTAGCTGGTAGCCGTTAGCTGGTAGCTGGTAGTGCTTCGGGAACTGGAAGCCGAGAAATGTCAGATTTGAGTGTGTTACATCCGTTCGAGGATCGCCGGAAGGTCACGGTGCGGCTGGCGATCCTTCAGGTTGGCGTTGCCGTGATTTTCACGGCCCTTGCATTCAGCTTCTGGTTTTTCCAGGTCGTCCAGAACGAGAAATTCAACGAGCTCGCCGAGAACAACCACCAGCGGACGATTCCGCTCCGGGCGCCGCGGGGTGTGATGTACGACCGCCAGCTCCGTCCGATCGTCGAAAACCGCAGCTCGTTCACCATTTCGATCGTCCGGGAAGAAACCAAGGACATGAACCGTACGGTTCAGGTCCTCTCGGAAGTCGCAGGCCTCGATCCGAAGTACATCCACGACATCGTCAATCGTCATCGCCGCGAGCCGTCTTACCGTCCGATCGTGGTTCTGGACGACGCCTCGCTCGCACAGGTCGCCGCGGTGCTTGCGCGGCGTCTGGAATCCGAACTGCCCGACGTCAGGGTCGAGGAAGTACCGACGCGCCGGTATCCCGACGACTCGTTTGCGGCGCATCTATTCGGTTACGTCGGCGAGGCCACCGAGGGTCAGGTCGAAAGCGACAGCCTTTACACCGGCGCCATCGTCGGTCAGGCCGGCGTGGAGAGGGTCTACAACAAGCTGCTGATGGGCAAAGACGGCGCGCGGCGGGTCAAGGTCAACAGCATGGGTCGCGAGCTCGGCACACTGGAGGAGATTCCCGCCAGCGAAGGACGCGGCGTGCAGCTGACGATCGATATGGATCTGCAGCGCGCGACGGAGGAAGGCTTCAAAGCGGGCGGGTTCAACGGGGCGGCGGTCATCATGGATCCGCGCAACGGAGAGGTGCTCGCGTTCACGAGCGTGCCTGGATACGACCCGAACAGCTTCGCGGCCGGCATCGACCGTGCGACGTGGGCCTCGCTCAACTCCGATCGCCTGAAGCCGCTGCAGAACCGCGCGATTCAGGGACGATATTCCCCCGGCTCCACCTTCAAGATCGTTGTGGAGGTGGCCGCGCTGGAAGAGGGAATCGTCACTCCCGACTTCCGTGTGTTCTGCGGCGGAGCGGCGATGTTCTTCGGCCGCCCGTTTCAGTGCTGGAAGAGAGGCGGGCATGGCAGCGTCGACATGCGCCACGCGTTGGAACAGTCGTGCAACGTGTATCACTACACCATCGGAAACATGGTCGGCGTGGACAAGATCCACAAATGGGCGACTCTGCTGGGGCTCGGCGAGAAGACCGGCATCGATCTGCCGAACGAGATCGAGGGCATCGTACCTTCCACCGAGTGGAAGCGGCAGCGTTACAACGAGAAGTGGTACGCCGGCGAGACCATCTCGGTTTCGATTGGCCAGGGTCAGGTTTCGATTACTCCCGTTTCGATGGCCGTGATGATGTCGACGGTAGCCAACGGCGGAACGCGGTGGATGCCGCACCTGTTGAAGGCCGTTGACGACGGCAAAGGATGGAAGCCGATTCCGCCGCCGCCGCCCAGGTCGAGGGTGGCGCTGAAGCCGGAAACCATAAAGGCGGTGCACGACGGCTTGTATCTCGTGGTCAACGGAGCCGGCACCGGGGGTCGAGCGAGGATCGCGGGCAGAGACGTGTCGGGCAAGACCGGCACGGCACAGGTGATCTCGCTGCAGGGCAGGAAGGCCGCCGGCCGCACGGACCGAGACCTCCGCGATCACGGCTGGTTTGTCTTTTTTGCGCCACGTGACAATCCAGAGATTGCCGGAGTCATCTTTGGCGAACACAACGAGCACGGCGCGACCTCCGCGCCGATTGCGAAATACGTGTTGGAAACCTACTTCGCGAAGAAAGAGGGCAAGCCGCTGCCGAAGCTCGATCCATCGGTGCCGGGTCCGGTGCCCGAGCCCGATACGCCGCGCGAGCCCCTGCCGGCGGCCACGGTCGCTTCGCTGAACTGAGATGTTCGAGAGACGCCTGTACCTCCATCTCGACTGGCTGTTGTTCAGCGCGATTGCCTGCCTCTGCGTCATCGGCGTCGCCATGATTTACAGCACGACCGGAAGCTGGCGACTCCCGAGCACCCAGATCTCGGCGATCATCATCGGATCCATCGTGTTCGGGTTGTGCCTGGCGGTCGACTACCGGGCGCTCGCAGACAAGTCACATGTCATCTACTTCGCTCTCCTTGGAACGCTCGTGTACGTGCTCCTCTTCGGCACGTCGGCTGGCGGTGCACGCCGCTGGATCTCGCTGGGAGCTTTCAACCTTCAACCCTCTGAGTTCGCAAAAGTCGGCGTGGCTCTGGTGTTGGCCAAGTTTTTCGGCGAGAACAGGCGCGGGACGCCGACGACGGCCGATCTGCTGGTGGCAGGTGCGCTGACGGCGGTCCCGCTGATTTTGATCGCGCGGGAACCCGATCTGGGGACGGCCGTCACGCTCGCGCCGATCTATCTCGGCATCGCATACGTCGCCGGCATGCGCCTGCGAATCTTGGGCATCATTGCCGTCGTTGCGCTCGTGTCGGCACCCATCGCGTGGAACTTCGCGCTCGAGGAGTATCAGAAGAGCCGTATCGAAACATTTCTGGACCCGTCCCAGGATGCAAGGGGGGCGGGATATCAACAGATTCAGGCGCAGATTACCGTCGGGTCAGGCGGGTTGTGGGGGAAGGGTTACCGGAAAGGCACTCAGGGGCAGTTGCGGTTCCTGCCTGTCGCCCACAACGACTTCATCTTTTCCGCGCTTGCCGAAGAACAGGGGTTTGCCGGGGTCCTCTTCGTGCTCGGCCTCTATCTGCTCGTCATCTGGCGCGGGCTCGAGGCCGCGCGTCTCGCCAAGGATCGCCTCGGGGTCTACCTGATCATGGGGCTGCTGGCGAGCTTTACGTTTCAGGTCATCTACAACATCACGATGTCGGCCGGTCTCGCGCCGGTCAAGGGTTTGACGCTGCCGCTGTTGAGTTATGGCGGGTCGTCGATGATCGCCACCCTGGCGGGCTTCGGCTTGATTCTCAACGTGCGTATGCGCAGGTTTACTAACTAGCTGGTAGCTGGTAGCTGGTAGCCAGTAGCGACTGCTACCGGCTACCGGCTAGGAGCTACGAGCCCAAGGATCGGCAATGAGCAACGCTTTGCGAAAACTATTTCACGTCATTCGCGCGCTCTGCTCGGCTGTGAACGCCGATCCATCATGGAGCTTTGCGAATGCAGAAGGAAATGATCATCTCGGCCAACGGGCACGAGACGATGGTCGCCATCCTCGAAGAGGATCTCGTCACCGAGGTCTTCGTCGAGCGGGAGCGGCATCGCGGGGTCGTCGGGAATATCTACAAGGGCCGGGTGTCGAAAGTGCTGCCCGGCATGCAATGCGCGTTCATTGACATCGGCCTGGAGCGCGACGGCTTCCTGTACGTGTCGGATGTCGTCGATACCATCGAGGAGTTCGACCGGCTCGATTCGGGCGAGGACGAGGAGCACGCCGACCGGCGTCAAGGCCCGTGAGCGGGCTCCTCAGCCAAAGATTGAAGAGCTCCTGAAAGAAGGGCAGGAGATCGTCGTCCAGGTCGCGAAGGAGCCGCTCGGCACCAAGGGCGCACGGCTGACGTCGCATGCCACGCTGGCGGGCCGCTTTCTCGTGTTCATGCCGACGGTCGACCACGTCGGCGTGTCCAGAAAAATCGAGTCGCGCGACGAGCGCGGCCGGCTCCGCGGCATCGTGAACAGATTCCGGGAAGAGCAGGGGTTTGGCGGCGGCGTCATCATCCGCACCGCGGCCGGGGGCCGGCCGGAATCCGACATCCTGAGCGACCTCGATTACTTCAACGAAATCTGGAAGGACACCCGCCAGAAATTCGAGACGCTGCGGGCGCCAGCGGTGATCTATCGCGAGCAGAGTCTGGTCGCAAAGCTTCTGCGGGATTTGCTGTCGGAGGAGTTTTCGTCGATCCGCATCGACAACGCGCAGGAACACCGGCACGTGATGGATCTGATCTCGCGCATCATGCCGAATCTGGCCTCGCGCGTGAAGCTCTACACCAAGGACTACCCGATCTTCGAGGAGTATGGCGTCCAGCCCGAAATCGACAAGGCGCTCAAGAGCAAGGTCTGGCTGAAATCGGGCGGCTCGATCGTGATCAACCAGACCGAAGCGCTCGTGGCGATCGACGTGAATACCGGCCGGTACGTCGGAAAACGCACCGGACGGCTCGAGGACACGATCGTCAAGACCAACCTCGAAGCCGTCAAGGAAATCGTGCGGCAGATCCGCCTGCGCGACCTCGGCGGCATCATCGTCCTCGATTTCATCGACATGGAAGAGCGGAAGAACCGGCAGAAGGTCTTTCAGGCGGTGGAGCAGGAGCTGCAGAAAGATCGTTCCCCGTCGAAGCTGCTTCAGGTTGCGGACTTCGGTCTGGTCATCGTCACGCGCAAGCGGGTCAAGCAGAGCCTCGAGCGCGTCCTCACCGAGCCGTGCCCGTATTGCTCGGGAACGGGGGTCATCAAGTCGAGCTCGACGATTTGCTACGAGATTCTCTCCGAAGTCAAAAAGATCGGGGCGGATCTCAACGGAGGCGGCGTGGTGCTGCGCGTGAACCCGGAAATCGCCCGCGCGTTGAAGGAAGAGGAGCGCGCCGTGCTTTCCGACCTGAAACAGACGCTTGGCAGAGACGTGACCATCAGGCCGGACGCTCACTTGCATCATGAGCAGTTCGACCTGATGGCCCTGAGCGAGCGGGCTGGGCGCCCGCATTGAGCGATCACCGTTTCAACTCGCGGCCGTCGGAATAGATGAACTGGTTCCCGTAGGTGTCACCGAAGGGGTACCACACAGTCACCGGCGGCGGCGTCCCCTGCCGCACTTCACCAAACGCGACGTGTACGTTGTTGGGCAATCCAGCCGGCCGGGCGACCAGCCGTGTAAACGCGGTCAGGTAGACATGCTTGCGGTCCCGGCTCAGTACGCGGACGAGGTCGACCGTCTGAGGGTCTGCACGCTCGAAGATGTAGGAGCCGGCCGGGAGCGAGACTCCGGGCAGCGCGAACGGTGTATTGAACGTGAGATAACCGGTCCGGCTCCCGAGAGGCACCGCGTTGACGGTCGCGGCGATTTCCAGAATGAGCAGCGCCAACGCCATCGACAGAGATTTGCGATTCAACATGGTCCTTTCCTCCTTCTCCACGATCTAGTTGCCCGGCACGCGCCGGCGGTAAGCGCTAATCTCGGCACCGACTGCATCACCCGCCAGGACGGCAGCCTTTGTCTCGAACGAGCCGGCCAGCCCCGTGTGGCCTTCCCTGAGATAGAAGAAATACAGCGTTACATTGTTAATGACGCTGCGGTCGCCCAGCACCTCGACAGCGTGTCTCAGCTCATGGCCGATCGATGCCATCAAGTTGCGGTCGGCTTTTCGAACATCCACTCGCACGAAGAGGATGCGGCGACTGCCGGCGATTCGTACGTCGCTCAGGCACGCGCGCACTCCGTGCCCGCAGTCGGCCGAGAGGACGTAGACGATCCCGTCGCTCGCATTGATCGTTTCGATCAGGCTGCGGAAGGTCGGTGACTGCACCGTCGCCCGATCGATCAGCGTCCGGATGCCGGCATGATTGGTTCGGACACGCAGGTCGTCGGCGCGCAGCTCCTGCCCCCGGGCCTCGGCCATCAGGCACTCGTTTGCGATTGCCGCCGCCAGAACCAACGTCCCGGCCACCAGATGCCGCCTCGTGCTGGTCATGCTCCGTCCCCCCTCGTTCAGAGAGGCGGGAACGGGGGCCGGAAACTGGCACGCTGAACAGGAGCACCCTTGCAGGGCGCAACTTAAGTTGCACCCTGCCTTGGTCGCTCAACAGGACGTCAGGAGGCAGGAGCGTTCCGGGTCGTGAAGATTGGACGGTCTTCGAGGCTGCGGCTTCAGCGACGGGTGACCGTCAGATTTCCGCTGAACGTCTGGATGCGCAAGCTGGAGCTGGCGTCGCCATAGGTCCCGCGTATCGATCGGGGTCCCCGGTTGTCGTCGCGGATCGGGCCTTCGCTCTTGATCGGAAAGTCGATGCGGATACGCCCGCTGAACGTATGTGCTTCGAGCTCGAATCCGGGTTGCTCGGAGAGGGACAGTTGGATATCGCCCGAGTGCGACTCGATTTCGTACCGGCCGCCTTTGGTCAGGCTTGTCTGCAAATCCATATCGCCGTCGAGCGACCGGATGTGCGCACGCTCTCCAGACCAGCCGCTGACGCGCACGTCGCCATTCACGGTGTTGAGGTCCAGCGAACGAGCGGTCAGCGTCTGTGCCAGCAGGTCACCGTTGACCGTCGAGACCGAGAGCTGCAGGTCGGCGCCCGCGTTGGTCAACGTGACGTCGCCCGACACGCTCTTGACCATCGCCAATCGCGGCGTTGCTTCCAGCAGGAGATTGCCGCTGACACCCTGCACGCGAACTTCTCCTTTGACGTTCGTCACGCGGATGTCGCCCGAGACGGTCCGCAGCTCCACCGAGGTGTCGCCAGGCACTTTCACGTCGAATTCCACATCGATGCCGCGCCCATCTCTTCCGCCCGAGTACTCGACGCGCAACTCGACGCGGTTCCCGCTGGCATAGGCTTCGACCATCGCGTCGCCGAGTCGCTGCTTGGCCTGATCGGCGTTCGGGCCCCATGCATGTTTGAGCGCCTGCACCTCAATCTGATCGTTGCCGCCGGGCGAGACCTGGATGTTTCCGGCGACGTTGGTCAGCAGCAGCGCCGAGTTTCTGCCCACCTTGAAGCTTCGCGAGAACGGCTCGGTCGACTCGACCCACCCTTCGGGGAACCGCCGCCGGGGCTGTTTGGCGCGCTCCTCTTCGCGCGCCTTTTCACGCGGATCGCGAGGCGGCACTGGGGCGACCGGTGGGACGGGAACCTGCTCGGCGAGCCCGGCGATGTAGCGTTCGGTCATTCGCAAGGCGTGTTCCTCCACCCGCTTCGCCTTGTCCTGAGCGCGCAGCGCGAAGTCTTCCAACTGCAACTCCTTCGTCAACTCGTTCACCTTCTCAGCGTCGACATATGGCGTTGGGGTCGGCGCGGGTGCCGGGGCCGGGTCGGGGTTTGAGCCGCTGCAACGGCGGCGAACATGAGCGTGAACACGGCGATCAGTATCATGTGAGCGGTTCCTCTCAGGACCTGGCGTTCATGAGCGTGACGGTTTCCTGCAGCAGCGCCACCTTCATGCGAAGCGCCTCGAGCAGGCTGGTTTGCGCGACGAAGGAATCGGGTTGGGCTTTCAGCGCCGCCCGGCTGTCGTCGATCGCTCGGTCGATCGATTGCAGACTCTGTGCAATTTCGGCCGCGACCGACGGGTCGAGTGCATTGTCTCTGTTGACGGTCAGCTGCTCCAGCGCGGTGATGGCGTTCTGATAGTGCTGTTCGGCGAGTTGCAGTTCCGACGCCGCACTGCGCGCGAGATTCGCGGCCGAGTCGCCGCCGGCGTTTCGCGACCGAGGGCCAAGATCGAACCACGCGGCGGCGCCCAGCATCAGCATGAGTGCCGCGGCGGCTGCCAGCGGTACCCATGACTGTGGACGCGATGCCAGCTTGCCTCGCCGACCTGTCCACCAACGCGCGGAGCGCGATGGCGGAAGCTTCGTGTAGGCCTGCGATTCCACTTTGGTCGCAATCGCGTTCCACAAGTCCGGTGAAGGGGTTAACCGGTCGAGTCTGGACGCCGCCGCGCGGATCTCCTTCAAATCGTTCAGCAGGTCGCGGCAGCTCTCGCATTCGAGGCAGTGCGCGTCAACCTGCGCTTGCTGGTGGCTGGACAGCGCGCCATCAACCGCATCGCCGAGCCAATCGGAACATTGTTCGCAATTCATAAAGCAGCCGTTAAAAGCGCCCGCAAACGAAGCCGGGCCTTGTGAACCTGGGACTTCGACGTCCCTTCGCTGATGCCGAGGATGCAGCCAATTTCCTGGTGCTGGAACCCCTCGACATCATGAAGGAGAAACGCGGCGCGCGCGCCCTCAGGCAACCTTGCGATGGCCCGTTCGAGATCCAGCCGTTTGATGCCGCTGTCACCGGTATGCTTGGATACAAGCATGGTTTGCTCATCCAGCGGGCTGGTAACGCCGCTCGCGCGTGTCTGCCGGCTTTTCAGATGGTCGAGACATCGGTTCATCGCCAGGCGATAAAGCCACGTTCCCACAGAGGAATCCCCACGAAACTCCGGAAGCTTTCGATAGGCCAGCAGAAAGATCTCCTGGAGAAGGTCCTCCGCATCCGCCCGCGTACCGCACATCCGCCAAGCCAGGTTGAATAGCCGCGTCGAATGCTGTCGATAGAGCTCCTCGAAAGCTGGTACATCAGCCCTGGACACTCGGCAAGATTAGACGAGGTTCCCCCCGGCAGGGTTGCCCTGCCCGGGGGAACCTCGCACCATTGGAAGATTCGTAGATTGAGGGGTTTACATGGATCCTACATTGGCAGATTCGAAGATGGGTGGATTGGGCGATTACGACGTCAAGATATTCGACGGTTCTCGATATCCCGCTGCCTTCGACGGTTCCGTCGCGCAGTCCGGAGCGACGCGCTGAAAATGGACGCTAACTCATGCGCTTCCTGCTCAAGGGCGGTCACGGCGATTGCGCTTTGCAGCCCAGTTTTTCTGATGATGCGAAACCAAAACTCGCTTTCGTCCGCCTCCTCGTCGACGATTGCGAGTTTCGAGACGAATAACGGCACGGTGTAGGCGCGACAGACCGCGCGGTAATTCGCCGCGACCGACGTCCCTGCATCCAACAATTGTTCCGCGATTCGGCGACCAGCCACGCTGTTCGGGAGCCTGTCACAGAATTTCACGACAGCGACGGCGAATGCTTCAGTGCGAGCCTTTAACTTCTCAGATTCCTCAGACACGTCAGTTGCTAGAGCACGTCCCGTACCTTCTGGGCCACGCAAAACTGTCAGGGATTGGCGAAACCCTCGCGCCGAACTTGAAGAATCCGCGAAACTGCGGTTACCCACGAGTAGCAGAATCTTCCAATCTCCCAGTCTGCCAATCTACCAATTCACCAAACCCACCGCTTTTCTGCAAAGTCCCTAATGCGCCCACCCGTCACAACTACGCCTTCGGCCATCAACAGAGCCCGCTTGGCGAAAAGGTCTCGACCGAAGCCGCCCAGTTTTCCGCCAGAGGCAATTACCCTGTGGCATGGGATCGACGAGTCATTGCAGGTGCGCATGATGTTGCCCACGGCTCGATGTGCGCGCGGCCGTCCCGCAGCGGCGGCAACATCGCCGTAGGTGGCTACGCGGCCGTAAGGGATGCGCCGCACGACGGACCGAACGCGGGCTTTAAAACTTCGCACCATTGGAAGATTGGATTCTCACATCATCCAATCAACAATCTACAATCTGCCAACAATCTCCCAACTCTCCCAATGGTGCGTCAGAACACCAACCTCAACCCTCCGCCGATGTGCAGCCCGCCAACATCGACCTCGACGGGCGTGCGGCCGGTCGGTACGAAGTCCTTCTTGCCACTGGTGTAACGGACGAGAAGACCTGCGCCGACTTTTCTGTTGAATCGCCACATCATGTCGACGCCCACGTTGTAGCCGACTACGTGTTCGCGGCTCTTCGCTGTCACCGTGCCCGGAAAGGCCAGTGCATCGAATGGATAGACTTCTTCGTCGAGCGAGAGCTGCAGCATCGTCACGAACAGCTGCTCGGTCGTGAAAATCGACGGCCCGCCGAACACCAGGACATCGAGCCCGTCGACGTCCGGAAACGCCCATCCAGCGGAGATGTGCTGCCCGACCTCGCGCCGCGTCACGTTGGGCACCTCTCCGGTTGTCGTGCGTTGCTCCTCAAAGTAGAGGGGATGCGGCACGCGTGCCGTAACGTCTCCCGTGCCAGCGTCCTCGAAGATCGAGAGAGCTGCGCCTGCGTGCAGCTTGCGCCACACACGAACGGCGACGCCGGCGTCGAAAAACAGCGACTTGCCCAGCGTTCGTTCGAAGGTGAAGGTGCCCTGTTCGAAGTACTGCTCGAACTGCTGTTCTTCGGCAAACGACGTGCTGGTGGCCTGCTGACCTGCATTGACCGAAATGCGATACCGCTCGGGCCGGGGCACGACCTTGGCGGGAGCGCGTGGCGGCGGCGGCCGCTGCGCCGATGCGGAGCTCGCGCACAAGACGATCAGAAGCGCCAGCAACACTGTACGGCCGCGCATCAGTTCACGCCTACGGCGGTCCATGCCAGCTCGACCTGAGCCCGTTCGTTGCTGCCTTCTCCGTACAGGTCGGCAGCCGCCTGCGATGTCGCCAGGCGCGCGTCGGAGAATCTCGAGCTGGGACCCATCAACATCACGAACGCACGATAGAAGATTTTCTCCATCCTCTCGATGTTCTCGAATCCGATGCCGGGAACGGTTATCCCGGACACACGGTTGCGGCCGCCGGCGACTGCGAGATAGAACGCGTGAGTGCCGATCGTCAGGTTGTAGTGGACCCCGCCATCATCGAAGTCCGTCCCGATGAACCGCCGAAGGCTGTAGTGATCCGGATCGCCGGCCGCGACGGGGTTGTTCAGCGCACGGAGATACCCGGGGGCGACGAGGAACACATCTTCCGCGATGTGCCATTCCGCTCTTTCGGGGCCCGTCCCGACCGGCTGATAGTAGAACTCCATCGCCGCCGCCATGATGTCCGAGAAGGCTTCGTTCAAGGCGCCTGGCTCGTCCTGATAGATGAGCTGGGAGCTGAAGTCGGTGACCCCATGCGTCCACTCGTGGGCGACGACATCAAGCGCACCCGCCAGATAGTTGAAACTACGCCCGTCTCCATCTCCATAAACGAGCACCCCTTCGCAGCAATAGAAAGCGTTGTTGATGTACGACCCCACGATGTCGGGGGGCTGGCGATTCGCCTCCGATCGCGCCAGCGGATGGACGACGCTGTCCACTTCGATAAAGCGGTCGTCCATGCCCCGACGGCCGAACCGCTTGAAGTAGTAGTCGTAAACCCAGCCCTGATAGACGTGCGCGTCAACTGTCGGGGCATCGGTCCAACTGTTGTCGCTGTCGGTGGCGATGTCGGAATTGAAGATGAGGCCAGTCTGAAGGAAGAGGTTCAGCCGTCCGAGCGTGCCGGGGAACGACAGCGTGAACGCGTCGGCAGGCCGCAGCCTGTCAACTGCCTGATAGGTAGACGACGTCTGCCTGGTCGCGAGTTTCTTGCGCCCCCCCAGCACGCCGGTACCCTGGCCGATCTGCACCTGTGAATGAATCCCGTTGAGCGAGAGGACAATCGCTCCCGTGTCTGCGTCGATGTACAGCATCGCGGATTGCCCAGTCGCTTCGGACGTCCATGCGATAGACGAGACGGTACCCGCCACCTTCGACCGGCAGGATGCCGAGAAGCGGCTCCCCGTGGATCTGCCCACCCGACCCGGCTGACGCGACGGCGATGGCGCTGGCGCGCTCGGACGAAATGGCAGGGTTCACGTCGATGTCGAGCCCGTCGTACAGGCGGCCGGTGACGCTGATGACGGAGCGTCCATCCATCTGTCGGATGACTTGCGCGCCGAACACGGGAAGCCCTTCATAGACCTGTCCGAGACGCTCGTGCACGCGGCCGGGCAACATCGTGTCCTCTTCCAGGGCCGCGATATCGAGATCTCCGGCACCGAGCATCGTGTCCACGCGCAGCAACGCGTCAGGAAGCGTTTGGCCGGCGGCAGCGAGCGCGAACGATCGACCTTTCTCCATGGACGGCGGGCCCTGGCCTGTCACTCGAGCGTTGAACAGGACGAGCGCGGCAGCGATTGCAGTACAGGGAACCACTCTGTCAAACACCGACATTCAGACTCCTTCGGACACATTTGTCGGGTGCGCATGACCTCGCGCCCCAGCGTACGCTCTCTCAGAATAGCAGCATCAGACGAACGACAACGGGTTGCCCCGGCGGCGAATCGACGTTCGTGCTCGCACGAATGATTTCGTCCCTTCCGGGCTGGACTGCCCGTGCGCTCACGTAGAATGTCCACGTAGTCGATTTCCTGCGGGTTCAGGTGGCCTTGCCGTCGCTGGCCCTGAGGTCAGGGAGGACACGATTCTTGGATATTATCGGCCCGACACAGTTCCGGCATGCGCGCTGTCGACATCATTCAAAAGAAGCGTGACGGCGGCGTCCTGACTCCGGACGAGATCCGATTCTTCATCGCCGGGGTCACCGATTTTTCACTGCCCGACTATCAGGTGACCGCCCTGCTGATGGCGATCTTCCTCAGAGGCATGAACGACTCCGAGACCGCCACCCTGACCGACGCGATGATTCGATCGGGATCTCGCGTGGATCTGTCCGACCTTCCCGGCATCAAAGTCGACAAACACAGTACGGGCGGTGTCGGCGACAAGACGTCGCTCATCATCGCGCCGCTGGTTGCGGAGTGCGGCGCACTCGTGCCGATGATGTCGGGCCGCGGTCTGGGGCACACGGGTGGCACGCTCGACAAGCTGGAGGCGATTCCGGGGTTCCGCACGGACCTGTCCATCTCAGAACTGCGGGCCTCGCTGGCCGCCATCGGCTGCGCGATGATCGGACAGACGGCTCAGATTGCCCCGGCCGACAGGGCGCTGTATGCGCTTCGCGACGTGAGCGGCACGATCGAGAGCATTCCACTGATCTCGGCGTCAATCATGAGCAAGAAGATCGCCGAGGGGATCAACGCGCTCGTGCTCGATGTGAAAACGGGCCGTGGAGCGTTCATGAAGACGACCGACGCTGCTCGCGCGCTTGCCGAATCCCTCGTCTCGATCGGAACGGCCGCGGGCGTCGAGACACAGGCCGTGATGACGTCGATGAACTACCCGATCGGCCGGGCGGTCGGCAACGCGAACGAGGTCATCGAATGCATTGAAATGCTCAAGGGACACGCACGGCCCGATCTCGAGGAGAACTCGCTCGAGCTGAGCGAGCGGATGCTGATTGCCGCAGGCATGGCGAAGAATCGGTCAGATGCCGCCCTCATGTGCCGCCGGGCGCTCGATTCGGGCCGGGCGCTGCAGCGGTTCAGCGCGATTATCGAGCGCCAGGGAGGGAATCCGAGGGTGATCGACGATTACGGATTGATGCCGACCGCGCCGGAAGAGCGGGTGATCGCCGGAGACATCGGAGGTTATGTCGTCGGCTTTGACGCCGAGCTTATCGGTCGCGCTTCCGTGATCCTTGGAGGCGGCCGCGACAGGGTCGATGACGCGATCGATCCGTCTGTGGGGATCCTGATCGAAGCGGCCGTTGGCGACGAGGTACACGCCGGCGATGCGATTCTCCGAATCCAGTATCGCGATGCGGCGCGGCTGCAGGAGGCGTTGCCCCTGCTCAATGCCGCCGTCCGCATCGGCGAGGAGCCAGTCCCGAAGATGCCTCTGGTGATCGGCGAGGTGTTGTAACGAAACACGAAGATCCACGAAGGACACGAAGATCCACGAAGGACGCGAAGATCCACGAAGGACGCGAAGATATGCGGAAGAGAAGTGGTCTGGCCCTGAGCTGCGTGCTCTTGTCCGCATGCAGTCCCCGGACCTACACGGTTGGCGATCGGTCGGCGATCGAAGCCGGAATCGTCTTCGACATCGGTGGCAAGGATGACCGATCGTTCAACGCTGCGGCCTGGAACGGCGTGAAGTGCGCCGAAACGGGAAGGTGGCCCGGCGGTGGCGATTGCGGAAGACCCGGTCTGGGCATCGTGCTGCGCGATGTCGAGCCAGGCACACCGGTGAACATCGAGCCGGCGATGCGCGCGTTTGCCGAGCGGCAATACGACGTGATCATCGGCATCGGGTTCGCTCAGGCGCCCATCCTCGAGTCTGTCGCGAGAGACTACCCCCGGATTCAGTTCGCGATCGTCGACGGCGTCAGCGAGCTGCCAAATGTGGCGTCGCTGGTGTTCAAGGAGCACGAGGGGTCATATCTGGTCGGTATCCTCGCGGCCATGACGACCAGGACCGGCACGCTCGGCTTTCTCGGCGGGATGGATATCGGGCTCATCCATCGGTTTGCGAAGGGCTATGAGGAAGGCGCCAGGTCGGTGAACCCGAACATCAGGATCCTTCAGAACTACGTCGGAGTGACCGATGCGGCGTGGAACAATCCAGGACGCGGGAAGGAGCTCGCCCTGGCGCAGATTGCCAAGGGCGCCGACGTGATTTTCACTGCAGCCGGCAATTCCGGACTGGGCGCGTTCGATGCTGTGGAAGAGATGGGACGGGACCCGAGCGGCCGCGCGACGCACTTCGTCATCGGCGTCGATTCGAATCAGAACATGGTGAAGCCCGGGTTCGTGCTGACGAGCATGGTCAAACGCGTTGATCACGCGGTCTACCAGATCGTCAAGGACGTCAAGAACGGCGAATTCACAGCCGGCCTGCACGTCTTTGGCCTGGAGAGCGATGGCGTCGGTTACGCGGTTGACGAACACAACGCCGAACTGCTGTCGAGAGCGGCGATTGACGCGGCGGAAGCCGCAAAGAAGAAGATTATCGCCGGCGAAATCAAAGTCACCGACGCGATGTTTCAGTAGCGCCATGTTGGAGTTACGGAACATCTCGAAGCGGTTCGGCGCTGTCCTCGCCAACGACCACGTCGACATCAAGGTTGACCCGGGGACCATCCATGCCATCGTGGGCGAAAACGGCGCCGGCAAGTCCACGGCGATGAGAATCGCGTACGGCTTCTACACCGCAGACACAGGAGAAATCCTCATCGACGGGCACGTGCGCCGTGTCCAGCGGCCGCACGACGCCATCGCGCTCGGCGTCGGCATGGTGCATCAGCATTTCATGCTCGTGGAGACCATGACGGTAGCGGAGAACATCGTGCTTGGGGCCGAGCCGGGAACCTCCGTTTCACTCGACTTGGAACGGGCGTCCGCACGCATCCGCAGGCTGTCGGAGGATTTCACGCTTGCGGTCGATCCGCGGGCGTTGGTTGGGGAGTTGTCAGTCGGACAGCAGCAGCGGGTTGAACTGCTCAAGGCGCTTTACCGCGATGCACGCCTGCTGATTCTGGATGAGCCGACGGCGGTATTGACACCGCAGGAAGTCGAGGAATTCTTCGCCATTCTTCGGGGCATGCGTCAGCAGGGAAAGACCATCGTCATCATCACGCACAAGCTGGCCGAGGTGCTTGCCATCTCTGATGATGTGACGGTCATGCGGGATGGCAAGGTCGTCGGTCGCGTCAGGACGAGAGACACGAGCGCGGCAGAGCTGGCGCGCCTGATGGTGGGTCGTGAGGTCCTGCTTCGTGTCGAGAAGACGCCGGCCAAAGCAGGTGCGGTGGTGTTGAGTATCCGGAATCTGACGGTTGCCAGGAGGCTCGACCATCTGTCTTTCGATGTTCGAGCGGGAGAAATCGTCGGGATAGCCGGCGTCGAAGGGAATGGCCAGCGCGAGCTCGTCGAGGCTGTCGCGGGGCTCCTGGATGCAGTGCAGGTGACCGGCGAGATTTCGCTGGATGGAGCTTCCATGACCGCGCTGAACGCGAGGGCCCGCCGCGAGCTCGGCATCGCGCACATCCCCGAGGATCGCCACCGGCGCGGTCTCCTTCTCGAGTTCGGTCTCGACGAAAACGCGATCCTCGGAGTGCACTACCGGCCACCCGTCACCTCCGGCGTCATTCTGAACGACAGTGAGATACAGCGTCGTACCTCTGACATCATTCGACGTTTCGACGTCCGGCCCCCTGAACCTGCGCTGCCTGCGCGCGCGTTGTCCGGAGGCAACCAGCAGAAGCTCATCATCGGCCGGGAGTTCGGGCTTCGGCCGCGGCTGCTGCTGGTGGCACAGCCCACGCGCGGCGTCGATATCGGCGCCATCGAGTTCATTCACCGTAAGCTCGTGGAGCTGCGCGATGGCGGGTGCGCCATTCTGCTGGTGTCGGCTGAGCTCGAAGAGGTGATGTCGCTCGCCGATCGTCTGCTCGTCATCCATTCCGGCCGAATCGTCGGGGAAGTTGATCCGGAGGTCACGAGAGCGGCCGAGATCGGGATGCTGATGACGGCGGGCTCTTCGTGAATCTTCTCTTCCCGGTCATCGCCGTCATCGCGGCGTTCGGCGTCGGCAGCGTCTTCGTGCTGGTGATCGGCGACAACCCGCTCGAGACCTACGGGCTGTTGATCGGCAGCGCCCTGTGGTGGCCCGACGGGATTGGCTACACGCTCTTCCTGGCCACCCCGCTCATTTTCACCGGACTGGCGGTCGCCGTCGCCTTTCGGGCAGGACTGCTCAACATCGGCGCGGAAGGGCAGCTGTATGTCGCGGCCTTCGCGACCGCCTGGGTCGGGAATCG
Source organism: Vicinamibacterales bacterium (assembly GCA_963775345.1). GTDB lineage: Bacteria > Acidobacteriota > Vicinamibacteria > Vicinamibacterales > JAMQPK01 > JAMQPK01. The sequence continues at coordinate 206,937 of CAVZIS010000011.1, forward strand.
TCTTCGCGAATCTCCCCACGGGACTGCTCGTGCCGTCCTGTTTTGGCGCCGCGATTGCGGCTGGAGCGGTGTGGGCTGCGGTTCCAGGAATTCTCAAGGCGCGATTCGGCTCACACGAGGTCATCAACACGATCATGATGAACTTCATCGCCGTTGCGTTGGTGAGCTACTTCACGCAGTATCACTACCGCGTGCCCGGCGACCCGATTCTGCAGACCGCTCCGATCTCGGCCAATGCCTACATTCCCCGGTTCGGTCAGATGATTCCCGGCTTTCCCGACCGCATTCCGTTGAATCTTGCGTTTCTCCTGGCGTTGGTGTCATGCGGCCTGGTCTACGTCTTCCTCTGGCGAACCAAGTGGGGATACGAGGTGCGTGCCACGGGAAGCAATCCGTCGGCCGCTGAGTACGGCGGCATTTCCGTCGGACGGCAGATCGTGTTGGCGATGGCAATCTCCGGAGGTCTGGCGGGGATGGTCGGGATCAACGAAGTGCTCGGCTATCGCCATCGTTACTACGACGGGTTCTCGGACAACTACGGGTTCACCGGAATCGCGGTGGCGCTCCTCGGGCGCAATCATCCCGTCGGAGTGATCTTCGCGGCGCTGTTGTTTGCGATCCTCGCGCGTGGCGGTATCCCGGTCGATGCGTTCACACGGAGCGTCACGAAAGATATCGTGCAGATTCTGCAGGCCACAATCATTCTGTTCGTGGCGGCCGAGGCGTTCTTCCGCGAGCCCTTCAGAAAATGGCGGACCTCTTCACGCTCTCGCTAATCTGGTCGACGGTCAGGCTTTCGACGCCGCTGATCCTGGCGGCGCTGGGCGGGCTGTTCTCGGAGCGCTCTGGCGTGATTAACATTGCGCTGGAAGGGATGATGCTCGCGGGCGCCTTCACGGCGGCGGCCACGACGTATGCGACCGGCAGCCCGTGGATCGGACTGATGAGCGCTATCGCGGCAGGTGTCGTGATTGCCTCGATTCACGCAGTTGCCTGCATCCGCTACAGGGCCGATCAGGTCGTCGTGGGCACGGCGATCAATATTCTGATGATCGGCCTTCCCGGGTTTCTCAGCGGCGCGTTTTTCCTCTCGTCCGGCTCGACGCCTCAACTGCCAATCGAACAATTGATTCCTACCGCGCCGATTGTCATGGCCTTCGCGCTGGTGCCATTCACGTGGTATGTGCTCTATCGAACACCGTTCGGCTTGCGGCTGCGCGCCGTCGGCGAGAATCCGGAGGCGGCCGATGCCGCTGGCATTGACGTCGCGAGAGTTCGTTACAGCGGTGTGCTGGTGTCAGGCGCGCTCGCGGCGATTGGGGGCGCCTACCTGTCGATCGGACAGTCTTCGCTGTTCACGCGGAACATGACATCGGGCCGCGGCTTCATCGCCCTGGCTGCACTGATATTTGGAAAGTGGAGACCGGTGCAAACCCTGTGTGCGTGCCTGTTCTTCGGGCTCACCGAGGCGATGACCATCCAGATGCAGGGCGTGGTGAAGCTGCCGTCTGGAGACGACATTCCCGTGCAGTTCATTCAAATGGTTCCCTACGTCCTGACGATTGTCGTGCTGGCGGGATTCATCGGTCATTCGAGGCCACCGCGCGCGCTGGGCCGCGCCTACGAGAAGGAACGTTGACGGCTTCCTCGTATTTCGATCGGGTCCAAGAGGCTGCCCGCTTCGTGCGTGCCGAAGTCAAAGCCGCTCCGCAGATTGGGGTGGTGCTCGGTTCGGGCCTCGGCGAATTTGCCTCGAGCCTGGAGCGCGCGGCCTCGTTTCGCTACCAGGACATCCCGCACTGGCCCGCAACGAGCGTGGTGGGTCACGAGGGACGTTTGGTGATGGGCAGCCTGGAGGGCAGGGCGATCGCGGCGCTGGCAGGTCGAGCGCACTTTTACGAGGGCTACGATCTCTTGACCGTGACCTTTGCCACGCGCGTGCTCGGGATCCTGGGTGCGAAGGTGTTGATTCTCACCAACGCGGCCGGAGGTGTGAATACGGGTCTTGCTCCGGGAGACCTGATGGTCATTGACGACCACATCAATCTGCTTGGAGCCAATCCCCTGACTGGTCCGAACGACGAGCGGTTCGGCGTGCGGTTTCCTGATCTGACGGGGGTCTATTCAACACGATTGCGGCGGATCGCCGACGAGACTGGCGCGGCGCTGGGCCTGAAGCTGCCGCATGGGGTGTACGCCGCATGTCACGGTCCGTCCTATGAAACACCGGCCGAAGTCCGGTACTTGAGGACGATAGGCGCCGATGCCGTCGGCATGTCGACGGTGCCGGAAGCTATAGTAGCCAGGCATATGGGAATCGACGTGCTCGGCATCTCGTGCATCACCAACATGGCGGCCGGCGTTCTTGCGGCGGCCGCTGAATCACGACGAGGTGCTCGAGACGGCAGGGCGCGTGCGCCCGAGGTTCATCTCGTTGTTAAATGGCATCATCGAGAGGATATAGAACGCTGTGGCCGATCAACCCGATCAAAACGTCGTTTCGGTGGTCGCGATCGAGATTGCGCCGGGCAAGGAGAGTGAATTTCTGACGCTCTCGGGCCAGATGCAGAGCCTCGTTCGCCGCAAGGGATACGGCACCAACCACCTGCTCCGCGATGGCGAGCATCCCGGGCGGTACTACGACATCCGAGTGTGGCGGAACGCCGAGACGGCAGCGCAGGCCGAAAGCGATCCCGAGATCGACGAGCTCAGGCGCACCCTCGAGCCGGCATTTGCACTCGACCCCGCTCGTCGACGTCGCATGGGCCGTCGGGGTGGGGCTTGCCGCGGCAGGCCCGTGGCAGGAGCGGCGTGCCAGGCCCGACCGGCGCACGGTCGCAGACCGCCGCGTTGAAAACATCGCCTTCATCGGCGCCGACCGTCGTCTCGGCTTCGATCGACGGATCGGTCCGCGGCGCACGGCCGAACCGGCGCCATCAGACGTCGTTGACGCTGCCAGGATCGCGCGCGACCGCGCGCGAGCGGAGTTTTCCAGTTTCAAGGTGGGTGCCGCCATCGAAACGACGGCCGGCCGCATCATCACCGGCTGCAACATCGAGAATTCGACCTACGGCCTCACGATCTGCGCCGAGCGGGTGGCGATATTCAAGGCGATCTCGGACGGCCATCGATCATTCAGGCGCATCGCCGTCGTCGCCGACACGTCACAGCCGACGACTCCGTGCGGAGCGTGCCGGCAGATTCTCTGGGAGCTCGCAGGCAACCTGGAAGTCATTCTCGCCGACCTTCACGAGGTCAGGAGCCGCCATCAGCTCAAAGATCTCCTGCCGCATCCCTTCGATGCGCGGTTCATCGAGTGAGCTGGCGGACACGGAGCCACAGAGAGTTTGTCAAAACACTCTGTGAGCTCCACGGGGACCATCTTCAGGTATTTCACATGCTGCCTACGATCGAATGGAACGATGATGCCATGGTGATGATCGATCAGCGGAAGCTTCCGGGCGCTGAAGTCTACGTCAAGTGCAGGACGCCCAAAGATGTCGCGAAGGCGATCAAGACCATGGTGATTCGCGGCGCGCCTGCGATTGGCGTCGCGGCGGCGATGGGACTGGCGCTCGGCGTACGGCAGAGCAAGGAGATCGGGAACGACGAAGCTCGCCGCGGAGTTCTACAAGCTCTGCGAACTGATGGCGGCGACCCGGCCGACCGCCGTCAATCTCTTCTGGGCCATCGATCGCATGAAGCACGTTTTTGCCGAAGCGGCAAAATCGGGGCAGTCGGTCGATCAAATCAAGGCAAGGCTCGAGGACGAAGCGCGGCGAGATTCACGACGAGGATGTCGAGAGTTGCCGGGCAATGGGTGCGCATGGCGCGTCGGTCGTGCCCGAGCACGCGCGAGTGCTGACACACTGCAATGCCGGAGCGCTGGCGACCGCCGGCTACGGGACCGCGCTCGGCGTCATTCGCGGGGCAGTCGAGCAAGGCAAGAAGGTTGCGGTCATCGCTGACGAAACGCGGCCGTTTCTGCAGGGCGCGAGGCTCACCGCATGGGAGTTGACGCGAGACGGCATCGACACCACGGTGATTACCGACAACATGTCGGGCGCGCTGATGCGCGGCGGTCAGATCGATCTCGTCGTGGTCGGTGCGGATCGGATCGCCGCCAACGGAGACGTCGCGAACAAGATCGGGACCTACACGGTCGCCGTGCTCGCAAAGGAGCACGCAATACCGTTTTACGTCGCTGCTCCGATCTCCACGATCGACCTGTCCACGCCCGACGGCACGAAGATCCCGATTGAGGAACGGAACGCGAAAGAAGTGACCCACATCGGACCCGACGCGCCTGACGCCGCAGGCTGCGCGGATGCGCAATCCGGCGTTCGACGTTACGCCGAATCAGTACGTGACTGCGATCATCACCGAGCGCGGCATCGCCCGCGCCCCGTACAGCGAATCGCTGCCCAATCTCGTACGCAATAAACAATAATAGGGGTCTGACCCTATTTTTTCGTTTTTCGTAACTCGCAACGGATGGATGGATCTGTTACGAAAAACGAAATAATAGGGTCTGACCCCTTATGTTGATCCTCGGCATCGAGACCTCGTGTGACGAGACGGCTGCCGCCGTCGTGTCGGAGACGGCCGGCCGGTGGTCGGTCGGCTCCAACATCGTCGCGTCTCAGGCCGCGATCCATGGCGAGTGGGGCGGCGTGGTGCCCGAACTCGCGTCACGACAGCACATCCGCGACATCTGCGGCGTCGTTCGAACCGCGCTCGACACGGCGAACGCCGCACTGACGGATCTCGACGCGATTGCGGTGACGCAGGGCCCGGGCCTTGTCGGCTCGCTTCTCGTCGGCGTGTCGTTTGCCAAGTCCCTGGCCCTGTCCCTGGATCGGCCGCTCGTGCCGGTTCATCACCTGGCCGGCCACATCGAATCGCTCTTCCTGCAGCACGGTGACATCGAACTCCCTCTGGTCGCGCTCGTCGTTTCCGGCGGCCACACGAGCCTCTACGTCGTCAGCGAGCCAGGCTCGTATAGGCGGATCGGCCGGACGCGGGACGATGCGGCAGGCGAAGCGTACGACAAGGTTGCGAAGCTTCTGGGGCTCGGCTATCCAGGCGGCCCGATCGTCGACAAGCGCGCGCGCGAAGGAGACGACGAAGCGATTCGCATTTCCGATCGACGCGGATGACCCACGCCGATCGGAACGCACCTTCGCTGAAAGGAGATCTCGACTTCAGCTTCAGCGGGCTGAAGACGGCGGTGCTGCGCCACGTGCGGCAGCGACGGGCAATCGCGGGCACCGATGACCGATCGTCAGATCAACGACATCTGCGCCAGCTTTCAGCGGGTCGGTCGTCACGACGTTGCTCGACCGGTTGTTTGATGCGGCCGAGCATTTATGGCGCGCAGAGCGTCGGGATTGCCGGCGGCGTATCGGCGAATTCCCGTCTCAGGCAGGATGCCGCAGCAGCGGGCCACCGAAGCGGGCTGCCGGTCTACGTACCGCACATTTCGCTGTCCACTGATAACGCGGCCATGATTGCCGCCGCCGGATTGAGAAATTTTCATGCGGGCCTGCTCGCGGGGATGGATTTGAACGCCGACGCGTCGCTGGAATTGTGAGGCTTCGGCTGGACTTCAGCCGAAGCCTACTCACCAATCACCTTTATCAGCACCCGCTTGTTGCGGTTCCCATCGAACTCGCCATAGAAAATCTGCTCCCAGGGTCCAAAGTCGAGCTTGCCTTTCGTGATGGCGACGACGACCTCGCGCCCCATGATCTGGCGCTTCAGATGGGCGTCGGCGTTGTCTTCGCCGGTGCGATTGTGATGATAGTGATTCGGGTCGGGGTTGAACGGCGCCAGCTCCTCCAGCCACTTGCCGAAGTCGTGATGCAATCCACGCTCATCGTCGTTGATGAAGACCGAAGCCGTGATATGCATCGTGTTGACGAGCACAAGGCCCTCCTGCACGCCGCTGGCTCGCACCGCCGCGTCCACTTCAGGAGTGATGTTCCGGAACGCCATCTTCGACGGTATGTTCAGGGTGAGATATTTCGTGAGTGCTTTCATGCCCCGTAAAATACCCTATTCGATGCCGATCGATCCGTTCGAGCTGGTCCGCAGGTGGTTTGAGGCGTTCAATGCCGGCGACCTGGACGGTCTCGCCGCGCTGTATCACGAAGACGCCACCAATGATTCCGGCGGGGAGGTCACGCGCGGGCGCGAGGCCGTGAAGGCGCGAGATGGCGGCAGGTGCTCGATCGCGCTGCACGGAGGCACGTCCGCATGATCGCGCGAGTAGAGACCGGCGCCATGCATGCTGAATGGCGCGGGCACGCCACCAATCCCGAAGACGGCCGAATCGCGACCAGCGCCGGATACGACGAGTTCTGGATCGAAGATGGCTTGATTCGACGGCAGCGTGGCGTCCTCCACCCGTTGTCCTTTCAGGACGAGGAACCCGCGCCAGCGAGCGCGACTCGTCCTTCGCGTCAGTATCCAGCGCAGCCGATCGTCGGTGTCGGGGCAGTTATCATTCAGGATGGGAAAGTCGTGCTGGTAAAGAGACGGTTCGAGCCGCTTGCGGGACAGTGGAGCCTTCCCGGTGGCAGGCTCGAGCTCGGGGAAACGCTCGAAGCCGGGCTGGCGCGCGAAATGCTCGAAGAGACGGGTCTCGAGGTCCAGGTGGGCCCCGTTGTCGATGTCTTCGATCGCATCCTCCTCGATCCTGAACGCAAGGTCCGCTATCACTATGTCCTGATCGACTATCTCTGCCGGCCGGTCGGCGGCTCACTCGGTCATGGGTCGGACGTCGCGGCGGTCGAGCTCGTCGATCCGTCGGATCTCGCACGCTTTCGATTGACGCCGAAGGCGGCCTCGGTCATCGAGAAGGCTCTTTCCGCCGCGAGGACCTACACATGGGAACCGGACGCGCACTAATCACAGGCGGGTCGGTCGGCATCGGCGGCGCGCTGGCCGATGTGTTTGCCGAGCATGGGCACGATCTCATCCTGGTCTCGCGCAATCGCGAGAAGCTCGAAGCGCGGAGCGCCGAGATTCGGAGCCGGTTCGACGTGCAGGTCACCTGCCTTCCCGACGACCTTGCGGATGCAGCGGCGGCCGGCCGCGTCCATCAGGCGGTGACCGGTCTGAAGCTCGACGTCCACTACCTCGTCAACAATGCCGGCGTCGGTTTGTACGGCAAGTTTGCAACAACCGATCTGGATGCCGAGTTGAAGATGATCCAGCTGAATGTCGCATCGGTGGTCGATCTCACAAAACGGTTCCTGCCGTCGATGATCGAGCGCCGGAGCGGGCGGATTCTGAACGTCGCGTCCACGGCGGCGTTCGTTCCCGGTCCTTGGATGTCGGTGTACTACGCGACGAAAGCTTTTCTCCTTTCGTTTTCCGAGGCGATACATTACGAACTGAAACCGCATGGCATCACCGTGACGACGCTGTGTCCGGGTCCGACCGAATCGGAGTTCAAGGTGCGCGCCGGGTCGCAGCGATCGCGACTCTTTGAGGCCTTCGTCATGGACGCACCGCGTGTTGCGCGAGTTGGTTACGACGCGATGATGAAGGGAAAGCAGGTAGCCATCCCCGGGCTGCGAAACAAGCTGATCCCCGTGGCGGCGCGCCTGACCCCGCGGCCGATGATTGCCGCCTTGTCGCATCGAGCGGCGAGGCCGACGGACTGCAACTGAGGGACAAGGGAAAAGGGCAAAGGGCAAGGGGAGCAAAGAGACAAGAGCGATGTTTGAACTGACGCGGGAAAACGCCTGGAACGTGCTGACCGAGCACACCAAGTCGGAGAGTCTTCGCAAGCACGCGCTGGCGGTCGAGGCGGCCGTCCGCGGTTACGCCCGCAAGTTTGGCGAAGACGAAGAACTGTGGGGCGTCGTCGCGCTGCTGCACGATTTCGATTACGAGCTGTATCCCGACTTGAAGGATCATCCCCTTCAAGGGCGCCGAGATTCTGCGCGGTCGCGGCTGCCCCGACCACGTCGATTCGCGCGATTCTTTCTCATGGCGAGCACACGAATACGCCAAGGGAATCGGTGCTCGAGCACGTACTGTTCGCCTGCGACGAGATGGCCGGCTTCGTGACGGCCGCCGCGCTGGTGAGGCCTTCGAAAAGCGTGCGAGATCTGGAGGCGGCGTCGGTGATGAAGCGGATGAAGGACAAGGCGTTTGCAAAAGGCGTGAGCCGCGACGATCTGCGGAAGGGCGCCGAAGAGATTGGGCCTTCCGCTCGACGAGCACATCGCCAATGTCATCGGGTTCATGCGGGAGCGTGCCGATGTCCTTGGCCGGTCTAATCGCCACGAAGTGGCTGAATCCCGGAACGGCGGCGTGAAGTCCGTTTCGTATAGTTCGTTAATGTCCGATCCCACACGCCGTTGCGGTTCTCGAACACGTCGGCGTCCGCTACGGCGACTCAATGGGCGCTCTCTGATGTGTCGGCGACGATTTCCGGCGGGGGCCGTCGGTCTTCTCGGACCGAATGGGGCGGGCAAGAGCACGATGCTGAAGGCGCTGCTCGGGCTTCTCAGGCCCGACAGCGGCCGGATTGAGCGTGCTCGATCTGGATGTGGCGGCCAAGCCGCTCGAGATTCGCGCGCGCGTCGGCTACATGCCGGAAAACGACGCGCACATTCCAGGCATGACGGCGGTGTCGTTCGTTGCCTATTGCGCCGAGCTCTCGGGACTGCCGGCCGCCGATGCGATGCAGCGCGCGCATGAGGTTCTGTACTACGTCGGGCCTTGGAGAGGCGCGGTACCGAAACGTGGAGACGTACTCCACGCGGCATGAAGCAGCGGATCAAGCTCGCGCAGGCACTCGTCCACGATCCGGACCTGCTGCTCCTCGACGAACCGACCAACGGCATGGATCCGAAAGGGCGCGAGGAGATGCTCGCGCTGGTTCGCGACATCGCGCACAACAAGCACATCAGCCTGATTCTGTCGTCGCATGTGATGCCCGACGTCGAATCGGTCTGTGATGCGGTGGTGGTCATGAACCGCGGGCAGATGGTGATGCAGGGCCCCATCGCGTCGCTCAAGAAGCCCACCGGCCGCATTTTCGAGGTGCGCGTCAAAGGCGATCGGCTGCGTTTGTCGAGCGCCTCCGCGCGCTGGCGTTTGAGTGCCGTGAGACCGATGCGGACGTGCTTGCGCGTGATGCTGCCGGCAGGAGCGGGGGCGCATCAGCTCTTCTCATCGGCCGCGTCGGTCGGTGCGCAGGTGCGTCACCTCAAGGCAAGCGTGCCCGACGCTCGAAGACGTCTTCGCCGAAGCCGTGGGGGACGCGTAGGTGCCGATTCATCGCGAGCGTTATCGCAGACGCGAAGATGCGGACTGGAGCGGCGACAAGCTCGGGGGGCCATGAGCCGTCGACTGGCGCGGCCGCGCGTGGCTGGTGATTGCCGCCAACGGCCTGCGTATTCTCGTGCGCCGCCGCGCGTTTCTCTTTCTGATGATTCTGGCGTGGATTCCCGCGGTCGTTCGCGCCGTGCAGATTTACGCTGCGGCGAATCTGCCGAGCGTGGCGCAAGTCGGCTTTCTCGCGATCGGCGTTCGCACCTTCCGCGACTTCATGAATCAACAGGAGCCATTCGTGTTCTTCATTACCGTGTACGCCGGCTCCGGGCTGATCGCCGACGATCTTCGCGCGCGAGCCCTGCAGCTGTACCTGTCGCGGCCCGTCACGCGAACGCAGTATCTTGCAGGCAAGGCCGCGATTCTGATGACCGCCTTGCTCACGGTGACCTGGCTGCCCGCCATGCTGTTGCTGTTCCTGGTGCCGATTTTCGCCGGCAGCATGACGTTCATCGTCGAGAATCTTCTATCTCATCCCTGCCATTTCAGCATACGCGCTGATTCACGTCACGGTATCGACCTTCCTGATGCTGGCGTTGTCGTCGTTGAGCAACAGCCGGTGGTTCGTGGCGGTCATGTACGCCGGGACTCGCGTTCTTTACCAACGCGCTCTTTGGCGTCATCGGCGCTGCGATCGACGGCACGGCGTTCTCATGGGTGTCGGTGTTTGCCAACATCAGACAGGTCGGCGACGTGCTGTTCCGCCTGACGCCGCGGTTTCAAACACCGCCGCTCGTGTCGGCCGCCGTGCTTGCGGCGATTGTCGCTGCGTCGGCGTACGTGCTGAGCCGCCGCATCCGCGCGGTCGAGGTGGTGACGTGACGAGAATCTCTTGCTCTTAGCTCCGCTCTGACATGCGAGAAATAACGGTGACGAACTCCGTCGTGACCACCGAGCATCTGTCCAAGTGGTACGGTCAGGTGATCGGGCTGAACGACGTGACGCTGACGATCGGCCGCGGCGTCACCGGTCTGCTCGGGCCGAACGGCGCAGGCAAGTCGACGCTGCTCAAGCTCCTGACCGGGCAGCTCAAGCCGAGCAAGGGGTCGGTCCGCATTCTCGGCGAGCCCGTATGGGGCAATGCCTGCCATCTATCTTCGAATGGGCGTGTGTCCCGAGCAGGATGCGTTCTACGACCGGATGACCGGTCACGAATGGGTGACGTCGCTGCTGCGGCTGCACGGCCTCGGCGAACGCGAGGCCGCCGACACGGCATTCAGCGCCCTCGAGCAGGTGGACCTGAAAGAGGCGGCGGACAAACGCATCGGCGCCTACAGCAAGGGCATGCGGCAGCGCGTGAAGCTGGCGCAGGCGATCGCCCATTCTCCCGACCTGCTTGATCCTCGATGAGCCGCTGTCGGGCATGGATCCGCTCGCGCGACGCAAGACCATCCGCATGCTGCGAAACTGGGCCGCGGGCGGACGCAACGTGATCGTGTCCAGCCACATCCTTCACGAAGTCGAGGCGCTCACCTCGGACATTCTCCTGATGCATCACGGCCGTGTCCTGGCCGAAGGCAACGTCCATCAAATTCGCGATCTCATCGACGAGCACCCGCATACCGTCTGCATGCGGACGAGTCAGCCGCGCGCGCTCGCCAGACAGCTCGTCGACAGCGAAGATGTGCTCAGCGTGCGGTTCGAGGGAGATGCGGTGCTCGTGCAGACCGCGAAGCCCGACGCCTTCTATGCGAGGGTCACCGAGATGGCCGCCAACGGCGGCAGCGACGGGTCGGCGGAAATCTACGAGGTCACCTCGCCGGACGACAATCTTCAGGCCGTCTTCGATTATCTGGTGAAATCATGAAGCCGCGCTCTGTTCGTACGGCGTCTCTTCGCGTCTTCGACATGTCGCTCGGTCAGATGCTGTGGTCGAGACGCACGGTGTTCATGGCGCTCGCGGTCGGCGCGCCGGTCGTCATCGCCCTGGTGCTGCGCACGATCGACGAAATGGGCGTGTCGGTGCTCAGAGTCAACGGCGTGCGCGTCAGCGGATCGGTGATCTTCGGCGGCGTGTTCTGGCTGCTGTATCTGCGGTTCACCGTCCCGGTGCTCGGCGCGTTCTACGGTACTTCACTGATGTCCGACGAGGTCGAGGATCGGACGATTACGTATCTGTTTACCCGGCCCATTCCGCGCGGTGCGATCATCATCGGAAAATATCTCGCATACCTCGTCTGCACGGAGCTCGTCGTACTGCCGTCGGTGACCGCCGCGTACCTTCTGATCACGCCTGTTGGCGGCGGAAGCATCGGGGCGACGTTCCCGCTTCTGCTGACCGACCTCGGAATCCTCGCGCTCGGCCTTGCGGTTTATGGCGCGGTATTCGCGCTCATCGGCGCGCTCGTGCCGCGCCCGCTCGTGGCCGGGCTCGTGCTGGTGTTTGGCTGGGAGCAGGTCGCGCTGCTTGTGCCGGGCTATCTTCGCCGCTTCACCGTGGCCCACTATCTCCAGTCCCTCGTGCCCACGCGATGCCGCAGGACGACACCGTCGCCGCGATCCAGTCGCTTTTCTCGGCGCCCCCATCGGCGGCGTCGAGCGTTGTGTCGCTGGCGGCCATCGACGGTAGCCGCTCTGTGGCTGGCGGCACGGACGGTTGAGACGCGCGAATATGTGCTGGAGCAATAGGGTTCCGGGTTCCGGTTCCGGTTCCGGTTCCTGGTTCCGGTTCCAATGGAACCTCCGAAGGAACGTATCAGGCCCTTCGTCTACTTAGGTATCGAGGTCCCATGACCCAAAAGAGCCGCTATTTCCTTATCGCCTCGGCCGTGGTGTTGCTCGCGGGCGTCGGCGGCGGGTTGATTGCCTACCTGAATTACCGACGTGCCGCCGGGCTTCCCGCCGGCGTCCCGGCGGAAGTGCGATACGTCCCGGCGAACGCGGCGATTGTCGGCGTACGTCGAATGTGCGCGTGGTCATGAATTCGGAGCTGCGGCGGGCGCTGATGCCGACCATCGAAATGGGATCGCGCAAAGGCCGGCAGATGATGAACGACTTCGCCGGCATCGATCTCGAAAGACAGGTCGATCACGTCCTGGGCTACGTCGAGCCGCTGGATCCGCCAGGCCGCGAGCGCGGCCCGCCTCGCCCCCCAGCGCGATGATGCTGGTGCAGGGGCACGTTCGATCAGTCGCGGGTCGAGCAATTCATCCGCGACCGAGGGCGGCGTCATCGAGACCTACAACGGCCGCAAAATCTCTGTGCATCGCGACGGAGACCAAGATGTTGCGGTGGGATTCGTCGCGGCCCGACTTGATCGCCGGTCGGCCGTGCCAGCCTCGTGCGCCGCGCGCTGGATCTGTCGCCCAGCGACGGACCGCTCCAGCGCCACGGATCTCACCAGCAAACCGAAGTCATGAGCTTGATCCGCGACATGTCCGGCAGCACGGCGTGGGTCGTCGGGCATTTCGATGCCGTCAGCCGGGGATGAAGCTGCCCAACGGCTTCAGTCAGCAGGTGCCGCCGGTGCGGCTGGTTTCGGCGAGAGCCGACGTGAACGGCGGAGTGAAGGCGACGCTCCGCGCGGAGACGGGCGACCAGGCGGCGGCCGAACAGCTCCGCGAAGTCGTGCGCGGGTTCGTCGCGCTGGCGCGCCTGCACTCCGGCGCCAAGCCGGAGTTCGACAGCGTGTTGAAATCGATCCAGCTGTCGGGCACCGACAAAACCGTCCAGATGACCGTCGCGGCGTCGCCCGGAAACGTTGCGCGTGCTCGCCCGCGTCCCCGGGACAACCCGGAACCCGGAACCCGGAACCCCGGAACCCGGAACCCCGGAACCCTTGAGGGTGCTACACTTTTTCGTCAATAGTCGACAATGCCAGAGCAGGTGTTTTTCTACGGCACGCTGCGCACCGGCTTCAATCGCACCACGCGCGCAGGGGTTGACGCCTTCCTGAAGTTCACCGGCCGCGCCTCGATCGGCGCAAAGTTGTTCGACCTGGGAATCTATCCTGCGGCGGTTCCCGCAACCGATTCGCGCGTGTGGGGCGAAGTGTTCGAGATCACCGACCCGCCGAAAGTGCTCGCCGCCCTCGATCGCATCGAGGGGCACCGTCCCGCAGAGCCCGAGCGGAGCCTCTACAACCGCGTGCGCGTCGCGCGACCCTGGATGATGGCAGGACGGAGGAGGTGTGGGTGTATTTCTACAACGCGCCGCTCGGCCGCGCGCCGCGGATCACGTCAGGCGACTACATCGAACATTTGAAGAGCAAGTAGGTCCAACGCTAGAGTCCGGAGTCCAAGAGTCCAGAGTCGGAGCTAGCTAGCGGCTACCAGCGAGCCAAGCGCCCCTCTGCCTCATAACTCTGCCCTGTCTGCTGCCTGCCGCGCCGAAGCGCGCAGCGCGAAGGCGGGTTAGTTCAGCTGCATCGCCGCGGCTGACTGAACACGTCGTCCGGCCGGTCGAGCGATTCGTCGCGCGTCACTTCGTCTTCCTGTGTGACCGTGCAGGTCACAACGCGGAATGTGCTTCGTTTCGCTGTCGAGCTTCAGCATCGAGAGCACCTGGAACCCGTCGAGATCGTCGATATCGAGGCACACGATAATCAGGTGCGGTGTCAGACGCTTGATATGGCTGTAGGCGTGTTCGGTCGACTCAACGAACACGACGTCGTATTGGCCCGCGTCGAGCACGGTCTCCAGCAAGCCGTTGAGTTGAGACTGCTTGCTGACCACGACAACCTGCTGTGAGGGGATCTCCCCGTCAGCGGCGTTGTCGTTTCGGTGGTGGTCATCATGGTCGCTCGCCTCCGTCTCCTGCCCGCATCTAATACAAGAACCAGGCCAAGAGCACGGTGCGAGATTCGCAGGCGAAACGCTGCAGTTCGAACAGGTTGACAGAGAATGTCACCAAAAGTGCTGCACCAAAAGGGGTCGTCGGGCCGTACAGAAAAGAGAGGGGAGCTGGACGCTCCCCCTGTCGTCCTCCGAACTCTGTCACTCCGAGACGTGCGAACCTCGAACCCGTCGAATCTAGAACAGGAACTTCACCATGAAGTGCCCCTGCGCACCTTCGTTCCACAGGTCGGGCATGCCATATCGCGGATCGTAGCCATTGACCGGACCGTTGGGCGACGGTTGATGGCCGCGCGATAGTCGTATCCGTCGGCGAGGTTGATCAGGTGGAGATCCGCCGCCGCCGCCCCGCGGTTGCGGTTCAGCCCGACGAAACGGTGCCTGACTGTCTTCTGGTTGAAAAGGTTCAGGACGTTCAACTCGAACCGAATGCGGTCGCTCGCCGCGAACGCGGATCTCGTGCGACAGCAGGAGGTCGGTAGTCGCCAGGGCCGGCGTCCGGCCCATATCGCCCCGGCCTTCCGGAAACGACGAGCGTGTGGAGCGTTCTCACTTCGGTCGTCAGCGGCGTTCCGCTGCCGACGTACTGGTTCAGGCCGATCTGCGTGCCGAACGGCGTCATGTAGGCGCCGTAGAGCTTCAACACGTGCGGCCGGTCTGTGGCGAGCCGGCCCGTGACGTCGAGGTTGCCGTTGGCGTCCCACATCATTTCGTCGAGGTCGAACGCGCGATTCGCGCTGCCACCAGGGCGGCGCAGTGCCGGCGCCCTGCTGCTGATCGAACGCGAACGAGCTGTTGCCCGGTGTGCGGATTTCGTCTGAGCTGGCAATGCCGGCGTAGTTCCCATAGAGGCGGCTGAGCGTGTAGTTGCCGGCCAGGAACCAGTTGTTCGAGAACCGGCGATTGAGCGAGAACTGAAGCGCGTCGTATACGCGCTTCGGTCCTCGGAACGTTGAAGGGAGTCGTCGCGGTCGAGACGAATGCTGCTTCCACGAGCCCTTCGCCGGGGTTGCCGTAGGTATACACCTCGCTGCCGTCGATGAGCTGGCCGACGTCTTCGATCGTGCGAATCAGATTGTTGTGGATGTAGTTGACGGCCAGCACCGTTGTCGGCGCCAGCTGGTACTCCAAGCCGCCGCTGTAGCTGTCCTGGCTCATCGGCTTCATGTCCGGATCAAGCGCGTCTTCGGTGAAGCTCGGGATACGCCAGTCGGTATAGCCGAGCGCGCTGCCCAACAGGTCGCGGCCGGGCAGGTTGTTGACGTTGATGGTCGAAAGCTGCGACGGATCGTCGAGCGAACGATAATAGGTCTGCCAGAGGTCGCCTCCGAATGTGCCGCGTGCGAGCTCGTACTTCGTCCAGTCGATAATAACGGCCGTAGCTGCCGAACACTTTCATGCGGCCGTTGCCGAACAGGTCGTAGGCTGCGCCAATCCGCGGCGCGAACTTCTCGCCCCAGCCGAATTCGATCGCGGTCTCTCTTTCCCTGAACGCCGGGATCTTCTCGTTCTCGAATCGGAGGCCGAGGTTGAGCGTCAGATTGCCTGCCGTCCACTGATCCTGCACGTAGAAATGCGCGATGTCTGCCATGTGTCTCCCCAAACGTGCCAAGGTCGTCGACTTCGTAATAGCCGTATGTCCCTGTGCCAGGAGGCGACGCCGGGCACGCTGCTCTGGAACGTCTGTCCCCACCACACGCTGACGCGGCCGCCCGGGTACCGCTTGTCGACGTCGTTCGAATTCCGGCGCATCCCGCCGCCCACTTTCAGGGTATGGAAGCCCGCGCCGCTGAACGAGGCGTTGTAGTCGGCCTGGAAATAGGTCTGCTTGGTCGTGTCGTGATCGACGATATTCGACCGCCGGCGTGTTGATGTAGTCGGTCGGCCCCGCGAACTGTGCCGGGAACGTTCGGGGCCAGGCTGGACGGCGTGCGATACCAAATCGGCGTGGTCAGCGGAACGCCGGTGTCCTTGTAGTTGTCGTGGAAATGGCCGGCCTGCACGCGTACGAAGGAGGCACCGGCTCACGTGAATGTCGACGTTGCCGGTGAAATTCCGTCTGGTTGATTTCGAATCCACGCTCGAGATTCACGGCATTGGCGGCTTTCGTGCTCGAGAGATACTGCGAGGCAATGCCGTTGTAAGCCGGCAGCGTGCCCTCTGAAGTCGTCGGGGTGAACAACATGCCAAAGTACGCGTTCACGCGACGGCTTCCATAGCTGACTTTGCCGTAGGCGTTGGTGATCGTCTGGTCGCGTTTGATCTCACCGGGATCGGTGCCGCTGGCAAACAGATACTCGTTCGTCCTGCTTGCGAAGCGCGGCGAGATCGACCCGAAGAAGAACAGTTTGTCGCGCACGATCGGGCCGCCCAACGAGCCGCCGAGCTCATTCTGATGGTTCGGCTGCTTCGGCTCCTCCACCGTGAAGGCCGTGCGATCGTCGATCGGCGAGATGACGAGGCGCGGAACGGGTCCGCCGCTGAGGCCGCTGCCCAGATAGTAGTAGTGCCCCTCGCCCGTGAACAGGTTGCCGCCGGACTTGGTCACCGCGCTGATGACGCCGCCCAGCGCGCCGCCGTATTCGGCAGGGATGCCGACCGTCTTGACCTGGACTTCCTGCAGGTACTCGAACACCGTATTCTGCCGCGAATGTCCGTTCAACAAGCTGTTGGTCGCCACGCCGTCGACCGTGAACTGGTTTTCCGAGCCGCTGGCGCCGTTTACCTGAAATCCGCCTTCGATCTCGCCGGCGATTGACCGACGGCGCGGTCATCGCGATCGACTGGAAGCTGCGACCCTTCGGCATGCGGTCGATTTCTTCTGCCGTCACGTTGTGCGCGATCAGCGTGCTGCGGGTGTCGACGAGCGGCGCACTCTCGGCCGTCACCTGCACGGCCTCGGAAACGTTGCCGACTTTCATCGTCGCATCGATCGTGAAGGTCCGTCCGAGCAGCACGTTGACGTCGGGCATCTCCTGCCGCGCGAAGCCACTGAGCTCGAACCCGACTCTGTAACGCCCGGGCTCAATATCCAGCCGATAGAGTCCAGCCCCATCAGTGATGGCCGTCAGTCACGCGCCCGGTCTGGATGTTTGTGAGCGTCACCGTGACGCCCGGCAGCACACCGCCGCTGGCGTCTGTGAGTGTTCCCGTGACTGTGCCGGTGCGCTCCTGAGCCTGCACTGATATGGGCAGGTCCGAGCAGCACGCCGAGCGACAAGAGGAAGCACAGCAGCAATGAGGCTGCCTGGCTTCGTTCCCGTCGTCCCGTATTCATAGCCTCTCCTTAAAAAATGGCCTCAGCCGTTACGTATTACGTCCAAGGCGTCTCCACTAACCAGAAAGATGCCAAATGAGCTAACGGGCCTAAGTCTAGCAAATTGCTAACAATTTCAAGGGGCATCCCAATCAAATTGCATGGAGATTCGGGAATTTGGTGATCAAGAATCCAAAATTATGGAGTGAAGCGTTCTCTGACGACACGCGCAAATACCTGCAAATCTCATGAAGCTGTAGGAGCTATCCTGTCTACAGGGATCTCGGACAAACACCGATAAGACCGGACGTATGCGACAACGAATTTTCACGCTGTCACTGCTTGCCGCGGTGCAACTGAGTGGCTGTTCAGCCCGCATCGGCTCAGGCTCCCACGGGCAACATCTCGGGCCGCGTGTTTTCGTCTGATGGTCAGCCGCTCCCGGTGTCGTTGTATCTCGGTGACGTCGCCGAATCTGCAGGGCACGCGGACGGCTGTCAGTTCCGCGACCGGCGACTATCTGATCGCGCTGCTTCCTCCCGGCACTTACACGCTCACGTTCGAGCTCGATGGTTTCCAGGCTGTGCAGCGCGTGCAGGCGCTTGCCGGAACTCAAAACGCGCCGCTCGACGTCACGCTGCGCCGGCGGGCGTCAGCGTCGCGGTCAACGTCGTCGGGCGACGCGCAGCCGTTTGTCGAACGGCGCAGGTCGCGACCAACTTCAAACAGGACCTGATGGCGACCTTGCCATCGAACCGCACGGTCGATGCCGTGCTGCTGATGGCGCCCGCGGTTCATCCAACGGGACCGCGCGGCGCGTTACACGATCAACGGCGTCGCAGTCCTACGAAAATCTCTACACGCTCAACGGAGCGGTCATCAACGAGAACCTGCGCGGCGCGCCGATGACGCCCTACATCGAGGACGCGATTCAGGAAGTCACGGTCGCGAGCTCGGGCGTTTCCGCCGAGTACGGACGATTTTCCGGCGGCGTGGCCAACGCGATTACCAAATCCGGCGGAAACGCATTCAGCGGATCGTTCCGTACCTCGTTTGCCAACGACAGCTGGCGCTCGTTATACGCCTTTCGAATCGACGCAGCTCATCTGAACCCGGCCGTCAGAAACTCAAGCTCGACAAGACCAGTTCCGACCTACGAGGCGACGCTTCGGCGGCCCGATGTCCGGGCAGATCGGCTGTGGTTCTTCAGCGCGCTGCGCATCGCAGCAGCAGGAATCGCAACGCACCACCGTGGCGACCAATATCCCTACACGTCCGTGCAAACGACGAGCAACGGTACGAAGGCAAGTTCACTTACACGCCGCGCGTCCGGGCATTCGGTGCAGGGCTCGTATCTTCAAGCTGAATCAGGTTCTCGAGAACAACACAGCGTCAACGTCACGGACCTGCGCAGCCTCACAAACCAGGGGCAGCCGCAAGACCTCATGTCGGTGCAATACACCGGCGTGCATCCGCCCGAACTTTTCGCTGACGGCGCAATATTCCGCGCGGCAGCTCTGACCTTCACGGATACGGGCGCGACACAAAGGATCTGATCGAAGGGCACGCTCGTGCTCGACCTCTCGAGAAACGTTCCGGTACTGGAGCCCGACGTTCTGCTCCGGGTCGGCGTGCGACGGAGACGAACAGCGCGACAACAGAACTTCGTGCGTCAAGGGGTCGTACTTCCTGTCCAACAGCGCGTCGGGTGCCCATCACGTGGTCTTCGGCTACGACTACTTCAACGACAACATCTCGGCCAACACCCATGCAGTCCGGCAGCGACTACCGGATCCGCGGCACGAACTCCGTCATCCGCGACGGCGTCGGTATATCCCGGTTTCATTCCCGAACGCCGACGACGACGTTCGAATGCAACCCGATCGCCACGCTCAGCGAAGGCTCGAACCTTCGCGTGCATTCGATGTTCGTCAACGACAACTGGCGGGTGAACGACAACCTGACGTTCAACCTCGGGGTGCGCCTCGACAAGAACGAGGCGACAGACGGCGACGGCGACGACGTCGGCGACGAAGTGTCCTTCAGCCCGCGAGTCTGCGGCAATCTGGGATCCCATGGGCGACGGCCGATGGGCGCTGAGCGGCAGCTTCGCCCGCTACACGATGGCGCTGACCAGCAACCTCGCCGGGTCGACGGCGGTGGCCGGAAATCCGGCGACGTACCGCTGGATCTATCAGGGCCCGGCGATCAATGCCGGATGCCAGTCGAACACGTCCGACTCCAGCGCTGATGACGACCGAGGCAGGCGATTCGGCGGGCGTTCGAATGGCACGAGTCAACAGGTGGAAATGACAGGCGGCCCTGGCGCTCTGCAAGCGTTCCTGGCGTCAACATGAAGATTGCACGAGCCGCTGAACTCGCCGTACTCGATGGAGTATTCGCCGGAGGCGTCAGCCGGGCGCTCGGCGGGCGTGGAACCGTCCGCGCCGACGTCGTGTATCGCAGACTTCAGAAATTTTTACAGCCTGAAGCACCGATCTGTCGACCGGCCGCGTCACAGGACCGATCCGGGCAACAACTTCGATCTGAGCCTGGTCGAAAACACCGATCGACGCGAGCGGCAGTATGCTGGTCTGACGACCCAGGCGAGCTATGATTTCGGAGCGCGCTGTCGGTCGGCGGCAACTACACGCTGTCGCGCGCCTACGGGCGATCTCGAGGGAGAGACCGTCAATGGCGGGCCCGAGCGGCGCGCTCGGTGAACAGCTACCCGGAGTATCGCGCTCGCGTCCTGGAACTATCCCGAGGGCGATCTGCTCGATCGATCAGCGCCACCGCGCGCGCATGTGGGCCACCTACAACGTGCCGATGTCGGCTCCGGCGGGCGCCATCACGATCGGACTGCTGCAGCAGATCGGTTCCGGTGTGCCGTACGCGGCCATCGGGACCGTCAACCCGACGAGCTTCATGACCAATCCCGGGTATCTCACGCCGCCTGCACAGCTCGAGTATTTCTTTCTCGGCCGCGACCCGTTCCGCACCGAGACGACCTATCGCACCGACCTGTCGGTGAATTACGGCTACCGTCTCGGGCCGGCTGAACGACGTGCCAGCCTGAGCTGTTCTTCCACGGCGAGCTGCTCAACGTGTTCAATCAGTTCCAGCTCTGTGGCTGCGGAGAGAACGTGTTCCGCAACGGCGGCATCACCGATCTGACCGACGATTGGACAAGGCGTGCAGCTCGTCGCGCCGCTTCAATCCCGTACACGACGCAGCCCGTGGAGGGGACGAATTGGCGGAAGGCGCCGAACTTCGGACAGCCGCTGAACGCGTTCGCCTACACCTCGCCGCGCCTCTTCAGATTTTCGGTCGGGGTGAAGTTCTAGGCGCGTCGAAAGGCTCCGGACTCCGGGCTTCCGTGCTGCTAGGCCGAAGTCCTGCTTGAGCCCGAAGCCGAAGCCTGTACAATCCACGGTGATGCAGTCGCTCATCACGGCAGCTTCTCGCTGAGCTGGGCGAGGATCCGAGCCGCGAGGGGCTTCTGAATACCCCCAAGCGCGTCGAAAGGGCGCTCAAGTTCCTCACGAGCGGCTACGAGCATGGATGTCGATCAGGTCCTCAACGACGCGCTGTTCACCGTCGAATACAGCGAGATGGTGATCGTCAAGGACATCGACTTCTACAGTCTCTGCGAGCATCACATCCTGCCGTTTTTCGGCAAATGTCACGTCGCCTACATTCCCAGCCATAGGGTGATCGGCCTCAGCAAGATTCCGCGGCTCGTCGACATCTTCAGCCGCCGGCTGCAGATTCAGGAACGGCTGACCAGCCAGATCGCCGACACGATTCGGCGAGAAGATCGATCCACTCGGCGTCGCGGTCGTGATGGAGGCCACCCACCTGTGCATGTCGATGCGCGGGGTCGAGAAGCAGAATTCGTTCTGTGTCACCAGCTCGATGCTGGGCGCGTTCCGCGACAATGCGCGCACCCGGATGGAGTTTCTCGAACTGATCAAGCTGCGGACCGCGCTTCGAACCTCGTCCGAGCCGTTCGCGGCGTGCGTCGACGATGAGCAATCGATGGGCAATGGTCGATGGTCGGTGGTCGCGTGTTATCGTCGTTCTGATCGCTTCGCTGCCGGGGCTCGACGCCCAGACGCGCCGCCCGACGCGCAAGCCCACTCCTGCGACGCATCAGGAAACCGACAATCGCGCCGGCAGACTTTGACGTGTCCCTCGGCGCTTGGCGCCGGCGTGACGAGCAAGCAGGTCTACTGCGACGTTCTGACCGGCCGCGACCCGAAGGAGGGCATCATCATCAAGCTGCCCGCCCGGCGCGGCCCGTTGACGCTGAAATTCAACCTGCACAACCGCCACACGTACTCCGAAGAGCAAGTACGAACGAAGCAGGCGTTTGCGTCCTATACGGCATCGATTGGCGTGTTGACCATGGACAACACGCTATTGACGCGTGCCGTCGTTGCCAGCGAATTCCGAACCGCTGATGACCTGGTGGAGCGAATCAGCGGCGGTGCCGGGCCAGGCGGCGTGAAGGCGGTCGCGCCAGTCGGGTCCGAACCCATCTCCGTCGAGATTCCGGCCGACATCGCCGAGGTCAGCCTTGCTTGGCGAAAAGCTGATCGTCGTGGGCGTCGACGGCGTGCCGGCGACCTATTCTGCCCGGGCCGTCCAATCGCCGATCATCAGCGGCGCAACCGTCGAGTACTTTCCTGCTCCAGCACCCGCCCGGCGCAAGTGAGATCCACCAATCTTCCAATCCGCAAACCGCCAATCTACAATTCCAGGCTTTGGCAGACCTGCTGACCATCATTGTTCCGGTCTACAACGAAGCGAAGACCGTCGGGCATGTTGTCGACCGGCTGCTTCAGATCCCGCTCCCGCTCCCTCGTCAGATCGTCGTCGTCAACGATGGATCAACCGACGGCACCACCAGGTGCTCGACAGGCTGCCGCCAGTCGACGCCGTGCTGTCGATCGTGCATGCTGGCGCGAACGGCGGGAAGGGCAGCGCGATCCGCATCGGCTTGAGTCACGCGCGCGGAACGATTATCGCTATTCAGGATGCCGATCTCGAGCTCGATCCCATGCAGCTCGGCGATCTCGTCCAACCCATTCTCAGAGGGTGAGGCGGAGGTCGTGTACGGGTCGCGATTTCTCCGCGGCCGTCCTCCCGGGCCGTGGCTGTCGGTTGCGGCGAATCGATCACTGACGCCGCTGACCAACCTGCTGTTCGGCGGCCGCCTCACCGATATGGAGACCTGTTACAAGATCATGCGGACGACGGTCGCGCGCGGCCTCTGTCTTGAATCGAATCGTTTCGACATCGAGCCGGAGATTACCGCCAAGCTTCTGCGGCAACGGCATCGCATCATCGAGCGGCCAGTGAAGTTCGATCCGCGGAATCGCGCGAGCGGAAAGAAAATCGGCTGGCGGGACGGCGTGCACGCGATTGCGTGTGCTCTTGAAATACAGGTTCCAGCGTTTCTAGGGTTCTGAACTCGGACGATGCCTCGCCTCTCCTTCGTCATTGCCGCGGTCGCAGCGGCCGCTCTCGCGGCAATCGGCTTCATGAAGGGGACCTACGCTGCCGGCGGTTCCGATTCCTCCTGTTACGCGCTGATGGCCGAAGCATTCGCATCGGGCCAGCTACAGCCCACCAGCGCCTTGGGGAAGCGTGTCCCGTGGCCCGACGCGTCGACCACGTTTACTCCGGGAGGATTTGTCCCCTCCGAGGTCACTCCATTCGCTTCTGCGCCGATCTGCGCCCCGGGGTTTTCGCTCCTTCTCGCGCCGGCCGTTACCGCCGCTGGGTCCGACGCGCTGTTCTGGATTACACCGCTGGCTGGTGCGTTCCTGGTGTGGATGGGATTTCTCGCCGGAAGGCGTCTCGGTGGACCGCTCGCCGGCGCGATGGCAGCGGTGCTGATAGCGGTCAGTCCGCCCGTTCTCTATCAAGTGGTCCAGCCGATGAACGACATCACCACAGCCGCGTTGTGGATGGGGACGTTCACGGCGCTTGATTCACCGGCGGCTGGGCGCTCGCCGGGTTACTTTGCGGGGCGGCGTTGCTGATCCGCCCGAACTTGCTCCCCCTGGCCATCGTGTCTGCCGGGTACATCGCGTCGATCGCCGGGGCGGAGGCGATGAGCCGGACCGCACGATTTGCCCTCGGTGCCCTGCCATTTGTGGCAGCTCGTCTTGTTGCTGAACGACGCGCTGTATGGAAGCCCGCTGCGCACCGGGTACGGCCAGGCCGTAAGCCTCTTCAGCGTCTCCTTCATTCCAACCAACGCCGTTCGTTACTTCCGCTGGTTCGTCGAAACACACACGGCGTTTCCACTGCTGGCGCTCGCCGCGCCATTCGTCATCGAAGCGAGATCAGCGCGCCGATACCCTCCTGGCGCTCGGTCTTGCGGCTGCGACATGCTTCATCTATCTGGTGTACACACCGTTCGATGACTGGTCCTATCTCAGATTCTTGCTGCCTGCGATTACGTTGACGCTGGTACTGGCGAGTGCCGTAACCGTGAGAATCGTCCGACGCGTCGCCCCTCATGGACGCTACGTACTGGTCGGTGTCATTACAGGCGGTCTGTGCATGTTTTTCGTGCGTGCCGCAGACGATCGTCACGCGTTTGCGCTGCAGTTTCTCGAGCAGCGCTATCGAAGCGCCGGAGTCGTCGTGCGGCACCGGCTGCCATCGGATGCCGTCGTCCTTTCGGTCTGGGACAGCGGCGCGGTTCGATTTCATGGCCGTAAGGAAGCGCTGTCGTGGGAGGCGCTCGACCCGGCATGGCTCGATCGGTCGATCCAATGGCTCGGATACTCATGGGCACAGGCCGTACATCCTGGTCGAATCGTGGGAAGAGCCAGGCTTTCGAAGGCGGTTCGGCGAGCGCAGCGACATCGGCAGGCTCGACTGGCCGCCGACCTATGAGATCGACCGGGTCGTCCGCATCTACGATCCTCGCGATCGCGCCCGCTACCATCGTGGAGAGCGGGTCGACACCGAATTCCTGTGGCCCCTGCGAGACTGACCCGCCGATCGCTGCGCCGCCACGCGATTCATCAATCTCTCTTCGAGCCCACAACGCTGCAGGGCGCGATCGATCGATTGGGGTTCGTCCAGGCCGATCCGATCCGTTCACCCGCCCGCGCGCAGGATCTCATTCTTCGTCACCGCGTACAGCCGTTATCGCGTCGGAGATCTCGAGCATGAATATGCAGCCCTCGACGTGGAGGAAGACTATCTGTACGCGTACGGATTTCTCGCGAGACATGTATGGCGGCTGCTGCATCCGCGGAAACCGACGGCGCTGAGGGCGCTCGAGGAAAAGGTTCTCACCATCGTCCGCGGCCTTGGCGAGACGCACCCGAAAGCGCTGGAGGCACACTTCGGCCGGCGCCGCATGGTCAACGCGTGGGGCGGATATTCGAAGGCGACGACCAATGCGCTGGAATGGCTTCACTGGCGAGGGCTGCTGCGAGTCGCCAGACGTGAACGGGGCATTCGGATTTACCATCCAACGGCCGCTACTACCGAGGAGTCGACGGCTTCAGATCGCTTGCGGCGGCTGATCATGGTGCACGCAGGCATCTTTGCTCCATCACCGGAAAAAAGTCTGCAGTCGGTCATCGCTCGTCATCGTGAGCTGGGCAATACACGAAAGGCCCTGAGCGAGCTGATCCATCAGGGCGCGCTCCAGCAGGAGACGGTCGAAGGAACCAGCTACGTGTGGCCCGCCGTGCAGAGCCTGAACTCCGAGGTACCGCGTCGCGTTCGGTTCATCGCACCGTTCGATCCGCTCATCTGGGACAGGCGGAGGTTCGAATTGCTCTGGGGATGGCCGTACCGGTTCGAGGCCTATACGCCTGTCAGGAAACGCGTGCGAGGCTATTACGCGCTGCCCGTGCTCTGGCAGGATTCGATGATCGGCTGGGCGAACGCTCGTGTCGAGCATGGACGGTTGACGGTGGATGTGGGCTTTGCCGGCAATCGCCCGCGCGAGCGGGACTTCACACGCGAGCTCGACGCGGAGATCGCGCGGTTGCGCGAGTTCCTTGGATCCGGTTAGCTGCCAAGCTACCAGCTACCAGCTACCAGCTAGCATAAGACCCCATGGAAACCATCAGATGGGGAATGATCGGGTGCGGTGAGGTCGCCGAGGTCAAGAGCGGGCCCGCTCTGCAGAAAGCCGACGGTTCGGCCCTCGTTGCCGTGATGCGCCGCGATCGGGCGAAAGCCGAGGACTTCGCCCGCCGCCACAACGTGCCGCGGGCGTATTTCGAAGCGGATGCGCTTATCGGCGACCCCGCTGTCGACGCTGTCTACATCGCCACCCCGCCGTCCAGCCACTGCACGCTCGCCTTGAAGGTCGCTGCGGCCCGGAAACCGTGCCTGGTTGAAAAACCGATGGCGACCAGCCACGCCGAGTGTCTTCGGATGATCGGGGCGTTCGACGCCGCGCACTGCCCGTTGTGGGTCGCATACTATCGCCGGGCGCTGCCTCGATTTCTGAAAGTGCGCGAGTTGCTTCGCGACGGTGTCATCGGTCGAGTGACGTCAGTGCAGATGTATGTGAGCGACCCTCTCGCGACAGGAGAAAATGCAAAGGCGTGGCGGTTCGACGCCGACATCGCGGGCGCCGGGCTGTTCCTCGATCTCGCCTCGCACTACTTCGACATCATCGATTTTCTCGTGGGACCAATCACCGCGGTGTCGGGCTACGCCATCAACACGGGCAAGTCGTATGCACCGGAAGACGTCACGGTTGCGGCATTTCAAGTCGGCGACCACTTCGCTGGAACCGGGACCTGGAACTTCAATGCGTCCGAGTCGGTTGACTCCATCGCGTTCAGCGGTTCGAGAGGCTATCTCACGACCGCCGTTCGGGCCGATGCCGATGTCGGCGTGACCCGGGACGGTCAGCTCAACACGTACCGCTTCCGGAACCCGCAGCATGTTCATCAGCCTCTGATTCAGACCGTCGTCGACGAGCTTCGAGGACGGGGACGAGTGACTTGCGAATCGACGGGCGAAACCGGCGCACGTGCGTCGTGGGTGATGGAGAGGTGTGTGGAGGGGTACTACAGAAAGTAAGGAAAAAGGAAGAAGGAAAAAGGAATAGAGTCACGCTGTCACGGATTCGCTATTCCTTCTTCCTTTTGCCTTATTCCTACCTGTTACACCAGTGTCTTTTCCTGCGAAGCCTTCTTCAATCCCTGTATCTGAATCACCGGAGGCTTCGGGCGCTTCTTTCAGCACGTGCTGCCGATACAAGTCGGCCATCTCCCGGTGGTGTGCGTCCTCCCTGAGCTTCTGCTCGAGCGACTTTTCACTGGCGGCAGCCCGCGCGGCCACCTTCTCTTCGCGCGCGTTACGTGCCACCCCGGCCAGCACCAAATCCTGCTGTTCACCCACGGCGACCGCTTCGGCATTGAGCTTCAACGAGTGGTCAACGGTCGGCAGCGGCACCGCCTTGTTCCCCGCGAAGATTTCGTGGCGCCCATGCTCTTCGTACCACTTCGTGAGCGTGGCCGTCATGTGCATCTTTTCGATGATGTTGCGCCAGCCGATGCCGGTGTTGTACGCACAGAAGGAGATTTCTCCCTGCTGTGTCGCATACGGGATGATGCACATCTCGGTACGCCGGAAGTCGTAGTTGAACAGGTCCTGGAACCACATGCCGGCAATGAAGAGGAAGTTCCATCTGTCCTGGCGCCGCATATCGATGTCCTGCGCCGTCCGGTCCTTGCCCACCTTGCCGTAGCTCCTGCCGGTTGCCCCGAAAGTCTTGTCGAACTTCTTCATGAGGTCGATCAGCTTGAAGTGAGCAGGCGCCTTGAACGGGTTGTAGTTCCGCATCAGCGCGAGCGCCATGCCGACGACCGACAGAAACCTTCCGCGTCCGGCATCGTTGACTGCCGCCACGTCCTTGGCGAGCTGTTCCGCGTTCAGAAAGGCCGTGACCGGCACCGCTTCTTTCGTGTGCTTGTCGATCATGACGGCCATCCCGATGCCGCAGTTGGGGTGGCAACCGCAGGTGAGGTTTCCCCATTGCGCATCGGGTCCGTGCACCGTGTCGGCCCAGTCGGTGAAGGTGCCCATGAACGAGATCGGGAACCAGTCGCGAACCGGTTCGCCGAGGCCCGTCTGTTTCTTCACGTCGTGCGCCAGATGCGACAGCGTGTAGCGCTGAGCCGCGCGCCGCTCGGGCGTCACTTCTTCGTCCCGCCCGGTGAACGACACGGGCTGGAACGACAGAAAGTTGATTTTTCTCGGGTTGTCGAGGGCAAACTCGATGATCCGGCCTACCTGTTCGTTGTTGACGCCGTTGACGATCGTGACCACGGGGACGATGTCGACGCCGGCGCTCCACAGGTTTTCGATCGCCTGCAGCTTGACGTCGAAGAGATTCCCGACGCGACGATGAGAGTTCGCGGCGTTGCCGATGCCATCGAACTGCAGATAGGCGTAGCGCAGCCCGGCCTCGGCCGCCGCTTTTGCGAACTCCTTGCTCTTGGCGAACTCGATTCCGTTGGTAGCGGCCTGCACGGAGTTGTATCCGACTTCTCGCGCGTACCGCACCGCGTCGAGGAAGTACGGCGACATCGTCGGCTCGCCGCCCGAGAACTGCACCGACATCTGCCGGCGCGGCTTGATAGTGATGGCGTTGTCGAGCACCTGCTTGATGTCTTCCCAGCTCAACTCGTGGACGAAGCCGACCTGGTTCGCGTCCATGAAGCAGGGATCACACATCATGTTGCAGCGGTTCGTGAGGTCGACCGTGAGGACCGAGCCCCGTCCGTGCTTGATCGTGCTGCTGCCGTGATTGTGCAGCTTCTCGTCGTTGTGCGCGGGAATATCGCGGCCGGGAAACACCTGCTCGAGGTGCTTGAAGAACGCCGTGTCGATGGCCATGACGTCTTCGAAATGCCCGTGCAACGGACAGTCCTTGACCATCAGAATCTTGCCGTCCCGCTCGAGAATGGTCGCCTTGATCTCGCCGACCTTCTCGTGAAGCAGCACCGACACGTCCTGCTTGCCATCGAGGATGGCCTGACGCGCTTCGCGCACACACACAGGACAGAGCGAATCGGTCTGACGAGGCCAGCCGAGCGGCGGCTTCGTCTTCTGCCACGACTTCAGCAGCGGTTTCTCGGACCATTTGGGAATGAAGGAAGGACCCGGGTTGATGCGGTTGGCCGCGATGAACACGCTCCATGCGCCGTTGGCCGCGATGCTGAGACCCTTCTCGACATATTTGATAGGCGAATACATTCCATCAACTCCTCTAACGTGCGCGACTTCAGTCGCACTACAGACGGCGTAGTGCGCGACTTCAAGACCCGCCTTCGCACCACGTAAAATCAGTCCATCATATCGGGCGAATCAGCAACTTACGGGCGGTTTTGCCGTGTTTGGGCGGATGGACGCGCTGAGTTGGCAAACCGGGACCCCGAAGAGCCAACGCCGAGGTGCCGATTCGCCGGGATGGGAGGACAGGAATCGTGCTCTGACCGGCGCCCCCGCGTTGAGGAATCCGGTGTGGCAAGATAGCCGTCGATGCTGATTCGGGATGTCACGATTGTTGGAGCCGGGCCCGCCGGATTGGCCGCCGGGATCGCGGCGAAGCGAGTCGGTCTCGATTACTCAATCATCGAGAAGGGTGTGCTCGTCAATTCCATCTACCGGTTTCCGGTCAACATGGTGTTCTTCACCACACCGGAGCTGCTCGAGATCGGTGGACTGCCCCTGGTTTCGCCCTACGAGAAACCGACCCGCCTCGAGGCATTGCGTTACTACCGGCGGGTGACCGACACCTTCGATCTGCACATCGAGTTCGGTGAGCAGGTGGTGACGGTCGAACGCGAAGGAGGCACGAATCGAGAACACGATCTTTGCCGTTGAAACGCGGTCCGACAGGGGCGTACGGAGGATCCGGCACAGCCGGAACGTGATCTTCGCGATCGGCTATTTCGATCATCCGAACTATCTCGGTGTTCCCGGCGAGAATCTTCCGCATGTGTCGCACTACTACAACGAGTCGCACGGTTTCTATCGGAAGAACGTGGTCGTGGTCGGCGGCGGCAACTCGGCCGCGGAGACCTCGCTCGAGCTGTATCGATCGGGCGCGCAAGTGACGCTCGTCCACCGCCACCCGGCGCTCAAGCCCAGCATCAAGTACTGGGTGCGGCCCGATATCGAGAACCGGCTCAAGGAAGGGTCGATCAGGGGGCACTTCAATACCCGGCTCGTCGAGATTCTACCCACGGCCGCGCTGGTCGAGCGGGAGGGCAGGCGGGAAGAAATTCCAGCCGATGCGGTGTTCCTGCTGACGGGATATCACCCTGATTGCGATCTGTATCGGCGTGCCGGCATCAGGCTGCACCGGGATTCGATGTCGCCGGAGTTCAGTCCAGACACCTTTGAGACGAACGTGCCCGGTCTGTTCCTGGCGGGGGGTGCGATTTGCGGCAGGGACACCTCGAACATCTTCATCGAAAACGGTCGTTTTCACGGCGAAACGATCATTTCGGTGATCGCCCACCGCCTGGGCCGGCGCCTTGGTGAGCCAGTTCGATGACAGCGCCTGGATCGAGTCAAGAGATTCTGCCGCCATCGGTGCGCGTCGAAACCCTCAATGTGTTGAAGGCGGCGGCCGCGATCGTGCTCGTCATCGCCGCGTATCTGTTTCGTCCATCGCTGGGCGATCGAGCTGCAGGAGGCAGTCGCGAATCGGCCTTCGGATTGCTCCCGTATCAGAGGCTCGTACGAGACGCTCCCGCAGCGGAGCAGCGCATTTTCCGGGAGCTGCAGGAAGGCCTGCTCGAGGCAGAAGGCATTCGCGCCGCCACGGGCCACTGGCCTGACGTCTCCACGTTGTCGGCGCAAGGCGTCCCTCCATTCGCGCCCGATCCCACCCAGAAGATCGACTATAAATGGACGTCGGTGCGGCAGGACTGGGTCACGAATTACCTGGGCGTGCCGGCTGATCCTGCGGCCGCCGCCTGGGTGCTCGTCATACTGGAGCCGGAGCCGGGCGCGCCGCCCGATCCTGCGCCCAACGACGAAACGCATCATCGTCTTCCCGATGGCACGACGTTGCACGTGTCAATCTGGAATATGCCGGAGAACAAGCGCAGGAGCGGGCTCGCCGCTCTGCGGCTGCCACAGAACGAGGGATGGACGAATTTGCTGGTGGGCCAGAATGTTCAATAGCTGTTTCGACACAGAGACACAGAGGCGCAGCGCGGCCGTAAGGCCGCAACCAAACTCAACACGAAGATCCACGAAGACTCAGCTTCGACTGTGCGCCTTCGGCGATCGTTTGAGAACGGACAGGGCAAAAACATGAAGCAGCTTCGCTCGACCTTCATGTTGTTTGCCCAGTCTGTTCTCAAACGACCCGGCTGGCACTGCCAGCCGGCACAGTCGAAGCCGGGATCAAGATCACGAAGAAATGCGCGCATGACGTCGAGGTTGCCCGGGCTTCGTGGATCCTCGTTCCTTCGTGGAACTTCGTGTTGCGCCCGGCGGCCAGTAAGATTCTTGTCAAGAAAACAAGATTCCAGACGTTTGTCTTACAGAGGAAATTCAAACGCCGGGACGCCGGGGCGCCGAGCCTGCACGGAGAAAACGGATTTCTCTGCGGGCAGCGTCAGTGGCTCTGTGGTTGGCGTCGCTTCGCGCTGATGCGCAGCTGCTCTCTGTCAGATCCTCGTTTGATACCGTCGGCGGTTCACGCGCAGACTGCGAAGCCCGCCGCGCCTCTGAAGATCGGCGTCACGTTCATCCGTATTACTCCTGGACCGCGAACGTCGTCGGCAATCTGGCCGGCTATGAAGTGCGTGCGCTCCTGCCGGGCGACATCGATGCAGGCGATTATCAGCCGAGGCCCCAGGACATCAAGAGGCTCGCCGATCTCGATGCGCTCGTCGTGAACGGCATCGGCCACGACGACTTCATTTTTCCCATGCTGAAAGCGTCGGGAAACACGCGCGCGACAATCATCAGGGTCAACGACGAGACCCCGATGATTCGCGCCTCGGGCGGCAAGGGAGTGAACTCTCATACGTTCATCTCCTTCTCCAACGCGATTCAGCAGACCTACGCCATCCAGCGCGCCCTGAGCCGGCTTCGCCCCCAGGACTCCGCGGTCCTTCAGCAGAATGCAGCGAATTACGCCAGACGTCTTCGCACGATCAAGGCGAAGGCCGCGTCCCAGCTCGCAGACGCGAAGATCACGCGCGTGGTGACGGTTCATGACGGATACGGATATCTGCTTCAGGAGTTCGGTCTCGAGGTCGGCGGGGTCGTACAGCCGGCGCACGGACTGACGCCATCCGCTGCCGAGCTGCGCGACATGGTGGCGCTGCTCAAGCGAGAAAAGATCCGCGTCGTCTTCAGCGAGGCCACGTTCCCACAGCCTCTTCTGAACGTTCTGCGCGACGAAGCCGGGGTGACGGTCCATGTCATCAGCCACATCGCGTCGGGGCCATTCACGCCCGACAAGTTCGAGCGCGAGATGCAGGCGAACGTCGACACGATGATCCGCGCGCTCGTTTCCGGGGCATGAGCGCGCTGCTCGAAATCAGCAACCTGACGCTTCGGCCCGGGCCGGAGGCGCTCGTCACCAACTTTTCTCTCACCGTCGCACGAGGCTCGCTTCATGCCATTTTCGGCCCCAATGGCGTGGGCAAGACGACGCTGCTCGCCGCCATTCTCGGGCTCGCGCCCTTCGAGGGACGAATCGTGGCGCACTGGGCGGGACGCGGCCGGGTGGCGTACGTTCCGCAGCAGTTCCACGTCGATCGCACGCTGCCAGTCACCGTCGCAGATTTTCTTGCGCTCACGCGCCAGCGGCGACCCGTATGCCTGGGCGTGGCTGCGTCCACGCGCAAGCGTATCGCGCTGCTGCTCGAGCGGGTCGGCGTGCCGGGTTTCGCGGATCGACCGCTGTCCGTGTTGTCGGGCGGCGAGCTGCGGCGCGTGTTGCTCGGCAACGCGCTCGATCCGCTGCCCGAGCTGTTGATTCTCGACGAGCCGCTCGGGGGGCTCGACCAGGCGGGCGTGAAGTGGCTTGACGAGACGCTCGTCTCGCTCAAGGGCGATGTCACGACGCTGATGGTCTCGCACGACTCCGGCCAGATTGAGCGCATCGCCGATCGCGTCACGACGATGTCCCTTGCGAGGCCAGGTTCGCCGGCATGAGCGCGCTGTACGGCTGGTTTGAGTATCCGTTTCTCGTGCGCGGCTTTCTGTGTGTCCTGCTGCTGGCGCCTTTGCTCGGCGGGCTCAGCCATCTTGTCGTCGCGCGCCGGATGGCGTTTTTCAGCGCCGCGCTCGGCCAGGCGGCAATCACGGGAGTTTGTGTCGGGTTGCTCCTTGGCGAGCCGCTGAATGCGCCGTATGGGGGAATGTTCGGCTTCTGCCTTCTGTCAGCTCTCGCAATGGTTTACGCGAAACGGCGGTCGAGATTACCCCCTGACACCCTCATTGGCGTGTTTCTCGCTCTGACACTGGGTTTGGGGTTGTGCCTGCTGGTGGCCGTGACTCGGCAGTTCAACGTCCATCAGGTCGAGGCCGTGCTGTTCGGCAGCCTCCTGACCGTGACCGACACCGACCTGGCGCTGCTCGTTGTCGCCGGCGCCGGGGTGGCGATGTTGCTGCTGAGACACTACAACGAGTTGCTGCTCGACAGCTTGAGCCCGTCGCTCGCGACGGCCCGAGGTGTCAACTCCGCGCTTCTCGAGTACGGATTTGCGCTCGTGCTGACCATCGCCATTCTCGTCAGCCTCAAGATGATCGGCGCGCTTCTGGTCGAAGCGCTCGTCGTGGTGCCTGCGGCGGCGGCGAGGAACCTCGCCCGAGGCACGCGCGGGTATCTGACGTGGAGCGTGGTCGTGGCGTTCGCGGCGGGCGCCGGAGGGCTCGCGATTTCCACGCGCCTGCTGGTGCCGACCGGCGGAGCGGTCGTGCTCGCTGCGAGTCTGATTTTCTTCGTCACGCTGGGCGTGGCCACGTTCCGCCGCCACGCGTAGCCGCCTACCAACTACCGGCTACCGGCTACCAGCTACCAGCTAGTCTCTAGCCGGTGGTTTTTGAGAATTGCTCTCTCAGATCTTCTTATGCCGCGAGCAAGTCGACGAGGTTTTGAATGGCCACGTCGGCTTTGTGGTACGCCACTTCGATTCTGGCGGGTGGTGTACGGGTTTTCGTGGGCCGGTGATGAAAAAGGGTGTTCGCCAGAGGGCCGCAGACGCGTTTCTGGAACAAAACGAACATCGCCGCCACTCTGATGCCCTTCTCGGTGAGCCGGTACGAGTAACTGCGGCCCTCGCGCTGAAGGAGGCCGTGGGCTCGCAGCTTGCGGACGTCATAGCGGAGTTGGGTGAGCGAGTAGAGGGCTGGGGTGATCGCAAACGCCGTGAGGACCGCGGAATGGATCTGGGCAGTGCGCCAGCCAGCGAGCTGCGATCCGCCATGGAGGAGGATCTCCATCAGCCGAACCATGCGCGTGTCTTGAATTTTGATGCCCGGAATTTTGGTACGCCCAGCCGTGACGGGCTTGGCGAGGCGCTCGAACAGGGGGAAGTCGACGTGCACGTTGAGGAGGTCGGCCTCGACGCCCGCCAGGCGATCCGTGACGGCCATCAGTTTCTGGCGGAGCGCGGGCAGATGCTCCAACCCTTTGTTCAGGCCGAGATCCTTGAGGCGGTTGACGCAGACCTCGATGCGAAGGAACGTGCCGAACTTTTCGTACATGCGCGCCACGAGACTCTTGCAGTAGATGCGGAGCACGTGATGTCCGTGGTCGACTTTCTCCAGCATCGTGTGGAGCTTGCCGCGGAGCCGCTTGTGTTTGCGCACGCCGAAGATGTGGGTGATGACGTCGGCCGTCAAGTGGAAGACACCCAGCTCACAGGAGCGCTCGAAGATTTTGTGAATCGGAAACTGGCGGCGGAAGACGAAATTCCGGCAGAACTCGATCTGGTTGAGGGAGTAGGCCCGGCGCAGGTTGATGGCGGTGCGATCCTTCTTGGAAAACTTCGGGCCCAGCACCAGGGTCCAGTAGTCGAGCCGCTGGCGAATCACCTCGGGGTCGAGCGCATCGGCTGCCTCTTGCAGCGCTTCCAGATTGTTCGTCGACAAAAAGGCGTTATCGTCTTTGCGGAACCGAACACCGCGGCGCTGGAGCTCACCGGCGATGATGTGGTGCCCGTTGAGGTAGTAGGTGGTTTGGAACGGGAGAAAGGACCCGACACACATCACCAGGGGACCGAGCACCTCGTCCCGGATGTAGAAGTAGTAGTGCGTGTAGCGGGACCGCTGCCGCGTCACGATCCGGTAGTTGGGGTCGTCGGTCGGGTACTTCGGGACGCGCACGCCAAACTTCGGACCTTGTTCCAGGCTCTTGAAGATGAAGTACACCCCGAAGCGCCGCTGCCGCTCCATTCGGATACCGTACGGCCGGACGTAATCTTCCTTCTTCAGCCGCTTCGTCTTCAGGGGCTCAGCGTCGGGCCACTCGATCGGAATGTGGTGGTTGCGCGCAAACGCCTCGACCCAGTGCTGGTACTCCTGGGTGCGTTTGGCCAACACGTCCGTGGTGAGCGGGGAGACGCCGTGCACATCGCGGAAGAAATGCACAATGTGCTCCGGCCGCGTCAGCAGGGGGACGTAGCCTTGAATGACGATGCGATCGAAACAGTGGTATACAAACCCGAGCAGGCTGCCAAACAGCTTGTAAAAGGTTTCCATCGGTCGTCTCCGTGGATGCGTGCCTCAGCAACACGATCATGCGCGAGACGACTGGTGGAAACCAACCGTTTGACCAGCGGCATCCGACTCAGGCCGCAACGTTGGGGGAGCATCCCCAGTTCACATGGCTCTGCCCTTGAAATCCCGAGCACCCGGTTCCCCAGGTGTCGCCAGTGCTCAGCGGGATTTCAAGGGCAGAGCCCTTGGTTATCATTAGCTAATGCATCCGCGAGCGGCCGTCGTGGGTGGACATCATCCGCATTTCGAGGAGCTCGACGAGCGCTTCGCACCGATCGAGGAGGTTGTCGCACTCGAGCAGTGCCTGCTTTTCGAGGGGTTCGAGATGTTGCGCGATGGCGTTGACCAAATCAGCGTCGGGGATGTCCTTCGGGATCGTCTCGTCGGTACTGCGTCGCAGCGTCCGGGCGATCAGGCTGTCCAGTCGCTGTCTGGCCTCGTGAATGGCTAACGGGCCGCAGGGTCGCTTTTCGGCAATCGCCTCCACCTGAGCGACGCGATATCGCTCGGCACCCGAGCGTGACGGGCGCTCGTCGAGTATCCGAAATTTCTCCAGGCCGCGAAGCATGATGTTGTAGCGGCCGTCCGGCAGGCGATCGGCATGGGTAATGAAGCCGGCACAACCAACCGGATACACGGCCGGCTCGGCTTCGTACTGCCGCTCCCATCCCGGTCGCAGCATCACCATCCCGATGAGCCGCTCGGCATCAAGGGCATCGCCGACCATCGCGCGGTAACGCGGCTCGAAAATGTGCAGGGGCAGCAGCGCCGCCGGGAACAGCACGACGTTGGGCAGCGGAAACAGGGGAATTTCTGACGGCAGCATGTTTAGTCCATGGTCGACTAATGAATCGTCCTCGTCTTCTTGTCCATGTAATCCATCAGCACGTACTGGCCGAGGGTGTAGGGCGTCGTGAAGTACGCCTTGCCGCGGCAGATTTCTGCGACACGGCGGACGAACGCCACGAGCTCATAATCACGCGCGAGCATGAACGTGTTGATCATGATGCCGCTCTTCCGGCATGCGGCGACTTCGGCGATGGTTTCCGAAACGATGAACGGATCGAGGCCAAAGGCGTTCTTGTAAATCCGGCCGTCGGGCTGCGTCAATGCCGACGGCTTTCCGTCGGTAATCATGACGATCTGCCGCATGTCCTTGCGCTGCCGATCGAGGATGCGGCGCGCGAGCCGCAGTCCTTCGCGGGTGTTCGTGTAGTACGGCCCCACGCGCACCCGCCCGAGCTCGCGCAGGGGGATTTCCTCGGCCGAATCGTGGAACAGGATGACGTTGAGCGCGTCGCCAGGATATTGCAGACGGATGAGATTCGCGAGAGCGAGCGCGACGCGCTTTGCGGGAGTGAACCGGTCTTCTCCGTAAAGGATCATGCTGTGGCTGCAGTCCAGCATCAGCACCGTGGCGCATGAGCTCTGGTATTCCCCCTGGGACACCATCAGGTCCTCGTACTGGATGTCAATCACAGGAGTGGCCGGGCCGGGATTGGTATCCCGAATCCCTGATCCCGTATCCCTGTAACCGCGCTGGACTGCATTCAAGACGGTGCTGCTGGGATCGAGGTTCAGAGAATCCCCGAACTCATAGGGTTTGGGGGCCGCGACGGTCTCAATGCCAGTTGCGTGATCGCGGGTGTCGTGGCGTCCGAGGCTGCTCTTGCCGAGTGATCCCAGAAGATCGCGAAGGGCGCGATACCCGAGGAAGTCGAGGCTCTTGTCGGTGACTTCAAAGCGAGTCGGCGGCGAGTCTGGACCAAAGCCTCCCCCGGCGCCGGGGGACTGCCGATGCGCCTTTTCGGGCTCCAGATCGGGGGCGGGCGAGATGAAGCCTTCCTGCATCATCCGCTCGATGATGTCCTGGATCAGCTGCTCCAGCTTCGATCGTGCGTCGGCCTGATCCCCATCGGCAGGATCGCCGAGCAACCGTTCGAGCGCGTCTTCGGGCAGCACGCCGCCGTTGAACAGTGCATCCATGATGGCGTCATGCAGGGCCCGCATCGTCCGGTCGTCTTCAGACTCGCCATACATCCCGCCGTAGGGCGACTGAAAGCCACTCGAGAGCAGCAAATCGGACAGCTTCTCGATCAAGTCGTCGAGATCGAGGTCGTCCAGCGGATCGCCGGTGTATTTACTGTACTTGTACTTCACGTCATCCTGCACAGGCGCGATTGAAGTCGCGCGCTGCTACCGGCTACCGGCTACCAGCTACCAGCTACCAGCTAGTTGTAGTACTTCTTTTTCCCGCCCGGCAGCGGCAGCCCCTCGTCAAGGTCCCGCTCGACCGCGCGCGAAGCAGGCCGGCGCTGCGTCTGCTCCGCGGCGTGATACCCGCGATCCTCGCTGCGGCTGATTTTCTTCTGTGCGTACAATCCCTCGAGAATGAAGTCGACCGCAGATGCGAGTGCGGGCTCTGGCGGCTTCGGACCGAGATCCAGGTGCTGGGCGAGCTCGATGAGACCCTGCACGCTCCTGGCCTGCGCCAGCAGTTCCTTCGCCGAGGCAGTGTCGGCCGAGCGCAGCGAGCCGCCGAGATCGAACCACTCGATCACGCGGCGAAGGTCGGTCTGATCGAACCGCTCCGCGAACACGTTCGCGACCGACGAACGAATCAGCTCGCGCGCCACATGGTCGGCTCCCTTGAGCTCTCCCTCGTACTCCATTTCGAACTTGCCCGTAATCGAGGGAAGCGCGGCGTACACGTCGGTCACGCGCGCGACGACCGGGTGCTCGCGACTGGTCAGCGCCCGGCGTTCCGCGTTCGAGAGCACGTTTTCGAGGCAGGTGATGGCCAGACGCTGGCTCACGCCCGACCGGCGATCGATCTTGCGATCGGCTCGCGCCTGGAACGCGATTTCCTCGACCACCTCGCGCACGTAGATCGGCACCTCGATCGGCATGCCGTCAGCGGCGCGATTCAGCCAGGCTTCCTGCGCGGTGATTTGCATCGCGTGCTGTCGGGTCGACGGGTAATGGGTCCGGATTTCCGAACCAATCCGATCCTTGAGGGGCGTGATGATCTTGCCGCGCGCCGTGTAGTCCTCTGGATTGGCGGTGAACACCATCAGAAGGTCGAGAGGCAGCCTGACGGGGTAGCCCTTAATCTGAACGTCCCCTTCCTGCAGGATATTGAACAGGCCCACCTGGATTTTGCCGGCGAGGTCGGGCAGCTCGTTGATACCGAAAATGCCGCGATTGGCGCGAGGAAGGAGTCCGTAATGAATCGTGAGCTCGTCGGACAACTGCAGACCGCTGCGCGCCGCCTTGATGGGATCGATGTCGCCCACCATGTCGGCGATCGTCACGTCAGGCGTCGCCAGTTTTTCCACGTACCGCGATTCGCGGGGACGCCACGCGAGCGGCGACGAGTCACCGTCGACCGCGATTCGAGCTCTGCAGGCAGAGCAGATCGGGTCGAAGGGATCGTCGTGGATCTCGCATCCGGCGATCACTGGGAGGTACTCGTCGAGCAGAGATACCATCGCGCGCAGAATTCGACTCTTCGCCTGACCGCGAAGGCCGAGCAGAATGAAGTTGTGACGCGACAGGATCGCGTTGACGAGCTGCGGAATCACCGTCTCGTCGTAACCGATAATCCCGGGAAACAGCGGTTCGCCGCTCCGCAGCTTCTTGATGAGGTTGTCGCGTACTTCGTCCTTGACGGTCCGGCGTGGAAACGCCTCCGGCGAGTCCGCGCGAGCGCGGCGTAGATCGCCCAGAGTGCCGATACTGGAAATATGGGACATTGATCAACCCTGGAAAGGAGACCTAACGCGATTCTATCCTAGAATCCCGCCGTGTACCTGCTCGATAACGCCCGGCGTCCTCTCGTGTTTGCCCACCGCGGCGGAAGCAAGCTTGGACCGGAAAATACCATCGAGGCCTTCGATCGCGGACTCGCGGCCGGCGCCGATGGCCTGGAGCTCGACGTCCATCTTTCGCGCGATGATAGAGCCGTCGTCCATCACGATCGGTTGCTCGATCGCGCCACGCGCGCCAGCGGCCCCCTGGCGATCCACACAGCCGCCGAGTTGCGCGAGATCGGCGTGCCGACGCTTCGCGAGGTGCTCGAACGCTATCCCCGCACGGCGATCATCGTTGAGTTGAAAGTTCCAGGCGCCGAGCTTGCGCGCGCCGTCGTCGACGAGATCCGGCGGGCTGACGCGGTCGAGTGCGTCTGCCTCGGATCGTTCAGCGCGACCGCGCTGTGGGCTGCCCGCTCGGCGGCCCCGGAAATCGCGACCAGCGCCTGCCAGCTCGAGGTGCGCCTGGCGCTGTACCGTTCGTGGCTCCGCCTGTCGCCTGGACGAGTCGGTTACCGGGCGTTTCAGGTGCCCGAAACGAGCGGCGGTACGCGCGTCGTCTCCCCACGATTCGTCGAGCTCGCGCATCGCCGAGGGTTGCGTGTGGAAGTGTGGACAGTGGATGAGCCCGAAGACATCGGGCGACTGCTCGATTGGGGAGTAGACAGCATTATTTCGGACCGGCCGGACGTGGCGGCGCGGGCGGTAAGAGACTGGGTCGCGCGACGATCGTCGATCGTCGATCGTCCATCGTCAATCGTCACGTGATCCCGCCTCCGACGATGGCTCGATGGCCGATGGCCGATGGCCGATGGACGATGGCCGATGGCCGATGGCGACGATGGCCTATGGACGATGGACGATGGATTTCTCCGGAATCTCCGCCTCTGTGACAGGTGGCTTCCTGCGCAAGAGTCCCGCCAGGAACCACGTTGCTCCTCCAATCACGGTCAGGGCGAGAAGCCAACGAACGACGACCAGGAGGAGATTCACATCAAACAAAGGCCAGCTGCTCATCCGGGCGATCGCGAAACGCTCGGTCATCCAATGCCAGCCGGCATGACCGATGAGTACCGAGGATACGATTGTTGGCCAGGCACGGCTCGATGCAGGGCGCAACTCGAGTTGCGCATTGCCGACTTGGGCACCACCGTGGAGCATGTTCAAAGCCGGCACGGTAATGGCCAGGATGATCAATGTCCCGAGCTCGAGGCCGATGTTGTACGACACCAGCGCGACAATGGGATGGGAGCCCGCAAACTGGAGCGTTTCCCGAAGCGCGATCGAGAAACCAAGGCCATGCACCAGGCCGAACAGCAGCGCGACGACCCATCGATGCCGCAGACTGGCCGCCAGTCCGGCCGAGGGACGCGCGATGACGCCATTCTCGATCGCAACGTACACGAGGGATAGCGCCATCAATGCCCCGATCGTCGGCATGAACCACGTG
Source organism: Vicinamibacterales bacterium (assembly GCA_963775345.1). Classification (GTDB taxonomy): domain Bacteria; phylum Acidobacteriota; class Vicinamibacteria; order Vicinamibacterales; family JAMQPK01; genus JAMQPK01. The sequence continues at coordinate 247,365 of CAVZIS010000011.1, forward strand.
TCGACACCAGCCGTCCAGTACGTTGCGAGGATCAGCGTCAGAGAGTGTGCGAGCGCAAAGGCAGCGATGGGCGCAACGAGATCACGCGCCCGCCGGTAGGGAATTGCCAGTGCCACGACGAAGAGCAGGTGATCGAGACCATCCAGGAACCGGTAGAACCCCGCCGAGAGAAACACCCACGCGGCTTCGTGCGCTCGCGGATCGAGACGTACCAAGGACGTATCGTCGTGCATCCGGAACTCGCGGACGCCGCCGTCGGGGCGAATGAAGTTGATGTAGGTGGCGGTCCTGTTGGCCATCCCTCGCCCGAACAGGACGCGCATCGAGAATCTCGAGTCCTGCGATCGAATCGGAAAGCTCAGCTCGAGATCCAGGAATCCCTGGTTGTAATACACCTGTGTGGTGTCGGGAAGCCTTGCACCTCGAACGCGCGCAAGCGCGCCCTCGTATGAAGCGAACGACCGATCCGACGGAAGAGAGATGCGGGCGTTGACCATCTCGTAATTGATCAGCCTCTCTTCACCCTCGAGGAAAACGATGCCGTTGGAGATCTGGTTCGCAGCTTCACGCAGCGCCGGTTCGAGATACGGCATCGCGAGGTATCCGGTGCCATCCTTGGGAAGATTGGCGTCGGTGATCGCGATGAGGGGAATTCGCAGCAGCACCTGCAGCTGATCCTGCTGCGGCTTCACATAGCTCTGGAGAACAATCTCGTCGGGAATATCGTGCGCGCCGAGCGCGGCCTGAAGCATCAGCGCGAGCAGCGCGGCCGCCAGCGTGCGAAGAGTCCAGCTTCCGATTTTCATCACGTAAAGTGAAAATTGTATAATGACCCTCTTATGAGTTTCCAGCGAGGCGCCATGACAAGTATGGATCGAAAGTGGACGCAAGTTGTTGGAGCCGTGGCACTAGTCTTCGGGATATCGCGCAGGAACGGCGATCACGCCGCATGCGCATGCGATGCGCAGGCGCCGGAGGCCGCGACCAAGACGAGCGTGGCGTCGGGCGTCTACACCGAGGATCAAGCCAAGCGCGGCGAGGCGGTCGCGGGCAAGCTCTGCATAAGCTGCCATGGGCCGGACTTGACGGGTGGCGAAGCCGGGCCTGCGTTGGTTGGCCTCGAGTTCCTGGGCAATTGGAATGCGCTCTCGCTCGCTGATTTCTTCGACCGCGTCCAGGCCACGATGCCGGCCGACGCTCCAGGGTCGTTGACACCGCAGCAGACCGTCGACGTGAGCGCGTATGTCCTCAAGCTCAACAAGTTTCCGGCGGGACAGACCGAGCTTCCTACCGACTTGACGGCCCTCAAGCAGATCACCATCGAAGGGCAGCCGCCAGCAAAATAGACGATGAGACATATCGCCGCCGGTAACATCCAGGATCTCGAGTCGATCGAAACCAGGGAGTGGCTCGAGTCTCTCGATTACGTTCTGAAAGCCAATGGCCCGGCCAGGGCCGGGCAGTTGCTCCAGCAGCTGAGCGAGCATGCGAGCAGGCGCGGCATCCGCCTGCCATTCACGGCCAACACGCCCTACCTCAACACGCTGACGCCCGAGCAGGAAGTGCCGTTCCCAGGCAGCCAGGAGATCGAGCGCCGCATCAAGAGCCTTGTCCGCTGGAACGCGATTGCGATGGTCGTCCGCGCCAACCGCGTCGAGCCCGGCATAGGCGGTCATATCTCGACGTTTGCCTCCGCCGCCACGCTCTACGAAGTCGGCTTCAATCACTTTTTCAGAGCCAGCGGCAGCGACGGGGATCGCGACGTCGTCTATTACCAGGGGCACGCGGCCCCGGGCATCTACTCGCGCGCCTTCCTCGAGGGCCGTCTCAACGAGAAGCATCTCGAGAACTTCAGGCGCGAGCTTGCCTCTGGAGGCGGCTTGTCGTCCTATCCGCACCCGTGGCTGATGCCCGACTTCTGGGAGTACCCGAGCGTCTCGATGGGACTCAGCCCCATCATGGCGATCTACCAGGCGCGATTTATCAGGTACCTCGAAGATCGCGGATTGAAGAAGCCGTCCAATTCCAAGGTATGGGCGTTTCTCGGAGATGGTGAAACCGACGAGCCCGAATCGCTTGGCGCCATCACGCTGCCTGCGCGGGAAAAGCTCGACAACCTGATCTTCGTCGTCAACTGCAACCTCCAGCGGCTCGACGGTCCCGTGCGGGGCAACGGGCAGATCATCCAGGAGCTCGAAGCCGTGTTCCGAGGCGCTGGATGGAACGTCATAAAGGTGCTCTGGGGCAAAGACTGGGATCCGCTGCTGGCCAGGGACAAGGACGGTCTCCTGGCCAAGCGCATGGGCGAGATCGTCGACGGCGAGTATCAAAAATACACCGTCGAATCGGGCGCGTATCTTCGTCAGCATTTCTGGAGCAAGTACCCGCAGTTGCTCGAGATGGTGAAGCACCTGTCCGATGATGAGCTGAAAAGGCTCAAGCTTGGCGGCCACGATCCCGTAAAGGTCTATAACGCGTTCAAGGTCGCAGTCGAGCACAACGGGCAACCTACCGTTCTGCTGATCCGGACCATCAAAGGCTACGGCCTCGGTGAAGCCGCCGAAGGCAAGAACATTACGCACCAGCAGAAAAAGCTCAACGAAGATGAGCTCCGCGCTGTGCGCGAGCGGTTCAGCATTCCCGTTCCGGAGGAGAAGCTCAGCGAAGCACCCTATTACCGGCCCGACGACAAGAGCCCCGAAGTTTCGTATCTGAAAGAGCGCCGGAAAGCGCTCGGAGGATCGCTGCCGTTCCGGGTCACGAACACAACAGGTCTCAGCAAGCCGGCGAATCCCGAAATTTTCGAAGAGTTCAACAAGGGCACTGACGGTCGCGCGGCGTCGACGACGATGGTGTTCGTCCGTCTCCTGTCGAAACTCCTGCGCGATCCCGATCTTGGCAAGCTCGTGGTTCCCATCGTCCCCGATGAAGCGCGGACGTTTGGCATGGAATCGCTCTTCCGGCAGGTCGGGATCTACTCCCACGTCGGACAGCTCTACGAGCCGGTGGACATGGACACGCTCCTTTACTACAAGGAATCTACAGACGGCCAGATTCTGGAAGAAGGGATAAACGAAGCCGGCTCGCTCGCCTCGTTTATCGCCGCAGGCACGGCCTATTCGATTCACGGCGTCAACACGATCCCGTTCTTCATCTACTACTCGATGTTCGGGTTCCAGCGCGTCGGCGATTTGATATGGGCGGCTGCCGATTCGCGTTGCCGCGGCTTCCTGCTTGGCGGCACCGCGGGACGGACGACGCTTGCCGGCGAGGGGTTGCAGCATCAGGATGGCAACAGCCACGTGCTGGCCTACCCTGTCCCGAACTGTCTCGCATACGACCCCGCGTTCTCCTACGAACTGGCGACCATCGTCGAAGACGGCATCAAGCGGATGTATGTGGATCAGGAGAGCATCTTTTATTACCTGACGGTGATGAACGAACAGTACGCCATGCCGCCGATGCCCGAAGGCGATGAGGTGAGGAGCGGCATCCTGAAAGGGCTTTACCGGTTCAGCAGGGCGAAGAACACGGCCGCGAAGCTGAAGGCGCAGCTTCTTGGCAGCGGGGCGATTCTTCCCGAAGTGATTCGGGCAGCCGGACTGCTCGAGCAGTTCGGCGTGGCGGCCGACGTCTGGAGCGTCACGAGTTACAGCGAGCTCTATCGGGACGGCAATGCCTGCGATCGTTGGAACATGCTGCACCCCGCGCAGAAGCCGCGAGTTCCGTACGTGGCAGAGTGCCTCAGTGCCACCGAGGGCGTCATCGTCGCCGCATCCGACTACCTGAAGGCGCTTCCCAACTCGATCGACCGTTGGCTGCCGCGTCCGCTGGTATCGCTCGGAACCGATGGCTTCGGCCGGAGCGAGGGGCGCAAGGCGCTGCGCGACTTCTTCGAGGTCGACGCGCGGTTCATCGCGGTAGGGGCCCTTTCTGCCCTGGCGCGCGATAATCAGATTGATGCCAAGCTCGTCGAGAAGGCGATCAAGGATCTCGGAATCGACCCTGAGAAGAAGAATCCAGCTGTGTCGTGATTTGGGATCCGGGATTGGGGATTAGCGCTGAACGCGCCCTAACCCGAATCCCAAATCCCTAATCCCGAATCCCTACTGAATTCAGAATATGCCAACAGACATGAAATTGCCCGAACTGGGCGAGAACATCGAAGGTGGAGATGTTCTTCGCGTCATGGTCAAAGCGGGCGACGCGATCAAGAAGGATCAGCCGGTTCTCGAGCTCGAAACCGACAAAGCGACGATCGAAGTGCCTTCTTCGGCCGAAGGTGTCGTCAAGGAAATCAAAGTCAAAGAGGGTGAGAAGGTCAAAGTCGGCCAGACGATTTTCGTCGTAGATGAGGCGCCTTCGCCGTCGGCAAACGGGGATACCGCGCCTTCGCCTGCTCCCGAGCCCCCACCGGCTGCGGCGGCGCCGGTGCAGGCCGCTCAGCCGGCGAAGGCGGAGAAGCGAAAAGCCGAAGTCGTCGAGATGAATCGACCGAAGCCTGCCGCTGCAGCGGCATCTGCTCCCGCCGTGCAACCTTCTTCGAGCGCCGACCCGGCGGGGATTCCCGCAGCGCCTTCGGCGCGGCGGCTTGCGCGCGAGCTGGGTGTCAACATCCGGGAAATTCCCGGCTCCGGTCCCGGCGGCCGCATTTCGACCGACGATGTCACCGCGTTTGCGCGGAGGCTGCTGGCCGGCGCAAGCGGCGGGCGGACCGCGGCGGGCGTCGCGGCAACGCTCCCTGATTTCGCCCAGTGGGGGCCCGTAGAACGCAAGCCGATGACGGGCGTCCGCAGAACGACCGCCCACAGGCTGTCGCAGGCGTGGAACGCGGTGCCTCATGTCTTTCAGCAGGATCGCGCCGATATCAGCGCCGTCGAGACGCTTCGCAAGCGTTTATCGAAGCAGGCGGAGGCGGAAGGAAAAGCCGCGGTCACCATCACCGCGTTCCTCGTCAAGGTGCTCGGCGCCGCCTTGAAGAAGTTTCCGCAGGCGAACTCGGCTGTCGACCTCCAGGCCGAAGAGATCATCTACAAGCAGTACATCCACATCGGTGTTGCCGTGGACACCGATCGAGGCCTGCTGGTGCCAGTGATTCGCGATGTGGACAAGAAAGACATCCTTCAGCTCGCCCAGGAGATCGCCCAGGCGGCCGAGAAAGCGCGAAACCGAAAGCTCTCTCTGGAGGACATGCAGGGTGGCTCGATGAGCCTCTCGAATCTGGGCAGTCTCGGCGGGGGAGCGTTTACGCCGATCGTGAACTGGCCGGAGGTCGCGATTCTCGGCGTCGCCCGGGCGCGCATGGAACCGGTCTTCGTCGACGGCGAGTTCGTGCCGAGATTCATGATGCCTCTCACGCTGTCCTACGATCACAGAGTGATCGACGGCGCCGACGGCGTGCGAATGCTGCGCTGGATCGTCGAAGCCATTGAACAGCCGGCTCTCATCTGGCTGGACGCATGAGAGAGCTAAGAGCTGAGAGCTGAGAGATAAGAGATAGGGACATGGCGAGATGAAATCTCTTTAGCTCTTGGCTCTTATCTCTTACAGATTCACCTTCATGAGCACACGTATCGCCGTAATAGGAGCCGGCCCGGGAGGGTATGCCGCGGCGTTTCACGCCGCCGATCTCGGCATGCAGGTCACGCTCGTCGACGCCGAGCCGAATCCGGGAGGCGTCTGCACGTTCCGCGGCTGCATTCCTTCAAAGGCGCTGCTCCACGCAGCGAAGGTGCTCGACGAAGCGAAGCACGCCGACGCGTTCGGCGTGTCGTTCGGGAAACCGGCGATTGACGTCAACAAGATGCGCGCCTGGAAAGATGCGGTCGTCAAGAAGCAGACCGGCGGACTGGGACTGCTCGCGAAGTCGCGGAAAGTGAATTTCGTGCAAGGTCAGGCATCCATCGTCGATGCCAGGACCCTGAGCGTCGCGACGGCGAAAGGGGAGCAGCGCATCGAAGCCGACTACTTCGTCATTGCAACGGGATCGCTTCCAGCCACAGTACCGAACGTCTCGATCGACAGCCCGAAGATCCTCGATTCCACAACGGCCCTCGAGCTGCCCGACGTCCCGGATCGGCTGCTGATTGTGGGCGGCGGCTATATCGGTCTCGAGCTCGGCACCGTGTACGCCGCGCTGGGATCAAAGGTCACGGTTGTCGAAATGACCGACGGGTTGCTTCCCGGGGCCGATCGGGATCTGGCGGCAGTGGTTGCGAAACGGATGGCGACCTACTGCGAAGCAATTCTGCTCGAGACCAAGGTGACGAGCGTCAGTGATGACAAGAAGGGGCTGATGGTCGCGATGGAGGGGAAGACGGCGCCACAAGGATCGCAACTGTTCGATCGCGTCCTGGTGGCTGTCGGGCGGCGCCCGAACTCCGCGATTGCAGGACTCGACAAGACCGGGGTGAAGGTCAACCAGCGAGGTTTCATCGAGGTCGACGGCCAGCGACGTACGGCCGAGCCGTCAATCTTCGCGATCGGCGATGTTGTCGGCGATCCGATGCTTGCGCACAAGGCGTCGCACGAAGCGCGCGTCGCGATAGAAGCGATCCATGGTCACCCGTCGGTGTTCGAGCCGCGGGCGATACCTGCCGTCGTCTTCACCGACCCCGAGCTCGCGTGGGCCGGCCTGACCGAGACTGAGGCGAAACAGCAGAATCGCGCGGTCGAGATCGCGAAGTTTCCGTGGGCAGCATCCGGGCGCGCGACGACCCTGGACAGGCCGGACGGGCTGACCAAGTTGATCATCGATCCGGAGACCGAGCGTATTCTCGGCGTCGGCATCGTCGGCTCGGGTGCCGGCGAGCTGATCGCGGAAGGCGCGCTGGCGATAGAGATGGGCGCGCTTGCGGCGGATCTGAAGATGACGATTCACCCGCATCCCACCTTGTCGGAAACCCTCATGGAGGCAGCCGACGTGTTTTTCGGGGAGAGCGCTCACGTCTACAAGCCCAGGAAAGTGCAGGGCTAAGGGCCAAGGGTAGAAACAACCGACCTGCCATGTCACTCACCAAGGTTCAGCAGGAAATCATTTCGTGCTCTCGTTGCGAGCGATTGCGGACCTATTGCACCGAGATTGCACGGGTCAAGCGCGCGGCGTTCCGTCACGAAACGTACTGGGCGAAGCCAGTTCCTGGATTCGGCGATCCGGACGCTCGTGTGCTGATCCTCGGTCTCGCGCCAGCCGCGCACGGTGCAAACCGGACCGGCCGCGTCTTCACCGGCGACGGCGGCGGGGGTTCGGGTGATTTTCTGATGACGGCGATGCATCGCAACGGATTCGCGAGCATTCCGACGTCGCAGTCGATCCATGACGGCCTGCAATTGAAGGATGCGTTCATCGCGGCTGCCGTGCGATGCGCACCTCCTGACAACAAGCCGACGCCCGAAGAGATCCAAGCGTGCCAACATCATCTCGAGGCCGAGCTCGCACAGCTGCCACACGTTCAGGTTGTCGTTGCCCTGGGAAAGATTGCGTTCGATGTGTGGTGGAGAGTGATGGCGCGCAAGGGCGTTCTCGTCAAACCGCGACCGGAATTCGGCCACGGCATCGTTCACAAAGTAAAGGGTTCACCTGTTGTGATCGGGTCCTATCACCCAAGCCGGCAGAACACGAACACCGGAAAGCTTACCGGGCAAATGATGGCGGCTGTGTTCAGGAAGGCTGCGAAGCTCGTGCGGCGGGATTCTTGAGGCAGGGCTAAAGCCCTGCGCTACCGGCCTCTATTCCTTCTTCCTTTTTCCTTATTCCTTACGCGCACGATACCCCTCCGCCTGTTCGTGCGCGTGGTACGAGCTTCGGACCAGCGGCCCCGATTCCACGTGCGCGAACCCCATTTCCAGGGCGATGGCTTTGAGGCGCGCGAATTCGTCAGGGTGATAGTACCGCGCCATGGGCAGATGTGACGCAGACGGCCGAAGGTATTGGCCGAGCGTCAGGATCGCGCAGCCAACGTTCCTGAGATCGCGCAGAGTGTCGACGATCTCGTTCCACTCTTCTCCGAGGCCCAGCATGATGCCCGATTTGGTGGGAATCCGGGGAGCGTGACGTCGCGACCGCTCGAGCAGCTCGAGCGTGCGGGTATACCGGCCGCCAGAGCGGGCGAGACGATAGAGGCGCGGCACGGTTTCGGTGTTGTGGTTCAGGATGTCCGGTCCTGCGTCGAGGACCGCGAACAGCGCGGACTCCTTGCCCTGGAAATCGGGGATGAGGACTTCGATGCTCGTCGCGGGCATGCGACCGCGAATCTCACGAATCGTCTCCGCGAAGATCGATGCGCCGCCATCCAGCACATCGTCTCGATCCACCGATGTGACCACGACGTGAGCCAGGTTGAGCGCCTCGACGGCAGCGGCCACGCGAGCCGGCTCCCCAGCATCTATCGCTGCCGGGCGTCCATGTCCCACGGCGCAGTATCCGCAGGCGCGCGTGCACACATCGCCCAGAATCATGAATGTCGCCGTGCCGTGCGTCCAGCATTCGCCGATGTTTGGACACCGCGCCTCCTCGCAGACCGTATGAAGGTTCAGGTCGCGCATCAGGCCCTTGAGTCGCAGATAAGAGGGCGAGCCGGGCGCCTTCACCTTGAGCCATTCGGGTTTCGGCTCGCGGGGTGTGGCGGGAATCAGTGGGAGAACCGTGGACACGTTACAGCGATCTTAATGGAGAGTTATAGTTGCGGTCCATTCGTTTAAGCTTGAATCTGTAGGTCACATATCGGTCACAAACGCCTGGAGGTGAATCATGGCGACACAGCAACAGTGGCGCATTCGCGGCGATGTAATGGAGGCATGCAGCTGTACCACCACATGCCCGTGCAATTTCGCGAGTGTGCCAACTGAGCTCCCGTGTGGTGCAGTCGTCGCATGGCGCATTGAAACGGGGAATTACGGGAATATCCGGCTCGACGGATTGAACGTCGTTCTCTATGCGCGCATTCCGGGCTACCTCTTTGACGGTGGGTGGACTGTCGGCGTCTGTTTTGATGCGCGAGCGAGTCGAGAGCAGATGGAGGGATTGGGAGCCATCTTCTCGGGCCAGGCGGGTGGCTGGCCCGCAGCGCTGAGCGGGCTCATGGCAAAGCAACTACCGCCCAAACAGGCGCCGATTACGTATGAAATCCGGAACGGTGACTGCGACATCACAGTGCCAGGCCTGTTAGAAATCGGCACGGAACGGGTTCCCAACCCCATGCCGGGACAGCCGCCTCTGGACCCGAGTGTGACGGGTCTGGCGGTGCCGTTCTACGCGGGTACGGCCGCGGTTCGACGCTCCCGCATTCTGAGGCTGACGGACCCGGAAATGAGCTTTGAATACTCAGGGAGATCGTCTCTTATCGGGAAATTCGAGTACACCGGACCGTAGGTTTCCTGTCGGTCGAGTCTTTGTTGGCATCATCGATCCGCAGTACTGCTGCCGCCAGTGGAAATTCCCTTGCTCAACCCGTACGCGCACGTGTTGCCGAGTATGCAGGCGGATGCGGCGTTGAGACTCGCCACACTCCTACACGGCTGAGGTCGACGCCAAGCGTACGTGTCCACCGATTGGTGCTTGCCGGTTCCGTTTGTGTTGAACGAGGGCGGTGGTCCCGACCGGTGCCATTTCATCTGTGGGTATTTCGGGTGCGACCTGCGACCGTTCAATCCGCTGCTCGCGAAGCTTGCCGAGCTGATGTTCGTGGAGGTCTTCGAAAGACATGCATCAGCGACCTGCCGGAAGATGCCGCGGGTGGTGTTCGGCGATTCGGGATCGCAGGTGGGTGCCGCCCTTCACCTGATCCACGATCGGCTGGCCAGGCCTGGACCGTGGACACACTTGCTCGCGAGGTTGGCATGTCACGCTCGACGTTCGCAGAGCGCTTCACCAGCTTTGCCGTCGTGCCGCCGATGCACTACCTTGCGCGTTGGCGCCTGCAGCTCGCGGCGAATCTTCTCACCAGTCGGGGCATCAGTATCCCGTTGGCTGCGGCTGAAGTCGGATACGAGTCCGAGGCCGCGTTCAATCGCGCATTCAAGAAATTTGTTGGTCCACCAGGGACTTGGCGCAAGCGTCGGGCCGACGGAGCAGGCGTCGTCTGATCGCCCGACGCATGAGTCAGCTTCACGCTGTCCGCGCCACCGCCAACGTCGATGCGGTTGCAGGCTCATCAAGGTCGGCGTGTTCCTTAAGCTTTCGACCACTCAGGTCTTAATGGATAATCGTTGCCCGCGAAAATGGACTGGAGTAGTTGCGTGCGGACTGGTGTAGGTTTCCCTGCGAGGATGCGTGGAGAGGACATCCTGGCCTTCCGCCGATTTCGCGTTATGCTGCGAGTTTCGCAGGGCCGGCCGAGATATGCTGGTTAGCCTACTGTTCGTTATGCCTTGGGCACAGTCCCGAGCTCTGACCGAACCCGCACTTGGCATCTTGATACGTAGCCAGCCTATCAACGTTTTTGTTTCCTATAGCCATGCTGACGCGGCGCTCGTTGCTCCGGTGGTCAGGCTGCTCCGCGTTAACAGATCCCTCGTGTTCCAGGACACTGATCGAATTCTGCCGGGTAAGAGGTGGCGAGACGAGATTGCCAAAGCGCTTGGGGAATCTAACCTCGTCGTCGTCTTTTGGTGCCATCACGCCTTTCGATCGAACGAAGTCTCGAAAGAGTGGAGAGCGGCCATCGAGCTGGACAAAGACCTGCTTCCCCTCCTCCTGGATTCAACGCCTCTGCCCTCAGAGTTGCGCGACTTCCAGTGGATTGACTTTCGGGGAACAGTCGGCGCGAACCACGACGCGATGGGCCTGACCGCTGAGGCCGCGCAGCCAGGCGTCGCGCCCCCAAGGCCAGTGGCGGCGCCGCAGTGGCGTGCGGCCTGGTACACGGTCTATGGAGTCGCGGCGGCGGCGGCCGTAGTACTTAGCACCCTTCTCGTATGGCCAGCCGATGTGTCTGGCCCTCTGACTCATGTGGGAGGCGCGTCGGATGCCGTGCTGAACAAGTGGGTCCCACTTCTCCTGGGTGTTGTTGGCTTGCTGAGCGCATGCCTCTTGTGGCTATGGCACCGGCGCACGAAACGTGTATGGCGAAGCGACGCGGCTGGCCCACATGCCGGAGAAATCGAGCGCCAGATCGCGACTGAGCTTGAGGCAGAGATACTTCGACGCGCCACGCCGGCACATGATGACAGGGCATAACAACTTGCAGCGGACGGCGCTCACGCGCCGCCGGCTGAACCGGAGCGTTAGCCAGATTCGGAATCCAGACGCATGCCATTGTTTACAGTTTCCAAAACGACCCTGCAGCCCGTGGCGCAGTCGAAGTTCACCTCCGAGAGGCTTCTGCAGCAACTCGTCGAGGAGAACTTGGACTCGGTGTTCAAGTGTCGCCTCGTGGCGTCGGAGTTTTCGACAGGAGCGCAGCACGCGGGCCGAATTGACACGCTTGGCCTCTCCGAAGACAACAACCCCGTCATCATCGATACAAGAACGTTGAATCGTCCGACCTAGTGAACCAGAGTCTTTTCTACCTGTCGCGGATTCAAGACCATCGTGGTGATTTCCAAATCGCCGCGCAGAAAGTGCTGGGCCCGAAGGTCGAGGTCGACTGGTCGGACGTACGCGTCATGCATTGCTCCAAACTATCGAAAGTTTGATTTTCATGCTGTCCGCATTATGGGGGCGAACATCGAGCTGTGGACGTACCGTCTGTTTGCGAACGACATGCTGTACTTGGAGGAGATCTTTCAGAAATCTGACTCAGGCGTCGGAGCTGTGTCGGCTCCGGGAAAGAATCCCGTAATGGTTGCCGCGGGGAAGAAGGCCGCTGCTGCCCGTGCAACTGGCTCCTACACCTTCGAACAGCATCTGGCCGGCAAGCCGGACGCGATGCGACAGCTGGCCGTGAGCGTCAACGACTTCATCACAGGTCTTGATCCCGCGATTGAAGTGTCTCCAAAGAAGTTCTACGTCGCCTACAAGACTTCCCAGAACATCGTCTGCATGGAAGTCAAGCAACAGCGTGTTTTGCTGTACTTGAAGCTATATCCGAAGGTCGCCCGTGGGCCGAAAGGCATTTCTCGGGACGTCACCGACGTAGGCCACTACGGCACCGGAGACCTCGAAGTGTCGCTCCAGAACGCACACGATCTCGAAGCTGCGAAGCCCTTCATTCAAAGTGCCTACGAGCAGGTGGGCGGATGAACTGGCTAACCTCGGGTTGCAGCCGACGGCGGCATGAAACCATGAGCCGCCGTCGGCTGAAATGTAGCGTTGGTTTTTCCTGACATGAGAAGGATTTCCGTTTCTATGTCGCCAGGAGGACACAGGACGATGACGTGATACGGTCTCAATCAGTCACCTCCAGAGTGCCTCGAATGCACCGCGAATCTCGGTCGCTACGAATTGCAGGCAGATCAATAAGAAAACCAGAAGTGACACGGCCTCGATGACCTTGGTCTTGAATCTCACGACGGGATCGATGCTGTTTGGGCAATTGTGGCAATTGTGGCAGCGGCGGAGTAGCTTCTTTCCCATAGGGCGTAATCTATCGGCAGATTTGTGAAAGTACAGCGGCGGCGAGGTAGCCCGAGCCGATAGGTCGGGTTGTAGCTGAACAGCGCCAGTTTTTATGGCGAACACGGCAAAAGCATCTTTCTGATAGCCTATTTAGGCTAAACGCACTAAATGGCTAGGCTGGCCCAGAACCGCAAGCCTCTAACTGATGATGAGCGCGAAGGCATTGTCCTCGCCGTCGGCGCAACGTTCCGAAAACTGAAAAACCTATACGCGAAAATCGTTCCCATCTTCGAAGACTACGGCTTCACACCACCATCGGCAGGGGTGATCGCACGCGACCTGTCAGAGAAGATCGAAAAAGCGATCATCCAATACTGCGAGTTATTCACGAAAGGGAACGGGCACTGCGACTTGTGCCGGTTTAATCATGACTGGGAAGTGAAGATCTGCAAGGACGCAGGCCTGACGATTAACCAGTCGAAGGTCATCAATGGCGAGAACTACATCGTCGTGAACTACAAGGCGAACTCGATCGTGAACAAGATTTGGATACTGTGGAACGCGCAGGACGCATTCTTCTCACCGCGCCTTAAGAACTCGGAATGCTCGAAGTATCAACCGCGAATCGGCTGCCAGCAACATCGAAGTCATCTACCAGTCGAAGAAGGCTCAATAGGCCAACCATCATGCCTACGCCTCATTTAAGGTCTCGCCTACAGGCCATCTTTTCGATCCGCTCGTTTCAGGGCTCGCGGCGGTGTTCCAGGTGGAGGGCCGCTCGTACTTTCTCGGAGAAGGCCGGCTAGCTACTTCCTGAACGATGTCGCAGTGCCGGGAAGAAGCGCAGTCAACTTTTAGCGAGGGCGGGAAGTGGTCAAGTTTGATTTTTTGCGTCGTACTTGACCAGGCACTCTCGGCAAGAGTGCACACGAACCCAACCAGCGTCACTCCGTCAAAGTCCTTCCCGCCACCCACGTTCCGGGCCTCCCCACCGGGGTCGAATCGTCCACATTTCCCGCATTTCTCGTCTGGGTTGTCTGCCATCACTAAGTTCTCCTCACGCCGCCAGTGTAGCAGGGCGATCTAAAAGACGTACGATTTTCTTCCACGGTCCATACGTGCTCGGCCATTTCGGCCTGCATCGCCGGAGTCACGCGCAACGTCTGATGAATGCGGCCGAAGTTGTAATACATGAAGTGCAGGGCTACCGCGTGCGCGTGATTCTGCGCCTTCTTTGAGAAGGCATTCGTGAGCCGCGTAAATCGCCGCATGCTCATGCGCATCGTCAGGTTCTGACGCTCGATATAGGACGTGGAGATATGGCGAGGGTCTGGGTTGCCTCTTATTACCTCCTTAATCGCGCTCTTGAGCTTCGCGGGGCTGTAGCGGGTTGTGCCGCCATATTCCTGACCATACCGCTTCGATACGATGGCGTAGTCAACGTCGCCGCCAAAGGCACGCTCCACGGCTTCCTCATACCACGTGAGCCCATCGGTGGTTATCTTCGCACCGCCGAAGCGTGGTGGCGTACATCGATCGATCTGTCCGACGAGACCGTCGTCCTGCTTCGCGAGCACAAGCGTACACAGAGTGAACTCAAGATGGCGAACCGAACCCATTACCGCGACTACGGTCTTATGTTCGCCCAGGCATGGGAGCATGTGAGCGGGAAGGGTGCCGACCTCGGAGCAGGGCTAGCGCCGTGACTATGTCGAGCGAGATCGGACAGCTGTCGCGCTCGAATCGGGAAGATTCAGGTCACAGCGCGGACGCGGTGAGCATATCGCCCGACATAGTCTTCTCGACCCTACAGGTTGTTGAGGAAGCCGAGGAGTTGATCGCCGGGTTGATAACGGGCCGCTCTGCCATTGGGCGGTGTGCCTTGGCGAGCGCTTGCTCCTTCATCGCCAGTGTCGCCTCCAGATAGATCTGCGTCGTCTCCACCGACTCATGTCCGAGCCACAAGGCAATCACCGCACGATCGACGCCCGCTTGGAGAAGGTCCATGGCCATGGTGTGTCTCAAGCGGTGAACGGTGACACGCTTGTGCTTCAACGACGGGCACACCTTGGCGGCTGTCAGGCGATGCTTGTTCAGCAGGTACTGCACGCCATGGATGCGTGAGACGTGCGCCCTTGGCGCTGGGGAACAGCACGTCACCACCGCCTCGTGGCGGCTCACGCAGCCAGGCTTTCACCACGGCGAGTGTGGATCTGGCGAGGGGTGTGCAGCGTTCCTTGCGCCCCTTGCCGATGACGCGTACGTGAGCGCCGGCTCCGAGGACGAGGTCCTCGCGTGTGAGCCCGGTCATCTCGGAGACGCGCAGACCCGTCTGGACGGCCACCAGGAGAAAGGCGTGATCGCGCCGGCCAAACCAGGTGCGCTGATCCGGAGCGGCCAGCAGCGCATCGACTTCCGCGCGCGTGAGAAACTGGACCAAGGTCCGCGTGAAACGCTTGCTGGGAATGGCGAGCACCCGCTGGATCTGGGCGGAGTGGGCGGGTACCTCGAACGCCGCGTACCGAAAGAAGGAATGGATCGCGGTCAGCCGCAGATTCCGGCTGCGAACGCTCACGCCGTGCTGCTTCTCCAAGCCATCCAGAAACGCCACGATCAACGGGGCGTCGATCTCCTCGAAGGTCAGACGTGACGGTGGTGTATGCAACCGCTGCTGCACGAACTTCAGGAATTGACGGAAGGTGTCGCGATAGGAACTGATGGTGTGGGGACTCGCCTGGCGCTGCTGCATCAGGCGCTGGGTGAAGAAGCGCTCCAACAGCGGCGCAAAGCTGGCCGGCGTGGTCATGGCCGATCCTCCCAGCGGTGCTCGAGCCGGCGCATCGCCTCGCGCATCAGCTCCGGTGAGCCGCTTAAGTACCACTGGGTATCCGCCACGTGCACATGGCCGAGGTAGGCGGACAAGAGCGGCAGTTTGCGCTCCGGGTCCTGATGGGACCGATACCAGCGCACGAGGGTGTGAGTGGCAAAGCGGTGTCTCAGGTCATGGAGACGCGGTCCATGACGGTCGGACGCGCCGCGCAGACCAATCTGCCGGGACAACGCGTAGAACGTTCGATGAATATCTCCGCTATCCAACCGATGGCCCCAGCTGGAGACGAACACATAGGAGGACACCGGCCGCTGGCCCCAATGGCGTGTGCGTCGGCGGAGGTAATCGGCGAGCACGCTGGCAGGTCGAGGCATGCAACGGCACCAGACGAGTCTTGCCGAACTTGGCGCCGCGGATGGTCAACACCGCGGCCTTGAGATCGACATCGTGCAGCTCGAGGTTGCGGGCTTCGCCGAGGCGCAGGCCCGAGACACTCAGGAGCCCGAACAGACAGTGGTAGACCCACGGGCGCAACTGCCCGCGTTCATAGCGGCAGGGCATGGTGAGCGCGGCGCGCAGGAGGTCACGAATCTCGGCCTCCGAGTACAGATAGGGTCGCGCCCGCTTCGGCTGGAAGGGCAACAGGCCCGGCGCCGGAATCTGCGTGCGGGGATCGGTGGCGCTGCGATACTGCGCAAATCCTCGGACGAAGCTCAGTCGCTGCGCCCAATACGCCGGTTGCGCGTTCGACGGTTGTTGCGCCCAGGCGAGCGCCAACGCCTGGGTGATGGAGGACGCACGATGCTGCTCCATGAACGTGACGAAATCGAGCAATCCCTTGCCGGCCTCATGCAGCTTGAATCCCAGATCGCGCCGCATGCGCACGTATTCCTGCACGGCCTGCCGCAGCGTGGTCATCGCGCACCTCCCGGCCACGGCAACGCGAGCGTCCGTAACGCCGTGAGGTCCACCTTGGCGTAGATCGTGGTGGTCTGGGGACTGCGATGCCTCAGGACCTCGCCGATTTCGGTCAGCGAGGCGCCGCGGCGCAACATCTGGGTCGCCAGCGCGTGGCGAAACTGATGGGCGCCCGTCGTCGGGGCCTGGATGCCGGCGCGCTGGAGCGCATGCCGAATCGATCGATCCAATGGCACACTGGCGTCAGAAAGCCGCGGACGGGAGCTTTGCTGCGCAGAAACACGCGACGACTGGTGCTGCGCGGGCGTCCGTGGCGCAGGTACGCCGCGATCGCCGCGCCGACCTCCGCGGGAAGGGGCAGCGCGGTTCGGTGACCGCGCTTTGCCGCGGACGCTCACCAGTCCGGCGTCCCAGTCAATATCGTCAAGCTCGAGAAAGGCCACTTCACCGGCACGCAACCCCAGTCGTGCGAGCAGGAGCACGATCGCGTAGTCGCGCCGGCCGATCGCGGTGCGCCGATCGATACTGGCCAGCAACTGACGGACCTGGTCCGCCCCAATCGCGCGCGGGATCGAGGGCATCGACCAGTTGGCCACGACGGGAACGGCAGCGGCCAAATCGAGCGTCACCTCTCCGCGATAGCGCGCGTACCGCAGGAAGGACCGCAACGCGCTGGTCAGGAGCTTCGCGCGCTTCAGATGCAACGCGGCGCTTGGCGCTGGACAAATCGCACGACATCGCCGGCATTCAGGCGTGAGAGCGTCACCGGCCCGTTGCCGAACCGATCCGTGAGAAACCCACGAATGAACGGCACGTAGTTGACGACGTGGCATCGGCCAGCGCGCGCTCATCGCGCAAGTAGCTGCGCGTACGCGTGCGCGCAGCGCTCCGCCGGGGTCAGTCGACGCGCGGCGATCTTCTCGGCGGGAATCACGCCCTGACGGCGCAGAAAATCAAGAAAGTGCCTGAGCGCGGCCGCATCACCGCCGGGCACGCTGCACCCGTCGAGCGCGAGATCGCAAGTACCGCGCGGGATGATCGGACGAGATGTGCCGGAGTCGCGACGGCCTGCTGTCCGAGCCAGCGACTGAAACCCGCCGCGAGCAGCACTTGCCGGTACCGCGAATCCGCGCATATCCCTGCTCGCGCGCGCATTTCGCAAACGCGGCAATCTGTGCCGCGAGCGGACCCTCCGGCGGCCGCGACAGGACCACTTCGTCATTGATGACGTACTTCACGGTCGACTCCTTTCTCCCCTGCGGGGATGACAAAGGAGTCGAGACTATGTCGGTGACAGCTTCGCGCGCGTGCCCGAGAAAACGAGCCCGGCGCTGCCAGGACGAGACATAGTCAGGAAGGGTAGATAGTGCCGCCTATGTCGCCAACGACATAGGCGGCACACCTGCGCGACGCTCCTGCTCGCGGCTGGCGTCCCTCCGCACGTGCAGAAACAGTTAGGGCACAAGAAAATTGAGATGACGTTGAATCTGTACGCGCACGTGCTGCCGAGTATGCAGGCGGATGCAGCTAGCAAGCTTGCCACAATCTTGCACGGCTAGATGGCACTTGGCGAAGGTCCGCTACGGACCAGTCTAAAGTGCATTTGTCTTAGTGCCGATATTGTCTTTCCAGGCCTTATCGCTTATGGGTTCTGGAGCTGCGCAATTGAGCCGATCATAAAAAAGACACGGTCGCCTCGGCAGAGATAGTTGAAATGACCTAGACTAGGGCGGCGAAACTAAAACTTCACATGCCTACAGACTACTTAGTTGAACGGCGAGAGTTGCTCGTGCGTGCCACGTATGCGCAGCCTTTCTTCGGAATTTGGAGGGACACACGGGAACTCCTCATCAAACTTTACATAAGGACTGCGAATTACGGTGTTCAGTTGAACGACATGAAGTGGAACCAGGCCAGTAGTGTTGGCGACATACAACTTAGCTTTTACGTCTACAACCTTGGTTTGGGCATACGCGTTTGGATTGACAGGCTGGAGATTGAAGCGTTCGACTATAAGAAAGTCGATTTCGACCAATTCTATGCGATCGTAACAGACGTCATCGATGGACTTCGCGACCATGATACTGGCATCACTTTCAGTGCTTTTTCAGTGTCGCTCGGCTACCACGGAAAGCTTACCTCTGGCAGCGCCGAGGAGTTCACGAGACGATTCACAAACCCTCCAAGCGGTTTAGGAGCACACACTGGAGCTGGGGCCGTTTTTTATTACGGTCCAGATGACGGTAGAATAAGTTCAACCGTTACTGCAGATCTCTCTTCAGTTGTGGCCGGTGGCCTGTATTTCCGCAACTATGTTGCGTGGGACGGCTCTCGTATTCCGGTGAATGAATTGAAGCAAAAGACTCTAAGTTACTTGGACCGGGTTTTGGCGGTGTTCGACTTAAAGGCTACTCGCGTAAACGCATGACATTCACCTCAGGATTGGGCGGCCAACGCGTGACGGATATCGACGATGTCGTCAGGGAGCGGATGCTCTCGAGGCAACGCGCTATTTCAGGTCCTTCATTTCCGACTGACGAGCCGAGGGATTGGCGAAGCGGCTCTGAACTGGGTCCACAAACACCGCCGACGCGGACGGATATTTACCGTTCTCACGCCAATTCATTCGCGTCGAACAATTCATTCGCGTCGAACGAAGTGATTACCTGTCTCGTTAATGCTGCGTCTACGCCACAGTGGCCAGTAACAAGAGCTGCCATGCATCGTATGTTTTCTGGTGCTTTCAAGATTGACGTGTGCGTCGCGGCGGCCAATGAGATTGTACGTTCTCGCTCACTCTGGGTCCGCACTTGGAAAACGAAAAGAGGAGAACACACCGATAGCGATGCGCGTGGGGGCAAACGACCCAGCCGTTGCGAGTGAATCTTCATCCTTACCATCGCTACCCTTCGTATCATTGATCCGCGCGATGTTGGACCGAGATCAAATTGGCTCGGCAAGACGCCTCACTGAGTGTCGCCTTAGCCGAACATAGCGGCAACCCTGAAGTGGAAAATCAGCTTCGCATTGTAGCGGAAGTATTGGGACGACCCACTTCAATGAGAAAGACTGTAAGGGACCAAGATCGACAGAGAGAATATGCTTGGCTGATCTTGCATGCAAATGAGTTTCGGGGACGCTGGGTTGCTATCGAAGGCAATGAACTCGTAGCATCAGCAGAGTCTTTGAAAGCGCTTTTGGCCTCTTTAGAGCCTACCGGGAGGCAGAAGAGTGTCCTCATCCACCGAGTGAAGCCCGATGCTCAGGTTGGGTGACGAGGATTTCACGACGGGAGAGGCTCGCTTCCTGGACCGATTGCCAACGGACGCAGAAGCGACTTCGAAGATTTACGTAAAGCTACGACCTGTCGAACTAGACACGACGCTGCTCGCTCAGCTAGATACTGGCTCCCCATGGTCAATTCTAGAGACAGAAGTCGCTGAGGCTGCTGGGCTTTTTGACACAGACGGAGAGCCCAAGAGGTTACGCGCTCATGGCTTTGTGATTGATGGGCGCCTAGTGCGGATTCCGGTTCTGCTTTTGGCTGACGAGGGCGATTCACTAGAGGTAGACGCAGTCGTTTTTGTCTCGAGAGATTGGACCGCTGGCAACTTCGTTGGCTACTCCGGCCTTTTGGAATCCATTCGCATCGGTCTCGACCCGCAAGCCAACCGATTTCACTTCGGTTCCGGAGGTGTTCAAGCCTGAACACCTCGTTTCGTTACTCCCAGATGAGACACTCTACCTCGCTCCCTCTCGCATGTTCCCATCGCTGACACGTCGTTTGGAGTCCAAGAAATTAATCGCGTTCTTAGACGATTCGTAGGCAAGCGCGCCGATATACAGCGAATTACACATAAAACCCACGCTTTCTGTGGCTCAAGTCTTAATGGATAATTTCCCTCGATGCGATTGCCCGCCCCCGATTCCCCTCGTCCGGTCGATCAATCCGCCCTTCGCAGCCTGAAGGTGAGATGGTTCGGGCACGCCACATTCCTGGTGACATCGCCGAAAGGTCTTCGGCTGCTGTTCGATCCCTTCATGACGAACAACCCGGCATGTCCGCCGGCCGCCAAGCGCGTGGGACCAGTGGACGTGATCCTGATCACTCACGGTCATGCCGATCATTGCGAAGATGCCGCAAGCGTTGGGCGTGAGACTGGCGCGACCGTCGTCGCGTCGCCCGAGCTCGCCGGATGGCTCGAGCGCCAGGGGCTGAAGCACCTGCGACCGATGAACATCGGCGGGCGCCAGACCATCTCTGGAGTCGAGATCGTCATGGTACCGGCGCTGCACAGCAGCAGTGCACCCGATGGAACGTATCTGGGGCCGGCCACCGGTTTCGTCATCCGTTTCGAAGACGGTCAGAGGATCTACTTTGCGGGGGATACCGCGCTCTTCGGGGACATGCGTCTGATTCGCGAGCGGCTCGCGCCCGATGTGGCATTTCTGCCGATTGGCGATCGATTCACGATGGGACCGGAAGACGCTGCGCTCGCGGCGGAGTGGCTCGGCGTCAAAACGGTCGTCCCCATGCACTATGGGACGTTTCCGGAACTGACGGGCACACCGGAACAATTGCGCGAACTCTGTCATCCAAGGGGAATTGATGTCGTGGAGCTCCGTCCTGGTGACTCCCTTGGCTAAAAGCCTTCGCGTCTTCGTGGATCTTCGTGCCTTCGTGGATCTTCGTGTTCTTCGTGCCTTCGTGGATCTTCGTGTTCTTCGTGCTCTTCGTGGATCTTCGTGTTCTTCGTGGACCTTCGTGCTCCTGTTAGGGGCGTGCCCGGCAGCCGCCCAGTCTCTCGAACCGATCCGCTACACGATCAGCTTTCCGGCGCCCCACACTCACTACATCGAGGTCGACGCGCTGGTGCCCACCGAGCGGCGCCCGCAGATCGAGCTCATGATGGCGGTCTGGACGCCGGGATCCTATCTCGTGCGTGAATATGCGCGTCACGTCGAGGCGCTCACCGCAACCGATGCCGGCCGGGGGACGCTCGGCGTCGAAAAGACCCGCAAGAACCGCTGGCGGATCTCCACCAACGGTTCGCCCGAGGTCAGGCTGCGGTATCGCGTCTATGCGCACGAGATGAGCGTGCGAACCAACTGGGTGGACGAAGAGCTCGCGCTCGTGAACGGTGCACCGACCTTCATTACTCTGGTTGAATCTCCTTCGCGTCGCGCGCACGAGGTGCGAGTCGTCGTCCCAAAGCAGTGGGCGGGCAGTTTTTCCGGCATGCGGGCCGGGCCGGCTGCGAACACGTTCGTTGCGCCCGACTATGACGCGCTCGTGGACTCGCCGATCGTGGCGGGCACCCCGTCGGTGTACGAATTCCAGGTGGCCGAGAGGCCCCACTACCTGGTGGACTTCCGGGAGCGGGGTAGATGGAATGGGCCGCAGGCCGTTCGAGATCTCGCGAAGATCGCCGAAACGACAGCACGATTCTGGGGTGTCGTTCCTTTCGATCGATTCTATTTCTTCAATGTCATCGGCGGTCCCCGGAACGGGTTGGAGCACAGAAATTCCGTGGTCTTGAACGCACCGCTCGAATCGACAGGCTCGCGGGAGGCATACCTCGACTGGCTCAGTCTTGCCGCGCACGAGTACTTTCATGCATGGAACGTCAAGAGGCTTCGCCCTGCCGAGCTCGGACCGTTTGACTACGAAAACGAGGTGTACACGAGAAGTTTGTGGTTTGTCGAGGGGGTGACCGACTACTACGCAGATGTGCTCCTTGCGCGCGCCGGCGTCGCCGGCATCGACGAGTACCTGGATCTGCTCTCATCGCAGATGCGATCGTTGCAGACGACGCCTGGAAGGCTCGAACAATCTGCAGAAATGGCTTCCTACGACGCCTGGATCAAGTACTACAGGAGCGACGAGAACACAGCGAATACGTCAATCAGCTATTACGTGAAGGGAGCCGTTCTCGGATTCCTTCTCGATGCGAAGCTCAGGCGAATGACCGCCGGCGCGAACTCGCTCGATGATGTGATGCGGTTGATGTATTCGCGTTTTTCTGGAGACACGGGGTTCAGTTCTGAAGATCTTCGCGCGACAGCCGCGACGGTGGCCGGGACGGCCCACACTCGTGAGCTTCGCGCCTGGCTCGAGCTCGTTCTCGAAACGACAACCGAGCTGGACTATGCCGAGGCCCTCGGCTGGTTCGGTCTGCGGCTGACCCAGGCGCCACAGCCGCCGCGCCCCTGGCTCGGAGTGGTGACGCGAACCGACGATCAGCGGACGATCGTCAGCGAGGTTCGTCGCGGGTCGCCGGCGTTCGATGCCGGTCTTTCGGTAGGAGATGAAATCACCGCGATCAACGGAGAGGCACTCAACCCCGGCCAGCTTGCCACGCGATTGGGAGGGTTCACGCCAGGCGCGAAGATCGCGCTCTCGTTGACCAGGCACGCCGCGATGCGTGAGATCGAGATTATCGTCGGCACAGATCCGGGACACGCATGGACCCTGAGCGTGTCTCCTGATGCGACGAGACAGCAGACAGAACGTCTTCACGCGTGGCTTGGCAGGCCCTGATTGAGAGATAAGAGATTAGAGCTAAGAGATAAGAGCTGAGAGCCACAAAAAAGCCGAGAGCGGAGAACTCTTAGCTTTGTGCTCTCAGCTCTCAGCTCTTAGCTCTTAGCTCTAGCTCCAGCTCCCAGCTACCAGCTAATGATGATGCTGTTCGATTCCCGCTTGCGACGGTACCCCGAAGCGGTACCGCAGAAATACGTGAAACGACAGCGGCGCCCCATAGCTCTCCTGCAGATCGTGCGGCACGTAGTACATCGTCGCGTCCGCACCGAGCCCGATAGTACCGGGCCCGGAAAATAGATCCCGCGTGTAGCCCATGGTGAAACCTCCAACGTTCATCAGGGCATGACTGGGCAGAAGCTCGCCCGCGTGTTGATGGGGGAGCTCCTTTCCAACCAGTTCAGCACGCGCGAAAAGGTGATTTCGCGCGAGCCATGACACGTTGCTCTCGAACAGCACGGCGTTCGACGTTCCATGGCGTTCTCGATTTTGCCCCCAGGCCCAAAACAGAGCAGTGGTGATCGGTCCTGTGCGGAGTGTACGACACAGATGCCGTCAGTCTCGTCATGTCTCCCGGATTGAGCGGGTCGGGCTCGTTGACTCTTGCAGCGGAAAGCTGGCCGCTCCACGAGTCGTTCGTCCAGCTCCCGCGAACCGACCACGAATCGAGTGCCCCGAAGTCGATATCGGTGCGCTGCTCATCAGCCTCCCGCCCGTGAAACCAGGAGCCGTCGACTCCGAAACCCGCTCGATTGAGCCCGATTGTGATGACTCCCGGCGTAATGTGAAACGAATCCAGATGGTGATGGGCGAGCGGAGACTGCGGATTCTCCGTTGCTGACGGCCGATGCATGAACGGCGGCGGCCCCAGCGCCGGCGCGCCGACGATCGCTCCCGAAGTTCTGAGTGTCCAAGCTCCAAGGGGTCGTGCGTACGCTGCGCTGAGCGTCGCAAAGAGGTCGTGTGGATGCTGGTAGTGGATGAGCGGTAGTCCCTTGAAGGTCTCTCCCGTCTGAAACACCTGAGGTGATCCGATGTTCTTCAACGTGAAGGGTTCGAACGACACCATCGTGTGCACCGTGAAGTGCCCGGGACCGAGCGGCCGTTCTCCCTGTCCCATCAACCAGTTCTGAGATTCGACCGTCGTGATGTCATCGAATTTTCGGTGTTGATAGTTCATCCCGGCGAAGACGTTGCCGTTGAGAACCCACCGCCACCCGAGCGGAGCAGGGTCCTGCGCGAGGAGGGGTTCGACCGTGCCCGCCATGACTGCCACAACCACGAAAATGGACGCCAGCACCTTGACATTGGTCGTCATCGAGCAAACCATAATGGTTGATATGCGGTTCATCCGCAAACGGACTGGGCTGCTCGCGACGTGCGCGCTCGTGTGGCAGGCGCTGATTCTCGCCGTCGCGTCAGTGGTGCTCTCCTGCGATCGAGGACCTGCGCTCGAACACGCCGGGATGTCCGGGCACGAAGGCATGGCCGACTGTCCGATGCAGAAGAAGGAGCCCGCGTGCCCGCTGCACGCTGCGAAACACGGGACCCACGATTGCGACTGCCCATCACTTGGATGTTCCCAGACCGACGCAGGATTCATGGCGATGTTCGGCACTGTGGGGGTCTTGTCTAGCGGCACGTCCATCGATGTTCCGCTCGTTGCCGGAGACGCGTCTCCCGCGATATCGGCGTCTGTCACTCTGATCGCCCCCGCCCCGCTTTCTCCTCCGCCTCGCGCGTAATCGCGCACAGAGCGTCGAGCAGACCGCAAACAGCTCAGTGCTCTTTGCTCTCGGCTCTCTGCTCTTTCCCGGCTGGCACACCATCAAGAGGAGAGGTTCATGCGCTCGATCGGGCGCGTGTTCCTGTCCGCCGTCTGTGTATTTGGAGCAGCACAGCCGATTGCGGCACAGGACACGATTCATTTTGGGAGTATCAGCGGTCGCGTGACCGATCCGCAGGGCGCTGTTGTTCCTGGCGCGAACGTGACTGTGCGACAAAGAGAAACCAACCTGGCTCGAGAGGTCGTCACCGATCAGGACGGGCGGTTTCGATTTCCGTATCTGAGAGTGGGACCTTACGAAGTGACAGTACGAGCGCCGGGATTTGCTGATGCCACGCACGCAGTGAGCATCACGCTGGGATCCGCCTTCGAACTTCCAATCATGCTTGCCGTGGCCGGCCTGGATACGACCGTCACCGTCACCGCCGAGCCGACTGTGCTCGAAGCCGCGCGCAGTCAGATCGCCGGAACCGTCTCTCCGGCCGAAGTGCAGGCCCTGCCCATGAACGGTCGGAATTTCGTTGATCTCGCCCTCCTGGTTCCAGGCGTCTCTCCGACCAACACCGCGAGCACGCAGCTCTTCGCCGAGACGTCAGCTGTTCCCGGGCAGGGGATCTCGGTCAGCAGCCAGCGGAATTTCTCGAACAACTTCATCGTCGATGGGCTGTCGGCCAACGACGATGCGGCGGGTCTCAGCGGTATTCCCTACGGTGTCGACGCCGTCGATCAGTTTCAGGTCGTCACGTCGGGCGGACAAGCCGAGCTTGGCCGTGCGCTCGGCGGGTACATCAGCGTCGTGACCAAGAGCGGAACGAACACCCCGCGTGGAGACCTCTATGGCTACTTCCGCGACGATAGCCTGAATGCCACCAATGCTTTGTTGCGCCAATCCGGTACGGAGAAGCCTCCGATGAGTCAGAAGCAGTACGGCGCGAGCATGGGCGGGCCGTTCGCGCGCAACCGCACGTTCTACTTCTCCAACGTCGAGCAGCGCCGGCTCGATCAGACGGGGCTCGCAACGATTTCGCTCGAAAATGTGCAGGCGATCAATGCGCAGCTCGCGGCTGTTGGATATCCAGGCTCGCCTGTTTCGACTGGTGTGTATCCCAACCCCGTCGACACGACGCACTTCCTGGCGAAGATCGACCACCAGTTGAGCGCCAGGGATCAGTTCAGTGTGCGGTACAGCCTCTACGACGTCGTCTCGCTGAATTCCCGGGGCGCAGGCGCGCTGAACGCTCCTTCCGCCTCGTCCGGTCTGGACAACATCGATCAATCGATCGCCTTCAGTAACACGTGGTCAATCACGGACAGAACCGTCAACGAGACACGGGTCCAGTTCGCACGCGGCGATCTCAAGGCGCTGCCGAGCGATCCGGTTGGCCCGGCAGTCAGTATTGCCGGGGTTGCGTCCTTTGGCACCCTGTCTGGCAGTCCCCAGGGACGTCTTAACAAGATGGTCCAGGTCGTCAGCAATCTTTCTCACCAGGCCGGCGCCCACGCGCTGCGCGCCGGCGTCGATTTCATTTACAACGACGACACGATTACGTTCCCGCGATCAGTACGTGGAGCGTATAACTTTTCTTCGCTGGGGAACTTCTTGTCGGGAACGTACAACGCTTCGGGCTTTACGCAGACGTTTGGCGACTCGGTTGTGACCCAGACGAAACCCGAACGTAGGAGTCTACGTTCAGGACGAATGGAAGGTGAGTCCAGCGTTGACGGCGAATGCAGGGCTCCGTTACGACCTGCAGTTCCTCGAGACGATCACTACAGACACCGACAACGTTTCGCCGCGTCTCGGGCTGGCGTGGACTCCTACTGCATCGCGCCGGACCGTGGTCCGCGGCAGCGCAGGGCTTTTCTTCGATCGGGTACCGCTGCGCGCGCTCGCCAACGCGCTGCTCTCTGCCGGCAATAGCACCGATCTGAGCCGGCTCCGGCAAATCAACGTCAGTCTGTCGCCGGCACAGGCTGGGGCGCCCGTGTTCCCCCATATCCTCAGCGCCCCCGTGCCTTTGGTGACTCTCGTCAATCTGACGACCATGGACCGCGTGCTCCAGAATGCCTTCGCGAAGCAGGCGAGCGTAGAGGTCGAGCAGCAGATGGGCAACGCAGCCACGTTCAGCATCGGCTATCAGTACGTTCGCGGCGAGCACCTCGTCCTTCAGATCAATCAGAACGTGCCCACCTGCGCGGCCACCGGCACGAACAACGGATGTCGTCCGATTTCGAGCTACGCCAACAACAATCAGGTACTCATCGGAGGCGGAGTCCAACTATCACGGCTTGCATGTGTCGTTCGTTCAGCGTCCGGCAGCGTGGGGGCACTACCGGGTGTCATACACGTTCTCCAGGTCCATGAACAACGTGGGCGAGAATTTCTTCAGCTCGCCGATCGATCCGACCGACTTGTCAAAGGATTGGGGCCGTTCCGACGACGATCAGCGGCACCGGCTCGTCATCAACGGCTCGACGACCCTGCCCTATCAGTTTGAATTGAGCGGGGCGTTGCAGGCGTACTCGGCGCTGCCGTTCAACATCACTTCAGGGGTGAACACGATCCAGGGTACGGCGGGCCGGCCGATCGTGGATGGCGAATTCATCGAGCGCAACGCCGGCGTTGGCAGTGACTTCTTCAGCCTCAGCCTGAGAGTGAGCCGATGGTTTCGGGTGACCGATCGGATTGGCGTCGAAGGGATCGTTGAGGCATTCAATCTCACCAACCGGAGTAATGTAATCACGCGCAACACGAACTTCGGCTCTGGCAGCTATCCCGATAATCCCTTGCCGACGTTCGGCCAGGTTACCGCCGTTGGCGAGCCGCGTGCGGTCCAAATTGGTCTCCGAATGAGGTTCTGAGATGGCGGTCACCAGTAAGTTCGAAACGCTGGCGTCGTTGGCAGTTGCTGTGCTGGCAGCGGGCGCCTGTTCCCCACGCAGCGACCCTGCCCGGCAGAGCGGGGAGTCGACAGCGAGGCAGTTACCTCCGATTCGGCTGGCAGTGACAGGGGCGTCGAATCGCATGCCGTCGCTTGCGGTGCTCGGAGAGCGCGCCGTTGCAGTCTGGACCGTGACCAGAGACGACGTGATGAACGTTTATTCGGCCGTAAGCGAGGATGCCGGTGCGACCTTCTCCGAGCCTCGTCGCGTCAACGACAAGCCTGGCGACGTTTCGTCCAACGCCGAGCAACCTCCACGCGTTGCAATGTCGGCGTCGGACATCACGGTGATTTGGCCATCACGGCTCGATGGCGCAACCGACATCCGGATGGCGCGATCGACCGACGGCGGTCGCACGTTCGCTGCCGCGGTGACATTACACGAGTCATCGATCACCGGCGCCCGCGGTTGGCAGGGCCTGACGACCGGCCGCGACGGTGTCGTGCATGCAGTCTGGCTTGACGGGCGCCACGCGGCGCCGTCGGCGGGCGGACACAAGCAGCACGGCGGTAAGGGCCAGACTGGCGGTCAGCATGGAACGAGCCATCAGGGCGCCCCACGGCAGGATCTCTATGCGGCGGTCATCGGCAAGGACGGGACCATTACCGAGTCGCATGTCGCCCGCGATGTCTGCTTCTGCTGCAAGACTGCGGTAGGTGTGGCAGCGGGTGGCCGTGTCGACGTGGTGTGGCGTCACATCTTTCCCGCGAGCATGCGCGACGTCGCGATGAGCAGTTCCACGGACGGCGGCCGCACGTTCGGTCAGCCTGTACGCGTCAGTGAAGACAATTGGCAGCTCTCCGGATGCCCTGATGATGGCCCCGCCATGGCGATCGATGCGCGCGGTGCGTCCCACGTTGTGTGGCCCACGCTCGTGAACGATTCCGTGCCGCAGAAAGCGATTTTTCACAGTTCGACGACTGACGGGCGTACGTTTACGCCTCGCACGCGGCTGTCGGCCAGCGATCAGGAGGACGCTGCTCATCCGCAAATTGCCGCCGACGAGGTGGGGAATGTGGCGGCCGTGTGGGACGAGCAATCCGGCGGCCGGCGGACGATCGTCCTGAGAACGTCACGGGCAGGCACGCGAGAGTTCGGAGCGCCCCGAGTGCTCAATGTGCGCGACTCGGCATTTCATCCCGTCATCGCCGGCCTCGACAAAGGGTTCCTGGCCGCATGGGCGGAAAGCGGCGAACGTTCGGCCATTCATGTCGAGCGTGTCGGCCAGGGGCCTTGATCAGTCGCCGGGGTAGCTACTCTTTCGTCTCGATCGCCCTGGTCCAGAGGTCGATCTCTTCAGGCGTCATCGTGCCGAGCGGCACCTGGCGCGCGTCGAGATAGTTCCATCGCTCCAGGTCAACGAGGTACTGTGCCCGCGAAAGCAGCGGCCCCCTGCATACCCTGGACCCTTCGAGTTCCTCCGGCTCGTTTTTCGCGCGGTCGAGCAGTTCTTCGAGCGCTTTCGGGACCGGTTCATTCGGATACACGTAGGGGAACAGCACGAGGTGGCAGAGCAGGACTCGCCAGTGCTCGCCGAAACGCGCGAGGAGGCGCGGCCAGTTGATGTCCTTCTGCCTGGCGCGAATCAGGTGAAGGACATCGGCGCCGTCGAAGCGCTCGCGCTCCATGAGGAACGCTTTCGACCAGATCATCTCTTCGATTGGCATCAACCGGACCGGGAAACCGAGCGATTCGTCCCGAGGCGCATGCGCGAACCACTCATCGTCCACCTCGGCCACGCCATTGCCGCCAGAAAAAATCAAGTCGACGAAAAACTCGCGTTGCCGGCCGCCAAAGGCCTTGCCGAGCCAGTGAGGAAACGTGAGCTCAGTCATGATGCCGTGGTCCCTGAGGAGATCGGTCACGGCGTCCCAGTCGGACCGGCGGATGAACAGATCGAGATCCTTGGTGTCCTTGCCGATGCCGGTGTAGCGAACGAAGGCGAACGCACCACCGATCAGAAAGCCGATGTCGTTTCGCTGCAGGACTTCGATGACGCGTCTGTAGAATTCCGACGCGTGGCGGCTCTGGGTCTGGACGGTTGCGGGTGTCACGATTCCCCAGTGGCAAGAGAGATGCCATTGAGGCACGCATGTTGCTGCTCAGCCCCGCATGCGAGTCGCCGCCACCGGAGATTTGCATTTCGGCAAGGCGTCACCTGGCCTTCTTCAACCGCTACTGTCGCAGATCACGACAAATGCGGATGTGCTGGTGATGGCAGGGGACCTCACCGACTACGGGACCCCCGATGAGGCACGGGCGCTCGTCAAGGATCTGGGTGCCGCGGTGCACATCCCAATTGTGGCCGTTTTGGGCAACCACGACTACGAGGCCGGCGCCGAGCGGGAGATTTACCAGATTATGGCGGACCACGGCGTCTGCATGCTCGATGGCGACACCTGCGAGGTGCAAGGCGTGGGGTTCGCGGGCGTCAAGGGATTCGCCGGAGGATTCGGTCGCCGCGCGCTGGGGCCCTGGGGCGAGCCGATCATCAAGCAGTTCGTGCACGAGGCGGTGAACGAAGCGCTCAAGCTCGAGTCGGCGCTGGCTCGTTTGCGAACCGACAAGAAAATCGTGCTCCTCCACTACGCGCCGATCGAGGGCACGGTCGAAGGGGAACCGCGCGAGATCTATCCGTACCTCGGCTGCAGCCGCCTCGAAGAACCCCTCGGCCGGTATGGCGTCTCCGCCGTCATTCACGGACACGCGCACAATGGCGCTCCGGAGGGACGGACGTCGACCAACATTCCCGTTTACAACGTATCCTACCCGTTGATGAAAAAGATCACGCCGGATCGTCCGTTTCGCGTTCTCGAGTTCTAGCCCGGCGCAGCCTCTGGACAGAGGACTTAGACTACGGGGGATCGGTCCGCGACACGTAAGCCCTTACGGAAAAGGTAAAGTGGAATGCCGATGCCCCAATGAAACGCTGGGGTTTCGGCTGGTCCGGCCATTGCACAAAAGGGCCGGACTTTGGCCAGCAACCACTTTTTATTCGGAGGATATCGACATGAACCGCTTGGTGATCCTCGTTCTCGTTGTCTTGTTCGGCGCTTCCTGCGACGATGAGTCGCCGACCAGTCCGTCGGATCCGAACGTCGCAAGATTCTCGGCCATTCTGCTGCCGTCCAACGAAGTGCCGCCTATCACCAACGCCGACGCCGGCGCGAGCGGTACGATGCAGATGACCATGACCGTGACGCGTGATACAGCCAACAACATTACCGGCGCGACCTACGACTTCATCGTCAACATGACGGGATTTCCGCCCAATACCACCTTGACAGGGGCCCACATTCACAATGCGGGCGCCGGCGTCAACGCCGCAGTCGTCGTGGGCCTGCCATTGACGTCGAGCGACACGGCGGTGGCCACAGGACAGGCAACGATTACGAAGACCGGTCTCAGCAGTACATCGGCCACTGTGCCGCCGGCGCAGGTCGCTTCGGGGATTTTCAACAACCCTGCAGGCAACTATTTCAACGTGCACACAACGCTCAATGGCGGCGGCGCGATCCGGGGACAGCTGGTGAAATCGAACTAGCCGCTTTCGCGGCCGGCACTGTCATTCCGGCGGGGCGGCGCCGTTTTAGAAAAACCGTCTGGTGATATTGAAGCCGAGAAACCAGTCGCGGTCGTTGCTCGCTCCGCGGGCCATCTGGGCCATCGTCGTGCCGAGCGAGTTCGAGACGTTCGCCTGAAACGTATGCCCGCCGAGGCGCTTCTCGATGCCAAACGTCTTCAGCGAGACGCCAGGCCGGAAGCCGTACGCGCGAGGCGTCCACGACCCGACCAGGTAAATGCTCGAGGTGACGCGAATCCGCGAGCTCAGGCCGACCAGGAGCGTATTCGACTCGACACCGGTCGTCGTGGCGTCCACGCAACCAGGCACATCGTGACCGTGATCGATGTGCTCCAGGCATCCCGCCGTCGAGTAGGTGTTCGAATGGATGATGTAGGACGGTTGCAGATAGAACCCCGCACGGTCTCC
The DNA here is from genome assembly GCA_963775345.1 of Vicinamibacterales bacterium. Lineage (GTDB taxonomy): Bacteria > Acidobacteriota > Vicinamibacteria > Vicinamibacterales > JAMQPK01 > JAMQPK01. The sequence continues at coordinate 278,870 of CAVZIS010000011.1, forward strand.
AACCGTGCGTGACAGCACCACTCCCGCCGCGGTTGCGTAGGCGTTGTCCTCTTCCGCCACAACGTCGCCGCGGTGGAAGTTGTTCAGCCCTTCAATGCTCGAGACGATATCCAGGGTGAACGGCACGGAGGCGCTCTGCCGCATCGCGTCGTACTGGCCGAAGAACTGGATGATCTTGTCGCTCGTTCGATAGATGCCTGCCTGAAGCCCCCGCATCAACCCGAAGCGGTACTCGAAGCCGAGGAAAGCCCCACCGTCCAGGCCGAAGAGACTTCCGGCAAGATCCCCGAATCGCGGGTCGTTGAGTGTGCGGGTAAACCGGTGCGCGATCCTGACCGCACTCCGGTACCTGGGAAGTCGAAGGGTCGTCGGGAGGTTGATGATCGTGAAATCGGGCTCGGCCGGATTGAGCTTGCGGTCGGCCGCGTCCCGGGGATCGACGGTGACGGCGGGGTCAGGTTGCTGAGCGCGGGCGGTCGCTGCGCACACCACGACGATCGCGAGGCAGAGAAAGAAGGGACGCAAAGGGGAGCCTATTGTCGTCCGAGATCATACGGTTGCGAAAGCCCGGTTTCGGGGCCGCTCAGCCGAGGGCCCATAACACCAGCAGTGAAACCGTGATGGAGAGGAGGAGCATCGTCTTCATGGGGCCGCGTACAGGCAAAGGCGATGCCGCGCGAGCTGCGGGCAAACTGAGTCGAAAATTCGCGCCGGATCGCGCGCGACTTACGGCGGACGTAACGGGTTTACGAGTTTCGATTCGTGCTATTGCAGTTTGTATTTCGCCAGGTAATAGCTGAGGGCCCGCTGGCTGATGCCCATGAGGTCGGCCGCCTCTTTTTTTACTCCGCCGGCATTCTCGAGCGCTCGGCGAATGGTTTCCTGCTCGACCCATTCGATGTTGGTGCGCAGCTTGAACGACGGAAGCGTGCTCGACTGCCCGGTGCCGAGTCCAAGCACGGAAATCGATGAAGCATTAATCACTCCCGTGGTCGACAGCACCACCGCGCGCTCGATGGTGTTTTCCAGCTCGCGGACGTTTCCCGGCCATTCATAGTCGACGAGCTTGTTGAGAATGCCGTCTTCGATACGGTCGATCCGTTTGCCGGTCCGCTGCTGGTGCTTGCGGACGAAGTGCTCCGCCAGCACGGGAACGTCTTCGCGCCGGTTTCGAAGCGGAGGGATGTCGATCGGGATCACGTTCAGCCGGTAGTAGAGATCCTCCTGGAAGTGGCCGTCGGTCACGAGCTGCCGTAAATCACGGTTGGTCGCGGCGATGACCCGCACGTCCACCTGCTGACTCCGCTCCGAGCCCAATGGCTCGAACTCCCGCTCCTGCAGGACGCGCAGCAGCTTCGACTGAAGCACGGGGCTCATCGTCCCGATTTCATCGAGGAGAATCGTCCCGCCGTCGGCCAGCGCGAACTTGCCCTTCTTGTTCGTGCTCGCACCGGTGAAGGCGCCCCGAACATGGCCGAACAACTCCGATTCCAGCAGCGTTTCCGGGATCGCCGCGCAGTTCACTTTGATGAGCGGCATGTTCCGCTGCGCGCTGCGCGCGTGGATCGCCCGCGCAATCAGCTCCTTCCCGGTCCCCGTCTCGCCGGTAATGAGCACGGTGCTCTTGGTTTCGGCGACGAGCTCCGCCTTTCGAATCACCTCCTCCATCGCGCGGCTTCGGCCGACGATGCCGTAGTGATTGAACTCTTCGTCGCGCTCGCTGAGGAGATACCGCTGATGTGAGCTCAGCCGCTGCAGCTCGAGCGCGCGACGCACGACCACCAGCAGCTCGTCGATCTCGAACGGTTTCTGCAGAAAATCGAGCGCCCCAAGCTTCATGGCCTCGATGGCGCTCTCGATGGTGGCATGCGCGGTCATCATCAGTATCTGCGGCCGCTCGGCTTCGCTGGTCGTGGAGGCGAGCTCCCTGATCAGATCGAGCCCTGTCGCATCGGGCATCAGGTTGTCGACGATGAGGACGTCAACGTTCCGCTCGGCGAGCGTGCGCTGGGCCTCACGGACGCTGGCGGCCTCGAGCACGTCGTGCCCTTCCACTCGCAGCGCGTGCCCGAGCATCCGCCGGATTTTCTGTTCGTCGTCCACCAGGAGCAGCGTCCCTCCTCGCGCGCTCATGGGTGCCCCTCCGGCCCGCCTTCGCGCCCGGCGCCTCGCCGCGCCGACACGTGCGGCGGGTCTTGAACCGCAACGCCCGCCCCGCGCGGCAGGTCGATGCGGATCTCGGTACCGACTCCGGGCCAGCTTTCCAGGACGATTGTGCCTCCCAGACCCTCGATGATGTTCTTGGCAATCGCGAGGCCAAGCCCCGACCCCGTACGCTTGGTTGTGAAGTAAGGGTCGAAGACGTGAGGCGTGTCCTCGGGATTCACGCCGACGCCGCGATCGCGGATGCGTATCCAGACTGACTCGTCACGGTTCTCGGTCGAGACTTCGATATCAGGGGCGCTGTCTCCGCCGCTTCGATCGTCTTTGCGGCGGGCGGCGACCGCGTGTCTCGCGTTGGTCAGGATGTTCACGAGAGCCGTTCTCAGCCGTTCGGCGTCGGTCACGAGCGGCTTCATGTGCGGGTCGGGATTGAGCTTCACGTCAATCGGCGTGGCCTCTACGCGCGTGGCGTGCTCGGCGTCGGCGCACAGCGCATTGATGTCGGCCGGTGCGTAGTCGAACCGAATCGGCCGGGCGAAATCGAGCACGTCGTTGACGACCCGATTGAGCCGATCGACCTCTTCGTCCACATCGGTCAGGGCCTGCCGGATTTCGTCGCGGCTCACCGGTTCTCGGCCAAGCGTACGGAGCGACGCCTTGATGATCATCAGCGGATTTCTGATCTCGTGTGCAATGACCGTCGAGAGCCTGCCGAGCGCCGAGAGGCGCTCGCGCTGAGCCTCCTCGCGCTGAAAGCGCCCAATCGAGTCGGTCAGCGTATTGAATGTCGTCGCCAGCAGCTTCGCATCCTCGTCTTCCCAGCTGGCCGATCGTCGTAGCGAGATCTTCCGGGTCAGATCGCCGGTTGCCGACATTTCGCGCATGACATCGGTAATGGTCGCGAGCGGTCGCGTGATCGTGCGGGCAACCGCATAGCTCAGGATTGTCGCCGCGAGCACCGCGATGATGGCCACGATGCCAAGACCTGTATGGATGGCGTTGAGGAATCGCAGCCGTTCGGTCCTCGACCGGAGCAGCAGCACGGTGGGCGCCATTTCGCCGCGCGTGAGGGCGGCCGTGGAGAGCAGAGGGCGTTTCAGCGCGACGTATTCGCCGTCTTCCAGTGAGACGGCCTGGATGCTGTCATTCTTCAAAAGCGTGGTCAGCTGCCCCCGATCGCCTGGGCGCAGCGTCGAGGCACGAATCTGCCCATCGACCGCGAACGCGATGTCGCTTTCGGTCGCGCGCTTGAACTGCGCGGCGAGATTGTTGTCGAGCGGGAACCCGAAGGTGAGGGTTCCCATGATCTCGGGGCTGTCCAGACCGATGGTGATCGGCACGGTCACCACCTGGACGACGCCGTTGGTTTGCGGCCAGAACCCGCTCGATTCGCGACCCGCCAGCGCCCGGCGGACCTCGGACAGCTCGCCGATCGCCTCAGGTGCGACGTCGAGATCGCCCGTTTCCGCCAGCACCGTCCCGCTTCTGCTGGTCAGCACGAGCAATGCCGCGTCGAGCTGTTCGTGATAGTCGCGTGCGAGCGGTTGAACGGTCGGTGGATCGCCGGTATCGACGGCCGCCTTCAGCCTCGGATCGTCCGCCACGAGGCGCGCCATCACCGTCAGCGTCTGGACCAGTGTCGCGCACTGCTGATCGACGAGTGTCCCCGCTTCGAGGAGCCCTCGCTGCAGTTCGGCCTCTGCCTGCCTTGTCGTCGTGCGGCTGACGAAGTACACCGCTGCCGCGATGGACAGGACAGCCAGCGCGGAGCTCGCCAGGAAGATGCGGTTGGTCAGCGAGCTCAGGATCTTCATCGGCTAGCGCAGAACAAAATCCGCTTCGACGGCCAGACCGTCGGCGCCGATGGCGACAGGCCTCGATTCTCTGATCGCCCCTTCGTTCCAGGCGAGCAGGGTGTACCGACCAGGCGGTACCCGAGTGATCTGATAACGCCCGTCAGCGCCCGTGACAGCGAAATATCGATGATTGAACACGAGAATGAACGCGCTCATGTGCGAGTGAATCTCGCAGAAGACTCGCACGATTCCCGGGCGATCGAATCGAACCGAGCGCGATCGTCCTGCGGCGTAACGGCCCAGGTCGAAGCGCTTGGCGGCGCTGAGCGAAAACACGTTGTGGTAGATGCGGTCGCTGTTGGGAAAGTCGACGGTCGTGCCAACGGTGATGGCCAGCACGTGCGGCACGAACGTTTCGTTGCGTTGGTCCAGTGTCGCACGCTGAGGTTCGATGTCTGGGAAGGCGCGTGAAGGCGCCGATTCAAGGTAGACCACCGAGCGGCGCTGGTCCGGCTGGTCGTGAGCGGTGTGCATGCCGAGGTCGTTCACGGTGGGCCGCCGCTCGACTTGCTGGACCGCGCGCCGAACCTCGACGCGCCCGCGGATCACACCTGCCGGCGACTGAGCTGAGCTTTCGCAGAGAAGGAGCGCCGTCACGAGAGCAGAGAACAAAAGGCAGAGGGCAGGGCGTTTCACGTGCATCCCTCTGCTCCTATAGCCAGAAATGCAGTTGCGCGGCGAGCAGGTCCCGGCGGCGGACCTGCCCGCCGTCGCGCCAATTGTGCTGATAGGCGCCCTTCGCCAGAAAGTTCGAGCGCAGGTAATAGCCGACGCCGGCTTCGATTCGACTGACCGGTGCGTCCCACGTGCGGTTCTGTGCCGGGGTGGAGAGTCTGCTGAAGCTCAGCCGATCGAGCCGCGCCGCGGCGAACAGACCCGGAAGAAACTTGTAGCGACCTTCGACGAACGCGCTCGCCGAGTCCAGCGTCTGCGTCAGCGTCGGCACCTGCCAGCGATTCCAGATCACCTCACTCCGAACCACCCAATGATCGCGCGAGTATTCGGTGTCTATGCCGAGCGCCTGCTGACTCGAACCGCCGACGAGCTGCAGCGTCGAGTTGGCGAGAGCGGCGTCGGCCAGATACGAACCATATGCGGCCGAGCCGCCCAGCGTAAAGGCAGCGGTCGGCTGCCACTGCACGCGGCCCGAGATTTGTTTGCCGCCGTTGTTGTCGCGCGTGTGCGGATCGGACAGGGTTCCGTTGGTCAACGCGACACTTACATTCACCTGTTCTGGTCCCGCGCGCACCTGGACGCCGGTGTCCCAGCGGAAGGCGGTGATCAGCGGCAGCCCTGGTGCGATGGCGCGGGACCCGATCGGATAATTCGGCCGCCATCCGCGCGCCCGCATGCGAATGACGTCGTCGCCGGTAGCTGGCACGGCGTCGGGTCGACCGAGGTCAGATACTGATAGGCGAGCGGATACCCGATCAGCGGATTGCCGGCGCCGTAATCACGTCGTGCGAACGCGCCGAATGTCGGAGGAATGCGACCCGCCTGAATGTCGAACGCGCGGTCCATCCAGGGACGGACTCGCACATACAGGGCGTATGGCTCCGGCGCGTCGCCGTTCTCGCTTCGGATCTCCGTGAGCACCGAAACGCGCTCGGTGATTCGTACGTCGGCCGTGACGCCAAGCCGCAGCAGCCGAAGCGCGTTGTGTTCGTAGTCGGTGTAGTTGAACCACGCGCCTTCATCTTCGTGTGGGGTTGCCGAGATCGAGAGATCGGTTCCCAGCGTGATGCGGCCGCCTGCAAGCGAGACGGGTCGCGACGGCAGATCCTGCGCAGCCGCACTCGACGCCGCGCACATGCACGCGACGAAGGACATGACGAGCGCGCGGCCGTTTCAAAATCGGCATCTGTGCCCATACTATAATCGCCCAGGGTATGGCGTACATCATCACCGAACCCTGCATCGGCACCAAGGACACCGCCTGCGTCGACGTGTGCCCGGTCGACTGCATTCATCCGCGCAAGGACGAGCCGGCGTTCGAGACCACGCAGATGCTCTACATCCATCCGGACGAGTGCATCGACTGCGGCGCGTGCGTGCCCGCGTGTCCGGTCGAGGCGATTTTCTCGCTCGACGAAACGCCCCGAGAAGTGGGCCAGTTTCATCAATTTGAACGCGAACTACTATCAACGATAGAATGGTAGCGTCCTCATGGGCTTAATCGACCACAAGTTCGAAGACAACTTCATCACGACCAACGTCGACAAAGTGCTGAACTGGGCGCGACAGAACTCGCTGTGGCCGATGGGCTTCGGCCTGGCCTGCTGCGCCATCGAAATGATGGCGGCTTCCGCCTCGCGCTTCGACATCGCGCGCTTCGGCGCCGAAGTGTTTCGTGCGTCGCCGCGGCAGTCGGATCTGCTGATCGTCGCCGGCACCGTCACCAAGAAGATGGCGCCCGTGCTGCGGCGGCTGTACGACCAGATGCCCGAGCCCAAATGGGTGATTTCCATGGGCAGCTGCTCCAACGCCGGCGGCCCGTTTCCGACATACAGCGTGCTGCAGGGCGTCGACAAGATCGTCCCGGTCGACGTTTATGTGTCCGGTTGTCCTCCCCGTCCCGAGGCGCTGCTGTACGGGCTCATGCGCCTGCAGGACAAAATCCGCAAAGAGAACACCGTGCTCCGCAAGGAGCGCGTGATCATGGCCGGCACGTCTGAGCCGATCCTGGTCGGCGAGCGTTCATGAGAAAGCTGCTCAAGACGCATTTTTCTCGTCGATCTGCTGAAGGGACTCTGGCTCACGTTGAAGTACACGCCGCAGCCTGCGTTCACGTTTCAATATCCGGCCGAGCGGCGTCCCGTCGCGCCGCGCTTCCGCGGCGTGCTGCGGCTTCAGGTGGAGCCCGAGTCGGGCGCGCAGACCTGCATCGTCTGCGACCAGTGCGCCAAGGCCTGCCCCGACGATCTCATCGCGCTCGGCGGCCACCGCGAGCCAGGACAGAAGATCAAGATTCTCGATTACTTCGATTTCAATCTGTCGCGCTGCAGCTTTTGCGGGCTGTGCTCGGAAGTCTGTCCGACCAAGCCCATCAAGGCGCTCATCATGAGCGAGGATTACGAATTGGGTACTTACAGCCGCGAGACGCAGATCCTGCGGATCGACGAGATGTACGACGGGGTACCGAATCGAGCAATACACCGCGCGTAGTCCAAGAGTCCAAAGTCCAGAGTCTGACCGAACCTGATGAACTCCGGAACCAGAACCTGGACTCACCGATTCCGATTGCTGTCGACGCCCTGCCGCTCCTACAATCCAGATAACATCTGCGGTTACCTGAGGGGGGATATGACCAGCTCACTCGAGCGCTTCCTTTTGCCGCAGCGCTGGCTGTGGCGTTGACGTTCTTCACGCCCATCATGTCGGCGATCTCGCCCGATGCGGCGGAGGTGCAGATCCAGCTCGGCAAGCTGCTGTTCACCGATGGCCGATATCTCGAAGCGTTCAACGCGTTCGAGCAGGCCAAGCCGCATGAGGATCCGCGCATTCGACGCGAGGCCCTGATAGGCGGCGTCAAATCGGCGCTGCGGCTCGGAGATTTCTCGCACGCCTACGCCGACGCCCAGATGCTCGCCAAGACATCGGCGAAGGACTCGGAGTCGATCGCGCTGTACGCAGACGCGCTCTGGGCCGCAGGGCTCTTCGAACAGTCGGAGCAGAAGTATCAGGATGCGCTGGCCATCGAAGCCGAGCAACGGTCGGGCCCTGCACGGGCTGGCCCGCAGCCTCGCTGCTCGCAACAAGCTGAACGAGGCGCTCGAGACCGCGCAGGCCGCGCTCAGCAGGGATCCTCGCGACGCGGAATTCCATCACACGGTCGGGATCGGTCTACGAGCGCATGCGCCGCTACGAGGAAGCGGCCAACGCCTATTCGAGCTACATCAATCTGCTCCCCAACAAGGATCGCAGCGCCAAAGGCGGCGTGGGCGCGCGCCGAAGTGCGGTTCCTGCGCGCGTTCGGCGCAAGGCCGCCGCTGCAGATTGATCCCGGGTTCGAGCCGGCAAGCTGCACACCATCCCGTTCCGCATCATCAACGAGAAAATCGTCGTCAAGGCGAAAGTGAACCGCGGTCCGCTGATGGATTTCGTGCTCGACACCGGCTCGGAGCAGACGGTCATTTCACGCGAGACCGGCGCTCGCATGGGCATCCGTCCCATCGTGAACATTCTGAGCGCCGGGTGTCGGCGATCTGGGCGTGCGTGAGCTGGAGCTGACCCGACTCGATGAGCTCGAGATCGGCTCGCTGAAAGTGCAGAACGTTCCGTCGATCATCAAGAACCCGCCGCTGCAGGGGCTGCCGACGCGCGAAATGGAGAGCTTCTCGCCGCTGGCGCTCGGGCTGTCGGTCGTCATCGACTACGATCGCCTAGCAGCTGCTGATGGGCTCGCCGATTCCAGAGGAATCGGCCGACGTCGAGCTGCCGCTGCGGATGCACCGGCTCGCCATGGTGCCGGGGCACGTGCAGGGTGGGCCGGCCAGTTTCATTCTGGATACGGGCGGACAGGTCATCTCGATCAGCACCGATACGGCGAGCGGGCTCGAGCGCGGCGACATGCGGAATATTCCGCTCAAGGTCTACGGTGCATCCGGCTGGGATCGCGACGCGTTCCTCATGCCGGGCGTGGACCTGAACTTCACCAGCAAGATCGAGTACCGCAATCTGTCGGTTGTCGTGTCTGAACCTGCGGGCGCCGAGCGTCCTGCTGGGCTTCCGGCTCGGTGGCATCGTCGGGTACAAGTTCCTGAGCCGCTACCGCGTGGCGATCAATCTGGAGAAGAGCATCGTCCAGCTGCAGGCGCGGCCGCAGCCCAAGCGCGCAGATTGAAACGAGGCAGGGCTGAAGCCCTGCGCTACGGATCCTGGGTTCGCTACTGCACATCCTGGGTTCGCTAGAATGCTGGGCGCGGCGGGCGAGGTGTTGCCGCGCGTCGCAGCTCTCGCCGCTTCCTGCAATCGCTTTTCCTGGTCCGTTTCCAATGCCAGCGGCGGGATCTTCGCGCGAACGCCCTCGCGTTCGAGCGTGACGAATGTCAGATGGGCGCGGCTGGTCATCTGTCGGCGGCCCGTCAGCGCCTCTTCCGAGTAAACCTTCACTTCCACCTCGAGCGATGTCGTGAAGGTCGCGATCACGCGCGCCTTGAGGACGATGAAGTCGCCCGACCTTGATCGGGTTCAGGAACTCGAGGCCATCGACCGCGGCGGTCACCATCAATTCGCGCGCGTGTCGAAACGCGGCAATCGCGCCGGCGATATCGATCAAGGTGCATGACGGCTCCGCCCAGCATGAACCCCATCGGGTTGGCGTCGTTCGGGAGAACCACCTGCACCATCTCGGTCGCTGAATCGGCATGCCGGCTTCGGTGGAGAGATCATGCCGAGAGGATGCTCAGCTGTTGCAGCGGTCGTCCAGGAACGCCTTCAATCGCACCCGCAGCTCTTCGGGAAGGTCGGCGTCGGTCAGCGACTGCAGCAGCGTGACGGTGGAGCGGAAGGATTCGACGAAGGTTGCGCAGTCCGTACACCCGCCCAGGTGCTGCTCGAGTTCGGTTCGCACATCGGCGGGTAATCGGCCGTCGAGGTAATCGGACAGCAGAGAGACGATGCTGAGAGCACTCGGAGGAGGCACAAATCTGAAACTAGAAATCTAGAAATCTGAAAATCTGAAGATCTACACGTTCAATCTCCAGATTATAGATTTCAGTTCACGATTCCCGAACTCCTAAAAGTCGTACCCAATCCAGATCGAGAAACGTGCCTTGCGCAGCCCTTCGCTGTTGCGCTCCTCTCTGCCCGCATAAACCAGGTCTTCCCAGGCCTCGTTGAACAACGTGCGGTACGACCAGTCGAAATGTATCGGGAAGCCCAGGCGCGAAGGTCTCGAGACCGATGCCATAGGACGCGCGCGAGTCGACGAGCCGGAACCCCTCGATGCGCTGCGCGGGCCTGATGACCTGCCCGTTCTGCGCCAGGACTCGGCGGGATAATATCGTGCTGGTTGTCCCAGATCTTTGAAGGGCAGGTTGTTGAGGCCCGCTCCGCCGAAGTTGGCGAAGAACACGCCGCGAATGCCGCCCAGAATGCCGATTGGCGTCGCCATTGCGTTGATCAGCGGGAAGCGGAGCTCGGCATTGGTGTAGAACCCCTTGTGGCCGAAGAACTCGCGATACTCGTACCCGCGCATCTCCGAGTTTCCGCCAAAGAACATGTACCCCGGTGCGTCACCCCAGCTCTTGAACCCGTAGGCACGCAGCGCGAACACGCCGTTGGCGCCGATTCGCATGTAATAGCGCGCGTCGGCGTCGGTGGTCTGCCGCGACAGCATGTTGCCGAGCTTCGGCGCGCCCTCGTAAGACAGCCGCATCGTGCTTCCCGACAGCGGACCGTACTCCCGGAACACGGTCGTCTCCTGGATGAACGACACGCCGAGCGGCATCATCAAGCCGTTGTTGAAGAGTGTCGTGCCGAAGTTGCCCTGCTGGTAATCGATCGGCATCGAACTGAAGCGCCGGGTCGGCGAACTCCTCGCTGTAGTTGATGAGCCCGCCGGAGAACTGCCACGCGACGATACGTGCTGAACGGGTAGATGGCGAATATCGATCCCCCGCGCACGGTTTGCGTCGCAAGCGCATCCTCCCGACTGATGAGGGGCGCATAGATGGGATCGTACAGCGCGTAATTGCCATATCCGTAGAAGAACTGCGTCTGCGAGTACCCCTGCAACGCCAACTGGAAGCGCCGTGACAGGTTCACGTACGAGAACGACAGCGTCTTGTACTGCTGGACCGAAGACGCATACATGCTGAACTGCTGATCGCCGAGCACGTCGGTAAACGACACCATCGATCCGCCGAAGACATCGCCGCCGCTCGTGACGCCGACGTTTACGGGCGGCCGCCCGTCGAGGAACATCTTCTCGAATCTGCCCTTCTTCTTCTTGTTCTCCGCGACGAGCGTGTGCTGCAGTGGCGCCTGGAAGTCGACGATCGGCCCGGGCGCGCCGAAGTCGGCCGATGCCGCGGTATGCAGCGGTTCCTTCAGGTCGAAGGTGTGCAGGCTGTAGCTGCCCTTGTAGTAGTCAACGAAGGCCAGCTTCGGCGTGGGGCCATCTTTCGACAGCACGACCGGCGACAGCACGCCACCCAGTGCGTCGGTATACTGCTGAAGATTGCCCGTTCTTGAGGCTGAGCGACCACAGATTGAAGATGTTGCCGTTACGCGCCACATCCGGCGTCAGCGGCGTCGCAGGATCGGTCGCCGTCGACGCGAAAATGATCGTGTCGAGGTCGAGGAACTTCGCCGCAGCTTCGTCCTGCGTCCCGAAGGTGAGCTGCGTCTTCTTGCCGGTGTCGACATCGAGGCGGAACAGCTTCTGCGAGCCGCTGATCCGCGCCATGTAGACGATGAAGCGTCCGTCGGGGGAGTGGACGGGCGCGTAGTCGGCGAACTCGTCGTTGGTCAGGTTGGTGATATCGCCGCTGTGCCAGATCGAGCTTGAAGATGTCGCCGATCGCCGTCCGCAGACCGCTGAAGAGCACGGTGCGGCCGTCGGGCGAGATGTTCGGCGCTTCGGGGTTGTCAACCGTTTCGATGTTGTATCGCTGCTCGATCTTGCCGGTGAGGACGTTCTGAATGATCAGCGTCTTGTACTTTTCGTTCCGCACGAAATACGCGATCCGATCGCCGACCGGAGACCACGACATCCACGGCACCATGTTGCTGCCGCTCGGCTGCGCGATGTACTCGAAGCCGCGGTCCATGTCGAAGCCCGGCGTGAGGTTGCGGACCACGCTGCCGTCCTTGGCCGAGACGAGGATGATGTCGAGCTCCTGATCGCGCCGGTTGCCGGTCGCCATGGCGATGAGATCGCCCGACGGGGACGGTTCGATCGAGATCGCGCCCGTGTACTGCGACCTTCAGCGGATCGGGCGACAGGTCCTGGCCGTAGTCGGCGGGCCGCTCCTTATCGCGGAACGCCTTGAACCGGTCCTTCAGATACTTCTCGAATTGCTGGTCGAACTCGCGCGCGTTCATCTGAAAGGCTTCTTCGTACGGACTCGAGCCGCCGCCGATGGCGCTCTTGCGCAGCGAGAACAGGAACTGGCGGACGCCGTCTTTGCCCCATCGGGCCTCGATGAACTCATACAGCGCGTGCCCAGGTTGTAGACCAGGCGGACGTTTCCGAAATCGCCATAGCCTTCCATCTGGCTCATGCGCGGAATGATGTCGGCGACCGCCGCGTCGCGCACCGTCATCAGATCGAGCGGATCCCAGATCCCGCGTTCGTATTCGGCGCCTCCTTCGTGGACCCACAGAGGCAGATTGCGCCGGATCAACGACGTCGGAATGATGTCGTACTGGAAGACGTGCGTGAGCTCGTGAACGATCAGCCCGTACAGCAGGTCTGACGGCAGATCGATCGGCAGCACCATCCGATTGCGCTCGCCCTCGGCAAACGCCAGCACCCCTTCGGGGGACTGGCCGGGCGCGATGTTCTGCTGCTCGAACTCGCTGTGGGTCTTGAAGATGATGAGCGGCACGCGGGCTGCCAGGTCGTGCCGCAGATCGGAGCTGACGTGCTGGTACGCGCTTTCGGCATAGCTCGCGACGCGCGCGAGATGCGGCTCGTTCTCCGCGTAGTAGTAAATCTCGAAATGGTCCGTCTGGTAGATGAACCACTCGAATTGGTCGTAGTGAATCTGGTTCTTACCGTAGTAGGGCGCAAACTGCGACTGCGCGTGAGTGCTGCCGCCGCCGGCCGTGTGAAGGCGCCGACCACGGGCAGAGCATCACTGGAGAGAGATTCTGCGCGTTGGACTCATCCGCGAGGCCCGCGAACAGCAGGACCAGCAGGCAGATGGAAGCACTGCGCGGGACGCGCATCCGCATAAGATCACCTCGAGGGAATTAATGTGTGGCCACCGATGGATTACCGCGATCTTACTGCGAAGGCTACAGCTTCGCAACGACGGCGCGAGAGCAAGTTGCATACCACGGCCTACGCCGCGGTTTCGTTGAGGAAGCGGAAAAGGTCTCCCGCGAATTTACGGTTTTCGGCCTCTTCAGGCCACACCATGCTGTGGTCGCGTGAGGACGTCTGAAGCGCCTATACTCAGCCGAACCCCATGTTCGGATGGAGATCCGCTCGCAACGGCGCGGCTCGGGCAGGGTTTGAAGCCGATGCGTTGAGCCACCTCGACAGCCTCTACGGCGCCGCGCTGCGGCTGACCCGAAACGAAGCGGACGCGCAGGACCTCGTGCAGGATACCTACGTGAAGGTGTTCAGATCGGCGAAGCAGTTTACCCCCGGCACGAATCTGAAGGCCTGGCTCTTCACCATCCTCCACAACACGTTCCGGAACCGCCTTCGCGACAGCGGCAGGGACCCTGTCGCTGTGGACAGCGATCAGGTCGATCTGGCAGCGCCCCGTGACCCGGCAGCCACCCCTGAGGAGCAGTTGCTCGGTGCGGTCCTGGGGCCCGAGCTTCAGGAGGCGCTCGATGCCCTTCCCGACGCATTCCGCGACGCGGTCTGGCTGCGGGACGTGGAAGAGTTCACCTACGCGGAAATCGCTGAAATGCTGGGAATTCCCGTGGGGACGGTGATGTCCCGAATCTCGAGGGGCCGTCGTATGCTGTATGAGCGCCTGGCGGCGGGAAATCTTGAACCCGTTGCAAGGAAAGTTTCGTCTTAATAGTGAGCACAAGATGCCCAGCTGCCGTGAGATCGATCCGCTGTTCGCGCCGTATATCGATGGCGCCGCGACGCCCGACCAGCGGGCGATTGTGGACGCGCATCTGCGTGCGTGTCCGAAGTGCCGCCACCACACTGCGCTGCAGACGGCGGTGCGCGATACCGTCCGTAAGCGGTTGTGTCGACCCTCTGCGCCGGACGCACTGCGAAGCGCGGTGCGTCGCCGCCGCACATCGTGGCGCAGGTCCTTTTGCCACGACGCCCCGCACGCTTCGCAACGCTCACCATCGCCGCTCTCGTCTTTCTGACCGTGGGCGGCGTTTTGATGTACGGCCTCACCCGCCTGTCGCCGACCGTGCTTGCCGCGCAGTTGACGCTCGACCATGTGGCCTGCTTCGCGGTGCACGACAGCAATGCGACCGTCGACGCGCGGGCGAGCGAAGAGCGATACGCTCGTGATTACGGTGAGCCGATTCGGCTGCCACAGACCCGCAGCGGCGGGGCTTCAGCTGGTCGGCGTACGAAGATGTTATTGTGGAGAAGGCGCGGCTGCCCACGTGATGTATCGCCTGAACGGCCGTCCTGTTTCGTTATACATGATTCCCGACGCGACACCGGTCGCGCGCCACGTCGGATGTGTTCGGACACGACGCGGTGATGTGGTCGAAGCAGGGCACGACCTACGTGCTCGTGAGCCGTGAGGATCGTGCGACCCTCGAGCAGCTCGCCTCCGCAATGGACGCGTCACTCTGATGACGATTGTGTTACGAACAGCCGGACTGGTTGCGGCGTTTGCGCTGCTGGCTCTCGCCGTTCCGCTGCCGCATGTCGACGAGCTGCGCGACTTGTCCGCAGCAGCCCCCCTGGGCGCGACTGCGGATGCCGCACAGGCGCCGGCGGTCTGCGACAGGAATCCGAAGACCGCGAACCTCAACTTCGTGCTGAAGGATTCTGCCGGGAAGGACTTCAACCTTGCCTCTCACAAGGGAAAGGTGATTCTTCTCGACTTCTGGGCGACCTGGTGCCCGCCCTGCAAGGTCGAGATCCCCTGGTTCGTGGAGTTCCAGCAGAAGTACGGGCCGCAGGGCTTTCTGGTCATAGGTGTGTCGGTGGACGATCCGGCTTCGCGCCTCAAACCGTTCGGCGATCAGTACAAAGTGAACTATCCGTTGCTCATCGGAGACGGGCGCGAGGATATCAAGGGTCCGAAGGGATACAACGCCGCGCTGGGGGCTCCCCAAGACGTTTGTCATCGGGCGCGACGGAAAAATCTGCAAGACGCATGTAGGCTTGTCGGTGAAGGAACATTTCGAGCAGCAGATCAAAGCGCTGTTGTAGTAAGCTCAGAGTCAGAGAAGCAATGTCGCCGAAGGGATTCACTCACGCGCGCCTGGCTTGTGGATGCCGTGTGGCGTTCCGCCACGGCACCGACGGCAGTCCGTATACCGTGGTGGTCGCCGACAAATCGGCCACGTGCCAGATGACCCTTCACGTGCGAGATCTCCCGATCTACGACTATCGCGAAGCGCTCCGCCCCTCCACGCGAATCAGCCCGGCCGAGCACGAAGACTTCGAAGAAGAAAGCTAGTCGAACCCAACCCGCAGCTCTGCCAGGAACGGCAGGTGGTCCGAGGCCATCAGTCGACTTCCGTGTGCGCGGGACTTCGACGCCGACGATATCGACCTCGCCTTCGTAGTAAATGTGGTCGAGATGCAGCAACGGAAGCAGCCCCGGGTAGGTGCGCTTGTGTCGCAGGTGCACGCTCAGATCGATGGCCTGGAGCTTCTCGGTCAGCGCAACGGTTGCCAGGCCGCGGCTCCACTCGTTGAAATCGCCGAGGAGGATCTTCGGTGGATGCGTGCGGCCGTCGTGAACGATCGAGGCGAGCCGCTCGGTCTGATCCTTTCGCTCGCGGAACGCCGTGCCGAGATGCACGTTGAAGAGGTGCAGGGTCCTGTCATCGATCACGATATCAGCCCGCTGACAGCAGCGGGGCTCGCAGGTCCGCCACGACAGGTCGTACTGCACGTGCTGACGGATCGGAAAGTGCGACAGCACGACGTTGCCGAACTGGTGCCCGCGAAGATGGCGGACCGACGCTATCACCCACCCCATGCCCAACGCGGCGCCGATAGCCGCCGCGTGCCCCGAAACGTCCGGGCCGGCGCCAATCACCTCCTGCAGCGCGACGATGTCGGCGTTGAGGCTGCCCAGCACTTCAATGGTGCGCTCGGGCATCGTCCGGCCGTCCATGCCCCGGCAACGATGAATGTTGTAGGTGACGATTCGAAGCGTTCTGCGATGCAAGTTGGGCGGGCTAATCCAGGTCGAAGTCGCGGGTCGGCTTGGTGATCGGCTCTTCTTTGGCTTGTTTCAGGGCCTCCTCGAAGCGCTTCGAAAGAGCGTCGCCTTTGGTGCGCTCGGTGTTGAAGGATTGCTCGAAGGCGGCTTCGCGCCGGGCTTTCTCCTCGGCGAGGATGCGCTGGGCGTCCGACAGTTCGATGTTGAGGCCGGAAGGCGGCTCCCGGTGCGACACGATCCTGCCGAGATTGAGATCGACCACCAGGGTCGCACCGCAGCACGGGCAGGGGAGTTCGCGCTCAGATTGCAGTTTGGCCATGGCGATCCCGCTCGACTCATCATATCCCGCCTTGGCCTTCAGCGCTTCGGCCCTGCCTCCGAGGGCGACGCACCGGGAGGCCGGCGAGGCAGCGGCTCGAGAAACTCTTTCGGGATTGGCGTCCACTGCCTCCGGTTTCCGTAGAACAGCGGCTTTCGATCGGGATAGAGTTTCTTGAACGCTCGATAGCGTTTTCGAAACGCGCTGAACCGCGCATCAGACATGCGCAGCGGCTGGTGGGGGAGGTCCAGCAGCATCTGCTCGACCTTCCAGATGTTCGTGTCCGACAGACGCCAGTCGTACCTGCCCATCACACGCAAGTCAACGAGAGCAAATCCCGTAATGCGCCCGGTGAGATCCACGTAGGTATCGAGATAGCTCGCGGCCAGAGCGCGAGGGGTCGGAAAAGCCGGCTTGCGGCCATGGAGTCCTGGATCGCGCGAACGTGCGACAGATCCCCAACAGGAACGGGATACCTTCCTTCTCCCTTTTTGATACACCCAGATCACATGATCCAGCTCGTCGATCGATTCGAACGAAATCACCAGCGGCGGATAGCCATGCTGCTCGAGCACCGTGGCGGCGAACAGCGCCGCCTCGAGACAGTGCGCCGTGTGGTGTCTGACGACGCCGCGAAAGCTCCGAAGAGTGGCACGCCCCGGTGGCGGTTCGGTGTTGTAGGGAAGCGCGTTCAGGTACCGCTGGACTTTCGATGGCGTGTTCAGACGCGCAATCAACCGGCGCTCGGCCGGTGAGAAGGTCAAGGGAGATGTTCCAGGTCGGCGACGAGATCCGCGGGAGACCAGTCGCCGCCGCTGTAGGTCTTCACGAGCCTGCCATCGCGGCCGACGATGGATGTGCGCAGGGTATGCCCGATCTCGTCGGGGTTCGGGGCTTGTCCCCTGACGAGCGTCACGCCGAAACTCGTCGCGAAGCGGTCGATGGCTTCCCGCTCGGCCGTCACGAACGTCCAGATCCTTCGATCGAACCCGAGTGTTCGCGCGTGATGGTTGAGGACCGTGGGTGTGTCGGTCTCCGGGTCGAAGCTCACCGACAGCAGGCGCGCCTTGTCGCCGAGCCCCTTCTCTTTGATGAGCGTCTGTGCTTCGGCAAACTGCCGGTCCATCATCGGACAGAACGTCGGGACCGGACATTTCGTGTAGACGAAGGTGATGGCCATGGCCCGGCCGCCGCGCACCTCATCGAGACTGCGCCGCCGGCCATCCTGATCGATGAACGTCTGGTTCGGGACCGTGTCGCCGGGCATCAGATACTTCACACCAGACGCTGCAGGCGCCGCGGGTGGAGGAACATCGGGCTTCGCGGTACCGAGCTTCGTGATCCTGGTCACGACCGCCTGGTTGTTCTCGACTTCGAGCTCGCTGGTGATCAGATCGCCTGGTCCCAGATTGTCGAGCATGCTCGCGGACCGCACCTTCCAGGGCATGGTCATCGCCGACATGAACCCGACGATCTCCTCGTGTTTGACGAGAATCTCCATCTTGTCGCGGTTCACCGCGAGGATTTGACCGCGCATTTCGTACTGCTTTGCGCTGCTGCACGAGGCGGCAGCGAGGAGGCCTGCCAGCACGGCAGGGACCAGCCGATTCATACGATAATGCTATGCTTTCTGTGAATCTATGAGCAAAGGGAAACAGCGCCGTATCGAGATCATGGATACGACGCTCCGCGATGGCGAGCAGGCCGAAGGCATCTCGATGATGCCCGAGGAGAAACGCACGATCGCTCAGCGACTGCTCGAGACCGTCAAGGTCGACCGTATCGAGGTGGCCTCTGCACGCGTCAGCGAAGGAGAGCGCCGCGCCGTCAAGACCATCGTCGAGTATGCGGAATCGCGAGGTGTCGCCGACCGCGTCGAAATCCTCGGGTTCGTGGATGTCAACCGCTCCGTTGACTGGGCGAAGTCCGTTGGCGCGCGCGTCATCAATCTGCTGACCAAAGGCTCGCTGCATCACTGCCGTGAGCAGTTGAAGAAAACACATCAGCAGCATCTCGACGATATCCGGAAGACGATCGACTACGGTGTCAAGCAGGGGATCGACTTCAACGTCTACCTCGAAGACTGGTCCGGAGGCATGCTCGGGTGTGCTGACTACGTCGATGAGCACATCGCGGCGCTGAACCACATGCCGGTCAGGCGCATCATGCTGCCCGACACGTTGGGGCTGTTGGCGCCCGGACAGGTGCGCGAGTTCGTCACCCGAATCATCTCGACATTTCCGGATCGCCACTTCGATTATCACGGGCACGATGATTACGGCCTCGGGACGGCCAACACCCTCGAAGCGGCGATTGCGGGAGTCGCATGGGGTCCACGTCACCGTGAACGGGATGGGGGAGCGCGCCGGGAATGTGACGCTCGACGAGGTCGTCGTCGCGCTGCGCGATCACGCGGACATCCGGACCGGAGTCGACGAGCGGGCGCTGTGGGACGTCAGCAAGCTCGTCGAGGTGTTCTCCGGGCGACGCGTTCCCGCCAACAAGCCCATCGTGGGAGAGAACGTGTTCACTCAGACCGCCGGCATCCATGCCGACGGCGACATGAAGGGCAATCTGTACGAAAGCCGGCTCACGCCCGTCGCGTTTCGGCCAGCATCGCACGTACGCGATGGGGAAGCTGATGGGGAAGGCGAGTCTCGACTTCAACCTCGAGCGGCTCAATATCTCGTTGACGCCCGAACAGAAGCAGCAGCTGCTGTCGCGCATCGTCGAGCTCGGCGATCAGAAGAAGAGCGTCACCACCTCGGATCTGCCGTTCCTGATTTCCGAGGTGCTGCAGACCCGTGAGCTGCGCGTGTTCGAAGTGAAGGATTACTCCGTGGTCAGCAATCGCGGGTTGCGGCCGACGGCGACGCTGCTCGTTCGCTATCGCGACAAGGAGATTCACGCGACCGGCTCGGGCGATGGCGGCTACGACGCGTTCATGCAGGCGTTGAAGGGCATCGAGAAACAGCTCGGATTCGAACTGCCGAAGCTGCTCGATTACGAAGTGCGGATTCCGCCCGGCGGCAAGACCGATGCGCTGGTGGAGACCACGATCAAGTGGGAAGGCGGGATGAAGACGCGCGGCGTGCACAGCGATCAGCTCGCGGCGGCGATTCAGGCAACCGAGCACGCTCTGAACATGATCGCACTGCGGAGCGCGCCATCACAGAAGGGGCACGGAGCCCGGGGCAAGGGGCGAGCGATTCCCTCTCGCCCGGCGCCGGTGGCTCCTTTCTCAAAACAGAGAAAGGCTCATGGCTCAACTCAGCACAAAAAAATCGCTGACGCTCGCCGCGGCTAAGGAGATCGGCAATGCCGCCGAGGCCAAGGCGCGCGAACTGAACTTCACCAACTGCATCGCCGTCGTGGACGACGGGGGAAATCTCATCTACCTCGTGACGATGGACGGGACACAGACGGGAAGCATCAACGTCGCCCAGCAGAAAGCGCTCGCCGCGCTTCGGTTCAAGCGCTCGACCAAGCTGTTCCAGGACATGGTGCAGGGCGGTGACAAGCCTCACATGGCGTTCCTTCCAGGCGCGGTTCCTGTCGAAGGCGGTCTGCCGCTGTTTGTCGACGGGCAGATCTACGGTGCGATTGGCGTGAGCGGCATGCCGTCGGACAAGGACGGCATCGTGGCGCAGGCCGGCGCCGACTTCGCAGCCACTTTACGCTAGAGTTGACAGCCCTCAGGAACCGGACTATTTTCACGCCTTCCGAGAAGACATTCCGGCCAGCGTATCCGGCCTTCGCTGGACCCAGGAGGAGCGAACCAACCATGGGGCGTAGGCTCTACGTCGGCAACCTTCCTTACAAGGCGACGGACGAAGATTTGATGGCGCTGTTCCGCAGCGTGGGCGACGTCGCGAGCGCTCGCGTCATGCGCGACATGGCGACCGGGCGCGCGCGCGGCTTTGGCTTCGTGGAGATGACCACCGACGAAGCGGCGCAGAAGGCGATCGAGAAGCTGCACCAGCACGAGATGGATGGCCGGGCGATTGTCGTCAACGAGGCGCAGCCCAAACCGATGGCGGCGGACGAAGCTTCGGCGGTGGCGGCGGGTTCGGTCGCGGTCCTCGCGGCGGCGGTGGCGACGACTTTGGCGGCGGTGGTGCCGGCGGGCGTCGCGAGCCGAGATGGTGAAACTGAATTGGTAGATTGGCAGATTGTGAGATTGGAAGATTATCAGAGTGACGCGCACGTAATCTGCCAATCTACCAATCCACCAATCTACCAATGATTTTCGTCGGCACCTCCGGCTACAACTATCCTGAGTGGAAAGGGAGCTTCTACCCGGCCGATCTGGCCGCCGCAAAAATGCTCCCTTACTACGCGGCGCGTTTCCCGACCGTCGAAATCAACTACACGTTCTACCGGATGCCGTCCGAGAAGCTGCTTGCCGGCTGGGCCGCCCAGGTGCCGAAAGCATTCCGGTTCACGCTGAAAGCTCCGCGCCGTATCACCCACGACGCCAAGCTGGCGAATTGCGAGAATCTCACCGCCACATTCTGCCTCGTCGCCGGTACGCTCCACGATCAGCTCGGCTCTCTCCTTTTCCAGTTGCCGCCATCGCTGAAGAAAGATGTCCCGCGGCTCGATGCGTTCCTCGACACGCTCCCACCCAAAGCGCCTGCGGCCTTCGAGTTCCGCCATCCCTCGTGGTTTGATGACGAAGTGTTCGCCCGGCTGAGATCCCGCGGCCGTGCCCTGTGCGTCGCCGACAGCGAGAAGCTCGAAACGCCGCTGGAAGTGACCGCCGATTTCGGGTATTTCCGTCTTCGCGACGAAGGGTACCAGCCGGGCGACATCGAAGAGTGGGCGCGGAAGATCGACGCGCTTGGTTCGCGTTGTAAAGACATCTACGTGTATTTCAAACACGAAGAGAAGGGAATCGGTGCGGAGTTCGCCAGCCAATTGATGACGCACCTGGGACTGCCCCATACATAGGGCGGGTAGTACCGCTGCGCAGTGGTTCTGGGTGCTGGGTGCTTGGTGCTGGGTTCTGGTTCTGAGTTCGGGGTCGGGTTCGGGGTTCGGCAGTCCACTAAAAAAAGACGCGCCCTGAATCGAGGCGCCACCACGCACCCAGAACCACAGAACCGCAGAACCCAGAACCACAGAACTCAGAGCCCACCTGTAGAATTCATCGCGATGGGAATCGCACGAACCGTCCTTCTGGCCGCATCGACCAGCAGCTGGTTGCGCGAGCATGCGACAAAGACCAGATTCATCCGCCGATCGGTGTCGTCGTTCATGCCTGGCGAGCGGCTCGAAGATGCGATGGTGGTCGCGCTGGAGCAGCAGCGTCAGGGCATCGGGGCAATCCTCACCAGGCTGGGGGAGAATCTGACGCGCGCCGAAGATGCCGAGCTCGTCACGAGCCACTATCTCGACGCATTCGACAAAATTGGTTCTGCCGGCCTCGATGCGCAAATCTCGGTAAAGCCGACGCAGCTGGGCCTGGATTTCGACAGCGAGCTCTGTTTTTCCCACCTTCGGCGGCTGGTCGATCGAGCTGCGGCTTCGGACAACTTCGTCTGGATCGACATGGAGCGTTCGACCTACGTTGATCGAACCCTCGATCTGTTCCGTCGAATGCGCGCTCGCTCGTCCAGAATCGGCGTCGCCCTGCAGGCGTGCCTGTACCGCACGCAAGCGGACCTCGAGTCGCTGCTGCCTCTCGGTGCGGCGATCCGTCTCGTCAAAGGGGCATACCTCGAGCCCCGCTCGATTGCCTTTCCGAAGAAAGCTGATGTCGATGCCAACTTCTACAAACTGTGCTGTCGCGCGCTCGATGCGGGCGCGGCGCGGGAGGGCGCGTTGCTCCATATTGCCACTCACGATCAGCGGCTGATCGATCGACTCGGCGCGTTCATCGAGGATCGTCGCGTCCCGCCCCGCCTCTATGAGTGCGCGATGCTGTACGGCATTCAACGGCCTTTGCAGCTGCGACTTGCACGCTCGGCGCGGCCCCTGCGCGTGCTCATCTCCTATGGAGATGACTGGTTCCCGTGGTATATGCGCAGGCTGGCCGAACGGCCTGCCAACATGTGGTTCGTCTTCAAGAATGTCCTTCCGCGCCCGGCTCGTTTGTAACCAGCTCGCTTGTAGCGCAGGGCTTTAGCCCTGCCGACTGCGCTCAGTGAATCGTCGTCGGACGGGGAAGGCGCGACGCCGGTATCGCAAGATAGTCGGCAATCTCGCGGAGCTTTCCCTGGATTGCCTGGACGTTCCTGGGCCCCATGCGCAGCAGCTGCTTCTGCGCATCAGACATCTCCTCCAATTTCGGATCGACGAACGCGTAAACGATACCGCTCGGCGCGAGGTCTACCTCACGCTGGACCACCGGCACTTCCAGCATCTCGACGATCGCACGCTCGAGCACAGGGTCAAAATCGCCCGATGGTTGTCCAAGCCTTCTGTACGCATCGAGGACTCGTGGCTTGATGGTGGCATACAGCCGGGCCGTTCCACGGGCATCGAGAGCGGACACGGCCTCGGCATATCGGTCATAGCGACGGTAGCTCGACGGATCGATGAACAGGTCGTCCCGCGATGCTCGCGGGCGGAAAGGCGGCACCGGTCCGGTCGCCTTCAATTCCTGTGCAGGGCTTTCCCCATTGGCGATCCGCAGTGTCACGTCTGCGAAATTCAGAATCAGACCGTCGGTCGTCAGCCAGGCGGCGACCGTGGGATGTGATGAAAGGCGTCCGACCAGTTCGCGGACCACGGCGTCCGACGCGTCGAGCGGCGGGAGGACGATTTGCTCGCCGGCCTCCGCGCCCGGATCGGCTTTCGGGCGCTCGACCCGAGTGGTGGCATCCGGAGCAGGCTGGCTCGCCGGCCTGCGTAGATACATGTAGGCCCCGGCGAAGGCGAGCACGAGTAAGACCGCCGCTCCCACGATCCAGAGTGGCCGGCCTGCCGGGCGGTCGACGTCAATGTCAATCGGTTCCTCGGCGACGGGTTTGTCGAGATCGAAATCCGCGGGATCGTCAGTCACTCTTTGGCCCTCCGGTGGAGGGGCTCGCGCCTGCTCGCCAGGCGTCGCCCCCCACACAGACCAGTGTACGCTTGTGCGATGGCGTTACCGTCCGGAACGGTGGCAGAATAGTTCCTTTCCGCGATGTCTGCTCGAATGTTCCCGGGAATCGGCCGCCAGTTGCTCGTCGTCCTGAGCATGTCGCTGGGTGCCTTCGTGTGTCTCGACGCGCGGCCAGCGGCCTTCCTTTCGAAGCACGATTGACCTCGTCATGCTGAGCGTGACCGTAACCGGTCCCGGCGGCCGCTATGTGACCGACCTGACGTCCGATGATTTTCAGATCCTCGAAGACAATCGCCCGCAGGAAGTCGCCTACTTCTCACCCGCAGCTGTCCCGCTGTCTGTCTCGCTCGTGCTCGACACCAGCTCCAGCATGGATGAAGAAATGCCGCTCTCCAAGCAGGCGGCGATGGACTTCATCTCGAAGCTGAGGCCAGGTGACGTGGCCGAGGTCGTCAGCTTCGACAGCAACGTCGAGGTGCTGCAGCCGATGACGAGCGATCGTGCGCTGCTGGCGGAGGCCATTCAGCGCATGCGGGCAGGCGGGTCGACTGCCCTCTACAACGCCGTCTATATCGTCCTGAGACAGCTTGACAAGGCAAAGCCCCAGTCGGGCGATGACGTCCGGCGCAAGGTGATCGTCGTGCTCTCCGACGGCGAGGACACCTCCAGCCTGGTCACGTTCGAACATCTGCTCGATTCGGCCAAACGTTCGCAGACGGTCATCTACACCGTCGGCCTGGGTCTCGAAGAGCCGACCAGGCTCAACCGCTCAGATGGAGAATTTGGCCTTCGCCAGCTCGCCCTTGAGACGGGCGGACGTCTGTTTCTCCCCAAGCGGTCGGCCGATCTCGCCGACGTCTACACGCAGATCGCGACCGAGCTCTCAAACCAGTACGTCGTTGGCTACCTGTCCAGCAACATGCGGGCAGACGGCGCGTGGCGCCGCATCGCCGTACGGGTCCTGCGTCCGAATCTCTACGCGCGCACTCGAGCCGGCTACTACGCAGCAACACCTTGACCTTGCGCGCGATCATCCGGTGAGAGTGGCTTTGGTTTGCGCGTATACTTCTATTTAGTGCCATACCTAATGCAATGTCCGAGGTGCGACCAGATCGGCTTCGTACGGCTGGAGCACGTCATTACCGGCACAAAGGCCAGCCGGGCATACTTCTGCGGGAAATGCGAACACGAATGGCAGACTCTCGACCATCCCGCCGACACGCCGGCCATTATCGAGGGCCGGCGGCAGCCACGAACAATCAATCTCGGCCCGAAGCGGCGCGCCTGACATCTCCCGTCATCGAATCAACCGCTCGATCGCTGTAAGCTCTTGTGCGAGGTGGAAGGCGAAGCGAACGGGCGTCTGATTCGAGGCCTCCGCAGATGGGATCTGGTTGCGCTGGTCATCAACGCAACCGTTGGCGCGGGTATCTTCGGCCTTCCGGCGCGGGCGTTCGAGCTTGCGGGCACCTACAGCCTGATCGCATACGCAACCTCCGCGCTGGCCCTCTATCTGATCGTGCTCTGCTTCGCCGAGGTGGGGAGCCGCTTCAGCTCGACGGGCGGCCCGTATCTCTACGCTCGGGCGACCTTCGGACCGCTCGTCGGATTTCAGGTCGGATGGCTGCTCTGGCTCGCGCGCGTCACGGCGATCGCATCGTTGGCCAATCTCTTCGTCGGCTACCTTGCGTTCTTCGTCCCGGGCGTCAGCCTCTGGCGAGCAGTTGCGATCATGATCTTGCTTTCTGCTTTTGCCCTCCTGAACGTTATCGGGATCAAAGTCACGACGACGGTGACCAACGCACTCACCGTCGGAAAGCTGGCTCCACTTCTCCTATTCGGCGTGGTCGGGGTGTTCTTTGTCGATCCGGAGCGCTACTCACTCCTCTCTCCGCCATCCTATGCATCCTTTTCGGAGGCGACCCTTCTGCTCGTGTTCGCGTACGTCGGATTCGAAGGCGCCGTCATCCCGAGTGGAGAAATTCGCGACCCGGGACGGCACCTTCCTTTCGCGCTCATCACAGGCTTTGCGATCATCGTTTTCGTGTACATGCTGGTCCAGATCGTGTGCATCGGGACCCTGCCCGGGCTTGCCAGCTCCGAAAGACCGCTCGCCGATGCGAGCGCTCGCTTTCTTGGCAGCGCCGGCGCATCGATCATCGCGGCCGGCGCTCTCGTATCGATCGGAGGAACCCTGAATGCGCTCACGTTTGCGAGCCCGAGACTGCTGTTCGCGATGGCGGAGAATCGTCAGCTGCCTCACACGTTCTGTGTGACAAACGCCCGCTTTCGCACTCCCGTCGCGGCGATTGCCCTGACGTCAATTGCCGCGCTCGTGGTGGCGCTGTTCAGCACCTTCATGTCCGCCGTCACTATCAGCGCTGTTGTCAGACTGATGGCCTACGCGACCACGTGCGCGGCCCTGCTGATCCTGCGGGGCGTCCGGCGCAGCCGCAACGGGGATTTCGACTGCCGGGCGGGACGGTCGTGGCGAGCGCAGCGCTGCTGGTGATTGTGTGGCTGCTCTCCAACACGCAGTGGACGGAGGTCCGTCTCGCCGGAATGGCTGTCCTGCTCGGGTGTCTCGTATATGCGACGGCAGCGTGGACGTCGATCGGCGCTCATCGTGAACGAATCGGTCAGCGCTCGTGACCTGTCGGCGCATTGTGCATCCAGACAGCGTCGTACAACGGTGTGGCGCCGTCGATGGTGGCAACAACACCAGACCGCGACTGCAGCAGCGGCATGCGGAGGTCCAGAAGGGCCTGGGCGAGAAGAGGCCGCGGCTCGTTGTGGATCAGAATGCCGCCTGGATTGAGCATGCCGAAGATGTTGCCGGTCGCCAGGAGCAGCTCGCCGTCGGAGAGGTACGGGAGGACGTTGGTCACCACAATCAGGTCGTAGCGCTCGTCCAGTCGCTCGACGGTGACGTCCATGGTGGCGGTGTCGATGCCTGACGCAACGCCGTCGCCGATCGCGATCGATTTACCCAGCCGCCCAGAGTCGAGGCCCCGCAGTGGCCGTTCCACGCCGATCGTGCGCCCAAGCGACGCGAAGTACCGACCGGTAATCCTCCGTAAGTCGCACGCGATCTGTTTGTGCGACTCCGGCGATGAGCGTGAGCGTCGGCGCGCTCCCTCGGATGCGATTCAGCCATTCAACAACGCGCGGGTTTATGTCGGCGGCAGTCACGCGAAGGCCGGGGCGCATCGACAGCCCTGTCGAGACAACCGCGTCGATCACCGCGAATGGCTGATAGCTCTGTGGCTCGTGACGTTCGACCAAACCGGTCCGCGGCGCCAGGTCCAACCCCGGCCCGATGATCAGCACGCTCCGAATCTGCCGGCCAGGCTCGAGGCGCCGAAGCGCACCCAGCGCCAGGTAGACGGCATAACCGGCGTCAACCGACGTATCGGTGCTGAGCCCGCGCAGCTGGTACTGCGGTGCCGGCCGGTGCCGCAAACTTCATTGCGCGAACGTACTCCTCCGACAAATCAATCGGGCCGCGCGCGAGGAGCTCGCGAAAGATTGCCATGCGTGGACCGTGGTCCCGGCGTGTTCGCGACGCCGCGGCGAACGCATCCAATCGCGCCCTGGCTGTCGGAGGAATCCTACCGGTGGAGGCGAGCTCCCGGGCACTCAGTGCAGGCTCAATGGGTGGCAGATTGGTGAAGGTCGTCGACTGCAGGGCGAAATACACCAGGTGGTCGCGGTCGCCCTCGATGACCCGGTCACGATTACGCTGCCGGAGCTCGGCGGTTCGTTCGCCGAAATTCCGTTCGTGAATGCCCTGACTGGCGAGAAGACGCTGAATCGGCGGCGCAACCTCGGCCCAGGTGATGCGGCGGGGTTCAGCAGCATGGAGGGTCGCGCAGGCCAACAGACCGAGCAAAAGGCGGGGTCCATTTGGACCCCACCTGACCATCGGCAAGACTGGGAGACTGGTTTTCAGAAGATCAGTTTAATCCCCAGCTGGCCGTACCGCGGGAAGTTCGACTGCCGGATCACCGACTTGTCGATCGTGCCGAAGAGCGGGTTGGTCGGGTTGTTCTCGTACTGCCGCTCGTCGTAGATCACCTGGTTGAGGATGTTGTAGAGCTCGAGGCGAATCTGCAACCGCATGGTGTTCGCGAAGCGGAACGACTTTGCGAAGTTCATGTCGAACTGGTAGAACGGCGGCCGCTTGATCTCGGCGTCGCGGAAGTTCACGAACGCGCCGGTGTAGCTCGGCTTGATGATGAAATTCGGCTCGGTGCAGCCCGCGGCCGTCGAGAATCCCAGCATGGTGACTACGCCCGCGTCGTTCATCTGGGAGACGCAGTTCTGCACGGCACGAATCACCCGTGGATCGCCGAAGTTCACGTCGTCGATCTTCGCGTCCTTCACGTACATCACGTTCTGCGGCAGCCCCCACGGGCGGCCCGTGTTGAACAGCCACATGCCGGCCATTTCCCATCCGCCGACGATCCCGTTCAGCACCGGACCCGCGTCATTGAGGAACTTGGCGTCCCTCCCGAACGGCAGCAGGTAGACGCCCGAGATCGTCACACGATGACGGCGATCGCTTTCGAACGGCGATCGCTGGACGACGCGATCGACCTCGGTGATCAACGGGTTCGTGGTGTTGTTGCCGCCGATGATGTTGTCACCACCGTTCTCTTCGATCATCTTCGACCAGGTGTAGGTGCCGTTCAGCGAGAGGCCCTGCGACATTCGCTTGTTGACCATCAACTGCGCCGAGTTGTACCAGATGCGCCCGTCGTTGCGATCGAACTCGGTGATCGGGCCGAACTGCGGGTATGGACGGCTCAGCTCGTAACGCGACAGCGTGGGGCTCGTGAACCTCGGCGTCCCCTCGAACCCGGCCACGCCGAAAAACGGGTTCGGCAGCAGCTCGTTGCAGAACGCCGGCGACCCGCCTTTGGTGGGGTCGCAGCGGTTGCGAAGGTCGAGCAGATGGCTCGTTGAAGCCGCCCCACCGGTTCTGCATCTCCCGCGTGCGGCTGCCCACGTAGCTGAGCTCGACCGTCGTCTGCCACGGCAGCAGCCGCTGGACGCCCAGTGAGAACTGGTGCACGTACGGATTGACGAAGTCGAGATTGGAGAAGCTCGGCGAGCGGCCGAGGAACGTCTCCATGCCCAGGGACGATCCGGGTGCCTCGAGCAGGCCGCCCGGGAACGGGTTCGTCAACGGATACGTCGAGGTCCGGTCGCCGTCGAGCGAGGTAATGGGGAAGGAGTTGACGCCGAAGCCGTTCGACGCCGAGTTGCTGACGACGTTCACGTAGTAGAGGCCGTAGCCGCCGCGTGCGATGGTCCTGTCGTTGAGTGTGTACGCGAAGCCCACGCGTGGCTGGATGTTGTTCCCGTCGAACTGATACGGATACTGCGGATTCCCGCCGACCTCCACGAAGCCGAGGCCGCCTCGCACCGTGCGGCCGATGCGCGAGGACACCGGGTTGATGGCTTCGGTGTCGAATCCGTAGTTCAGGCGGTCCTCTTCTTCGAAGACCGGCGTGTTGAGATCCCACCGGAGACCAAGGTTGAGCGTCAGCCGGTCGGTCACCCGCCAGTCATCCTGGAACCACGGAGCGTAGTAATTCCACCGCAGCGTCGGGTAGAAGTTGTTGTCGATGGCGCCGCCGCTGACGGCGCCCAGCAGGAACGACGCGATGGCGTTGCCGCTCAGCGCATCATCCTGGTTGAACGCGCGCTGGGTAAATCGGCGATCGAAGTTCAGCACGAACAGATTGTTGTGTCTGGCGTTCGTGTACCAGGTCATCCGCATATCGAGGCCGCCGCGGATGCTGTGGTTGCTCTTCGTCCACGTGAAGTTCGGCTGAAGGCTGAAGCCGGTCGTCGTTTCCCTGTTGCGGCTGTTGCGGCCGAGCTGGCGGTACTCCTCCACGCCCGCCGGCGTGGGAAGCATTGCTGTCGTTCTGGTAAAGAAATTTAGCCGCGGAAACACCTGATTCGGCAGCTGATTCACGAGCGTCGGCGAGAAGCCGAGTTCGGCTGGGTTGAAGCCGAGACCGGGATCGGACCGCGCGAGCTCGAGGTACTGGTTGAGACCTGCGCGCACGTTGAACACCAGCGTCGAGCCGGCCACGCGCACCCAGTCGGCGACGCCGGTGTGATTGATGCGCCAGAGCGGAAGCTGTCCGTCCTGCGCAGGGCCGGTCGTGAGGCCGTTGGTGTAGCGCGTCTCGGTGCGCTTGTTGTACGCGTAGCGGAAAAACATGCGCGTCTGCTGGCTGAGATTCTGATCGACCTTCGTCGCGATGTTGTGAAAATCGTCGGTGGCCAGGTTGGGCGCGAAGAGGAAGTTGTTGCGCCAGGGGTCGCTCCCGGCCGGCGCCGGCTGGTTTGGCTGCGGGAAGTACTGCAGCAGATTCCGCGCGACCGGGTGAATGCGGTTCGCCGGAATCCGATTGCTCGGGAACGGATCCCTCACCCACTGGCCGTTCTCGAGCCGCCCCGTGTTCGGATCGTAGATGGTGATGAGGCGCCCCTGCGCGTCGCGCAGGTTGCTGAAGTCGCCGCTAAGCTGCGCGGCGTCCGGCACGGTGTAGGTGGCGGGGTTCGGCGTCAGCTCCTTGTATCCCTCGTAGTTGAACATGAAGAACGTTCGGTTCCGCCCGTCGTACATGCCGGGAATGCGTACCGGGCCCGTCGATCTGGAAGCCGTACTGATCGAGTTTGTGATTCGGCTTCTCGCGGCCGTTCAGCTTGAAGAAGTATTCGTTCGAGTCGAACGCCTTCCGGCGAGCGAACTCATAGATGGTGCCATGCAGATTATTGGTGCCCGACTTGAGCGACACATTGATGACGCCGCCCGCCGTGCGCCCGTACTGCGCATCGTAGCTGTTGGTGACGATCTTGAACTCCTGAACGGCGTCGACCGGCGGCACGTAGGCGATGTTGTTGCCTCCCTGAATCGAGTTGTTCGGCGCGCCGTCGAGCAGGAACTCGTTGTTCCGGTTCTGGCCGCCGTTAATCGACCAGTCGGCGATGGCGCCGTTGTCGAACGGCCGCTGATAAATCGCCGGGCCGTTGTACGTGACACCCGGAGACAGGTACGACAGCATGAACGGATTGCGCGCATTCAACGGCAGCTCGGTGACGCGCAGGTTGTCGATGATCATCCCGCGATCGGCGTTGGCTGTTTCCAATAGTGGCGCTTCGCCCGTGACGGTGACCGTCTCGGTGCGGAGCCCCACCTGCATCGTGATGTTGATCGTCTGCGTTTGTCCGACCTGTAACGGAACGCCTTCCTGCGTGTGCCGGCGGAATCCTTCGAGCTCCGCGGCAATCGTGTAGGTGCCGGGCCTCAGGAAGGGGAGCGAATACACGCCCTCCGTGCTGGTAACGGCCGTCGCCACTTCGTTGGTGGCGGTATTGGTGACGCTCACCGTCACGCCAGGCATACCGAGGCCGTCGGCATCGACGACGCGCCCGGCTACGGTCGCGCGGAACTCCTGGGCAAGTGCCGGCGCTGCCAGCATCGTGAGGACGATCAGTAGGAACGTCGGTCCGGATTTCGATTTCATCACTCGTTCCTCCTTGCAGGCCGACCTGGAGGTCGGCACTACTGCGTTTTCCGTTCGCGCCATTCGGACGCGGAAAGCTCGCGAATGTGACTGGATATCTCGTTGAGCCCATATCGAACGTGGGCGCGCATCGCCTTGTCGGCGGCCTCGGGATCACCCGACACCAACGCGTCCGCAAGCCGCGCATGAAACCCCGCGGGCAATGGCGTCCGTCGCCCCGTGACGTCGAAGAGCCAGTTCAGAATCAGGACGTGGTTGCGATCGATCATGTCTTTCAACAGCCGGCTGCCCGCGTGCTCGGCGATCATCATGTGCAGTTCCACGTGATGGCTGTTGACCACGAATTTGAAGTCCGGATCGTCGTCGCTCGTCGCGAGGCGATTGAACAGCACATCCACCTGCTCGGCGTGGCGCCGCAGCGCCTGGCGCTGAGGTGGCGTTGCCCGCTGCGCGAACAAGCGTGCGGATTGCGACTCGAGCGCCTCGCGCAGCTCGTAGAGATCCTTGACGTCGCTTTCGGTGGGCACGCGCACCCGCGTGCCTGCCCGCGATCGGCTTTCCACGAGGCCGGCCTCTTCGAGCCGGCGAAGCGCATCGGCGACGGGCACCACGCTCATCTCGAGCTCGCGCGCGAGACGACGCCGCGACAGCGGCGCTCCCGGCCGAAGCCGCCCGCGCAGGATCTCTTCGCGAATGGACATGTAGGCCTGATCGGCCAGGCGAACGACGTCTTGAGAAGCTCTGCCCATCTAGCCGCGCTGAGATTCTCAAACAGTGATTTGAATGTCAATACTGAAATATCAGTTAGTGTGAAGTCTTTGATTAACTAAAACAAATGCACTGTAACTTTACAGTGATATTTCAAATCCAGAAATTTGGAGTGCTCCGCGTTACCTGTTCGGAGCAATGCTCGTTCGCCCGGTCCCGGTTTTGCGCATTATTGAAGCGATGGGTTGGTTTCCGTTGCTGTCCGTCTTTTTCGGAATGTTGGGATTGTCGGGCGTTGTTTCTCAAGCCATCGGCGCCGCGCGCGATCGGCGGACGTTTGCGGCACCGGGGAGCCTCGCGCTCGTTGGGCACCACCGCCTCCACTACCGATGCGAGGGCTCAGGCGCTCCGGCGGTCGTTCTCGAAGCCGGCATTGCTGCGTCTTCGTTGAGCTGGAGCAGGGTGCAGCCCGAAGTCGCGCGGTTCACTCGTGCCTGCAGTTACGACCGTGCCGGCCTTGCGTGGAGCGAAGCGGCTGCGGCTCCACGGACGCTCACGGCCCTTGTCAGCGAGTTGCGATCATTGCTTCGGCAGGCCGGCATTCCGCCGCCATACGTGCTCGTCGGCCATTCGTTCGGAGGCATTGTCATCCGCGCGTTCGCGCGCACGCACCCGGACGAAATCGCCGGCCTCGTGTTTGTCGATACCCTTCATCCGGCGGAATGGTGCGAGCCTTCCCGGGAGCAGCGGCAGCTGTTGCGCGGCGGGATCTTTCTCTCGCGCGTCGGAGGGGCGCTGGCGCGCCTGGGCGTCGTGCGCCTCTGCCTGTCGATGCTGAGCGGCGGCAGTCCGGGGCCGCCACGGCAATTCAGCCGCCTGTTCGGACAGAGGGCGGCGGCGCTGCTGGAGAACATCGTCGGCGAGGTGCAGAAGCTGCCGCCCGAAGTTCATCCTGCCGTCCAGGCGCATTGGTCCAGCCCTCGGGCGTTCCAGGGAATGAGGGTGCATCTGGCCGCGCTGCCCGACTGCTGCGCCGATATTGCAAACAGCGGAGACCCGCTGGGCGATAAACCGGTCGTTGTCCTTTCATCCGGCCGCCGCGACGCTCGATGGCTGGCCGCCGATGCAGCGCTTGCGCGCACCTCTACGAAAGGCAGTCACTTCGTGTCGTCGCGAAGCGGCCACTGGGTGCATCTCGACGACCCCGAACTCGTCGTGGGGGCTATCCGTGGTGTCGTGGAGATGATTCGAGCCGGGTGAGCACCCGCCGACGACCTGGACTGCCAGCTTCAGCGTGCAAGGATTATGTGGGAGTGTTGTGCGCAGACTTCTGCATATCCCTGGCTGCGGGCTTCCTTGTAGAAGTGACCGACGGCATAACCGCACAACAGCTTGAAGTCGTAGGCGCTCGCTAATTGATTCCAGAGAATCTCGAGCCGAATCGCTCCGCGCTGATTCCCTTCCTGCCAGAGCACATCGACCATTTCTCCGTACGCGCGAACGGGACAAGGCTTGCGCCCGACACACAGTCGCTCGATCACATCGCCGACGTTGCTTCGAAACAGCAGCGGATCCGGCATGCCGTTGACCATGAAGGCAGACAGCATCTTCCTTGCGTCGAAGGTCCGAAGCTCTCCGGTCTGCCGCAGCTCATCCGCATCGAAGCCATTGGTGGTGAGCTCCCGGCAAATGATGGATGTATGAGGGGGGGTGGCGACCACGATGCCTGGCTCGCCTGCGCGCAGGCCACGGATGAGAAAATCGGCGACCGTCTTTGCCAATGAGCTTGCGTCCGGATAGAACTGAATCGCGTGATAGTGCCTTTCCTGTTTGGGCATGATTATCCAAATACGAACCGAGCCAGCGATGTGTAGCCTTGTGATACACGAACGCGCCGTTTTTGAGGCGTATGAAGCCATCATAAGCATTGTTGTTGCCATCGCTGGACGTTGGCAAAATGTCACCACGGGCTTCACGAATATGGCGACTCGAGAGTGTTATCACTGCAAGCAGCAGATCGAAGAAGGAGAGGCTCACGACTGCTGGACCACGACCGAAGCGGCGTTGACCGAGGATCTCTCCGAGGACCTGCGCGCCGCGTGGGAGCGGCTCCGCGAGGCCGCCGTCTCTTTCGGTGATCAACGCATCTATGCCTCGCACAAGTCGATCATGTTCTCGCGCAAATCCTGCTACTTCTTCGTGCGCCCGAAGAGGACATTCCTCGAAGTGTGCGTGTTCCTCGGCCGCACCGTGAGGGCCCCACAGGTGCTGCGGGTCGATCGAGCCTCGAAGTCCAAGATCGTGCACTTCATTCACATCAGGCATCGGGACGAAGTGGAGGCGCCGATCACCGACTGGCTTCAAGAGGCCTATACGCTGTCTGCCGAGCTGGCGACCCGGGGCGCGAAGAAGCGAGTCGGCACAAGGCGGAAACCAAAGCAACGGAAAGGTCCTGGTCTCCGGCGCGTCCGCTCATAGTCGTTTCAGCTGTTCGGCGGCCTGCCGCTTGTACAAATCGTCATTGGGCTCGATTGTCGGAGCCGATGCGATCCAGAGGTACATTTCCCGGGCGCGGCTCTTGTCACCCCGGTCGGCATAAATTCCGGCCAGGTCGAGGCGGTGCACGATCCGCTGCGGATCGTATCTCACGGATGCCTCGAGAAGGCGCTGCGCTTCTTCCCAGCTCGCCAGGCTGAAGACATCCGCACCCAGAAACGTTCGCGCCACGAGACGCGCCAGCCCGTTCACCCGCATGATTTCGGCATTCCACATGCCGAGCACGTGGAGCGCGCCGGCGTGCGTGCTGTCGGCCTCGAGGGCCGTGAGAGCCTCGCTGCGAATCTGCTGCGAGTACCGTATGCGGTCCCTCGTGCCAACCGACAGCGCGCGCCGGCCGAGCGCGCGCGCGAGCGCGAAGTGCCCCTCGGCATCGGCCGGCCGAAGACGAATCGCGGCCTCGGCATGCTGCTGGGCCGCGGCGAGCAGCGAATCCATGGCCGTGCCTTTGGCGGCGACCTCGGCCAGGTCCACCTCGGTGCGCGACGCTTTCCAGAGCGCCTCGTAGTTGTCGGGCTCAGCCGCGATCGCACGGAGCAGGTGATCCAGTGCATCGGCCGCGCGCCGTTCCCGGTAGGCGAGGTTACTCAGGGAGATGTGTTCTGCTGGTGACTGAGCCGCAACCGGGAGGCTCGCGTGCAGGAAGACCGCCGCGATTCCCAGGAGCGTCCAGACTCTGCTCACCTGCGAAGCGCCTTCATGTCGCGACCCCCCTGGTGGAGGATGAGAGCGATCGCTGTTCCCTGGCCGTTCTTCACGAACTCGATCTGTGCATCGACCTCTTTGAGGAAAAATTTCGTCTCGGATTCGGCGAACAAAGCGAACGCGCGCTGGCCTGAAAGCTGCGTCATCAGCTTCCCGTCCACCAGCGTAATCATCATGTTGATGGCGGGCGTCACCTGGTAGGTGCCGACATACCGCGCAAGCACATCGGGCGCTAAGGTGATTTCCTTTCGCTCCGACGACAGCGTGACCGCTTCGCCGTGTGCAAGAGCCGCAAGCTTGCCGGCGATCTCGCCCGACGCCGGACCGTTCAGATTTGCCAGCACCGCGATCGTCACCTTGCTGTCGGGATAGTAGGCCAGTGTCGTGTTGAACCCTTCGATGCCGCCGCCGTGGTCGACTGTTTTGCGTCCATTGAAAGTACGGACCTGGACTCCCAGGGCATAGTCGTTCTTGAATGGGGTGGTCATTTTTTCGAGCGAGGCAGGGGAGAGGAGCTTGCCCCCAAACAGCCCCTGGGTCCAGCGGAGCAGGTCTTCGGTTGTCGAGTAGAGCGCGCCTGCCCCGTGCGGCACGCTCATGTGGATGAACTCGGCGTTGACGGGACCGCTTGGAGAGGGCGCATAGCCCGCAGCCCGCTGCGGAATGATTCTCGAGTTCGAGTCGTAGCCCGAGCTCTTCATGCCGAGCGGAGTGAAGATGTTCTCTTGAACGAATTGTTCGTAGGTCTGGCCGCTGACTTTCTCGATGAGGTAGCCAAGCAGCACGTACCCTGAGTTGCTGTAATTCCACTTCGCACCCGGCTGAAATTCCAGCGGCTTGTCGCGGAAGCTCGCCACGATTTTCTCGACCGGGGTTGCGGCCAGCTTCGACATGCGGTAGTCGGGAAAACTGGTAAAGCTCGGAATACCCGACGTGTGTGTCAGGACGTGGAAGATGGTGACTTGATCCCACGCCGCCGGCGCATCTGTCAGATGCTTCTTCACCGGGTCGTCGATGCGGAGCTTTCCACGCTCTTCCAGCAGGAGGATCGCCGCCGCCGTGAACTGCTTCGTGATGGATCCGAGCCGGAACTTGGTGGCCGGGGTATGTGGCACGTTCCATTCGAGATTGGCAGAGCCGTACGAGCGGCTGACCAGCACCTGACCCTCTCGCGCCACGAGCACCGATCCCATGAATGTCTTGACGTCTTCGGCATACCACCTGACGACCTGATCCATTCGCCCGACATCCTGAGCGGCCGCGTAGGGGCGCAGCAGGCAAACCAGGATGATGGTGGCGGACAACGACACGCGCAGGAGCGGCTTCATCGTCCAAAACTAGACCGTTCGTCGCTCGAAGGCAAGGGACGACCCGGGGTTCTTCTTCGCGTACTGCCGGCAAAGAGCCGCAGGGCGCCACCCGAGGGCCGTATATATGTGCTTCGCGGTGTTCGTTGCCTCGACGACGATGACGATCGGGCCCGCGCCGCGTGCCCGCGCAATCTCCACACAACGGTGGAGCATCGCGGTCGCGATCCCGCGCTGACGTTGTGCGGGGTCGACGAACAGATCCTCCACCTGCCCGATCGACCGGAGCCCTTCCCAGGCGCTGCAGTAGCCGACGGCACGTCCATCCAGATACGCGAGGATGTACTGAACCGGCGGGCATTTCAGCCTGGTCGACGCAGTCAGCCTGTCCGCAATGACCGTGTCGTCGGGGTCGAAATCTCTCTGGGCCGCGTGCTCGCGCCAACAGACACGCTTCAGTGCTGCGTAGGCTGTCCATCCGGCGTCCTCTTCGACAGGCCGCATCTGGATCTGATTTGCAGCACGGCGAAGCGGACCGTCAAGAACCAGAAGAATCGACTCGCTACGCTCGTATCCTTCCAATGCGAGTCGAGCTTCGAAAGGAGGTGGTGTAAATGGGTCGAGCCGGAACGTCAATTGCGGCGTTTCCTGGTATCCCTGGCCACGAGCGCCAGAAGGCTATCGATTTGATCAGGCTCCGATGCAGCGACATCGAAAACGAAGTTCGCGTCGTAGACGTCCGACAGGGTTCTGTTTCGAACGAACGTGGCGCCCTCCAGCCTGGAGGTGTGGTGCCCCAGCGCCAGGTTCTGCCAGTTCACCTCCATTGCCTGCCGTATCAGCCGAGCGTCCATGCGGTGGGAAGGAGAGGGTTACTTTTTTTTCCTGGAACGCCGCTTTCGGGGGCGGCCGATCACGAGGAAGTCCGCGACGTCCCAGGTGTAGGGCGGTGCCTGACGGCGCTCCCTTTTGCGTTGCTCATTTCTGGGCGCACCGCTCTGTTGCTCGTCCTCTTTCTCGGGCGGCGCCGGGGCCATCCTGCGGTCCGATTTCCGCAGGTCCCACAATATCTTGACGGGCCACACCCGCGTTTTTTCTTTGAGCTGCCGATACCGTCGCAGCGCGCCGCGCCGGACAACAAGCTCCAGAGGACCGGCAGCTTTCGCTTGCGGGCGCTTCGCTCTCGATTTGGCGTTCACCTGTCGCGCGGGCCCCGCATGAGGGGCGGATACGCCGGGCGCTCCCACCACGACCAGCCCGACGTTTCCAGCGTCGCCCTTTCGTCGTTGAGCCATTCAATGGCACCCCGCCAGCTCCGGAAGTCTCGGGCCTTCTGCGGCATGCTACCGATAAACCAGAGGGCTGTGGCTTTCATCCCGACTGGAACAATCAGCGCGTGTGCGACTCGCCCGTCGAGATTTCTCAGCCGCCACAGCACGGTAGGTTCGGAATAGGTCGATTCTTTGCTCACGTATCTTCGAGCAGGCAATCGAAGTACCAATCGCAGATGGCACAGGCGCATGATACGGCGGCGGCGATGTCGTTGCAGGAGGTGACAAAAGTCTGGTGAGAGACCCTCGATCTCTTCTAGATCTCAGATTTGTCAGGATCGATGTCTACATCGAGCTCACGGCTCAACTCCCCAACGACGTCAGCTCCTTCATCTTCCTCCAGGGCGCCGTGGAAATCCTCCGTTTCTAGTTCAACGCCATCCTCGACTTCTGGCTCGAGATCGTCATCGTGTTCGTCCATCGTTGCCCTCGAATCATTATCCGCGCCGGTCGCCCAGGAAGACACCCATGTTCGGGCTTACAATCGTCGAGATGGCGTTTCGATCGAGAATATTCGTGCTGCTGCTGGGTCTTGCTGCCGCCTGCGCAAGCCCCACCGAGCCGACGTCGGTGACGCCCGGGCAGCCGTTCGAGCTGAGACTGGGAGCGAAGGCGAGCCTCGGCGCCGGTGTGACGATCACATTCGTGGAAGTGCGCTCCGATTCACGGTGCCCGATGGATGCCGTCTGCGTGTGGGCGGGTGAGGCGGTGATTTCACTCGCTTTCGATCAGCCGGCCCCTTCGTCCTCAGCCTTGCCGGGAGCGTGCACCGGATCAGGCAATCGAGCGGAATGCACGCTCAGCACCACGCCGAATGGATCCTCAGTGGCGCACGGTGCCTGGACAATCCGCCTGGTCCAGCTCGCCCCATATCCGCGAGCAACCACTCCGATCCGGCGCGAAGACTACGTCGCCACGCTCGTGGTCGCTGCACGTTGAGCTGCCGATGAGGGCATCGAAGCGAACGCCGGCTCGCAATTCAGGACAGCGTAAATTTCCTGATGAACTGCCCGTTGTTTTCCCACTGCGATCGCTTGGTGGGATGGTCCTGGTCCGGCTGAATGTCTCCGCGCGCATCGATCGCGCGAGACACGATCGTGTGCTCTCCTGCCTGCGCGCCCGCCCACTCATAGGTGAACAGCTTCCACGAATACTGCGTGTTCTCTTTCCACATCGTCGCAGATTTCCACGGTCCGCCGTCAACGCTCACCTCGACGGCCTTGAGCGGCGTTCCATCGGTCAGCGCAAACCCGACGGCCTTCAGTCGGTCGCCGTTCCGCGTCAGCCGGGCAACCGCCGACTTCAGTCGAATGCGGCTGACCCAGGTCTCCATCCATAAGGTCTCGCCGCCGATGGCTTCACTCTTCAGCGTGACGTAGTCGCGTCCCATGAACCGGCCCATGTACCGCGTATCCTGCACATGGATGTGGTCGAGCCACTTGACGTTGGCCACGCCGTACCAGCCCGGGACGATTACACGCAGCGGAAATCCGTTCTTGGGCGGCAGCGGCTGGCCGTTCATCTCGTAAGCAAGGAACACTTCGGGCCGCATCGCGTCGCTCGCCTCCATGCCGCGCGCGAAATGCTGTTCGACCTTGGCATTGCCGCGACCGTGAGTGACTTCCTCCGCGCCTTTGTCCGCGGAGAAGAACACGATCTCGCGCGCGTTCGGCTTCAAGCCAGCTTCCTTGAGAATTGGCGCCAGCGCAGTTCCCGCCCACCGCGCGTTGCCGACGAGCGGGTTTCCTCGTGCGTTGTTGTTGCCTGAGCACTCGAAACCGACGGCGTGCTCCACGCGAGGGCGCTTCTTCAAATCGGCGAGCGACAGCTCGAGCGGGCGGTCGACCAGTCCCGGTGATTCGCAGTTTGTAGGTGCCTGGATCGACCGTCGGTATCCCGTAGTGAGCGACTGCGAAGAATTCGTCGTTCGACACGACGAAGTTCGTCAGATTGCGCGGGTCGAAGCGGACAGGCGGCGTCGGCGCGCCCGGCGCCGGCGGCGCGGGCGGCGGGACGTCGGTAAACGGGACGACCACTTCCCCTTGCGCCAGCACCAGCACGGGCAGCCCGCCGAATTCGGCCGCCACACTCGCTGCAAACAGACCCTGCAGCACATCCCGGCGCGTCACTATCGACATAAAGCTCCTTTGACGGTCGCTGACAAAAGATGCCCAGAGTTTAGCGTATGACCGGCGCGCTCTCAATTGTCGAGGGATGTCGCAGAGTGCCGACGAGTCGGTCGAGATACAGGGTGGCAGTTCGGAATGTGTTCGCAGAATCGATGCGGGCACGTCCGGGGTGAGGGCCCCTCCACCGATGCACGCACCGCCTGGCTTTGCGGCCTTCAGGCACGATGGCGATGATGGCCTTTGCCTGCGAGGATCTGCCGCACCGACATGGAAATCGCACGGTCGCGGCACCTCGGCAAGGCTCGCGAACCACCCTTCATTGACCTGCTGTCGGCGGCAGGCCTCGTCGAGCTTCACGACGATGTACGGCTCACCGCTGTCGAAATCCGCGGGGGGATCGTTGAACGCGAGATGCCCGTTCTCGCCGATCCCGACAAATGCGACATCGATCGGTGCCTCGCTGACCGCGCTTTCCCACTTCTTCGCACACTGTCCTGGGGGTCGCGCTCACCGTTGAGCAGGTGATAGTGCAGGATGCCGGTGGGACGAATCAGACGGTCGACGAGATATCGTCGAAAGCTCGCGGGGTGGTGGATCGGCAGGCCGAGGTACTCGTCGAGATGAAATAGCTCCACCCGCCGCCAGTCTACGTGCTCTGCCTCGCGTCAACTGCTCGAGAAACTCGATCTGCGAGGTCCCCGTGGCGGCGACAATCCGCGCGCGACCGCCGCAGGCGATGGCCGACGAAATGATTGCCGCGGCATCTCGCCGCGGCGGCCTTTGCGAGCTCAGACTTGTCGGAGAAGGTTTTGATCACCATTTACCGACGCCCGAGATCCCTGAGAATCTCGCGGCTCGCGTTCATTCCCGACAGTCCGGACACGCCATATCCCGGATGGGTCCCTGCGCCGCACAAGTAAAGCCCGCCTACTGGCGTCCGATAACGGGCCCATCCGAGAAGCGGTCGCATGGTGAACAGTCTGATCCAGCGAGAGTTCTCCGTGAAAGATGTGGCCGCCGGTCAGGCCGTATGTCGACTCGAGGTCGAGCGGGCGTGATGATTTGGTCGGTGGAGAATGAGATTTCTCAGGTTCGGTGCGTACTCCTCCAGAGTGTCGATGACCGCTGTCCGCCAGGTCCGGGCCCGAGGTGGACCAGTCGGCGCCGCGCAGACGATATGGGGCAAACTGCGCGTTGATCGACATCACGTGCGCTCCTTCAGGAGCCAGCGCCGGATCCGCGATTGACGGGATCGTCACGTCCAGGTAGGGGCGCGGCGAAAACGTTCCGTACTTGGACGCATCAAACGCGCGCTCGAGGTATTCCAGAGTCGGTCCGATGTGAATACATCCCGCCAGCAGGCGCGCGGCGTCGGCAGATCCAGTCGCGCCGAAGCGAGGCAACTCACGGAGTGCGAGGTTAATCTTCGCGACAGTGCCTGCGCATCGGTAACTTCGCATACGGGCCAGGAATCCCGGCTCGAGCGCGACCGGATCGATCAGTCCCAGCAGCGTGCGACGCGGATCTGCATTCGAGACCACGGTATCGGCCTGCACATGTTCGCCTGAGCTCAACGTCACCCCGGCGACACGGCCGTTCCGGATATCGATGCGTCCGACCTCCGCATCGGTGCGAATGGCCACACCTGCCGCCCGTGCCGCCGACGCGAGCGCCGAGGTGAAGGCGCCGAGGCCGCCACGAACCAACCGGGGAATCCCGCCGCCTGCGGCCATCTGCATCAGGAGGACCGCTGCGCTGCCCGCCGATCGCGGCCCCAGAGCTGTGCCGAAGATGCCGCGGGCCGCAAACACTGCCCGGAGCGGCTCCGATTCGAACCACTCGGAGATGAAGTCAGCCGCCGACATGGGCGCCCACCGCAGCAACCGATATGCGTCTTTTTTTCCGAGCCCGCGAAGCCGGCGCGCCATCCCCAACAACGTCCACAGGTCGCGCGCGGGTCGAATGTTCGATCTCCGGAGGGCAGTTCGCCATGACTGAAGACACGAACGAGGCGACTCGAGCGGTGACGGCTCTGAACTCGCCGTAGCGGCGCGCATCCTCTTTCGGAAAATGCTGAATGCTCGCTGCGGTCGCCGCGACGTCGCGGCTCAAAACCAGACTTCGCCCGTCGGGAAGCGGTGCGAAGAGATACGGATCGGGATCGATCATCTCGAGCCCGTGTTCGGCAAGGCGCAGATCGCTCACCACCGCCGGATCCGGCTGCGCCGTGTGAGCCAGCGTCGAGCATCGAAAGCCGGAGATCAGCTCTTCGGTGATTGCTGCGCCGCCGACCAGCGATCGGCGTTCGAGAACGAGCGTGCTTCAGTCCGGCGCGGGCCAACCGAGTCGCCGCCACCAGGCCGTTGTGCCCGGCGCCGACCAGGATGACATCGTAGGCGCTCATCGTCCGCCTTCGCGGCTGCGCTGCTTCGGCGCGACAGGCGATCTTGCGCCGCCGAGAATTTCGAGCGCCGCGTTGCGGCCCGGGGCGCCCATGATGCCGCCTCCGGGATGCGCAGCCGAACCGCACATGTAGAGGTTACGGATGGGTGTGCGGTACTGAGCCCATCCAGGCACCGGCCGAAGGAACAGCAACTGCTCGAGCGCCAGTTCGCCCTGGAAGATGTTGCCCTCGCTGAGTCCCCACTCTCGTTCGAGATCGAGCGGGGTGACGACCTGGCGATGACGGATCAACGATCTGATGTTCGGCGCGTGCTCGGCGATCGTGTCGATCACCGTGTCGCCGAATTTCTCCCGCTGTTCGTCCCACGTGCCGATCTTTCAAGTCGTACGGCGCGTACTGCACGAAGCACGACATCACGTGTTTGCCGGGCGGCGCGACCGACGGATCGGTCAGGCTGGGAATGACGATGTCGATGTACGGCCTGCTGCGAATAGTGCACCGTACTTTGCCTCGTCATAGGCGCGTTCCATGTACTCGACGCTTGGAGAGATGCGAGATCGCGCCGCGCAGGTGGCGTCCGTCACCCGGCAGACTCGTGAAGCTCGGCAGCCGTCGAGCGCGAGATTGACCTTGCCGGACGATCCGCGGAACTTGTATCGGCGCACCTCCTCGACGAAGTCGTCGGGCAGCTCGCGCGGATCGAGAAACTTGAGGAAGGTCAGGCGCGGATCGACCGAGGAGGAGACGATCGACCCCTGGATTTCATCGCCGTTCTCGAGTACGACGCCGGTCGCGCGGCCATCCTCGCGATGCGATCCTGCTGACCGCTGCGCTCGTGCGAATCTCCACACCGGCCTCGCGCGCGGCGGCCGCAATCGCGTTCGAAATGGCACCCGTGCCGCCCTTGGCAAAGCCCCACGAGCGGAACGCGCCGTCGATCTCGCCCATGTAATGGTGGAGCAGCACGTAGGCCGTGCCGGGAGACCGCACTCCCTGAAACGTGCCGATGATTCCCGACGCCGACATCGTCGCCTTCAGCACGTCGGTCTCGAACCACTGATCGAGAAAGTCCGCCGCGCTCATCGTCATCAGCTGGACGAGCCGGTAACGCGCGTCGGAAGACATGTGCTTGAAAGCGGCGTCCGAGGCGGTACATGTTCGCGGAGATCGAACGGCGAGAGCGAAAACGGATCCGGCGCGCGGACGTCGAGCGTCGGCTTGACGAATCGAGCCATGTCGATCATCGCTTTGCCGTACTCGTCGTACGCTTCGGCGTCGAGCCGCGAATGACGCAGAATCTCGCGCCGGGTGCTCCCGTGGTCGTTGGTGCGCCACAGATAGTTGCCATCGGGCATCGGAGAGAACGTGCCGTCGAGTGGAAGCACCTCGAAGCCGTGACGTGGAAGATCGAGATCGCGGATGATTTGCGGGCGCAGGAGCGATACGACGTACGAACACACCGAAAACGGAAACCCGGGAACACTTCTTCGGTCACCGCGGCGCCGCCGACGACATGCCTTCGCTCCAGCACGAGCACCCGGCGTCCCGCGCGCGCGAGATAGGCCGCGTGAACGAGGCCGTTGTGGCCGCCCCCGATCACGATGACATCGTATTTGGGCATCTCTCCACAGGCCTGCTCGCCCGCTCGAATGGTCATTCTATAATTGAACGCTCATGCCCATCGGATCCGCATTCCACGAGCGCACGTTGCCGCTGTGCGAAAGCCTGAACTACCGGGACTGGGCCGGCTATTACGCCGTCAGCGCTTACGAAACGCATCACGAGCACGAGTACAACGCCATCCGCAACGCCGCGGCGCTCGATCGACGTGTCGCCGCTGTTCAAATACATCGTGACCGGCCGCGATGCGACGAGGCTCGTCGACCGGCTCATCACGCGCGATGCGACGAAGCTTGCCGTCGGCCAGGTGATCTACACGCCCTGGTGTGACGAGCAGGGCAAGGTCATCGATGATGGGACGGTCTCGCGTCTGGCGGAGCAGCGCTATCGCTGGACGGCCGCCGATCCAAGCTTGAGATGGTTCGTGCAGAATGCCGTCGGGTTCGACGTCTCGATCGAGGACGTGTCGGAGAAAGTGGCCGCGTTGGCTGTCCAGGGCCCGACCTCCGGTGCGCTTCTGCGGCAGGTGGCCGAGGCCGATGTCGATTCGCTGAAGTATTTTCGCGTCACGAGCGGAACCATCGGAGGCGTGCCGGTCGACATCTCGCGCACCGGCTACACGGGCGACCTCGGATACGAAATCTGGATGCCATGGGATCGAGGCCACGCGCGTGTGGGATGCGATTGTCGTCGGCCGGCCGGCCATTCGATCTCCACCCGGCAGGCATGCTGGCGCTCGATGTCGCACGAATCGAAGCGGGACTGCTGTTGATCGAAGTCGACTTTTTCAGCTGCCGCAAAGCGCTGATTCCGAGCCAGCAGTATTCACCGTTCGAAATGGGCTTGTCGCGGCTGGTCCAGCTCGACAAGGCGCCCGTTTGTCGGTCAGGCGGCGCTGCGAAAGGAAGCTGGCGAACGGCGCAGCCGCGCAGGATTGTCGGCCTCGAAATCGATTGGCAGCAAGTCGAGGCACTGTACGAGAACCTGCAGCTTCCGCCTCAAGTGCCCGCGACCGCCTCGCGCGTTGCGGTGCCGGTGTACCATCGGGGCGGTCCAGGCCGGCAAAGCCACGTCGACGACGTGGTCTCCCATATTGAAGAAATTGATTGCGCTGGCGACAGTGGATGCGGACGCGGCCGCCGTCGGGTACTCGCTTGCAGATGGAG
The DNA here is from genome assembly GCA_963775345.1 of Vicinamibacterales bacterium. GTDB lineage: Bacteria > Acidobacteriota > Vicinamibacteria > Vicinamibacterales > JAMQPK01 > JAMQPK01. The sequence continues at coordinate 323,746 of CAVZIS010000011.1, forward strand.
GTGACCGTCGAAGCCGTTCGTCACCGCGTTGGTGCGACGGTCACTCGCCACGCCGTTTTTCAACCCGCCCAGAAAGACCGCGAAATTGCAGGGCTTCAGGGCGCCTAATTCAACTTCGACGCGTGTGAGGTTTCCGCCGGCGATTGCGGTACCGCCGCGTTGACGCGACCAGAATAATTCGTGCTGCCGGCTGTAAACGAGATTTGATCCCCATTGAGCTTGCCGTTGGCGATCGCCGTGCCGTTCAAGAGTGCCAGTCACCATCTGGAACTGCTGCGTCAGCGTCAGGTTGCCCTGCGGCGTTTTCCAGGTGCCTTGGACCTTCGCCGGCACAATCCACAACAGCGCCGTGCACCAGCTCGAGCAGTCGTCGGTGACCGACTGCGTTTCGTCGGCCTGCCAGTCTTCCATCGTGAAGGTGTTCGCGACGATGCGCGTGCCGGGCTTCAGATCGAGCAATGACGGTCGCAGCTGCATGTTGATGCTGGGCAGCAGGAACATCGTGATGACGGTCGCTTTCGAGAGGTCGGCTTTGAAGAGGTCCCCCTCCACGAACGTTGCGCGATCGCTGACGCCTTCCTTGGCTGCCGCCTTCTTCGACAGGGCGACCATGTCCGGGTTGAACTCGACGCCCATCGCCTTGACGCCGCGCTTCGCCGCCGTGATGACCGTGCGGCCGTCACCCGACCCAAGGTCCATGACGAAATCATTCGGCGTGACCTTCGCCATGTCGAGCATCTTGTCCACGAGCGCCTGCGGCGTCGGTACCCAGACGACATCTTTACCCGGCTGCCCGACGCGCGGCTCGAACGGTTCGGCTGGTTTGCCTGTCGGCTGGTTTGCCGGTCGGCCGGTTTGGCCTGGTCGGCTGGTTTCGCCTGGTCGGCTTTCGCCGGGGCTGCGGCCGGCTTAGCCGGTGCGGCGCTGCGCAAAGGCCGCGGTTGCGATCAGAACGCAAAACAGTGTCACCAAACCCTGACGGAACACTCTCAATAGATGCATGTGGCTGACTCCTAGGCCGGTTATTGTATATCCATCCTTACGCCTCAGGTCTTGTCTATCCGTTTCACCGGATGTCGCGATTGGCTACACCCGAAATGTCACGACGCCCAATCCAATGAGACCTGACAAGACGAGGTATGTTGCCACGAGATAGTTGAGCGAGGCGGCGGAAAAACGAAGAAATCCAGAGGATCCGCAAAGATGAACTCGCGGGGCCGTTCGCTTCGCAAGGGACGTACCCGAGTGGCCTTTCATTTGCAGCATTCGCTGCTGGTGGAGGTATCAATGCTCAGAGAAGTGCAGAAGACTACGCGCCTGACGCTGGGAGGATCTGTCATCGCCGCGATGCTGTGTGTGCCGCACGCCGCCACGGCGCAATGGAACGCGCTCAGCACGATCGAACCGGGTACTGCGCTGCAGGTGAGAACGACCGAACCCATCGATTCCGATACGATGGACGGACGGGTGTACATCGGACAGATCGAAAATGACGTCCGCGATACTGAGGGCCGTCTGGCCATACCGGCCGGGGCGTCCGCAGAACTGGTCGTGCGGCGAGACCAGGACAATGATCTCGTGCTGGATCTCGACTCGATCACGATCAACAACCGGCGCTACGGGGTCGACGCGACGCGAAATCGGATCGGGACCTCGGGTGTCGACATTCGCAACAGCGGCATCGGAGCCAACAAGGAAACGGCGCGCAACGTCGGTGGTGGCGCGCTCATCGGCGCGATCATCGGCGGAATCATTGGCGGCGGCGATGCCGCAGCGGCCGGAGCCGTTGCAGGCGCAGCGGTCGGCGCCGGCGCGCAGATTCTCACCAAGGGGCGCCGAGTGCAGGTTCCGGCGGAAGCGCTGCTCAGCTATCGGTTGCAGAACGCTTTGAACCTGGACGTGAAGGATACGGGCTACGAGCGGGACGGCAACCACTATCACCGGTTCAACGACTGACGCGGTTCAGACCTGTTCCTGTAACAGCGATACCACTCGCCTGGATCGACTTCGCGAGCACCGGACGCTTCCGCCAGTCGTCCAGTGTGATCACGTCACAGCCCTTGATGTCGGCCATGAAGATTTCTTCGAGCTGACGCGCCAGATTCTCGTCGCAGAAGCAGACGTTGTTCTCCTCGTTATGGGCGAACGACCGGCTGTCGAAATTGGTCGTGCCGACCGTCGACCAGACGCCGTCCACGACCATCGTCTTCTGGTGCAGCATGGTGTGGTTGTACTCGAGAATTTGAATGCCGGCTTCGAGGAAAGGGCCATAGAGGCGCACGCTGTTCTGCCGGGCCATCCAGTTGTCGTTGTGGATTCCGGCGACCATGATCCGGACATCGACGCCGCGCCGCTTGGCGGCAATCAGCAGATCGATGGCGCCCTGATCGGGAACGAAATAGGGATTCGCGATGTAAATCGTGCGGCGTGCCGCGGCAATTGACAGGTAGTAGCAACGTCCGAGCCGTCGACGCGCCTGTCTCCGGTGAGCTCAGGATCGTCTGCACGGCCAGCGTGCCGGCCGGCGTCTCGATCGGCGGGTAGAACTCAAATCCGGTGATGAGCTCGCTCGTCGCCTGCAGCCAGTTCTGCGCAAAGCCCGTTTGCAGCGGAACGACCGCCGGGCCTTCGAGCCGGAGTTGAATGTCGCGCCAGTGCCGACCGTCCTGCGCGTTGCCCATCCAGTGATCGGCGATGCCGGCGCCACCGGTGAACGCGATCCGGCCGTCGATGATGAGCGACTTGCGGTGCGTGCGGTGATTGAAACGGCCGAGCGTATAAGGCCGAACCGGGTTGTACCAGGCAAGCTGGCACTTGCCCCTGTCGAGAATCTCCAGAATCTCGTCGCCGATTGACGAAGAGCCGACTGCATCGAGCAGAATCTTGACGCTGACGCCGGACCTGCGACTTCGCTGCGAGCGCGTGGGCGAATTTCCGCCCGATTTCTCCGGCCCAGTAAATGTAGGCCTCGATCGTGACCGAACATCGGCGCCCGCGCGATATCGCGCAGCATGGCGGGATAAAAGCTGTCGCCGTTGTTGAGAATCTCTATCCGGTTTCCTTCGAAAAACGGAATGCCCGGTCGCGCCCGCCATCGTCGTCAGGAACTCCTCGTCTTCGACGCAGAACTCATGGTCGAGACCCACGCGCGGCGGGACCTCGCTCGGCCACGCGAGGAACGCGAAAATCGCGATCAATCCCGTGCCGACTGCCCAGGCCCAGTTGTCGTAGATCAGCGCGATGACGGCGGCCGTCGCCCAGACCCACCACCAGAAAAGGATCTGCCGCACCTTCGCCCAGACGGTTCGCACGCCGATCTGACGGCGGACCTTTGGATGCTGGTGCAACCCGGCACGCCATCGGCGGGGGACGCGACGGCGGTTTCGCGGCAAATCGAAAAGGACGCCGGCGTGGCAGGACGCGGGCCTGAGTGGCCATGCGGTGCGGGCGAAGTGCAAACAAGGTCCAAGGTACGGCTATTGCTGTCTCTCTCGCGCTGGATTCTGATCTGTATGACTTCGCTGCATAAGCTACCGAAAGCGAACGCCCGCGCGCGACGACGCCGCCTGACGAACCGGAAAGCGAACCTGCCAGAAGGACTCGACGCGCGCACGGTGTCGTTGTTCGTCATCGCGTTTGGCGTCGCCGTGTTCCTGCTGCAGTACATGCAGGCGCTGCTGGCTCCGCTGGCGTTCGGCCTGCTGCTGTTCTACGTGCTCGATCCTGTCGTCGACGCGATGGAGCGGATTCGCATACCGCGATGGATTGGGCGCCGCCGTCACGATCCTGCTGACGTTCGGCACGATTGGCGTCGGCGCTTACATGCTGCAGGACGAGGCGATGACGGTCATCAATCAGTTGCCGACAGCCGCGCGTCGCATCACCGCGATGATCGATCGAGACGCGCGGATCGAAAGTCGGGGCCGCTCGACAAAGTCGAACAGGCCGCCGCGGAGCTGCAGAAATCCGACGCGTCGAAACCGGCTCCGGGCGTCATGCGGGTGCAGGTTGAGGAGCCGCGAATTACGGCGACGAGCCTGTTGTGGTCGGGATCGATCGGTGCAGTTTCGGCGCTGAACCAACTGATCATGATCATGTTTCTCACCTACTTCATTCTGCTGTCGGACAAGATGTTCAGGCGGAAGTTCGTGGAGCTGGCGGGCCCCCGACTGTCGAAGAAGAAGCTGACCGTGGAGATCATCGACAGCATCGCATCGCAGATCGGACGCTTTCTCATCGTCCAGGTTCTGACGAGCGTCGTTCGTCGGCATCGCGACGTGGGCCGCCCTGCGGTACATGGGTCTCGAGCAGGCGCCGCTGTGGGGATTGCTCGCCGGAATCTTCAACTCGATTCCGTACTACGGGCCGTTGATTGTCAGCGGCGGGTTGTCGATGGTGGCGTTCCTGCAGTTCGGCACGATCAGCATGGCACTGACGGTCGCCGCGGTGTCGCTCGCGATCACATCCCTCGAAGGCTGGCTCCTCTACCCGTTGCTGATGGGCAAGGTCGCGTCGATGAACCATGTGGCCGTGTTCGTCGGGCTTCTGTTCTGGAGCTGGGCGTGGGGTGTATGGGGGATGCTGCTGGCCGTTCCGATGATGATGTCGATCAAGGTGATCTGCGATCACGTCGACGAACTGAAGCCCATCGGCCGATTTCTCGGAGAGTGATATATTCCTCTCCATGAGATACAGGTCATTTCGGCGCGCCGTTCTTGCGCGCTCGCGGCAGCGCTCGTCGGCGTGCGCGACCAGCGCCCGCAGACGTGCCCGGCTTCACGCAGCGTCAGCCGACGCAGGCCCGCGCTACACTGCGGCCGGCGAGTTGATTCGGCCCAGAGAATTTCCGCGAGTGGATGTTCGTCACCTCCGGCCTCGGGATGACCTATAACCAGCCGACGGGCGCTCCGCGCACGCCGAGCTTCACGAACGTCTACGTCAACCCGCCGGCCTATCGAGCGTTCATGAAGACGGGGCAGTGGCCCGACAAGACGATGTTCATTCTCGAGGTTCGAGCGTCGACGCAGTGAAGGATCGATCAACAAGGGAGGTCACTTTCAGTCGAATCTCATCGTCATCGAAGCGTCGGTCAAGGATGAGGCACGCTATCCCGGAAAGTGGGCGTATTTCGATTTCGGCCGCGACATGAAGCCGCAGGTCGCTGCGCTCGCCACGACCGAACGGTGCTACGCGTGCCACGGGGAGAACGGCGCGGTCGACAACACATTCGTGCAGTTCTATCCCGACGTTGTTCGAGGTGGCGAAGAAGATGGGCACACTCAAGCCGGCGTTTGCGGATGCGGCTCATCATTAGCATCCTTGTGACGTTGCCGCTCATGCGGGATGGCAACGCCGATGGTGCGCAGGGCTTCTTGCCCGCCGTGGCCTTGGCGCAGGCGGACAGCCCTGCCGAGCACAGATGACACCTGGAAACGATGCCGTGCCAATGATCCCGACGTCCGAATCGCAGGATGCCGCGCGCTCATCGATTCAGGCAGCCGGGCATCCGCCGATCTCGCCAGCGCGCACTACTCCCGCGGTACCGCATACCGACAGAAGGGTCGATTTCGCCGAAGCCGTGGACGACTTCAACGCGGCCATCACTCGCGAATCCCTCGCTGATCGACGCGTACGGAGAACGCGGCATCACGTTCACGATCCTCGGCCGCTATCAACGACGCCATTCCCGACTTCACGCGCGTCATAGACGTGTATCCGCAGCTTGCCTATCCGTATTACAACCGCGGCCTCTGCTACGAGCTCATCGGTCTGGACGATCTCGCGATCGAGGACATCACCAAATCGATCGAGATTCGAGCCGCGCGCCGAGTTCCGCTACGAGCGGCGCGGCACGATTTACTTCCGCAAGAAAGAGCTGGATCGGGCGCTTGCCGATTACGAGCAGGCTCTCGTGATCAACCCGCAATACGCCCCCGCCCTTTATGCGCGCGGCATCGTCAAGCTGAAGAAGGGCGACCTCGCCGGAGGGGGAGCGGACATTGCAGCCGCCAAATACATTCGCCAGACGATCGACGCGGAGATGGCGCGGGCGGGTGTCAAGTAGGGCCCGTTTTTGCGATGAATTTGCATGCGGAGGAATCTGCATGACGACAAAGACTATCTGGTGGCGCTCGGTTCGCTCCTGATGTGCGTGAGCGTGCAGCCGCAGTCTTCTCGTCACGACGGATCCAGCGCTGAAGGCTGGAGGCACGATCGCCGGGCATCGTCCGCGCGACCGACGGATCGGTGCCGCTGGTCGACGCGAAAGGTCACAGTGATCAACGCGAAGACGGGCGCGCGATTCGAAACGACCACCGGTGTCAACGGCGGCTACACGATCAAAGTGCCAGAGGACGGACGCTACCGTATCGAGGTGGAGCTGCGCGAAGGCGAGGTCGTGTCCAAGGGACCTGGGAGAGACCGAGATCAACAACGGGGATCTCGATCCGGGCCGCGACTTCGAAATCACTGCAGAACGGCCCGAGCGCCCGCGGAGTGAGACGAGCGGGAATCCGCCGCCGAGGCATGGCGTCGATGGCCGATTACCCCGCCTGAACCTTCCCCGTCACGGTCGCGCCGTCGGCCATCACAAACCGCGGCGCGATGATATCGCCCGTCACCGTTCCCGTGGCGCGGAGATCGATTTTCTCGACGGCCTTCACGTTGCCGGTCACTTTTCCGCTGATGACGACGGTTTTCGCGAGAAGGTCGGCCTTGATGGTGGCGTCCTGGCCGATTGCCAGGCTGTGCCCGCCGAGCTCGATCGATCCTTCGACGTCGCCGTCAATCGTCAGATCTTCGGCACTGATGACTTTGCCTTCGACGCGCACGGCCTTTGCGATCCACGCGACCATGCGTCGCTCGTCCGAGGCGGGCTTGAAATCGGTTCCATTCGACATGTCGTGACTCCTGGGGGGATGCTATCTTGATCCCTTATCGGCCAGAAGGCCGCAAACATTGATGCTACAGTGTGCTTTCTCGGTCTTGGCGCTGCTCTCGACTGCCGGTCCCGGCGTCGGCCGGCGGCCAGGGCAGGCGCAGGATCGTTGCGGCGATCCCGATCCTGAGATTTCCATCGCGCATGCTCGGGCCTGATTCAATCCGGCCGGGTCCGCGGCCGGGATCTGGCTGTCGCGCACACCCATCGCGGCGTCGCCTACGTTGCGCTGCTCGATTACGACCGTGCGCTGCAGGATTTCGCCGCAGGCGATCAAAATCGATTCGAAGTTTGCAAAAGCCTTCGCGAACCGCGGCGCCGTCTACGGCGCGCGACAGGATTTCGACAGGCCATTGCCGATTTCACTCAGGTGCTGGCGCTCGAGCCGTCGGCCTCGGCGTTTGCCGACCGCGCCGGCATGTATCGCCTGAACGGACAATACCGAAGAAGCGATCCGCGACTATGGCGAAGCCATCAAGCGCGATCCGGCGTTCACCGATGCGTTCCTGAATCGCGCGATCGCTCTCGCTGGCACGTCGCGATGCGCCGACGCCATCGCCGATTTCACGCGCGTCATCGAGCTGAATCCCACCGAGCCGATCGCATATCGTCGATCGCGGCGTGTGTCACGAGTCGGCCGGCCGGCACGATCTGGCGCTGAACGATTACTCGACGCACCTGCAGCTCGACCCACGGTCGTCATACGGGCTCGAGCTGCGGGCGGCGTTGTATTTTCGGACTGGCGATCACGATCGCGCGCTCGCGGACTACACGCAGGCGCTCGTCGTGAATCCCAGCTCGCCTGTCGCGCTGTATGGCCGTGGCGTCATCCGGCGCATGCGGGGAGATACGCGTGGAGGCGACGCCGACATCGCTGCGGCCGTCGCGCTTCCGGCCCGGACATCGCCGCGCAGATGGCCGGCCGAGGCGTCAAAGCCGTGAGGCGAGACCGCGGACGGCTGTCAGCGCGTTCGGCTTCGCGGCGTCGGCGATGTAACCTCGCCGCGCGCGGACGCGATAGTCCGGGTTGGTCGTGCGCACGCGAATGGTGCGGTATTTGCCGTCGGGCGGCCGCGGCGAGTGATAGCCCAGCATGTACTGGCTGTTGAGCTCTTCGGCGATGCGCGCGGTCGCCGCGACGAGCCCGGCGGTCTCGTGCACGAGCTCGGTATTGCCGCCGTTGCCGCCGGTAATTTCGTTCAACGCCGTCACATCCACGGTTTCGTTGATCGCGCGCCTCGCGGGGGGATCGATCGCGATCGCGTACACGAATGCGTCGCTGCGAACGAGCGCCGTTCGTACTTCGCGAAGAGCGGCGTCGCTGGCGGTATCGGCGCCGTCGGAAATGATCAGCACCGACCCGCGCTGCTTCGTCCGCGTGTCCATCATCGGCAGAGTGGTGAGCACGGCGTCGTAGAGCGCCGTGGCGCCGAACGGGCGCAGGTCGCATCATGGCCTGTCGCACGACCTCGGGTGTCTGCGTCCACTCGGTCAGCGGGCGGGGCTCGTGGTTGAACGCGATCACGGCAAACTCATCCTCCTCGTCGAGCAATTCGAAGAGGAAGCGCTCCACGGCCGCGCGCGCGTCGACCAGACGCTGGCCGTACATGCTGTCGCTCACGTCGAGCAACACGGCCAGACTGACCGGCACGCGCTCGTTGGTGAATTGGGTGATCGCCTGCCGCTCGCCGTCCTCGTAGATCTCGAACGCCTCGCGCGGAAGCCCGGTGACCAGATGACCGTCGCTGTCGATCACCGTGGCGGTGACGCTGATGAGGTCGACTTCGGACTGGAAGCGGGCGGGACGATCCTGGGCGAGGAGAGCTGTTCCGCGCAAGAGCGGCGACCGCTGAAGAGCGCGCCGCAGCCAGGTTCACGGGTCAATAGTCGACGGTTAGCGGGGAAATAGTCAAGGATCGGCGATCGGCCATCGTGCCATCGTCGATCGTCGAAGCGACGATGAGCGCGAAGGCAAGGGCCGATGGTCGATGGGCCGCCGGGCAGGCGATCATCGAATCTCAATCGACCCCGATCCCGTCGTGACGTCTACACGGTTGCCCCCGCCACGAACAACACCTTCGAGGCGGTTTCGCCGGCGCCTTCTTCATCCGGCTCTGCAGCCGGATGCGTCGTGTCAATCGATCCGGAGCCGGTTCGTGCGCTCAAGGTAAACGCCGCGTCGGCGGGCAGTGCTCAGCCGCACGTCTCCCGAGCCAGTCTGCACTTCAACATCCGCCTTCTGCGATCTGCGCCACATCGACATCGCCGCTGCCGGTCTGAGCCTTTACAGTCCCGCCGACCGCATTCACTCTGAATATCGCCGCTGCCGGTATGCGCATCGAGCCCGCCGCCCGCACCATCGATCTGGATGTCGCCCGAACCGGTTTGTGCCCGGACCGTGCCGTTGACGCGGCCAATTCTTTGGTCGCCGGAGTCCGTCTGTGAGTTGAGCTGCGTGCTCGCTGGAACGAACGAGCTCGTAGCTGATGCTGATCTCGCGATAGCGCGGGTCATCCCGGGTGTCGCCGATGCGAATGACATCCCCCGTCTGCTGGATTGGCGGAGCTGCTTCAATCTGCTTGATAGTCCTCGAGGACATTCCCACCAAAGAACTGGCGACTGGCGGTAATGCGACCGATGACTTGGACGCTTTCGGCGGAACCGACCCTGATGTCGATGTCACCGGATCCCGTTCGGACGCTGAGATCCACAGGTCCGTCGACAGTGAGGCGTTCGCTCGAACCGGCCTTCGGGGCGTGCCTGGGCCGAGGTCGACAGGTCGATGCCTGCACAGCTCATGACCATCAGGAGGGAACCAGCCAGGGTCAAAGGTTGAGAATACAGGTTCATATCCAGCCTCCAGAACCTAATACGCACACTTGCACGAGCCGGTTGCAAAAGTTTGACGATGTGACGGCCCTGTAAGTTGCCCTTCCGGGTTGCAGGTTAAGTGGCGCTTCCGGCAGGCGCCAGATCCGCTGAGGCTTTCAACGTGACGGTCTCGCCTTGTCTGACATTCGTCACGAGGGCGGGCCGGAAGCACACCAGGCAGGTTCCGTGCGCGCGACGAACGCTCGGGTAGACGATGCCGCCCGAGCCGTCCGCCAGAAGATCTTCGGCAAGCCGCTGAGAAGCGCTGTAGTCAACCGGGTCGAGACATCCCGCAAATGCGGCATCGCCGCGAATATCGTGGAAATCCGTGCGGAAATCGGCGAGATAGTCGTCCAGCACAAACGTTTCAGAGGCGCGCCAGTCTATCTCCCGCAACTCCTGTCGCTTGTGAAAGGCAATTTCCGCCTGCGCCGTCGGAAGATCCGTGGTGGCATACCAGGCGCCGCGGTCTGGTCCGTTGAACCGACTCCCGAGTGGATGCGCATGACAGAACGCGGCGTTGACGATGTGTGCAAATGGGATTCCGAACAGCAACTCGTGGACGCTGATTCCCGGCAGGAGATTCGCTTCTCCAAGCAGACGATCATTGGTGGCGCCATCGAGCTCGAAGAGGTGCTGAAGGGCGTCTTCGCTTTCAGCCAGCCGCTGCAACACGCTTTGATCGTCGTGCCGCGACGGAATCAATCGATGAGCAGCATCCTGGCGGATGGTCGAAATCCTGGGCGTCACCGGCCGCCTCGCCGAGCGTCGAGCAGCTGCCTGACTCTCAGAAGAGAAGGAACGCCACCCCGGACGGCGTATGTCAGCGGTGTCTCTCCCTGGAACATCGGATTCGAGTTTGGCAGGTTCATCCACACGTCAGCCAGCGGACGGCTGTAGAGAATGTTGAGCGCCCTGAATATCCCCAGCAGCAGGGAAATGCGTGTGAGCCTGTCCTGATCCAGCGTCTTCTTGCCGCCGCGCTTGAGCTGATAGAACGCGCCGTTGGATACCCCACCAAGCAGCTGCCGCGCCGATTCGTCGCGCAAGCTCCAGGCGCGTGCCATCCTGAAGAATGCGGGCACGGCCGCGCGGCTCAGCCGTTCCTGGACCTCCTTGTTCGAGAGATCGACCGCCCGATCGGTCGAAAAGCCCGCCGCCGGGCGCTCGAGCGCAACGGTTCGACGACGCTCCATATATGAACTATAATATGTCCATTTATGGAGAGACGCAACCGGCGGCGAATCGGCTAGGCTAATGAGCATGAGAGTCCGCATCTCACACCTCAAAGAGCGCAAGCAGCGTGGCGAGAAGTTCGCCGTCCTGACCGCCTACGATGCGACGATCGCCCGGCTGTTGGAGCGTGCGGGCGTCGATGTCCTGCTGGTCGGAGATTCGGTCGCGACCGCCGTTCTTGGTTACGATACGACGCTGCCTGTCACGCTCGAGGTGATGATCCATCACACCGCAGCTGTGGTGCGGGGCACCGAGCGCGCGCTCGTGGTCGCGGACATGCCGTTTCTGACCTACCAGGTGACGCCAGCCGAAGCGGTGCGAAATGCAGGGCGGCTGTTGAAGGACGCCGGCGCCGCCGCCGTGAAGATCGAGGGGGGTCGTTCGGTGACCGAAGTGCTCCGGCGTCTTGTCGACGTCGGGATTCCGGTCATGGGTCACCTCGGCGTGCTGCCACAGTCGGTCAATCAGCAGAGCGGCTATCGGCAGCGGGGGAGTGACGCGCACGAGGCCGAGCTCATCTTCAACGATGCGCTCGCGCTGCAGGACGCAGGGGCGTTCGCCGTTGTGCTCGAGGCGATCCCCGCCGCCGCTTGCCGCGAAAATCACAGCCGAGCTCGATGTGCCGACCGTCGGCATCGGCGCCGGGCCGGGCTGCGACGGACAGGTGCTCGTCAGCTCCGATTTGCTCGGTCTGCACGACAAGATCCCGCCGTTCGCGAAACGCTACGTCAACCTGAGCGAGACGATCGTCAGTGCCGCGCGCGCGTTCGTCGAGGACGTGCGCGCTTCCGCACCTTCTCGTGCTCGAACAGATTGAAACGATCGCCCGCCTTCGCGAACGTCTGTTGTCGAAGGCGCCGGACTGTGCTCGGTTTGGTCCCCACGATGGGGGCGTTGCACGCCGGTCATGCCGAGCTCATCAAGACCGCTCGCCGGGAGTGCGACGTCGTCGTCGTGAGCATCTTCGTGAACCCGCTGCAGTTCGACCGGGCTGACGATTTCGCGCGCTATCCCAAGACGCTCGCCGCCGACCTCTCGCTCTGCAGGGAACTGGCCGTCGATCTGGCGTTCACTCCCGCAGCGGCCGAGATCTATCCCGAGCCGCCGCAATGCACCGTCGATGTCGGGCGGCTCGCCGACCACCTCTGCGGCAGGTTTCGTCCAGGACACTTCCGGGGAGTGGCGACAGTCGTGCTGAAGCTGTTTCACATCGTTGGTCCGCACCGGGCGTACTTCGGCGAGAAGGACGCTCAGCAGACGGCGATTGTCAGGCGGCTGGTCGCTGATTTGAACGTTCCAGTGGGAATCGTCGAAGTGCCGACCGTGCGCGAAGCCGACGGCCTCGCACTCAGCTCCCGCAACCGCCATCTCTCGGTCGAGCAGCGGCAGCTGGCCGTCGGCTTGTTCCACGCGCTGCAGGAAGCGCGGCAGCACATTGCTGGTGGCGAGCGTGACGCAGCGGCGATCAAGAGCCGCGCGACAGAACGGATTGCCGCAATCGGACATGCTGAAGCTGGAGTATCTGGAGATCGTCGATCCGCAGACGATGCAGCCTGTCGATCGAATCGAGGCCCCGGTTCGTGTCGCGGGCGCGCTCTGGATAGGTGAAACGAGGTTGATCGATAACCTGCTCTGCCACCCGTGACACGTGGCCCGCATTGTGCATCTCGCATGCCCGTAGTGTCCGGCAGACCGCCTGCGCCAGGAGCGCTCGCGGCGGATAGCCAGGGCTGAATGGAGCACGTCTATGTTTCGAGGACTGATTCGCTTGATGCTGGTGTTGGTCATCGTGGTGGCGGCTGCTTTTTTTCTGTTCGGCTATTGGACAAACGGAGTGTTTCGCCCGGCGCCAGGGGTGACCGGGATTGAGACACCCCGAATCGATACGACGGCGGCACGTCAACGGGGCGCCGAGCTCGGCGAGAAGGCGGCGGTCGCAGCGGCGCGTGTCGGCGAAACCCTCGAGGAGGGCAGCCTGACAGCCAAGATCAAGGCAAAGATGGTTCTGGACGACCTGGTCAACGCGCGCGACATCGACGTCACGACCACGGGCACGTCGGTCACGCTCAGCGGCACTGTGCACTCTGAAAAGGAGCGCGAACGCGCCGTGGCTCTGGCGAAGGAAACCGAGGGCGTGACCAAGGTCGTGGATCACTTGACTTTACGGCAGCTCTAGCCTGCCCGTGGCAGGTTACTGTCGCTGCACTTCTATCGCGCCGGCGAGGCTTATGAGGTAGCGGCCGCGCTCGGCGAATATCTCGTAGCCAAAGGCTACGCTTCCATCGAAATGCGACGGCGGCAGAGATCGTCGCGCCCGCGAGCGCGCGACCGCCGCCGCTCACAAGGTCGCGGCTAGCGTGCGCATCAGCCTGAAAACGGTCGCCGACATCGCGAGCGAGGTCATCCGGAAGCAGAACGACCGCCTTGAGGTCGTGGGGGTCTCGCCCGGAGAGGGCGACGGCGCATACACCGAAATCATGATCGTGGTGAACGGCTGTCGAAGGGATCCCTGCAGCATTTCACTCGGCGTTCTTCGCGACGTCTCAGAGGAAGATCTGCGGTCAACGATCACCGAGAAGCTCCGCGAGCATCTTTCCTCGGCGCACTGACTATCCGGTGTATTCCGCGAACTCACAGAGCACGCTCGTCGGCCTGGCCCGGTTTCTACTGAGGAGGGAAAACATGAACCTTGACATGCCGGATCTCTGCGCCCACCTGGACAGGATGCGCAGGCTTTGCGATCGCCTCGAGGATGCGCAGGACGATCCGATCAAGTATCGCGAGATCGTCCGCTCAATCCAGACCGAGGTCGACGTTTTCAGGGAAGCGATCTGCCGTCACGAGCCGGCCGGCTTCTCGAAGCGCACCGCATAGATCGGCGGAAGATTCGAAGAAGCGGTACTCCAGGAATCGCCGCCGTTCTCGCTGAACCACAACGATCCGGTCGTCGACCCGAACGCGAGCCGTTCGCCGGTCTCGTCGACGTCGAGCGCATGCCGGAAGACGAGATCGTAGGCGTGTTCCTGCGGAAGTCCGCGAGTCAGCGTTTCGAACGTCTTTCCGCCGTCACGCGTGCGGTTGACGACCACAGAGCCTCCGGCGGGAAAGCGTTTGTCGTCCTTCACCGCGGGCACGAACCACGCGGTGTTCGGATCCTGTGGATGCGCGGCCACGGGAAAGCCGAACACCGACGGCTTGACGTCCTTGATTTCGTCCCACGTCGCGGCGCCGTCGGTCGATCGAAAGATGCCATTGTGATGCTGCACCCACAACGTATCGGGGCTCGCGGCGCACTGCGCGACCAGGTGAGGGTCTTGCAGGTTGGCTTCGAACTGGCGCTCCGGCGGCAGATACTCAGCGCGCAGTCCCTGGCCGGCGATATCCCACGTCTTTCCCTCGTCACGCGTGCGCCAGACGCCGCCGCACGATACTCCCACGAGCAGCTGGCGATGATCGCGGGGATCGACACACACCGAGTGAATGCCTGGTTGATCGGCGCCACCGCCGAACCACTCTTCCCGGCGCGGCTCGTCCCACAGCGGCCGGTTGATCTCCCACGAGTCACCCGCGTCTTCGGATCGGAACAATCCTCCAGGCAGCGTGCCGCACCACAGCACTCCAGGCTGCTGCCTGCCGCCCGGCGACAAGGCCCAGATGAGCTTGAGGGCCCAGTCCACAGGTGTCCCCTCAGCGGGGATGTTCTTTGGAACGTAGTCAGCGGGCTTTTCGGGATAATTTGGCGGGGCAGTTTCCTGCCACGTCGCGCCGCCGTCGCGCGACCGCTGGACCTTCGCGCCGAAGTGGCCGTGATTGAGCGCGGCATACAGCGTTCCGTCCCGCGGGTCGTGCATGACGAGCGTGACGTTGTCTCCGAGGAAGTTCGCGCGGCGTGACCGACCAGGCGACGCACTCCGTTCGAGCGTGAAGAGTCCCTTGCGCGTCGCGACATGACAACGAGTCGACATTTCAGCCTCCGGAGAGTGATTGAATCAAATCGACTACCGAGTCCGCCTTCACCGCGTCGGTCAGGCCCTCGCGATCGCGGATCTGACCTCCGTCGATGAAGATCGCCATGTGCTTGCGCAGCCGCTGTTGATCGTCGAGCACGTAACCGCGCGCCCGGTCGTTTCCTTCGAAGTACTTCTCGAGCACCTCACGCACCGTGGCTCCCGCCACCTCGCGCGTGGGGCACTGAACGTGCCGCTGAATGCTTTCGGTAAACCGGACCGTCGCCATGTTGACTGTCGGAACGTCGAACCGACCCGATCCACATTATTTCCAAGATCGTCCGAATCCGCACGTACGCACATTTCGCATATATAGTGTCGTTTTTGATACCGGGTGGAGGGCGAGCATGGCACAGAAAGGCGGCACCTACGGGTGTCCCATCGAGACGACGCTCGATGTGCTGGGCGGGAAGTGGAAGGGCATGGTGCTCCATCGCTTGCTGCACGGGACGCTGCGCTTCAACGAACTGAGACGCCTGCTGCCCCACGTCACGCAGCGGATGCTCACACGGCAGCTGCGCGAGCTCGAGCGCGACGGCATCATTCGACGCAAGGTCTACGCGGAAGTGCCGCCCAAGGTCGAGTACAGCCTGACGCCTTTCGGTCTCAGTCTGAAGCCCATCCTCCTGATGATGGAGGACTGGGGCCAGCAGTACCAGCACAAAGTCAGCGAATTTCATCCACTCGATGGCCGGTGACGGCGAGTGGTGAATCAACGATGAACGCGCCAGCGGAGTCCGATGCGCTGGTGGTGTTCGGCGTCACCGGCGATCTCGCGTACAAGAAAATCTTCCCCGCGCTGCAGTCGCTCGTCACGCGGCGGCAATTGAAGGTTCCGATCATCGGAGTCGGGACGAAACCCGATGAGCCTGCGATCAACTGATCGAACGCGCCCGCCAGAGCGTGGCCGACCGGGGCAGCGTGAACGATGGCGGACTTCTCGAAGCTCGCAGCGCTGCTGCGCTACGTGTCCGGCGACTATCAGGACCTCGGGACATTTACGCAGATCCGGCAGGCGCTGGGTGATGCGCCGAGCGGCCGCTTTTCTATCTCGCGATTCCTCCCAGCGCGTTTCCGGTGATCGTCGAGCATCTTTCGCGCGCGGGCTGTACGTCGGGCGCGCGCGTGGTCGTCGAGAAGCCGTTCGGCCGCGACCTCGAGTCGGCGCGCACGCTGAACGCAACCCTGCACCGCGCGTTCTCCGAGGACGCGATCTTCAGGATCGATCATTATCTCGGCAAGGAAGCCGTTCAGAACATCCTGTACTTCCGCTTCGCGAACGCGTTCCTCGAGCCGATCTGGAACCGGCAGTACGTCGACAGCGTGCACATTACGATGGCCGAGTCGTTCGGTGTCGAAGGGCGTGGCGCGTTCTACGAAGAGACCGGCGTCATCCGCGACGTCGTGCAGAACCATTTGCTTCAGATCGTCGGGTACCTGGCCATGGAGCCGCCGTCTTCGGCCTGGCGCGAGGCCCTCCGCGACGAGCAGGCGAAAGTGCTGCGCACGATCCGGCCGCTATCGCCCTCGGAAATCGTGCTGGGACAGTTCGCCGGTTATCGAGATCAGCAGGGAGTGAGCAAGACGTCGAAAGTTCCCACTTATGCCGCCCTCCATCTGTACGTCGACTCCTGGCGATGGCAGGGCATCCCGTTTCACGTGACGGCCGGGAAGTGTTTGAGCAGCGACGCGCACCGAAGTCCTCGTCAAGCTCAAGCCGGCGCCAGGCGTCGTGTTTGCGGAGCCGGGACATCGCGAAGGGAATCATGTGCGGTTTACGCTGGCGCCGCAGGTGAGCATCGCGATCGGCGCGCACGCCAAGCGGCCCGGCGAAGGAATGTTTGGTGAACCCGTCGAGCTTTCGGTCGTCGAGAATCAGACCGACGAACGGCTGGATGCGTACGAACGGCTCATCGGCGACGCCATGGCGGGCGATCCGACATTGTTCGCGCGCCAGGATGCAGTCGAGGCGGCATGGGCGATCGTCGATCCGGTGCTCGATCGATCCGAACCCGCTGTTCACTTACGAATGCGGCAGCCTCGGCCCGCCCGAAGCCGGACGCCTGGTCGGCGGTGGTTGGGCATGACGCCGGAGGTGATCGTCCGGGAGACAGCGGCCCTGCAGGGCAGGCTGGCTGCGCGAGTTCGAGCAGGTCGCACGGTCCGCGATCGCCCGCCGTGGGGCATGCGTCGTGGCGATACCGGGAGGCTCGGTCGCGACCACGTTCTTTCCCGCGCTTTCGAAAATCGGAGTCGACTGGTCGCGCACTGATTTTTTCTGGACCGACGAGCGCGCCGTCGCGCCGGAGGATGCCGAGTCGAACTACGCGCTGGCGTTGAAGTTGTGGCTCACGCCCGCTCGAGTGCCGCCGTCACGCATCCATCGCCTGCGCGGTGAAGAGCGCGACCTCGAAGCTGCCGCGCGAACAGCGGCTGAGGAACTGGTCGAGGTGGCGGGAGATCCCCCTCAACTGGACCTCGCGCTGGTCGGAGTGGGCGAAGACGGCCACGTCGCCTCGATATTTCCAGGTCACGAGATCCCGCAAGGCCTTGTCGCACCCGTCTACGACGCCCCGAAACCTCCCTCGCGCCGACTGACGCTGACGCTGTCAGTGCTGGCAAATGCCGGGCGCGTGATCATCGCCGCTCTCGGCCCGTCAAAGGCTGCCGTCGTTCGCGACGCCCTCGAACTGAACGACCGCGCGACACCGCTGGCGGCGCTGCTCGGACGATCGCCGGCACCGCTCGTCCTCCTCGATCGCGAGGCGGCCATACTGCTGAAGACGCAACAGACACTGTCATGAGGATCACGCCGTCGGCGTTCCGGTGGTTGCTCGTCGCGTCGGTCGTGCTGATCGGTTTCTTTCGTGGCTCCGGAATCGCCGGAGGATCTGACGCATATGGATATCTCAGCCAGGCCGAGTTGTGGTTACATGGAATGCCGCGCATATCCCAACCGGAAGCGCGGAGTGTCCCCTGGCCGATAGGAGAGTGGACCTTCTCGCCACTCGCTTATCGTCCGTCGCCGTCGGGCGACGCCATCGTGCCTATCGTTGCTCCGGGCTTGCCGCTGATCCTGGCGGCATTCATGTTTGCCGGAGTGAGCTGCGCCGCGAAGATCGTCCTCCCGATGAGCGCAGGCATCCTGGTGGCGGTAACCTTCTCCATTGGTTCAAAAGTGAAGTCCGATCAGCTGGGTGCCGCAGCGGCCTGGCTTGTGGCGACGAGCCCCATCGTCCTTTACACAATGATGTGGCCGATGAGCGACATGCCGGCAGCGGCGTTCTGGGGTCTCGCGGTGTACGGATGCCTGTGCAGGTCGCGAGCCGGATCGTTTCTAGGCGGGACGCTGCTGCGGTCGCCATTCTGATTCGGCCGAACCTCGTACCGGTGGCTCTCGTCCTCGCGGTGTGGCTTGCGGCGAAAGACTATCGTTTGCCGACGTTCGGCGCGCGGTTCGCCAACGCCCTCCTGTTCAGTGCTCCTGTCGTGTTCGGCTGTTTCGCAGTGGCAGCGATCAACCAGCAACTCTACGGCTCGATGACGAGCTCGGGATACGGGGATCCAGGAAGGATGTTTGCGCTCGGTCACGTTGTTCAGAACGTCATGAACTACGCCTCATGGCTGATGTCCAGCCAGACTCCGGTTGCCGTGATCGGCATGATCGCGCTGTGGGTGCCGTCATGGCCGCTCATCGTTCGACACGTCGAAATCGAAGAAAAGACTTTTCTTGGCGCTGTTTGCTTCGCCGTGGTGGCGTGTTACCTGTTCTATCTCCCGTTTGACGCCTGGTGGTACCTCAGATTCCTGCTGCCGTGCTGGCCCCTCTTGTGCGTCGGCACCGCGCGGCTTCTCGCGTATCCGTCAGGAGTGCGCTTCACCAGAACCGGCACAGTCCTGCTTTGCAGCCTGGGCGTGTACGGATTGTGGTACGCCTATGCTGAAGGATCCTTCGGAATCGGACGAGGCGAGCAGCGATTTGTTACCGTCGCCCGGCTGGTGCGGAACGCGACACCACCAAACAGCGTCATCATCTCGATGCAGCACTCGGGCAGCGTGCGCTACTACGGGGAACGCATGACGCTTCGCTACGAGGTGCTGAGCCAGCGATGGCTCGATGGCACGGTCGCGTGGCTGCAGAAACGCGGAGTTCATGCCTACATTCTGCTGGATGACTGGGAGCACGATCCGTTCAAGGAGAAGTTCGCCAAGAGGAATGTCCTGGGCCGGCTCGATGTCGCCAAGGTCTTCGAATACTGGGACAACACGTCGACCTCTCTCTACGATCCCCTCGAACCGACCAGGGGCGCGGAGAGGACGCTCGTGCTGACGCGCGATAACGTGCCTCGGACAACAACCTGCGAGCCGTGTGGGGCAATGCCCCGTCCCGGCTGGTAGCCGGTAGCTGGTAGCCTACTGGCCAATGGCTAAGCCGCTACCGGCGACTACCGACTACCGACTCCGAAGGAGGTTCGAACAATGGCGCGTGTTTTTCAACTGACTGCTGCTTTGGCAATATTTGTCGCTTGCGCTGCGTTCGCGAATCAGGGCGCCGGGCCGCAGACGCCCCCACCAGCTGGTGCGTCGGCTCCGGCCACGCCCGCGCCGCAGCAGGGAGTCCTGGGCCCCGCGCAGGGTTTCACCGGCAACACGACCACGCTCGACAACACCGACTATACCGTCGGCCGTCGCGTCTTCGAAGCCGGGGCGCACAACTCGACGTGGCACGCGCACACGGCTGGACAATTGGTGTTCGGCGAGGCGGGACGTGGGCGCTTGCAGATTCAGGGTCAGCCCATCAAGGAGCTGGGGGTCGGCGACAGCGCCTTCATTCCCGGCGGACACGTTCCACTGGCACGGCGCCGCGCCGAACGAAAATTTCACGATGATGTTCGTCACGATGGGCGCCAGCAAGATGACGCAGGGCGAGCCGGTCACCGAAGCGGTGTACCGCGGGAAGTAGCGGCCGCTAGGTCTTGCGGTCGCTGAATCGCTCGTGCAGCCGCACCGGCTCGGCCGACGCCGGCCGCACTCGCAGGTTGATGGTCTCGACAAAGATCGAGAAGCCCATCGCGAAGTAGATGTAGCCCTTCGGGATGTGGAAGCCAACGCCGTCGCTCACGAGCGCCAGGCCGATCATCAGGAGGAATGAGAGAGCCAGCACCTTGACAGTGGGATGGCGGCCGACGAAGTCGCCGATCGGTCTGGCAGAAAGCATCATGATGGCGACGGCGATGATGACGGCGGCGACCATAATCTGAATATCGTTCGCCATGCCGACGGCGGTGATGACCGAGTCGAGCGAGAAGATGATGTCCAGAAGCATGATCTGACCGATGACCGCGCCGAACGACGGTGGCATTTTCCTCGGGCCGTGTTCCGGTTCCCCTTCCAGCCTCTCGTGGATCTCCACGGTCGCCTTCCACAGAAGAAAGATTCCGCCGCTGATCAGGATGAGATCGCGACCCGAGAAAGGATGCCCCAACGCGGTGAAAAGCGGTTCAGTGAGGCGCATGATCCATGTGATCGAGAGAAGCAGGAGAATCCGCATTCCCATCGCCCCGATCAATCCAAGACGCCGGGCACGGGCTTGCTGTCGGTGCGGCAGGCGTCCCGTCAGGATCGAAATGAAGATGACGTTGTCCACGCCCAGTACCACTTCGAGAAATGTCAAGGTGACAAGCGCGATCAGCCCATCGGCTGTGAGGAAGGCGTCCATCCACAGATTCTAGCAAGTTGACGAGTGACGGACGACGCACTGGCTGGCGAACTCGACGATCTCGCGTTCGGCCCAGTAGCCGTCGTACCTCTCTTTCGATTCCTCGACAAACCCGCAGTGCCCTCCATGCTGGAGCACCTTTACCGTAATGTTCCGGTTGTTGATGACGCCGGGCTCTCTGAAGGGCGCGGGAGGGACGAATGGATCGTCGGCCGAGCTGATGATGAGCGCCGGGACACCGATCTTGTCGATGACGCGCATGGCGCTCGCGCGATGGTAGTAGTCGGCCGCATCGCGGAATCCGTGATGGGGCGCGGTGTACGCCTGATCGAACTCGCGAATCGAATGGATGCGCCCCAGAGCGTCGAGCGACCAGCTTCCGGGGAACGCGCGAGCCTTGCGACGCATGCGCCGCTTGAGGTTCCGCACGAAGTGCCATTGGTATATCGCGTTTCGCCGCTCTTCGAGCGCCTCTACACAGATCGCGAGATCCAGTGTCGGCGAGACGGCACAGACCGCCCACAGGCAGTCCGGAGGGTTCGCACCGTAGTCGCCCGCCAGCTTCAGCGCGAGGTTGCCACCGAGCGAGTATCCGGCGAAGACGAATGCCGGAAGACGGTCGACATCGGCCAGCTCGCGCATCACCGCGATGGGATCGCCGGTCAGGCCCGAATGGTAAAGGCTGTCGGAAAGCCGTTCGGTGCCGCCGCAATTCCGCTGGTTCAACCGCACCGCGTTGAACCCGGCAAGGAACGCTTTCTCCGAGAGGCCCCGCACGTAGTGGGCGTCGCTGGAGCTCTCGAGTCCATGCAGCGCGATCAACGTTGGATGTTCCCACCGGCGCGGTTGCCAATGGCAGTGCGCCAGCACGCGCGAGCGCTCGGCCACGTCAAAGTAGCGGACTTCAGGTGGAGGAAGCGCCGGGAACGTCCGCGGTCTCCCCCAGGCGTACAGCGTCATCCAGTGGCCGCCCCTCCAGCGGCGAAGGGGGACGAACTCGCTCATTTGGACCGGGACGCCTGCAGCGAGTACACGCGGAACTGCTCGTTGCGATATGCCAGCGGAAGCTCGATGTCGCGGTCGGCCACGAGATAGTCCAAATCGTAGCGCGCGCCGAGCGACCGCAACTGGTCCGTGGTTAGAGATTCGAAGTTCTGCGAGTCGCGAATGCGCCGAAGCGCCTCGACGGCAACATCGCGCGAATACAGCGCCAGAGCGAGATCCTTGACTTCCTCGAGATACACGTCGCGCTCGCCGGATACGCGAACGCTGGTGCCGTACTTCCAGGCATGACCGGGATCGGCGAGCACGTGTGTGTCCAGGGGCGTGCGCGAAATCCACTTCATGGCGTCGGTCCAATTATCCTGTGGAAATCCGATGCGCAGCGCCGGCTCGCCCGGGTGCTCCACGCGCCAGACGAAGACACCGCGTGCGATCGCGACGGCGATGACCGCCACGACAATCGCGCGGCGAAGCACGGCAGCTCGTGAGGTTTCGGCCAGCAGCCACGCAAGGTACACAGCCGTGAGGAAATCGAGCATCCAGAAAACACGCGACGTCTGCAACTGCAACGCGAGGGCGATTCTTGCGGTCATCAGCGGCCATGAGATAAGGAACACGCCCACGAGCACTGTCGCGCCGGCGAGCAGACCAGTTTCTGCCGGAGCGGCCACGCCGCGCGCCGATCTCCAGAAATAGATCGCCGCCGAGACCCCGAGGTATGACAGGTTCACGAGCCAGAACGCCGCGTTCCAATCAGAAGGGAAGATGTAGTCCTTGCCGGCAAGAGCAGATGCCCATACCGTGTCCATCTCAGTGAGATGGCCACGCAGTGGGCCAGCGAGCACGGCCCAGATCGCCGTCACCGCCGCCAGCCCGCCCAGCGTCAAGAGAGGGATGCGCCAGTGACGTTGATTGACGGCCAGAGCGGTGGCGACCCACAGGCCGAACCAGAGAGCGGTTGTCGGATGGAGCGCAAATGCCGCGCAGACCAGAAGCAGCGCGACCGTGCCTTTGCCCCGCAGGCATGCGGCAAGTGCCCAGGCACCGAGCGCGAACGCGACCATTCTGGGCTGAAAATACGCTTCGAGGGAGTTTGCTCCCGTCTGTGTAATGCGATGGCGAAGGGTCAGCAGCGCGGCGACCGCGGCGACCGTCCACCACGAGCTGTACAGCATCCGTCCGATGGCGACGCTCGCGCCGAACAGAAGAATCAGGCCCGCGACATGACCGATAAAGAACAGCACCGGTACAGAAAGTCCGGTCGCGCGCGTGAGGGTAGCCGTCGCTTCGTCGTACAACATGAACCGATCCTGCGCGTGCAATATGTCACGGTCACGCGGGAACGAATCGGGATCGAGATGTTGAACGACGGCGGGGATGTAAAAAGCCTGATCCCCGACGCCGTACCGGTAGCCGCCGCAGTTGAGGATGGCAATGAGACAGAAGAGCAGGGCGCTGGCAGCAAGTGCCAGGTGTTTACTCCATTGGGAGATTGGGAGATTGGTAGATTGAGAGATTGGAATACTCATAATCTACCAATCTACGAATCTGCCAATCTACCAATGATTATTCAACCAAATGGCAGTGGTAGCAGCCGACGGCGGCCCGCGATCTGTTGTATCCGTACGATTTGGCGAAATCGTACGCCGGACGCCGCATGACGCTCGCCATGCCTGGCATCACGACATGGCGCATGTAGGCGGCAATCGACTGGTTGTCTTCTTCGGCGAGATATCCGTAAACGGCATTTCTCACTTGCGGGTCGAGCCACACTCGGGCGCGCTCGAGACCCGCGAAACGCAGCGCAGGCTGTGGAAGCGCGCGGACACCCGGCATCCGCCAATTGCGCCGCGTCGCATCGGTGCCGTGGCAGGTTTCGCACGTCACCTCGTCGGCGCCGCCGACCAGCGGCGCGAGGACGCGTCGCGCGAACGGCATCACGTCGCGCTCCATGAACGCGACGACTTCGTCGGTTGATCGCCGGCGACCGTCGGGCGAGATTGGATCGTCGGGAGAGTACACGACAGGCGGCAGGGAGTCGTGCCGAGCGATCGCGATGCCCACAAACATGAGCGCGAACGCCATCGTCGCAGCCAGCGCCCACCCCGGATGCGGGCGGAGCAGCGACGGAGCTCCCGGCCCGAGCGCGCTGCGGAAAAACTCCGTGTCGAGATGCCTTGAATCGTCGCCGAACAGCCCGGCCGCCCGGAGCTGAAGGATGAGCGCGAGCTGCGGGCCGTGATGAATGTTCGCGAAGGTGACCGAGGAGCCGTTTCGACGTGACGCGACCCGTACCGTGCTCGTGCCAAGGGCCCGCTGCCACCAGGACTGTGACAGCCTCACGCTGCCAACTTCGTCGAGAGTCAGTTCGTGCAGCGTCCGATCGCGATGCCTCACCACCAGGCGAAAATCGGTGAACGCATAAGCAGTCCGGGCTCGTGCGAGCGACAGCGGGAAGGCCGGCGAGGCCGACCACAGGACCTGCTCCCATGGAAGCGGAAACGTTTCGCAGGGCATTCGCGTCTGTTTCCAATTTACGCCACGAGCAAGAGCCGTGACAATACGCATGCGAAATCCGGCGCGAGGGCACCGGAGTGGCTAAGAGCTAAGGGCTAAGAGCTAGGAAATGTCCCACCGGCTGTTGAAATTCATGGGCGGCGCTGTTGTTGTTACGCAGCGTCCGTCTGAGCGGTGATCAGTCCCACCTGGTGGTCGCGTGCACGCAGCGCGGCCACCAATCTGGGGAGTTCCGCACAGCCTTTGATCTTCCGAAACCCCTTCGCCGCTTCTTGAAATCCCGCGGCCGCCCAGCGCAGCACCATGCGTCCATTGCGCCAGCGCTTCACGTTGTGGTGCACGTAGCGCAGATGGCCGATGACATTCTCGATCGCATTGGTCGTCGCCAGGGACCGACGTAACCGATCCGCGATCGGTAACTGGAGGACCGTCAGCGTTTCGTCGAGCCCTTCTTCGAGACTTGCGGCTGCCGTGGGATAGCTCGCCTCCAGCTGCCGAATGACGCCGCTCAAGATCCGGCGCGCCTGCGCCCCATCACCGCTGGTGTAGGCGCGCTGCATCTGGCCGCGCACACGCGCCTGCTGCGTTTTGGGCAGATGAGCCATCACGTTGCGGATCTTATGCACCTGGCATCGCTGCACCCAGGCCGCCGGCCCAAAGAGCTCGCGCACGGCTTTCCGCAGCGCCTTCGACCCATTGAGCACGACCAGCAGCGACTGATCCGTGCGCAGCCCGCGTTCGTGCAGATTGGCCAACAACACCTGGCAGACCCCCGCATTCTCCGTCGACCCACTCCACAGGCCAAGCGGGTGTTTACGGCCGCTGGCATCGACCCCCAGCGCCACGATGACGCAGTGATCGGCAAACATCACCCCGTCAATGAACAGCGCGACCAGATCCACTGTCTCCAGCGAGCGCGTGCGCCACGATTCCAGTTGGGCCGCGGTTTGCGCCACAAACCGCCGGCTCACTGCACTCTTGCTCGTGCCGCGCACGACGACCCCCGACCCGAGGGACTCTAAACTGCGCGCATACCGCCGCGTGGCCACGCCCACCAACATCTGCTCGACGGCGCGCTGCGTCAATGGGTCGGTGGCCGCCAGCGCGCGGAACGCCGGGAGGGTCGCTTCCTGGCCCGCGACCCGGACCCGCGGGCGACGAATCGCCACTTTGCGCCCGCCCAATACGACGGCGCTCGGCACCGTCCCGCTCCGCACCCCACGGCGGGCCCGCTGGTGGCGATACCGTGGCCCACACAACATGTCTCGATCCTGCTCCAGCAAGTAGTGCACGACCTGCAACCCCGTTTCGACCACCAGCGCGAGCAAATCTCCTTTCGGATCAACCAGCACTTCGGCTAACGGGATCGACCGCTGACTCGAACCCCTCGATCGCTCTTGGCGCAACGTCCTTCGTATGCCAGACTGCTTCCTCACGGCGGCTCCTCTCTGCATCGTGTCGATGCGTTGGGTGGCACCAGTCGTATAGCACGACCAGCGCTGCGCCGCCGTTTTTCAATTTCAACAGCTACTGGGACATCTCCTACCAGCTAAGGGCTAAGAGCTAAGGGCTGACGGATCTCTAGAAGCTCACCTTGGGAACCTGCTGTGCCGACGCAGGTGCTTCAAAGAGCGGGTAATCCCTGAAATTGAAGAGCTTCGCCGTAATCACCCCGGGGAACTGCCGCCGGCTGGTGTTGTACTCCTGCACGCGCTCGTTATAGCGCATTCGCTCGACAGCGATCCGATTCTCCGTTCCCGCCAGCTCGTCGGACAGCCGGTTGAATTGCTCGTTGGCTTTGAGGTTCGGGTAGGCCTCGGCGATGACGAGCAGGCGCGCCAGCGCCGCGCTCTGCTGGTTGGCCGCCTCGATCGCCTGGGCCGGTGTCTGCGCGCCCGATAGCTTGGCGCGCGATTCGGCAATCTGCTGAAAGACTTCCTTCTCGTGCGACGCGTAGCCTTTGACCGTTTCGACCAGATTCGGAATCAGATCGTTGCGGCGCTGGAGTTGGTTCTGCACCTGGGCCCATTGCGCCTTGACGGCCTCTTCCTGAGACACGAACCGGTTGTAGGAACAACCGGAGAGGGCTAGGCTGGCTGCGACGAGCAGTAGAACGGCCAGCAAATGCATAGACGATTGCCGGATTGGCAATTGTGAGATTGATCGCCGGTTTGATCGCCGCATTAAAAGATTATCAACGATACAGGCGTCGTTTGGTCAACTTCCCGTTTTTTCGACGTAAGGGTCGGGCCTGATCAGGCTGGTCGCCCGGCGGCAACCGACGGACGATGGACGATGGACGATGGACGATGGACGATGGACGATCGACGATGGACGACCGTCGCCTCTACCATCCCGCCCCGCCACCCCCGCCTCCACTCCGTCCGCCGCCAAATCCTCCAAACCCCCCGCCGAACCCTCCTCCGCCAAACCCTCCACCCCCGCCGAACGGCCCAACGCCGCTGTTCCAGCCGCTCCAGTTCCCGCCGCCCCAATGGCTGCGCCGGCGCCGCATCCGCGAGCGTCGCCCGCCGGCGTTGTTCATCAGCACGATGAAAATGATGATGGCGAGAATGACCCACGGGCTGAGCTGAATGCCACGTCCTCGCGAAGGTGCGGCCTGCGGGACTCCAGTGACGGTCACCCCGCGTCCCTCAGCAATTCGGCCGATGACGCGACTGACGCCTTCGAGCAGACCGGGACCATACTCACCGCGCGCGAAATACGGCGCCATCACGGTGCGGCTCACCTCGCCGGCGTACCCGTCGGTGACGAACTGCTCGAGGTCGTACCCGACTTCCAACTGGACCCGGCGATCCTTGACAGCCATCACCACGAGGAGACCGTTATCCTTGCCCTTTTCGCCGATGCCGCGCCCGCGGTTCTCGAACATCTTCACCGCGTACTCGCGGATGTCGGCGTACGGAGCAAATGTCTCGATCGAGGCGACCACCACGATGTCACCCGATGCCTGCTTCAGCGCGAGAATACGCCACTCGATCTCGGATTCACTTGCCGGATCAATCACATTGGCGAAGTCGTTGACAGGCTTGGTGAGCTCTGGCGTCGGCGGCTGCGCGTGCACACGTGCGAGAAGTGCGTATGATCACGACGATCAGCGCGACAGCTAATCCCCAATCCCTAATCCCCAATCCCTGGCTTTTCAATGGGACCATTGATCCACGTACTCGACGAGGCGTTCGGCGGCCCGGAGCGCTTCGGCAAAACCCTTTTCGAAGTTGTCCAGATCGAGCTGGGTGACGAGCGCCTTGGGGGCGATCCCGTCCAGACGGGCGGCGTTGGTGACGAGCGCGCGAAAGGAAGCAATGGCGGCGGCCACGAGCTTGTCAATCGCCTGTCGATCGCCGGCTGCTTCGACGTACGCTTCGCGAAGATGCACGACATGGCCGCGTGCCTGAACTTCGCACGCCCGCCGAAGGTCTGTTTTCGCGATCGTGACACCTTCGAACAGATCCGCTCCGAACACGAGGCGTCTGGTCGCGATGATTTCGCTGAACTCGAGCGGAAAAGCATCGCGGGCACGGGCGAGCTCCGACTCGAGCACGAACAGCGGCGAGTCCAGGTCCATCTTTTTCCACTTCTGATCGAGGGCGGCGCAGCGATCGAGATCGATGAGCGTCAACGTCTGAACGATCACGCAGGTGTGAGAGTTGCTGCTGAAGGCGGCGACCATTCGGAGCCGTTCGCCGAAGATTTCCTTCAGATCCGCCGCGAGCGTGTCGGTCGGGGTCATAACTGAATTATCATCCACTCCCATGCGGATGCGGCAGTTGAACGTCGGGTGCTTTGGCGGAGGCACTGGACTTCCGAGCCTTCTTGGAGGGCTGAAGACCAACCCGTGGCTGCGTCTTCACGCGGTCGTCACCATGTTCGACAGCGGTGGAAGCTCCGGGCAGCTCCGCGACGAGCTTGGCGTCCTTCCGCCCGGCGACGTGCTCAAGTGCGCGCTGGCGCTCGCTCGCAACGAGGCGGAAGCGAGGCGCGTCCTGCTGTCGCGCGTGCCGTCGATCGATCCCCGACTGGCCGGGCACACAGGCGGCAACCTCTTGCTCTCGATGATGGAGCGCTATAGCGGTGACTTCCTGTCCGCCGTGGATGGATTGCGATCGCTGCTCGGCTGCGTCGGGCACGTCTGGCCCGTCAGCGTCGAGTCGGCGAGCGTCTGCGCTGAATACAGCACTGGCGTCCAGACACGCGGCGAAGTGGAAGTCGATCTGGGGCAGAGCCGGGGCCAGTTCGTGAAGCGGATCTGGCTGGAGCCATCGGTGCAGATTCATCCATCGGTGGACAGTGCGATTCGGCGCTTCGACGCCGTGCTCATCGGCCCGGGCAGCTTTTACACGAGTTTGATGCCGATCTTCCTGGTCGAAGGCGTCCGGGAAGCTCTTCAGGACGTGCGGGGGCCGATGATTCTCATCGCCAACCTGCTGACCGAAGGGAGCGGCATGAATGGGTTTACCGCCGGCGATGCCGCCCGCCAGATCGGCGACGCGATCGGCCGCGGCATCGATGTCATCGTCCAGAACACGGCAGGGCCCTCGCCAGAGGTGCTCGAACGCTACGCCGCCGAACACAAGCATCCGCTGGAACTTGGGACGCTGCCTGAGGGATGCGAGCTGATC
The DNA here is from genome assembly GCA_963775345.1 of Vicinamibacterales bacterium. GTDB lineage: Bacteria > Acidobacteriota > Vicinamibacteria > Vicinamibacterales > JAMQPK01 > JAMQPK01. Next base: position 352,678 of record CAVZIS010000011.1, read on the forward strand.
GAAGGTGATTTCTGGTGTGACGACATCGCCCGGCACGATCGCCGGCGTTTAGCGTACGCGGTGGGGCTGGCGCTGGGGAAGAAGCTGCTGTAAGGAATCTGTAAAAAAAAAAAAAAAAAGGAAAAAAAGGAAAAAGGAAAAAGGAAAAAGGAATAGGTCATCGGAGCTTCGCGCGCCTTTTTGCCGGTAGCTTGCTTTTTCCCTCTTTCGTTTTTCCCTTTTCCTTTTGCCTTCTTCCTTTTTCCTTTCCACCCCTCAGCTGTGCTGCCTGCTCGATAACCTTCTGAAGCATCGCACCGGTCGCGCCGCCTTTGGCCGGGCGATTCGACGTCCAGATCGCCGGCGTGTCCGCCGCCAGGATGTCCTGGAGATCGCCTCCGCTCTTGACGCTGAGCGGCGCGAACTCAGCGATGTCGATCGGTCCGGCCCAGTCATCGCGATGCTTGATGAGCAGCCAGCTTCGCCCGGACGGGTCGCGAGGCCCGCGCGTTCTGACGAGCACCCACGATCCTTTCAGCTTCACGCCGTCGAGCGTGAACTTCAGGTCGCCTTTCTTCAGCGCTGCGTCGACGTCGTCGGCTTCGGGCTGCCACGTTCCGCGATCCCACAGCATGACGATTCCCGCGCCGTAGCCTTCCGGGATTACGCCTTCGAAGTCGCCATACTCGATCGGATGATCCTCGACGTGCATCGCGAGCCGCTTGACGGAGGGATCGAGCGACGGCCCTTTGGGGACGGCCCACGAGAGCAGCACGCCGTTGTGCTCGAGCCGGAAGTCGTAATGCAGGTGGCTGGCAAGGTGCTTCTGAACGCAGAAGAAGAGATGGCTTCGTTTTGGCTGCGGACTCGCGGACGGCGTCGCCAGAGCCTGCCGGTTCGGGAGTCTTCTTGAAATTTCGCTTTTCGCGGTACTTTTCGAGCGCCATAACTAACTGGTGATCTATGGAACTAGAGAACTAGGGAACGAGGGAACTTACGATTGAGGCTTGTACTCCGGCGGGAGCGCATCGGTGCTGCCGAAGAGGAAGTCCTCCATCTGCTTGGCCATCAGCGACTGAGCTTCCTTCTGCCACGGCATGAGCCGGTACTCGTTGAGGATCATCTTCATCCGGTCTTCCCACATCTTCCAGGCCTGCGCCGAGACGTTGTCGTAGATCCGTTTTCCAAGCTCTCCGGGCCACGGTGCCTCGTCGAGACCAGGCAGTTCTTCTGCAATTTCGCGCAAAATACCGTGCGTGCCATGAAGTAATCCTACCACCTATAATCCAGGCATGGCAGTCTCACCGACAGTGGAACGACGACAATCGCCGCGTTTCGAAGACAACGTCAACGCATACTTCGATCACGCGGCGAGGTTCTGCAGGCACGCGAAAGGTCTGCTCGATCAGATCCGCATCTGCAATTCGGTGTACTCGTTTGCATTTCCTGTCCGTCATGCCGATGGGACGATCGAAGTGGTGCGTGCCTGGCGCGCCGAGCACAGCCATCACAAACTGCCGACCAAGGGCGGCATCCGCTTCAGCCCGCAGGTCAACGAATCGGAAGTGAAAGCGCTTGCCGCGCTCATGACCTACAAGTGCGCGCTCATCGACGTGCCCTTCGGCGGCGCGAAAGGCGCCGTGCAAATCGATCCGGCGCGCTACTACCGTCGAGCAGCTCGAGCGGATTACCCGCCGCTACACGCACGAGCTCGATCGCAAGCAGTTCATCGGTCCCGGCATCGACGTGCCGGCGCCGGACTATGGCACGGGCGAGCGCGAGATGTCGTGGATTGCCGACACCTACGGACAGCTCCACACCGGAGAGCTCGAAGCGCTCGCCTGCGTCACCGGCAAGCCGGTGACCGAAGGCGGCATCCACGGCAGGCGCGAGGCGACGGGGCGCGGACTGATGTATGCCTTGTCCGAGGCGTGCCGATCGGCAGAAGACATGCGCGCGCTGGGCCTCTCTGTCGGGCTGGAAGGGAAACGGCTGGTCGTTCAGGGTCTCGGCAACGTCGGTTATCACGCCGCGAAATTCTGCCGCGAGCAGGGCGCGATCATTGTCGGGCTTGCCGAGCGCGAAGGCGCGATTTACAACCCGAAGGGGCTCGACGAAGATGAAGTCGCTCAACTTCCGAAAGCGTACCGGTTCGATCCTCGGCTTCCCGGGCTCGACCGACATTCTTCGAAGCGCCGACGCTCTCGAGCTCGAGTGCGACGTGCTGGTACCGGCCGCGCTCGAGAATGTGTTGACGAGCGAGAACGCGGCCGCGCATCAAGGCGAAGATCATTCTCGAAGGCGCTAATGGACCGACAACGCCCGAGGCCGACGAAGTGTTTCGCAAGAAAGGAATCCTCGTCATCCCCGACGTGTACGCGAATGCCGGCGGCGTGACGGTGTCGTACTTCGAGTGGCTGAAGAATCTATCGCACGTGCGGCTCGGCCGGATGGACAGACGGCGTCAGGCCGCCACCGAACTGCGGCTGCTCGCACGCCATCGAAGTGGCGACCGGCCGGAAGTTCAGCGAAGCCGAACGCCAGTCATTCGTCAAAGTCACCGACGAGCTGGCGATCGTCAATTCCGGGCTGGAAGACACGATGATCGTGGCGTATCAGGATATCCGCGAGGCGCTTCGGCGGCAGCCGGAAATGGGCGATCTGCGCACGGCGGCGTTCGTCACGGCCATCAACAAGGTCGCGATCGTGTACGAAGAGCTCGGCATCTTTCCGTAGAACACGACTCAACGCCGAGTTCGCAGAGATCGCGGAGAATCGCGGAGCATTCTTTCAAAAAACGTCTCTGCGACCTCTTAGCGTCCTTTGCGCCCTCTGCGTTGAAGTCTCTATCTCGCCAAGCGTGCGACCTCGACCCGGGCGTCGTTGAAGCAGGCGCCGCCGCCGAGATCCGTCAACGAATCGGGCACGAGCGCGTTGGCCGTCATCTGGTTCCACGTGCTCCTTCGCCACAGTCCCTTCGGAAGCGACACAGCTCCCTCGCGGATGGTCGACTCGACCTTCAGTGCGCACTGCACTTCACCGAGCTCGTTGAAAACCTTGATGGGGTCGCCGTCTTTCAGTCCACGCCGTGCGGCGTCAGCCGGATGCATCAGGAGCGACACCATCGGGCGCGAAAGCTCCCCGAGCGTCGAGCTGATCGTCTTGTCGCTCGCGGGAGAGATCAGCGCAAGAGGAAAGCGTTCCGACCCGGGATCGGGCAGGAACGTGTAGAGACCCGCCGGCGCTTCGGTCTCGAGCGCCTCGGGGAACAAATCGACTTTCTGATCGGGCGTCCGGGGCATGACGTCGACAAACTGGACGGGACGGAAGCCGAACGGCGGAACGGCCCGGCCCGTCTCTTCAATCTGCCGGCCCACCGTGCCTGGCAGTGTCTTGAACAGGTTCAGCAGCATGTCGAGCTCGTTGTCTGCGTCGTGGGGTCCGAGCACATCGAGCCGGCGTGACAAGTCGCCGAACACTTCCGGATTCGAGCGCGACTCGCCGACCGCATCGATGACCGGCCGGACGAGCTGCAGACTCAGCGGCCCGTAGCCCCGTGCGAAATCGTAAGCCTCGAGAAACGTCGTTGCCGGCAGAATGACGTCCGCGAAGACGGCCGTATCGCTCATCACCTGATCGAACACGACCGTGAACAGGTCGTCGCGCGCCAGGCCCTGCAACACCCGATGTTGGTCGGGGAGCGTCGCCACCGGGTTGCAGTTGTAAACGAAGAGGCCTTTGATCGGCGGATCGCTGAGCTCCACAAGGGCTCTGCCAAGCTTGTTCATGTTGACGATGCGCGTCTCGGGCTCGGGGCCGAGCCACGGACGCGAAATGTTCCAGGCAGCGGAGTTGCTCAGCGAGTAGCCGCCGCCACGAACTCCGAACTTTCCTGCGACGGCAGGCAGCGCGAGGATGGCCATCGCGGCATTGCCGCCGTTCCGGTTGCGCTCGAGGCCCCATCCACATCGGATCAGCGCCGGTGACGCTCTCGCGTACTCTTCGGCGAACCGCCTCAGCGCCGCTTCGCTGATCCCGGCCGCATGTGCAGCTCGTTCGAACGTCCACGCGGTGGCTCGTTCGCGAAGCCGGTCCGCGCCTTTCGCGTGGGCCGCGAGGAAGCCGTCATCGGCAAATCCCTCTTCGAACAAATATCGATGAACGGCGAGCGCGATCGCGACGTCGCTGCCCGGACGTGGCGCCAGGTGCAGATTGGCCTGCCGGGCCAGAGGCGTCGACCGTGGGTCGATCACGACCAGGCGCGCGCCGCGCCTCTGCGCTTCGCGGACGTAGGGAACGAGATGGATTCCCGATGTCGAGGGGTTCACGCCCCACAACACGATGAGCTTTGCTTCGGGGTAGTCCTCGTAGGTCACCGAAGGCATCTTGCCGTACAGCGACTGCGCGGCGATGCCGGTCGGGGCGGCACACACCGTGCGCGCAAGCCGCGACGTGCCGAACCGCCGGAACAGGATCGCGTCGATTGTGTCCTGAGTGAGCAGTCCGTTCGATCCGCCGTACGAAAATGGAAGGATCGCTTCGCCACCCCATTGCTGGCGGATTTCCAGCAGCCGGCTCGCCACGAGCTCGAGAGCTTCGTCCCAGCTCGACGCGCGAGAAACGGCCCTGACCCCTTTGGCGCCTGCACGGACAGCGGGATACTGCAGACGCGCGTCACCGTACACACGGTCGCCGAAATGCCTGACCTTCGCGCAGATGTAGCCTGCTGTCGGAGCATTCAGCGTCGAACCATCGATCCTGGCGATTCTGCCGTCGCTGACGGTCACCGCGAGGCTGCAGGAGTCGGGGCAGTCGAGCGGACACGCCGTGTCGATAACAGTCTTCTCCATTCCATGTCAGCATAAGTCATCTTCTGTGATGCGGACGCGCACTGAAAATCATCGTGGTCCTGGTCGCAGCGGCTGCTGCGATCGCCCCGCTTCCGCGCGACCTCGGTCGAGCGCAGCTATGCGCGCGGCGTGTATCCAGCTCATACAGCCTCGACTCACTTCGCTGACCAATCAGACCGCTGTTGCCTGGTTCGATGTGATGACGCTCGTCGTCGCTGGCGGGGTGACCGCGATGTGGCGCGTGCACCGGAATCCGTGCGCGACGTTCCGCTCTGATGAGAACGATCGGTGTGCTGGCGGTGGACACGACAGCGATCGCCGCAGTCATCTATCTCTGGTTTCTCGTCGCGTGGGGGCTGAACTACCGGCGCGAACCTCTTCGCGCGCAACTGGACTTTCGCGAAGAACGCATCACTCGCGAGGCTCTTCGCGAATTCGCCATGCGCAACATCGAGGCGCTGAACGCCCTGCACACCGACGCGCATGCCGGTGGATGGCCCGATCTGCGGGCAGTTCCTCTCCAGCTCGCGCCGGCGTTCTTGCGCGCTCAGGAGGAGCTCGCGATGCCGTGGAGAGCTGAACCGGGCGTGCCGAAGCGGTCGCTCCTCAACTTCTACTTCACCAGGGTATCGGTCGATGGCATGACTGATCCCTTTTTTCTGGAGACGCTCGCAAATCAGAGCCTTTTGCCCTTTGAGCGGGTCGCGACCGTTGCGCACGAGTGGGGTCATCTCGCCGGCTATGCCGATGAGTCGGAGGCCAACTTTCTTGGCTGGCTCGTCTGCATGCGAGGGACAGCGTCACAGCGGTACAGCGGATGGCTGTCGCTTTATGGAACGGTGATGCGCGCTCTCCCTCGTGCGGATCGCGAGGCATTGTCCGACACGCTCGGCCAGGGTCCGCGCGAAGACCTCCGCGCGATCGACGAGCGCATTCGAAGGGACGCGGTGCCGATTGCGAGCCGCGCGGGATATGCGCGTGTACGATCGATTTCTGAAAGCGAATCGCGTCGAGGCGGGAATCCGCAGCTACTCGGAAGTGCTTCGCCTCTTGCTCGGAACGAGGTTCAACGAGGACGGCTCGCCGGTTCTTCGCACAAAGAGCTGAGAGCAAAGAGCTGAGAGCAAAGAGCTGAGAGCAAGAGCGAGAGACAAACGCCGATAGCGCTTGCCTCTCCACCCTTGGCCCTTTGCTCCTGTCTCTTAACTCTTGGCTCTTAGCTCTTTCCTACGAAGGGAGCTGTACGTCGTCCAACGGAAGCGCCTGCTCCACGTTCTCCGCCGCAGGTGCCGCCGCGGGCCGCGGGGCGGGCGCTCGACGCGGAGCCGGACGCCGTGCCGCTTTCCGCGGAGACGCGCGGCGCGCGCTGCGCTTGGCCGCACGCCGGGCGGTCTTACGCGATCCGCCCTTTTTTTTGGATGCTTTCATGCTGCCGGCCTTGCGTGATTTTGCCTTCATCTTCGCTTTCGTGCGGCGTTTCTTTGCCATGCGCGCTCCTTCCAAGTGAATGCGCGCGTATTCTAGTCCGTGTCCTCACAGGAAAGGCAATATCTTGTTATCCTTTACGCGCGCGTGCTGACCCGTCGGCTGGTTCTGGCTCTCATTCTTCTCTGCTTCGCGGTCACCCCCGGGCTCGCCGGCCAGAACGGTCCAGAAGCCGACGCGCCGATGCCGTTCGAGAGGGGAGCGGTCGAAATCAGCATCCTCGGTGGAACTTCGCTTCCCGTCCCGCTGTTTCGCGCCAACCCCGACAACCAGATCTCCATGGCGTCGTTCCAGGTCGGCCGCGTCATGAGCGGCGCTACCAACGGCCACAACCTCGAGCTCGTTGTCGACGGTTCGCCATTCATCTTCATCCGGCAGCCCGATGGGGTGAAGGGCTGGTCGGTGTCACCGCTGTTCATCCGATGGAATTTCCCACCGGCTGGCCACCGTGGCGCGCGGATTTTCGGCGAGATCGCCGGTGGTCTGCTGTTTACCGCGGTGCCGGTGCCCGCCCGGACGACGACCTACAACTTCATCGATCAGGCCGGCTTCGGCGTGCGCATCGAGGAGAGCGAACGGCGGGCGTGGCTTGTCGGCTACCGTTTCTGCATGTCTCCAACGGAGGCCGCGTAAGGCCCAACCCCGGAGCAAATTTCAATTTCGTGTATCTGGCCGTCAGCTTCATCCGCTGACCACCGAATCTGTTGCTTTCGCTCAGGCACCTGACATTTTTGTCGAAGACGTGTTCGCACCGTGCAGGCGCCCGGCGCTCGGTCGATTGCGACAGGGTTGTGCCCGTCGCACGACGTGCACACAGCTTTGTCGGAATGAGTGCAATCCTTCGGGCGCTTCCCACGAAAAACGCCGCGATTTCGAGGGCTTTTTTGCATGCACGATGGGCAGCCGGCGGCACGTCGCTTGCTTTAGCGATGGGCGTGACTTTCAGGCGTCCCGATCTTTCCCGCAGACACGCCGCTGGCGCGCGCATTGTCCTCGAAAGCGCTCCGAACGTCGAGCCTCCGCACGCATTCATACCTGCCTTCGTAAGCTTCTCTCGGTTCCGCGTCAGCTGGCTGGATGGGGAAAGATCGGGCTGACACGGGACTTCTGCGTTACGATAGCGCTCTTTTTCAAGGAGCTGCATCGTGTCCAGCAAAATCGGGTTCATCGGTCTTGGCATCATGGGAAAGCCCATGGTGAAAAATCTTCTGAAGGCGGGTCACAAGGTGACCGTGTACGACATCGTCGCGGCGGGGATGGAAGACGCGGCGGCGGCAGGCGCCGAGAAGGGATCTTCACCGAAGGATGTGGCGAGCAAGAGCGACATCATCATTACGATGGTGCCCGACGGTCCCGGAGGTGGAGCAGGCCGTGCTCGGCCCGAACGGGGTCATCGAAGGCGTCAAGAAAGGCTCCATTGTCGTCGACATGAGCTCGATCAGTCCGATGGTGGCGCAGAAAGTCGGCGCCGCGCTCGAAGCCAAGGGCATTGAGTTTCTCGACGCACCTGTCAGCGGCGGAGAGCCAAAAGCGATCGATGGCACCCTGGCGATCATGGTCGGCGGCAAGAAGGAGGTCTTCGACCAGATGGAGCCGATCCTGAAGACGATGGGATCGACGGTCACGCTGACGGGGAAAGTCGGCGCCGGAAACGTGACGAAGCTCGCCAATCAGATCATGGTGGCGGTCAACATCGCGGCGATGAGCGAAGCGTTGGCGTTGGCGACCAAAGCTGGCCTCGACCCGGAAGTGGTGTTCAACGCGGTCAAGGCGGGTCTAGCCGGGAGCACCGTCCTCAATGTCAAGGCGCCCATGGTGTACTCCCGGAACTTCAAGCCGGGCTTCCGCATTCGCCTCCATCAGAAAGACCTGCGCAATGCGCTGCTCGCCGCCGAGTCGTTGAAAGTGTCCCTTCCGCTCACGAGCGCCGTGCAGAACATGCTGATCGGTCTGATGAACAACGGGAAAGGCGATCTCGACCACTCTGCGATCGTGCAGGTCATTGAAGAAGCGTCGGCTGTTGAAGTGAAAAAGCCTTCCTAGGGATTAGGGATTGGGGATTCGGGATTAGGTGGGGATTGAGCAATCGATAGACACGCTGGTGGCTGCTTTCAACCGAGGCAGCCTCGATGTCCCCGACAACGTCTTCACCCCGCAAACCACGTTCATTCTCAACGAACGTTCGTACGAGGCGATTCTGGGCGGATCGTCTGATGATCCTCTGATCCGGTTGCTCGCGCGTGGCGTGGGCGGATATCGCACTGCAGCCAGAGCGCTTCAATACGCACTTCAGCATCCGATTATCAGAGTAGAGTCATTGTCGGACGCCGATGGCGGCGTCCTTGTCGCGGAGTGCCGCATTGAAGGGAACTTGCGGGATTCAAACGAGCGATTTGTCGGTCGTTGCTCGTTGAGATTGACGTCCAAAGGCGCGGAGCTCACCGAAGTGAAGGTGAACTGCTCGGATGAAGATCTCGCGCGCATTACCTCGGCGCGCAGCTGACGATGGACGATGGACGATGGACGATCGACGATGGACCGATCGACGATGGCCGATCACTTACCCATATCCGCGATAAAACATCCCACGGCCTGAGTTCTCGCCGTTTCCACGCGCTTGCCAGCCAACAGGGCGTTCAACGCGTCTCGAAGATCCTGTCGGGTCGCAGCCGGTCGCTCCCGGCCGAGCTCGACAAACCGATCGTCGATACGACCCTGATAGACCACGCGTTGCGTGTTGTCGAATACGACCGCTTCCGGCGTGACCGTTGCCTGTGCGCTTTTCACCAACCGATGCTCCGGATCGCGTTTGGCGATGGGAGGCAGGTTGTAGTCCGAAAGATGCTTCTCAATGACGGCCATGTCGTCGCTGGGATTTGGATACACGAGAGTGAATCGAACGCCTTTCGGGGCGAAGTCCCGATAGAGCCGCTGAATCTCAGGCGCGTAACGATTGGATACCGGACACTCGGCGCTGACGAAGATCAGCACGGCCGCGATGATCGGATTCAAGTGTCCTCGCTTTCAGACAAGGTGTCGTGCCACGGCGACGTGTCGCGACCGTCAGCCACCAGATCTTCACCAGATACTTCGGACCCGACCATGGCACAACCGTTGCTGTGGGGCGTTGCAGCGTCTGCAGTATTATCCGACCGAGCGGCACGAAGGCCGCGAGCGCGGATCGGAGGCTCCCACCCGTGGGTCACAGATCAGTTGCCACGTATTCCCTTGCCATACTGTTAATCACGGCGTTCTCTTCTGTCCCAGCCCACGCGCAAGGGGGTCATCATGGTCATGGGGGCTACCGCCCCTATTATCTGGGCTTTGGTCAGTGGTATCCATATCCGTATCCGGTGTTCGGCTTTCCACCGTTCACCGGCGTCTACGTCGGCGACCATTTCAGCAGCGTGCGTCTCCAGATTCCACAACGTCAGGCGCTCGTCTACGTCGACGGGTACGCCGCCGGAATCGTTGACGATTTCGACGGCGCGTTTCAACGGCTGGAGCTCGTGCCCGGGCATCACGAAATTGTCGTCTACCTGCAGGGATACCAGACTCTGCGGCAGAGTCTCTACTTCCACCCCCGGTCCACCCACACGGTCAAGCACACGATGGTGCCGCTGGCGCCAGGCGAAGCAGGCGAGCCCCAACCCGTTCCGCGTGTACCGCCGCCAATGCCTCTGCCGCCGGGTCACATTCCATCGCCCACGACTCAGAAAGACGGCATGCTGACGCTACGCGTCCAACCCGCCGACGCGAGCGTGTACATCGACGACGAGTTGTGGCGTGGACCTCAAGGTCAGGATCGCCTGGTCATTTACCTTCCGGCGGGATCGCATCGGGTTCGCGTCGAGAAGCACGGCTTTGAGTCATTCGACGGATACGTCGACGTACGGTCAGGAGAGACGACGGGTCTGAATGTGAGCTTGATCCAATAACGCAATTGGAGATAGATTGTCAGATTGATCGATTCAGTCTCTCAGTCTTCATTCCAACAACAATCCGACGCTCCCTCAATCCACTAATCTTCAATGGCTTCGTAGCATATAATTCCTCGGAGTGAGCTCGGCGAATTCTCAAGCGCGTGCGCGCGATCCGCTCGATGACTGTGTACACTGCGGGTTCTGCCTGCCGACCTGTCCGACCTACCTCCTGTGGGGTCTGGAAACGGATTCGCCGCGAGGACGGATCCACCTGATGAAGATGCGGCGCGATGGCCGCGAAACCAACGCCGCGGCCTTCGTTCAACACATCGACACCTGCCTTGGCTGCATGGCTTGCGTCACCGCCTGTCCGTCTGGCGTGCAGTACGACACGCTGCTGGAGAGCGCCCGGCCGCAGGCCGAACAGGTCGCCAGGCGCAGTCTCGGCGATCGCGCTTTTCGCAGTCTGGTTTTCGCGACGTTTCCCCATCCACGACGACTTCGGCTGCTGTCATGGCCGCTTGGTTTGTATCAGCGCCTTGGCATTCGCCGTCTGGCCCACCAGTCCGGGCTGCTTCGACTGCTGCCCGAGCGCCTGCAGTCGATGGAACGTCTGCTGCCGCCGGTCACGTTCAAGAACACCGATCTCCCCGAGCGGATTCCCGCGCAGGGGGCCCGCCGGAAGCGCGTCGGCCTTCTTCTGGGCTGCGTGCAGCGGGTTTTCTTCGGGGACGTGAACCAGGCAACCGCGCGCGTGTTGTCGGCCGAAGGCTGCGAGGTCGTCGTTCCTCGAGCACAGGGTTGCTGCGGCGCTTTGGCCGAGCACTCTGGCGAAGAACTGGACGCAATGGCCGCCGCTCGCAGTCTGATCGACGCGTTCGACGCCGCTGATGTGGAGACCATCGTCGTAAACGCCGCCGGCTGCGGGTCGGCGATGAAACGATATGGCCATCTGCTGCGCAACGATCCCGCGTACGCCGCGCGCGCAGCGGCCTTCGCCGCCAGGTGCAGGGATATTTCCGAAGTGCTCGACGAGCTCGAACCGCAGGCGCCGCGAGGTCCGGTGCCGCTGCGGGTTGCGTATCATGATGCCTGCCATCTCCAGCACGCTCAGGGCGTCCGTGTTCAACCGAGACGCCTCTTGCTGCAGATTCCGGGCGTCGAAGTTCAGGAGGTCGCCGAATCGGAAATCTGCTGCGGATCCGCCGGCATCTACAACATGCTCCAGCCCGAGGCGGCCGCGGAGCTGCGCGATCGAAAGGTGCAGAACATCCTGAAGACGGACGCGCAGGTCGTGGTTTCGAGCAATCCGGGCTGTCTCCTGCAAATTGCGACGGGACTCGAGAAGAGCAACCGGTCGCTCCCCACCATGCATCTGGTCGAGGTCATCGATCGTTCCATCAATGAGGGACGTCGCCAAAACTGATTCCTGGAACATGACAAAGACTCCGTGGAGAATCGTCGCCGACGAAGTGTCCACCTGCAACTGTGCGTGGGGATGCCCGTGTCAGTTCAACGCGCTTCCGACCCACGGGCGCTGCGAGGCACTGGTGGCGGTACGCATTCGGGAGGGGCACTACGGCAACACGAAGCTGGACGGCGTGACATTCGCCCAGGCGTTCTGGTGGCCGGGCGCAGTCCATGAGGGCCAGGGCATCATGCAGCTCGCCATCGATGACAAGGCAACGCCAGGCCAGCGCGAGGCCCTCCTGAAAATCACCAGCGGACAGGAAGGCGGCACAATCTTCGAGATTTTGGCGTCGGTCGTATCCGAGAAGCTGGATGCCATCTACGTGCCGATTCAATTCGAAGCCGACAGAGAGAAGCGGGTCGCACGTCTCCACGTGCCGGAGCTCGGCGAGTTCCGGGCGGAACCAATCAAGAATCCAGTTACGGGAGAGGAGCACCGCGCCAGAATCCAGCTTCCGGACGGGTTCGAGTACCACGAAGCCGAGATGGGGAACTGCGTCGAGAGTCGCGCGACGCTCGGGGACAAGATCGATTTCGACCCATAACAGTTACGCTCAGTTCGCGGCGGTCGATTGGAGCAATGCCTAGCACAGTGCTTCACGAAAGCGCGGCATCAGTCGTCGGTCAGGATGCCGTACGCGAGGGCGGAACCGCTGACGCGATCGAAAGCGTGGTCCCGCAGGTCGTCGTGGAGCCCGTAACCCCGGAGGCCGTTGCCGCGATCATGGGATGGGCGTCGCGGGAGAGATTGTGTGTTTGTGTTCGCGGCGCTGGAACGAAGCTCGGCTGGGGTCCCGCCCCACGTTCGATCGACGTGCTGATTTCCACCGCGCGGCTGAACAGCCGTCGTTGCCCATCGTCATGGCGATCTCACCGCCACGATTCAGGCGGGCGCCACTCTGGGAAGCGTCAATCGCACGCTCGGCCAGCATCGCCAGTGGATTCCGCTCGATCCGCCTGGCGCCGATCGCGCGACCATCGGCGGTCTGGTTGCGACCAACGACAGCGGTCCGCGCCGGCATCGCTACGGCGCCCCGCGCGATCTGATCATCGGCGTGGAATTCGCCCGGGCCGACGGACGCCTCGCAAAGGGCGGCGGCATCGTCGTGAAGAACGTCGCCGGGTACGACCTGCCACGGCTGATGACTGGTTCATTCGGCAGCCTCGGAGTCATCGTGGCGGCGACGTTCAAGCTGTATCCGCTGACCTCGGCGTCGCGCACGCTCGTCGTCGAGCTCCCTTCAGCCGCCGGAGCTCGGAACGCTCGCCGGCCGGATCCTCTCGAGCCAGCTGACCCCGACGGCGCTGGAGTTTGCGACGCATCCACTGCGCCTGCTCGTCCGCTTCGAATCGATCGAGGCATCAGTCGAGCAGCAGGGCGCGACGGCGGCGAAGCTGATCGGCGACAGCGGCTTTCCCGTCAGGGTGGTGTCGGGGTCGGACGAAGACTGCGCTCTGGAAGGAGCACTGCAGGTCTCGGCGGAATCAATCACGGAGCGCTCGTCAAGGTGAGCGTTCTGCCGACAGAGTTGGCCGATACGTCTACGGCTGATCGAATCGCTCGCCGGCGAAGCGAGGTTACGCCGCCGCCGGGCGTGCCGGACTAGGCGTGTTTCTGCTGCGCGTCGTCGGGAGATTTCAGCTAGCAGAAACGGGTGATCGAAGGCCTCCGCGACTGCGCTTCCGGCTGGCCGGGGCAGCGCGGTGGTCGTGCAAGGGTCGCCCGAGCTGAAAAGCCAGGTCGACGTCTGGGGACCGATTGGCGACGGATTGCCGTTGATGCGAAGCGTGAAGCAGCAGTTCGATCCTGCGGGCGTGCTCAGCCCTGGCCGCGGTCCGGGAGGGCTATAGAAGGGAAAAAGGGAAAAGTGTTACATCCGCTCTGCGAGGCCGGCCTTCTCTGCAGGGATGCTGTCGATACGGGCCGGGGACTTCACCGCACAATCGCGGCGTCGGAAACACTTTTCCGGGATTGCAGATGTTCGACGGATCGAACGCGCACCGCAGCAACTGCATCGTCTCGAGGTCCGCTTCCGAAAACATCTTCGCCATCGAAGCCGACTTATCGGCGCCGACGCCGTGCTCGCCGGTGATCGATCCGCCGGCCTCGATGCAATACATCAGGATTTCCGAAGCGACCTTCTCGGCGAGCTCGCCCTGACCGGGAATCTGCTCGTCGTAGCAGATGAGCGGGTGCAGGTTGCCGTCGCCGGCGTGAAACACGTTGCCGATCCGCAGGCCCGATCGTTGCTCGAGCGCGCGGATCCTTCCGAGCACTTCTCCCAGCCTGGTTCGCGGAATGACGCCGTCCTGCACGTAGTAGTTCGGCGAGACGCGTCCCATGGCCGCGAACGCCGCCTTTGCGACCCTTCCAGATGCGCGCGCGCTCGTCGTTGTTGCGCGCAATCTGGATCTCGGTGCCGCCCGTCCGGCGGCAAATCGCTTCGACCAGCTGGAAGAGCCCGTCGACCTCCGATTGCGTGCCGTCGAGCTCGACAATCAGCACCGCTTCGGCACGCGGGAAATTCGGATGGACAGCGGCTTCGGCGGCCTCGATCGTCAGCCGGTCCATCATCTCGACGGCCGCCGGAATAATGCCGGCGCCGATGATCTCCGACACCGCGGTGCCCGCTGCCTCGGTCGATTCGAATGCCGCCAGGATCGTCTTGACGGCCTCGGCAGCGCGGAGAATGCGCAATGTGATTTTCGTGACGACCGCGAGCGTGCCTTCCGATCCGACCAGCGCGCCGAGGAGATCGATTCCGGGCGCGTCCAGCGCCGACCCGCCCAGGTGCACCATCTCGCCGTCGGGCAGCACCGCCTCGACGCCGAGCACGTGGTGCACCGTGAATCCGTACTTCAGGCAATGCGCGCCGCCGGAGTTTTCCGCGACGTTGCCGCCAATCGAGCAGATCAACTGGCTCGACGGATCGGGTGCGTAGTAGTAGCCGTGAGGCGCAACGCGCCGGGTCACGTCGAGGTTGATGACCCCGGGCTCGACGGTGATGCGCTGATTGGGAATATCCACATCGATGATGCGGTTCAGGCGCGACAGTCCGATCAGCACGCCATCCGGCCGCGGCAGCGCGCCGCCCGACAATCCCGTGCCGTGGCCGCGCGCGACAAACGGAATCTTGTGCGAGTGGCACAGACGGACGATCTGCTGAACCTCTTCGGCGCGTGTCGGGCAGCACGACGCATCCCGGCTTCGCTTTCAGCCGAGCGAGCCCGTCGGATTCGTAGGTGAGAAGCTCGTTGGCATCGCGCAGAATTCCGCGTCGATCCGACGATGCGCTCGAGGCCGTTGATGAAGTCGATGATTCAACATGTA
This sequence comes from Vicinamibacterales bacterium, assembly GCA_963775345.1. Classification (GTDB taxonomy): domain Bacteria; phylum Acidobacteriota; class Vicinamibacteria; order Vicinamibacterales; family JAMQPK01; genus JAMQPK01. Next base: position 367,716 of record CAVZIS010000011.1, read on the forward strand.
AGTGCGGCAGAGCGTCCTGAGCCGTATGGTAGCATGGCCCGCAATTTGCAACGCGCTTGATCGACTTCGATTGCCACTCATCGCTGCCGCAACGGCAGGCTTGGCCGCGTGGATCTCTCTCGGATCGCTGGCGGTCGCAACCGCCGACACCTCCTCACGTTTTGGGTTCCTTCCGCCGCTCTGGATGGCGCCGGCGATGATCGTGGCGTTCGTCATCGCCGCGTGGGGCTTCGACTCTCGAGGAGACGGCGCTCCCGTTATTCTTCTCGCTGATCCTGATCTGTTGCCGTGGATTCCAGGACCAGTGCCTGCAGCGTTTCTGCTGTGGACGGGCCCGGTTGTCTACGTCGTGTGGCTCACGATCGTCGTCGTCGATGGTGTTCGCAAAGAGGGGTCGGGTTCATTGGTCACCCGCGCTTTCGAAAAATGCACCCGACCCCTTTTTGCCGGCGCGATCGCCTTTGACTGCCTATCTCGCTGCCGGATGGTGGCTCTTCGCGATTCTGCCGGGCGGTGACGAACCTCACTATCTCGTCATCACGCAGAGCCTGCTGCGTGACGGCGATATCCGCGTCGAGAACAACTACGCCGAGAACCAGTACCGCGAGTATTTTCCGGCGGGCCGCTGCGTCCGCACTTTGGAAGGGCCGGCATCAATGGAGAGAGGTACTCGATTCACGCTCCAGGACTGCCAGCACTCGTCGCTGCCCGCGTTCGCGCTGCTGGGCTATCCGGGCGTCGTCGCGTTCCTCGCATTGATCGCAGCGGCCGGCAGCGCGTGGTGCTGTGGCGGGCGTCGTATGCCTCTGACGGGCAGCGTGGCAGCAGCATGGTTCGCCTGGGCAGCGGGAGCGCTGAGCGTGCCCGTTCTTCTTCCAGGCATTTGCCGTTTATCCGGACGGTGTCGGCGGCACCCTCGTTTTGTTTGCGGCCCTTCCTCTGGTCGAGGAGCGCGTCAGCACGTACCAGATGGATGATGATCGGAGCGGCGCTCGGTTTATGCCGTGGCTGCACACGCGGTTTGCGATTATTTCGATCGTTCTCGGTCTGATACTGCTTCTCCGTCTGATGGGATCGTCCGAGGGCTCGTGCGCGGATTGCTGCTTTCCTCTCGGTGCCTGTTGTGTGCGCCATTGCCTGGTTCGCGTTCTTTCGCATCGTCTACGGCCGCTTCGATCCGTCCGTTCCTTACGGTGTGGGAACGCAGACGAGCGTCAAGAACATTCTCAACGGATTTGCCGGCGCTGCTTGTTCGATCAACAGTTCGGCGTTCTCCCCAATGCGCCGGTGTACGGATTTTGTTTTGCCGGCTTGATTCGTTCTGGCGCGCCAGCGACCGCGCCTTGCGGTAGAACTGGCCGCCGTGTGGCTCGCCTACCATCTCGCTGTATCGGCATTCCATATGTGGTGGGCCGGTTCGAGCGCGCCGGCACGATTCCTCGCGCCGGTTCTCCCGCTTATGGCTCTTCCAGGCGGCTTGGTGTGGTCCTCCACGCGGCATCGGGCAACGCGGTCTGCTGCCATCGCTGCCCTGCTGATGAGCGTGACCACGACGGCCGTGCTGGTCTCGGTCGATGGAGGTGTGCTGGCCTACAACGTTCATGATGGATACGGCCGGGCCGCTGAGTGGATCAATCCCCTGGTCGATGTTTCACTCGGAATGCCCAGTTTCTTCCGGCAGACCTCTGGCGGAGCCGTGTTGCGCGCCGCGGATCTGGATCGCCGTTCATCCCCGCTGCTGTGCTTGTCGCTGCGTGTGCTCGAACGAAAGGGCGGCACGCGTGCGGCTTTCGCGCTGGCTACTCCGGTTGCGATGGCGAATGGCGATCATGTGCGCTTGAGCGCTGTGTGGCGCGCTCGATGGTGTCGCCGCGGCCAATCCCGAGAAGAGCCAGCTGAGTCTGCTCGGCGGATTACGACACGGCGCGGCGTCCTCTTGGCGTGACGCTGCAGCCGCTCGCGCTCAATACTGCCGGAAGCCGCGCTCCCGAGTATCGGCGTCGTGACACCGACGCGCCACGGACCGTCGCCGCCCGGGACTCTGCTGCTCGCGCCGGCGGTCGTCCCCGGCGGGTCATATCAAGCTTCGCCTGAGCCAGCTGAGGCTCCAAAGTCTCGGTAGTCGCGAGACTGGTCATCGGCCGGCTGGCGCGCCCGGTCAAGACGTGGAATCTCGCGTCGGATTTTCGCGACGGGCGCGGCAAGCGTGGAATTGCCTGTCAGCGTCGGTTCGCTGGTTGATTGACGGGGGACGACCACGCCCCGGCTGGCGTGACTGACACTGCATCCGACACGACATATGGGAAGGACGAGTCCCGTCTGACGACGCGAGATCGCCAGACGGGTCGAACGGTACGGTCCGGCGCTGGCATTTTTCTTCGACCTCAGTGCAACTTATCCGGAAGAGCAGGGATTCTGGATGAGAGGCGGGCGCGGAACGCAGATCGCCGTCGCTCACGCTACCCGTGGCAGCTCCGCTTCAGATGTTCGTCAGCAATGCTGCCGCGGTAAACCGGGTTCTCATCGAAATAGACGGCGAATCGACAGGCGCTCGACCTTCAGTCCTCGAGAAGAGCGCACATTGCCGTTACCGATCGCCGGCCATCGGCCAGGAGCCTTCGTCCGACTCAGTTCACAAAGCGGATTTCGCCCGTCCGAGGTCGAGGCCGGATCCCGGGACACACGATTTCTGGGAGTCTGGATCGAATTTCGGTGAAGTCGTCAGGCGCAATTGCGGCTAGGCGCACTTCAGTTCGCCAGCCGGCGCTCAGCGTCTCTGAGCGCCTGCTCGGCTTTCTTGATTTCCCGTTCCCGCTTTTCTCGCGCGTTCTGCTCCTGTCGCGCTTTTCGCTCGGCTTCCTTCCTCTCACCCTCCGCCCGTCTGCCGGCTTCCCGTTCCTCTCGCGCTCTTGATTTTCCGTTTTCTGAGCTCTGGATCCGCTCTGGTGACTCCGCAGCTCTGGACACGGCAGGCTGCGGCCGAACTTTCACTCCGGTGAGCAGACTGAACCCTGCGGGCTCCGGCGGACGCGCGTGAGCCGACCGGCAGGCTCTTCGCCCGGCAGAGCGGCGAGCGTGCGGCGAACCGATTTCGCGGACCTGATCGGTAAGGTCGCACGCCGCGCTTTTCGGCGAGACCAATCGCTTTCGCAAACGCTTTTTCGATTGTCGTGCGATGCAGTTGATCGGCTGCGCAGTGTCGTCCGCCTTGCGTCCGCTCAACGCCGATCGATGTGCGGCCCGCAGCTTTTCAGCAGCGTCGATGAGGGCCTTGTAGGTCGGAGCGTCCTGCCAGAAGAGCTGATTGATCACCCACATGGGAAGCGAGGGTTTGACGAGCGACGCCATCTTCTTTCGTTCACTGCCAGACAGCTGTTTCGCCAGCGTGTTTCGCGCTCTGGTGAACTCCTCGAGCGGCAGGCGATAGAGATCGCCGATTTGCGAGTCCAGCTTCTGCGTCATGCGGGACTTTTCCGAACAGTTCGCGATGAGCCCGTCTCGCGTTCGCGATCGATTTGTTCAGCGGTCGCGCCGAGCCGCTGAAGAATCGTCTCGATGAGCCCGAGCGCGACTTCGCCTTCGCCCGTGAAAATCCTGTCGGCGCCGGCTTTCTGCAACTCCGGAAGATCGCGCAGATACGCCGCACGCGCCAGCACCTGGATCCCCGGGTTCAGTTCCTTCGCTATTCGAATCACGTCGGCGGCGTTGCCCATGCCGGCAGAAGTCAGGATCAGTGTGTTTGCGCTCTCCGCGCCGGCGGCCTCGAGCGTGTCCTGTTTGGTCGCGTCGCCGTAGATCGCTTCGACGTCTTCGTCACGCAGCTTGCCGGACCGTCTCGATGTTCAGCTCGATCACGACCGGCTCGATCGCCGTTGTCTTTGAGCAGTCGCACGACGGTACGACCGGTAGGTCCGTAGCCCACGACGATCGCGCGGCGGCTCGGATCGACCGGGCGTCTGACATCGCCATGCGCTCCGTGGGTATCATGGAGCGGCGGGTTCAGCAATTTCCACAAGCCGGCGATGCGACGCAGCCCATGGGTCCACATCTGGAATCGTGCGGTAGGCGATCGGATTCAGGACGATCGAGACGATTGACACTGCGACGAGCGTGTTGTTGGCTTCGGGCGGAAGAATCCCCAGATCCTCGCCGATATTCGACAGGATGAACGAGAACTCGCCAATCTGTGAGAGTGCGACGGCGATCGCGAGCGCCACCTTGAACGGATACCCGAGCAGCCGCACGATGGCCAGAGCGACCAGCGGCTTCCCGATCATCACGACCGCCAGCGTTGCCGACCATGAGGCCGGGCGTTTCGAAGAGATAGCCTGGCGCCAACAGCATGCCGACCGAGACGAAAAACAGGACGGCAAACGCGTCACGCATGGGAAGGGCGTCCGACGCAGCGCGCAGACTGTAGTCGGATCGCCCGACAACCAATCCCGCGAGAAAGGCGCCGAGCGCCATGGAGACGTCAAAGGTCACTGCTGATCCAACGGCGATGCCGAGCGCGAGGGTGAGCACCGCCAGAGTAAAGAGCTCGCGCGACCCGGTTACGGCGATGCGATCGAGCAGGTAGGGAATGACGCGAGTACCCACCCACATCGTGAATCCGATGAGCACGACGAGCTTCAACGCGGTCATCGTGAGGGCGGTCACCACGTTCGACTCGGACCCGCTGAAAAGCACCGGCAACAAAACCAGCGCAAGCACCGTGAATATGTCTTCGACGACGAGCCAACCGACCGCGATGTGCCCGGTCGGTGTATGAAGGTCTCGATGGTCTGCCAGCACGCGGATGAGCACGACGGTGCTCGCCACCGAAAGCGCCATCCCGAAGACGATTCCAGCCGTCCAGCTCCATCCGAACCATCGGGCGATGATCGCACCGAGCGCGGTCGCGACAACGCTCTGCCCAATCGCGCCCGGCACCGCCACACGCCGAACCGCCAGCAGTTCTTCGATATGGAACTGGAGACCGACGCCGAACATGAGAAGGATGACGCCGACTTCCGCCAGTTGTTCTGCGATTTCGGCGTTGGCGACAAATCCCGGGGTGTGAGGTCCTACGAGCGTGCCGGCCACCAGATAACCGACGATGGGCGACAGGCCCAGACGGTGTGTCAGATATCCAAGAACGAGCGCGGCGGTGAAACCTCCGGCCAGCGTCAAAAGCAGATCGAGATCGTGCACCGCCAGATCGTACTACGCGAGATCGACCTCCCGCGAAGCGTGCGGAATCCTGGACGGAACATCGCGCGCTCCGGCGGCCACCGCGGCTTGACGCTGTTTGATCAGCCGTTTGTACCACCAGGACGTGAGCAGCGGAGTGAGAATGGCGGTCACGATGACCGAGGCGGCGACCTGCACGGTCGCGGCCTCTGCGACCGGCATATAGGATTTGTCGGCGAGCGCCACGGCCTGCGGAACGGCCGCGGAATTGCCGGCCGTGCTCGACGCGGCCGCGCCGGCAATGCCGGTTCCGCCGAGCAGCTTGTCGGCCACGATGCACACGAAACCGGTCACGACAACCACGGTGATGCCGAGCACCACACCCGGGACGCCGGCTGTGACGACCGCCCTCAGATTGATGGTCTGGCCGAGCGTGAACGCCATGAACGGAATGATGATCGGCTCGTGCGATCCGAAGAACTGCTTGATGTCGTCGTCCAGGTTGCCCAGAATCGCGCCCGCCACGATCGGCGCAATCACCGACACCATCGTCAGCCACGGAATGACGGCCAGACCTGCGCCGACAAAGATCAGCATCGTCAGAAACGGGCCGGTTTCAATGCTCTGAACGACATAGGTCCCGGAGTCTTCCTTGTCGCCCATGACGCTCGTAAGCGCGAGGAACATGCCGCCATTGGTATCGCTCATCGCCACCATCACGGCCAGCGTGCTGAGGCCGAGAACGCTGCCGTCGAAGTACCGGGCGACGGCGATGGCGAAAATCGTCGCCGTGCCGACCTTGGCGAGGAGGATGCCGAAGCCGCGCATCAGCATCCGTGGCGCCGCGCGAAAGGTCATCTTCGTGCCGACCGTGAACAGATACATCCCCAGTACTGTCGGGTATCCAACTCCGGTCAATGCCTGAGTAAACCCGCCGATCTTCAACAGGTCCGGAAAGAACGTGTTGAGCACCATGCCGATGAACAGCGGAACCACCATCAGCCCGCCGGGCACGCGATTGACCGTTTTGAAAATTTTCATGGTGGCCTATTCTACTTGCGCAACGTCGGCAGTAGCGATATAACTCACGGCCTCCTTGAAAACACCTCTCGCTCCCTCACGCGATTGGCTTCGCTTTGCCATGTGGGTCGTCGTCTGCTGGATCGTCATGTTCTGGGATCTTGGCTCGCACCGCGCTCATGGATCCCGATGAAGCCCATTACGCGCAACTGACACGAGAGATGCTCCAGTCGGGAAACTGGATGATGCCGCTGCTGGACGGCCTTCCCTATATCGACAAGCCGGTGTTGTTCCACTGGCTGCAGGGCGCCTCGATCGCCGTGCTCGGTGAGACCGAGGCGGCGATGCGGATGCCGAGCGCGGTCGCGGCGCTCGTGCTGTTCTGGATCACATGGTGGACGGGCGCGCAATTGTTCGATGAGCGCGTCGCCAATCGAGGCTGGCTGATGCTCGCGACGATGCCGCTGACGTTCATGCTCGGCAATGTCGGCGTCTTCGATATGGTCTTCACGGCATTCCTCTTCGGCGCGATCGCGATGGCGATCGTCGCTGCGCTTCGAAGCCGTCCCGGTCTTCAGTACCTTTCATACGTGTTATTGAGCCTCGCGGTGATGACCAAGGGTCCGGTGGCGTCTGGTGCTCGCCGGAGTGTTCTTCCTCGCCGGCCTCGCCTGCGGCGGAGAGTGTCGCGCCGCCTTGCTGTCGCTGCGCTGGAAGACGGGAGCGGCGCTCGCGATCGCGTTGTCGCTGCCGTGGTTCGTGTGGATGTACTACGCTCTGGGCTGGCACTTCGTCCATCAATACGCGCTCGCGGGCAACCTGTACTACGTCACGCAGCCAGAGTCGTTTTCCAATCGCGGTTACAACCACACGCTGTACGTGCTGACTTTTCTGGGAGGATTCTTTCCCTGGAGCATCGTCGATCTGGGCGCCGCAGTCGACGCGATCAGGCGCTGGCGGATGAAGTCGAGACTCTCCGCTGAAGAAACGCTGCTGTGGGTCTGGTTCGCCGTCGTCTTCATCTTTTTCAGCCTGGCACGATTCAAGGTCGATCGATACCTTTACCCCGCAGCGCCGGCGTGCTGCCTGCTCGCCGCGCGCGCGTGGTTGAGCGTGAGCGTGCAAAGACCGGATCTTGCCAGCGCGCGTGACAACGTCGGAGCGCGCTGGTCGATCGCCCTTCTCGGAATCCTGCTTGTCGGCGATGTCGATCGTCGGAGGAGTCTCCCTGTTCAATCTCGGGCTGCCGGTCCCTCGCGTAGCGGTGCTGGTACCAGTCAGTCTCGCCGCCGCCGGCGCGGTGTTGTCGATCGACGATCTTTACACGCCGGGCGGTGTCGCCCGTAGTGTTTGGCACCGTACTGGTGACCCTGCTGGTGATCTACGGCAGCGTGACGACGGTCGGCATGCCCATACTCGAGCAGGCTCGCCCGACGGCAGCCGTGGCTGAGGATTTGAGGCCTCAGTTGACCGAGGACGCAGCGATAGGCCTCTATCGACTCGAACGATGGCGGTTCAGCCTGCGGTACTATCTCGAACGGCCGGTGTCCCGTCTCCAGCATCCTGAGGATGTGCGCGACTTCCTTCGCAAATCGCACGGCGGCTACGTGCTGATGCTCGATGAAGACTTTGCGCGACTGCGCGGAGGATGGCGTGAATCTGCGCTGCGTGAGCGAACGTCCCGCGGTCATCGGAACGACCGGACGGGGGCTACGCAAGCAGAAGTGGGGCGCGCTGGTCGTGGCGACGCTGGACGATACACCACGATTGACCGATACTAAGAGATAGATGCGATCGAATCGCGACGTTGGTGGTGCTCGCCGTTCTTGCGGCTCACGCACGCGGTGAATGCCGCCGACCGTGAATGGCAGACGGGCACGTGGTATGAAGCAAGAGTCGAGCGGCCACGAGTTCTGTTCAGCGCCCAGACGCGCGACCCGAACAGTCCCCTTCCCCGGACGGCTGCTGCGCGAGAGTTGCGAATCTACGTCATTGACACTGAAACCGCGCGACTCGAGCTCCGGCAAGAGGCGACCGTCGACACTCCGAGGATCAACGTCTTGATTGGTCGGCCGGTGACATTCGCGGTCGAAAAGAAAACGGTCTTCATCAAGGACGAAGACGGCAGGGAGTACAAGCTGGAGCTCAGAAAACAGTCGGCTTTATCTGCCCCGCAAACGAAATAGCAGCACGCGGATCGCGAAGATCACGCACAAACGCCGCCATCAATCCAAGAACGAGGCGGCCCATTACTGCTTTCCGCTCCTTTCCAGTTCCTCGCTGATGTGCGCCAGGATTCGGCGTTCATCTTCGGACACCGCACCGAACCCGACGATGCCGCCAGAGGCAGCGGCGATAGCCGTGCAGAGCGAGAGCAGATCGCGCTCGCTGGCCTCGCGCTCTTCGGGTGGCCGCGATTGAAGAATCGCGCGGATGATGCGCAGCGTCTTTTCGAACAGCTCCTCGGCGGGCCGATCGGTCAGCCAGCGCATGAGTTGTCCATCCGCCGACGATCCCGCCTCGATGCCCCGCGACCTCGCGGCCCGCAGGATGAGCTCGCGTTCCTTCGGAGAGATGTTCCCTTCTGCCCACGCTGTCTGGATGAGCGGCACCAGGTGGAGAAGATGCACGGTGTCCGAGGTGAAACCGAGCTCCTCGAGATCCCGAAGCACGTCCTGATCGGCGACACCGGCCTGTTCGCCCAGGCGGCGCCGCTGCGCTTCGGCTTCGGCATTCCGGCGCATTTTTTCGATTACTTCCTTCTCTTTTCGCCGGAAGTATTCTTCTTCGAGCGAATGGCCCCGCTCTGCGAATGCATCTCTGTCGGCCACAGCTGTCCTCCGTCAGCGCTTTTTCGGCGCCGTCTTCTTCGCCTCTTCTTGCCCGGCGGCCTCGTTGGCGCGAAACTTCGCGATGCTTTCGATCAACTTCACGGGGATCGGCTCTGAGAGCGGGAAACGGATCGTGCCCTTGCTGATCTCGTAGGGTGCGAGTTGGTCCTTGAACGCCGCCACGAGTCGATCGTTTGATGGGTACAGCGAATAGTGCCGGCTCCACCCGGCGAAATAAACGACGGGGCGACCGTGCAATTTATACGCAGGAATCTGGTACGAGATCGTTTCGTTGGCTCCAGGCACGGCCCTCCGTATGGTACTCGGTACGCGTTTCAGCACGCGTTGCACGGCCTCGGGCCGCGAGGCGATATAATCGTCGATGGACTTGAAGCTGGTTTTGGCCACGCCTCCGCATTGAACCACGAATCAGCGCTAGAATTCGAGCCTTCGAGGGCCTTTTTACGCTGCTACCGTCGCGCTGGAAATCACGACCCGTTGACGCCGGGCCTCACGGCGAGCCGCGCCCTGGCCCCCAGAAATTGGTGGCGCAGGCTCCGCGGATTACCGCACAATGGCCTCGCAACGGCAAGCTGCCGGCTGTGCAGCCGCGGCCCGGTTGTCGGCTCGCACCAGATGAGGATAAAGTTGTATGACCTTAAGGAGGTCCAATGAAGAGCGAACTGTCACTCGTCGTCGCCGGAATGCTGTTGGTGTGGGCTCCGGTTGCTCCAATCGATGCTCAGGCCCAGCAGAAGCCAACCGTGGAGCTGCCCAAACCAGGTGTGCCGGAAATCATGACCATCGAGGGGACGTTCGTCAGAGCCGCGTACAACAACGAGGGGTACGTCATCCTCGGATACGAGCCCGTCCAGCGGTCGATCGGCGAGCAGTGGGTACTCCTCGACATCGGCGTCACGGTGCGCGAGCGGGTGCCGGACTTCAAGTTGACCCGCGACGCGCTGTCCCTTGAAACTCCTGACGGCAAGACGCTTCCCCTGCCGTCGGTCACCGAGCACCGCGCGGCAAACACCAGCGCGCTGCAGGCCCGGGCGAACGTCCAGCGCGACTCGATTAATTACTTTCCGCCGAACGCGCACCAGGCGTGCCGCATCGGCTTCTTCGCCGATCTGGACTCTCGGGCAACGGCGTGGGACGAGGTCGAGATAAGCGACAACCGCGCCTGCCTCGGTCGGATCTATTTCCACGTACCTGGCGGCATCACTTACGGCCAGCATTGGCTCAACGTGAAGTTCCCGAAGAGTGTCGTGCGCGTGCCGTTCCGAATCCTGACCAAGGAGGAAGAGAAGTTCCTCAACAAGAACTACAGGAGCATCGAGAAGCAGGTCGAAGACGCGTTCAAGAAGAAATGACCCCACGATGCTGTTCGGCGTGCACCCGCTGGATCCCTGCACATTCGCATTGGCGCTCGTCGTAGCTCTCACTGCGGCCGTTTCGGCGGCGGGCCCGGCATGGCGCGCGGCGCGGATCGATCCGGTGGTTGCTTCTCTCGCGTCAGTTGTCGACTGAACCGCCGAGCGAGATATTTGCAGGGGAGACCAGAATCGAATGCGGTCGTGCCTTACCGCCTTCGGGCGTGCGCCTGCATGGCGACTTCAATGGGATCCGCACAACCCCTCGAATCGACGTTCAGAACGAAGACGAAACTATCCCGCGAAAAGACCTGCGAGGGCTGCATCTCGAGATCCCGTCGATCGCCGTGTCCGAGCGAAACGCGTTGGTTGGCCTTGCTGGACGCCAATCCAACCTCGCACGCCGAGAACGATTTCACGCCGACGGTCACTCCTTCCAGCGGTTGCGGCGACCGCACCAGCAGGCTCGACGTCGCGCCCGGCCGCACAGCAATCCAGCCACGCTGACCCATCCCGCTTCGGTCGTCGAGCAGCGCAACAAACAGCGTGGGCGCGCGTCCTTGCGGAATGCGGCTTCGCTGCCGATCGAGGATGACCGGAAAGTCCGATGCACCCGTCAGCTCGAGCGGAAGCGCCTCGAAGATTGCCGCCCGCGTGGCCCGCCACGGCTGCTTGACGACCGTAAATGGGCTGGAGAGTGACGGCCACACAAACACCAGGCCCAGCGCTGCGACTGCAGCCGGAACGAATGACTGCACCCGCGGGGCCAGGAAAAATAACGCGGCCGCGACGCTCAGGAAGTACCGGTTCCCTACGGGTCCGCCACCGCCCGACCACGTATACGGCATCCACACGATCGTTCCGAGCCCCACCGCGGCGGTTGCGGCCAGGAGCGCCCACTGCCACCGCATCTTTCGGCGATCGCCAACGGTCCACCAACCGACCACGACGAGCCAGGGCCAGCCAAATGGGAGCAGACCAAAATGGCGGCCCAGGACGAAATACTGGATGTTTGCCACAAGCGATGCGGCTCGACCTTCGCGCTCCAGCGGGTGTGAGCGAGTCGGTTGCCAGGCTGATGCCTGCGCTGTCGAATGTCGTCCCGCCCTCGTCGTAGGGGAACGTGCCGTAGAAGGTCTTGCGGTCGCCACCTTGGTAGTTCAACTCTCCCGTGATCCCGGCGTTGATGGCGAAAAAGACGACGACGGCAGCGCCAATGGCGGCAAGCGCTCGCGCTGTCGGCACTAGGCCACCTTTGCCAGCGGCCATCGCTAGCGGCAAGGCAAGAGGGAGGTTCAGCGGCTTGGAGAAGACTGAGGCGGCGAGCAGGACGAAGCCGAGCGCCCGCCATTGCAGCGGTCGAAGCGGCTCGCCGGGCGGCGCGACCGCGCACGCGAATGCGATGAACACCAGCGCGAAATTGAGCGCATCCGACGTGAGCCAGAACGCGTACAGGGGCGCAATCGACGCAGCCAGGAAAGCGAGAGTGAATGCGAGCGCGGCCGTGTGCCGGGATCCTGGCCGTAGCCAGAGATACCCGGCGCTCAGGAGAAGTGCGAAACAGGTGAAGTTGAAGACCAGCAGACCGCCTGGCCCGCCGGCTAACGCGAACGGCGCGGCCAGCACCCCATACAGGAAGGCCTTTCCGTAGTACAGCTGACCATCCATGCCACGCTTCAGAAAAATGCCTTGCGGTCCGCCTCCATACCACTTGCGAAATCGTTGATAGTCTTGAGGGCCGTAGGTGAGATCGCGGTCGAAGCCGGCACTCGCCGCGAGACCGATGTAGGTGGCCTCATCGCCTTTGAAGCCGCCACCCATCTCGGCCACATCTACGTGACCCGCAACCACGCAAGCAACGGCGAGGGCACCGAAAACCGTCAAGACACGAAGAGTCGAACGCATGGGAGCTCTCAGTGAACGGACCCACCGCCACCGGTCTAGGTCACTACCATCCTCTGTGCGGCGGTAGATTTCACGGCGCTGTGTCAAAGTTCGGTTGCCTCTCGCTCACCAGAGCGCGCTTCGTGTTGAACAAGGCTTCTGGGTCGCCCAAGTGTATGACTTTACGCGAGAGGAAGTCGCCCACGTCCTCAATGTGGCTGGCAAGCACTTCCCTGAGTGGCACCCATGGTTGTTGTGCGGACATCGCACAGGGATGCGCGCAGGCGAACTGCTTGCGTTGCAGTGGGGCGACATCGATGGCGCGGAAGTTTCATTCATCTTGAGCGCAACTTTGTGCGCGGCGTTCTAACCACGCCGAGGAATCAGTGGGATGCTCGTGCTCGAGCAAGGCATCAACCCACAGTGTCGTCAGGGACCTGAGTTCCCCCGAAGCAGTCGAGGCGGGCAGAATCACCGAATGAACGAGCCCTGTGGTCGTCCGCTGACAGGCAGGCGGCTGTTCTGGCCACGCGCCGTGCCGGTGAACCGCGTGCCGTTCCGAATCCTGACCAAGGAGGAAAGAAGTTCGTCAACAAGAACTACAAGAGCATCAGGCAGCAGGTCAAGAAGCGTTCAAGAAGAAATGAGCAGTCCCGGATGTTGAGAAACTCGAGGTCCTGATTTCCCCGGAGTGGAGGTATCCTCAGACGCGATGGAGACGCGTCCACTGTCGAAGATATTCATCAGCTACCGCCGGGAAGACACACCGGGCTATGCCGGGCGATTGGCCGACCGCCTTCGGCATGAGTTCGGCCTCGATAACGTGTTCATCGACGTCGACACTCTGCAACCTGGTGACGATTTTGTCGACGCGATTGGAGAACGGTTGCAAGGATGCGATCTCCTGCTCATCGTCATCGGTCCCCGCTGGCTGACGGCTTCAAATGAAGTTGGCAAGCGCCGCATCGATGACGAGGAGGATTTCGTCCGGCTGGAGATTCAGACTGCTCTCGAGCGTCGAATTCCGACAATCCCTTTGCTGGTGGAACGAGCAACGATGCCGCGGGCGCAGGATCTGCCAGAGGGGATTCGGCTGCTCTCCAGACGTCAAGCGCTCGAGTTGAGCGATACCAGGTGGGAGTTCGACGCAGGCACACTCATTAACCGCATCAAACGCGTGGAACCAGCACGGGATCGCTCGAGTGAGGTCGATCGATCAGCCACAACAGTCACCAGAGATCCGGCCGCTCGTACTCCAGCCTCCGACGTGGTACCAGCGGGCGGGCGGAGGCGAAACACACTTGCGATCGGTGTAATTTTCGCGCTCGCGAGTGCTACTGCGATCCTGCTTTTCAAGGCCAGTCAGGCCCCGCGGAATGAGCAGCCGCCGGGAGCGCAAGCTGGAACCGCCAGCTCCGCCACAGAATCCAATAGGCGACAATCAGAGACGTCGCCGCAGCCAATGAATCCTCCCTCCGCCAGCCTGCCAGTGGGCTCACCTGAAGTACCTGAAACGCGGCCACCACCGCAGCGAGCGAATGCCGGGCGTTCTGATAACTCGGCTGCTGCACCAGCCGGTCGGATGAAGAAAGAGACAGCGGCCGGCGGCATTTCGGAGGATCCAGGCGCCAAGTTGGCCGAATACGTGAAGCTGTGTCAAACCGGAGACGCCAGCAGTTGCGTGAGCGCGTGCGATGGGGGCAGCGCCCCGGGCTGCACGAGCCTCGGGTACCTCTATGCCAACGGGCGCGGCGGAATTGCCAAAGACGAAGCGCGCGCCATCGCGCTCTATCAACGTGCCTGCGGTGGCGGTGATGAACGTGGTTGCTCGGCCCTCGGAACCTATTACACGACTGGGCGCGGAGTGCCCAAAGACGAGGCGCGCGGTGCCGCGCTCCATCGCCAGGCTTGCGATAGTCGCAGCGCTGTCGGTTGCCTGAACCTCGGACTCCTGTATGCGAACGGACGCGGGGTCGTGAAGGACGAAGCGCGCGCCGCTACGCTTTTTCAGCTCAGCTGCGACTACGGCGATTCCCGGGGGTGCACATTCCTCGGTGGCATGTATGCCACCGGGCGCGGGGTTGCGAAGGACGACGTGCGCGCGGCCGCCCTGTATCAGCGCGCCTGCGACGGGGGTAGCGAGGAGGCCTGCGCGTACCTCCGAGGATCACGCCTCAGATAGCACGCCAACAAACGAAGACATGCCGCTGCCCGAACCCATCGCAGGCTGCTGCGGGCCTGACCCATCATTGAGATTCCGTCCGAACGATTTCCAGGCCTCCCATTCCTGGCTTGCGCGGTTTGCCCAAGTGAACGACGCCGTTGGTCTTGCGGCATGGCACTGCGGGTGGTAGTCAAGACTGGCTGAATCGCTATATAATGTGGCGAAACATCGAATCGCGAATCACCGGTCGCCTGCAATCGACCGCCCGTCCAGCCATGGAGCGCCCTTGACTTTGAATCGACTGCTCGCCGCCACTCTCCTATTCGTCGTAGCCCCGGTTGGTGCCGCGCACGCACAGGGCGTCGAGGGGACACGCTCGGCCACACTCTCCGTGGGTACGGGCATTAGTCTGGCCGGCAACGCGATCAATGAGGCATCCGGGACCATCGACGGCAAGCCGTCGGTCCTGGTCGAACAGGCCCTCAGCAACCACTTCAGCGACGCGTTGAGGGTCCGGTTCACCGGCAGCCTGGGACTCGACTACAACAAGGAAGTCTTCGCGACGTTTGCTTACGGCAAGTACAACGGCACCGAGCGTGTCGTGGGATCGGTCTCCGGCTATCCCCTCCTGGCTCGATTGTCCAATGCCGACGCGTTCGATTTCGAAGGCGGCCTCCGCTATTACCTGCGGCCCGAGGGTCCGATTCGCACCTACGTGTCCGGGGCAGCCGGCCTGCGCTTTCTTAAGGCGACCGACGCCACTTTCAGAGTCGTCGAGGTGGGACTGACTTTGGCCGACCAGCCGTACTTCAAGGGATCGTCGCTGTTGATCTTCGGCGGCGATACCGGTGTCAGCTACGATTTTTCCGACACGATCGCGTTGGGGGTGGAGCTCGGGCTTCGGTACCAAGGCAAACCTGGCGCCGAACCGCTCTTTGCGGATCCGAAGCTCCAGGAGGTCAACGACACGGGCAGCCGCTGGTCGCTTCCGATCAGCGTCTTCGCGAAAGCGCGGTTCTGATGCAGACACACAAAGGCCATCGCGTGTTCATCGTTCGACCTCGAATGACGAGACTGCGACTGCATTTGTATGGCCGCGTGGCGGCATCACTCGTCGCGCTCGCCTTGAGTGCTCCCGGATGGGCGGCGCCCAAGTCGCCGGAACAAGCGTCCACGCTCCCGCCGCTGCCGCAGGTCGCACAGGATGTCGTCAGTCCGTCAGCGCAGGTTCGACGACAGGCTTTGCGAGGACTGCGCGAGCGCGGTGGGCCCGAAACGCTGCCGCTGCTCGCCAGCCTTCTCGGCGATGCCGAGGCCGACATCCGCGAAGGCGCCGTCGCTGGCGTGATCGGTGTCTACGTACAGCCACGAGCGGATCGCTCGATCGACAGCGCGGCTGCGGCCTTCGAGGCCGCGCGGTTTCATAACCAGCCATGGTCGGTCCCCCCTGAACTGTCGACCGCACTCGTCAAGGCGCTTGCGGACGAGCAACCATCGATCCGGCGCGACGCGGCGTACGCTGTGGCGATCGTCCTGACTCCGCCGGTCACCGATGCCGTCGCGTTCGAAATCGTGGCGTCACTAAGCGACCGTGAGCCGTCGGTGAGAATCGCGGCGGCCCGAGCGCTCGGTCGCCTGCGGGTGCAGGACGCCGGCGTGCCGCTCATCGGTCGGGTCAACGACGAAGATCTCGACGTCAGGCTCGCGTCGATGCGTGCGCTTGGCGATCTCCGGTGCGAGCGGGCAGTGGTGGCACTGACTGACCAGTTCACGTTCTACGTACGCGGGGTGGCGGGCCGCTCCGCGATCAGCGCACTCGCGGCAATCGGTCATCCCTCGAGGATTCCACTGTTCGAATCGCAGACCACGTCCGGGTATCCGGCCCACCGAAGGGCGGCGTACGAAGGCCTGGCGCGCTCGGGTGGCGCCGCCGCTGCGGCGCCGCGCATCGAGGCGGCCTTGGTCTCGGAGAAAGACACGCGTGTACTTACCGCGATGGCTTTCGCACTTGCATCGGCGGGTCGCGATGGCGTCAACCTTGTGCTGGACGCTCTAACCGACCACGATAGGAGTGACGACGCACTGGCGTACCTTGTGGAGCTTGGCCAGCCGCACGTCGCGGCTGTCGCGGCGCACCTCAGCGACCCCAACCCCTTCGTGCGGGGGCAGATCGCGACAGCACTCGGCTTCATCGGTGGCTCGGAGGCTGTCGCGGCCCTGAAGGGTGCGAGCGGCGAGTCGGATCCGGACGTTCGGAAGAGCATCAGCTTCGCACAACTTCGGCTCACGCGAACGACGGTCGGAACTGCCACAGGCGCGCCTTGACCGGCGCGAATCCATAGCTGCGTTGGAGAACCGTCGCTCGGATTACCTCTCTCAGTCTGTCGAGGGCGGTCAAGCGAAACTGCATGCGGCGGCGGGGGGCACTGCTGCCTCGCCGCCGCACGTCCCAAGAGCGAATGCTACGGAGCGACAGGGTCGAAGTGCTCCGGGTTGTACCAGCCGATCGCGATGCGGCAGGAGCCTCCCGGGCCGTAGTTGGCCATCGCGTGAAGCATTTGAGGGGGAGCGTAGAGAATGTCACCCTCGCTCGCGATGAAGTGCCCGGCCTCCATCTTGGCCTCGATCTGTCCGGTCAGGACAATCCACCACTCGACGTTGTCGGGATGGAGGTGACCGCCCGGAGCAGCCGGGTTAATCGTCGCGACCGGCGTCCCTGCGCCGCGGCCTCGGCCTCCCCTTCCCCGGCCGCGATTCGGATTCGCCGGGTCATTGGGATCGGCGAATCCAAAATTGGCATTGGCATACATGTGAGGCGTGTTGATAAAGACGCCGCCTCCGCGGCCAGCCGCGACCGAGTCGTGCAGATTGAAGTGCGGCCTGTTTGGCGCCACATACGGGGTCGGCGTGCGCTGGTTGAAATGCATTTTGGTGACCACCCTTCCCGGCAGCGCGGCAGGCGCGGGACTGGTCGCGGGAAACACGGGCTCGTAGTGGGCGACGTTCACCTCGATGAAGACAGCCGGCGCGGAGCCGACGCTCTCATACGAGAAGATAGTCCATGCCGGGACGTGGACCATCGAGCCGCGCTTGGCGGTGAACTGTTCCTGGTTCTCGATCTGCCAGCGCATTTCGCCCTCGAAGACCACGAACAGCGTCGGAACGGCAGGATGCAGGCGCGGGCTCAGCTTACTACCTGGAGCCACGGACACATATTCGGCAATGGCCTCACCGTCCTTGACGGCCGTTTCTCTCCAATTCGCCTGGCCCTTGTGTTTGGCTTTCACGTCCGAAATCTTGTGATGGTTCTTGTTGGGGGCCAACAACTTCTCACCGCCCGGGGTTCTCTGGACCCAAAACTCCTGGGTGGTGGGCTTGGCGGCCGGTTGTTCCTGCGCGCCGAGCCACGCGCTCGCCGCCACGAGGACAAAGAACGTAACCAATCGGACACGTCTACTCATACTTCCTCCGCTATTCTGGCTGAGCGATGGCGCGCGAACCGTCGTCTGAGCGTAACGGAGTATAGCGAGGTCCTGACCACAAGTCGATGGATCCCGGTTCAACATGGTTCCCGGGCCCGCTATTCATGCCACAGCATTCTTGGAGGGCTCAGTCACGGCCGGTGCTGCTTTCGCAGGAGGATCGAGGCTCGATAGTAGATCCGGCCATATTGCTTCTGCAGCGCCTTTCCCAAAATAGCAATCGAGGTGTCCGAATCCCGGATATACAGTGCGTTTGTAGTAATCGCGTCCGTTTGCGTCGCAAAGGAGTCGATAAGTACGTTCCGTACTCAGCGGCACGAACATACGATTCTCACTCCCCGAGATGAAGTGAATTGGCAAGCGCAGACGGTCAAGGTGCCGCACATCCCGGTTGGTCAGAACGGTGTCTCGCCGGGACCAGACGGCGGCGTCCTTCAAGAACCCCATCACGCACTCAGGCACCAGGTCGCCAATCATGTCGTGCGTGACCGTGTCGATCCTCGAATGCAGAATGAGCTCCCCGAACGTGGCGACGTGCCGGTAGCACGCGGGATTGCTGCATGAAAACGTCGTGGGCAGCACAGATGCCAATGCCGATACCGCAATGTCGGACATCTGGCCGCTAGTTCGTGAGGGCTTCTGGTGG
This sequence comes from Vicinamibacterales bacterium, assembly GCA_963775345.1. Taxonomy (GTDB): domain Bacteria; phylum Acidobacteriota; class Vicinamibacteria; order Vicinamibacterales; family JAMQPK01; genus JAMQPK01. Next base: position 386,288 of record CAVZIS010000011.1, read on the forward strand.
ACCATATCGGTAGACGGAAGAAGCCGGTCTAACCGCAGTTTCAGCTTTGCCGTGCCAAGACGCGTGAAGTTCAAATGAAGAGCCACCTGACTCGCAACAAAACCGCGTATCGACGCCGACGGCGTATGACCTCGCAGAAGCGATAACAGGAAAGCTGGAGAGGAAAGGCAGTGGGCGAGAACCGACACTTGAGGCTTACCCGTGCGGCGCTGTACTTCGGCGACTGCGGCGGGCAAGTCGTACTTCGCAACGTCATCAAGAGTGTAGGGACGCTCATGCCCATCGAGCAGGGGACTGGTCCGCCAGTCAAAGAGCCACACGTCGAAACCCGCCGCAACGAGAAACTCGACAAAGTTCTGCGGCACCGAGTCGATACAGTAGCTGAGCGCCGTCATCGCGGTGCCCGGTGCCAGGATGATCGGACCGCGATGACCACCGCTGGTGTGATGGAGACACAAGGCCGTACCGTCCAGTGCCGGAAAGTCGATCCGTTCGAGCGCAGGGCAGGTGAGCGCCCTTCGGATCCCGAAGAACGGGCCAAAGCCGGTGATGGTGCCAGTGCTCATGTGGTTACTCCTGACGCGCTTGCGGGCGCCTTTTCTTCCACTCGCAGTCTAACGCTTCCTGCCCTTGCAAGTGTTGGTCGCGCGATCCCGCCTTCTGGAGTGGGAGATGGCTCGAACACAGGCCTGGGAAGGAGGAACCGTGAAGACGGTGACTTGGCGACGGCTGGTCTATGCATGTCTCGGTGCGTTCCTCTTCTTCACCCTGACACTGAATCGCGTTGCTGCGCAGTCCACCGTGCTGCCGATTCGTCCTGTTTTCCAGATTACGCCATTGTGGTGTTGGGCTGCCGTGGGAGAGATGGTCTTCAGAGTACTACGGCGTGCAGAACATCAATCCTGTTGGAGTGTTCCAATGCGCCATCCTCGCCCTGCTCCATCCGGTCTGTAATGTGGACTGTCGGCTTTGCGTGACGGGTGCGGGCAGCTTGGCAACGATGAACAACATGCTGACCCGTTATCCAGATGTGGCGAGCCAGCTCAGTCAGATCCCGACTTCCATCAGCACGCTACCGGTCTCGTCAAGGGGGCTCACGCTAGATGAAGTGAGCGCGGAGATCGGAGCAGGTCGGCCGGTTGTCGCAGGAATCTCGCCAAGTGGCTATCAGATTTCTGGCGTGTCCGAGCACGTGGCTCTCATTGTGGGACACGACGGGGACGATTTGATCGTGAACGATCCGTTCCCATTCACGCCGGGAATCTTCAGCGGCGATCCGTATCTCCGCGTCGGTGGTCAGAAATTAGCTGACGGCCAATACCGAATCTCACACGCCGCATTTTCGGGGAACCTCCGTTGGCGCGAATCCATCTACAAAATCAGATGCAGCGGGACCGGATGTGCGGGCAATGGAACTGCAACCGATCGGCGTGCGCCGCGCGCGCCAACTCCACGTTATGGACGTTCATGTCGCACGGCGGTTGGGACTTGTGGCCCGTTCTTCAATCAGCCTGCTCTTCCCCTTGGCGCGCAGTGCCATTGCGCAACATCCTATGGTCCTGCTTTTGGAGTTCGTGCCCACGCGTGACCCGCAGATCGCTGCCAAGGAAAACGGCGCCGGCAAGACCTATCGCCGACATCAGCGATCCGCGGCGGTGTGGCGCGGCGGGTGGTCGAGGATATATCCGACGTCAACGACGTACAGTTGTCGGCCCTTGCCCTCGTAGCTGGAATCGAACGAGACGATACGCCCATCGCGGCTGGCGCGCGCATGGAAGTCCACCCGGTGAATGCCAGGCTGAGCGGTGTTCTTCAGCTTCGCCAGCGGGACGAACAGCTTCGTCGGCCGGTGGAACATGAAAAGGTACTGGTAGCCGTCGGCAAGCGCATAGGTGTCTGCCACGATCCAGTCGCCGCCCGGCAAGATAGTGGGGTCACAGTCCACCGGAACATCGGCCACGCGCGTGCCCGGGCCTCCCTTGCCATCGTCCCGGTACAGGCTGAAGGTGCGCCCCTCGAATATCAGCTGGTCGTCCAGCCAGGCATGGTGGCTGGGAATATCGTAGAAGAACCGCCCGTCGCTGCCGTCGGCCGCGAACGACCACCCCGTGGTCATAACCGGCTTCGACGAGTTCTTGAGGAAGGCGATGAAGCGCGTTCCTGACGTGTTCCAGCCCTCGCGGAAGAAGTAGAGATCGGTGTCACCGGGGTAGCCGGCCGGGAAGGCCAGCTCGGACATCGCCTTCAGGCTGACGATCAGCTGGGCCTTGCCGGTCGTGAGGTCCATCTTCCAGATGCCGGATGCCTCCGGCGCGGGCTGCCCTTTGTACGGATCCGGAATGCCGACATAGTTGGTTCCCGCGTGCTGCATCCGCGCGTAGTCGTGGGTCAGAGCGAATCGGCCGTCGGGCGAAACCGCGTAGATGGGCATCGGCAGAGTGCGGCGGGCGCGTGTCTTGATGTCGAACGCGCGGGTGACGAAATGGCGACCGTCGTCGGCGCGATCGTTCCACAAGATCTCGTTCGAGCGGGGCCGCCACTGCAGCCGGTTGCCCTGCTGCCAGTTCCATGCCGTGCTTTCGCCGACCTTCGTCCAGCGGTTGCCATCCTTCAAATCGAAATATCCGACCTCGGCGCGATCGGTGGGCAGCACCTCACGGTTCTGGAAGCGCACGGTCATGCCGAGCGCGTACCGCCCCGTCTCGTCGAATTGATCGACACCGAAGAACCAGAACCCGGTGTACGCGGGCTTTTCGCTCGTCCCAGGATCGGACAGCCGCGTCAGCTCGCATACTTCGCGCCCGCTCCTTCGATTAGCTCGGCCCACGTCCGGTAGGTGGTGTAGTCCTCGCCTTTCGCTCGGCCAGCCGGCACGAGCAGGGCCGCGGCCATGATTAACGGGATAGCGCGGTGCAGATGCGGAAGCGTCATGATCGGAAGACCCTCTTTCATCTGGGCTTGTCAGATCGCTGTGCTTAAGCAGAAATTACCACAGGTGGTGGAGCTGCCCGGGGACTGGATTGCGATCGCGTCAACTAACAACGGTACCCGTGGTGCGGGCTGAGCCGAAAATGGCGTTGCGACACGCAATCGGATAGTTTCGGGTGCGAGGACTACATGAAGGGCGAGCCACCAGCTGATTCGCGTCTACTGACCCACCTGCCGGTCGTCCTCGGGCTGATCTTCTTGCCGGCGCTCACCGCAGGCGGCTGAGATGAGGGAGCTTTGCTTCTGTTCCTGCTCTCGATTCCGATGATGGTCAGCTACGGTCCGTTCGTGTTCGGCCTGGCCGTCACACTGCGCGCCTCGTCGATCCTCATCCGAACTGCAATGTGAGCGAGCCGGGTCGTTCTGTTCGCTGGGCGGCGCGATCGTTTATCCTGGCTCGGATCACTCGCCGATCTGCATGGGAAGTGATTCGTGGCAACGAGAAAGGCGGTTCATGATGGGTAACGAAACAGAGCGATTGAACCTCCGAGTCGTGGCAACATTCCCATCGACAGCCGACGCGCAAATTGCCAAGGGTGTCCTGGATGAAGTGGGTATCGAATCAATGATTCGGTCCGACAACGCGGGTGGGATGTATCCGGCCCTCAGCGGTGCTGACTTATTGGTCCGGGCTGAAGACGTTGAAAAGGCGAATGAAGCGTTGAACGGCAAGCCCCGCAGTCGAAGTGATCCGCAAGCTCATCGCTTCCGCAACATGCTGATCGCGGCCGGGGGAAAGGCAGTCTGCCGAGTTAGTCGTATCGCGGCGTGCTCCGCCGCTCGACGATCGGCCCGTCGCCGATGACGGCACAATACGGCGATTCATCGAGCACTCGGCAATTGAGCACGCGTCCATCCTCGAGGGTCAGATGGACCAATTCACCAGCGCGCAACGGCAGCTTGCGCGGCCGAACTTCACGACGGACGCCTGAGAGTTGGCCGGATCGAAATCAACGGCGTATCGAACCGTCTCCGCTGTTCGATTGCGGCTTCTGATGACGCCGCGTCCTGTCAGCAGTGGTTGAGCCATCCGATACCCAGCCGCCATCGGCCGTCCTCTGAAAGACTAATGCAAGCGGTGACGCCCTTATCCGCGCTTGCCGTCCCGAAGGGGTGGTGCAGTCAGACGCCGGATTCGTTTCAAAGGTCGCGCAAGAGGGCGCGCACTTTTTTGGCAGATCTTAGGAGGGAGGGCGTCGATTTCACTGGCCCATGTGTGATCGCAGGTCGCGCACGAGCAGGTCAGGACGGTCAGACTTTTGACCACGAGCCGACAGCCACGGTGCTGGCACTTCGGGCAGACGAGTGGGAGCGGCTGACCGGTGTCTGGCAAGGAGCCGCCTTCTCTGTTTTTACGCAGCCGCGTCGGCACGCTTTCAGGCTCAGGTGACGCCTTTCAGCGGCTGTGGTCGGTCAGACTCGGACCGACCACGAATGGCTGCGCAGTCGATCTGGCACTGCCAGCACCATGAGCCTCTCTGATCCCTGTGCTTCGGGGACACGGCCCTGCATCTTAGCGAGCCGGTCACGAATCGTTCAACGTCGCAGTGTCTGGATCGGCGTGCGCGACTTCTGGCCCTGGCAAGAAAAGCGGCCCCGGTTAATCTGGCCCTGGCAAGGACAGTCTCAACCTAACTGCCTAGCCCCTTTAGATGTGTCCCGGTTCGTTGGTCACAAACCTTGCATTCCCACACGCCGGACAGACCTCACGCGACATCCATTCGTGCACGCCCAGCGACGTACCAACGACGACAGCGGCATCGACTGCGCCCTCGGCTCCGAGCGAGTCAGCCGAAACCGAGTACGTCACACGCGTTGGCGGTGAGTGGAGTTCGCGTCGGCGAGAGTACGCTGGGAGAAAAAGGTGTGTTTGGATGTCTCAATCGAGACGGAAGGCCGATCTTCGAGCCGGAACCAATGAGATTCATCACTCCGATCGTCGTGATCCTGTTACAGGTGTCTCCGGTCGTTGCGCAGGCGATTCGCGTCGCGGGAACCTCGGTCGCGCTGGTTCCTCCACCAGGCTTCGAGCCATCGAGCCGCTTCCCGGGATTCGAACGCGCAGACCTGCAGTCCTCGGTGATGGTGACCGAGATTCCCGGCCCGGTCGCAGACGTGAGCCGCGGCATGACGGCGGTCGGTCTTGCCACCCGCGGCATGACGCTGATCTCGTCGAGCACACAGCTCGTCGATGGCAGGCGGGCGCTCCTGTTGAAGGTCTCGCAGCCAGCGGGGGGAATGACGGTCCACAAGTGGATGATTGTGTCGGGGGACGCGAAAACGACTGTGATGATCGTCGGCACATTTCCCACAGAGTATGAACCCCAAATCGGCGACGCCATGAAGGACTCGCTTCTGACGGCGCGATGGGCCGCGGCTGCTGCTCCGGCAGATCATTTTGAGGGACTGTCGTTCCGCGTCTCGCCCACGACGTCGCTGAAAATTGCAGGCCGCGTGAGCAACATGGTGATGCTGACCGAATCGGGTCAGATGGTTCCGCAAGAACTGAGCGCCGCCCTGTTCGTCGTCGGCACTTCTCTCGCTCCGGTCGATCTGTCGGATCTGAAGGCATTCGCGGCCCGGCGCGCTAGCCAGACGAAGCAGCTCAGAGGACTACGTGTGTCCGAGCAGAGAGCGACGGCGATAGGAAATGAGGCCGCATACGAGTTGGTCGCGGAGGGAACGGACATCGCGACGGGCCGGCTCGTGACGCTGTATCAAGTCGTGCTGCCGGACCCGCAAGGATACGTCCTCATGCAGGGCATGGTGGCCTCGACGCGCGCTACCACTATGGTGCCGGAATTCCGGACAGCGGCGCAAACATTCCGCAGAATGGCGCGATAACCGGATCGCAGCGCCTGCGTCAATTCCACGCGGTCGCAATATCAGTGATCACATCACCGCGCGAGTTCCGATCGAATCAAACTGTCGTCCGCGTATTCGGCACGGACCTCGACGCGCCTCTCAGCGCCAGCGCGCAGTGGTACAGAATGGCGCCTAGATGATGACCTTGTAGGCGTCTAGATGACCTTATAGGCGGATGGATGACCTTAAGTCGTCCTCAGGACAACCTGTTCCATTCTCGATGGGGACATTACGCCCACTCTGCGCCGCTGGCTGCGGAATACTCACAACGGCCTAACAATTGCTGAGGTCGCGGATGGTGGCCGAAACGAGTGGGATCTGCGAAGTCCATGGAGTCGAAATGAAAACAGGCAAACCGCGTCACTTGGGATGGCAGTTGATGCTATTCGTCATGCTGGGCGTGCTTGGAGTGACCACTCCGGCACAAGCAACCTCAATTGAGGTCAACATCACGGTCGATAACTCCTATGCATTGTCCACGGCCACCTAAATGCGACGACATTTGTGGATCAGATTCAACTGGCCGGATACCGAAACCTACAATTTCAACCTGCCAGACGATTACTTCATCTACGTGGTTACCGCCTCGATCTCAGCGTCGCCCAGGGATTTCTGGCGCAGTTTGACGATCTCGACGCGGCGTATACGTTCTACAGCAGCGATCCACAGTGGCAGGTCATGGCCACCGGGCTCGGGTCCGCGGCGCCGTACACGGGAGCCGCGGCAGATCTCGCGTTGCTCACCGACAAAATCGCGATGCCAGCGGCGGGGGTGAAACTGTCCAACGGATGCAGGGGATTGACAAACGGTAGAAACGGCTGGGGTGGGGTTCGAATGTGGCAACAACGGCGCGCATTGGGTCTGGTTGAGGGTCGGGCGGCACAGCTCCCGCCGCTGGGTCAATACGACGAATGGCTGGTGTTCCGAATCGGGGTGGCTGCGACTCCAACCACGAATTCCGTCCCGGAGCCCGGCACGGCTGCGCTATTGCCTCGCACCGCTGTCGCAGGGGCGTTCCGGCACCGCGCTCGACGAGTCTCAGACCTGTCGGTGAACTGCCGCGCTACGGACCGGATGATCGGAGTCATGTTGGCGATCGCGGCGGCGAGCTGGGATGGAGCAGGGCAAGAGCGATGAGGTTGCGGCGGAAAACGAGAGGCCGAAGGGCGCGAACCACTCCGAGGTTGAGGAGGCGCATCGAGACGAACCGCTCGACGAATGGCGCGCTGTAGTCGCAATCGTCGCAGTTCGGCTTCGCAAGCGGCAATCGCCGCGTGAAGATCGTCGTCGCTCTGACTACGGTTCTCGACGCAGTGGATGAAGTCATCGCGATCTTCACACAGCGGGCGATCCGACTGACGCGGCAGCGAAAATGGACGCGATTTTATCGCGTTAGGGTTTCACTTAGGGTTTCAAGTGGCCGATCGACCACTTGACGCGTGCGATTTTGTTAAGAAAAGTGGTGAGCCGCCTCGGAATCGAACCGAGAACCCGCAGATTAAGAGTCTGCTGCTCTGCCAGTTGAGCTAGCGGCCCACGTCGGAAAGTTTAAAGTAAAAGATAGAAAGTAGAAAGTAACTGCCTTCGCGCTCCGCGCTTCGCCGACAGACTTCGCTGATCGCTTTCACTTTCTACCTTTTCACTCTCTATCACTGCGTGCAGGTGCTGGTGCGCCCGACAGGATTCGAACCTGTGGCCTACGGCTCCGGAGGCCGTCGCTCTATCCAGCTGAGCTACGGGCGCATGGATCGTCGATCGTCCATCGTCCATCGTCCATCGTCCATCGTCTTGGAACGACTGTCGACTTGCGACTGTAGACTTTCGACTGTCGACTAAGAGTGCGCCCGGCAGGACTCGAACCTGCGGCCTACTGGTTCGAAGCCAGTCGCTCTATCCAGCTGAGCTACGGGCGCATGGATCAAAAATCATAGCACGCGCCGCGTCGGCCGCTGCGAACTTGATATTCTTAGCTCCACATGTCGACGATCCTGCAGAGCGTTCCCGCCGGCGAGAAAGTCGGCATCGCGTTTTCCGGCGGACTCGACACCAGTGCCGCGCTGCACTGGATGAGGGCCAGAGGCGCAATCCCTTACGCCTATACCGCGAACCTCGGTCAGCCTGACGAGCCCGATTACGACGACATCCCGCGCCGCGCGCTGCAATACGGCGCCGAAAAAGCCAGGCTCATCGACTGCCGCCGCCAACTGGTGTCCGAGGGCCTCGCCGTGCTGCAGTGCGGCGCATTCCATATTTCCACTGCCGGCGTCCCGTACTTCAACACCACGCCGATCGGCCGCGCGGTCACCGGCACGATGCTCGTCGTCGCCATGAAGGAAGACGACGTGCACATCTGGGGTGATGGGAGCACGTTCAAAGGGAACGACATCGAGAGGTTCTATCGGTACGGCTTGCTCGCAAATCCGAATCTGCGAATCTACAAGCCCTGGCTCGATCAGGCGTTCATCGAGGAGCTCGGCGGCCGCAAAGAGATGTCCGACTACATGCAGCGCGCCGGCTTCGCCTACAAGATGAGCGTCGAGAAAGCCTACTCGACCGATTCGAACATTCTGGGCGCGACGCATGAAGCGAAGGATCTCGAGCACCTGAGCACGGGCATGAAGATTGTGGATCCCATCATGGGCGTGCCGTTCTGGCGGGAGGATGTCGCCATCAGGCCCTCGGTCGTGACCGTCCGCTTCGAGGAGGGCCAGCCCGTCTCGCTGAACGGGACCGCGTTCGACGATCCGGTTCGACTGCTGCTCGAGGCCAACGCCGTCGCCGGACGCCATGGCCTTGGCATGAGCGACCAGATCGAGAACCGGATTATCGAAGCAAAGAGCCGCGGCATCTACGAGGCTCCGGGGATGGCGCTCCTGTTTCTGGCCTACGAAAGGCTCGTGACGGGGATTCACAACGAAGACACGATCGAACAGTACCGGGACAATGGGCGCCGGCTCGGCCGGCTTCTCTATCAGGGGCGGTGGTTCGATCCTCAGGCGATGATGCTGCGTGAGACGGCGCAGCGGTGGGTAGCGCGCGCGATAACAGGAGAGGTCACCGTCGAACTGCGGCGTGGCAACGACTACTCGATTCTCGATACGACGAGTCCCAACCTGACGTACAAGCCGGAGCGGCTCACCATGGAGAAGGGACAATCGGCATTCTCGCCCCAGGATCGCATCGGTCAGCTGACGATGCGCAATCTCGACATCTCCGACACGCGTGACAAGCTTCTGACTTACGCCAAGACTGGTCTGATTGCCCCCTCGATCGGCTTGGATTTGCCGAGTCTTGCTGAAGGGACGAAGTCTGAAGAGGACCCTCGCTAGCGCACTCGCGCCAGGTCCGGCATCTTGAGCGTTCAAGAGAATCTGGCAAGGATCTTGACGCTGCATCGGTCGTAGATTCGCGGTCGAAGCTGGCACACCACGCGTCCGCTCGGAATTCGATCAAGTAAATTTGCGCAAATCGAGAAAATTTTACGGGCTCGCCTGTGCCGGGGCAGAACACGGCGCGATGCTTCCGGGCAGTGTCGATGACGGCCGCTGCCGATAACTACTTGAACGGCAGGCGGTTCGCTGTTTCGAAGTGGAGTGGCGGCGTTCTTGCCAAGGTTCGTCCCGGTCGCGAGACGTCCCTCGCGCGCTTCAAGAAAAGAGGAGGCGCTACGAACCCTTCCAACCACGGGTCGGGATGGATGGATCAACCACTGCCGGCGGAATTGCCGGCAGTGCTCGCCTCACATCCCAACATGCTGATCGTTGCGAGCGAGCAGAGCCAGGAAGTGGCTGTGCGGGTGCTCACTCCGTACCTGCGACAGCCAGTCACGGTGATGGCGTCACCGTCGGAGGCTTCTCTTCCCTCGAGTGGCGCCGTGATTATTCGGACGGTTGGCGACCTCACGCCTCAGGACCAGGAAGCGTTGTTCTCGTGGCTCGACGGCCAGGGCAAAGACACGCAGGTGGTCTCGTTGACTCGGTTTCAACTGTTTCCCCTCGTCGCCGACGGACGCTTCCTGGCGGACCTCTACTATCGGATCAACATCGTGCAGTTTGGCGCAGATGAGAACATTGTGAAAGGTCAGCACCTTCTGACGTTATAGCTTGGGTGCCCCTGTGGCGCAGCCGTTGCATCCGCGCCTGGCAGGATGTCGGCGGGCGCATGTGCGCAGTACACGGCGGACATCCCGGGATGTTCTATTTCGTGTGCCTCACGTACGATGCCATGTGGGCGCTGCCGGTTTCAAGTCGACAGTCGACGGTCGCTAGTCGACAGTCGGTCTGCCTGGGTTAAAATTCGGAATCGACCGTTCGATGAGTCCCCAGTTGTTGACGATCGCGGCTTTCGTGTGCGTGCTCGGACCGGCCGCAATCTTCTCTCAAGGAAGAAACCCTCTCATGTCCGTGAATCCCTTAGCCGCTCCGTGGCCAGGGCCGCACGGCGGTGTGCCGCCGTGGGATCAAATGAAGCCCGATCATTTCCCTGCCGCGTTCGACGCGGCGCTCGCGGAGCAACGAAGGGAGATCGACGCGATCGTGAACGATCGTGAGCCGCCAACATTTGCCAACACTCTTGCGGCGATGGAGAAGAGCGGTTTGACGCTTGATCGGGTTGAACGGATGTTCGGCGTCGCCCGCGAGAACGTCACGACCCCCGAATATCAGGCGCTCGAACGTGAGTGGCAGCCGAAGCTGGCGGCGCACGCGGATGCTATCGCCTTCAATCCGGGATTGTTCAGGAGGATCGAAGCCGTTTATCAGTCGCTGCCGGCGGCGCTGGAACCCGACCAGGTCCGCCTCGTGACCCGCGTCTACGAGCAGTTCGTGCGGCGGGGAGCGAGGCTGGACGCGGATCAGAAAAAACGTCTTTCCGGCATCAATCAGGAGCTCGCATCACGGTTTGCCGACTTTCGGGCCAGGGTTCTCGCCGATGAAAACACCTGGACAGCCCTCCAGAGCCACGCCGATCTCGCCGGATTGCCCGCATCGCTCGTCGCGACCGCGAAAGCCGCAGCCGAGGAGCGCGGCCTGGCTGGCAGATGGGCGATCGTCAATACGCGATCGAGCGTCGATCCATTCCTGACGTTGTCTTCGCGCCGGGATCTGCGCGAAGCGGTATGGAAGAAATTCAAAAGCCGCGGCGATAACGGCGACGCGAACGACACGAAAGCGGACGATTGCGTCCATCGTGCGGCTGCGCGCGGAGAGGGCGCAACTCCTGCGGGTATGCGAGTCACGCACACTGGCGCATGTCGGACACCATGGCCCTGGACCCAAAGATCGCGGACGCGTTCATGCGCAAGGTCTGGCCCGGCGCGATCGCGCGCGTCAAGCAGGAGCTCGCCGATATGCAGGAGATCGCCGATCGCGAGCAGACCGGCACGCGGATCGAGCCCTGGGATTACCTGTACTTGGCCGAGAAGGTTCGGAAGGCCAAATACGACCTCGACGAGGCAGAGCTGAAGCCGTACCTCGAATTGAACAACATGGTGGCTGCGGCCTTATGGTCGGCAGAGCGCCGTTTCGGGATCGCGTTCAGGGAAATCACCGGCGAGGTTCCGGTCTTCCATCGCGATGTGCGCGTCTGGGAAGTGACAGACAAGAGCACGGGCCGCCATCGCGCGCTGTTCTACCTCGACAACTTCGCGAGAGCCGGCAAGCGGTCTGGAGCCTGGGCCACCAGCTACCGCTCGCAGAATACGCTCGTCGGCGTGACGTCCCTCACGTCGAACAACAACAATTTCGTGAAGGGCGCGCCGGGCGAGCCGGTGCTGATCTCGCTGAACGATGCGCAGACGCTCTTTCACGAGTTCGGCCACGCGCTGCACAGCATGCTGCAGGACGTGCGGTATCGCAGCCTCGCCCCAACGCCTCGCGATTACGTCGAGTTTCCGTCGCAGCTGAACGAGCGCTGGCTCCTCACGCGCGAAGTGCTCGACCGCTTTGCGCGTCACTACAAAACAGGTGAGCCGATGCCCCAAACGCTCGTCGATCGCGTTCATCGATCGAGCAGGTTCAATTCGGGTTACGGGACGGTGGAGTATCTGTCGGCCGCGATCGTGGACATGGATCTCCACACGCGCCCCGGGGGAGTGGATGACATCGCGGCGTTCGAGCGCGAAGCGCTCGCGCGGATTGGCGGGATGCCGCGCGAAATCGCCCTTCGTCACCGGCTCACGCACTTCGACCATCTCTTTGGGAACGATTCGTACTCGGCCGGGTACTACAGCTATCTCTGGTCCGACGTGATGGCAGCCGATGCCTGGCAGGCGTTCGAGCAGGCCGGCGGCCCGTGGGACCCTGCCGCGAACGAGCGGCTGCGTGCCCATATCCTTTCCGACGGGAACTCCATCGATCGTGCCGAAGCCTATCGAAGATTCCGTGGTCGCGAACCCGATGTGAAGGCTCTTTTCGAGTCGCGCGGGTTTCCACTCGAGCCTTTTTGACTGCCGGTTTCGTGGTATCGTCTGCACTCGCAATCCGCAGGAATTCCAATCATCGAGGAGCTGGGCGATGAAACGTTCGTACGTTGCATTGGTCGCTGCCGCTGTAATCACATTCTGCGTCGGCGCACCAGTTGTCTCGACTCAGGGAGCTGGCGGCGCGCAACAGGCCGGCGGCCGGGGGGCACCGCCCCGCCAGTGGTGGGTCAACAAGAACAAAGGCGGCCAATACGGGACGAACAAGCCCCACATCAAGCTGAGCGATCTGAAAGCGCGCCACAAAGGGCAGGCGACCTGGACCGAGGTTGTCGTCGAGGACGAAAACTTCCACGCGACGTACAACTCAGGCGCACCCGGCACGAAGATCACGCCGCGGATGCGTCCGGACACGCGCGAGTTCTTCGTGATCGTCGAAGGGGAGATGCGCTTCACTGTCGAAGGACAGCCGGAACCGGTCGTCGCCAGGCGCGGATCGGTCGTGAATATTCCGAAGAAAACGACGTACTCGGCCGAAGTGGTCGGAACCGCGCCCGCGCTCTGGGTCGATGCCAACCAGGCGAACTTCAAGACGCTCGTTCCGGTGACAGAGCCACGGCCTGCTGCGGCCGCCGGTCACACCCTGATGAAGATCGGGACCACGTTCGGGCCCGGTGTGTACACCGGCAACAACCAGCCCCACTTCAACCTTTTCGAGGCTGAAAAAGATCCGAAGTTCGCCGGACGCAATGTGGTTCAGGACGACCACATGTGGGCGCAGGCCATCTGGGGTTACGAGAAGAACCTTCCCCCTTACGACCCGAATGACAAAGGACACTTTCACGTGGGCACGGCCGAGTGGTGGGTCATCATGGAAGGGCAGATCCGCCACAACATCGAAACCGTTGGGGACTTCACGTCCAGCGAAGGGGATGTCGTGTATGCGCCGGCGTCAACCTGGCATGCCACGCGCTTCGCCGGCCCCGGCCCGTCGTGCCGCCTCGCGATCAGCGGCTATCAGTTCACATCGCTGCTGGAACAACCACAGTAACTGGTGAACTTGCGATCTGGTGAACTTGTGACCTGAGTTCATTAGTTCACCAGATCACCAGATCACTTCAGTCTAGTTCCGATCACCCCTGCGATCTGCGAAGCGCTCAAACAGTAGCCGTCGCCATGGACGGTGCGAATGAACTCGGGGTGGTGCGGATCTGGCTCGATTTTTTTCCGCAGGCGCACAATCGCGTGGTCGACCGAACGGGTGGTCACGTTCGTGTCCAGATATCCCCACACTTCTCGCAAGAGCTCTTCGCGATGCACCACCTTTTCGCGCCGCTCAGCCAGGTACCGTAACAACTCGAACTCGCGGTGCGTCAGATGCACCGCCGACTGGCCGGAGCTTGCTCGCTGCGTGCGGAAGTCGATGATGAGCCGTCCAATCATCAAGCGTTCAAGCGCCGGGTGCGATCGGCGCAGCACCGCGCTGATGCGTGCGAGCAGCTCCTGAAGATCGAAAGGCTTCGTAATGTAGTCATCGGCGCCGAGCTTCAACCCCTTCAGCTTGTCTGTCTTCTGTCCGCGGGCAGAGAGAATGATGATCGGCACCTTGCCCGATTGCCGCAGCACGGGGCAGAGATCGAGCCCGTCGAAATCGGGCAGTGTCAAGTCGAGCACCACGAGATCGGGCGCCGACGAGCGGACGGAACTGATCGCCGACTTCCCATCGGCGACCGAGTCGACACGGTAGCCCTCGAAGACGAGGTTGTCGTGCAGGATCCTCCTGAGTGTCGGGTCGTCTTCGACGATGAGGATGCGCTCGGACACGTCTAGTCTCCTGCGATGGGTAAGGATACTTTGGCCGTGGTCCCCGATCCGAACTCGCTCTCGAGCACGAAGGTGCCCTTGTGATCGGCAACGATTCTGCTCACGATCGCCAGCCCAAGTCCACTGCCGTCGGCGCGTGCGAGCCGGCCCCGCACGAATTTGCGGCGCACGTTCGATAGCTCTTCGGGCGCGATGCCGACGCCGCGATCCTGCACCTCGATGACCACATTCGAGCCGTCCCGTCTGGCGCCGACGCGAAGATGTCGTCGATCCGTGGAATAGCGAATCGCGTTGTCGATCAGATTGTCGAGCGCCAGCATCATCGCGGTCCGATCCGCTCGGACGAGCGGCAGATCGACGGGCATGTCGAGGTCGATTGTGAACTCGCGTTCGGAAATCGCGTGCCGGAAGTTCTGGAGCACGTCATCCATCAACTCGGCCGGCGCGATCGGCTCGAAGGAATACACCTCGGTCACGTCGGTGACGCGCGCGTATGCGAGAAGGTTGTCAACGAGCCTTGTAAGCCGCTTTGCCTCCTGCATCAGCAGCTCGGCGTAGTCGCGAATCGTGTCTGCGGCAATGGGCCGTCTTGCAAGCGTGTCGGCCATTGCCCGAATGGCCGCGAGCGGGGTTTTCAGCTCGTGTGTGACCGACGAGACGAAGTCCGATCGCATCGCGGTCAGCGCCACTCCAGCTCTCACGGCGCGAATCGCGAGCATCAATCCAATCGCCAGCGTGAGCGCCGCGGCGCCGGCAGCGAGCAGTGTCTCGTCAGCGCCCTGTGCCGCATCGACCAGCGCCGAATTCGTCGATTGACTCGTCCGGATCGTCCAGTTCCGCCTGGCCGCGTTGGACCCGAGCGCGACCATGCTGACCGACGGGTCGACGAACAGAAGCGGAAAACTGCGAACCATCGCGGGTTCCCTGCCAGTCGCGGCCCCACACTCGCTCTCCGCTGTCATCAAGGACGGCGATGTCGAGGGTGTTGCCGCGGGTTGCGATAGGCGCGACCTGCGAGAGGATGTCGGCAAAATACGACGCGCGGACCCACGCGAGGTTGACCGTGAAACCGATCACCGAATGCAGCTGATCCTGTAAAGGATCGGAATAGACCAGCCTCGCCACGATCTGGTACGGCTCGCCGCCGAGCGCCATGTCAAACGCCGCATAACGAAATCCCGCGGCGGCATACTCGTCGATCCGTCTGCGCAGCTCGTCGGCTCCGGGCGGGTCGGTGACGAGCGCCACCGGGAAGCGGTGTGCCTCGGTCGGCCGCGGCATCCAGGCCGGAAACCGGTTGGTCCTGTTGAAGAACACGACGCCATGGTCGGTGGTTCGCTGCCAGCTGAAAAACGATTCCGGATATGGATAGCGCGCGAACGCCGTTGCGACCTGAGCGCTGGTGTCGGTCAGCGATTCGAGCGACAGCTCGCCCCAGTCGCGGTTGGCAAGGACTCGCGAGTGCGCGCCCCGCATGTCGCGCGTGACGGCTGTGATGAGCAAGTCGGCGCTTTGTTCGGTATCACGCGCGACGAGTGTCTCTGAACTGCGCTGCCACTCGCGCGTCGCACGATAGCCGAACCCGAGCAGCGTCACGATGCCCAGGCAAACAGCGACGGCAAGCAGCGCCGTCAGCCAGCCGCCCCATTCAATCACCTTTTCTACGTTCACCGTGTCAGCTCCCGCTGTCGGTAATAGCGCGCCGCGCCGGGATGCAACGGGATCGGGGTGGCTGGTGCGCGTTCGAGATCCGGCGGTCTCGTCGACGGCCGCGTCGCGAAGTACCGCGTCCAGTAGTCGATAGACGACGTCTTCGTCGAGATCGGCGCGGCACACCATCAGCTGATCGACGCCAAGCGTGTGCACCGGCTCGTGCTGATTGGGATAGGTGAGCCGGGGAATCACCATGCGTTTCAGATAGGGATAGCGTGTTCTCAGATCCTCAATTTCCGGTCCAGCAATGTTGATGAGGCGCGCGCCCCCTTTGGTCACCGTCGTCACGCCCGCATTCGGAGGTGCAAAAGTGGAGAAGGCGGCATCGATCTGGCGGCGACCGAGCTTGTCGACAAACTCGGGGTTCGGCAGGCGATAGCTCTGGACGTCATCGAGGCTGATGCCGTTCGCTTTGAGCAGCTGTTCGGCGATGGGTGCGATAGCGCTGCCTGGCGGGCCCAAGGAGACCCGCAATCCTTTGAGGTCGCGAATCGTTCGGACCGATGCGTGTCCTCCGGCGACCAGGTGCACGGCGTTCAGGGTCAGCACCGCCATTCCACGCAACTGATCGAACTCGCCGGGCATTTCCTGGAGTTGGCCGGAGTACGCCAGATACGCGACGTCGGCTGTCGGCTGACTGAAATCGATCACTCCATGTTTGAGGTCGTTCAGGCTCGTGATGGACGATCCGCCCTCGGTCACGACCTGAAACTTGATGCCTGGCAGGGACGAGGCGAGCGGCTCAAAGGCCGAGGCCGTGGTCCCTGAGATGCGGAGGGTGACCGGCGGCGACGCAGTGGTTTCGGCCGCGCCGCTGCACGAAACGGCACCGGCCCACAGCACCCACCCCGCCGCGGCGAAAGCCCGCAACAGCATGAAATGTAAGGGTCTAATTGACATGCTTGGCCACGGCTGTCAACTCAACTTGAGACAACTTGAGACAACTGTTGGACATTCCTTATCTTATAGTTCACACTGACAATCCAAGTTATTGAGAAAGCGAGGCATCGGCCGATGCGCCGCACCCGCAGGAGTTTCTGTATGCGACGAGCCCTTTCGGTCGTCCTGGCGCCGCTCATGACCAGGTCGGTTGTGGCGCTGTTGAGCGCGCAGGCTCCCACGCCCGCCGCACAGTCGGCACCGGACGCAGATGACATTCGCGCGGGACATTCAGCCACTCTCGAAGAAGAGTTGCTGGAGCTGTCACAGCGCGACGCTCAAGTTGGCAGAGCTCGACCTGAGCACGCGCGAGGCCGCGATGAAAGGCGGCGAACACGGCGTCGTGATTGTGCCCGGCAGCGCCGAGCGCAGCAAGCTCTATCAGATGGTGGCGGGCCTTGCCGAGCCGGCGATGCCGATGCAGGGCGATCCGCTCAAGCCTGAGGAGATCGCGGCGATTAAAACCTGGATCGATCAGCGGTGCGAACTGGGATGCGCCGGCACGCGGCTGCCACCGCGGCGCCAGCGCCGGACCACTGCGGCGGCGGCGCCACGCATCACCTCAGTCCGCCGAGATCTTTACGCGCGAGATTCGCCCGATCATGCAGCGCACGTGCTGGAACTGTCACGGCGCGACGGGCCAGGCGTCGAGACTGGATTTGCGCTCGCGCGAAAGCGCAATGCGCGGTGGCGCGCGCGGGCCCGCGATTATTCCCGGCAACGCGGAGGGGAGCCGGCTCTATCGGATTGTCGCCGGCTACGAAGCCATCACAATGCCGTTCGAGCTGCCCAGGCTGACGCCGGCGGAACTGGCGTCGGTGAAAAAGTGGATTGATAGCGGCGGGCAATGGGACGCCGATGCCACCGCTGGTACAGCGACCGCCGCGTCGATGAACGTGCTTGCCGCGCTCGAAAATCGCGAAATCACTCCCGCGGAGCGGAACTACTGGGCGTTCAAACTGCCTGTCCAGGCGCCGTTGCCCGATGTCAGCAATCCCGATCTCGCGCACCCCATCGATCGGTTCCTGGAGAAAACTCGCGCGGAGAAAGGGCTCGTGACCGCGCCGCGTGCCGATCGCCGCACACTCATCCGCCGCGCGTACCTCGACCTGATTGGTATGCCGCCGACGCCGGCGCAGATTAAGGCGTTTGTCGACGACAAATCCCACGACGCGTGGCAGAAAGTGATCGACGGGCTGCTTGCGTCGCCGCAGTACGGCGAACGATACGGCCGCCACTGGCTGGACGTAGCGCGCTATGCCGACTCAAACGGCTTCGAGCAGGATCGAGACAGACCCAATGCCTATCGGTACCGCGATTACGTGATCAAGTCGCTCAATGAGGACAAACCCTACAGCCAGTTCGTGAAAGAACAACTCGCCGGCGACGAGATCGACGGGAAGTCGTTCGAAACGATGATTGCCACTGGGTTCCTCCGCGCCGGTCCTCGCGTGGCCTTCCGGGAGAAGGACAACCCCGAGCGGCGGTGGGATTACGTGGACGACCTGCTCGGCACGGTCGGCAGAGGCATGCTCGGCCTCACCGTGAACTGCGCTCGCTGCCACAATCACAAGTTCGATCCGATTGCGCAGAAGGATTATTACAGTCTCGCGGCCGCGATTAACGGCTGGGTCGAAATCGAAGTGCCGCTGGCGCCACGCGCCGAAGCCGAAGCCTATACGAAGGCGAACAAGGATATCGACGCGAAGGTCGACGCGCTGCGCGACAAGATTTCCGCGATCGAAAAACCGTACCGCGACACATTGCGCGCCGAGTACATCAAGCGCGAGTATCCGCCGAACGTGCAGACCGCGGTCTTCAAGCCGGAAGCGGAACGCACCCCCGGCGAACAGCTGCTGGCCACACAGGTGCTCGGCGGTGGCGGCGGCGGAACTCCAGACGAGCTCGCGAAGCTGATGACGGCCGCCGAAATGGCGCAAACCAAGGAGCTCAGCTCGCAAGTCGCTGCGCTCGAGAAACAGCGTCCTGCGCCGCTGGCGATGGCGGAGATCGTGACCGACGGCGACTGGCGGTTCTATCCGAACGGCAGTGGTGACGAAACGATCGGGTGCCCGAAATGCCGGCTCCCACCGCCTGACAAGCCGAACGGGACGCTTCTGCACGAAGGTCCCGGAAAATACGATCCGCCGCCCACGCATTTCCTCATCCGCGGCGATCCAGACAGCCATGGTTCGCTGATGAAGCCGGGGTTCATCCAGGTGGCGCTCCACGGCGAGCACCCGACGGAAATCCCGCGCCCGGACGGCAAGACCTCGGGCCGCCGTCTCGCGCTCGCTGAGTGGATCACGTCGCCGCAGAATCCGCTGACCGCGCGCGTCATCGTCAACCGGATGTGGCACCATCACTTCGGCCGCGGCATCGTGGCGACGATCGACAATTTCGGCAAGATGGGGGAGCAGCCGACGCATCCCGAATTGCTGGACTGGCTTGTCCGTCGAGTTCATGAAGCGCGGGCTGGAGCTCAAGCAGCTCCATCGCCTGATCATGTCGTCGGAGGCATATCAGATGGTGTCGGCCTTCGATCACGGCGGCAATGTGACGAAGGATCCGATGAATGACTTGCTCTGGCGCTATAGTCCGCAGCGTCTCGACGGTGAAACGATTCGCGACACCATCCTCGCAGTCAGCGGCGGCATCGACCTGACGATGGGCGGGCCCGCGATCTTCCCGTGGGTCGCGAAGGACGTTCTCGACACCGAGAAGACGAAGGGCACGTGGAACATCCAGCCCGATGGCCCGGCCACGTGGCGTCGCAGCATCTACATCTACCAGCGCCGCTCCTTGCCGTTTCCGATGTTCGAGACGTTCGATCATCCCAATATGAACCTCTCGTCGGGCGCACGCAACGTCTCGACCGTGCCCACGCAGGCGCTGACGTTGTTGAACAATCCGGCCGTGCTGCGTCAGGCGGAATTGCTCGCTCAGCGAATCGTCGAGCGAAGCGCCCGGCGATCTGGCGAAACAGATCGACCTGGGTTATCTCTATGCGCTGTCGCGGCCGGCCGACCGAACTCGAACGATCGATTGCCTTGAAGACCGTCAAGGAGCAGTCGCTCGTCGATTTCACCCACGTGCTGTTCAACTTGAGTGAATTTCTCTACATGAGGTAATCGCCGTGAGAACAAAATATTTCTGGTCGCGTCGCGATTTTCTCTTCCAAGCGGGTGGTGGCATCAGTGGTGTTGCCTTGGCGCACTTGCTCAATCAGCAAGGGTTGCTCGCCGCCGAGCCGTCTGCGGCGTGCCAGGCAAAGCCGCTCGGCAATAACCCCTACGCCTTGAAGCCGCCTCACTTCAAGCCTCGAGCGAAGGCGGTCATCTCGCTCTTCATGAGCGGCGGGCCGAGCGCGGTCGACCTCTGGGATTACAAACCGGGGTTGACGAAGTGGGCGGGGCAGCCGCTCGACGAAAAGATGGTCGGCGACATTCACGTGCGGCAGGGCAATCCCGGGCCGCTCATGCCGAGCCCGTTCGAATTCAAACGGTTCGGCCAGTCCGGAAAGCTCGTGTCGGAAGTGTTTCCGAACATGGGACAGCACGTGGACGACCTTGCGTTCATCCACTCGGTCTACGGCAAGAGCAACGACCACGTGCAGGCGCACTATGAGATGCAGACGGGACAAATCCGCGTCGGGTTCCCGTGTGCGGGCTCCTGGGTCTCGTACGGCCTCGGGTGTGAGAGCACCAGCCTTCCCGCGTTTGTCGTCATCAACGATCCGCGCGGAAGCCCCATCGCCGGCCCGACCAACTGGAGCGCGGGCTACATGCCGGCGGCATACCAAGGGACGCCGTTCCGAGCATTGGGCGATCCGATCATGGACCTCAAACCGGTGGCAGGGATGACGCCGGAGATGCAGCGCGCACGTCTCGATCTGCTGTCGAAACTGAACGAGCTCGACATGGAGAAGTATCCAGGCGCCACCGATCTGGCGGCGAGAATCTCGTCCTACGAGCTTGCGTTCCGGATGCAGGGATGCGCGCCGGAGGCCATCGACATCAACAACGAGTCAGAGGCGACGAAGAAGCTGTACGGCATGGATGAGACGATCACCGAGCCGTTCGGCAGACAGTGCCTGCTGGCCCGGCGGCTGGTCGAGCACGGCGTGCGATTCGTGCAGGTGTTCCAGGGCGGCATGGGCAATCAGAACGTCGATACCTGGGACGCGCATTCGAGCATCAAGATCAATCACACGCAACATGCGAAGGAATCGGACCTGCCGATCGCCGGCCTGCTGACCGACCTGAAGGCGCGGGGACTGCTCGATTCAACCCTCGTCATCTGGCACGGCGAGTTCGGCCGCATGCCGATCTCCCAGCGCGGCGTCGGACGCGATCACAATCCGGGCGTGCAGACTGCGTGGATGGCGGGTGCAGGCATCAAGGGCGGTCAGTCGATCGGCAGCAGCGACGAGTGGGGCTACAAGGCGGGCGAACAGCCGATCTCGTACCACGACTTGCACGCGACGATGCTCCATTTGCTTGGATTGGATCACAAGAAACTGACGTACCGATACAACGGCCGCGACATGCGACTCACCGATGTCTACGGCACGTTGATTCCGCAAATCGTCGCGTAAGGCTGTTTTCCGGAGAATGACAAAATGGGCTGCCTGATAAGGGCAGCCCATTGTTTTTTGTGAGAACCTCCGAAGGTTTGGATGGATCGCAACCCTGCTCCGTCCTATAGTTCGTCGTACAAAACACATGTTTTAGCGCGGTTTTTATAACTGTACAGCGAGAAGAGCGTCAGCGTGATCGCGACGAGTTCGGTGACGTGATCAAGACTGCGCGGCCGGACCGCCCTCAGAAACGCTTTCAGCTTCGCGAACGCCTGTTCGATGGGATTGAAATCGGGACTATAGGGTGGAAGAAAGCGGAGGTGCGCGCCGATGCGTTCGATGGCGGCCCTGACTTCCGGCTGTTCGTGCACCGCAAGGTTATCGAGAACCCAAACGGGACATTGGGAATGCAAACTTCGGAAGGGTCACGAGCATTATTCCGCAAGACCGAGCGATTGATCCGTTTCGATGGAAGGTTTTTGTTCTGACGCACCATTGAAGGATTAGTGGATTGGAAGATTGGACGATTGCGCCGCTTTCAATCCGCCAATCCATCAATCTGCCAATCTGCCAATCGTGAACCATCCCTCATCCTAAAACCGGAATTTCAGGGCTGAAATCCACGAGCCGGTACACGTCAGCTAAGTGATTCAAACGGTTGGATTTCTACGAGCGCACTCCGAGCGAATTTGCGCTGGATTCCGGCGCCACTCCGCCCTATAGTGCGTCGTACATCACAAACGTTTTTCCGCTCGACCCACGGCTTGTTAACCGTAGATACGAAGGAGGCTTCGATGATCCGTCGATTCCGGTTTGTTGGGTGCATCGCTGTTCTTGCGGTCCTTGTCATGCCTGCTCACGCCGCCGCTCAGGCCGCTGTCGGGGCTCTGCTCGGCAACGTGACTGACGAGAGCGGTGGTGCAGTGCCAGGCGCCACGATCACCGCGACGGAGGTGCGGACGAACATCGCTCGAACCGCCATCTCAAACTCGGCCGGGAATTATACGTTTACCAACCTCGCACCGGGCCTCTATCACGTCGAAGGCGAGCTGGTGGGCTTCAGAAAATTCAACCGCCAGAATGTGGAAGTCAATGTGAACACCACCGTGCGCGTGGACATTCCGTTGACCGTCGGTGAGCTGGAAGAGTCGGTCACGGTCACCGGCGAGGCGCCGATGCTGCAGACCGATCGCACCGATACGGGCCGCATCATCGAGAGCTCCCAGATCACGCAACTGCCTCTCGCTTTCAACCGGAACTTCCAGGGCGCGCTGGCGATTGTGCCGGGCGCGTCGCGACCGTTCCGTCCGCATTCGGAGTTCTACAACTCGCAGGACAGTCTGTCGAGCAACATCAACGGCCAGGAGCGGCAGTCGAACGCCGTGCAGCTGGAAGGATCGGACAACAGTGATAACGGCGGAAACCTGGCGTTCATGATTCCGTCGGCCGAGGCGATCGAAACCGTCGCGGTCACGACGAGCAACTACGACGCGGAGTTCGGCCGGGCCGGCGGCGCCGTGACCAACGTCACGCTCAAATCGGGCACGAATCAGTTTGCCGGCTCGCTCTTCACCTTCGGCAACACCGAGGCGACGATGGCGCGGAACCCGTTCTCGACATTGCCTGTGGCTGATAGCACCTACGTGCAGGCCGGCTTTACGCTCGGCGGGCCTATCAAGCGAAACAAGCTGTTCTTCTTCGGCGACTACGTGCGCACCAATGACGACAGTGGTCGCCTGACACAGGGGCACGTGCCGGAGCCCGCATTCAGGAACGGCGACTTCAGTGCGGCGCCCACGAGGATTTACGATCCAGCCACCGGAAATCCTGATGGCTCGGGGCGGACGCAATTCCCGAACAATCAGATTCCGGCCAGCCGCATCAGCCCAATCACACGCGACCTCATCAGCAAGATTCCGATGCCGAACATCCCAGGTGCGGTGCTTGGCGGGAACAACTACGAGAGCCCCTACGTCCGCGAGAAGCGCACGAACCAGTTCGACATCAAGATCACCTACCAGTTGGCGAGCGACAACCTATCGGTCCGCTACAGCCACCAGAATGCCGCGTCGTACGACCCGGGAACTTTCGGCATCTGGGGCGGCCTGAAGCCGTTTGCGGGATCCGGCACCAATCCGACGTACAACACCACGGTCAACTACAACCGGGTGTGGTCGGCAACGCTGATTCAGGAGGTTCGCGTCGGCCGGACCTCCCATCACAACATCGCGATCTCGGAGGCCCAGGATCTGAACCTCGCAGACCAGCTGGGTATTCCGGGCGTGAACCTGAACGCGTTTACAAGTGGGCCCCCCACAATCGACGTGAGCGGGTACAACTCCTACCTCCTCGGCTTCGAGACCTCGCTGCCCTGGGACCGGGCCGAGCGCACGTGGACGGCCGCCACGACGGCGACCAAGCTCTTTGGTAACCATACGCTCAAAGTGGGCGGTGATGTCCGCGTGAATCGCTTCATGCTGGACCAGGTGACGCACCCGCGCGGTTCGTTCATGTTCCGCGGCGCTCAGACGGCAATTTCCACTGACAGTGCGGCGCAAAACGGATACGCGAATGCATTGGCGTCTTTTTTGCTCGATGTGCCGCAAAGGATCGACCGTGGCCTTGTCGCGGTGAGCGATGTGGGAGCACCGCTGGACGAGCCGCATCGCGGCGGACGTCACAAGAGCGTCTTTACTTACGTCCACGACAAGTGGCAGCTGCGACCCAACATCACCGTCGACCTCGGCCTGCGGCATGAGTTCTACACGCCCGTGACCGGGTTTCATGGTAAGGGAGGCATGTCGAGCTACGACCCGGACACCAACACACTGCGGGTGGCAGGCTACGGCGACATCCCCGAGAATCTCGGCGTTGAGAGCTACTGGTTCAACTTCAACCCGCGCACAGGCATATCCTGGCGTATCAACGACTCGAACGTCGTCAGGGCGGGATACGGCGTAAGCGCCGAGGGCGGGCCCGAGCCAGACGGGCCAGCTCTACCCAATCACCCAGAGCCAGAATATCGTCGGCCCGAACGCTTTCGCGCCGGCGGGATCGTTGCGCACGGGAATACCGGCTCCCTCCCTGGCGCAGATTCCGGAGAACGGGATCCTGCCGGCTACCGGGCCGTTGCTTTCGCAGAGCTTGAGCGAAGTGCTGCTGGACGCGCGGCACAATGGACAGTTGCGCTCATGGAACGTGGCTTACCAGCGGACGCTGCCGGGCGCCTTCACGGCGGAGATAGCCTACGTCGGCAATCGGGCCAACGACGTGTGGGGCGGCGAAAATATCAATGCGAGCACGACCCTCGGCGCGGATCAGGCGGGCCAGCCCCTTTTCGTGAAGTACGGTCGCACCGCGAGCACTACCATTCAGGTTCGCGACGGGCGACCGCAGAACAAGTACGATTCGATGCAAATCAAGGTCGACCGCCGTATGAGAAACGGCTTCATGATGACCAACTCGTACACATTGGGACGCGGCTACAACTACGACAACGGCACACCGGCCCACCCGAACAGATTCGAGCGGGGTTGGGGGCGGGTAGGCTTTGATAGCCTGCACAACTACACAGCGAGCGCTGTGTATTTGCTCCCCTGGGGCCCGCAGGGCAAGTGGCTCCGCGAAGGTGTGGTCGGACGGATTTGGGTGATTGGCAGGTGACGGGACTGTTCTCCGCGGCCTCCGGCACGCCGATCGACTTCTCCGCCAGTGCGGCGGGTTTGCGCGCCCCTGGCAACAGCCAGACACCTAACGTCACCGCCACGCCCGAGGTGCTCGGCGGCATTGGACAGGACCAGCTGTGGTTCGATACGTCGGTCTTTTCGGCGCCCGCTGCTGGTACCTGGGGCAACGTGCAGCGTAATATGCTGCTGACCGGACCGGGCTACGTCAATCTCGATGCGTCGATTGTGAAAATCATCCGTGTCGGAGCGAAAAGGGCGGAGATTCGGGCCGACTTTTTCAACGCGACGAACACACCACACTATGCCAACCCGAGTGGATCATTCGGCAATGCAAGCTTCGGGCGGGTCACGAGCATCACCGCGCAGACCGAGCGCATGATTCGGTTCGGAGCGACGTTTCTTGTTCTGACGTAAGGAAAAAGGCAGAACGAAAAAGGAAAAGAGCAAGCTGATATGAAAAGGGCGACCCGACATGAGGTCGCCCTTTTTTTACATCCCTGTTCCTTCTTCCTTTTTCCTTTTGCCTTACTCCTTACGGAATCCGTCCGCTGCGAAGCGCCAGGACAGGGCACCAATTTCTGAGTCGCCTTGCGCACTTCTCCCTGCGAGTCGACAAGGTTGAAGGCCCCTTGAACCAGGTCGAACACGGCAATATCGGCGGAACTTCCTGGTTTGAGCGAGCCCATATCTGTCTTGTGGATCGCCTTGGCGGGAGCGCTCGTGACGAGCTCCACGACTTTCTCCAGTGCGACACCCATCATGAGGAACTTTGTCATGGTCGTGGGGAGGTCGAAGACAGGCCCGAGGGCGCTATACGCATGGATGTCGCTGCTGATCGAAGTGGGAGGGAATTTCTCCTTCAGGGCCGCTTCGGTGGCGGCGAAGGAAAAACTACCGCTCCCATGGCCGACATCGAAAAGGATTCCCCGGTCTGCGGCGCGCCGGATGTAGTCGGAAACTCGTCCGTCGGGTCCGATGACACCTCCCGTGCCGCCCCTGCGAAAGGCATGCGTCACGATGTCGCCGGGGCGTGTGAGCTCGAGAATCTGTTCCATGGGGGTATGAGGGACTGCCCACATGGATCATCACCGGCTTTCCTATTTGATCGGCCACGCTGCGCGACGCGCGCACCGCCTGCAGGTCGTTGGGACCCGAATAATTCTCACTGCAGCGGACTTTGATTCCCACGATCACATCGGCGTGCTCTTTGGCCACCCGCAACGCAGAGGGAGCATCGATCATCCGAGTGTCCACCAGTTCCCCCGGCTGGCCGATCAAGCCCACACGCGAGATATTCAAGAACGCGAGGACTCGTGTGCGCGATCGGCTCGATCACCAATCGGCGGAATCCTTCGAAACTATCGGAGCCCGAAGTCCCTGCGTCGACTGCGGTCGTGACGCCCCGGGCGATGCAGTACCTGATCCAGGTCGACGCCCCAGTGCGAGATACCCGGGAACCCGTGGGTGTGGAGATCGACAAGTCCAGGCGTCACGATTTGACCAGTAACCTGCACGGTCCGGGAGGCTTCCTGCGAGTCGATTGCCGGGGCGATCGCGGCAATTTTTCCGCCTGTGATTGCCACGTCGGCGACGGCGTTGAAGGATTGGGAGGGATCGATGACCCGTCCTCCCTTCAAGAGCAACTCGTACTTTCGATCCGGGGTCTGAGCCAGTGCGGCAGACCATCGACCAGTCAGGAGGGGGAGCCAGCCTGTAACGACTATGCGCAAGACCTCTCGTCTCTTCATTGACATCCTCCGTCGAGAGTATTGGTCCGCCGAACCGTGGAAGTCTCGCGATCGGCCTTTGGTCTCCACCAAGTGAGACCAGATCCCTCATCCTAAAACCGATCACGGGCCCGTAATCGATTGGATGTCTCAGGCTTGAGCAATGCGAAATTGCTCTGGTTTTACGGCAGGGTCTCGCCGTATATCTCAACATTAACCAGAATCAATTCCTGCTGGCCGCGAACATCTCCGGAGCATCTGCCGCATCTCGGTGAGGAAGGGCAGAACGCGACCACCGCTCCTTGGAAAGCCGCAGCAAATAAATCCTCTCTATATTGATATCTCCACGATTTTGACACAGAATGTCGCATTCCTGGTGAACCGGTGCTTGTAAGCAGCTAGCAACACCCATCCATTCTTATCATTTTTTGAAGGAGGAAATGTGATGACTAGGAGACTCGTGAAAACAATCGCTGCTGTATCTCTTCTTCTGTTCTCCCCGCTGATGTACGCTCAGCAAGCGAAGCCCACTCAGAAGCCCACTCGCCCACCCGATTTCAAGCCCAGCGGCAAGAACATTCTCATGGTTTGTGGAGATGAGAATAAAACTGTCGTCACGTGCACCAGCATCGGCGACGTCACTGTTAAAAACCGTATCGAGCTCGAGATGGGGCACAAGGTTACAAGAATCGGACACGACGCTCCAGCAGATGAGATGCTGAAGGCCGCCAATGCGGCAGACTTGGTGATCATTACCGAGTCGACCCTCTCCGGAACGATCGGGTCTAAGATCGTGTCGACTCCAACAGCCGTCCTCAGCTCCGAGGCGTTTCTCCAGGACGAATTCCTTCAAGTAAACCCGAAGGGTAAAAACATAGAGGGTAGGACAGCCGAGGACATGAAAGTGTCCGACTTTGGCACCCTGCACGACACTCAGCACTCTATCAACATCGTGAATCCCAAGCATCCGCTGGCGGCAGGGCTTAGCGGCACGCGTGAGGATCTATCGCCTGCCAGGGACGATGCATTGGGGGGGGGCAAAGGCTCTTGCGCCCAGCGCCGAAGTCGTCGCCACCCTCCTTGACTATCCGGATGCAAAAACGATCTACGTCATTCGCCGAGGCGCGAGACTGTACGACGGCACCCCCGCTCCGGGCTTACGCATCCAATACTTCATTGAGAACGACAACGAAAGAGGCACGACGAACCTGATGAGCCCGGAAGCGTGGCGCCTCTGGGATGCCGCCATCAACTACGCATTGACCACGGATGTAAAAAAATGAGAACAGGACTAGGAGACGCGTGAACGCAATCGTTCTATCTCTTCTTCTGTTCGCCCCGCTGATGTAACGAACAGAAAGGGCGCGTGATATGGGTCAGATACACTAACCTGGCGGCGGCATTCGTTGGATACTCTCTCTCGCTATGGTCGCCGGTTGTTCTAGCGCGAGCCAGCCGAACACCGAGGACGCTCAGCAACGGCCGGGCGCCGCGCCCACCGTGCCGGAACATCCTCATGGTTTGTGGAGATGAGAATCGGTTGCGCTGTTGACTGGCGCCGGTCTGTTGTTGCGCAGTTTCTGGCAGTTGCAGCAGGTCGATCTTGCGTCTACAACCCGAGCGCGGTGACAGTGGCGCAAGTGGCGACCGTGACGCGCTGCGGACGAAGTAACTTTGCGAGTTATTGAGGAATGTGGCGCCCGGAACCTCCGAGCGCCACGGTGATCCTCCGAACCTGCGCGATGATTAGAGCGGCTTGATCTTGATGCTGCGGAACTCGATGTGTTTGGGCCGGTGCGCTGAAGCCCGATCGCCCCCGACTTGAACTCCGGGTGACGAGCGTCCAGCACTTTTTTGCCGTCAAACATCACGACGAAGTGGTCGCCCTGGGCCGTCAGGTCGTAGTGATGCCACTGGCCCATGATCACCGTCGGCTCATTCTTGCTCTTCATGTGGCCGGAAAAGCTGCCGGTGTAGTAGGCGTTGTGGTTACCCTCTTTGCCGTCGAAAGGCTTATCGCCGGGAGACGGATTCCGGATCTGCAGCTCATAGCCAATCAGGTGCGAGTCCCCGTCCTGGCGCGCCCGGCGAATGTAGATCCCGCTGTTGATGTTCGGCGCGCTGGTACGGAACTCCACCTGGAGTTGGAAATTCGCGTAGTCGTCTTTGGTGGCGAGCCAGCCGCCGGCCACCTCGGGCCGCAAAGCGCCATCGACAACCTTCCATGGTGCTTTGCCTTGGGGCACAAAGTCGTTCAAGGTCGTGCCGTCAAAGAGCAGTTTCCAGCCCTCGGCCTTTTCCTTGGCGGTGAGTGTGTTGGGCGGCCCCCCCTGCGCCGCGACAGAGATGCCGATTGCCACGAACGCCAATAAGAGTAAAAACTTCTTCATGCGTCGTTCCTCCTGAAGGTGGATTATGCCGCAGCCGACTTATTTGGCGTCCGGCAAATGTAACGAGAGGATCGTGATCGGACCACTCTTGATGTCGATGAACTGATGCGGCACACCCGATGGAACCATGAGCCAATCCCCCGGCGCAAACTTCTGCGAGACGCCGCCCTCAATCGTTTTTCCCTCCCCGGCGAGCTTTCCGCCGGTGAGCATCGTGGCGGAACCCTCGAGGACATAGAACAACTCTGACCTGTCTGGATGCACCGAAGCGCCCTGGGCCATAGGCTGTCGGTGCTCGATGTTCACGTTATACGGGGCCAGCGTGAACACTCGCACCGAGGACTGCGCACGATCTTTCGGCAGCTTGGCGATTTCGGCGCGAACTTCGGCCGCTGACATATAGCTGGCTTTGGTCCGATCCGTCGGCGGCGGCGGCGTGCCACGCTGCGCAAACGACTGGGTCGAGAGCAACACACATACGGTGACGGCGGTGAGAATTCGCATGAAGCCTCCTGTGGGGCCTGAGATAGCCGGGCAGCGGCGGTACCACCGCCGCTGCCCGAGTCATTCCGAGTGAGCGCCGTTGTTATGGAAAACGGCGAATCTTGATGCTGCGGAACTCGATCGGCGTCGTACGCGCATCCTCCGGGTCGATTTCCCGAATTCTAGGCGACAATCTGCGATATCAACGTGCCGTAGACATCGGTCAGCCGCATGTCGCGGCCGTTGAACCGGTACGTGAGCTTCTTGTGATCCAATCCCAGCAGGTGCAGCATCGTCGCGTGCAAGTCGTGGTACGACACCGGCTGCTCGCGCCTTGCTTGTTGGTTTCTTGAGGGCCTAAGCATACACCCATGCAGAGGTCAAGTTTCAGGTGTCTTGGTACTAATTTGTCGCTATGTGCTCTTTCGCAGGCGCCGTCAGCCGGTACGCAAAACGGGGCGGGCCACTGAAAGCGACCCGCCCCCGATCTCACCTCAGAATAAAAGCGTGCGCCGAAGCGGACCATGCGCTCGGTCAGCGGCAGGATGTCCGTGACCCGGCCGAAGTTCGCATTGCCCAACGTCCCGTTCGGGTTGGCGTAATGCGCGCGGTTCAGCGCGTTGAAGGCGTCCGCCCGGAGCTCGACGTGCCGCGATCCGAAGCGCACGATCTTCACGACCGACGCGTCGAGGTTGACAAAAGCCGGACCGGTCAGCAGCGCATTCCGGTGCACGTTGCCCCACGTGCCGGCGGGGGGCGCCGAGAAGACCGACGTGTCGAACCACAGCGCGTTCGGGCCAATGCCGCCGAGCACCTCGGGCGTGCCCGTCACGTTCGGCGTCTGGGAATTCCCCGGCGCGCGCAGACCCGAGGCGCTGGCGCTAAAGTTGATCGGCGAGCCGGAGGCCGCCATAAAGAGTCCCGCGACTTGCCAGTCGCCGAGCACCTTGCCGACCACGCCGTCGCGGAGCCACCGGCCCTGCGGACCCACCGGCAGCTGATACACAAAGCTGCTCGTGTAGGTCTGCAGCGAATCGAAGGACGTGCGGCCCCAGCCTCGCTCCCGGTTGTTGGGGTGGGCCGGCGTGCCGAGGTTCTGGTCCCAGCCACGCGACAGCGTGTACGCATTGGTCATCATCAGGCCGCCTCGCATGCGGCGGTCGATCTTGACCTGCATCGAATGATAGGCGGGATCCCACTCTAGTAGGGACCGTGGTCTCCCCGGTACGGCCGAACTTCGGGAAGAGCGGCTGGCCGTCGCGCTCGGCGCCTACGATGAAGCCCGCATTGGCGTTGATATTGCCCTCCAAGTCCACGCCCCGGTTCCCGACATAGGCCACTTCACCCGTGAAGGCGCCCGGCAGGGTCCGCTGGTAGGCCACGTTCCACGAGTGCACCTGCCCCTCGTGCCGGTCGCTCGGGATGTAGGTGAAGCGCTGCGTGAGCAGCGGCCCGTCGGCCAGCAGGATGCCGTTCTCCGGAATCGGCACGAGGGAGCGGGGCGGGATGCCCGCGGCCATGGAGCCCGCCGGCGCGAAGCTGTTCGGCCCTTCGATCAGTTGGTTCTGTTCGATCGGGAAGCCTCGGCCGTACCCGTCCGGCCACGCCGGCCCGCTCACGCCATAGCCCGCGCGCAGGACGTTCGCGTCGTTGAGGCGCCAGGAGATGCCCGTGCGCGGGAAGAAGTTCTTCCAGTAGCTCTGTATGCCCAGATTCTCGGGAATGGCGCCGTAGCCCGCCACCAGGAGCTGGTTGGTCTCCGGGTCGTAGTTGACCATGCCGCCCTTGCCGTGAAACCCCACCAAGGGCGTGTAGTACTCGTGGCGGAGGCCGAGGTCGAGGGTGATGTTGGGGCGCACCTGCCACTTGTCGTGGACGTAGGTCCAGACGGCCTTGTGGCGTCCACCGCGGTGCGGCTCGTCCATCGTGAGTCCCACATCGGCCACCAAGGGGATGCCTCGCTCGATCTCCCCGGCACATCGAGCAGGAAGGCCGCCATCTGATTGGCGTAGCCGTTCTGCGCCGCGCTGTCGGTGGGGATCGCGGTCATCGCGCCGGTGAAGGTCAATTCGCCGCGCGGGTGGGCCACCTGGTCCAGAAAGTCATTGGTCATCCGGAAGTCGCCGCCCACTTTCAGGGTGTGGTTGCCCCAGATTTTCGTGACATTCGTCGACAGGTTCGTGGTGCGCTTGGCCCGATCCCACGGCAGCGAATTCTGGGTGCCGAGGAGAAAGGCATGGTACGCGGGGATATTGATCGTGGGAGCCCCGCTGGTAAACGGGGTCAGGTTCGCGCCCGGGATGCCGATCTCGTCGGCCAGGTTCATCCTGTGGGCATCCGTGATCGTGATGTTGCGGTAGTAGCTCTGGCCGGTGCGGATTTCCTGGATCAGCGTCGAGGACCACACCCGGTTGTAGTTCGCGGAGTAGTTATAGGACGGCTGGGTGCCCGATCCGGCGTAGTCCTTGACGCCGCCCCAGATGCCGTTTTCTCCGAACGTCCCCTGGTCGAACGACGCGGAACTCTGGCGGCTGTAGCGGACCGACAGGTTGTCGCTCGCCGCCGCCTGATAGGTCAGCTTGATGTCGAACTGGTTGGTGATCTTTTCCCGCACGTACTGTTTTTCGTAATTGATCGCCCCCAACGGTGCGCCGGGGACGTTCGGCATCGGGATCTTGTTGATGAGGCCGGAGCGCGATCGGGCTGATGCGGCTGGCCGGGATCTGATTGTTGGGGAACGGCCTCCGCCCCGAACCATCGGGATTGCCAGTCGCCGGATCGTAGATTATCGTGGGCGCCGCACTGAAGTCGCCGGTCCGGAACGCCGCCTCCGGGATGTGGGCGCGCGAGATGCGGCCGCTGTCGTCATTGGTCCGCACGTAGTCGCCGAAGAAGAACAACTTGTTCCGCCGAATCGGCCCGCCCAACGTGAAGCCGCTCTGCACGTACAGCGTGTTGGTCGGGGGAAACAACGAGAAGGGATTCTTCGACATCGTCGCTTCCGTGTTGCCGAAGCTGAAGAGCGAGCCGGCTCAAGTCGTTCGTCCCGGATTTCAGCGTCATGTTGGTCACGCGCCGCGGGCCGCCCCGAACTCCGCGTCGTAGTTGCTGGTGATGACGGAGACGGTTTCGATCGCCTCGGCCGAGGGAACCAAGAACGTCAGGCTCCCGCCGTTATCCGTGCCTTCCAACTGGACGGCTATTCCGGCCCCGCTCCTGGCCGTT
Source organism: Vicinamibacterales bacterium (assembly GCA_963775345.1). GTDB lineage: Bacteria > Acidobacteriota > Vicinamibacteria > Vicinamibacterales > JAMQPK01 > JAMQPK01. Next base: position 419,125 of record CAVZIS010000011.1, read on the forward strand.
GACGTTGCTCGACAGGCTGTCCTGCGCGTTGTAGAACTCCGAATGTGGCGGAACGGCCGCGTCGCGCCCGGCACCGTGATGAGCATGGCCTGGAAGTTCCGGTTGAATCCCAGCGGCAACTGCGTGATTTGGTGCTCTCGATGATGCGCCCCGTATCGGTGCGATCGGTCTGCAGCATCGGTGCCTCGCCCGTCACGGTCACCGACTCTTCCAGCTCACGAACCGTCAGCGCGATGTCCACACGGACCGTGGTGTTCACGCTGACGTCCACATTGTCACGCGTGAACTTGCGAAACCCCACGAGCTCGCCTTCGATCCGGTACACCCCGGACGCGAGGTTCGTAAACGTATAGTTGCCCGCGTCGTTCGAGACGGTCGTCCGGCTGATGTTGGTGCGCACTTCGAGCGCCGTCACCGTCGCACCAGGAACCGCACCACCACTCTCGTCTCGGACATTGCCAACGAGCGCGCCAAGCTGAACTCTGAGCGGCAGCGTCGCGAGGCATCGACAGGATCCCGAACACAGCAAGTACTGCGACGGCGAACACACGACCAATGGCATACGCAATAAGTCGGCGTCCATGGGTCATGAAATCCTCCTTAGAGCTACTCGGCAGAACGGGGATCAAGCTGATCGGACTGAGAACCTCAGGTAGGGAAACCGGGGGAACGATTGGTCGCATCTTCACAGGCTTCATGAAAAACAGTGAACCGCCCGCGACCGACGTGGTTGATGTGGAAAGTCAGAATTTAGGAGAAGGAACTGAGGATGTCCAGAAAAATCGACGTCACAGCCGGTACGCAAAACGGGGCGGGCCACTGAAAGCGACCCGCCCCCGATCTCACCCTCAGAATAAGAAGCGTGCGCCGAAGCGGACCATGCGCTCGGTCAGCGGCAGGATGTCCGTGACCCGGCCGAAGTTCGCATTGCCTAACGTCCCGTTCGGGTTGGCGTAGTGCGCCCGGTTCAGCGCGTTGAAGATGTCCGCCCGGAGCTCGGCGCGCCGCGTTCCGAAGCGGATGATCTTCACGATCGACGCGTCGAGGTTGACATAAGCCGGTCCGGTCAGCAGGTCAACCCGGCGCACGTTGCCCCACGTGCCGGCGGGGGGCGCCGAGAAGACCGACGTGTCGAACCACAGCGCATTGGGACCGATGCCGCCGAGCACCTTGGGCGTCTCCGTCACGTTCGGCGTCTGGGAATTCCCCGGCGCGCGAAGACCCGACGCGCTGGCGCTGAAGGTGATCGGTGTGCCGGAGGACGCCGAAAACAGGCCGGTGACCTGCCAGTCGCCCAGCACCTTGCTGGCCACACCTTCGCGGAGCCACTTGCCCTCCGGCCCCACCGGCAGCATATACACAAAGCTGCCCGTGTAGTTCTGCGTCGGGCAACAATTATCGAAGGCCGAGCGGCCCCAGCCGCGCTCGAACTTGTCGGGGTGGGCCGGCGTGTTATCGGAGTAGTCCCAGCCACGCCCCAGCGTGTACGAATTGGTCATCATCAGGCCGCCCCGCATGCGGCGGTCGACCTTGACCTGCATCGAATGGTACTTGCGTTGGGGTCGCCCGTCTTGAACCGTCACCGTAGTACTCCCGGTTCGGCCGAACTTGTTGAACAGAGGCTGGCCGGCGCGATCCGCGCCGACGACCATGCCCGCATTGATATCTGTGCTGGGCCAAGGGTTGCTTGTGCGGTTACCGACGTAGGCCACTTCGGCCGTGAAGGCTCCGGGCAGGGTCCGCTGGTAGGCCACGTTCCACGAGTGCAGCTGCCCCCTGTGACGCGGTTCGAGCGTAACGTTGGTGAAGTTCTGCGTGAGCAGCGCGCCGTCGGCCAGCAGGATGCCGTTCTCCGGAATCGGCACGAGGGAGGGGGCCGGAATGCCCGTGGCCATGGAGCCCGCCGGCGCGAAGGCGTTCGGCCCTTCGATCAGTTGGTTCTGTTCGATCGGGAAGCCTCGGCAGCACCCGTCCGGCCACGCCAGCCCGCTCACGCCATAGCCCGCGCGCAGGACGGTCGCGTCGCTGAGGCGCCAGGAGATGCCCGTGCGCGGGGCGAAGTTCTTCCAGTAGCTCGGTACGCCGAGATTCTCGGGAATGTTGCCGTAGCCCGCCACCAGGAGCTGGTTGGTTTCCGGGTCGTAGTTGACCATGCCGCCCTTGCCGTGAAACCCGACCAAGGGCGTGTAGTACTCGTGGCGGAGGCCGAGGTCGAGGGTGATGCTGGGGTGTACCTGCCACTTGTCGTGGACGTAGCTCCAGAAGGACTTGTGGCGTCCACCGCGGTGCGGCTCGTCCATCGAGAGTCCCACATCGGTCACCGCGGGGATGCCTCGCTCGATCTCCCGCGGCACATCGAGCAGGAAGGCCGCCATCTGATTGGCGTAGCCGTTCTGCGCCGCGCTGTCGGTGGGGATCGCGGTCATCGCGCCGGTGAAGGTGAATTCGCCGCGCGGGTGGGTCACCTGGTCCAGAAAGTCATTGGTATTCCGGAACTCGCCGCCCACTTTCAGGGTGTGGTTGCGCCAGACTTTCGTGACATTCGTCGCCAGGTTCGTGGTGCGCTTGGCCCGATCCCACGGCAGCGAATTCTGGGTGCCGATGAGGAAGGCATGGTACGCGGGGATATTGATCGTGGGAGCCCCGCTGGTAAACATGGTCAGGTTCGCGCCCGGTATGCCGATCTGGTCGGCCAGGTTCATCCCGTTGGCATCCGTAATCGCGATGTTGCGGTAGTAGCTCTGGCCGGTGCGGATTTCCTGGATCAGCGTCGCGGACCACACCCGGTTGTAATTCGCGGAATAGTTATAGGACGGCTGGGAGCCCGTTCCGGCGTAGTCCTTGATGCCGCCCCAGATGCCGTTTTCTCCGAAGGTCCCCGGGTCGGCCGAATCGGAGCTCTGGCGGCTGTAGCGGACCGCGAGGTTGTCGCTTGCCACCGCCTGATAGGTCATCTTGATGTCGAACTGGTTGGTGGTCTTCGACCGCACGTACGGTTGCTCGTAATTGATCGCCCCCAGCGGCGCGCCGGGGACGTTCGGCATCGGGATCTTGTCGAGGAGGTCCCGCGCGATCGGGCTGATGCGGCTGGCCGGGATCTGATTGTTGGGGAATGGTGTCCGTCCCGAACCATCAGGGTTGCCGGTCGCCGGATCGTAGATGCTCGTCGGCGCCGCACTGAAGTCGCCGGTCCGGAACGCCGCCTCCGGGATGTGGGCGCGCGAGGTGCGGCCGCTGTCATCCAGGGTGCGCACGTAGTCGCCGAAGAAGAACAACTTGTTCCGCCGAATCGGCCCGCCCAACGTGAAGCCGCTCTGCACGTACAGCGTGTTGGTCGGGGGAAACAACGAGAAGGGATTCTTCGACATCGTCGCCTCGGTGTTGCCGAAGCTGAAGAGCGAACCGGCCAGGTTGTTCGTGCCTGACTTCAGCGTGACGTTGGTCACCGCGCCGCCGACCGCCCCGAACTCCGCGTCGTAGTTGCTGGTGGTGACGGAGACGGTTTCGATCGCCTCGGCCGAGGGAATCAGGAACGTCAGGTTGTCGCCGTTGTCCGTGCCTTCGAGCTTCGCGGCATTCCGTTCCCGGTTTTGGCCGTTGACCGTGCTCGACAGGCTGTCCTGCGCGTTGTAGAACTCCGAATGCGGGCGGAACGGCCGCGACGCGCCCGGCACCGTGACGAGCATGCCCTGGTAGCTCCGGTTGAACGCCAGCGGCATCTGCGTGATTTGGGTGCTCTCGATGATGCGCCCCGTATCGGTGCGATCGGTCTGCAGCATCGGCGCCTCGCCCGTCACGGTCACCGACTCTTCCAGCTCACCAACCGTCAGCGCGATGTCCACGCGCACCGTGGTGTTCACGTTGACGTCCACATTGTCACGCGTGAACTTTCGAAAACCCACGAGCTCGCCTTCGACCCGGTACACCCCGGGCGCGAGGTTCGTAAACGTGTAGTTGCCCGCCTCGTTCGACACGGCCGTCCGGCTGATGTTCGTGCGCACTTCGTGCAACGTCACCGTCGCACCGGGCACCGCGCCGCCGCTCTCGTCTCGCACGTTGCCGACCAGCGTGCCGACATTGAGGCTCTGAGCGGCAGCGTCGCCAGGCATCGACAGGATCCCAAACACAGCGAGTACCGCGACGGCGAACACACGACCAGTGGCATACGCGATGAATCGGCGTCGATGGGTCATGGAATCCTCCTTAGAGCTACTCGGTAGAACGGGGATTCAAGCTGATCGGCGAATGACTTCGCCAACAACAGATCGGGAAACGGTTCGTCAGCGAACGCACTGCTGAGAAACAGCTCAGTAGGAAAATCGAGGAACCGATTGGTCGCATCTTCACAGGCTTCATTAAAAACAGTGAACCGCCCGCGACCGACGTGGTTATGTGGTTATTGGAGCCTCGAATCTAGGAGAATCGGCCTGAGGATGTCCAGAAAATTCGATGAGGCACCACTCGCGATTGGATGCACGTTCGCAACCCTCGTCGATCACGAAAAACTGGATTCGATGTTCCGTCTCGTCGGGACGAAGCGTCCTTGAAGACCATGAGAGGTCAGACTCGCGAAGCCCGTGACCCGGCCAGGTCCGCTGCCGACGACCGCGGTTGCAAGTCGCCCGGCATAAGTCGATGCGCCGTCTGAAACACCGCGCTGATCGCGTGTGTCGCTTCACTGATGGAGAACAGGTTCCAGTCTGTCGACCAGCTCCACCCCAAGCGTCTGCTCGAGCTGCTGCATCCGCCAGCACGAGCTGCGTCGATCAGAGCACCCCGAGACACTCGGCGGCGCGTTCGTTACACGCCGACGAGCCGGAGTCCGATGGGAGCTCGTTGTAGGGCACCAGAGGCATGGTGTAAATATTTTAGCTGCCATCCATGGGAGGTGTATATTGGTGCCGAAGGAGATCTCTATGAAACGCTCCGCATTCGTCGTCGTGTGGGTCGCCACCGCTATGGTTGCCGTGTTTGGTCAGTCGCCGGCGCCCCCGAGCGGCTCGCTGCTCGATAGCAAACGGCTGATCGTCCAGCCGGAGAGTCTGCCGCTCACCGACACTACCAATCTCTTTGGCGATCCCTCGAAAAACGGCACGTACGTGATCCGCACGCGGATCGCGCCAAATACCAAGACCCGGCCCCGTTTCTACGATCAGGACCGGTGGGTCACTGTCCTGAAGGGTACCTGGTGGGTCGGCGAAGGAGAGGTTTTCAGACCTGAAAAGGTACCCCGGTCCGTGAAGGTGGGATCATGTATCAGCCCGCCAGCATGAAGACGTTCGACATCACCGGCAGCAGCGAGGTGATCCTCCAGATTACGGGAATTGGACCGATCAAGCCGACGCACGCCGAGGTCGATATAGCGGGAATGCCGGTGCCGGTCGGCGGTCCTTATCCTGAGGACCTGGTCGCCGAGGGCGAGGAGGCCGTTACGGGCGCAACCGCGGACGACGGGGTCAGCCTCCGCCGCAGACGACGCAGCAGCCCGACCCGAACAATCCGCTAGCGCCAGCGAAGCCAGCGCAGGATCCAGATGATCCGGATCAAAATCCGAAGCCGGTGAGGCCACCGAGTTAGGCACGAATGGTCCATGTCCATGGTCAATAGTCAATCGTCCATAGTCGTTGGTCTTGTCAGGGTCATTCGCGACAAGACCATCGACTAACGACCATCGACCATCGACCTAGAAGTCGACGTTCATCCCCAGCTTCAACATCGCGCCACGCTGAAGGTGGCGCTGAAAGAAATCCGTTGGGGTTTTCCAGATCTTCTGTTCCATAGATATCGCCAATATTCTTGCCGATGCTCACGCCGCCCATGAGCATCCACCCGTTTGCTCAGCCGCTTCTGCAGTGTGATGTCCGCGGCGTCGTACGTCGAATCGAGCGCCGCCGCGTTGTCCCATACGACGTCGAACAGCCCGCGAAGCGCTTGTGATTGGTTGTAAACCGTGACGCTGCGACCGCTGTTGACCTCGGTGACGGTCACCGGCGTATAGCTTGCGAGCGGAACCGCCACGTTTCGTGATCCAAGCTGCCCGAGCTTCTCACGATGTGTATCCAACGGTTGCCACGAGATTGCCCGGGAACTGGCGGGTTGACAAGCGGGCGAGCCAATTCGGCTCGCCCGTTTTTTATTCGTTTTCGTTTTTCGCTTTTCGTTTACGATCCACCGGAGGCAATCCGTGAACGCCAGACATCTGCGGTGGGTCGGGTCGATGGCCTGCGTCGGGTTGGTCGCGGCATTTGTCCCCTTGCCTGTCACAGTGGCCGGGCAGGCGCCGCCGGCAGGCTTGCGTGGTGCCGTCGACTTCCAGCGCGAAATCCGGCCGATTCTGTCGGACAACTGCTTTCAGTGCCATGGTCCCGACGAGTCGGCCCGCAAGGCAGACCTTCGACTGGATCTTCGCGAAGGCGCGTTCGCCGAGAGGCGGAACGGTGCTCCGCTCGTGCCTGGAAAGCCCGAGCAAAGCCTCCTCTACAAAAGGATTACGCGAAGAGAATCCCGCCAGGCGGATGCCACCCGTTTCGACCCATAAAACGCTGACCGAGGAGCAGAAGGCTCGAATCAAGCTCTGGATTGAGCAGGGCGCCGACTGGAAACAGCACTGGGCGTTCGTTGCGCCAAAGCGGCCCGCGCGTGCCGGCCGTCAAAGATCAGAAATGGGCACGCACGCCACTCGATCGGTTTGTCCTGGCGAAGATGGAACAGGCCGGCCTCGCTCCCAATCGCAGAAGCGGACCGCCGCACGCTCGTGCGCAGGCTGTCGCTCGACCTGACCGGGCTGCCGCCCAATCCCGAAGACGTTTCGGCGTTCGTGGCTGACACCTCGCCGGACGCGTACGCGAAAGTCGTGGCACGCTTGCTGGCGTCTCCGCACTACGGCGAGCACCGCGCGCGCTACTGGCTCGACGCGTGCCCGCTACGCCGACACCAACGGACTCCACTACGACAACTATCGCGGCGGCATCTGGCCGTATCGCGATTGGGTCGTCAAAGCCTTCAACGGCAACATGCCATTCGATCGGTTTGCCGTCGAGCAGCTCGCCGGCGACCTTCTGCCGAACCCGACGCTCGATCAGCTCATCGCGACGGGGTTCGTGCGGAGCAACATGACGACCAACGAGAACGGCGTCATCGAGGAGGAAGTCCGCGTTCAATACGTCAAGGATCGAGCGGACACGGCCGGCACGGTGTTTCTCGGGCTGACCGTTGCCTGTGCCACCTGCCACGATCACAAGTTCGATCCGATCTCGCAGAAAGACCACTACGCGCTCGAGGCGTTCTTCAACAACACCACCGAGCGCGTCATGGACCTCAACCGGCCGGATCCGCAGCCGATTGCGATCGTGCCGGCAGACAGCGACCGCGCCCGCTGGCTGGAGCTCGAGACACTGCGAAAATCCGCGAGGGCGCGCATGGACGCGGCCCAGAAGGCACCCAACGCGCGGTTCGATGCGTGGCTCGCGTCGCGCGAACGATGGCGGCTGGCCGATCCGCTGGCGAACTCCGAGCTCCTCGCAGTCTCTGCCACGCCAGGCGCCGTCCTCGTCCGCCGGAAGGGCGTTGACAGCCTTCTGCCGTTCGAGACCGGGGTGACTGCCGACGAGGCTTCTCCGTGGACCGATCTCCCGACATTGAAGTTCGACGCCAAGTCCTCGATGAAGCTGCCTTCGATCGATCTCACCGGAGCGGAGCCGTTCTCGATGACCACCTGGGTCTACCTTCCGAAGATCGCCCTTCATCCAGGGCAAACGGGCGGTTCGCTCGCTCTGGTCATTGCCGGTCAGATGACAGCCGGCGATTCCGAGCGCACGCCGCCAGTCGCCCCGACCGGCTGGGTTCTGGAGATCGACGAAGGGGTGCCAAGGTTGAGGCTGGTTGACGGTGAAGGAAAGGTCATTCGCGCTCAGGCGCCGTATCACAAGGCCGTCAAGGCCGGCACCTGGAATCATCTCACCTTCACCTACGACGGAAGCAAGACGGAAAACGGCTACGCGTTTTATCTGAACGGCAGCAGACTGCCGATCGAGCGCGGCGCGTATGGCGGCCAGGATTCGACGATTGCGCCGGAGCTGAAAGGCAGCATCACGAACACGGCAGCCATCACGGTCGGGAACTCCAGGAACGGCGACAAGGGGATCGAGGGTTCCATCGGCGATTTCCGCATCTTCGATCGCGTCATCAGCGAGGAGGAAGCGCGCGCCGCCGCAATATGGCCGGCCGTCGCGGCCGCTGCATCGAAGGACCCCGCGCAGCTGTCAGCCGCCGAGAAAGACGCGTTGAAGCTCCACTATCTGGCGTACCACGATGCCGACTATCGGGAACTGGCGGCGGAATTGACGCGCCTCGGCAACGAGCATCGCGAGATCGAGCTGCGCTCGAACACGGCGATGGTGCTCGAGGAACGGCCGGATTCGAAGGCCTCGGCGCATCTGCTGTTTCGCGGGATGTACGACCAGCCGCGCGAGCTGGTCGACGCGGCGACTCCCTCGTTCCTGCCGCCGATGACCTCAAAGCTGCCGCGAAATCGGCTCGGGCTCGCGACGTGGATGGTCGATCGCGCCAACCCGCTGTTCGCACGTGTCATCGTGAATCGTTTCTGGCAGGAGTTTTTTGGCGTCGGCATCGTCGAAACGGCCGACGACTTCGGCGTGCAGGGTCAGCCGCCATCGCATCCAGAGTTGCTCGACTGGCTCGCGGTGGAGTTTCGGGAGTCCGGCTGGGATGTGAAGAGGCTGATCACGCTGATCGTGACGTCTGCCGCCTACCGGCAATCCGCAGCGATCGTCTGAAGAAAAGCTGCGGCAAGGATCCCGCAAACCGCCTGCTGGCGCGAGGACCGCGATTCCGTCTCGACGGCGAGGTCGTCCGGGACTCGGCGCTTGCGGCCAGCGGCCTTCTCGTGACGAAGCTTGGGGGGCCGCCGGTCAAGCCGTACCAGCCCGCCGGCATCTGGGAAGGCACGTCGATGGTGGCAAGCAATACGAGGAACTACAAGCAGGATACCGGTGAGTCGCTGTATCGCCGGAGCCTCTATACGCTGTGGAAGCGTCAGGCCCCGCCCGCGTCGATGGATATCTTCGACGGCCCGACGCGCGAGGTCTGCGTCGTCCGTCGCGACCGGACGAACACCCCCCTGCAGGCGCTGGTGACGATGAACGATCCGCAGTTTGTCGAAGCGGCGCGTGTGCTCGCGCAGCGGGCGATGCAGGCGTCGCGCGGGGACGTGAACGGCGCGATCGATTTCATGACCGGCCGCGTGCTGGCGCGGGCATTCACACCGGCCGAGCGAACGATCGTGCGTGAGCGCGTACGACGACTTTGTCAGGCACTACGAGGCGAACCAGGCGGCGGCCCGAGAAACTGCTCGCAGTCGGTGAATTTCCGGCGGATCCAAGCCTGTCCGCGCCCGAGCTCGCGGCGTTGACGATGGTCGCGAACCAGATCTTCAGCCTCGATGAGGCGCTGAACAAATGAGACAGTCTTGAACAGGAGGGTAGGAGTCCGATGGTCGATTGCGAGTTCGACGGCCGATGCCGTCGCGCGAAGACGCAATGCGAGCGCCCATGTCTGCGTGCGTCGGTCTGGCGCGCCTCCGCGACGAGAGTAGAATGCCAATGATTGCATGCCGTTCGAGCAAGCCGTCATCTACGAGACGCGGCGGCAGTTTTTCTCGCGCACTGCGCGCGGGCTGGGCGTGACTGCGCTGGCGACGATGTTCGCGAGCGAATTGGAAGCCAATGGACCGGCGCCCGACAAATATATCGGCGGCCTGTCGGGTCTTCCGCACTTCGCGCCGAAGGCAAAACGCGCGGTCTACATGCACATGCTCGGCGGCCCGCCTCAGCAGGATCTGTTCGACTACAAGCCGGGCCTGAAGGACTGGTACGACAAGGATCTGCCGGATTCGATCCGCCAGGGACAGAGGCTGACGACGATGACGTCCGGGCAGACGAGATTTCCCGTGGCCCCGTCGATCTACAAGTTCTCGCAGCATGGGCGGAGCGGCGCCTGGGTATCCGAGCTTCTGCCGTACACCGCAAAGATGGTTGACGACATCGCCATCGTGAAATCCCTTCACACCGAGCAGATCAATCATGAGCCGGCGATTACCTACATGCAGACAGGGTCGATGCTTGGCGGACGGCCGTGCATCGGATCGTGGCTCGCCTACGGGCTCGGCAACATGTCCGACGATCTGCCCACGTTTGTCGTGATGAACGCCGTCCGCAGCAACGTGCGGACGCCGATTCAGGCGATGTCCGCCAGGATGTGGAGCTCGGGATTTCTTCCGGCGAAGTACTCGGGCGTCTCGCTTCGCGCAGGCGCAGAGCCAGTTCTGTTCATCAACAATCCGGACGGCGTCGCTCCAGCAGTCCGCCGGCGGATGCTCGATGCCCTGAGCGAGCTCAACGAGCTGCAGCACGAGGCGATCGGCGACCCCGAGACGCTGACCCGCATCGCGCAGTACGAGATGGCGTATCGTATGCAGGCGTCGGTGCCGGAGCTGACCGACCTCAGCAGCGAGCCGGCGAGCACCTACGACCTGTACGGCGAGGACGCGCGCCGCGCAGGAAGCTTCGCGCAATGCTGTCTGACCGCGCGCCGGCTTCTCGAGCGCGGAACACGCTTCGTGCAGATCTGGCTCAACGGCTGGGACGTCCATTCCAACGCGACCGGGTTTCTGCCGAGCCAGTGCAAGGACGTCGATCAGGCGTGCTACGGCTTCGTGCAGGATTTGAAGCAGCGAGGGATGCTGGACGACACGCTGCTCGTGTGGGGCGGAGAGTTCGGCCGCACTGTGTATTCGCAGGGCAGGCTGACGCCCACCAACTACGGCCGCGATCACCATCCCCGGTGCTTCACGATGTGGTTGGCGGGGGCCGGCGTCAAAGCAGGCATCGTCTACGGAGAGACCGACGACTTTTCCTACAACATCGTCAAAGATCCCGTGCACGTAGGGATTTCCAGGCGACGATCCTCCATCAGTTCGGCATCGACCACGATCGATTTTCGTATCGATATCAGGGACTGGATGTCAGGCTGACCGGCGTCGAAAAGGCGCAGGTTGTCAGGGGGATCCTCACGTAAGGAAAAAGGAAACTCTATTCCTTCTTCGTTCTTCCTTCTTCCTTTCTCTGTACAGAGCTGCCATGTAGCTCAACGGATCAGACTGCTCCTTCGCGACCTCTCTCAACTGTTCGAAGTCGCCGGCCATCTGGCACAGCTGCAGCAACGAAGGACAGGAGAGATCCCCGGCGGCGAAGTGCATCAGGTAGCGGCGGAACACCCTGATCGCTTCGTCGTACTTTTCCAACCGGACTGAGAAGCTCGACGAGCGCTTCTGCGGGACCGTTGCCGTACCTGCTCGGGATCGAATCGCTCTGCCTTCTCTTCGAAATACCGGACCGCCTCGTCCACGTTTTCGCCGAGCAAGGCTCTCAGATAGATACCGCGGGCTTCGTACATGCGATCGAAGGGAGGGTCGTCCTCGTACTGAAACATCGGGCCCAGATGGCTGCCGTAGTCGGCGATCTCGACTGCCAGTCTCAGACATTCATCGTCTTCGAGCTGGCAGCTCAGCTTCAGCAGCGAGGCGAGGTGTGAGCTGTCGGTGTGCTGCGCGTTGCTGTCGAAGAGCCAGTCGCGTCCGGCGATGAGCGGCGGAATCGAGTCGTCCTCGGGGAGCTTCCCTCGACGCTCGCGATCGCCCGCTTCAGGTTGCCGACGAGCTCGGCATGAAGGGATCGCACGAGCAGGCGCAACGATTCGTCCCGCCCGTCCTGCTGCGGATACGCGCTGAACATCGTGATGGCCCGGCACATGCCGTAGTGCCGGAGAATGAGCTCGAACCCCTTCCGGGGATTCACCCCTTCCTGAAAGGCGACTTGAATCGTCGCCCCCAGCAGCTCCTGCGACTCAGGTGTGTCCGAATCGGATGCCTCGAACTTCTCCAGCGCGTCGGCCACCGGCTTGGCGTTGCCCAACGCGCGGAAGTAGGTCCAGGCTCGCGGGATATCGCCGTCGGCCAGATACAGCTCGCCGACTTCGGTCGCCGCCTGCACGTATCCATCCTGATAGGACTGCTGAACGGCTCTTCGGCAAATCGGCAAGTGACGGTTGGGAGACCAGCGGCAGGCCAAGCTCCCATCGCTTTTTCATGAGGCGCGCATCAAAGAGCTGGCGGTATTCCTTCTCGCTCCGAAGGCGCTCGACGAGGAGCTCGAAAGCGGCATCGGTGTCGCTTCCGTTCTGAACGAGCCGATCAATCCAAGAAAAGACAGTTTCGGGAGTGGTATGGCTCACTTGGCCATAGCTTACGACGGTAAGGAAAAAGGAAAAACGAAAAAGGAATAGAGCACAACAGGAAGTAAACTGTGGGCTTCCTCGAATGACTTGGAGGTAGATCTATGAAGCGAACGATCGTAATGGCCAGCGTCTGTGTCCTGCTCTCGATCTCGGCTCTCGCGCAGCGTGGTGCCCCACCGCCGCCCACGGACCGAACCAAAGCCAGCTACATGTCTGCAGCTGAGGTTGCTGCCGCAATCGCCAAACTTCCCAAGGATCGTCCGAACTCCAGCGTGAGAGTGTTCACGCTGGCCGCCTTACAACGTGAACATCGAGCACCGGCAGCCCATGGCGCAGGGCGCCTCGGTGCACGCGGACACTTCCGAGCTGTTCTACGTCATCGAGGGTTCGGCGACGATGCTCACGGGTGGGAAGCTCATGGGAGAACCGGCGAAAACGATTGAGGGCGGCGTCGAGCAGAAGTTCGCCAAAGGCGACTGGCTGATGGTCCCATCAGGCGTGCCGCACCAGTTCATCGACATCAAGAGCCCGATCACGATTCTCTCGCTGCATCTGCCGAACGCGAAATGAACGCGGACTAGGGACGAAGAACTAGGGATTGGAGGAATAGGGGATTCGATTAGGGATTCGGGCTGTTCTGATCAGCGTGACTCGCGTGCTGACAAATCCCAAATCCCCAGTCCCGAATCCCGACAGTTCGTTCCTTAGAAGTCAAACCTCAACGTCAGCCCCACATTCCTCGGAAGGGTCGTGTGCGTGTACTTGCCCGTGTTCGGAGACGTATTGCCGGTCGCGCTGAACAGGTAGTCGGCATTCAGCGCGATGAATTCGACCTGGTTGAAGAGGTTGTAGACCTGCAGCTGTACCCGCAGGTTCGCCCGCCCGCCGATCCGGAACGCGCCGCGCCAACGTGAAGTCCCAGTTGGAAAATCCGGGATGCCGCAGCACGCCAACCTTAGCGTTCCCGAAGTTTCCGACCGAGCCGTTCGGTAAGGGCCGCCGGAAGGCGTTCACGTTGTAGTGCATCTGATCTTCTTCCGGCAGGCTCTTGTCGACCGTAAAGCCGCTGTAGAGCGGCTCGCCGGTCAATTCGCAGCGGCCGTTGTTCGCCGTGTCCGACCCCGCAATGAAGAGACCGCTCAGCGACGGGTCGGTATTCGCCACGCCCGTCAGATTGGTTCCGCAGATCGGGTCAAGCGGGTTGCCGGTGTTGAACTGCGTGACGCCCGCCGCTTCCCAGTCTCGCAGCACGTGCGTGAGAATAGGGATGTTGGGCGTCGGGTTCGGGATCTCGTAGCTGTAGTTGATCACCACGACATGGCGGCGATCCGAGCGGGTCACGCCAGTGGGGTTGGTGATTTGCGTGGCCGTGCTGGCTGGTGGTCCGTAGTACCGATCGCGAAGGCCCTGCTCTCCAAACAGTTCCTCGGTGACCCAATCGTAGCCCTGGATCCCCTCGGCCTTGGAAAGCGTGTAGGCCAACCCCATCTGCAGCCCTCGGTTCAGCCGGCGCTGCACGCTGAGCTGCATCGCGTTGTAATTCAGCGTTTCTTCGTCCGTGGCCAGGTACCGAATGGTGCTCATGCCCGGATAGTCGCGTCGCAGGAGGTTCTCGGCGATCGCTTCGTTGTTGAACAGATTCGCCGGATTGCCATAGGCGTACGGCGCGATGTTGTTCGCGTTCTTGATCCGCCAGAAGTTGCGCCCGAAGTTGCCGACCCACGCGATTTCGGCCGTTGTGCTGAAGCCGATATCGCGCTGGAACGCCACGTTGGCCTGATAGTACGTTTCAGGCTTGAGCTTGCCCTGCGGGGCCTGATTCCCATGCACGATCAATGGGTAATCAGCTGGCAGGTTCCCCTGCTGCGGCGTCTCGGCAAACGATGTTGTGCCCGCCTGCGCGAATGCCGTGACGTCATCCAGCGTCGCATTGCGAACGACATTCTCACGCGCAATCAGCGGGCTGGAGCCGTCGTACAAGTACTGGCCTTGATTGAGGAAGTTATAGAAGATCCCGCCTGCCGCGCGGATGGCGGTTTTGCCGTCCCCTGTGACGTCCCACGCGATGCCCACTCGCGGTCCCCAGTCGAGGAAAGGCATGTCGTAGTACCAGCCGGGCTTCTCGCCGGGTAGTCCACCAGCAAACATGCCGTTGGTGATGCTGCCCGAGCCGGGCACTGTCGTGCCGGCGTAGGCCTGCGAGACGATTTGACCGGTGAGAGGATCAATTGCTCGCGCGGTTGGCTGCTGCGCACGGCTGATTGCCCTGAGCAGGAACCCGGCAGTACGGGCGGTACAGCGTCGGGGCCTTTTTCGGATCCCACAAATTGGGATCGAATGCCGCATTCATGTCTCTGACTTCGTAGAGCGCGCCGTGGTGGGTCACGCGAAGGCCATAGTCGAGCGTGAATCGCGGAGTGATACGCCAGCTGTCCTGCGCGTACGCGTCGGTCTGCCAGTGCCGGCGTTCCCGATCGATGCGGTTTTCGAGCTCCGTGTAGGTCGTGTAACACGCCGAGAAGAGCGTTGGCAAACCCGTTGCCCGTGCTCAGCGGGTTGTCGGCGTTGTGGCCGAAGTTGTAAACGCCCGCGTAATTATTCGAGCCGGGCTCGGTCTTGCTGTTGCGCTCGGTGAAGAATCCGAACTTGAAGTTGTGTCGCCCCTTCGTCCAGGACAGGTCGTCCTGGAACGTGAAGCGATAGTTCTCGTTCCTGCGCGGCAGCGGTCCGTCATTGCCGCTCGGACGATAGCCGTTGGGGCACTGCGTCGTATTGTAGCCGCCGGCACAGGTTGCCAGATTGGTCCGCGTGCCGCCGCCGTAGGTCATGTTCGGCAGATACGGATACTCATCCAGCTGAACGCGGCCGAGGTGCGGATCGCCGTACTGGCCAAAGGGCTGAAGCCGCGGCGGATCGAGGCCGATGCTCGAACGATAGAAGCTCGTGTAATCGTCCCCCTCCAGACTGCCCGTGCCCACGCGGAAGCCCCAATGGTTGTGGGAAAAGCCCGCAGTCATCTCGTGCACCATGGAGCTGCTCAGCACCTTGGTGTGCGTGGCTGTGACGAGATCCCCCGGGAACATGTTGTTCACGGATCCGATTCCGGGTGCGACCCGGTTGAATCTGGTGTGGTCGTCCCTGTCGAACATCGCCCTCATGCTGACGCGCTGGCTCGAGCTCAGCACGGCGTCGATGCGCGTGACGAAGTTCGTCCGCTTGTGAATCGGTTGCACATCCTGCGCGTCATTCGAGGTCCATTGCTGACCCGCCTGCTGGTTGAGGATGCCGTTGGGCATCGGCAGCAGGTTGAGCATTCTCTGGCCCATTGGACTGATGCGATCCTGCGGGATGATGTTTCCCGGGAATGGCTGCCCCGTCCGCGGGTCGATGATCGGCTGGACGGTTCCGTTCGGGATCCGGGTGTCTGAGAAGTCGCCCCTGCGCTCGGCCGCAGTCGGCAGGTTGGTGCGCACGACGCTCGTCGGGCGGACGTCGTCCACGAACTCCTGCGAGAGGAAGAAATAGACCTTTTTCTCGCTCGAGCGGCTGTCGATGAGCTTCGGGATCACCACCGGCCCGCCGATGCTGTAGCCCGAGACGTTCACTTCGAAGAACGGCTTCGCGGCTCCCTGCTTCTTGCGGAAGTACTCGTTGGCATTCCACTCGTCGCGCCTGGCGTTGTACCAGCCCGAGCCCCTGAGCTGATTCGTCCCGGACTTGGTGACGATGCGAATCAAGCCGCTCGATTGCCGTCCGTTCTCCGCCGTGTACCCGTTGGTGATGACCGTCACTTCGCCAATCGCGTCGATGTTCGGCGTGACGTGGGTCGTGCCGTCGCCGCCTTCCTCGCCGACCGGAACGCCATCGATTGTCGTGTTCTTGTTGAGCGAGCTGGCGCCATTGATGCTCAGGCCGCGGCCCGATTGCCACGAGGCGTAATCACGGCTGAAGCGTGGTATCGCTGATGCCCGGCAGGATTTTCATCATGCCGAAGATGTCGCGCCCTTTCACCTGAATCATCGTGAGCTGGTCGCCCGTGATGTTTCGCTGCAGCGAACCGGTCGTTGTATTGACCGGCGTCACTTCTGCCGTGACGGTCAGCGCCTCAGAGAGCGTGCCGACCTGAGCACGAGCCTGCCAAGGTCGCGGGTTTCCCCGCTCAGCAGCATGACGTCGCTCAGGTTGATCTGCTTGAAGCCTTCCATCTCCACACGCACCGAGTACCTGCCTGCCGGCAGCGAGAGAATGCGGAACACCCCCTGATCGTTGGAGATTGCCGAGCGGGCAAGGCCCGTCGCGGGATCGGTCGCGACCACCATCGCGCCCGGCACGACGCCGTCATTGTCTGTGACCGTCCCAGTGAAAATGCCATTCTGACCCTGCGCAAACGCTCCCGTCGCGCCTGCGACGAAAAGAATCACTGCCGAAGACACAAGCGAAAAGCCGCGCGCCAATACTCAGCCTTCCATCCATGGTGAGCTCCTTTTTCGACACCTTCTAGAAGTCCAGCCGCATCGTCAGTCCAACGTTCCTCGGATTCGTTGTCGTCGTGTACTTGCCCGTGTCGGGCGAGGTATTGACGCCGTTTGCGCCGAACAGATAGTCCGCGTTGAGCGCGACGAATTCCACCTGGTTGAACAAGTTGTACACCTGGAGCTGCACGCGCAGGTTCGCCCGGCCGCTGATCCTGAAGCGGCGCGACAACGTGAAGTCCCAGTTCGACCACCCTGGATGGCGCAGCACGCCAATCGGCGCGTTCCCGAAGTTGCCGACCGAGCCGTTGGGCAGGGGCCGGCGGAACGCGGCCGGATTGAAGTGCATCTGATCTTCTTCTGCGAGGTTCGCGTCGCGGTTGACCTGGAAAAGCGGCTGGCCAGTCAACTCGCAGCGCGAATTCGTGCTGTTCAAATCCGCGATGGTCGTTCCTGCTCTGAAGACGCCGCTCAACGACGGATCGATATTCTCCACTCCACCAAGCGTCGTGCCGCAGATTGGGTCGAGCGGGTTGCCCGAGGTGAACTGGGTCACCCCGACGCTTCCCAGTCGGCGAGCAGCTACTTGACGACAGGGAGATTCAAGGTAGGAATCTCGTAGCTGTAATGGAGGACCAGCACGTGGCGCCGGTCGGATCGGGTGACGCCGGTGATGTTGGTGGTTTGTGCGGTCGTGACCGCTGGCGGTCCATAGTACCGGTCGCGGAGCCCCTGCTCGCCGAACAACTCCTCGGTCGATCCGGTCGTACCCTGGATCCCCTCGGACTTGGACAGTGTGTACGCCAAACCCATCTGCAGCCCGCGGTTCAGCCGGCGTTGAACGCTCAGCTGCATCGCGTTGTAGTTGAGCGTGTCCTCACCCGTCATGAGATATCGAACGTTGCCGATACCCGGATAATCGCGCCGGAGGAGGTTCACGTTGATCGGTTCGTTGTTGAAGAGATTTGCCGGGTTCGCGTACGCGTACGGGGCGATGTTGTTCGCGTCCTTCAGGCGCCAGAAATTGCGGCCGAAGTTGCCGACCCACGCGATTTCGGCTGTCGTGTTGAAGCCGATGTCGCGCTGGAACGCGATGTTTCCCTGGTAGTAGGTTTCGGGCCGGAGCTTGCCGGGCGCCATCTGATTGCCCGTGGAGCACCAGCGGGAAACCATCCGGTAAACCGGTCTGCTGCGGACTTTCGGCGAACTGCGTACCGGCCTTCGCGAACGTGGCCACATCATCAATCGACGCGTTCCGGATGATCTTGTCCTGCGTGATCAGCGGCCCACCGTCGAATGCGTACTGGCCCTGATTGAGGAAGTTGTAGAAGATGCCGCCGGCTGCCCGGATCGCGGTCTTGCCGTCTCCGGTCACGTCCCACGCGAAGCCGACGCGCGGGCCATAGGAGAAGTAAGGCATGTCGTAATACCACCCGTCCTTCTTTCCCCGGAAGTCCTCCCTTGAACATGCCGTTGCTGATGCTGCCTGAGCCGGGCACGGTCGTGCCCTGGTACGCGTACGAAACGATTTCTCCCGTGAGCGGATTGATCGCTCTTCGGTTCGCCGCCGAGCACGCCTGATTTCCAGCCACCCCGGTCAGACAATACGGCTGGTAAGAACACGGGAGCCTTTTTGGGATCGAACAGCGTCGGATCGAACGCGGAATTCATGTCTCTCACTTCATAAATCGCCCCGTGATGTGCCACGCGAAGGCCGTAATCCACCGTCATGGTCGGAGAGACGCGCCAGCTGTCTTGCGCATAGAAATCGGTCTGCCAGTGCCGCCGTTCGCGATCGATGCGATTGGTCCGCTCTTCGTATCTGGTGAAATAGCCGAGCAGCGCATTTGCGTAGCCGTTGCCCGTGCTGAGCGGATTGTCGCCGCTGTGTCCGAAGTCGTAGACGCCGGTATACGTCGCCGATCCGGGCTCGGTCTTGCTGTTGCGCTCGGTGAAGAAGCCGAACTTGAGGTTGTGCCGTCCTTTCGTCCAGGAGAGGTCGTCCTGGAACGTGTAGCGATAGTTCTCGTTCCAACCTGCCCCGGGCCGGCTGTTTCCGGCCCACGGACGCCACCGCGCGAGATTGGCGCGATTGCCGCCAAGAAACAGGATGTCCGGCATGTACGGATACTCATCGGTGTTGATTCGGCTCAACTTCGGATCGCCGTACGGGCCAAACGGCTCCAGCCGCGGCGGATCGAAGGGGAAATTCGTCTCGGTAGTAGGAGGTGTAATCGGACAGGTTGAGCTCGCCGGTGCCGACGCGGAACCCATAATGGTTGTGCGAGAAGCCCGCTGTCATTTCGTTCACCATCGAGCTGCTCAGCACCTTGGTGTGCGAGCCGCTGACGAAGTCTCCGGGAAAAACGTTGTTGTGGGAGCCGACGCCAGGCGCGACACGGTTGAACGTGATGCTGTCGTCGCGGTCGAGCAGCGACCGGAAACTGAGCCGCTGACTCTGGCTCAACACCGCGTCGATGCGCATGATGAAGTTCCGGCGCTTGTGAATGGGCTGCGTATCCTGCCCATCGTTCGAGGTAAACTGCTGGCCCGTCTGCTGATTGATCACGCCGTTGGGCGATGGCAGCAGATTGAGCATCTGCTGGCCCATCGGGTGGATGCGATCCTGGGGAATGATGTTTCCCGGGAATGCCTGCCCGGTCCGCGGGTCGATGATCGGTTGGATGGTCCCGTTCGTGACCCGCGTTTGAGAGAAGTCGCCCCTGCGTTCGGCCTCGGTTGGTAAGTTCGTGCGTAATATCGTGGTCGGACGGACGTCGTTGACGAATTCCTGCGAGAGGAAGAAAAACACTTTCTTCTCGCTCGTGCGGCTGTCGAGCAGCTTCGGGATCACAACCGGCCCGCCGATGCTGTAGCCGGAAATATCGACCTCGAAGAAGGGCTTCTCGGCTCCCTGCTTCTTCCGGAAGTAGTCGTTGGCATTCCATTCGTCGCGCCGCGCGTTGTACCAGCCCGAGCCCCGCAGCTGATTCGTTCCCGACTTGGTGACGATGCGAATCAGGCCGCTCGACTGGCGGCCATTTTCGGCGGTGTAGCCGTTGGTGATCACGGTGACCTCGCCGATCGAGTCGAGATTCGGGGTGACGTGCGTCGTGCCGTCGCCGCCTTCTTCGCCGACAGGTACGCCGTCGATCGTGGTGTTCTTGTTCAGCGAGGTGCCGCCATTGATGCTCAGGCCGCGTCCCGACTGCCATGCGGCGTAGTCGCGGCTGAAGGTCGTATCGATGACGCCCGGCAGGATTTTCATCATGCCGAAGATGTCGCGCCCCTTGACCTGAATCATCGTGAGCTGGTCGCCCGTCATGTTCCGCTGCAGCGAGCCGGTCGTCGTGTTGACCGGCGTGACCTCGGCCGTAACGGTAATGGCCTCTGCGAGCGTGCCGACCTCGAGAAGCCAGCTGCCGAGGTCGCGCGTTTCTCCGCTCACCACCAACACGTCATTCAGGGTGATTTGTTTGAAGCCTTCCATCGCGACGCGCAGCGTGTACCTGCCGGGCGGCAGCGACAGGATCCGGAAGATCCCTTGATCGTTCGAGGGCGCGGAACGGACGAGGCCGGTGGCCGCGTCCGAGGCCGTCACCATGGCGCCGGGAATCACGCCGTCGTTGTCCGCGATCGTGCCGGTGAGAATGCCATTTCCCTGGCCTTGCCCGAACGCATCGCGCTGAGAGAACGAACAGCGCCAGGAGACAGATGAACAACTGCGAGCCAATACTCACCCTTCCATCCATGGTTAGCTCCTTTCCGACGCTCCCCTTCAAAGCCCCGAACAGGACCGATTCAGACGCAGCTCCGCCTTCAGGCGGACGACAGTTCCAACCTGGATAAAACGATCAGTGAGTACAGTGCGAGAATCGCGGGCCTGAATGTCGTGCGGCCCGCAGCCGGAAACCGGCGGAAGGAATTTCTTCGTAACAGTCGCCTCCTGCTCATGCTTTCGATCGTTTCAGCAGAACCTCCCTCGACGACTGGGCGCAGATTTATAGAATTTGGTTGGAATGTCAAGCATTTTGAGCCGTCAAATGTGTCCTCCTTTCGCGTCTTCGGATTTCTGGATCGGCAGTGTAGCGTTTCAATCCAGACCGAAGGTCACGATGACATCGCCGGCCGGAATCGAAACGAATTGCTTGCCGTCGGCGAGATAGCTGATAGCCGTTCCATAGACCGGACCATTGCTCGCGAACGTCCAGAGCCGTTCACCGGTTGTTGCGTTCAACGCGAAAATCACTCCCTGGATCGTTCCACCGAAGACCAGATTGCCGGCGGTGCTCATCACACCGCCCCATGGTGGCGTCAGAACTTTGTATTCCCACTTGATCGCGCCCGTTCGAGGATCGATGGCCTTCACTGTTCCCCAGCTCTCTTCGGGAGCGAATCGCGGCGGGCGGCCACCGCCACCCCCGCCGCCCCGGCCGAACAACGCCGCAGTGGTCGGGCCTTCCGGCGGCCTCTCTTCGGTGGTGGGGATCTGAACGGGGTTCTTGGTAAATGCCCGTCTCTCCTCGCGTGCGAACGTATACAAAAGCCTCGTCAGTGGGCTGTAGCTGTGCGACATCCAGTTGGCAGCGCCGTCTATCCCCGGCCACACCTTCTCATTGCCCTCCGGCGTCGGATCGGTGCCAGGGAGGACCTTCGGCCGCCCGTTGTTCTCGTAATCGAAACCGTCGTTCCACGTCTGCTTGACAAAAGCGGTTGCGGAGAGGAATTTTCCGTTGGTCCGATCGATCAGATAGAAGAACCCGTTGCGATTCGGCCAGGCGAGCACCTTTCGGGTCTGTCCGAGAAATTCCGTATCGAGGAGAACCGGGTTCTGCGTGGAGTCCCAGTCGTGAACATCGTGCGGCGTGAACTGGTAATACCACTTGAGCTTTCCGGTGTCGGGATCGAGCGCGAGGACTGAGGCTGAATACAGATTGTCACCGGCGCGGTTATCGTCGAAATAGTCCGGCCACGGATTTCCCGTTCCCCAGAACAGCGTGTTGGTCTCGGGATCGTAAGAGCCGGTGTTCCAGGTCGCGGCGCCTCCGGTTTTCCATGAGTCGCCGGCCCATGTGCCGAAGTTCGGGTCGCCCGGCTGCGGAATTGTATGGAATCGCCAGGCGTGCGCTCCCGTTTTTGCATCGTACGCGTCGAGAAACCCGCTGACGGCGCGCTCGCCGCCTGCCATGCCGACGATCACTTTATCCTTCACGACGAGCGGAGCGCCCGTTGCCGCGTAACCGCCGGCCGCAGTGTGATCGAACATCTTGGTCTTCCACAATTCCAGGCCGGACTTCGCATCGACGGCGACCACGTGCATGTCGAGCGTGTTCATGAAAAGGGTCGTGCCGAGAATGCCCAGGCCGCGGTTGTTTCGACCGCAGCAGTTGAAGGTGCGCGGCGGATTACGATGCTCATACATCCACAGTTGCCTGCCCGTCACGACATCCAGCGCGTAGATGGCATTTTCGGGCCGGGTGAGATACATGATTCCGTCCACCACGAGCGGGGTCGTCTCGAATTTCTCGTTGTGGCGCCCCTGAAAGAGCCATTTCACGCGGAGGTTCTTGACGTTCTGCGGCGTGATCTGATTCAAGCGGCTGTGGCGCCACCCGTTGTATGTGCCGGAGTACATGAGCCAGTTGCCGGGCTCCTGATCGGCTTTCAAGAGTCGGTCGTAGGTGACAGGCTGTCCTTGTGAATACAACGTCAATGTCGCCGCAGCCAGCAGGGCCATTGCCGAGCCAATCATTCGCGCCGTTTTCATTGCGCCCCCTTCAGTGAATTCAAATAAGCGACGACATCGTCGAAGTCCTTCTGATTCATCGACGCATAGGCCGGCATGAGCGAGGGTTTGTCGTAGCGGACTTCCTGGACGTTATCCATGAGAAACGAACGCAGGTTGCCTCGCGTGTCCCGCAGCTGAATGGAGAGATCGTCTCGATTCAAGCGGATGCCCGAGACGGTTTGTCCCGATTTCATTACCACCTGCACACCACGGTAGTTGATCGGAATATCCGCCTCCGGCTTGGCGAGCGACTCGGCAAGAAACTTCAGGCCGCGCCGCCGTCCGATATCCGTCAATTCCGGGCCGAGCGCGCCACCTTCCCTGCCAATCCGGTGGCAGTTTCCACATCCACTTTTTTGATACACGAGATGTCCGGCAGCGGGATCGCCTGGTGCCTTCTCGAGCAGCCCCTGGGAGCCGATGCGTTTCACGAACGCGACCAGCTTCCAGACTTCTTCATCGGTCGCACGCACCGGTCCCATTTCGCTGCCGGGTACTCCGAAGCGAATCGACGCAGTACAGTTCAGGATCGCGACCTCCGCGGCGGTAAATCCCCGCGGTGAGATCGGCGCCGCGACCCCCTTCGCCGGACGATCCGTGACAATACGAGCAATGCGTCTGAAATAACGCCTGCCCTTGCTGGATGTCGGCGTCAGACGAAAACGGATTGGTCTCTGGAATGGGATCCTGGCGCGCCTGTGCCTGAAGCAGTGCCCCCAGCGCGGGAACCGCGCTGGGGTGACGGGAGGCTGGCCGTCATCAATCCCGCCAAGCAGAAAGTCAATAGCCAACGCATGTGATCCCCTCCGCTGAGGGACAACGATCTTATGACTGCGGGAGCCGACGTACCTTCAAGCTGCGGAACGCGAGGTGCGCATGTCGGACGTCCTCGGGATGCGCCAGCTGGAGACCGATATGTCCGGAAGCGCGCCTCGAATCGTGTCCGTCGGCGACTTTCTTGCCGTTGAAGATCACGACGAAGTGGTCCTTGTTCACGGTCACTTCCATCGTATTCCACTGATCCGGAATGATTTTCACGTCGTGCGGGGCTTTGCTGACGTTGACGACGCTGCCGGTCAGAAAGTCGCCGCTGCTGTAATTGCCGGGGTTCCGGTCGCGGATCTGCAGCTCGTAGCCAGGGCCGCCGCCGGGGGCCGGGGTCGGTTTCTCGCCGGGCGCCCTCGGCTCCGTTCGGGGTGGGGGGCTGCGCAGAATGATGCCGGAGTTGATATCCGGGTGCGCTCGGAATTCCACCTTCAGGGCAAAATTGTCGAAGGTGTCCTTGGTCAGCATCGTACCGCCCGCATCTGAGAGATCGGCCTTGATCGCGCCGTCAACGACCTTGAAAACTTTTGCCAGCTCGGGAGTGACGGTCCACTTGTCCAGCGTCTTGCCGTCGAACAGCAGCATCCAGCCCTCCTGCTGTTCCTGGCTGGTCAGCGCATTTGGTTGAGCCGCCCGATTACCGTTCTGAGCCCAGATCGAAGCGCTCAGACACACGACCACCCCCGCCAATACTGATAGCGTTCGTTTCATCGGCCCCTCCACAAATAGTCGTTTCCAGGACGCTGTAGTTTACGCCGCAAGTCAAAAAAATGGCAAAAAAGCAAAAAATGCACCCGATCCCTTTTTCGGATCTATAGTGCGTCATAACAACCACCAGCAGATCGGAGGACGTCGGTCACCTTCGTCGATCATGAAAAGGTCGCGGGATGCAGCAACCGTACAGGCCCCGGAGTCGTCGAGGTCCACCTCAAGGAAACCGACGTGATGTATTTCATCGATGGAGCGGCAACGCTCGTGACCGGAGGAATTGCAATCAACGCCAAGACCGCGAACAATCCCGAACAGATTCGTGGAACCGACATTCAGGGCGGCCAGTCAAAGCAGGTGACCAAGGGCGATGTGGTCGTCGTTCCTGCGGGAGTGCCTCACTGGTTCAAGGAGGTTCCGAAGTCGGTCAGCTACTACGTTGTCAAAGTGATCAAACAGTAAGGAGACTTCGATGACAACCATGCGATCGCTGCCGAGAGCGCTTGTCGCGCTGTCAGTCTGGGCTTGCTCTGTCGTTCCTGCGATGGCGCAGGGCGTTGGAGGTATTGGTGGAACGGTGACGGACTCTTCGGGCGCCGTGCTTCCGGGCGTCACGCTGACGCTCTCGAGCGCGCAGGGTGGAACGCTCGGCGGCAGTCAGGAGACCATCAGCGACGAGCGCGGCAATTATCAGTTCATCCGGCTCGTGCCCGGCACCTACCACGTGCGCGGCCAGATGCAGGGCTTCCGCACCGTCGAGCAGCGCAACATCGTCGTCAATGCCGACGCAACGTCGCGCGCGGACCTGACGCTGCCGATCGGCCAGCTCGAAGAAGGCATCGTCGTCTCGGGCGAGGCGCCGCTGCTCGACACGACTTCGGCGCTTGAAACAGACGGTGCTGAGTCAGGACATCCTGCAGGCGCTCCCGAACCGCATCGATGTGTGGTCGATCACACGCGTCATTCCGAGCGTCGTCGCGAGCAAAGTGGACGTCGGCGGGTCCGAGTCGTTCCAGCAGTCGGGCATCACCGTTCACGGCACGAGCAACGAGAACGGCTACTACATCGACGGCATGAACGTCTCGAGCACGCA
Source organism: Vicinamibacterales bacterium (assembly GCA_963775345.1). Classification (GTDB taxonomy): domain Bacteria; phylum Acidobacteriota; class Vicinamibacteria; order Vicinamibacterales; family JAMQPK01; genus JAMQPK01. The sequence continues at coordinate 444,323 of CAVZIS010000011.1, forward strand.
GAGCAGCGGGAGCATCGCGACGTTCTATCTCGACCCGTACGCCTTCGAGGAAGCCAACTTCCGCGCCGGCAACTCTCCGGCCGAAGCGTCGACCGGCGGGCTCGTGTTCAACATGATCAGCCGCACGGGCACGAACCAATTTCACGGCGGCGGGATGTTCAACGGCACCAATCGCCAGTTGGGGTCCGACAACGTGTCTGGAGAGCTGGCGCGACTCAGCTGCTGCGCAGCGTGCCGGCGTCGGTCAAGGCAGCCAGGCCCGATCTCAAGCCCACGGCCGACATCAGCTACCTGTTCGACTACGGCGCGTGGCTGGCCGGACCGATCAAGCGCGACAAGCTGTGGTGGTCAACATCGTTCCACCATTCGCAAATCCTGCAGTATCTGGTCGGCAGCTACAATCCCGACGGCACGTCGGTGCCCGACGACAACATGCTCTGGAACTTCTCGAACAAGCTGTCGTGGCAGATCAACCCGAACAGCCAGCTGTCGCACTTCTACATTCTTCAGTTCAAGAAGAACGGCCATCGCGCGAGCACGACACAATTTGTGGAGACCGGCGCGACGACGGCGAACACGAAGTATCCGCAGCTGCATCAGGTGAAATGGACGAACACGCGCTCGTCGAGGATGGTCTTCGACGTATCCGGCAGCCTGAATCGAGTTGACGACTATCAGCCGTGGCCGAAGGAAGGCGACTCTGCGAACTGCAAAGTCAGCCGTGGATCGCAACGGCTGTTTCGACGGACTGATCGCCGGCTCCGACCTGGGCACGAACACGCTGCTGCGGATTCTGCCGACCTATCGCGATCTGCCCAACACGCGCGCGTTCGTCCAGGGCAGCGTGAGCTACTTCACGTCGTCGCACGACATCAAGGCGGGCTACCAGTTCGACTACGCGTGGAACGAGGTGCTGTACTTCTCTTCGTCGGGCATGCGGGCCATCTACCGGTATGGCGTGCCAGAGCAGGTCAACACCTACAACACTCCGGCGCGTTCGATCCCCGAGAATATCCAGCAGGGACTTTACATTCAGGACAAGTGGCGACCCGGCCGGAAGCTGACCATCAATGCCGGCATTCGTCTGGATACCAACTACGGATGGACACGCGCGCTCTGCCAGGAGGCGACGCCCTTCGTCGAGGCGCGTTGCTTCGACAAGATGGATGGAATTCCGGACTGGAAGTCTGTGAATCCGAGGCTCTCCGCGGTGTACGACTTCGCCGGTGATGGCCGCACCGCGCTGAAGTTCGCGGCCAACCGCTACATCATTCCCGTCGGCAGCAGCGTGCTCGATCGCGTGAACCCGGTCTTCCTGGCAAGCGACACCCGGCCGTGGATTCGCTGTGCGACCGGGCAGACGAGCGGGTGCGATCTGAACGGCGATCTGCTTCCTCAGGTCAACGAGCTGGGCCCCTCGACCGGGTTCAATTTCGGCAACGTCAACCGCTACGAGCCAGGTTACAAATGGCCGTGGGCACGTGAATACTCGGTCGAGATTCAGCGCCAACTTCCATTGAACATGGTGATCAGCGCGGGATACACGCGGCGCGAGAAGCTCGGCAACTTCGGCTCGCGCAACGTCGCCGTTCCGATGGAGACCTACATTCCGTTGAACGTAGTCGAGGCCACCAGCGGCGTACCCGTTACGGTCTACAACCAGTCTCCCGCGCTGCGCGGACGGCAGGATTTCGTCTGGACCAACGCGCCAGAGCTCGACAGCAACTATAACGGGACCGATATCACCCTCGACAAGCGGTTGAGCAACGGCTGGATGATGACCGGCGGGGTCAGTATCGGCGAGACCATCGGCTGGGTCGGGAATACCGATCTGAACAACCCGAACTCTCAAGAGTTCGGCCGCGGAATCGTCGGCAACGACACGCCGTTTTCGTTCCGGCTCTCTGGGCTGTACGAGCTGCCGCTCGGTATTTCGATGAGCGGCACGTTTCAGCATCAGAAGGGATTTCCGGAGCTGACGACGGTGGCGGTCGGCAGCAATACCGTCGTGTTGACTCAGGGGACGACCAGCGTCACCGTCGAGCCGCGCGGGACCACGCGTCTGCCCGATCTCAATCAGCTCGACATGAGCTTCCGGAAGATCTTCAGGGCTGGAGGCAAGATCTATCAGCCGCGACTGGACATCTACAATCTCGCCAACTCGGCAACGATCATCGGGCGCTCATCGGTCCTCGGACCAAGTTACGGCGCGGTGAACGGCATCCAGCGCGGCAGGCTGATCAAGCTGGGGATGCACGTGGACTGGTAATCGTGAATTGGTAGATTGGTAGATTGGAAGATTGGTAGATTAGAGTCGATTGGCAGATTGGAGTGGATTGGCAATCCTTCGATCTGCCAATCCACGAATCTTCCAATCTTCCATTGCTTCAGTGTTTCTTACCCAACTTCACCGTCATGTAAGTGACGCTCTTCCCATCTTCGACTTCCCAGAAGTGCGGCACGCCGGCCGGCGCTGACGCGACGTCGCCGGCCACAAGTTTCTGTCGTGTAACGTTGCCGACGATCTCGCCGCCGCGAACTTCGCCATCGGCGCCTTCTTTTCCGCCCTCGATCCGATCGCCATACCGAATCGTGACTTCTCCGTCGAGGACGTAATAAAGGTCGGCCCAGTTCTTGTGCATCTCGGCCCCGCCGGAGCTCTTTGGCCGGAAGTTGATGCCCTGGAAGTCATGATCGCCGCGATGCACGCGCGGGAACTTGACCTGCCCGCCGCTCTTGAGCGTCTGAACGAAACTTCGAAGGTCGGCTGCCTTGAAGTGCACGAATTGCGTCGGCGTCAACGCCGGCGGATTGTTGCCGGGATTCGCAATTTTCGCCTGAAGGTCCGGCTGCTTCAGAATCTTGACCGTCATGTAGGTCACCGTCTTGCCGGGCTCGACTTCCCACCAGTGGGGGACGCCCGCCGCCGATGATGCAATGTCGCCGGCCGCCAGTCGGACGACCGACGCGCCAACGAGCTTTCCACCGCCGAACTCGCCGGACCCAGGATTGCGCTCGGTTGCGCCTTCGAGCTTGCCGCCGGTGTGATGATTCACCTCGCCGTCGATGATGTAGTAAAGGTCTGTCCAGTTGTTGTGAAGCTCAGGCGCGCCTGCGCTCTTGGGGCGAAAGCTCATGCCCTGGAACTGGTGATCGCCACGGTGAATTCCGGGAAACTTGATTTGCCCTCCGCCCTTGAGCGTGTTCGCCAACGCTTTGAGCTCGGTGGCAGGGTAGTAGGCGAATTTCATCGGCGTCACCGTGGGAGCTTGAGGCGCTTGCGCTGCCAGGAAACCCATGGTGAGCATCAATGCCACGGCCGCGATCATCGTCTTCATCAGAACACCTCGCGCGCGACTATAGGCCAGGTGGGTTGCGGGCGAATGTCGCAAGTTGTCGCAGGTGGCGGGGCCGACCTGCTGTCGAGCCGTTGGATGTCGCTACCTTGGCTAAATTCCTGAAATTCCGCTGATTTACCGCGGGGTTTCCCCATACAATAACCGGGGACGATTTTCGACGTTTTTTGGAGCCGGCGGCTCGGTTCCCATTTCTCCTGAACGGATTGAGGCTCGAGACGATGCGGCGAGTCGGCACTCTGGTTGTTTTCGTAGTGGGCATCGGAGGCCCTATCGTCACAGCCGGGAGCGCTCAGACTCCCGCGGCGCAGGGTCGGCCAGCCTCACGGGAACAAACGCCGGCAGTACCGGCGAAGACCCGCGCGACCGCGCGACAAACCCTTGATAAGTACTGCGTGTCCTGCCACAACCAGCGACTCAAAGTCGCCGGGTTGACGCTGGACACACTGGATCTGGCGCATGTTGGCAGTGCCGCGAGCGTCTGGGAAAAGGTTGCGACCAAAATCCGTACTCACGAGATGCCTCCGGCCGGGATGCCGCGTCCCGATTCGGCAACCTATGCAGCCGTCACGTCAGAGTTGGAAACGGCCCTCGACAGCGCCGCAGCCGCCAAACCCAATCCTGGCCGGGTCGCGGTGCATCGATTGAACCGCGTCGAATACGCGAATTCCATTCGTGACTTGCTCGCGCTCCAGATCGACAGTCGGTCATTGTTGCCGGCGGATGACTCGAATCAGGAGAGTTTCGACAATATTGCAAGCGTTCTCTCCGTTTCGCCGGTGCTCCTCGAAGGTTATCTGACAGCGGCTTCGAGCGTCAGTCGCCTCGCTGTTGGCGATACGGCCATGGCGCCACTCGTCGAGACCTATCAGATCCCCAAATCTCTGGTGCAAGACGATCGAACGCGTGATGATCTTCCGTTCGGATCGCAAGGCGGCACGGTGATTCGCCATCACTTCCCCGTCGATGCCGAGTACACCGTCAAGGTATTGCTGAGACGAGAGCTGTACTACTACATCATCGGCATGGGCGATCCGCACCAGATTGAAATTCGCCTCGACGGCACGCTGCTCAAACGGGTCAATATCGGTGGCGAGGCCAAGGGCAGGGCATCGGCAGAGAGTTTCATCGGACAGAATCAGGGCGATCCCGAATGGGAAGTGTACATGCAGACGGCTGACGCCGGCCTGGAGGTGCGTCTGCCGGTGAAGGCGGGGACACGAGAAGTCGGGATCTCCTTCGTCCGCCAATACTATGAACCGACCGGCATACTCCAGCCTCCTCAACACGGGTTCGCGCGCGCCACAAACGAGCTCTATCACGGGCATCCGGCCGTCGACACGATTCTGATCGGTGGCCCGTATTCGGCTGTTGGCCCCGGTGATACGCCGAGCCGGCGGCGGGTGTTTGTCTGTCATCCGAAGCACGCGAACGCGAGCAGAGCGGCGCGGGGCGGCGGGGCCCCGCAAGCGGAGCGAGCAGCCGGGGGAGGGACCCCGGCTAGTGAAGAAGAGGAGCCGTGCGCGAAGCAGATCTTGTCGACGCTTGCGCGCCGGGCCTACCGACGTCCGGTCACCGAAAAAGATCTCAGTCGGCTGCTCGATTCTTACAGGGAGGGCCGGGCCGAAGGGGATTTCGCGGTTGGAGTCCGCTACGGCCTGGAGCGCATGCTGGCCTCCCCGAGTTTTCTGTTCCGAATCGAGCAGGAGCCAGCGAACACGCCGGAGGGTACCGTTTATCGCCTCAGCGATCTGGACATCGCATCCAGGTTGTCATTCTTCTTGTGGAGCAGTATCCCGGACGACGAGCTGCTCGATGTCGCGATCCGCGGAAAGCTCCGCGAGCCCGCAGTGCTTGCCAGGCAGGTCCGGCGCATGCTCGCCGATTCGCGCTCGCAGGCGCTGGTGGACAATTTCGCCACTCAGTGGTTGTCGCTGGGCAAGCTGGCAGGTGTCGTCCCTGACGTGGACGTGTATCCGGAGTTCGATGAGAACCTCCGCGAAGCGATGCAGGAGGAAACCCGGCGATTCATCGGTAGCCAACTGCGCGAGGATCGGAGCGTAATCGAGCTGCTGACCGCCGACTATACGTTCGTGAATGAACGGTTGGCGCAACATTACGGGATTCCTTACGTATATGGAAACCATTTCCGGCGAGTGACGTTTACGGATGGAAAACGCGGAGGGTTACTTGGTCACGCCAGTACGCTGACAGCGACCTCGTACCCCAACCGGACGTCGCCCGTACTCCGAGGCAAGTGGATCCTCGCCAACCTGCTCGGAGCGCCGCCACCGCCGCCACCTGCCGACGTTCCTCCCCTGAAAGAGGCCGGCGAAGAAGGTCAGCCTCGTTCGGTCCGCGAGCGGCTGGAGGAGCACCGGAAGAACCCGGCGTGTGCGTCATGCCACCGGAGGATGGATCCGTTGGGCTTCTCGCTCGAGAATTTCGACGGCGTCGGCAAATGGCGCACCATCAGCGACGGTGCGTCGATTGATACCGCCGCGGTCCTTCCCGATGGCACGGAGCTGCAGGGTTTGAGCGGCCTGCGGACCCTGATTGCGAGCCACCCACAGGAATTTGTCCGCACCCTCGGCGAAAAGCTGCTGAGCTATGCGATTGGTCGCGTGATCGAACCCTACGACCTGCCCGCCGTCCGCAAGGTCGCCAGCGAGTCGGCAGTGCAGAATTACCGCTGGTCGTCTCTCGTAGAGGCCATCGTCAGGAGTACGCCGTTCACCATGGGGATCGTCGAGGGCAAGGAATCCAGAAACGGCCAGCCGGTAACCGGCGTGGCGTCCCAATAGAGCCGCGAGCGGCGCGGGGCGATGGGGCCCTGCACGCGAAGCGGCGAGGAGCGGGGCGAGGGGCCTCCGCGACAAAACATGATGATCACCAAGAAGAAGATGTCCCGTCGTACGGTCCTGCGCGGCATTGGAGTGACGATCGCGCTGCCGCTGCTCGACGGAATGGTACCGGCCTTGACCGCGGTGGCAAAGACGGCGGGCAAACCCGTCAACCGTTTTGGCGCGGTGTACGTGCCAAACGGCATGATTATGAAGGATTGGTTGCCGACAACCGAAGGCGCCGCCTTCGAGTTCATGCCCACGATGGCGCCCTTGGCGCCATTCCGGGAGCAGCTGCTCGTCCTGAGCAATCTGAACTGCGTGCCGATGGCCGGCCGGCCGGGAGGGACACACGCCAAGGCCTCCACCCGGTTCCTGACCGACGTGTCGCCACCGACGAGCGAATCCTTGCTCGATGCCGGCATTTCCATGGATCAGATCCTCGCGCAGGAAACCGGCAAGCACACGCAGTTGGCCTCGCTCGAGCTCGGAATCGAATCCAGCGACATGGCGGGCGCTTGCGACACCGGTTTTGCTTGTCCGTATACAAACACCATCTCATGGCGCAGCGCCAATACGCCGCTGCCGACCCAGAACAATCCGCGGGTCGTGTTCGAACATCTGTTCGGCGACAGCGGCAGCACCGATCCGAAAGTGCGGCTCGCGCGACTCCGGCGTCAGCGCAGCATCCTTGATTCAATGACCGAGGAAGTGGCCGACCTTCGGGGTACGCTCGGACAGGGCGATCGGACCAAACTTCTCGAATATCTCGAAGCCATCCGGGATGTCGAACGACGCATCCAGAAAGCCGAGGCGCAGAGCGATCAGGAGCTGCCGACCATCGACCGCCCCTCGGGAATCCCGGCCAGTTACGACGAGCACGTGAAGTTGATGTTCGACCTGCAGGTGCTGGCGTATCAGTGTGACCTCACTCGCGTCATTACTCTGATGTTCGGGCGCGAACAAAGCGGCATGACGTTTCCGCAGATTGGTGTGCCTGACGCGCATCACCCTATCTCCCATCACCAGGGGAACACGGTGAAGATCGCGAATCTGGCCAAGATCAACGCGTATCACGTCCAGCTGTTCTCGTATCTGCTCGAGAAGCTGCGGTCGACGCCCGACGGCGACGGCACGTTGCTCGATCACATGACGATGATGTATGGCGCTGGAATAGCCGATCCCAACTCGCACTCTCCATTCGATATCCCTCTGCTGCTGGCAGGCGGAGGGGCGGGGCATCTCAAAGGCGGGCGCCACATCCGATATCCAAAGGACACGCCTCTTGCCAATCTCCATTTGACGCTGCTCGATCAATTCGGTGTCCACTGGGATCGAATCGGTGACAGCACCGGAAAGTTGGAAGATCATCAGTTGTCGGTGGACTAACAGTGGAGTGCCAACGATGGGTGTCGTCCTGAGAAACCTGCTCAGCTGGGTGGTGGTATTGCTTTTTTGCGCCGGGAGTCTGTCGGCTGCCACCGACTTGCGGCTCATCGAAGCAGTTAAAACCAGCAATGTGGAATCTGTCCGCGCACTGCTCAAGGAGCGCGTCGACGTGAACACGCCTCAGGCGGATGGCGCGACGGCGCTCCACTGGGCGGTCCATCGGGACGCCCTGAACATTGTCGATCTGTTGATTCGTGGCGGGGCCCGCACGAATGTTGCGAATGAACTGGGAGTCACGCCCCTCTATCTGGCCTGCACGAATCGCAATGCGGCGATGGTCAGGAAGCTGCTGGCGGCTGGCGCTAATCCGAACGCGACGCTGTTGCGCGGTGAGACTGTGCTCATGGAGTGCGCTCGCACTGGCGAGGTCGGAGCCGTCACGGCACTGCTCGCTGCCGGCGCCCAGGTGAATGCAAAGGAGATCGTCAACGATCAGACAGCGCTGATGTGGGCAGTGGCGCAGCAACACCCGCGCGTCGTCCAGGCGCTGGTCGAGGTGGGTGCCGATATTCGGGCCCGCTCGCGCACCTACCCGCAGAATGTTCACACCGGCAACAGGGGCGGAGGCGGGGAAGTGACCTCGGTGTTCCGCGGTGGGAGCACGCCGTTGCTGTTTGCGGCACGAGTGGGTGATGTCGAATCGGCGAAGCTTCTGCTCGCGGCGGGTGCGAATGTGAACGATGCCTTGCCCGACGGCGCGAGCGCCCTGGTCGTCGCGGCCCACAGCGGCCATGGAGAGCTCGGCGCTCTGCTGCTGGATAAAGGCGCAGATCCGAATGCCGCCGAAGTCGGCTATACGGCATTGCATGCAGCCATAAACAGGAGCGATGTTGGCCTGGTGAAAGCACTGCTGGCTCACGGCGCAGATCCCAACATTCGCATCACTAAAGGTTCCCCGGCGCGGCGCGACAGCAACGACTTCCAGCTGCAATCGAGGTTGATTGGATCGACGGCGTACCTGCTGGCGGCAAAGTTTGTCGAAGTCGATATCATGCGCGTCCTGGCTGCGGGTGGAGCGGATCTGCAGGCAGTGATGCCGGACGGGACGAACGCGCTCATGCTGGCGGCGGGCAATGGGGAGGCTCGGGCCCGCGATGCGCGACGGGATGAAACGCGGCGCCAGATTTGTGTCTGTGACTGGGGCGTCATGGAGGATGAACGCGTTGTCCTGGAGGCCGTCGAAGTGGCTCTCAGCCTGGGCGGCGACGTCAGGGCGGTCAACAAGGCTGGCGACACAGCCCTGCATGGCGCGGCGGCGATGAGATATGACACCGTCATTCAGTTGCTGGTGCAGAAGGGCGCCGATGTCAACGTCAAGAACAAGCGTGGGCTGACTCCCTTGACAGCGATAACGGGAGCCGGAAGGGGACGAGCCAATGCCGACGGAGACGCGGTCGGAGTTCAGGGCGCGCCTCAGAGTACGGTGGCGCTGCTGCGCAAGTTGGGTGCGGTCGAATAATCGGTCGTGCACGGCGTCGCCGGCGGTTTTCTCTCGAGTCATTTTTCAACTACTTGACAATCCACTCGTCCCAAGGAGCCGAATGATGGTGAGAAGACACGTCGCGTGGGTGTGCGGCACGGCAGTGGCCTTGGCAGTTCTCATCCCCCAACTCGCCTTTGCGCAAAGCGGAATCGCGGGAGTCGTGCGGGACACGAGCGGGGCGGTATTGCCCGGCGTCACGGTAGAGGCCGCGAGCCCGGTGCTCATCGAGAAGGTGCGCTCGGCGGTCACCAGTGATGACGGAAGCTACACCATTCTCGACCTGCGGCCTGGTGTCTACTGCCGTCACCTTCTCTCTCACCGGCTTCAGCACCATCAGGCGCGATGGGATCGAGCTGCCGGCATCCTTCACGGCCACCGTCAGCGTGGCGATGCAGGTCGGTGCCATCGAGGAGACGATCACCGTCACCGGATCGGCGCCGCTCGTGGATGCTCACAACGCCACGTCCCAGGTCCTCTTCACGACTGCGATGCTCGAAACGCTGCCGTCCAACTCGCGGTCACCGCAGTCCTTCGCGGCGCTCACCCCTGGTGTGAGAGGGGCGCCCTTGTCTCAGCCGCCAGGCGGCGTGGACGACATGGGGGCCAGCGCCCATGGGGGTGCGGCCTCGGACTACACGATTGACGGAATGACGACGGCCACCATCAACGGGATGCAGGGGGGCAGCATCACCTTTCGAGTTGCGCAGGCCTACGTCGCCGAGATTGCCGTGACGACAGGCGGAGGCACGGCCGAATCTTCCTACGGGAACATGATCACCAACGTCATCCCCAAGGAGGGCGGAAACACGTTCAGCGGCAGTTTCTACGTCGAGTATACCGACAAGAATTTTGCGGCGAGCAACCTCACTGACGAGTTGAGAGCCTTCGGGTTTACCCCCGACAGCCTCACGAGGACCCAGAAGTTCCTCGAGGTGAGTCCGGCCTTCGGGGGGCGTCTGCTCCGAGACAAGCTCTGGTTCTTCACATCGTACAAGACCTATGAGGTCGTGACCATTCGCCAGAGCGTCTACGATAACCTGACGCCGCGGGGCAATGTCTATACGCCGGATCTGAGCCGGCCGGCGGAGCTCAAGCTCACACAGACCAGCAGGAACGCGCGCTTGACGTGGCAGGCGGCGCAGAAGCACAAGTTCAGCGCGTTTGTCGATAATGCGCCGCAGATTGCCTGGCATCGGGGTCGGGCTCTCAGCGCGCCCGAAGCCACCAACTACAGCCCCTATCTGCCGAACATCTTCATGACGCTTGGGTGGAAGTCACCGATGAGCAATCGGTGGCTCCTCGAGGCCTCGCTCGCGCACAACTCATCGAACTACGACCAGCGTCGGCACACGACAGAGACGTGCCTGTGCAGCGCGCCGGACGTCGGCTACGACGTGATTTCGAAGTTCGAGGCGTACGACCAACATCATGTGGGGAGCCTCGTCGACCCTGGGGGGCGGCGCCGAGTCGAACCTGTACGGGCCTAATGACTCCAAGATGCTTCAGTACCAGGCCAGCGGCTCGTACATCACCGGCTCGCATACCGTCAAGATCGGCATGCGGCGGGAATCGGGAACGATCTGTTCGGGCGGGAGCCGAACGGAGACCAGGCCTGGACGTTTCGGAATGGCGTGCCTAACTCCATCCGGATGTACGCGTCACCGTTCAGATATGAAAACCACATTCATCCGAACTTCGGGTTGTATGCCCAGGATCAGTGGGTGCACAAGCGGCTGACGCTGACCGCCGGCCTGCGGTACGACTATTTCACGATGAGTTCGCCCGAGACGTCGCTGGATGCAGGCCAGTTTGTTGCCTGCGCGCTACTTTCCCGGAGGCGACTCTTGTGACGTGGCATGACGTCAACCCCCGCATCGGCGTGTCCTACGATCTGTTCGGGGATGGCAAGACGGCGCTCAAGGCGAGCTTCGGCCGGTTTGTCGCATCGCAGGATGGCGCCGGAACCCGTGGCCTCGGCCGCAACAATCCCGTCGTGCGCTCGGTCATCGAAACGGACAGGACCTGGACCGACAACGGTAACTTCAGCGTGGACTGCGATCTCAGGAATCCGCTCCTGAACGGCGAGTGCGCGCAGATCTCGAATCTGAATTTCGGGCAGAACAATCCGAATGCCCTGGTCTATGCCGATGAATTGACCACGAGCCTGAGGCCCTATCACTGGGAGACGACGGCGCAGGTCCAGCGACAGTTTGCGGAAGGCATGTCGCTCACGGCGGGTTACTACCGCCGTGACTTCAAGAACTTCACGGTCAACGACAATACGTTCGTCACCCCCAATGATTTCAGCCATTACTGCGTGACGGAGCCGGTCGATCCCCGGCTGCCAGGCGGCGGTGGCAGTGAGATCTGCGGGTTGTACGACGTCAGCCAGGCGCTTTTCGGCAGGAGTGCGATCGTCGTGCGTCCTGACTCCGACTTCGGCAAGCAGACCCAGACCTACAACGGCTTCGACCTCACACTGCAGGGGCGGCTGAAGAATGGCGTTGCGTTCACCGGTGGCCTGAGCACCGACAAGACGGACAACAACACGTGTTTCGTCGTGGACTCGCCCGGGGTTATCCGTTTCTGCGACAGCACCACGCCAGTGCTGCAGGTACTACACGGTGACGGGTTTCGTTCCGTTGCCGTGGGGCATGGTGACTGGCGTCGTCTATCGGGATCTGCCCGGACCCCAGATTACCGCGACCCGCAATTACACGAGCGCTGAAGTCATTCGGATCGCTTGGCCGTCATCTCTCAAGCGGTGGAACCGTCAACATCCCGCTCATCGAGCCCGGCACGATGTACGGCGATCGTCAGCGGCAACTCGACCTCCGAATCTCGAAGAGGATGCGCGTGGGTCGCGATGCGGCTGACCGGCAACGTGGACATTTCCAATGTCTTCAACGGTTCGGCGGTCACGAGCCAGAACAACACCTACGGTCCGAACTGGCTGGTGCCGTCGGCGATTCAGTTCGGACGCTTTGTCAAACTCGGTGCGCAAGTGGACTTCTGAGTCGATATGCCTGAGGGAACCGAGGTTGCAAGCGTCCGCAGATCGACGCCTTTCGATGAGAGCAGAGGCGCCCAGAGGTCGCCGACCTCGGCCAGGCGGTCGGGGAGTGTCCTGATCGTAAAGTCGCGCGGGTCGACGCCCTGCGTCGATCTCCTTCCACGTCAGCGGCGTGGACGCGCCGGCGTAGTCGCTTGCGCGCGCGCTGTACGCGCACGCGAGAGATTTCCCCTCGATATTCTGCAGGTAGTCCACGTACACCTTCTGCCCGCGGGCCCGCACCGACCGCGTGATCGTGGCGGTCTTCGGATGTTTCTCGGCCACGACGGTGGCGACGATCTGGCAGAAAATCTGGCCCGCTTCGTACGGCGTTCCCGCGCGAAGAGGAATGAAGATGTGGAGGCCGCTCGCTCCGGACGTCTTTGGAAATCCAGCCACTTTGAGCCTGGCCAGCTCGTCGCGCACCCAACGGGCGACGTCCAGCACCGCACCGAACTTCACTCCGGGCATCGGGTCGAGATCGATTGCGCAATGGTCGGCGATCCCCGGCGACTGCGACGCGGGAGAACCACGGATCCTGGGAGATCGCGGCGAGCTGGGTGAGATAGAGCAGCGTGATCAGATTGCCGCCGATGACCCGGCTCGGGACCTCGACATCGCCCGGCATCGTGGCCGTACGAACACCCGGCGGCACGCGGTCGGGCGCACGCTGCTGGTAGAACGCCTGGCCGTCGATTCCGTTCGGGAATCGCTTCATGATCAGAGGGCGGTCCTCGACGACAGGCAACAGAAACGGGGCGACGCGCACGTAATAGCGCATCAACTCGCCCTTGGTGATCTTCAACTTCGGCCAGAAGACCTTTCGCAGATTGCCGACCTCCAGCGTCATCCCGTCGGGCAGCTGAACCCTTCCGGCGTTCGGCCCACGCTCGATCTCCTCTAGCTGATCGAGAACAGCTTGAAGACGGTCCGCAGGTTTGGCAGTTTGGCGGAACTGAAGTTCCGCCCTACCGATGTCCTGTCAACCGAAGTGCGCTTCGCCCTTGGCTCTTTGCTCTTCGCGCTTGTCTCTCCGCTCTTCGCTCTGGTCCCTGTCCCCTTACCGTCTCCCGTCGTACCGTCTCCGGCTTCACGTCATCCCGCAGCCCAGGTAAATCGGATGGCGCAGGAATCCTTCGTCGGTCCACTCAGTGAATTTCACCTGAGCGACGAGCGACGGCCGTGGTCCAGTGCGGCCGCTCGTTGGTTCGCGGGCGATTCTTGAACGGCGACGCCTCGATTCGAGGGGCTTCAGCAGTCGAAACACCCGCTCGAGCTCGCGCTGATTGAAGCCGCTGCCCGTATGGCCGGCGTACCTCGAGACCGCCGTCTTCGTAGTACCCAAGCAACAGCGCGCCGAAGGGACGTCCGGTCGTCCTCGAGTCGGTCCAGCCGCCGACCACGAACTCCTGTTCGTGGACGATTTTGAGCTTGCGCCAGTCACGCGTCCGCTTTCCGGTGTGATAGATGGAATCGGCGTTTTTCGCGATCAGTCCCTCCCAGCCGCGGTCGAGCGCCCGCTCATGAAGAGCGCGGCCGTCACCGCGGACCACTTCGCTGAGGCGAAGCAGTGGAGACCCGGATGTCCGAAGACGCGTTCCAGTCGTGCCCGGCGCTCTGTCAGCGGCAGCGGGCGAAGATCTTCGTCGCGATCGCGCAGAATGTCGAAGGCAATGAACGCGACTCGGCCCCCGGCCGATTGGCTGTTCGCTTCAGTCAGGTGGATGCGACTCTGCAGTCGTTGAAACCCTGCCGGGTCGCCGGCCGCATCGAGCGCCACCACCTCGCCGTCGAGCACGACAGGACCCTTCAGCTTTTTCGAAAAGCGGGTCAGCGCAGCAACCAAATCGGGAAACTGAGCGGTCTTTTCGTTACCCAGCCGGGACCAGAGCCGGACGGGTGAGCGTGCGCCGGGCGAGACATCGACGAGCGCGCGGATGCCATCGTATTTCGGCTCATATACCAGCGCCTCGTCCCGGAGCGGCGCGTCTTCAAGCGTGGCAAGCATGGGACGAATCGTCTGAAGATCGCCCCGCCACAGCACCGGGCCCATCGTCAGTAGCTGTAGCGATCGTTAAACCATGGCTCGGCTGTGTTGGAGTAGCCTCGCTCTTCCCAGAATCCTTTCTTGTCATGCGCGAGGAACTCGATCTTCCGGATCCATTTCGCGCCCTTCCACGCGTAGAGTTTCGGGGTGATCATGCGAACGGGACCACCATGCTCGCGAGGCAGCGGTCTGCCTTCCCAGGTGTGGACGAGCAGGACGTCCTCCTCGATCGCGCGTGCAAGCGGGACGTTCACGGTGTAGGGGATAAAGCTTCCGGGAAGGAAATCGTATCCGGTGCAGAGCACGAACCGCGCATCCTCTCGGGGGACGACGAGCTCGGCCAGCGTGCGGAATCTCACGCCTTTCCAGTGATTGTCGAGCCGGCTCCAGGTCGTCACGCAGTGAAAGTCGCTGACATCCTCGGCCTGCGGCAGCGCCATGAACTGCTCCCAGTCGAGCGTGACCGGGTTTTCGACCAGGCCGCCGATTTCGAGTCTTCCATTTGTCGAGCGGAACATCCGGTTGCTCGCCCAGATCGAGCACCGGCCAGTTCTTGACGACGTGCTGGCCGACCGGTACCGCAGGCATCCCATGACGATTGAGCGGGACCGCTGCCCTCCGGCCGGGCGCCCTGAAACGGCACGTCAACAGTATTCCGGATGCATCTGTCTTCTGGCGATCGATATATCGCTGCCGCCGCGCAACGATGTTGTCTTTCTCCATTGTAGACTGTCAGATTGTTCGATTTCAAGTGACTAGCCAATTCTCTCAATGCTTGATATTCGACAACTGTTCGAGCGCCAGGAGCAGCGAGTGATATCCAAGCCGACCGTGGCCCTGTGATTTGAGGGCGACATAGAACTGCCGGACGAGCGCCAGCCCTGGCATGGCGACTCCCATCCCCTTGCACTCGTCGAGCGCGATGCCGAGATCCTTTTCGAAGTGCTCGACGAAAAATCCCGGATCGAAATTGCGCTTCACCATTTTCGGCGCGAGGTTGTCGAGGATCCAGCATTGCGCGGCTCCTTTCGCGACGGAGCTCGAGCATCGTGTCGAGGTCCAGGCCGGCCTTGTAGCCGTAGAGCAGGCTTTCGCAGACACCGATAATCGTTCCGGCCAGCACGATCTGATTGCACATCTTGGTGTGCTGTCCGTTTCCGGCCCCGCCCTGATGGACGATGTTCTTGCCCATCGCCTGGAACAACGGCATCACGCGCGCAACCGCGTCGGCGTCGCCGCCAACCATGATCGAGAGCGTCGCGTTTCTTGCCCCCACGTCGCCGCCTGACACCGGCGCGTCGATCGCAGACACGCCCTTTCGCTTTCGCGGCTTCGTAAATCTCGCGCGCGAGGCTGGGTTCGGTCGTGGTCATGTCGACGGTGATCGCGCCGCGCCTGGCGGCGTCGATAATCCCGCCCTTCCGTTGATAGACTTCGCGCACATCGCTCGGCAAGCCGACAATCGTAAAGATGATGTCGGAGCGCTCGGCAACACCCGCCGGCGTATCGGACCACACAGCGCCTTTGTCGAGCAGCGGCTGGGCCCTCGACTTGGTTCGGCTGTAAATCGTCGTCGGATATCCCTTCGCCATGACATGGCCGCACATCGACAACCCCATGACCCCGGTACCAATCCAACCAATCCGCTCCATGTTTCACTCCTAGCTTGTAGCTCGTAGCCGGTAGCTTGTAGGAGCTGGTAGCTCGTCCAGCTAACGGCTACCGGCTACCAGCTAGAGATCGATCGACCACGGCCACACTTCGCCGCACGCGCGGCAGTGGCACCATCGCACGACCCGGCTGTTGGGCAATCCTCGAACTTCCTGGACCTTTCCACAGCTCGGGCAGGTGATGGGATGGGGCAGGTCGCCGGTGCGCCGGCCTCCCCGCGGAATATCGCGGCGGTCCGGCCGATCGGGGTTCCGCCGTTCTTTGAAGTTATTCATGCGCCGCTGACATATTATTCCGCCGACGATCAATATGGAAAATTTTGAACAGGAAGTCGTCTCCGATCTCGACGAACAAGACCGACGATCGCGCGCGTGCGCGGCCGGCGGATGCCGCTGCACGTGCGCATCCTCTTCGGTCTGGCTATTGGCGCTGCGCTTGGCGGTTCCGCGCGCGCGCTGTTTGGTCCCGCTTCGCGCCCGAGGTGACGTGGATCGTCAATCACATCGCCGAGCCTGTCGGTCAGCTCTTTCTTCGCGCGCTGTTGATGACGGTCGTTCCGCTGGTCGTTTCGTCCCTTATCGTCGGCGTTGCGGGGATCGGTGACGTGCGCCGGCTCGGGCGTGTCGGGGCTCGCACCGTGGCGTACTGCCTCGTCATTTCCCTTGTCTCGGTCGCGCTCGGGCTGATTCTCGCGAACACCGTGCAGGCCGGGTACGCGGCTCGATCCCGCGACACGCGATCTGCTCCTGACACAGTACGGCGAAGATGCGTCGCGGCAGGCAGCAGCCGTGTCGGGCACGCCGAGTCCCCGATGCTGTCGTTTGTCCGCACGCTCGTGCCCAGCAATCCTCTCGAATCGATGGCGCGATCGACGCCCGACATGATCGGCCTGATGTTTTTCTCAATCGTTTTCGGTGCGGCGCTCACGCTCGTCGCGCCCGAAAGCGCCGCGCCGGTTGTCGCGCTGCTCGACGGCGTCTTCAAGGTGATCGCCAAGGTGATCGACATCGTCATGAAGGTCGCGCCGATCGGCGTCGCATGCTCTCGTGTTTACGATGACGGCACGGTTTGGCTTCGGGTTCCTCGTCAGCCTCGGCTGGTACGTGATGACCGTTCTCGGCGGCCTCGCGCATTCATACGTTCGTGGTCTATCCGATCGCGCTCAAACTGGCCGCCGGAGTATCGCCGGTGGAATTCTTCCGACGCGTGCGCACGGTCATGCTCACGGCGTTCTCGACGAGCTCGTCCAATGCGACGCTGCCCACGGCGTTGCGGGTGTCGGAGGCGAATCTCGGCGTTCCAACCGAGATCGGCGCCTTCGTCCTGACGGTCGGCGCAACGGCGAACCAGAACGGCACGGCGCTCTACGAGGGAGCGACAGTTCTGTTTCTGGCGCAGCTGGCCGGCGTCGACCTGACGATTGCGCAACAACTGATGGTGGTCTACCTCGCGGTGCTCGGCAGCATCGGTACCGCAGGGGTACCGTCCGGGTCCACACCGTTCGTCATCGCGGTCCTCACAACGATTGGAGTCAACCCGGCGCTCATCGCGATCATTCTCGGCGTCGATCGCCTGCTCGACATGTGCAGAACGGTGGTGAACGTCGTGGGAGATATGACGGCGGCGGTGTACGTGGCGAAGAAGGAAGGGGCGGCGTTGAAAATTTAGTCCGCCTTCGCCCTTCGGGCAATGGCGCGACCAGCCTTCGCAGGAGCGCTCGCCTGCCTAGCCGAAGCTCGAGGCTGAGATGTTGCGAGAGCGAAGGCTGGGGTGAGTGACGGGGATTGAACCCGCGACGTCCGGAGCCACAGTCCGGTGCTCTACCACTGAGCTACACTCACCACATGCGCGATCTCTCAATGTATCACAGCGAGGTGTGAGGGAAGGGGAACTGAAATCTGAGATCGGGAATCTACAATCTGGAAGCTGAAATCTGGAATCTGAAATCCTAAACCTGAACGCCCGGGTTATGGATTTCAGATTCCAGATCTCTAGATTCAGGACTCTCCTACGAGTGCGCCGCCGCCCGCTCCTTTCCCGGAATCGCCATCAGCTCTGGATGGGCCGCGATGTGGGCCTGCACGATCGCTTCGGCGCGTGCCATCGCATCGGCGTCACCATTGCGATAGATGGTGTTGGCCTCGATCAAATCCTTCTGACTCGATGGAGTGGAGTCGTGGCTGTCGTAAATCGCCGCAACCGGGCACGCCGGCACGCATGCCCCGCAATCGATGCACTCTTCAGGATGGATGTAGAGCATGTTCATGGCCGCGAATTCCGGCTCGTCCTTGCGCGGATGAATGCAGTCGACCGGGCACACATCGACGCACGCTGAGTCTTTGGTCTCGATACAGGGATCGGTAATCACGAAAGGCATCACGTTCCTCCAAGAATGGTCCGCCAGACGAAAGCACGCCTGTCGGCCCATGATTCTACTTGTGAAGCCGACAGGCGGCAATCGCCACGGCCATTATACGTGAGCCGTCGACGACAACGGCCGGTAAGGCATTGTCAAATCAAGCACTTAAGGAGAATACAGGGCGCAATCCTTGACCATCCGTACTATCATCGAACCGGAGGACTCCTTTTGCGAATCACACAATCGCTCTTTGCCGTGCTGGCCGTGTTGCATCGTGCTCGAGGGATCGGCCGAGCGCGCAGGCGCATGTTCACCGCGTCGATCGGCAATGCGTTCGGCGGCGACGCCCCGTCGAAAAAAACGAGCTGGGCAGTGGCGATCGGCGGAGGCGGCGCGCACGGAATCGGATCGGAGCTCGAGTTCTCGGAAACGCGGAACTTCTTCGAGACACCGAACGGAGTGGCGCACGGAAGAGTGATCACGCTCATCCCGAGCATCTTCGTGGCGGTACCCGTCAACAGGGTGCGGCCCTACGCAATCTTCGGGTTCGGATTCATCCGGCAGCGCACTGAGCAGACCACAGGCGGAATTCTCTCAGACCTCTCGGACGACGATATCGGATACAGCATCGGCGGCGGCGTGACGTTTCAGTTCGCCCGTCATGCGGGCGTGCGAGCCGATTTGCGCCGCTTCAAGGTCCGCACCTCGGACGGCTTGAGCTTTCAGCGATTCCTGGTCGGGTTGGTCCTGGGGGGATAGGTGAAAGAGCGAAGAGCTAAGAGCTAAGAGAAGAGTGAAGAGCGAAGAGCCCGCGTGCGCTTGTCTCTTTACTCCATGCTCTCAGCTCTGACAAGGAGTCTGATTTCTAAGCGAGCACTTTGATGACGACTCGCCGGTTCTGAGCCCGCCCTTCGCGCGTGTTGTTCGGCGCGACCGGTTTGTCTTCTCCATAGCTGATCACGTTGATCTTGTGCAGAGGAATCTGGTAGGTCTCGTACAGATAGCGCTTCACGTTTTCCGCGCGCGCCAGGCCGAGACGCTCGTTCATCGCCGTCGAGCCGGTCGAGTCCGTGTGTCCTTCGATCTCGATGTAGTTACCCGCCGGTTCGGCTTTTGAGTTTGTTCGCGAGCTCATCGAGCTTTACCCGGACGTCATCCGGCAGGTCGGCCTTGCCGAGCTGAAAATTCCCCTGATCGTCGTTGATGACGACCTGAAAAATCAGTCGCTTGGACGCCGTGTCGACGGCCGCGGCCTTCGCCGCCGGCTGCATCAGCAGCAGTCCGCGCGGACGCGGCCGAAGTTTGCGCGGACGCGGCCGAAGTTTGTGCGGTCTTCGCGGCGGCGCCTGCCTGATCGGCCTTCTGATCAACCTGTGTGATTCGCGCGGCATTTTCCTTGGTCTGCTGCTGCGTCGCCTCGATGGACTGGCTGAGAGTTTCGACCTTGTCATTCACTTCGCCGACCGACTCGCGCACGAATCCCTTGGTCGCGCACGCTGAGCCGGCGACAGCGACCGTCAATACTGCAGCTGCCATACTTCCGATCTGCTTCATAGGTTGATCCTCCTGAACGCCTTACTTGACTGTATATCCGCTCCGTGCGCGCACGAAGAGTCCGGGCTTGCGCGCTCTGAGTACGAGCGGATGCCAGCCCGGCGCGCGGCCGGGCTCGAACGCAATGACGTATTGATGATGGAGCTCCGCCAGGACCTGGCTCGCCGACATCGCCGCCGATTCGAGATCTCGAACCGGGAATGAGTCGCCACCAGTCCAGGTCGCCGAGATCTGCGAGCGGTCCCGTGACGATGGGGATCTCGCGCTGATCGTCATCGAGCGCAAACGAGATGACCAGGATGTACACCGGCACGTCGAGCTCGCTGGCGATCGCGGAAACAACCGCAGGTTTCAGCTTGCTCGCCGAATCGACGCCGTCGGTGATGACGACAAGCGCGCGGCGCTGTTGGCGATCGGATATGCGCTCAGCCGCATCGGCGATGGCGTCCCAGAGCGACGTCGCGCCAAACGCTTTGGTCCCATCCAACGGCACGTCAGTGATGCTGAAGTCTTTCGAAAATGGCCGCACTTGTTGGAGTGCTGTATCGAAGGTGAAGTACGCCACCTCGTCGAACCCGGGCTTCAGCCCGACGACCAGCGTGCGGGCTGTCTCGCGAGCGCGTTCGAGCTTGGTGGCCATGCTGCCGCTGGCATCCACCAGAAGCGCAACGCTGGCGGGGCTCGGTTCCGACCAGACGCTCAGGAGAGGACGGGCGCGGCCACTATCGAAGAGCTCGAAATCGCGCGCTTCGAGATTCCGGACGAGCTTGCCCCGTGAATCGCGCACGACGGCGGCGACCGCGACGCGCTCAACCCCGCTCTTGAAGACGACAACGCCCGGGTCCTGAGCGGCCGAAGCGGAAATGTTGAGAATGATGGCCGCGGCGACCAGACTGCGTAAAAGATGCACCTTTACTCCCATGGCGAAAACAGCTGTCTGCTGTCCGACCAGTGTGTTGTTCCCGGACACTGTCGGCTAATCGACAGATCAATTGTACCAAGGAGAAGGCAAAAACCCTCTACTCAGTTCAGATCGACCTTGTCGAGGGGCGGCGTGGGGGGGTTTTCACCCGAGCCGATCGGGTTGGCACCACGTTTCTTTTCGGCCTTGTAGTCGAAAAAGAACAGCGGGACCCACAGCGCCACCATCAGCGCGACAGCCAGCAGGAACCCGAACAGAAAGTCGAGCGTCATATGCTCCATGCCCTGCCGGGTGCATATTTGGTGCCCGGATGCGTCTTGAACCACTCCCGCGATGCCGCAAGGCCGAGGCGCTTTTTCTGTCCCATGATTTTCGGCCCGGCGCTACGAACCCAGGGTGATGCCCGCTCGATTTCGGCGTTGAGCTCGGCGCCAATGACCATCGCCAACCCGGAGATGTAGAACCAGAGCAAAGTAAGGATGATGGCGCCGAGCGTGCCGTACGCCTCTTCGTAGTTGCCGAAGTTCACGACGTACACACGAAATGCCAGCGAGGCGGCAAGCCAAAGAAGAGTCCCGGCCAGGGCGCCTGGAGTGATCCACACCCATTCCTGTTCGGCATCAGGTGCGAAATAGTAGACGAGTCCGAATCCTGTTGATGCCAGAAGAAAGACGATCGGCCATTGCACAACTTTCCACGTCGCAGTGAGCGCCGTAGCGAGCCCGAAGTGCCGTCCAAGGAAATCGGCCAGCCACGGCCCCGCGACGACCAGCGCAAACGACGTGAGGATAAACAGGGCCAGCCCGATTGTGAGCGCAATCGCCGTCAATCGTACCTGCCACCACGGACGGCTCTCTTCGATGTCGTATGCGCGGTTGAGCGCGTCGATGACCGATACCATTGCCGCGGAACTGCTCCAGAGCGCCATCAGAAGACCGATGCTCAGTAAACTGGCATCCCCGCTGTTGGACAGGCTGACGAGCTGTTCCTTCAGAAGATCGACGACCGCCTGCGGAGCGACGGGTGCGAGAAGCCGCATAAGCTGGTCCGTGAAGCTGTAAAGCGGGAAGAAGCTCGCCAGCGCGACGATGAAGAGCAGGGCGGGGAACAGCGACAGAAAGAAGTAATACGACAGCTGGGCAGCGAGACCCGCCGCGTCGTCCTGAATCGAGTCTTTGAC
This sequence comes from Vicinamibacterales bacterium, assembly GCA_963775345.1. Taxonomy (GTDB): domain Bacteria; phylum Acidobacteriota; class Vicinamibacteria; order Vicinamibacterales; family JAMQPK01; genus JAMQPK01. The sequence continues at coordinate 466,239 of CAVZIS010000011.1, forward strand.
GGTCCGTTTGACCAGCTCGGGCCAACCGAGCTCACTGTCGAAATAAAGGAACATGCTCGCAGAAGGAGCAAAACACCGGCCAGACCTGACTTCATGGCTTCCGGGATGTCCGTGGACACGACATTCCGGCCGGCGCGCGTCCACGTCGGTCCTGCGACCAGCGCGGCCGAGTACGAGGCCCATGGCTCCGGCATTTCAGGCTGATTGGCGGAAAACCGCCGTTTATGAGACAATTGGATCCGACCAAAGCTTTATCCTCAAACAGCCAGCCTATCTTGCATTTCTCAGACCCTTCGAAATCCATTCAGAATCGCTCGTCTTCGAGCCGGAGGCCGCGACGGCGAAGCCAGAGTGTGCGCGGTCGCCCGGCAGCGTTTGTCGTTCCGCCAAAGCCGCTGCAGTTTGAATCTGCTCAGTGCGACCCGACACCTGTTGCGTTCACGTCGCTTGGCCTCGATCCGCAGTTGGAGCAGGCGGTCGCCGATCGCGGTTTTGAAATGACGACACCTATACAGAGCGCAGTGTATCCCGCGATCCTCACGGGTGCGGATCTCGTTGCCTGCGCTCAAACCGGCACCGGCAAGACGCTCGCGTTCCTGTTGCCGCTCATGCACCGGCTGCTGAAAAGGGTAGAGCTCGGGCCCACTTGAAAGCGGGTCCTCATGCGACATTGCCCAGGACGCGGGTGCTCATTCTGGCACCGACGCGCGAGCTGGCCGTTCAGATCGAGGACGAATTTCAGGGACTGGCGTACCACACCCGGCTGTCAAGCGTCGCCGTCTATGGTGGCGTCGAGGCGGGACCGCAGGAGAGGGGCCTTCGCGGCGCCGCCGACATCGTGGTTGCGACGCCTGGACGGTTGCTGGACCATATGGCCAGCAACGCCGCGAACTTCGAAGGACTGGACGTGCTGGTGCTCGACGAAGCCGATCGGATGCTCGACATGGGTTTCTGGCCGAGCGTGAGACGCATTGTCTCATCGCTGCCGGCGAACCGCCAGACGCTGCTCTTTTCGGCCACCATGTCCAGCGAGGTGGCGCGATCGGCGAGTCAAATCATGCGCGCGCCCCAGATGATTCGTGTCGGTCGCGTCGAAGGGCTTGCCAGCACGATCGAACACGTCGGCTGCATGGTCCCCGCGAAGGAGAAGGCCGGCTGGTTGACACGCTTCCTGAAGCGGACTCATGGGACGAGCCTCGTGTTCGTCCGCACGAGGCGTGGCGCCGACAAACTGACACGCAGTCTGGTGGCCGGCGGCATCAGGTGCGCCGCCCTTCACGCCGATCGTACGCAAAGCGAGCGATCTGCAGCGGTAGAGGGATTCAAAGCGGGCCGCTTCAAGGCCCTCATCGCCACCGACATCGCCGCGCGCGGCATCGATATCGACGGCATCGGCCACGTCGTGAACTACGAGGTCCCGCCGAGCGTAGACGCCTATGTGCATCGCGTCGGGCGGACCGGACGCGCCGAGTCGATGGGGACGGCTGTGACGCTGGTCGCGCCCGAAGAGGTTGCGGCCCTGCGGATTATCGAGAAATCACTCAGCGTGTCATTCGCCGTCGCGAGAGATCAAAGAGATCGCTTAGGAGGGTAGATGCGCAGATACGCGGCAGGGGATCGCGTTGTGCAGGCGCAGTACGGCGCCGGTACGATCCTCGATGTGAACGAACATCATACGGTCATCGAGTTCGACGAGCACGGCACGCGTCGGTTCTCGACGCGGATCGTCGTGCTGGAATCCAGCAACACGCCCGCGCCGGCACGGAAGGCAAAGACGCGTGCGAGAAAGAAGGCTGCGGCACCTCAGTCGTAGGAGGCGATTAGGAGCGTTATGTCAGTCCGGTTATTCGTCGGCAATCTTCCGTATAGCGCGACCGAAGGCGACATCCGCCAGCATTTCGGCGCTGTCGGCGACCCGATGCAGATCGTGATTCCGACTGATCGCGACACGGGGCGGCCTCGAGGGTTCGCGTTCGTGGACTACGACGATCGCGGGGTCGCCGAGCGTGCCATTCAGCAGCTTCACGGTCAGCCGTTCAAGGGCCGTCCCTTGTCGGTGAGTGAGGCCCGTCCCCGTGAAGCTCGTCCACCGATGGCTTCGGGCGGGTTTTCAGGGCCGCGGCCGCCGATGGGCGGTGGGCCTCGTCCGCCAATGGGCGGTGGGCCCTCGTCGATGGATCCGGGATCGTATCGCCAGCCGCGCGGCGAACCGAACCGCAACTTCGGGCCCAACAAGCCGCCGAAAGGACGCGGCGGGGCGAGCTTCGCGAAAAATCGCAATCAGGAAGGAAAGGCCCGCGGTCCTCTCAAGGAACGGCTGAGCGGCCGCATGTTCAGCGTCGACGAGGACAGCCGGTTTCGAGACGATGATGATACCGGTATCGATGTCGACGTGAATGTCAAGGACGAGGACGTGGTGAAGGACGAGGACGTGGTGAAGGACGAGGACGTGGTGAAGGAGGACGATAAGTAAAGTCACCACCTTGCCCGCGAGGGCCTCGTGTCCACATGCACAAAAGGTCCGTGCGCGGAGGTGGCACCGTAGATGCCGATGCCGCCGATAAAGGAAGACAACTCCGGCGTCTTCGACAGTCCCTCGAGCACCTTCGCCAGCGCCACCGCATCATCTTTCGTGACCACTTTGTCGTGGTTGAAGTCGTCCATCACGCCGTTGTCGTCCTTATCCAGAAAAATATCCGCGGCGCGTCCCCATTGATGCAGGCTGTACTTGGTGTCGTCGAGCTGCCTGTTGTAGTACGGCGTCCGGTAGCCGCTCATGACGAAGATGTCGCCGGCGTCCCAGCCACGCGCTTCCAGATGTGAGCCGATCGCTTCGAGCAGATAGACCAGCCGCTCGTCGAGCACCAGATATTTGGGATAGCCGCTTTTCTGTTTCGTCAGAAAGTCCCTGATTCGAAAGCTCGGCGAGACCTTTGTGTCTTCATTTTCGCGGGTCACCTCGATGAACCCCTTCGGCGCGATATAAATCGGGTTGCCCTTCAGCGGTGTGGCTGGGTACGAGCCGATCTGATATCCGTTGAGCACGCCGTTGCGCACCAGGGTGCCGGGGACCATCACAAACGCAGAGAAGTCCGCGATATCCTGTCCCGAGGGATTCTCAGCCCCTATCGAATAGAGGCCGGGCTTGACGGGCGCCTCCCAGGTCCATCTGTTCGGCCCGACGGCGACCAACGCACCGTGAGGGGCCTCGATACTGAACAATCGCTTCGACACCGAAGACACCCCGAGCGTGACTTTTTCGAGTGGCATCGCGAAAATCGCGCCTTCTGTATACGGATATGTGAGCGATCGTGCGCGAAAACGGTCGGCCGGCGGTGTATCGGCCGCACCGAGGGCTGTCGCTGCGGCTACGCTGCAAATGACGACAAACTCAGCTGCCGGTCGGCCACAGCGTGGCGGCATGGTCGGCGTGATACCCATACAAGTCCTTCAGGAAGAATCGTGCAAGAATCGTACGCGGGTTGGGTCTTTGGGGGTCCAAGTGGTACACTAGAGTCCTCGGTGGCACCCCGCGAACTCAGTCTCGACATTACACCTCGAGGTCGATTAGACGTCATCGATGTCCGGGCCCAGGCCGCGGCCACTTATGGTGATGTCTTCGACCGATACAACCGCTGCCTTTACTGCTCGCTCCATACCACGGCTGGTTATCTTCCCCAGAGTTTTGCTGCGCGCCTGGGATCGGGGCCACAGGCGGTTCGACCATACATCGATCTGTTCAGGACGGTGTTTCCCGAAGGCGCCGGCTACCATCACGACGATCTCGAGCGCCGCACCGAGCTGACGGCCGAGCAGCGTCCGGTCGAGCCGACCAATGCCGACTCGCACCTGGCGTTCATCGGGAGCGGTCTTCGCGCGTGCGTGTCATACGTCACGCGCCGGCCAGGGCCGGTTTCGTTCATCGATCTCGATGGTGTCAACGCCGGCAAGCCTCGGCGTCGCATCACGACCCTGGTCGGCTACGACAGCGAGATCGAGGTGGTCAAGACGACCCTGCACGTGCCTGTTTCCGCGACGCATCCGGTAGACGCCGTGAATCTGAAGGATTCGCGTCTGGGTCTGTACCGGCAGCTGGACGAGCTCATCAGGAAGCACGGCGTCGAAAAGGGCCGGATTCGTCTGAGCCTCGGTCCGCGAGAGCAGTTTGCCAGTCTGACGGTGAACGAGTACGAGACGCTGCTGATGCGCTACGACCTGGCGGAAGTATTGCGGAATCCGTTGTGGTTTGCCGCGCAGAAGGCCAAGCACGCCTGGGATGACCCTCGCGCGGTCCCGATGAAAACGATCGACTACGCCAAATACGATCTGGTTCGAGCCCTCAATCGGCTGGTTGACGCGCTGGGCCTGGCCGAGTCCGCGTTCGAGCGCGTTTTCTCCCAGGCGCTGGCGGTTCCCGCATCGCGATTTCTGCGCATGAAGCGATCGGTTGATTTGCTGGTCTCTGACACGCGCACTCCCGGCAGTGGCGCGGTCGTCCAGGGCGCCTATCAGGCGCCCATCATGGTGCAGTGGCGCCGCGCCGATCACGGTCAACGTCAGGTCACGGTCATCCTCACCCGGTTCGTCTGACCTCCAAGGTTCGTCCGAACTCCAAAGTACGAAGGAAAAAGTAGAAAGTAATCCGAAAGTGGGATAGTCTCCCCCAAAAACCGATTCTGGAGGCTTTCTATGAAGAAGCTTGTGCTCCTCATCTGTCTGATGGCGTCGGTCGCCCTCGTCGCGCAGCGCGGCGGAGGCGCGCCCCGCGCCGCCGAGCCGCACCCCTCAGGGATGCCGTCAAAAGCCCCCGAGCAGGGATGGGTCGGGGAAGCCTGGAATCCCCATGAAGGCGGCCTGCTGCGAGTGAAAGTGCACCTGCGATTCGGGGTTGAGCCGCTCCGGGGCGGCGACGCCAAAACGTGGAAGTCGATGCCGGCCGGCTGGGCGTTCGGCCGCGTGTCGATGGTGGCCAACGACCTCCAGAGCAACGTGTATGTGCTGCACCGCAACCTGGAGATCGACCCGGTCGTCGTGTTCGATGCCGAGGGCAACTATCTTCGCTCATGGGGGAAAGGCGTCATCGGCGACCCGCACGGCATCCGCGTGGATCGCGAGAACAACGTCTGGGTCGTCGATCGCGCCGGAGCGATCCTGAAATGCACGCCGACCGGCAACGTGCTCATGACCATCGGGACCAAAGGGGTCCGTGGGAATGACGAGAAGTCGTTCGGGAGCCCCACCGATCTCGATTGGGACTCCCAGGGAAACATCTACATCGCCGATGGATATGGCAACAGCCGCGTCGCCAAGTTCGACAAGAACGGCAAGTTTCTCATGTCGTGGGGCACTCCCGGCAGCGGTCCCAGCCAGTTCCAGACCGTGCACTCGATCCAGTTCGACTCAAAGGATCGCGCGTACGTGAGCGACCGCGAGAACAACCGTATTCAGATCTTCGACGCCAACGGCAAGCTGCTCAAAACCTGGAACCATCTGGGCTCGACCCAGGGCATCTGGATTTCGCCCAAGGACGAGATGTATATCCTGACGCACCGCAACAACGTCGAGAACATCACCGCAGACACCCTGGCCGGCAGGCTGATGAAAATTGACCTTGAAAGCGGGAAGGTATTGGGGTCGATGGAATCACCCGGGCACTCGGTGAATGGTTCGCCGAATGGCGATATCTTCGTCGCCAGTCTGACTGGCAACGTGCTGCGCTGGATGCCGCACCCGGAGTTTACCCGATCACACTGATTGGCAGATTCGCAGATTGTGAGATTGGAAGATTGATAGCACTCATTTCCTGTCAATCTTCCAATCTGCGAATCTCCCAATCTTCCAATACCGCGAAGCCTCAAAACCCCGGCGTGAACGAGAATCCCCAGACCCAGCCTCGTCCCGCCCTGTCGAACGGTCTCGCGTAGTCGATCTGCGCCACCGCAAATCCCAGCAGATTGGCCCGCAGCGTGATGCCGCCGCTCGACACCGGCTCTCGCGTGCCGTTGAAGAACGAAGGCTGGGTTCCCCTGGTCCACGTCACGCCGCCGTCGAGGAAGAACGCGACTTCGACCGGCAACGGGCCATACATCCGCTCGCTGACACCGAACGGTCTCAGCAGTGGGAAGCGGAACTCGACGTTCCCCACGAGCATTCGGCTGCCCACCAACCGGTCATAGGTTGGACATGAGAGGTTGGAGAGACATTCGCCTGCCTCGAAGGAATCCACACCGTATCCGCGCACGAGCTCGGGGTATCCGATGAACAGCGGCAGCAGCCGTGAATCCTCGCCGCCTGAGCCATAGCGGCCGTAATGAAACCCGCGGACCGCGATGGTGTAGAACCGCGCCGGCATGAAGTAGTGACGATAATCGGCAAGCGCGGTGACCATCCGCAGGCTGCCGAACGTCGGTGATACCTCGAAACGGGATCGGGATCCCGCCACGGGGCTCGTGACGCCAAGGAGCGAGCTGTCGGTGACGAGCGCTGTGCTCACCGACGAGAGGTGCAGCGAGTCGGCGAGCGAGGTGTTCTCCGTGTCGTCCGAGATGATCTGGCCGGTTCGCCGCGACACGGCGATCGTCCGCACCTGCTGATCGAAAGACGTGCGCATGAAGCCGCCACCGAACTCCACCCGGGCATTGCGGCTGAAGGGATATGCGAGCATGCCCGACACACCGCGATTGATCTGCCGCTGAATAATCGTCTGGTCGAGTAAGGCGATCTCCCCGTTCACCACACTCTGGCCGATCGCATAACCACCTGCGATGTAGGGCGACTGTTCGACGGAGAAGCCCCAGTTGAAGCGCTTCGTCAGGTTGGTGTAGGCGACCATCGCCCCCGTGTTCTTCGCCAGATCGCCGGCGCTGCCGCCGTAGGTGTCCGCACTGACCTGTGCATACAGGTTGTGGTTGCCGAGGATATCGCTGAAATTGAAGGCGATACCGCCTCCGATGGTCCCGCCGGTACTGGCTGACGCCGGCGGAAACGTAGGGCTGACTGACCGCGTCGAGGGTGAGTCGCGCTTTGTAGGGTTCCACTTCGGCAGGGACGCTCGGCAGCCCTGTCGACGGATCGCTCAGAATCCTGGCAATCGCAGACTCGCGCTCTACAGGCGGCAAAGACGCCGCCTGGAGCCGTGTCGCCGGCGCGACGATCTGCGTGCCCGCCAGTTGCTGCTGACTGTCAATCACGTAGATGTGATGGCTTCCTTCCTCGTACGCGCTGAGCGCAAGGATTCTCGCGTCGATCGCCGACGAGATCGCGGGGCTGAGCGAGGTGATGCCGCTGATGCCGCTGTCGATATTCGTGATCTGTGACAGTTCGCCCGATTCCACTTCGACGTGGTAAATGTTGCTGATTCCGCTCTGATCCGACACGAAGAACAGCCGTCGGCTGTTGGGATGCCATTGGGGGTTGATGCTCTTGCCCAGCGGGAAGGTCGGCAGCGCGGAGATACGCCCCGACTCGACCTCGAGGAGTGCCAGGCGATAGTCGCCCGCCTCGAGCGTATCGGCCTGAGTCGTGAACCGATCGGTCACGAATGCGATGCGCCGACCGTCGGGCGACCATGCCGGCTGGAGGTCGGCGAACAGGTCGCTGGTCAGTCGTCTCGTTGTGCTCGAGTCGAGGTCGTATACGAACAAATCCGAGTCTCCGCCCACGGTTGCCGAGAATGCGATCGATTTGCCATCCGGCGACCATGTCGGGTTCAGGATCTCTCCGACCTCCGGCACTTCGATCTCGCGCGCGATATCGCCATTCGCGATGCTCAGGATGGCCAGCACCGCCGTGCCGGCATGCACCCCCCCGACGACAAACTGCCGGCTGTCGGGACTCCAGGATCCCGCAGAGCCAATGAACTGCAGAGTGGTGAGATGCTGGTCCAGCGCCGTATCGACGAGCTTCCGCACTATCCGTCCTGTCGCGGTTTCCGCAAGAAAGAGGTCGATGGAGAACAGATCACGAGACGAGAAAAAGACAATGTGCCGGCCGTCAGGGCTGATGGCTGGCGACACGTTGGTTGCCATCCTCGTCTTGTCGCCGGAGGTCAGCGATCGCCCAAACGTGTGAGCGCGAGCCGTTGCGCGCATGATCGGCGTGTACTGATCGCGAATTGCCGCATGCCACGCCGCAGAGAGCTCTTTGTCCTCGATCAATGTGGTGTTCTTCAGCGCGAGCAGCGGGTCGCCGGAGCGCACCGCGTCACGGTAAATCTGACCGATCAGATCATCACCATATTTTCCGCCGACATACGCCCAGACCGCTTGACCCCACCGATAGGGAAAGAACTCGCCGTTATCGAGATCCCTTATTTCGGGCAGCTTTTCCCCGCGCGTCGCATCGCGCAGCCACATCGCCGTATGCGGGTCGAGGGGCCCGATCGACAGGTACTCGGCCAGCCCCTCCACGAACCAGAGGGGCAGGCTCTCGACGCCGCCGCGGCCACCGCCTCCCGGCGCACGCTGGGCCGAAATGTCGTATTGGAATGCATGCACGAGCTCGTGGCCAAGGACATGGTCAGTCTCCTGAAGCGTTCCTGCCAGTGGGAGAACCACCCGGCGCTTCAGTCCTTCGGTAACGCCGCCCGGTCCCTTCGCCGATCATGCCGCCGATGACGTTGGTCTGCTCGAAGTCGGGGTGTGAGGCGTAGAGGATGAGAGGCTGGCGGGTGCGCATGTCATGACCGAACACTCGTGAGAGCCGGGCGTACCAACGCTCGGCCATACGGCCCACACGCGCGGCACCGTCGCGTTCTGCTTCATAGAAGTAGATGTCGAAGTGCTCGGTCTTGAGGATCTCGAACTCGAAGTCCTTGTATTGGACCTTGTTTCGTCCGAAGTACTGCGCGTTGGCGGCCCACGGGGTGGCCAAAATCACAAGCAGAAGCGATAGCGCAATCAGAGGGAACCGGCGAGACGTCGGCCGCATGGCGAGCTCCTGACGAAGGAAACTGGGCATCCGGTCTGAACGTTGCCAAAGTCGCGCCAACTGAAGGAAATGAATTTTCTCGCGGAAATCCGCACAAATCGTGTTCGACAGCGCGGTGGAGTGTCCTCTAGAGAATGCGCTTCCCCAGGGCCGACAACACGAGCTCGGTGCCGAGCTCCGCAGTCGTGTTGTGGATATCCAAAGTCGGATTGACTTCCACAAGGTCAACGGCAGTCAAAAGGCCCGACTCGGCAATCAGCTCCATCAACAGGTGTGCTTCCCGATAGTTCAGGCCCCCCTTGACGGGCGTGCCCACGCCGGGAGCGATCGACGGATCGCACACATCGAGGTCAAAAGACACATGCAAGCCCGACGTGCCCGGCACTGATCGCCCGCAAGGCCTCGGTCGCCACGGCCGCGACGCCGAGGCGGTCGATGTCCTTCATCGTGAAAACGTGGACGCCGGAATTTCGCACGAGATCCTTTTCGCGCTCGTCGAGATTGCGCACGCCGATCAGGGCGGTGTGCTCTGGCGAGGACCGTCGGAGCGAATCCGCCGATCGACGACAACTCGACCGGCTCGGGCCCCAGCAATGCGGCCAGCGGCATGCCGTGAACGTTGCCGCTTGGCGTGCTCGCCGGCGTGTTCATGTCCCCGTGAGCATCGATCCAGAGAAGGCCGATCGCCTTTCCGGCGGTGCGTGCATGCGCCGCAGACGCTGCGACCGATCCCGCCGCCAGGCTGTGATCGCCCCCGAGCACGAGCGGCATCGCGCCCTCCTCGATCGATGCGCGCGCGACCTGATAAAGGCTTTTCGCAGACCTTGGCGATGTCTCTTGATGAATTTCTTTTTCGGGTCGCCAAGTTTTTTCGTCTCGGGAATCGGCGAAGGAAGATCGCCGCGATCGGCAACCGATCGCCCGAGCCCGGCGATCTTTTCGCGAGTCCGGCGATGCGGAACGCCGACGGCCCCATATCCACACCCCGGCGGCTGCCGCCCATATCGAGGGGCACGCCGATCAAATGGACGGGCGCGGCACGGCGGTACAATACCAAAGAGCTTAGAGCAAAGAGCTAAGAGAGAAGAGGACGGTGGCTTCGCCTGATCTCTTAGCTCTTAGTCTCTTATCTCTAATCTCTTAGCCCTTGTATGCGTGTCCCTCACATCAAAGTGACGCCCCGGGTCCGCGTGCTCAGGCGATTCTCGCGCGCGATCGGGCCGTGGTGTCGCCTTCGTATCCGCGGTCGCGCGCCATTCGTGATGGCACGCGGCGAGGGTGCGGTTGTCGAAGACGTCGACGGCAACATCTATCTCGATTGCTGCGCGGGCATCGCCGTCAATGCCACAGGGTATTCGCATCCCGATGTCGTGCGCGCGATCAGCGATCAGGCCTCGCGCTTTCTTCACATTTCCACCGATTACTACCACGAGCCGCAGGTGGCGCTGGGAGAGGTGATATCGAGTCTCGCGCCCGTCGGCCAGCGGGCGAGGACATTCTTCTCGAACTCAGGGACCGAGGCAGTTGAGGCAGCCATCAAGCTCGCGCGCCATCACACGCGCCGCGCACAACATCATCGCGTTTCTCGGATCGTTTCATGGGCGCACGCTGGGTTCGCTCTCGTTGACCGCGAGCCGGACAATACAGCGGAGCCGGCTTCGGTCCGATGGCGCCGGGCGTGTATCACGCGCCGTATCCCAATCCCTATCGCCCGCCTCGCCGGCCGCGATGGCGACTCCTGTGCGGAGGCCAGCCTCTCGTTCATCGAAAACGAGATTTTCGCGCATCTCGTGTCTCGCCCGATGAGGTTGCGGCCTTCGTCTTCGAGCCGATTCAGGGAGAAGGAGGTTATATCGTTCCGCCTCCGGAGTTCATTCAGGGCCTCGCCCGACATCGCGAGCCGGCACGGCATGCTACTGGTCGCCGACGAAGTGCAGTCGGGCATCGGTCGCACCGGAAAAATGTTTGCCGTCGAACATTTCGGCGTGCGAGCCCGACATCGTCGTCGTCGCGAAGGCAATCGCGTCCGGACTTCCCATGGGGCTGACGATTGCGCGTGAGGATGTGATGGACTGGCCCGCCGGGCGCGCACTCGAATACGTTCGGTGGAAATCCCGGTCGCGTGCGCCGCGGCCCTGGCCACAATCAAGCTCGTGCAGAGACGGTCTCATGCAGAACGCCGCGGAGGTCGGAGAGTACTTCTGCTGCAAATTGAAGGAGCTGTCGCACCGGCATCGGCTGATCGGCGATGTCCGCGGGCTCGGCATGATGATCGGCCTCGAGCTGGTCCGCGATCGGCAGACCAAGGAGCGGGCGACCTCCGAGCGCGACGCGCTGGTGATGGCAGCGTTCCGCAGAGGGCTGCTCCTGGTCCTGGGCGCAGGCTCGAACGTGATTCGGTTGTCCCCGCCGCTGGTGCTGACGCGGAGCAGGCTGATATCGCGGTCAGGATGCTGGACGAGGCAGTGGCCGAAATAGAGCTACAAATTCCTAATTTTTTAGTTGACACGCTCCATCCCGAGCGGCATAGCCTGATGAAGTCTTAATAAATTAGGTGATGCCGTGCCGCGCCCCAAATCGCCCACGCTGACCGACGGAGAGCTCCGGCTCATGCGAGTCCTCTGGGACAAAGGCGAGTCCACCGTCAACGACGTGGTAGAAGCGCTGAAATGCCAGCCAAAGCCGGCCTACAACACGGTGCTGACGCTTCTGCGCATCATGGAAAAGAAAGGCTACGTTGCGCATCGCAAAGACGGGCGCGCGTTCATTTTTCGACCGCTGATCGGTCGATCCGATGCGAGCCGCAGCGCACTGAAAACACTGGTCAACCGGTTCTTCGAAGGGTCGCCCCGCCTGCTGATGTTGAATCTGCTCGAGGACGAGCAGCTGTCGCCGGAAGCGATCGAAGCAGCTGAAACGGCGCGTTGAGGAGGCCGAATGACTGCGTGGCTGCTGACGTGGTTGTGGCAGGGGCTCGCGTTGACGCTCGTGATGAGCGGCGCATTCCGTCTCCTGCCTCGTCTCAATGCGGCGACACGTTACTGCGATATGGTGGAGCGGTCTGGGTGCGTTAGGCATGTTGGGCGCGACCGGCGCATTGGGTGCGACAGGCGCGGCAGGTGCGCACCTGATGCACCCGTCCCGGACCAGTCGCATCTGATTCGTCGTTCCTCGCTGCTCCCGGATGCGCTGTTCGCCATCGTCGTCGGAGTGTGGCTCGCGATGGCGCTCGTGTTACTCGTGCGTCCTGTTCCGGACGTTCGCGCGGTCTTCCGGCTGCGTGATCGGTGCAGAGACTTCCCGCCGGAGGTGGAAGCGGAGCTGCCGTTATGGCTCGAGGCGAAGGCACGTCGCGGCAGCGCGACCGGCGCGACCTGGTGCTCTGTGACGCGGTCCGAGGCGCCACAGTGCTTGGCTTTTCATCGGCCATATATCGCGGTGCCGACTTCTTGCTGAACTGCGCTCACCAGGGAGGAGCTCGATCAGATCGTCCTGCACGAGGACGCCCATGTGCAGCGGTGGGATGACTGGACCAGGCTGGCTCAGGCCTTGTTGCAATCGGCGCTCTGGATTCATCCAGCGTCGGCGATGATCGGGCGTCGGCTGGATCTCGAACGCGAGAGTCGCGTGCGACGAGTGGGTCGTCGCAACGACCGGACTGCCAAAGGCGTACGCGCGATGCCTGGCACGTGCCGCCGAAGTTCGCGGCCGGATCGGCTTCGAAGCATTGCTCGGGCCGGCGCTCTTCATGCGCCGGCGCGACCTGGTTCTGCGCGTCAATCGCCTGCTGGCGGTGAGAGGACAGTTCGCGCGGCAGTGTCTCACTGACGAAAGTGTTAGCCGGCGGATGCGCGGTGTGTGTACTGGCCGCTGCAACTTCGCGCGATTCCGCTGGTGGGAGAGGGAAGCGTCGCGTCACGCGCAGTGCAGCGTCTGACCCCTGCTACGGCGAGCGCTGACGGCCGACCCGTCGAAGACTCCTGCTTCCTCGGTTGCGTTCGGCGACCTTGCGCCCACCGCAGGCGGCAAGCGCGCTGCACCCGCCTCGCAACTCGCGAGTCGGCAAGGCAGCCTGAGGCGCACCGTCGCAGCCGACGGCACCCATCATGGCATCCACCGACGCGCTTCGCGCTTCGGCGGACGGCCTGTTGCGCCCGACGCATCAACCGCCGCACACATCGAACCAGGCACACCTGAAGCATCTCTTGCCGATCCGTCGACGCCGGCCGATGTTTCGTGCGGCGCGCTCGTTCGACGGCCGTTACGCGGCGGCCGATAAGGCCGCGCCACCTCCTGATGCGCAGCGCTCCCTGGCAAGTGGCCGGGGCGGTCGGGGTGGAGATCGGGTCCTCCGCACGAAAGGCGAGCGTCGGGCATCGCAAACACGTTTACGCGCGCAGGCTGTTTCAGCTCGCGCGGAGCTTCTGATGCGCGCAGCGGCGCCACTCCTGGTTGCGGCGACAGCGGCGCTGTCATCAGTCGCGCCGGCAAGCGCCTCTAGAAGTATTCCTTTCGATCTCGATCCCGACCGATCCCTCGCAGTGGATCTGCCGATCACGCGACAGCACACCTACAGAATGGCCGGCAAAGTCCGGATGTTGCTCTTGTGGGTCGGGCGGGAAGATGTCGGGACAGCCGTCATCAATTGGCGCGGGGAGGGTGAGACATCGAGCGTACGAGCTGCTCATCGGATCGGATCCGGCAAAGGCGCCAGGGAAGCTCAACAAATGGGGATACCTCGTCGAAGAGATCACGCGGCGAGGACGCCGCTGGTCGTCGGCCTGATCTCGCAGAGATAACGAAGATCAGCTCAGCGACGTCAAGGAAGGTCTCGATCGCGGGGCAAGGCCGCCGAGCGTTTGACACTGTTCGCGGCCGGGTGGGGCTGGTGCGAAGCACACGCGCGCGTCGGAACGCTCTTCGCGCCGAGCCAGCCTGACCTATCGGGACGCCCTGCGGTCCTCAAGCTCATGTCTCGAAGATAAGTCGAAGCCCCTAAAGCGACTCGACAGGCCCAGCGGCGTGCGATGCGGGTTTCTCACGTCATTGACCGAGCTCGTCAGCAAGACGATTGCCGTCCGAAAGGTCGACAGACCGTCTGAGAGTCCGGTCAATACCCGTACGTCCACGGCGATCGGCTCTACGAGCTGCGGCTGCTGGAATCGACGACGGCTCGCGCGTTTCGAACAGGAGGGCGCACTTCGAAAGGGTCATTCGCAGCCGGTTCGAAACCGCCAGGGCCGAAGTCGGATCGGGCACCCGATTCGAGCTCGTCTATGGCACTTCAGGGACATCTGACGAGGAATTCCGATTCTCGTTTCCTATCAGCCAAAGTGGTGGCTTCAAGTAGACTTGGTCCTTCAAAAATGAGAATTCACCTCGTCAACCCCAGCGACATCTCGTTCGGTACTGCTGTGATCACTCCGCGCTGGCTTTACGTCCTCGCCGCGGCGACGCCGGCGACAGTACGGCGATCCCAGTGTCATCGACGAGACGCTGGAACCGATGGACTTCGACCCCATCGCGCCTGGCGACGTCGTCGGCATTGGAATCCATACGTTCAATGCGCTTCGAGGGTACGAAATCGGACGCGAGGCACGAAAGCGCGGCGCCCACGTCGTGTTCGGCGGGATTCATCCCGACGCTCTATCCCGAAGAATCCTTCGAGCTCGGTGGGGCGCATGCGGTCGTCAAGGGTGACGGCGATCTGATCTGGCGCGAGGTGCTCGCCGACATGCGAGAAAGGAACGCTCGCTTCCGACTTACGAGGGCGGTCGGGTGAGCGGCACGACATTCCAGCCGGCCCGCTGGGATCTGCTTCCGGCGGATCGGTACATGTGGGGATCGGTACAGACGCTTCGCGGATGCCCGAAGCATTGCTCGTTCTGCTCGGTCTGGAGAACCGACGGCCAGCAGCCGCGTCAGCGGACAGCGGATGCGGTAATCAAAGAAATCGTGGAGCTTCGCCGGATGGGGTTCCGTTTCATCCTGCTTTCCGACGACAACTTCTATCCGGTCACGTGGAGGATCTGCGACTGGCCGAGCGACAGGGGAACAGTGCGCGCATCGAGTCGCTGCGGGAAATCCGCGCGCGAACGATTCGAGCTGATGGAACGGCTCGCGAAACTGCCGGACGACCTGGTGTTCTACACGCAAATCACGATGGAAGCCGCCGAGGATTCCGAGTTTCTGAAGGCGATGAACAAGGCCAGGATCCGGGGAGCGCTCGTCGGCGTCGAATCGGTCACGCCCGAAGGGCTGAAGGCGATCTTCAAGGATTTCAACTACGCGGGAGACAAGCTCGTGACGCGGCTCAAGGAATTCCGGAAGCACGGCGTCCATGTCCTCGGGTCGTTCATCTTCGGCCTGCCGACCGACAAGGAGGAAACGTTCGCGGCGACCGCCGAGCTGGCGCAGCGGGCCGACATCGCCTTCGCGCAGTTCATCATGCTGACGCCGTTTCCCGGAACGGTCGACTTTGCGCGAGTGGGAAGAAAAGATGGCGCCTGGATCCGACGCGCATTGCCGGACATCCGCTGACGCGGTTCTGGCTGATTCCACGCGAGCAGCGTCCCAAGGTCTACACGCCGCACCCGATGCTCACACCCGACCAGATCCGGCGCGGCACGCAGTCCACGTGGGACACTTTCTACAGCATTCCCGCAATCTGGGAGCGGGCAAGCATCGTCAAGTCGCTTCGCAGCAGGCTGTTATTCGTCATGGTCTCGAAGCTGTATCGTCAGATGTATGCCAACACGGGCATTGCGACCGACAGCGCGCGCGCCAGCCGATCTGACCCAATGGGCGCGCTGGCTGGCGCGCCCGTGCCGCAAGCTTTTTGTGACCTCACCGATGCCGGATCTGCAGGTGCCCAATTAGGCGTTAGGCATTGGGCATTGGGCGTCGGGTATGGGGCATTAGGCGCCCAACGCCCACACTCTTGACACGCCACGGCCAAATCGTAAGAGTACCCGCTACAACTCCATTCGGAGGCCACATGCAGAACCAGGACTCTCTTCTTGTGCGCGATTCTCGTACTTACCGGTGCGGCCGCGCCTCGCGCGCAGCGCGGCGCGGCGGGACCGGTCACCGCGATCGTCGGCGCGCGCCTGGTCGACGGCACGGGTGCGGCGCCAGTCGATGACTCGGTGATTCTGGTCAGCGGCGATCGGATCACGGCGGCCGGTCCGCGCGCCAGCGTGCAGGTGCCGCAAGGCGCCACCGTGGTGAACGCCGCCGGCAAAACGGTGATTCCCGGCCTGATCGATGTGCACTGCCATCTGAATCAGCCGCCCGAGATCATGCGCAAGCTGCTGCCGGTCGCGCTCAACTGGGGCGTGACGACAATCCGGATGACTGGGAACGACAAGCCGGAAATCATGCATGTGTACGCCGAAGCGCGCGAAGGAAAGTTCCCGTCACCGCGCGTGTTCAGCGCCGGCCAGGGATTCAATCTCACAGGTCCGTATCCCGGCGCGCCGACGTTGAAGCCCACGACGCCGGAAGAAGCCAGAAAAGGCGTTCAGGCGCACAAGGCACTCGAACGTCGATTTCATCAAGATCTGGATGGGCGACAAAGGGTTCACCCCCGAGGTCGTGGCTGCGATCGTCGACGAAGCGAAGAAGCAGAACATCCCGATCGTCGCGCACATCGGCAACGTCGCCCAGGTGCGGCAGCTCGCCGAGATGGGCGTGACCGACTTCATGCACGAGGCGCGCGACGGCATGAATCCGGAATTCATCGCGTATGCGAAGGCGAAGAAGTTGTCGTTCGCGCCGACGCTCGGGCAGGGACAGTCTCGTTGGTTCTATTACGAGCATCCCGAATTTCTCACGATGGATCCGAAGTTCGACGGATTCTATGCGCGCGGGCGGGCGATGCTGGCCGATCCGGAGCGAAAGCAGCAGATCATCGGCGCTCCGGATTTCGCTGAAGTGAAGCAGCGCTTCAAGGACAGCAATTATCCGTTCATCAAGATGATGTCCGATGCCGGCGTGCGCGTGGTGACCGGCACGGACTGCGGTGCGGAGGCTTCGCAAACGACGCCGGTCGGGCACACCACGCATCGCGAGGTCGCGATGTTCGTCGAGGCGGGCATGGCACCGGCCGCCGCGCTCCGCGCCGCCACGCTCGACGCCGCGCGCGTGCTCGAGCGGAGCGAAGATCCGTCCTATGGGTCGATTCGCGCTGGCAAGATCGCCGATCTCGTGCGTGCTGAACGCCGACCCTGTTGCCGACATCAACAATACGATCAAAATCGATCGCGTCATGAAAGCGGGAAAATGGGTTCCGTAACGGTTCGCCCCGATATTTACGAAAAGCATCGTTCGCTCTTCGGCGACAAGACGGTCAACGGACGGCGGGTGAACGTCGAAGACCTGATTGCCCGGCTTACGCAGGACACGAAACAGGAATTCCGCACGCTGCTGAGCGCACGCCACGTGTTTCAGGAACAGGTGGGACGCCGCGAACGCAGCTACGGCTTCCTTGCGCCGGAGACCAAGATCACCGACGCCGACAGCAACACCGCGACGGTCCGCGACATCCGTCAAGGCATGATCGACGGCTTTTTCGGCAGGAACACGCCGCATGGCGTGGCGGCTGAACCCGTCGGTGCCGATCCCGCCCGACACGATGAAACCCGGCCTCGAAGGCACCGGACCAGCCATCGATCTCGGCATGGCGATGGGCGCGCTCAACACGGGCGCCGCGTCGTGGATGTGGGACTGGGAAGATGCCGGCGGCGATTACAAGGATCAGCTGTACCAGGCCTGGGAGAATCTTCGCGACCTGCTCGCGCACGGGTGGAACGGGAAGCCGTACGTCCATCCCACCAAGAAGGACGGCGGCAAGCCTCGGCAGTACACGATCGAGTTGCCGCCTGAGAAGTGGCCGACGATCTTTCATGCGCGTGCCCGGCCTGCATCTCGAAAACCGCCAGATCTCGCTGGACGGCGAACAGGTCGCCGGCAATGATTCCCGCGCTCGTGATTCACGCGGTCTGCAATTACGACACGCAGAAAAAGAACGGCTCGGGCGTGTATTACTACGTGCCGAAAATCGAAACCTGGCAGGAGGCGCGCCTCGTGTCGCGTCTCTTGAAGAGCCTCGAGCAGGCGCTCGGGCTGCCGAGCGGATCTCTGAAGATCAAAATGCTGAACGAGCGCGCGGAATACGCGCTGCAGCAGGAAGCCATCATGTGGGTCCTGCGCGAGAACCTCATCGGCCCCAACGTCGGTCGCTGGGACTATCTCAACAGCCGCGAGGAGATGTTCCGGCACGATCCGCAGATGGTGATTCCCGACCCGAACACGGTCACGATGACCGAGCCGTCGTTGACGTATTACACGATGCGGAACGCGCTGCTGGCGCTGCTCGCGGGGGGCATGCCCATCGGCGGCATGGCCGCCCAGATGCAGAATCCGCATGCCCCGGAGAACGACGCCAAGGCGCTGCGCGACATCTGGTTCGACAAGCTCCGCGAGCGCCTCACGGGACTCTTCAAGATCAACGGCAAACTCCACGACACGTACCGGCAGAGCTGGGTGGCGACCATCGCCCCGGCGTACGTCGAGGCCGGGCGGGAGCCGCTCGTCACCGATGTCGCCAATCTGCAGGAGGTCGTCGACAAGCTGCGGCCCGACGAGAAGAAGCGCCTCGAAGATCTCGGGTTGCTGAAGGACGGCCGAATTTCGCCGATGGAGCTGAGCGAAGCCGATTTGACGGTCGACACGTTGTTCTCCGAAGAGGCGCACAAGAAGCTGCTCGCGAGACCGCAGGGGCCGACGACCGAAGATGGGATGCGCTATGCCATGTACATGGCCACGGAGTTCATGTACCAGCAGCTGCTCGGCAACAACGCGGCCGCCATCTACGATCCGCGCACTGGTCTGCGATTCATGAACGACCTGCGCGACCTACGAGATCTTCTGGCACTTCCTGTATCTCACTGTTTTCCACGGCGTGGAGCTGACGGCCGACGGCAAATACTCGAAAAAGGGCGATCGCGTGACTCCCGAGCTGTTCCTGAAGCTGCTCGACGAGCGCCGCGAGACGGTCAAGGAGCTGTTCAAGAAGCTTGGCACCGTCTACGAGAAAACCAATGCCGAGCTCGTGCTCACGATCCTCAGGCGGCAGGTTGTGGAAACGAAGGCGGACGGACGCGTCGTGCCGCAGCCACGCTGGATCAAATACGGCTCGCGCGTGTTGCTGTCGATCATCGAAGAGTCCGAGGCGGATCGATCGGCCATCCTCGACGGCATCTTCACTCACCGCGAGGAGCTGGTGCGGAATGTGGAGCAGGCGGGCGATCCCGCGCGCGAGCGCTGGCGGTGAAGGTACTTGCGCGCGCACGATTTCGTTTACGACGTCCGCGAGGACCCCTCGGCCAGCGCTGCCTGAGGTTCCAGGTTCCAGTTCCCGGTTCAGGTTCGGGTTCCGGCGTTGGTTTCCCCGAGCGTGAACCGGAACTCCCGAACCTGGAACCCGGAACCCGGAACCCCAAAACGATGTCCAAAGAACCCCCGCCCAAGGCCGAGGACGTTGCGCCGCTCGTCTACGACGAGTTGCGGCGGGTCGCGGCCGCCTACATGCGTCGCGAGCGTCCAGGGCAGACGCTTCAGGCCACGGCCCTCGTTCATGAAGCGTATCTCCGGCTCGCGCAGGCCGGCACGCCATGGACACGATCGACGGCATTTTGTCGGCATTGCCGCCCGCTCGATGCGACAGATTCTGGTGGAGCGCGCGCGCGCCCGCGGCGCACAGAAGCGCTGGGGCGGCATGAATCGCGTGTCGATGACCGACTCCCTCGCGCTTGCCTCCGATCCCGAAGTGATGCTTCCCGCCCTCGACGAAGCAATCCGCAAGCTCGAGCAGATCGATGCCGAGCAGGCGAAGATCGTCGAGCTCCGGTATTTCGCGGGCATGAGCGTGGAAGAGGCGGCCGACGCCATGGGTATTTCTCCCGCGACGCTCAAGCGGCGCTGGGCGCTCGCCCGTGCGTGGCTCTTCCGCGAGCTCAGTCAGTGAAGCCCCCGAACGAAGGAGCATGCCGGGGGAAGGCCGCACGCAAAGCGGCGTGGCGTGGAGCGGGGCGAGGGGCCCCGGCGATAAGGAATGACGCCCGGGCAGCGCAAACGCGCGCGCGATTTGTTTGAAGCGGCCCTCGAGCACGAGCCGGCTGATATCGTGACGTGGCTGGAGCAGGCAGCGCCGGATGACGCCGACGTGCGAGAGGAAGTGCGATCGCTCGTCGACCATCACTCGCGCGCCGGATTCTTTCTCACTCAGCCGCTGGTCGAAGCGGCTCCGCATCTGCTCGAAGACGATCGCTCGCTCAATCCTGGTGCGGTGCTTGGATCGGTACACAATCCTCCGCGAGATCGGCCGGGGCGGCATGGGGCGCGTGTACCTTGCGTCGGATGCCAGACTCGGCCGGACCGTGGCGTTGAAAGCGGTCGCGCCGGAGCTGGTCCGCGACCCGCAGCACCGGGAACGTCTGCAGCGCGAGGCGCACGCCGCAGCAGTGCTCACGCATCCAGGCATCTGCACCGTGTACGCCCTCGAGGAGTTCGATGGCGAGCTTTACATCGCGACCGAATTCGTCGAGGGGCAGACCCTCCGGGAGGAGATCTCCGAGCGGCTCCCGTCCTTCACTCGAGGCGATTGTCGCCACTGCCCGCCAGCTGGCATCTGCCCTTGGCAGCGCGCACGCAAAAGGCATCACCCATCGGGATCTCAAACCGGAAAACGTCATGCGCACTCTCGATGGCCGTATCAAGATTCTCGATTTTGGACTCGCCCGTGTCGCCGCACCGTCCGATGCTCCGCCGGCACTGACCGTCGTTGGTCCAGGTGCAGTCGCAGGGACGCCCGCCTACATGGCTCCCGAACAGATCGAGGCACGTGAGGTCGGACCTCCAGCCGACGTGTTCGCCTTCGGGGTGCTGATGTACGAGTGGATTTCGGGACGTCATCCGTTCGAGGCGGGGACCGTGCTCGCGACACTCGCTCGCGTGATCGAGAGCAAGCCCGAGCCGCTCGCCGCGCGGGCCAGTGTTCCCGCCTGGCTGTCTGAAGTGATCGATCGGTGCCTGCGCAAACCCGCCGCCGAACGGTTCGGCTCGGGATCCGAGCTGCTGCAGGCGTTCGATCATCCCGCGATCGCGTCCGGGCCCGGGCCGGATCAGGAGCACGTGGTGGCGTACGCATCAGGTCGTTGCCATCGTGCTCTACATGATCGCGACCGCCCACGCGTGGCGCATCAAGGAATGGCTGCGCGGGCCCGATTTCGCTCTGGGTGTTCGTCCTGATGGGTATCGCCGCGTCGGTAGGTGGCATAGTGCGGGGCCATCTCGTGTTCACCGACCTCATGAATCGAACGCATCTGGAGAGCGAGCTGCGCCGCACAGCGGCAATGAGGCTCTTTTCCGATGTGCTGATGGCCCTGCTGCTGACGGTCGATGCGCTGCTCCTCGCCTCGACCTCGCCGCTGACGACGGTGCTGACGATTTCCCTGGCTGCTGGAATCGCGATGGCCGCGCTGCTGATGGAGCCTGCCACCACGGCCGCGTTGCTCGGCGAATGATCGAGTGGCTTACGCTCGTCGTTTTCATAGCGGCCTTCGTTGCCGGGGCCATCAACTCGGTGGCCGGCGGCGGGACTCTCCTGACATTTCCCTCGCTCATCTGGGTAGGGCTGGCATCCACAACCGCCAACGCGACGAGCACCGTCGCGATCTGGCCGGGAACGCTCGAGTGCGCTGTGGGGCTACCGCCGGAACCTTCAAGGACTGCCGGCCGCTACCTACTCGCTGATCGTGCCGAGCATCCTCGGCGGACTCGGCGGGGCCGTCCTTTTTGTGATGACGCCCACGTCGGTATTCGATCGGCTCGTTCCCCTCCTCATCCTCTTCGCGACGCTCGTCTTCATGCTGCAGGAACCGGTGCAGCGCGCCATCAGGACGACAGGGAAGGCGCATGCCGGTTCCACGGCCTGGCTGACCGGCGCCTGCTGTTTCAATTTCTCGTGGCGCTCTACGGCGGGTACTTCGGCGCAGGCATCGGGATTCTGATGCTCGCGGCGTTCGGCATCATGGGGCTGACCGATATTCACCAGATGAACGGCCTGAAGACGGTTCTGGCGGGGTGCATCAACGGGATCGCCGTGCTGTACTTTGTCTGGAACGGGATGGTGTCGTGGCCGCACGCGCTCGTGATGGCGGCGGGCGCCATCCTGGGCGGCATCTGGGGAGCGGGGCGGCGCGCCGAATCGGACCAAAAGGGCGTACGGCGCATTGTCGTTGTGGTGGGCTTTACGATGACGGTGTCGTTGTTGTTGCGGCTGTAGGATCCGGCGTCAGCCTGCCTGTCTGCGGGTTTTACCTCGCCGTTACAGGCCCGGTACGCGTTCGTGACGGGCGGAGACGATAGTGATGGCCGATGCTCGAGCCGCCGCTGTGAGATACAGCGTCATTGTTTGTGCCTATAACGAAGAACGACTTCTTCCCGGGTGCCTTCACTCATTACTTCAGCAATCCTTCCCGCCTCACGAACTCATCGTCATCAACAATGCGAGCACGGACCGGACCGCGGCGGTTGCGAGCATCCCCGGCGTTCGTGTGGTGGACGAACCTCGCAAAGGGCCTTGTCCTGGCCCGTGAAGCGGGCCGCCGCGCGGCGACGGGGGATGTGCTCGTCTACGTGGATGCCGACTGCCGGGCGCCGCACGACTGGCTCGAGCGTCTGGCGCAGGAATTCGCCGGCCCGAACCCGCCTGCAGCCGTCACCGGGCCCTACCGTTTTTACGACTGGGATCTGCTGGGTCGTGTCCTGATCCGGCTCGTACGACTACAGCGTCGCTCCGTTGACGCACGTGCTCGCGCAGTACGTCTTCCGGATCGGTGCCGTGCTCTATGGCGGCAATTTCGCCGTCAGGCGCGACGCGCTGGAGGCGATTGGTGGACTCGATACGTCGATTGAATTTCACGGCGAGGACACGAACCTGGCGCCGCAGGCTTTCGAAGGCGGGACGCGTGCGCCTGAGGCCGCAGTGCTGGGTGTTCACCTCGGCGCGCCGGTACCGGTCGATGGGACGCGGGCGGGTCTTTGGAATTTACCTCAGGAACTTCTGCGCGGAGATCTTCTTTCACCGCCCGTCGGATTCCACGCACGAGGACGTGCGCGCCTGAACGATGCCCGGCTACGAACCCTTCCTGCTCTGCGACTTCCATGTACACACGACGTGGAGTGACGGGCGGCTCTCGCTCCGCGAAGTCGTCGATCTCTACGGGAGAACAGGAAGGTTCGACGTCCTCGCGATCACCGATCACATTCTTGGAAGAAAGGATCTGCTGCGGCGACTTGGGCGCATCGCGACACTCGGCAGGCGGCAGTTTTCGATCACTCAGGAAACCTTCGACGATTATCTGGCGGACATCGAGAAGGAGGCGACGCGCGCCAGGCGGGAGTACGGACTGCTCGTCGTTCCCGGCGCCGAGGTCACGCAGAATCACATCCGCGCGAAGCACAACTCCCACATCGTCGCGCTCGGCATCAGAGAAATTCATCAGCGCCGACGAGACGGCGAAAGCCATTCTGGAGGAAATCAGACGCCAGGATGCAGTGAGTATCGCCTGTCACCCGCATCACAGGACGACCAGGCGGATGGAAATCGGGACCTGCTACCTGTGGGATCACCGGAAGGAGCTTTCGGACCTCGTCGATGTCTGGGAGGCGGCCAACCGCGACGATTTGTTTTCTGTGACCAGCCTGAAGCATTATCCGTACGTGGCGAACAGCGACTTCCACAAGCCGAAGCACCTCTACTCGTGGAAGACGCTCGTGAAGGCGGCAAAAACCTGGCCCGCCGTCAAAACCGCCCTCAAGGCCAACATCGATATCGCCATTACGCTCTACAGGCGATAGAGTCCGGCTTCGGGCCGGACACTTCATGACCAACGTTCTCGTCATCATCAACCCGGTGTCGGGGCCGTCTGCGTCGAGGGAGGCCTGCTGAGCGGCTTCACGCGGCGCAAGATGCCTTCGAGAGGCTTGGCGTGCTGGCAGACAATCCGCTTCACCGAGCACGCCGGTCACGCACACGAAATCGCCAGCGAGGCCGCCGCGTCCGGGGTCGAACTTGTCATCGCCTGGGGCGGCGACGGGACGATCAATGAGGTGGGGCGGGCCTTGGTACAGGCGGCGGGGCAGAGACGTCGAGACGTGACGCGTGGCACGGCTCTCGGGATCATCCCGGGCGGATCGGGCAACGGTCTCGCGCGAGAGCTGCGCATCCCGTTCGATCCCGCCCAGGCGATCGAGCGCGCGATGACGGCACAGGTCCGCGATGTGGACGCTGGAGAGCTGGGAGGGCGTGTGTTTTTCAACATCGCAGGCATCGGCCTCGATGCCCATGTCGCGGCGCTGGTGTCGATGGGTATCAAGTATCGTGGCCTGGTGCCGTACATGAAGGCGACGTTTCGAGACCTCCTTCGATACGTGCCCCTCGACTATACGGTGACCACCGACGGCAACACCCTTCAAGACATCTGCGCTCTTGCTGGCGCTGGCAAACTCCAGACAGTACGGATTCGGCGCGGAGATCGCTCCGACGGCCAGCCTGGACGACGGCTTGCTCGATCTCGTGATCGTTGAGGACCGCAAGCTGCTCGGGAACATCGCCCGGATTCCGTCGATGTTTCGCGGGCGGCTCGACCGACAGAAGGGCATCAGCACCCATCGCGCCCGCGAGCTGACGATCCGCTCGCAGCGATTCGATGCTGTTTCACGTCGATGGGGAAGCGGTGCAGGGGTCGGATACGCTCGTGGCGCGTGTGCATCCGGGAGCGCTGAGACTGAAGGCGTGAACCTGCAAATGCTTGACGCAGCAGGGCGCCCCTGACTAAGCTCGAAATGATGTTCCGCGCGAAGTCATGGTTTCAGCGTGCCGGCGTGGCGGTCTCGCTGCTCATCAGCCTCTGTGCGGGATCGGTCGCGCCGCCGCACATCGAGGACCTCGACGATATCGCGTGCCGGCCAATTCTCGTCAATCACGACGAGAGTGCCCACTATATCGGTGCTGCTTCACCCTCCTCGGAGGTAGAGGGTGAACACTGCTTCCTCTGCCACTCATTTCGCTCTGTCTATCCCGCTTTCGAGAAATTCGTACAACATGACGGCGCCCTTCGCGCCGAGCAGCCGCACGCCGCCCCGTTCGCGTTCGCCGATCGCCTGGATTGGTCCCTCGTCCCGGGACGCGCACCGCCAGCCTGAAACACTTTCGTGATCAACGGTCCGGTTTGACCCTCTCCGCCAAGGCAACGGAGGGTCAAGAAGTCGGACACGTACTGCCAAGTATCGTCTACGGTCCGGCTCGAGCCTGACCCTACGTATCTGAGGTGGTGTCATGATGAGGTTTTTTCTCGCATCGATTCTGCTTGTCGTGGCGGTGTGTTCTGCCGCTGCACAGGGCACGGCCGTGCTGCAGGGCAGACTGCTGAACTCACTTTCCGGCGAGCCGATCGCCGGAGCGACCGTCGTCGTTGACGAGCTGAAGCGTGAGACTGTATCCGGTCCGGACGGCGCGTTTCGCTTCGACGGTCTCGCGCCGGGCCCATATCACGTGTTCGTCCGCACTCTTGGATACTCATCGCGCCGTACGGAGGTGACGGTTACGCCAGCGGGGGACAAGCCTGTCGAGGTGCAGGTCGATCCGGACCTGCATTTTACCGAGGTCGCATCGGTCACCGCTGAAGCGCGGAGCCAGTTCGATGTATTCCAGCCGACGTCGGTGCTCGCGGGCCAGGAATTAACAAAGCAACTCGAAAGCTCGCTGGGCGCGACGCTTGAGAACCAGCCCGGCGTCGCCTCGCGCTCCTTCGGCCCGGCGCCGTCGCGACCGGTCGTCCGCGGTCTCGACGGCGATCGTGTGTTGATCCTTCAAGACGGGCAGCGGACGGGCGATCTGTCGAGTCAGTCGGGCGATCACGGCGTCAGTCTGAATCCGGCATCCGCCGACACCATAGAAGTCGTCCGCGGACCGGCAACGCTGCTCTACGGCGCGAATGCGATCGGTGGGCTCGTGAACGTGATCACCAACGAAATCCCGACACGACCCCTCCATGGTGCGTCCGGCAATTTCACCGTCGATCTCGGTACGGCTGCGGAGGAGTCGGGAGGTGCGGGCAACGTCCAAATCGGCAACGGCAGGTTCGCCCTGAACTTTGGCGGCGGCGGCCGGCGCTCGAGCGACTTCGAGACGCCTGAGGGTGAAGTGCTTAATTCCCAGTCGCGAAATGGATTTGCGACCGTTGGCATGGGATGGACGGGTGAGCGCGCGTACGCCGGCGGCAGCTGGGGATACGACGACACGAAGTATGGGATTCCGGTCGTCGAGGGGGGCATACTGCAGCTCACGCCGCGGCGTCACGCGCTGACGTTCCGAGCGGGCGCCGAGCGGCTCGACGGGGCGTTCGAGGCATTCCGTGCGACCGTGGCGCATCGGCGTTACAAGCACGATGAGCTCGAAGGCGAAGAGGTGGGCACTGCCTTCAGCAACGACACCACCGAAGTGCAAGTCATGGGCTCGCATCGCGCCGTCGGGCGGTTGAAGGGAAGTATCGGCGGCTGGGTGCTCGATCGCGCCTTCGATGCGGTGGGCGCCGAAGCGCTCTCTCCAGCCGTTGATCAGAACGGGTTTGCAGCCTTCGCGTATGAAGAGGTGACGTGGCCGCATGCCACGCTTCAGTTTGCCGGCCGCTTCGATCACACGAAGTACGCGCCGGTTGGTGAGCCGGAGCTCGACTTTCACGAATGGCTCGGTATCGGGCGGCGTTCTCCTGCGCCCTGCCGCCGCCGACGATCGCCTCACAATAGCGGCGAGCGTTGCGTTCGCGGCGCGTCCGCCGGCACTCGAGGAGCTGTTTTTCTTCGGCTTGCACCACGGGAACTTCGCATTCGAGATCGGGAACCCGGGTCTCAAGTCCGAACGCGCGCTTGGTCTGGATCTCTCGCTGCGCTGGCGCGCGCCGCGAGCGTCTGGTGAAGTGACGTACTTCCGCAACGATATCAACGATTACGTCTTCCGCAGCGAGATCTCTCATGAGGAGTTCGAAGAGCGCGAAGACGAGTTCATCGATCGGTTCGGCGGCCGAGAGCCGGTCGGCCATGAGGAGCACGAAGGCGAAGAGGGCGAGGAAGAAGAGCTGGCGTTCGTAGAGTTCGTGGGCGCTGACGCCTTACTGCAGGGCTTCGAAGCCCACTCGGATTTCCAGATCACGCCGGAACTGACGGCAGAGCTCGGGTTCGATTACGTGCACGGCCTGGTGAAAGAGAACGACGATCCGCTGCCGCGCATTCCGCCGTTCAAGTTCCGTGGAGGCCTGCGTTATCAGCACGGAGGGCTGCAAGTTGGCGGCCAGGTGATTGCTGCGGCAAAGCAGGATCGCCTGTATGGCATTGAGACCGAGACTGACGGCTACAGCACGATCCGGCTTTACGGTTCGTACTCATTCAACGCCGGCGGTGCGCTTAACACGATTACGCTGCGGTTGGACAACGTCACCAACGAGCTGTACCGGAACCACCTGTCGCTCATCAAGGATGTCGTTCCGGAGATGGGGAGAAACTTCAAAGTGGTCTACGGCGTACGGTTCTGACGCACCATTGGCAGATTGGCAGATTGGCAGATTGGCAGATTGGTAGATTCGAGGATTGATGGTGGATTGAAGATCCAGTCTTGAATCCACCAACATTCTCACAATCTCCCAATCCATCAATGGAGCTTCACCAACGCCTCCCTGGCTTTGCCCATCGTGAAGTTCAACGACTCCCTGGGCATTTGCGTGACGATCGGGCGGATGATCCAGGCGAGCGCGAAAGGGACGTCTCGCGAAAGGGTCAGCGACTCACACTGGATGTAGGTACCGCCGTCTCGCTCGAGGAACCGCCAGTACGTGTTGAGATTCCACATGAAGCCGTTCTCCTCGCCGGCCGGCTTCGCCTTTTCCTGTGGAGTCCCGGCATCGGCGATCTCGGTGACCCTGGTGCTGCGGATGTGGCTGTGAGCACGATCGGCGGCGGGATGGAAGAACTCGGCTTCGTTCTCCGAATCCATCGTCACCGTAATGATTTTCTTGACCTGAAACCGCAAGGCGACCTTGAACCGGTTGCCGTTGCGCTCGAGCGTCTTCGAGGCCGCAATCGCCGGCGCGAAGTACTTCGAATGCCGATCGTAATCCTGCATCAGCGCCACGGCCTCTTTCACGGTCGTGCGCGGGATGAAGACAGTGCCTACCCAGTGATGAATGAGGCCGCTGGGTGCCTCGATTGACGTCGATCCGTCCTGGGTACGCAGGCGTTCGATGATCACCAGTCCTCCTTGCAGCCCCTTTTGAAACTCAGCGCGGCGATCTGGCGGCAGCGTATCGAGCCAAAGGAAGCGCTCACTGCCGGCAACCTCGCGGTTGATGCGCTGTTCGGTCAGCTCGACGTATCGCTGAAAGGCGGCTGCGGTATCCTTTTCGAGCACCACGGCGGAGACGGCGATCGAGCAGGCGACGGTCAGACAGGCGGAGAGCGAGATCTTATTCATCACGTACGGTTGCGTAAGAGCAGGATAACCCGGCTCAGTGGGTGACGCGGAAGACCAGTACTTCGCGGGCTTCGTCCCGCGGGCCCTGGGTGTTGCCGGCGACCAGCTCGACCCTGTACTCGTCGGGTGCGAGAGAAGCGAGGGGGAGGTCGAACTGCACGATCCCCTGGGGCAGATCGGCGGCCACCTGTTGGAGCTCGCGCATGGGAAGACCGCGGCGGTTGAGCAGTGTTGCTCTCACATCCGGCATGGTATCGCCCGCGCCATACACTGGAATTCTTATGATGAGCCGTTCCGTGCGGCTGAAGACTCGCGAGGCCGCCGGCAGCGCCTGCGCGTCGGCGCTGAGCTCAGTAAAGTTCCGGGCGGTCCGCGCCCGTAACAGCTGCGGTGTGGCAAACGTCGGCTTGGTCACCTGAAGGTTCGGGATTGAGAGGCCACGATAGTCGGTGTCCAGCGTTGCGCCCGTGCTGCTCTGGATGGTCATCTCCACCGCTGCATATCCAGGTGGGGCGGCGAACGTCGCGCGACCGCGATCGCCGGCCGGAACCCGGCTCTGGAAGAGAATCTGTCCATCGGCGCCCATCGCTTTTACGGTGACTGCAGCGATCCTCTGGTTTCGCGGAGGAGCGCTTCCAGGCTCCCACGTCACGGTGACATTGGTCAGTCCGTTGGCGCCTCTCGTCATGCCGATCCAGGGACGAAGGTAGATGCTCGCGTGTGACGGGCGGAATGGCAGCTTCCCCATGCCGCCAGATCCGCTCGATGCGGTGGCCGCGACCTGCGTTTGGCGGACCAGTATCCGGCGCGCGCCCTTGCCTGGAGCCCCGTTCGTTTGACCCGGATCTGGATGGGATGGAACTTGCCATCGGCAGTCGCGGCCGGCCGATACGTGATGACGTAGTGGTCGTCGAGGTCGGCGACGACCTGCGCGAAAGCCGACGTGAGGGTTTTCTCGTTGATGCTGGCGATGCCCCCGGTTTGCTCCGCGAGAAAACCAAGCATCGGGTCGTGAAGCGTTGGTTCGGGAGACGGATCGATGGGATGAATGGCGACCTCGTTCCGGTTGGCTGCGAAGACGACAGCGCGCAGCGTTGCGCTGGCAAAGCCTTCGCTGACCAGGACGAGCGCCTTGCGTCCCCTCTGCTGTTCACCGAGCCGTGCTGCCAGCGCCTGGAGCGCGGAGCTCACGACCTGCGCCCGCGAGACATCAGCCGTTCGCGGATCACGGCTGATGATGTTGCCTTCAAAGGTCGATCGTGCGGCGTAGTCGCCTTTGCGGCCTTCGAAGGTCGAAATGGCCTGCAGGAGTGCGTTTCGATCCTGCGTAAGCGCGATTCCTCTGAGCGGATCGAGTGGCTTCATGATGGCCACAGTGTCGCCATCGCGAAGCGATGTCGTCACGAAGTGTTCGAGAGCAGCCTTCGCGCGCGTGGTGGCCTCGCCGGCCTGGACGTGATATTCGTCCAGGAAAATCGCGAGGGCACGCCCCCCGGCGGCCTGCGGGCGCACAGCGTCAACACTTCTGAGCTCGCCGAAATCCTCAATCTCGAAGTCAGTGGGCGTCAGATTCTTCACCGGCCGCAGCTTGTCATCCGTGACGATGACGTCCAGGGTGATCGGCTCGTCGGCCGACTGCCCGCGCGCCGTGCGAACCTCAGCCCGGCGATCTGGACAATCACGGCGACTGCTACGCCGCGAACTCTGATCAATCTCATCTGGAGATGATCGTAATGTTGCCACCATTTCCGGTCTGTTGCACGCGCTCGAAATCCACTACCGCACGCCGGTAGGCCAGCACCGCCTGCAATTCGTTGTGCTGCGGCGTTGGCCAGATCGCGCTGCGCCAGGACTACTTGATAGTTCGTCGACATCCCGACGCCGAACTTGCTGTTTTCGGCATCGAGCTGCTGCTGCGCCAGGTCGCGTGCTGACTGCGCCGCCTGCACGCGCTCGGCCGTGTTCTGCACCTGCACCGCCGCATTGCTGATATCGCTCGTGACCTGCCAGCTCGAGCTGGCGAAGCTGCACATCGATCTGATTCAATTGAATTCTGGCTCGTGCGACCGAGGCTTCTGCGGCGCTGGTACCCAGGTCGTAGCTGATGTTCAGATCCCAGGCTCCAGGTCGGAAGCCGGTTGCGGAACAGCGTGCTGAGCGCGTCGAGATATCCGCCCGGAATGACGTCGATGACTTCACGATTGACCCCGCTGCCCGCCGTGATGAATTGCGTGCCGCCGATGCCTGTCGTCGCATAGCGGGTCTGCAGGTTCACCTGGGGAGATTCTGATTCTCGAGATACCCGATCGTGACGGCATTGGCCTCCTGCGTCTTTCGCGCCTGCAGCACATCGGTTCGAGCTGAAAGGGCCCGTTTGGTGGCCGCGTTCAGGTCGATGGGTTCGGGACGGAAATCGGGGCGATCCACCGGTTCAATCGTCGATGCCCATAACGGATCGATGTGCCGTTGACGATGAGCCTCTTCAGCGCGATCTCGGCGGTGCGTCTGGTGCCTTCCGCCGTCACGAGCGCCTGCCGCTGTTGGGCGACCTGAGACTGCGCTTGAACCACGTCGATTGGCGCCATCGTGCCGATTTCGACCTTCATTTGATTGTTGCGGAGCAGCTCCTCGGCCAGGTCCAACGATTGTCGCGAGACCTCGACCGACTGCACGGCGAAGACATAGTCCCAATACGCATTGCGAACGTTTGCCAGCGTGTTGATGATCGTCTGCTGGAGCTGGATGTCGGAGATGTCCTGGTTGATGCGCGTGACCAGCAGCTGCTGGCGAGTGTTATCGATCCGGAAGTCGCGGAGCAGCGGCTGCGTGTACTGCGCCGCCCAGGTCGGCGTGTACTGAGGATTGACCGTGGCGGTCAGCGACGTCGTGGCCTGGCGCCGGTTGTCGAGGGTGGCGCGGAAACTGCCACCGCCCCACGGCACGTCCTGCGCGAAGCCGCCGTTGAACACGAATGTGTCGTTGGTGATGGCCGGCCCGGTGGCGGCACCCGCGATGGTGCTCGTCGAGGCGAACTTCGACGTCTGCGAGCTGACTGTCGAGGTCATCACCGGGCTGTAGACCGAGCGGATGCTCGCGATGTCGATGTCATAGGTCTGCTGGTTGATGCGCTGCACCGCGATGTCGAGGTTGTTCTCGAGCGCACGCTTGACGGCATCTTCGAGCGTCAACGACACGCGAGGTCCGCTCGACTCGGCGACGTCGGCACAGGCACGGGCGTGGGGGCTTGTCCCGCGTCGCCTGTCCCGGTGCGAACAGATTCGCCGGCAATCGCAACCGCGTTTGCGCCGAAGCAGATGAAGCTGCTGCCACAAAAATTACACAAACTGCGACAGGAAGCAATGATGTGTTTCATACAAGTAGCCTACGACAAAAAAGGCGCCGCGGTTTCATTGTTCGCCTCTGGGATGGGAATTCCCACCGTCGGACAGCGCAATCCGAGATCGGTGCCGACTGAGGACGTGCCACGAGACTAACGTTGGGTGGCTTTGGTCCTCTGTTAAGACGATCGTCTGGAGTTCGTCGGATTCATGTCGAGAATTTACTGGTCGCGGTTCGCTAGTACGAAGTTCCATCGAAGAACGATGGATCCACGAAGCTCGGACATATCGACGTATGCGGACGATTCTTCGTGACCTCATCCTGGCTCCGAACCTGTGCCGAACTGGCGAATGCCAGCCGATACCGAACGGACGCACATCGAAGCTTAGCTTCGTCGATCTTCGAAGCGAACTTCATTGCACGCCATAACGGCATCGCTGTCCCGGTATCTCTGTGTCATGTACTAACAGTGTTAAAGTCGAACGGATGATCAGTAACGGCAGTGGTATTCTCGCCGCGGTCGTCGTGGCTGGATCAGTCAGCATGTGGCGGAAAAAATGATTCGACAGGACCGAGTCCGATCCCGACGCCGAACTCGACAATCAATGTACACCGCGATCGGCGCGAGCGACGCATTGGGTATCGGCTCCACAGTCGTCGTGCGTGCCATATGAGGACTGCCCGAACGGTCGTGGCTACGTGCAGGTCGGCGGTTCGCGACTTGCGATCGCGAGGGCTTCACGATCAATGTGAACAACCCGCTGGGCCCACGTCGACGCTCAGCCGACGGATACAGAATCTGGGGCTTCAGTACGGCCGCGGCGATCTTACTGGACGACTTCATGGATCAGGAAGCTCCGTTCATGCTGCCGGATATCGACACTCCTCACGATCTTTACCGGCGCCAACGATGTCAACGTGATCACCACGGCGTTCGGAGGTGGCGCTGGCGGATCCGATCGCACGGGTTACATCAACAGCCAGGTCACCGCGTTCGGCCAGGAATTCTCGACCCTGCTGCAAGGCCATCCGCGATCGCGCTCCGGCGCGCGCATCGATCGTCCTGAATCTCCCGAATATGGGCGCGATGCCGTTTCTTGCGCGCGCAACGCGCGATCACCGCCTCGCCGCACAAGCGCTCTCGGTCGGGATGACCAGGACGGTGTTCAATCCGTTGACCTCGAGCGGCGTGCTGGTCATCGATCTGATGTGCGACGCGCGAGCCTACCAGGCCGTCGACGTATTCCAGCGATGGCTTCCACCCAAACGACCAGGGATATGCGTGGATGGCTGCCGAGGTGGTGGCAGCGACGACGACGACCTACAAGGGCACGCGGCGAACTGCGCGCAGATGACTCTAGTGCAATAGATCATTGGAGATTCGAGATTGGAAGATTGGAAGATTGAAAATTCCAATCTTCAATCCATCACTCTGTCGATCTTGCAATGGAGATCCCGTATCGCCCTACCTTCAGCACTTTCGCGGCGACGAGCGCGATGAGGAACGCCGAAGAGGCTCAGCAGGGCTCCGAGCTTCGTCTCGTCGAGCAGCCTGCCGTACGGGAAGGCCGCGGTTGCAAAAAACAGCGCGACCGTGAAGCCGATGCCCGCAATGATGCCGACGACGGTCAGGTCGCGCCATGTCACGCCACGAGGCAGCTGAAGTCCCGACAGCGTGGTGAGTGCTGTCGCCGCCAGAATGCCGACCGGCTTGCCGATCAGAATCGCAATCAGGACGAACCAGGTTCCTGCTCCGGCGTTGCCGAGGTCGACGCCCGCATTCGCCAGGCCGAAGAAGAACAGCAACACGTCGACCGGGCGTTTCCACCAGTGCTCGAACTCGTTGAGCGTGTCGTGCCGAGTGGCGCGTCGACGAACAAGCCGGCGTCGCGCGGCCGACGTGCGGCATGAACGGAACGATTGGCACGAGCGCGAGCGCAGGATGGATGCCGCCCCGATAGAACGCCGATCCACGACAACGTGCCCGCGAGGAGAAGGTATGGCCAGAAGCTCATCACGCGGCGTCTTGTGCAGCCACCACGCGACGAGCATCGCCGCCGAGAGCCGACGCGGCGAATTCGATCGACCGCAGCGGTCCGGTCGGGTAGAACGCGGCGATGATCAGCAGGCCGAGCGCGTCATCGGCAATGGCGAGCAGAAGCAGGAACGGAATCGCGGGATGTTTGGCGCCGAAGATGATCCGCGCAGCCAGATAACTGAACGCAATGTCAGTCGCGCAGGGGATCGCCCATCCGCGCTCGAGATTCGGGCGATCGAGAGAAATCGTCAGCCACGAAGAAGATCAGCGCGGGACCGAGCATGCCGCCGACGGCGGCCGCCAGCGGCAGCGCCGCGCGCCGCGGCGAGTGCAGCGCGCCGCCCGGAGCCGTCGCTTCCACGACTTCTTTGGTGGCGAGCGCGAAGAAAAACGCCATGCCGATGTCGTTGACCGCGAAATGCAGCGCGTGCGACAGCCTTGCAGTAGCTGTCGCGGTCGACGTTGGCCCAGACGAGCGCGACGACGGTGCCGAGGACCAGCAGCCCCGAGTTGTCGAGGAACACTTTTGTCGCCTGGCGCATTTTTGTCGGCGGCAGCGGCGTCATCGATCGGTCTTTTATGATTCAGTCGCGGATGAGCGAACGCGAAGCGACGGTCGTCATGCTGCCGGCGCGAACGTTTCGTGACAGCGACCAGCATTCTCGCATGCGTCCTTCTCTGGATCGGCCGCCTCACGCCGCTTCCCCTGTCGCTGCTGGCGGCCGAAGTGTTTCTGACGCATCCTCGGCCTCTTCCTCTTCGGGTCGTTCCGGTATCAGATCCACAAGAACGCGCTGACCTACGGGATGGCGCTCGTGATTGTGGCCACGTTCTGCGGCCTCGAGACGTCGGAATGGCACCGTGAGATCGCCGGGCAGGGCTGGGGACTGGACCGGCAGCACCTGCTGTCGTTCCACGGACTGGACGAGCTGATCCACGCCGACACGATGCTGTTCATCCTCGGCCTCACGTTCTTCGTGGCCGTCATCGCGCAGACGCGCATGCTCGAAGGCGTGACGTTCTTTCTCCTTCGCCGCAATCGCGGTGCGATTCTGCCGACCGTGATCGCGGTGACCGCGGTCGTCGCATTCGCTTCGGGCATCCTCGACGGCGTGTCGATGATCGGGCTGACGATTCGCACGCTGGTCATCATCCTGATGCTCGCCGCCGCGCCGCAGGCGCCGTCCTGCAGGCGGTGATGGTCTGCACCGACGGTCACCACGATCTGCGGCATCTGGCTGGCATACGGCGAGCCGCCGAACCTGATCATGAAGGCGAACCTGGATCCGCACCTGGGCGGCACGTTCTTCCTCCGCTACTGCGGGCCCATCGCGCTCGTCGACGCTATCTCGTCGTGGCGCGGCATCTGCGCCAAGACTCGGCGGCCACCGCATCGACCTCGAGACGATGGACGTCCTCGACGCCAACGCCGAAGACGTGCGATTCCTGCAGGCTCGCGCCACGGCGAAGTGTTGACCCCCGTCGAGCTGGTCGAGGCGCACCGGCGCATCTCGAGCGGGAAGGCGCCGGAGATCGTCGAGCGTCTGCAGGCAGGGACGTCGCTCGGAAGGGCGCTGGTCGCACGCAGGACTGTCCGCTGGAAACGCGCGGAGCTCCTGCTCGGGCACTACGTCAGCGAGGAGCTGGCCGCCGTCGCTCGATCGCCACTACGTCTGGACGCCGCAGGGCGACGACGAGGGGGCGATGCTGGCGGAGCAGTGGGTGGACGATACGCTCGCCGCCATCGGCGCAGGCGCGGCGCCGGGCGCAGCTGATCGGGGCGCTTGCGCTCGTGCCTTTCATCGGCCTGCTGGTCCTGCACGGCCTCTATCACGAGGTGCCTCTGTTTCTGGCTTCGTTCGCCGGCTTCGCCGTGGCGATCCTTGGCATCGTCCGACATCCCGAAGATGCGCGCGCTGGCGCTGCGCGAGGCGCGGCTCGAATATGCGGAATACTACTTTCTGTTTCCGTTGTTCCTCTCCATCACGCTGCTGACGCAGGCGGGGTTCTTCGGTCGGATGGAGAGTCTGATTCGGCAACGGCGTCGCAGGCGCTCGGCCACGCTGCCCGTCGCCTGGGGACAGTTCCTGGGCGCGACCTTCCTGTCGGCAATGCTCGACAACAACATCGTGGCCGATTTCGCCTCGCGCGCGCTTGGAAACCTCGACCTGCACCTGCTGCATCTGTTCGCGATGGCCCAGATCGCCGGCTACGCGCTGGGGGGCTGCTGGACCCACATCGGCTGCGCGCAATCGGTTGTCGCCTACGCATTCATCCAGCGCGATGTGGATCGCAGGCTACACACCGATTCAGTGGATTCAGCGAAATGACGCCCATCATCCTGGAAATGCTCGCGGCTGATTACCGTGGTCATCGGTCTCGAGAGCTGGCTGTTCTAGTTGTTGAACGTGTCGCACACGCGCGGATCGCCGGTCTCCATGCCTTTCCTGAACCACGACACACGCTGCGCCGACGAGCCATGCGTGAACGATTCCGGCGCGACACGCCCTTGCGACACTCTTCTGCAGCCGATCGTCGCCGATCGCGGCTGCCGCATTCAGTCCTTCCTCGACGTCGCCGGGATCCAGCTCGACCCGGCCGCTGGCGAAACGGCCCGGCTTGGCTGCCTCGTGGCCCCAGACGCCGGCGTAGCAGTCGGCCTGCAGCTCCACGCGCACCGAGCGCTCGTTCGCGTTTCCGCTGAACGGCGCGCTCTCGAGCGTGCCCGTGAGATTCTGCACGTGGTGGCCGACCTCGTGGGCCAGCACATATGCCTGCGCGAAGTCGCCGGGCGCTCCCAGCTTCTGGTGCAGATCGTTGAAGAACGCGAGATCGAGATAGACCTTCCGGTCGCCAGGACAATAGAAAGGACCCGTTGCCGAGCTCGACAGGCCGCACGCCGACTGGATGGAGTCGCGGAAGAGAGCACGCCCGCGTCGGCTGATAGTTGGAAAGCTTCTGTGACCAGGTATGCTGAATGTCGCCCATCACGGCGTCGACCATCGTCGACAAGTCGCTCCTCTTCCGGCGAGGATGCAGCCGGGCGGTCTGCGACCACGTCGGTCGCGCCACCTCCGCCGACGACATCAAACAGGTTGACGCCGGTCAACCAGGAGCCAACAAGCAGGATCAGCACGCCGCCGATGCCGAGCGGCATACCCATCCCTCCGCCCGATCGTCCGCGCAAATCCTCGATGTTGCCCCTATCTCCACGTGTCCAGCGCATGATGCCCTCCTGAAAAGGGGTCAGACCCCATTTTTCACTGAATGCGAGGAAGCAACCCTTGTGCCGTCCAGCCTTCCGCAGTGTGTCGGAACGTCCCTTCGAAGGATCGTTCAAATGCCTCGCCGCCCGACGATCCAACTGTATCGCTCGACGGTCATCTCCGGGCGGGCAATCCGGAGCACGTTGAAGGTATTCAATTCACCCCGGCCGCGCGTGGAGAGCGTGCCCGCCTGGACGACAAGCGCGGAATGTCCCGCAATCCTGTAACCGCTCGGCTGTGTGACCTACGTGACTGACATGAAGATGCCCGGCGAGAAAGAGGTCGGCGCCGACTGCCGCAAGCTGTGTCATGGCCATCGCCGGATCGATGTGCGACGGTTCGAGGTCGACGCCGAGTGGCGGCGGTATTCCAAAGGACGACGTCATGCGACATGATCCGCGACAAATGCGTGGGTAAACGGTCCGCTGCGCCATTCGCGGAGGCGCCACTCCGGGTCGCGCGGCCACAGCCTTGACAGCTCGTGGTCGCGAAACCCCGCACGCACGCTGATGCGTCCATCGTGCCGGGTCACGCCATTGCAGCCGAGAAGGGCGGAGCAGCGAGACGCCTGACAACGGCAACGTCGATCTGCAGCGGCTCACATGCGATGAATCGCGCTCGTCTGGCGTGACGCACGCTCGAGAAGCTCGGACAGCTCGCGGTCGTCGAAGTGGTGAAGAAACAAGTTCGCGATGGTCACATCGGACCGCTCGGGATCGGGGCGTTTCAGCCAGTCGAACACGTCGGACTCCCTGACGCTCCACCTCCCAGCCGGCGGCTTTGAATCGCCTTGCGAGTCTCGTGAGCTGACCGACGGCCGCCGATCGACGAACACGGCTCGGACGGGTCTGCGTCTGCGTGCCGAGACGTCTCGCCACCTTCAGCAGAAGAGTGCCGTCGCCCGAACCCAGCTCGACGAGCAACGAACCCGCAATCGACCCGCGCAGCGCCCGAGCAAGAAACCGCGAATGACCCATGAGCGCGTTGACCTTCTGCAGATCCCGGCGCGACTGAATGGCTCGCGGGTCACCCACGTCGAGCCGATCGAGGATTTCGGGCTGGAGCGATCGCATTCCTTAAATCTAGCCGAGAAAATCGCTTTCAGGTTAAGGTCAAATCATGTCGATGACTGCGCGCATCTCAGTCCAGATGGCAGCAGTTGGCGACCGAAGCCGATCAATCCGCGCAGTCGCGACATCGACACGCTGAATGCGGACGACATCGTCGAGGTCATGATCCTCGATCACAGGAGCGTGCTCGCTGCCGTCCAGCGCGAGAAGAGCGCGGATCGCCCGGGCTGCCGAGATGATGGCGAATGCAGTGCTCGACAGGCGGCCGGCTCATCTTCGTCGGAGCGGGCACCAGCGGGCGGCTTGGCGTGCTCGAGGCGGCGGAGCTGCCGCCCACCTTCGGCATCGCCGCCCGACAGGCGGTGGCGATCATGGCCGGCGGTCCGGATGCGGTGCACAAGGCAAAGGAAGGCGTCGAAGACGATCGCGAGGCAGGCGATCGGATGCTGCGCCGCCTGCACCGGACCGCAAAGACATCGTCATCGGCATATCGGCAAGTGGGATCACGCCGTTCGTCCGCGGAGCCGTCACCCGAGCCCGTGCCGCGCGCGCGCGGGATCATCGGCATCACGTGCGATGCCCGTTCCGGGTTGAAGGACCTCTCGGACATCGCGATCGTGCTGAGCGTCGGGCCAGAGGTGATTGCCGGCTCGACGAGGCTCAAGGCGGGCACGGCGACCAAAGTCGCGCTGAACACTGCTGACGACCACCGCGATGGTGCGTGCGGGGAAGACGTACGGCAACCTGATGGTCGACGTGCAGTCGAACTCCGACAAGCTGCGCGATCGCGCCCGGCGCATTATCTCCAGCGTGACCGGGCTCGACGGCGAAGGGGCGGATGGCGCTGCTGCGAGCGAGCCGGCTGGAATGTGAAGGCCGCGATTCTGATGCAGCAGGCCGGCGTCACCCGCGCTCGAGGCGCTCTCACGGCTTCGCGTCGAACCCCGACTCCGGAAGCTTCTCGGCCGCCGCTAAATCCAGAATCACTTCGACGTTCGGATGCAGCTGGAGAAACGACGCCGGGTGGTCGGTCGAGATGCGCCCGCTGAAGGTAGCGCCGAAGGCACGCGACTTCGAGCGCCCTGTCGCGATCAGGACGATCGCGCGCGCCTCCAGCATCGTCCCCATCCCCATCGTGAGCGCTTCGAGAGGCACCTTATTGAGCTGCCCGGAGAATAGGGAGACATTGGCGCGGCGTGTGTCGAGCGCGAGACGGACGCGATGGCTCCGCAGCCGCAACGTCCGACTCGGCTCGTTGAAGCCGATGTGGGCGTTGCTTCCGATGCCGATCAGCAAGAGATCGAGGCCTCCCAGTCGGGCAAGATCACTCTCGAACTTCTCGCATTCGCGTTCGTGATCGCGGGAGCCCCCGTTCAGGAAGTGCACATGATCGGCAGGAAGGTTGATCCGCCTGAACAGGTGCTTCTGCATGAACGCGCAGTAACTCCGCTCGTCTGTCGATGGGATCCCCACGAATTCGTCGATGTTGAAGCTGTGCGCGTGGGAGAAGTCTGCTTTGCCGGACTCATGGAGCCTCGCGATCTCGTCATAAACCGCGAGAGAGGTTCGGCCCGTCGGCAGGCCGAGCACAGACGCCGGCTTGCGAGCGAGCTGCGCGGCGACAGCACTGGCTGCGGCATGCGCGGCCTGGTCGGCCGTTCGGAACACCCGGACGTTCATGCGATGTTGGCGCGATAGACCGGCACACGCGCCCCTCCGTGAAGCTCGGCAATCGCGAGCCTCACCGCGCCGAGGGCGGGCTCTTCTTCGAGGCGCATGACGTGACTCCGGGCGGCGAGGGTCGGCAGCAGGAGCTGCATCTGGTCGCAGAGCCACGGAACGGCGTGAAACATCCCGCCCGAGAGCACAAACGTAAAGGCCTTGTCGGTCAACTCGAGGCGCGTCATCACGGCCGTCGCCGCCGCCATGAGCTCGTCTGCGGCGCGGTTCAGAATGCCGGTGGCCACCATATCGCCCTCGTCGCGCGCGTGTTGCACGTATCTCGCCAGGGAGGCTATCGCGCGCGGGCTCAGCTCTTCGTGGTAGACCTTGTTGATCAGCTCCGATGCCTTCTGCACGCCGAAGTGGCGCAACAGCCGCGGCGTCAGACTGGTGACGCGCCCGCGCCCGTCTGCATGTCGCACGACCGCGCGCAATGCAAGTCGCCCGATCCAGTAGCCGCTGCCCTCGTCTCCGAGAACATAGCCCCAGCCGCCTCCGCGCGATGCCTCTCCTTCGGCATTGCGGCCGTACGCAATCGATCCGGTGCCGGAAACGATCACGATACCTGCGGCATCGCCAATGCCGGCCTGCAGGGCAATCAGCGCATCATTGACGACGAGGATTCGCGCCTTGTAGCCGATGCGGCCCATGATGCTGCGGACGACGGTCTCATCGGATGCGCGATCGACGCCGGCAATGCCGAGGCAGATGGCGGACGGAACGATTCCTGTTCCTTCGAGCGTGCTTTCCATCACCGAGTGCAGCACCTTTTCGAGCGCGAGCTCGCCGGCGCCCTGAAGATTCGCGCCTTCCTCGCGGCCCTGGGCGATGACGCTCCCGTGGTCGTCGGCGAGCAGGCACACCGTCTTCGTTCCGCCGACGTCGATGCCGAGGACAGGCATTCCCGATATATTACGTGCATGCTCGTCCTGTCTGGCGCGGATCTC
The DNA here is from genome assembly GCA_963775345.1 of Vicinamibacterales bacterium. Taxonomy (GTDB): domain Bacteria; phylum Acidobacteriota; class Vicinamibacteria; order Vicinamibacterales; family JAMQPK01; genus JAMQPK01. The sequence goes on from CAVZIS010000011.1 coordinate 507,140, forward strand.
GTTCTACCGGACCGTGTACACGAGCGCGGCACTCTCGCTGATCGAAAACGACCGCATCGTCGACATCCTCGAGTCCGGCGCTCGCTCCGCCCAACGCGCCCGCCGCAACCGATCGTGTCGATCTTCATGGCCATTTCATCCTGCCAGGCTTCATCGACGTCCACGTCCATGGCCTGGAGGGCATCGACACGCTTGACGGTCACGACGCGGTGAGCACCATCGCTCTGCGGCTTCCGAAGTATGGCGTGACAGCGTTCTGTCCGACGACCGTTGCGTGCACACCGCGAGCGCTTCGCGACGTGCTGGAGAGCGTTCAGCGGCGCTCGCTCGGATCCGCACCCGTCACGGTGCCCGCGTCCTGCCCGCGCACCTGGAAAGCAACTTCATCAATCCCGAGTACGGCGGCGCGCAGCCGGCGGCATGCTTGCGCACCCCGTCAGGGTGTCGGGTGTGAAGGGTCCGACACGTGAGGGTGCGAAAGGTGCGGTGGAACGCGATTTCGACGGCGCCGACATCCTGGCGAGAGATCGATCGAGCGGGTCGCAACGTCGGCATCGTGACGCTGGCGCCCGAGCTCGAAGGCGCGATCGATCTCATTCGTCACCTCGTTCAGGAAGGGCCGGCGCGTCTCGCTGGGGCATTCCGGCGCGACGCTCGAGCAGGCGAGGAAGGCTATCGCCGCAGGGCGCTCGCCATGCGACCCATCTGTTCAACCGGATGCCGCCCCTCAGTCATCGCGAGCCCGGCCTGGCGGGTGCGATTCTGACGAGCGAGGAGATTGCTGCCGAGGTGATCTGCGACGGCGTGCACGTGCACCGCGACATGGTTCGAATGGCGATTGCCGCCAAGGGCGTGAAGCGGATGATGGCAATTACCGACGGCGTTGCTGCTGCCGGTCTGCCCGAGGGCGCGTCGGCTTCGCTTGGCGGCCGACCGATTCGCGTTACGGGACGCCGCGGCCTATCTCGAAGATGGCACGTTGGCGGGCAGCGTGGCGACGATGGATGCGGTGTTTCGATTTCTCGTCCGCCAGGTCGGTGTGTCTTTGAGCGATGCCTCGCAGCTGTGCGCGACGACACCCGCCTCTGAGCTTGGCCTCGCGGACCTTGGCGCGATCGGCAAAGGTGCCATCGCCGATCTGGTCGTCCTGGATCGCGACTTTCGCGTGGAGCAAACCTACATCGCCGGCCGGCTGGTTTACTCGACCAAGTGACGTCAGATCGCGTGGCCGGCGTTCAACCTCGGAAGCTGCTGATGTCGCACGCGTGTAAAATCGCCTGATGGACTTCGATCAGAAACTGCGGACATATGCCGAGCTCGCCGTGAGGGTCGCGCTGAACGTGCAGCCGGGCCAGCGCGTGATGATTATCGGGCCGCTCGCCAACGGCGGGGCCTCGCTCGAAGCCGCACCCCTGGCGCGGGAAATCGCCGCCGCCGCGTATCGGGCCGGATCGCCCCTTGTCGAGACTATTTACGGCGATGAGCAGCAGCAACTCATGCGCTTCAAGAACGCGCCGCGCGATTCGTTCGGCAATTATTCAGCGTGGCTTCCCAAGGCGCTGTCGAAACATGTGGCAGCCGGGCACGCGGTCCTGTCGATCAGCGCAAACGATCCGGATCTGCTGCAGCGGCGAGCCTTCCGAGCTTGTCAGCGACGTTCTGCAGGCGACCGCGCGCGAAATGCGTCCGTTCCGCGAGCAGATCTCACGCAACGAGACGAACTGGGCGGTCGTCGCGGCGCCGAGCGTCGGGTGGGCCGAGAAGATCTTCCCGGGCGTGCCGACCACGGAGGCCGTCGAGCGATTGTGGGACGCGATTGCCCGGATGTGCCGGCTCGACTCGCCCGATCCGCTTGATGACGTGGGAGACGCACCTGGCCAACCTTGGGGCGCGCAGCGAGTATCTGAATGCGAAGCGATATTCGGCGCTGAAGTACACGAGGCCCGGGAACCGATCTGACGCTCGGCTTGCCTGCCGGTCACACATGGGTGAGCGGCCGTAGCGTCAGCGTCAACGGAATCCCGTTCACGGCCAATCTGCCGACCGAAGAAGTGTTCACCATCGCTCACAGAGATCGGGTTGACGGCACGGTGCGGGCGTCGAAGCCGCTCAGTTACGGCAGCACGCTGATCGAAGGGTTCACCATGACGTTCGAGCGTGGCCGGGTCGTGAACATGGATGCCGATCGCAACGCAGACACGCTGGAGCGTCTTCTCGACACCGACGAGGGCGCACGCCATCTCGGCGAAGTGGCGCTCGTCCCGCACAATTCGCCTATCTCACAGTCCGGGCTTCTCTTCTACAACACGCTGTTCGATGAAAACGCCGCAAGCCACGTCGCGCTCGGCAATGCCTACAAGTTCACGCTGAAGGGCGGCAACGAGATGAGCGACGAGGAGTTCGAAAGAGCGGGCGGCAACCGCAGCGCCGTGCACGTGGATTTCATGATCGGCTCCGGCGAGCTGGACGTGGACGGTGTGCTTCGAAGCGGCGTCACGGAGCCGCTGATGCGAAATGGAGAGTGGGCGCACCCGGATTGGCCCGCTGATTGCTCAACGTAGGTGCGGAGGACCTTTGGAATGGACAAGAACACCGGCTGCTCGAGCTCACCGAGGATCCGCGGGAGCGCCGGATGAAGCGTCACACGATGTGAAGCCCAGTCTTTAGAGTAAGATCTCCCATCCCGCGTTTCGATCGACGACTACTCAAAGGATGTTCGATGTTCAAGCAGAGATATCTGTGCGGATTGGCGTTGGCTGGTCTGCTTAGGGGTCGCCACGATTGCGCCCATGGCGCAACAAGCCCCGCCGGTTCAGCAGCCCGCTACGCCCACGCAAGGAGGGGGACGGGGCGGTCAGGCTCTCGAGCCTCTGCCGATGCCGGAGATACTGAAGCAGTATCAGCCCGTCTCGGCAGAGCGGCTCAAGAATCCGGCCGACGGCGACTGGCCGATGATCCGTCGCACGTATGACGGATGGGGATACAGCCCGTTGAGCCAGATCGACAGCGGCAACGTCAAGCGCCTCGAGCCGGCATGGGTGTTTTCCACAGGCGCTACAAACGGCCACGAGGCCTCGCCGATCGTCGTCAACGGCGTGATGTTCGTGTCCACTCCAGGAAACCAGGTGCTCGCCATCAACGCGCGAACCGGCACGCTTCTCTGGCGCTACCGGCGTCCTCTGCCCAGTCCCGTCGTATTGCTGCATCCAACCAGCCGCGGTGTCGCGGTCTACAACAACAAAGTGTATTTCGCGGCCGGCGAAGCTGTGCTCGTGGCCCTCGACGCAAAGACAGGTGAAGAAGTCTGGACGACGAGAGTGGCCGATAACGCCAGCGGGTACTACATGTCGCTTGCGCCGCTGGTGGCCGATGGCAAGGTGCTGATCGGAACGTCGGGGGGCGAGCTTGGCATTCGCGGTTTCGTGGCGGCCTTCGACGCGGAGACGGGCAAGGAGCTGTGGAGGACCTACATGGTTCCCGCGCCTGGCGAGCCAGGAAGTGAAACCTGGCCGAAGGGCGACCATTGGAAGACCGGCGGTGCGTCGGTATGGGTCACGGCCAATTACGACCCGGCGACGAATCTGTCGTTCTGGGGCACCGGCAACGGTGGACCGTGGATGGGCGATCGGCGGCCCGGGGACAACCTGTATGTGGCGTCGACGGTGGCGATCGATGTCTCGACGGGTCAGATTAAAGGCCACATGCAGTACAGCCCCAACGAGTCGTGGGACTGGGATGAGGTTTCTCCGCCGATTCTCGTCGACTTCCAGCGGAACGGGCGCACGATCAAGGGCCTCATCAACGTGGCGCGTAACGGCTACCTGTATTTCCTCGAGCGGACCGCCGGCAAGATCAACTTCGTCGACGGAACCCCGTACGTGCGGCAGAACGTGTTCAGATCGCTCGACCCGAAGACCGGACGCCCGGATGTCGATCCCGACAAGAAGCCGGGCACCGACAAGATGGCGGATTTCTGTCCGTCATTGTGGGGCGGGAAGAACTGGCCGCCAATCGCCTTCAATCCGAAGACGCGCATGATTTACATCCCTGCCAACGAAAATCTGTGCGCGACGTTCATCGGGCGAGTCGTCGAGTATTCGCCGGGCCGCAATTACACCGGTGCGATCACCACGATGTACCAGTACCCGGGTTCGAAGCACATCGGCGAAGTGCAGGCGTGGAACGTCGATACCGGCAAGCGTGTGTGGACGCACACGTTCGCCAAGTCGGCTAATTGGGGACCGATTCTGACGACCGGGGGCGGTCTCGTGTTTTCCGGCGGGACCAACGATCGCATGTTCCGGGCATTCGATGCGAAGACGGGAAAAGTGTTGTGGGAGCACCCGACCAACTCCGGCATCATCGGCATTCCGATGTCGTATTCAATCGACGGCAGCCAATACGTCGCGGTTCAGTCGGGATTCGGCATCGACTCACGCGCGATGCAGGCGCTTTTGAATCGTCTGCATCCAGGTGAGTATCCTGAAGTGCCCGAGGGTGGGGCGGTGTGGGTCTTTGCTGTTAAGTAAAAAGTGGAAAGTAGAAAGTAAAAAGTAGAAAGTGGGAAGTAGAACGGATCTTGGGATTTTGATTGTACTGGCCGCCGGCGCGCTCGGGTCCGGCCGATCGATCTTGCTGCTCAACAGCAGGCCGATGGCGGATTGGTTGACCGACGGAGGCAACCCGCAGCGAACGGCGTGGCAGAGAGACGAGCACATCCTCAACGTCTCAAACGTCAAGGGGATGAAGCTGCTCTGGAAGTACCAGAACCGACAACCAGCCGCGCGAGATGCACGCGTTGTTTCCGCCACTGATCGTGGGCCGCGTTCTCACCGCCGCCGGCCCGAAACAGGTTGCGGTCGTCGCCGGCGTTTCAGACAACATCTACGCGATCGACGTCGGCGTCGGGCACGTTGCTGTGGAAACAGCACTTCGACACGACATTCTCGCCTCCCCCAGCGTGAGCTTCGGCACACTCTGCCCGGGTGGCATCACGGCCACGCCGGTGATCGGCCCCGGGCGCACGCCGGGCAGCTACATCGTTTATGCCGCTGCATGGGATGGGCGCCTGCATCAACTGGATGTTGCGACCGGCAAGGCCATCGCGCCCTCCGAGCTCTTCATGCCGCCCAACGCGAAGCCCTATGCACTCAATTTGTGGAACGGTGTGATGTATACGACGAGCGCCCAGGGATGCGGTGGCAATCCCAATCTCGTCTATGCATTCGACCTTGTCACGCGAAGAACCGCGACGTTCGACCCGGGCAGTGGCGGCATGTGGGGGCGTACCGGGCCGTCGATCGGCAGAGACGGATCGGTGTACACCGGGACTGGTGATGGTTCCTATCAATCCCGAGCTGCGCTCTTATGGAACGGCCGTGATTGCGGTGAAACTCGATCCGGCGACGAGGAAACTGAAGCTGACCGACTACTACGGTCCGCCCAATGCCGAGTATCTCCTGAAGCGCGACCTGGATCTGCAGGTGACTGGTCCGGTCTTCGAGCACGCAGGGCGCGAATGGATTGTGCAGGGCAGCAAGGAGTGCAGGACGTGGCTCCTCGATACCAGCGCGCTGGGCGGTGAAGATCATTCGACGGCGGACCACCGCTCGCCGCTCGTCTGCAATGAAGATCAGGATTATCAGGCGGCCGGAATCTACGGCGCGATGGCCAGCTACGAGGATCAGAAAGGCACGCGCTGGGTGCTCGTGCCCTTCTGGGGACCGAAGCATCCGAAGTTCAAGGCGCCCAGTCGAGCACGGCGAGGTCTTCAACGGCGCCGTTGCGGCGTTCAAGATGGAGCGCGATGCGGCCACAGGACGATTCCAGCTCAATCCAGCCTGGATTTCACGCGATATGAAGCACGCCGATCCGCCGCTGGTCGCCAACGGCATCATCTTCGGCTACGCGAGCGGTGAGGATATCGTCCTTCGCCCGCCACCTATGCCGTTGGGCGCCACGGGAGAAGGCGGAGGAACACCCGGGCGCATCTCTCGATCGACCCACGCGGTTCTGTATGCGCTGGACGGGCAACGCGGCGAGGAGTTGTGGTCGAGCGGCGAGCAGATTACGTCCTGGAATCACTACAGCGGCATCTCTGTCGCCAACGGCCGCGTGTACATTGCGACCTACGACGGCAACTGTGTACTGTTTCGGCCTGGAAGGCGCTCCAAACCCGTGAGAGCGCGAGCGGCGCTGACGCGCGGTCGTTTTCGCGGCGGCTGTCGCGGGCATGCTGCGTGCGCAGGCCCGCAGCGCGCCGGACTGGACGACGCTCGGCTTCGACGGGCAGCGCACCTCCTGGGTGCGCGTCGATCCGTATATCTCGCGCGAGAACCTTCAGAAGTTTCAGTTTCTCTGGAAGTTGAAGGTCGACAACGAGTCACGTCACGGCAATTCGCTGTCTGCGCCGGTCGCGCTTGGCAATCTGATGACGTTTCGCGGATTCAAGTCGCTGATTTTTGTCGGCGGCAGCTCCAACAACGTCTACGCCATCGACTATGACTTCGGGACGCTGTTCTGGAGGACTCACCACAACTACACGGCGGGCGCGCGCGAATACGCCGGCTCGCCAATCGTGTCCGGGCGGCATGACTCTGCCGCTCACGCGCGCGACCAGTCTCAACGCCGCGTCCCAGCTTTCGTTCTTCGGATTCGCGCGGCCTCCTCGGCCGGCAAAGGGCGATGTCGGTGAGCCGGGCCGGGGGGCGCCACAGCTTGCCGAGATCGCCGAGCGCCTCGCTGCGCGCGGCCGCGGTGGCAGCGACCCGCCCGCAGCCGGTGCGGGTGCCCGAGCCGAGGCGCAGGTGCGCGCGAGGCCGGTCGCGGCGCACGGCCACCGAACTTCGTCTTCAGTGTCGCGGCTGACGGGCTCCTGCGCGCGCTCATTCCCGATACCGGCGATCTTGCTGCGGCGCCCGCGAAGTTCCTCCCGCCGAATGCCACGGCAACCGGCCTCATCTGGGCGGATGGATTCGTCTATGCCGCGACGTCGAACACATGCGGCGGTGCGCCGGAAGCGGTCTGGGCGATGGACCATACCTCTGACGCGCGGCCCGTGACGTCGTGGGAAACCGAGGGCGCTCCAGTCGTCGGTATTTCGCTTGGCGCCGACGGCACCGTGTACGCTGCCACAGGCAGCGGCGAGTCGTCGTATGCAAATTCGATCGTCGCGCTCGATGGCCGCACGCTGAAGGTCAAAGACTGGATGACCACCAACAATGATGCTTTCGTCTCGACTCCTGTCGTCTTCAGCGACGGCGGCAGGACATATGTGACGGCGACCACAAGAGGACGCCTCTACCTCATGGACGCTTCGGCGCTGGGTGGAACGGATCACAAGACGCCGATTACCACGAACCCGCCAGCCGACAAGGCCAATCTGCGCTTCGCGAACGACGGGGTTTCGACATGGCGCGATAACGAAGGCCACCGGTGGATTCTTGCGGCGACAAGCGGGGACATTGCGGCTTTCAGGTTGTCGGGTGGCGCTCCGTCACTCGAGCGGACATGGACGTCGCGCCCGATGGTCATGCCGCGTGCGCCGATTGTCGTCAACGGAGTGGTCTTCGCTCTCGGCGGCGGTCACAGCGAGGCCAATGCCGTGCTCTTTGCGCTCGATCCTGCCAGCGGTAAGGAACTGTGGAACAGTGGAAGCATCCTGACGTCTTCCGCGAGCGCGGCGCTTTCTGCCGGCACGGGGCAGGTGCATGTGGTGACCCATGACAATACGGTCTGGGCGTTCGGCATTCCCCTTGCCATCAACTGAACCATGAATCGATCCGTTGGCATCCTGCGTCGGTGGGGCAACGCGGTGAGGCGCAACTTAAGTTGCGCCCTGCTCCTTGCACTGCTTGCGCATCCGGCATTCGCGCAGGACACGCTGCCCGAAGGACCGGGCAAGAACAGACGATCAACTCTGCGGAACCTGCCATGAGGCTGCGAAAGCCACGTCGGTCAAACTCACGCGCGAAGGCTGGAGTGAAACCATCGATCGGATGAAGGCGTTCGGTGCCGAGGGTACGCCGGAAGAATTCGCGGCGATCCTCGACTACCTGTCGACGCACTTCAAGGGCGAGGTCGTGCGCCCCCTCGACATGAACACGGCCGAAGCGATCGATCTCGAAAGCGTGCTGCAGCTGCTTCGCCGCGAAAGCGCAGCTGTTCTTCAGTATCGAAGCAAGCGAGGACCGTTCTCGTCACTGGACGACCTCAAGGCTCTCGACCCGGTCATCTTCAAGAAAATCGAAGCAAAAAAGGATCGCATCGTCTTCCTGACACAAAGCCAGTGACCTGGCGGTCAGCACGCGACGGGCAAGGCAAATGGAGTGCCCGGCGCAGCAACTGCGCGCGGATCTTGCATCAACTGCTGGCGGAGTTTGAATGCGTACAGAATTCGTGCACGCCGGCGTCCAACGAGCAGGCTCTGGCCACGCGGTCGGCTCTCGCTGGCACCGGCTGCGGCGGCGCTACAAATGGTGGCAGCTCACGCTGTTCGTGATTGGCGTCATCGCGTTCGTGTCGGTCATGGGCGCGCTGTTCTACGCCGTGGGAAACAAGCCGGAGGTGATCTACACGGATGCCGAAGTGCCTGTGGTCAGCTCATCCCAGTTTTCCACGGCGCTGGCGACCATCGTCGGCGCGCCGGTCGAGCATGGGGGCACGATCACGATTCTCGGCAACGGCGACCAGTTCGTGCCAGCACTGTTGAAGGGCCTCGGCGAGGCAAAGAGGACGATCAACTTCAGCGTCTACATCTGGTCAAGCGGGACTCTCAGCGACCAGGTGCTCCGCATGCTCGAGCAGAAGCAGGGCGAGGGCGTTGCCGTGCGCGTGCTGCTCGATGGCCTGGGTATCGATGAAGGTGCCCGACGAGGATTTCGAGCGGCTGATTGCGAAGGGTGGCAAGGTTCAGAAATTCCGCACGCCGAAGTTCGGCAAACTCACACGATTCCATCGCAGGAACCATCGCCGGGCGATTGTGATCGATGGCGAGGTTGGTTTTACCGGGGGGATGGCGGTCTCGGATGTATGGCTGGGACACGCACAGGACGAGGAGCACTGGCGTGACGTCATGTTCAAAGTCACCGGCCCGATGGCGAGGAGCCTGCAGACCGCCTTCGTGGACATGTGGGTGAGCTCCTCGGGCGAGCTGCTGATCGATTCGGAGAATTACCCCGTGTCGGCGCCCGCCATCGCGCCGGGCGTCGAGCGATTCATCCACCTGGCCACCTCACCGGCAGACGACGATCAGTCGATGGCCTACTTTTACATCCTGCCGATGCTCGCCGCGAAGAAGAGCATCTATATCGCGACACCGTATTACATCCCGGACAGCGCTCTGCAGAAGGTGCTGGTAGAGCGCGCGCGCGCCGGGATTGATGTGCGTCTGCTCCTGCCCGGTGCTCACACCGACAACTGGATCACGCGTGCCAGCGCGCAGGCGCGGTATCAGGAACTGCTGGAGGCCGGTGCGACGATCTACGAGTATCAGCCGACATTCATGCACGCCAAATACGTCATCGTCGACGGGGTCTGGTCCATCATCGGCTCGCCCAACCTGAACTCGCGATCACGCGAGCTGGACGAGGAGAACGCGTTCGGCATCGGCGATCGTCCGCTCGGCAACGAGCTTCAGGCGATGTTTCTGCGGGATCTTGAACGGGCCGAACGGATCAGCCTCGACGAGTGGCGCCAGAGAAATCCGCTGCAGAAACTGTTCGAGACCGCTTCGAGAATTCTGGATCAGCAGTCGTAGAGCCCGCGAGCTTCAGGTCGGCCCAATCTCCGTCAGCAGAGGGAAATGATCCGAGGCTTCCTTCAGCGACGGAAGATTCCGCACGATCTCACAGCGCAACAGGTTTCCCTTTGAAGGCTGCGGGCAGAAACGCGTAGTCGAGGCGTACGTGCGGATCCCAGGTAGGGAACGTAAACCCTTCATCGCCGTGAAACTTCCGATAACCATCGACATACCCGGCCTCGAGCATCATGCGGATGGTGATCCAGCGGATGGACTTGCCCGTGACCCACGCCAGCGCGCGCAGGCGCGGCGGCAGTCTGTTCATGTCCAGCCGCTCGCCCGGAGCGAGCGTGTTGAAATCGCCCGGTGACCAGGTGCAGCCCGTGCTGGTGACGCTCGACGCTGCGGAGCAGCGCGCGGATCTCGTACGCCCGGCGCTGCTCGGTGAGATTGCTGTGCACGGCGCTGAGATGCACGCCGTAGATGGACATGCCGGCGGCGGTCGTGATTTCGAGGTACGCACGCTTGGCCCATCGGACCCGCCTCCAGACATGTCCCGCGATCTCCACTCGGCTCATGAACGCCACCGAGTGGCCCGGAGACGAGGCCCAGTGTGCCATCCCGCACTTTTCGGCAAGCCTGCTGAACGACCGACGGGCCGATAGGCTTCCTGAAGGATGACGATATCCGGGGTGCACGCACCGATGACGCCGGCCAGCGACTCTTCGCGGCCGGCGCCCCCGCGCTGAAGATGTTGTAGCTGAGAACGCGGAGTGTCACGGTTCCTGGACGGCGCCGAAGAGGGTAAGGTACGGCTGCTTCATGACGTCGCCGCGAAAGTGTTGAATCCAGTCGCGCGTGCCCTGGATGTTCACGGGACGCCTGACCATGCTCGTCAGCTGCCGGCGCAAGCGGAGTCAGCTCGGGCGCGATGTCCGGATCTTCATCGCTCAGCGGCTTGGAGTGCATGCCCGGAATCCAGAATGCGCTGAAGTATCGGAGCACCTCCGCGCCGACCAGCGTGAGATCGAGGTCGCTCGTGCCGGGGCCGTCGGCATCGAACGGCGCGCCGTCGGTGTGGCGACGGCCGGTGATGGCGCTGCCGCGCAGAACGGCAGCGTGCGCTTCCGGCACGCTTTCCCGGACGATCTCGCAGAAATGATCGTAGAACGCGCGGTCGTTGTTGAACGCGAGCGTCAGCACCGATTGCAGTTTCTCGGCATCGGTCGGATGCGCTGTCATTTCTGGCTGGCCTTCGCCGTTGGTCGGCTTCGGCGGGCAGGCCAGCGTCCCGCAGCTTGCGCATCACGCGATCCTCAATCCAGTGCGGGTCCCACCATTCGGTCGCGTTCACGAACTGACCGTTGAGCAGCATGCTGAAGTGCAGGTGATCGCCGCCCGCGAGCCCGGTCTGGCCGCTCGTGCCCAGCGCGCGCCCTGCCCTGACGTCTTGCCCTTCCCGGACGGCCAGCGAGCGCAGAGTGCGCGTAGAGCGACTGCAGCGCCCATGCCGTGATCGACGATCACGCAGTTGCCGTAAATGCCGAGATCGGCGGCGAAAACGACCTTGCCGTGATTGGCGGCCGGTGACAGGGGCGTTCGCCGTCTTCGCAAGATCGAATCCGAGATGCACCTGCCGATCGACCGCCTTGCCTCCGTACGTGTAGGTTCGGAAATCGGCGAACGACGATTCGACCTGCGATCCTCCAAGCGGCTGAAACGCGCCCTTCCCACAGGATTCTCGGCGCGTCTTGCGCGCAAGTGCCGCGATGGCTTCGTTGTTCATGCGCCGCAGGTCGTTGTTGATCTTGAGGAATGCCGGCAGCAGATCATCGCCGTCTGCCTTCAGCTGCGGCGAACCCTGCAGAATCGACGGCACGACTCGCGACATGAACTTGTCGTCGAGCGGAATCGTGCTGCTGCGAAACGCCTTCGGAAACACGCGGTGGTCGAATTGCGCGCGCGACTCGTTGCCGGCCACATCGCGAGCGAACAGCTCCATCGGCGTGTCGGGTTTCTGGTCGTAGAGCAGCGCGAAGAATGCCACCTTCAGCGTCGGATCCGTCAATCCCGCGCCGCTGCCCGGGAAATCCGGGATAGGTGAGCTCGCCGACACGAACGCCCGATTCAGCATCGGGCGGCGTGACCCGGTAGACGACCATCTCCGAGCCGCCGAGATTGACGTAGTGATGCGTGGACACGACGGCGACTCGCGGCGGATCGAGTCGTACTTGAATCGGCCGGGTAGCCGTTGAGGTGACTTGTCGCAGACCGCGCAGAACAGGACGCGAGGCGCTGACGCGCAGAGTGGCCGTACCGCTCTCGAGGTCAGGGAGAGCCTTCTTGCCAATCTGCGCCTTGACCTGGACGCGATCGCCGCTCCTTGCCAGCGTGCCGGCTGGCGCCGACGAAAGGTCGAGAATGGGGAATGTCCGTCCCCTCTGCTCCAATTGCACGGTCAGCGCGCTCAGTTCCGCGCCGGGCGCGTCCACAGAGACGTCAAGGGCACCCTCCTGCCCGACGACCGATGGCTGATTGATGGAAATCGACGGGACCGTCGAGGGTACCAGCGAAATAGTACGCGAGACCCAAACCGATGGCAGCCAGGACCAGCAGCCCAAAGAACCACCGAACGAGGAACATCGCTCGATCTTAAGACCTCTGGATCCAGAGATGTCAGGGATCTGGAGTCGGTTACGATGCGGCGGCGAAGAACGCCAGACAGGCCCAACCGATCAGAAATCCCAAACCGCCGATGGGCGTCACAGCGCCGAAGGTTGGGATCCCCGTGAGTGCCAGCGCGTACAGGCTTCCTGAAAAAATCACGATGCCGGCCACGAACGCCCATCCTGCAATCGTCAACAGTCGGCCCCGACGGGCATGTCCGGCGGTGACCGCCACAACCAGGAGTGCGAACACGTGGTACATCTGATAACGCACGGCTGTTTCGAACACAGCCAGCATCTCGGGGGATAACCGGCTGCGCAGTCCGTGCGCGCCAAACGCGCCGAGCGTGACGCCGAGGAATCCCAAGATCGCGCCGATAAACAAAAAGGTGTGCTGCATCCCCAGGCGAAGTATAGCGCCGGGGATTATCGCGTAAGATGTGGCGTCACATTTAGCAAAGGAACTGGCCATGCTGGGTTTGCTGATCCTTGCTGCAGTTCTTCTTCCCGCCCAGGGGCAGGCTCCTGGAGGCGGTCCGCCGCCCAACGGGGAACAGCTCTACATGGAGAACTGTGCGGAATGCCATGGCCCCGAAGGCGATGCGGTGGCGGACGTCGATCTTGGCCATGGCCGTTTCCGCCGGGCCACGACCGATCCCGAACTGGTCGGAATCGTGCTCCGGGGTATTCCCAATACGGCGATGCCCCCCAACAACTTCACCGAAGCTCAGGCAGCCGCGATCGTCCGCTACCTGCGCGAGAAGGGCAGCCGCGCGGCGTTGAGCGCCGGCAACGTGGAGAGCGGCCGGGCGATCTTCAACGGGAAGGGGAACTGCGCGAGCTGCCACCGCGTGAATGGCGTGGGCGCCCGCATTGCGCCGGATTTGAGCGAAGTCGGCCGGCTGCGACATTCGACCGATCTCGAACGGGCGATCGTCGAGCCCGATTTCATGATCGTCCCGAGCAATCGCTTCATCCGGGCGATCACGCGCGACGGCGCGACGATTACCGGCCGGCTCCTCAATCAGGATACCTTCACGGTGCAGTTGCTCGACTCCAAGGAACAGCTGCGATCGATCGCGCGCAGCGACCTTCGAGAGCTGACGTTCATCGACAAATCGCCCATGCCGTCGTTTCGCGACAAGCTGAGCCGCCAGGAGCTGACCGACCTGGTGAGCTTTCTGGTGTCTCTGCGGGGCGGAGGTGCTCCATGAAATCAACGATCGCGCGCGCGTGTGTCCTCCTTGTGATGACGGCTGCAGCATCGCTGCACGCACAGGTCACCTTCGATCGGCTCGTTCGGGCAGCGAAGGAACCGCACAACTGGCTCTCGTATTCCGGCGGGTACTTCAGTCAGCGTCACAGCGAGCTCGCGCAGATCTCCCCGGAGAATGTCAGGAACCTGGAATCAGCCTGGATCTTTCAGTTGAATTCCCGAGAGCCGACGAGCACACGCTTCGAGGTGACGCCGCTCGTCGTCGACGGCATCATGTATATCGTCCAGCCCCCAAACGACATCATCGCCCTTGATGCGGTCACGGGCCGACCCTTCTGGATGTACGCGTACAACCCATCGCCCCAGGCCCGTCCGTGCTGCGGCCGGTTGAACCGGGGCGTGGCGATTCACCAGGATCGGTTGTTCATGGGAACGATCGACGGCCACCTGATCGCGGTCGATGCCAGGACGGGACAGCTGCTCTGGGACAAGACTGTCGTCAGGCCGGAAGCGGGATACGCGTTTGCGTCTGCGCCCCTGGTCATCAAAGACAAGGTGATCATGGGCCCTGCTGGAGGCGAGTACGGCATCCGGGGGTTTCTGGCGGCGTTCGACGTTGCGACCGGAAACGAAGTGTGGCGATTCAATCTGATCCCGGGACCTGGAGAGGCCGGATTCGAGACGTGGCAGGGGGATGCGTGGAAGACCGGTGGCGGCATCGATCTGGCTGACGGGATCGTACGACCCCGAGCTGAACCTGACGTATTGGGGCGTCGGCAATCCCGGCCCCGACTGGAACGGCGACAATCGCGAAGGCGACAACCTCTACAGCAACAGCGTCGTCGCGCTCGATGCAGATACGGGAAGGCTGAAGTGGCACTTCCAGTTTTCACCGCACGACGAATTCGACTACGACGCGGTGCAGATTCCGGTGCTGGCCGACGCGAACTGGCAGGGACAGCCGCGGAAACTGATGTATTTTGCGAATCGAAACGGCTATTTCTACGTGCTCGATCGCGCAACGGGAAAGTTTCTGTCCGGGACGCCCGTTTGTCGAGGTCAACTGGGCGTCAGGTCTCGATGCGAACGGGCGGCCGATTCGCATCGCCGGGAAAGCGCCGAGTGCGCCTCCCGGCACGCTCATCTTCCCTGGGAATCAGGGCGGAACGAACTGGTATTCGCCGTCCTACAGCCCGCGGACCGGATTGTTTTACATCCCGACCTGGGCCAACTACAGCAGTCTGTACGTGCGAGACAAAGTCGAGTACGTCGAAGGCCGCCGATTCGCGGGTGGTGGCGCAAGGCCGCCGGTCCCTGGAATTCGCGCGGGCGGATTCAGCTGGTCGAAGCCCGAAGAAGGCTACGGCGCCGTGCGCGCGATCGATCCGAACACCGGGACGCTCAAATGGGAATACAAAATGAGCGATCTCACATGGGCGGGCATCCTGACGACGGCGACCAACGTGCTGTTCAGTGGAGGGAACGAAGGATACTTTTATGCCCTCGACGCGCGCACAGGAGAGTTGCTCTGGAAAACACAGCTCGGCTCCGGTATCCGCTCCGGACCGATGACCTACGCCGTGAATGGGAAGCAGCACGTCTCGGTGGCGGCAGGCAGTGCCCTGTTCACGTTCAAGTTGAGAGAGTAGGAACACGAAGGGCCTTTGACACAGAGACACAGGGCCACAGAGTTTCAGCATCGACTTCGAAGTCGATGATGTCACACGGAGAGCAGAACAGAAGACTCTCTCTGTGTGTCTCCGTAGGACAAATGTCCGGAATCTTGTTGTTCCAACAAGAATCGTGGCGGTTGCCGGGGGCAGCACGAAGGTCCACGAAGGAACGAGGATCCACGAAGCCTAGTCTTCGTGGATCTTCGTGTTTGTGTTTGGTTGCCGGCCTAACGGCCGCGTCGGGCCTCTGTGCCTCTGTGACGAGACCGAAATTCGCGGGTTATTATCGCGGTAGGCAACTTCAGTGACCGATGACCTGCTCCAGCGTTTGCTTCAACCGGTCTGCAGTGGGAGAGAGCGAGCGGCTCGCGCGCATGATGATGCTGATGCGGCGCGTCAGCGCCTCGCCACGAATACGCAGCTGATGCAGTCGACTCGGGGCAGCCATTGACTCCGGGAGGATGCCGACGCCCAGTCCAGCCTGCGCCATCCCGGCGACAGACGTCCCATAGGTCGCTTCGTAGGCCACATTGCTCACCAGCCCCTCGCGGTTGAACGCGAGATCCACGATCTGGCGGCTGCTGCTGTCTTTCACCATGAGGATGAGCGGATGTCCTGCCAGCTCGCGCAGCGTCATGCTGCGCTTTTTCGCCAACGGATGAGTCCGGGCGACGACCGCACACAGACGGTCCATCATCAGTACCTGACTCGTGAGCTCGCGATCGCCATACGTCTGGCTGCTGATTCCGAAGTCGACCTGCCCGGCTTTGACCATCGCAGCCACGGTCACTGCCACACCGTCGTGGACACGCACCGTGATGCCAGGATAGGACTCGGCGAGCTTCCTGATTGCGCGGGGCAACAGTCCTGCGGCGACCGACGGCAGCGCAGCGACCGTCACCAGGCCGCGCCGATGCTCGAGCAGTTCCTGGGTGCTCGATGCGATCGCCTCGACATCGAGAAGGATCCGCTCGAGTGGCACGAGCAGATCGCGTCCCGCCTGCGTGAGGGCGACGTGCCGCTTGCTGCGGTCGAACAATTTCACGCCGAGGGCATCCTCGAGCTGCTGTATCTGCACTGTCAGGGTTGGCTGCGCCATGTGGAGCTCCGCCGCCGCGCGCGTGAAACTGTCCGCGCGGGCGAGCGCCAGGAACGCCCGAATGTGACGCAGGTCGTGAATCATCGAATTTCGAAATTGTTATTAAGTATCATAATTACTGAAATCATAACAATTCAATTGTCTAATTGAGTGGCGAGCGGTTACCTTCAAGTGTGCCCGGGAACAACTGTGCCGTGGCCGACCCGTGGTGTGACGACATTTATGGACAATCTTTCGGTCTCGACCTCGAGACTCTCGCGGCTTCGGACGGTTCGCCGTGTGCCGAATCTCGAATCCCCCTTGAATCTCGTGCTGTTCGGCCCGCCCGGCGCCGGCAAGGGCACGCAGGCGGATCGGATCGCGCAGCGGCACCGCATCCCCAAAATCTCGACGGGTGACATGCTCCGAAGGGCGGTCCAGGATGGCACGCGCACCGGAGCCATCGTGCGCGACACTTTGCAGAGCGGCGCGCTCGTGGGTGACGACCTGATGATTTCGCTGGTGGGCGAGCGGCTCGAGCATCCAGACGCGGCCAGGGGGTTCGTGCTCGATGGGTTTCCGCGCACCATCCCGCAGGCCGCAGCGCTCGACGCGCTCCTGGCCGGACGCGGTCCTGTGAAGGTGATCGCGTTGGTGGTTCATGTCGGCGAAGTCATCCGGCGGCTCGCCGGGCGCCGGCGGGAAGACGACGACGCCCGCGTAATCAAGGAGCGCCTGGCGGTCTACGCCAGGGATACCGAACCCGTGCTCGAGTATTACCGCCGCAGGGATGCGGTAAGGATTCTCGACGGCAACCGCCCCATGGATGCCGTGACGGATGCGATCGAGGGCGAATTGCGCCCTCAGAAAAGGGGCTAAGGGGCCTGCGCACCATTGGAAGATTGGAGGATTGGAAGATGGGAAGATTAATCTGGCAATCTGCCAATCCTCCAATTCAGCGCCAAATCCTTAGCTCGTCGGCCTGCACTCCATAGGAAAATCGAAGAATCGGAAGATTAATCTGCCAATCCGGCAATCCGCCAATCTTCCAATTCAGCGTTAGATAGTACCTCGCCGGCCTACAGCCAGACGATAGAGAAGCAGGACACCCACTGCGCCGAGAATCGACATGAAGATGCCCGCGCTGTCGTTGGGACCATAGAATCCAAGGGCGCGGCCAGCGAACCCGCCCAGGACCGCGCCGACAATCCCGAGCAGCATCGTGACGATAATGCCTCCAGGATCTCTGCCAGGCATGAGGAGCTTGGCGATCGCGCCGACGATCAGACCAAAGACAATCCACCCGAGAAAGCCGAACATACGCACACCTCCGAGGCGCCGGCAATGCACAACGTGTTCCAGCCCTGCAGGACTCCAAAGGGGCTGGTCCAGAACGGTCCAACGTCTGAAGTCACTTCGCATCGGCGTCGATTTGTCTTGAACTTGGACGATCCGTCGGCCGATCGACGATGGACCGATGGCCGATGGCCGATGGACGATCGGCTATTCTCCAAACCTCGGATTCACGATCGTGTTGAAGATCGATCCGAACGTGTAGGTGAGGCCCAGCTGAAAATCGTATTCGTAGCCGCTGCGAAGCTGACGCAGGCGGAGGAGAACCTCCTCTTGCGTCACGCCCCGCCGCGGGATCGAGAGCTGATCGCGGATTCGGCTCGTCGATCCCTCGAGAGAGAGCGACAGACCTCGGGCTAGGCGGATGTTGACGTCGCCCTCGAGTTGAAGCCGATACCGAGAGGGATCGGGCAGAAAGGCCGAAAACTCGAGTTCGGCCTGAAGCGAACCCCAGGGCTCGCTCTGGTCGAGAGTGACCGAGGCCTGCTGTTGGACGAGCGTGTCCGACATCGTGAAGAAGAGCGTTTCCTCGACATATCGGGCCAGATACGGACCGATGGAGAAGCCGAATCGAAGCTGACGCCTCGTGTATTCCGAATAGGGAAAGAGGTTGTACTCAACCGCCGGTCCCCCGAAGAAGCGCAGTGCGATGTTTTCGAACGAGGAGGAGTCGACGCTGAGACGGCCGCCCACCGACCAGTGGCTGGTGAGGCTGCGTGCCACGAGCGCATCGAAATCGCGCTCGCTGCGGATGGCGCGCAGCGGCTCCTCCTCGTCGAGATCGAAGTCCTCACGCTGATATTCGATTTCGGCGCCCATGGTGATCTTCCATTCGTCAGTGATGCGATCGGCGCCCAGATCGCCGCTCAAGTTGAGCTGACGGCTGCTTTCTTCGCCGGTCATCGACACCGAGCCCTGTACGCTCATCACCCAGAAATTCCAACGGTCGCTCGCACGACCGGCCTGCCCCGGTCGCGCCGTCTGTTCCACCTCGAGGGTCAGGCCGCCCTTTATACCGTCGGTGGCGATGTAGTTCAGCAGGCCGATCGTCAGCGCCGTTGCGAGGCGCTGCCGCTCGGTGTCTTCGGTGTCGCCGCTTTCCAGGAGCGCACGCAGCTTGAAATCCATGCCCTTGAAGCGGCCAAGACCGAGGAGCGCGAGGGAGAACTCGCGCCCTCCGCTGCCGGTCTCGGAGCTCGTGACGATGACGTGCACGTCGGCCTCCGCCGGATCGCGGACGTATTCCACCATGTTGACTTCTTCTCGAATGAAATCGCCATCGCAGTTGTTGCAGTCGAAATAGACCTTCAGTCTGTCAGTGAGTGATGGGGAAGCCTGCTGGCCCGCAAGACCGGCCGACGGAAGACATACCGCAAGGACACACGCAAGAACGAACCGAAACGCCATCCAGGGCCCTCCAGGTTTACCGCGACGTATCGTGCAGCGCGACGCGAGGTTGCATCGTTTTATAACGAGGATCTGATGAAGCTGCAGTGAAGGACGTCGGCGAATTCCTTCATCGTGCCTTCACGTCGTGAGGCTACAATTTGATCGTCCCGTACGATGTTGTTGCTGGTGTTTTCGATGTTCGTCCAGCTTGCTGCGGCCGCGCAGACCGCTGTTGTGCGGACGTTCGAGGAAGACAAAGTCGGCGCACCGCCCGCAGGGTTTTCCACCGCGGCGGGCCGCGATGCCCTTGCGGATCGATGGACCGTGAGTCGGGAAGGCAAGGGGCGGGTGGTTGTCCACCAGGGGCATCCGTCGCCTCCCGACGGCTTTACGGTGGCCATACTCTCCGGCGCGCAGTACCAGGACGTCAATCTCTCTGTTCGCCTCAAAGCGACTGGAGGCGGTCGATCGGCGGGCCTCGTGTGGAAGTACCAGGATCCTCTCAACCACTACGCCGTTCAGCTGGACCTCGCGAGGCAGGAGGTGGCCGTCTACCGCGTCAGCAGCGGCAACCGGATCAGGTTGGAGCGGGAAGACGATCTCGAGCTCGATCCCGACGCCTGGCATTCATTGAGGGTGCTGCAGGAGGACGGGGAAATCCGGGTCTATCTGGGCGGCATCCGCGTCTTCGAGGAGCGCGACCGTCAGCCTCGCATTCCCGCCGGCGTCGGATTGTGGACATCGGGCGATACTACAGTGATGTTCGACGATTTCCGCGTCGAAGACGAAACCGACAGGCCGCGAGCGCCGCGTGGAGATGGGGCCCCCGCAGCCGGAACAGCTGGAGCGGGGAGAGGAGCCCCGGCGACCAAGTAAGAGGGGATCGACGCGACCACCCATGAGAGTGCTCCTCGTCGAAGACGAAACCGATCTTGCGAACACGCTCGGCCGGGCGCTCGGCGAAGCGCATTTTGCGGTCGACATCGCCGGCGACGGCGAGGAGGCGCAGTTCATGCTGGCCGAAGTCAGCTACGATGCCGTCGTCCTCGATCTGATGGTCCCAAAGCGCAGCGGATGGGCGCTGCTGCAGGACCTGCGCCGGTCCGGCGCCAAAACGCCCGTGCTGATCCTGACTGCGCTGGATGCTGTCGAAGATCGTGTCAAGGCCCTCGATCTCGGGGCTGACGACTATCTGCCCAAGCCTTTTGCGATTGCCGAGCTCGTTGCGCGGCTTCGAGCGCTGTTACGGCGATCGACCGGAAATCCATCGCCGGTGCTCGTGGTTGGCAGCATCACGATCGATCGCGCGGCTCGCCGCGTGTTTCGCGAGAACACGCCTGTCGATCTCACAGCGCGGGAGTACTCCATTCTCGAGCTGATGGTCCGCCATCGCGGTACCCTCGTGACACGGTCGGATATCTGCGAACACATCTACAGCGAATCCACCGACGTCTTTTCAAACGTGATCGACGTCCACATCGCGGCGCTTCGGCGCAAGCTCGGATCCGAAGTCATCCAAACCCGGCGGGGCCAGGGCTACATCGTCAATGCGTGAGTCGCTCCGCCTCAGGCTCGTGCTGTGGTACGCGCTCGTATTGACGCTGGTCGTCACCCTCTACGGAGGAGCCGTCGTGTATCAATCGTGGCGGTCGATGATGGCGAGTGTCGACGCCGAGCTCCAGGGACACGCACGAGACGTCGGTCAAGCCCTGCGGCCGGTGGGAGGCGGACGGTTCGATCTCGAGTTGCCGGCCGACGCGTCGGCGTACTTCTTTCGACGCGAGGGAGGCCGTCCCTACTACGTCATCACGTCGGCCAGTGGCGAGCTCGTCGATCAATCCGATCCTGATCTGGCTGCCAGTCGGGGGCGCCAG
Organism: Vicinamibacterales bacterium; assembly: GCA_963775345.1. Taxonomy (GTDB): domain Bacteria; phylum Acidobacteriota; class Vicinamibacteria; order Vicinamibacterales; family JAMQPK01; genus JAMQPK01. The sequence continues at coordinate 528,128 of CAVZIS010000011.1, forward strand.
CAGGATGGAAGCCGCCGCGAGGTGTCACAGCTGGCTGCCGGAGGAGCGACCGTGGTCGTTGGCCGCGACATCGCAGACCTTCGCCGCGAACAACGGGCGCTCATTTTCAACGTCGCACTCGCGGGCATCCTGACGCTTGCAGTCTCGATTTTCGGCGGGTGGTTCGTGGCAGGTCGGGCGCTGGCCCCTATCAAGCGGATCAGCGAGACCGCGCGCGCGATGTCGGCGGGCGATCTCCATGCGCGCATCGCGGTCGACCGCACCGAAAGTGAGCTCGAGCAGGTCGCCTCGACGCTGAACGATGCATTCGACCGTCTTCACCTCGCCGTCGAGCAGGAGCGGACCTTTACGGCTGATGCCTCGCACGAGCTTCGGACGCCCATATCGGTCCTTCGAGCCGAAGCCGAGTGGGCGCTCGATCGCGAGCGCACACCGCAACAATACAAGGACGCGCTGGCGGTTTGCCGCCGCGCGGCATTGCGCATGCAGGATGCGGTCGAGCGCATGCTGGCCCTCGTGAGGGCGGAGGCCATCGACGAAGTACCGGAAGCCGCACCCGTTGCCGTGCACTCCGTCATTGCCGACGTGCTGGTCTGGCTCGCTCCGATGGCTCAGGAGCGGAGCGTCCGCATGACGAGCGATGGCGGGCCTTTAATCGTAAACGGGAACGCCGAGCAGCTTCGCGAGGCATTCAGCAACGTGGTGGCCAATGCGATCCTCTATAACAAGCCGGGCGGCAGCGTCACCGTGTCGACGCGACAGGCCGGAAGTGGAATTGTCGAAGTCATCGATACGGGAATCGGCATTCCCCCTGAAGCGATTCCTCACATCTTCGATCGTTTCTTCCGGGTCGATAAGGCGCGATCACGGGAGAAAGGAGGCTCCGGTCTCGGCCTTTCGATCGCCAGAGCGATATTCGCTGCGCACGGCGGCGACATCACCTGCACGAGCGAGCCAGGGACGGGCTCGGTGTTTGTCATTTCACTTCCAGTCTTGAGGTCGAGCCCGAAAACAGTTGCGATGACGTAAGGAGCTGCGGCGCACGTCACCGCAACTGCGTTCCAGGATTAGTCGGCGGGCGGCAGATAGTCCGGCACGTGGTTCACGATCGGCTTGATCGTGCGCAGATAGGCGTAGACGGCTTTCAGGTCGGCGTCGGTCGCGTTCCGGTAGGCTGGCCATGGCATCGGCGGATTGATAGGACGCGAGACGCCCATGTGTCTGCCCGTTCGAATCGTCTTGACGAACATCTCTTCGGTCCAGATGCCGAGACCTGTGTTCTGCTCCGGCGTGAGGTTGAACGCATAACTCACACCCCAGGGTCCGGTGAAGGCGGTGTTGGTGCCGAACCCGGCCCAGACGAACGGCTCGGGGACCTTGGCGGCGGGAAGCGGACCGATCTCTTCAGGATGCCCCGAGAGGAACCGCGTCATATCCGGTTCAGGGCCCTGGGGCCCCATCTTCCAGGGGGTGTGGCAATCGTTGCATCCCATGATCTTCACGAGATACTCGCCACGCTGAATGACGTGAGAGGGCACAGGACTGGGGACGTTCTCCCGCGCTTCAGTCTGGCCGAAGCCCACGACTCCGTACTTGCCTACGTACCCGATGACTGCGATTGACAGAATGACGACGGTTGCCAGCGCGCGATGCATTTTGATGGTCTCCTTTTTCGAGGTCTGCCATCTAACGCGACGACCGCGGGTGAACCCCGCAAATAGACAGCCGGACCTGTTCGAGCGCTGATGTCCGACCGGTCCGGGGGCTGTCCTGCCGCGCGGACATTTGCTCACGGGTACGTGTTTTTACGCGAATTTTGCGATGTTTTTGCCGCGATCTCAACGGCATGTCGGTTGCACAAGGCGTGAGCACGGAGGTCCTATGGTTCTTCGACTTGCGCTCGCCATCTTCATTGCGGCGTCCTGTTTTTCGCTCGAGGCGTCGGCCCAGCGTCGCGGCTGGGGCTATTCGGGTATCACCGTTTACGAGCATCCGGACTTTCGGGGCGATAGCTTCACCTTCCGCGGCGAGGTCGCCGATCTGAGAAACCACCGGCTCAACGATCGAATCACCAGCCTGGAGATCGATGGCAACCAGGCCTGGGAAGTTTGTCGTGACATCAATTTCGGCGGCGGCTGCCGGGTGTTCAGCGGCACGATCGATGACCTCCGACAGCAAGGATGGAACGATCGCATTTCGTCGATGCGACCCGCCGGCCTGACACGCGACGGGTGGGGCGGCAACGGCAGATGGAGCAACAACCGGAACAGAGACGCCGGCAATGGATCGTGGCAGCGTCAGTCTCGCCTGGTGCTCTACGATCGCCCCGAGTATCGCGGCGATGCGCGGGACATCGTGAACGACGCGACCAGACTGGGCTCGGTGGGCGACAATGCCCGCAGCGTGCAGGTGTACGGCGGGACGTGGGAGCTGTGCGAAGGTGTTTCTCGAAACGCCCGCTGCGTGACAGTCAGTCAGGACGTGCCGGATTTACGAAGCCTCGGACTGAGAAATGGGATCTCTTCGGCGCGCGAGATTGCCTATCAGAACCGCGGATGGCGGTTCTGAAATGACCATTGGCAGATTGGTGGATTGGTAGATTGGTAGATTGGCAGATTGATTCACATACCAATCTTCCAATAGTCCTCCAATCTGCCAATCTGCCAATCTGCCAATCTCTCAATGGTGTGCCACCGGCAAACCCACAGCTTTCATCAGGGCCAACGCGTTGCTGTGGGTGACCGGCCCCGGCTTTATCCGGTAGTCGAACACCAGTTCGCCGTCCCGCAGCTGATCGTCAAAATGGACATTCACGATGCGGCCGGCCGACTGGTCCGCGATGGCCGTCAGCGCGAGATCGTGCGTGGTCGTCAGGCCGATCGCGCCGAGATCGATGAGGCTGTTGAGCAGGGCCTGTGCGCCAATCCTCCTGTCATGTGAGTTGGTGCCCTGAAGCAGCTCATCGAGCAGGAAAATCGGTTGAGGGCTGCGCGCCGGTCAGATCGACGATTGCCCGGATGCGTGAGATTTCGGCAAAGAACCGCGACCGGCCTGCCTGAAGTGAGTCGTGCACGTGAAGCGTCGCGCCGACGGCAAGGGGCGTCATCCTTACACGAGCGGCTCTCACCGGTGCACCCGCCATGGCCAGCACAACGTTGATGCCGACCGTGCGCAGCAGCGTGCTCTTGCCCGACATGTTCGAGCCGCTCACGATCAGCAGCCTGACCTTCGGCGTCAGATGCATGTCATTGCGCACCATGCGCGAGGCAGGGACAAGCGGATGGCCCAGACCTGTGCCCTCGAATTGCAGAGAGGAAGCTTCAACGAGCTCCGGAAACGGATCATCCGGGTGTTCGTAGGCGTACGCTGCCAGCGAGCTGAGCGCTTCGTACTCGGCAACCGAAGATAGCCACGCAAGCACTTTGCCGCCAAACTCGGCGGCGCCACGACTCGATGGCGGCCGCGAGGTGCAGCGGCCACGAGATGGCAGCGGAGATCGGCGCGAAGATCATGTTGCGGCGCCAGTCGAGCATGTCGGCGAGTCGCTTGAGGCGGCGGATCGCCGTCGACGGTACGATGCCGTGGCTCGTCATCTCGGACCGGATCTCGAGCAGGCGAGCGCTGCGAACCTGAGCGTGTTCAATGAGGGCGAGCGTGTCGGCGAGGATGTCCAGATGCCTGAGAGGCGCTTCGACGCCGCGGACGACTCGCGCGACTCTCCTGCGCGACGGGCGCGTCAGCACCATCTTCAGCAGGAGCACGATGAGGAGAGGGGCGAGTGTCCCTCCGCGCCCCCACCAGATACCCGTCGCGAAAAGGGCGCCGTCGAGCGAGATCGCGGCCATTCGAAGCCAGAGGCTTTCTGACGCCGGCGGCGCAGAAGCCCACGCGCTGAGAGCGACCGTGTCGATGTCCCGCGATTCTCCGCCGGCCGTAGCGAGCGTCTCGCGAAAATCGAGCTGGTCTGCGAAGTTCCGCGACTGCCTCATGGCGGCGCCGAATCGATCGCAAGAGGCGCGGGGTGCGTCAGCCACCGCGCGAGAAGCTCCTCGCCGAGATGAGTGCGCGCGCGGGAGAGAAGTTGAAACAATGAACCGGGCCCGAAGATGTCGAGATCGCGGGCATACAGGTGATTCTCGTCGAGGAACCTGAGGCCGGCTTCTCCGGTGCCCTCCCAGCGATCTTCAAGGCGCGCAATGCCGGCATCGTAGAACGTGATCGCGCGCATTGCGCGCGCCGCGCTCCTGATGACGCGGTCGTGCCACACGGCCAGGCCAATGAACCCGGCAACGGGAACGATCATCGACCAGAGGGGGAAGCGTCCGGGCGCCCAGAAAAGAGCCGCCCAGGCGCAAAGCGCGATGGCGCCAACCGAGGCCAGCCGGCCATAGCTGATGCGCTCGTCGAGGCGGGCGAGCCGCGCGTGGGTCTTCGCGCGTGCCGCCCGCCGTGTGGTGTATTCGTCCAGGGGTAACGCGGTCAACACGCAGGCGCTCGGCCTGCGATCCTACCTGAATGTGTAACCGACTCCGAATTTCAGATCAGGGCTGTCGCCCATGCCTATCCGCAGTTCGAAGAAGAGACCGTCGCGATTCTTTACCCCGACGAGCGCGTTGAAGCCCCCTTCCATATCGCTCCCACCGTCGAAGTCAAACCAGTTGATCGCAGGGCCGGCGCCGGTGTACAGGTTCCACGGCCGGTTTGCCGTGAACGCATACGTGAAATCGAAGTTGAACCCGACGAGCGTCAGGTCGTCACCGATGCCGACATCCACCCCGGGGCGGAATCGCAGCCGATCGACGAGCGGCGAGGTTTCGAGGTGGCCGCCAAAGAACACCTGGTCCGGGTCGAACGCGATGCCTCCCTGTGCGCCGGCTCTCACCTGTGCTTGCGCGGGCTGTGCGGCCAGTCCGAGGAGCGCGACAAGGATCCATAGCCAGTGAAAACCGACGTACGAAAGCGAAGCATAGATATCCTCCTCATTGGCTCAAGATCCAAAATACGATCCACAGGGCCCCCCAGACATGCAGTCATTCAATACGCCGAAATGTTGATCTTTGCCGTAGTTGGAATGGCGATTGCGACTCTGGCGCACATGTTGCCCGCTCCGTTCGTGCTCGAGTGGATGGCTGGTGACCACGGTGTATGGAACATGCCCCGCGGCGAGGTGCCACGGGTGTACCTGACCTTCGATGATGGTCCGAACCCAACCACGACTCCCGACCTGCTGGACCTGCTCGCGGATGAGGGCGTCGTCGCGACGTTCTTCCTGATCGACGAGCACATCGTGCCTGCGACTGAGGGCATCGTGCGACGAACGCTCTCGGAGGGTCACGCCGTCGGCTTGCACACGTCCACCCGTCGATTCATGCTCATGAGCCCGCACGAACTTGGCAGCGCCCTGAGTGCCGCAGCCGATCGCATAGAGCGGCTCAGCGGCATCCGGCCGTGCCGGGCGTTTCGCCCCCATGCGGGCTGGCGGGGCGGGCAGATGTATGAAGGATTGCGCCGGCTCGACTACAAGCTCGTCGGGTGGGGCTGGATGCTCTGGGACTTCAACTGGTTTCGGCGCCGAGATGCCGAAGGTACAGTTCGCCGCATTGCTCCTCGCGTTTCCGATGGCGACATCGTCGTTCTGCACGACGGAGACGAGTCAGCTCCCACTCGGGACCAACGACACACAGTCGAGGCGACAAGGCGGCTGATTCCCGAGCTTCGGCCCGCGGGTTTTCGTTCGGGACGATCTGCTAGTGCTCTGACGCGAAGATCGCGGAGTACGTAGAACACGAAGATCCACGAAGATCCACGAAGAACACGAAAAACACGAAGAACATGCGGCGCGAAGCCGACGTACAGGCTGTGTCTCTGTGTTGACGTTCTTGACTGTCAACGGCTGGTGCCGACTGGGCCGTTGGCGAGGGCTGTACCGAGCAGAATGATCGCGCAGCCGCCGAGCATATCGCCCGTCACGGGCTCGTCGAGAAACAGATAGCCCCAGAACACGCCGAAGGCGGGAATCAAATACGTCACGGTGATCGCCTTTGCCGGACCGACCCGTGAAATGAGTCGAAAGAAGAGAACGAGCGCAACGCCGGTGCAGACGATCACCGAGCGCGATCGCGCTGACCGTGCTCAGCCGCGAAGACGGTCCTCGCTGGCCAGTAGATGATCGCCGGAATCAGCAGGAGAATTGTGGCAGCAATCTGACTGCCGGTGGCGTTGATCAGCGGATCGACATTGAGAGAGGTACTTCTTCGTGAAACTGGCAGTGATTCCGTACAAGACGGAAGCCGATAGTCCTGCGAGCACTGCCCAACCGCTGCCGCCCGGTGTGAATGAGATCTTGTCCCAGACCAGCACGAGGACCCCGAGGAACCCAACGCCGAGCCCGAGCGCCCGCATCGGGCCGAACCTCTCACCCAGCCAGAGGTACGCAACCAGCGCGCCGAACAACGGGACGGTTGCGTTGAGCACCGACGCAAAACCAGCCGTGACCGAGAGCACTGAGTAGGCAAAGAGAGAAAAGGGGAGCGCGGCGCTGAACGCGCCTATGAAGATCAGCGCCGGCGCGTGACGGTAAAGATCGCGTGTGCCACCGCGTATCGCAAGAACAACCAGGAGAAAGACTGCGGCGACGCTGACACGCGCTGCGATGAGTGGCACAGGCCCGAATTCGGGCGCGGCGATCCGCATGAAGAGAAACGATGCGCCCCAGATCGCGGCAAGAGTCAGCAAGATCGACGACGTCGCGGGCTGTCAAGCGCCCAAGTGTACAGGTTCATGACAAGCCGCGGAGGTCCGAAGTAGGATTTCAGATGACTATGCCGATCGACGCCGATTTTCTGGCGCTTCCATTGGATCGCCTCGCTGACGCGGCCCTCGCCACGGCAAAGCAGCTGTGGTGCGACCTACGCCGACTTCCGGATCGAACGCCTCAGGACTCAGACGATTGTTGCGCGCGATCGCGAGCTGCAGACGTCGATCGAATCCGAATCGGTCGGGTTCAGCGTGCGTGTCGTGTGCCAGGGTGCCTGGGGATTTGCCGCCGGCATCGAGCTGACCCCTGACACTGTGGTGTCGGTGGCTCGACGTGCTGTCGAGCGTCGCCGAAGCGCTGGCCCCGCTCAATACCGAACCCGTCGTGCTGGCGGACGAGCCGGCCTACAGCGACGACATACGTTTCATCGTACGAAATCGATCCATTCACCGTCGCCGAAGGCGAGAAGATCAATTTTCTTCTGAGCCTGAACGACCGGGCGCTCGCGTCCCAGCTGATCGATCGCGTAACTTCGTACGTCATCCTCGTGCGCGAGCAGAAATATCTGGCCTCGCTGGCCGGGTCGCGCATCACGCAGCAGCGGGTGCGCGTGAAGGGTGATTTCACCGCGGTCCGCATTGACAAGACCACCGGCGCGTTTGAGACCATGGGGAGCGCGGCGCCACCTGCGGGCCGCGGTTGGGAGTACTTCACCAAGGTGTACGATTTCGCGAAGGACGCCGACGAGATCCCTGCGCTGCTGGAGCAGAAGATGGCGTCGCCGTCGATCGAGCCGGGTCGCTACGACCTCGTCATCGATCCGACGAACCTGTGGCTCACGATCCACGAGTCGATCGGTCACTCGACTGAGCTCGATCGCGTGCTCGGCTACGAAGCGAATTACGCGGGCACGTCCTTCGCGACGCTCGACAAGCTGAACACACTGCAGTTTGGCGCGCCGATGATGCACGTAACGGGCGATCGCCAGGTCGAGCACGGGCTGTCGACCGTGGGTTATGACGATGAGGGCGTGAAGGCGCAGACGTGGGACATCATCCGTGATGGCGTGCTGGTCGGATATCAGCTCGATCGACAGATGGCGCACAAGCAGGGGTTCGGCCGATCGAACGGGTGCGCTTTCGCCGATCAGGCCGGACACGTTCCGCTGCAGCGAATGCCGAATGTTTCGCTCAGCCCCGGCAGGAGAGACATCACGCTCGCCGATCTCCTGTCGGGCATCGAGAACGGACTCTACATCGTCGGAGACAAGAGCTGGTCGATCGACATGCAGCGCTACAACTTTCAGTTCACCGGTCAGAAGTTCTTTCAGCGTGCGAGGCGGCAAGATCGTCGGACAGGTGAAAGACGTGGCCTATCAATCGAGAACGACGGATTTCTGGAACGCGATGGAAGCCGTGGGCGGGCCCTCCACCTACGTGCTGGGCGGCGCGTTCAACTGCGGCAAAGGGCAGCCCGGGCAGATTGCTCCTGTGACTCATGGCTGTCCGGCGGCGCTGTTCCGACAAATCAACATTCTCAATACCGCGCAGGAGGGGCACTGATTACCCTCCAGGAAACCATCGAGCGAGTGCTGGGCCTCTCGAGGGCTGACGCCTGCGTCGTCATTGCCAGGCGCGCTCGCAGGCGTCAATATCCGGTGGGCACACAACACAGTCACGACCAACGGCGATTCCGATGAACTGCAGTTGTCGGTGATCTCGATCATCGGCCGGCGTGCAGCGTCGGTCACGCGCACGTACTTTCCCGCCGGAACGGCTGGAAAGCATCGTGCGTGAGTCCGAAGCGGCGTGCGAACGGCGGCCAGAGGCGCCCGACTACATGCCGCTGCTCGAGGGCGCCAGCGAGCCCGCCGATTGGCGTCAGCCACCCGCCGACGCCGACATTCGAGTGTTCGATCCGCTCGTTCCACAGCTGGCGGAGTTGTACGGCCGGACGCCCGCCGGGCCAACATCGCGACATTCGGATACGCGGAGGCGCAGGCCGCGACGACCTTGCTGGCCTCTTCAACAGGGCTCCGGCGGCGGCACACCGAGCGGATCGGGAAGGTCGAGATCACCGCGAAGACCCCGGACTTTGCGCTGTCTTCCTGGGTAGGCCAGGTGACATCGGACTTTCTCGATATCTCGCTCAGTGCGATGTTCGACACGCTGCAGCAACGTCTGGGATGGTCCGCGCGGCGCATCGGCATGCCGGCAGGTTCCTACGAAGTCCTGCTCGAGCCGTCATGTGCCGCCGACCTCGGCGATCAGTTGCGTACTCGTTCATGATGAGGCGCGATGCAGACGAAGGGCGCAGCCCGTATTCGAGGGCCGGGCGGGGGCACACGGATCGGCGAGCGGCTGTTCGGTGATGTCACGATGTATTCAGACCCGTTGGAGCCAGGCGTTGAATCGACGCCGTTCTGTTACGGCGTGGATTCGGGAGGGGCCTCTTCGCTGTTTGACAATGGCCTGTCACAGTCGAAAACCGAGTGGGTGCGCAATGGGGTATTGCAGCACCTGATTACGCCACGATACTGGGCGGCGAAAGCAGATCGGCCCAGCGCCGTTCCGTACGTGAACAATCTCGTGATTTCCGGCAACGGCGCGTCGATGGCAGAGATGATCGCACAAACCCGGCGCGCGCTGCTCGTCACGTGTTTCTGGTACATTCGCACCGTCGATCCCCAGAGCGCATTGCTCACTGGTCTGACGCGCGACGGCGTGTTTCTCGTCGAGGGAGGGGAAGTGAAAGGCGCCGTCAACAATTTTCGCTGGAACATGAGTCCGATCGCGGCGTTTGCGCAGACGACCCAGATTGGGGGCAGCGTCATGGCTCTTCCACGTGAGCACGACGAGTTTCTGCGCTCGAAGGCGCCCGCCCTTCGCATCGAGCGCTTCAACATGAGCTCGGTGAGCGAAGCGAGCTGAAGCACGAAGATCCACGAAGACACGAAGATCCACGAAGAAGATCACGGACGAAGATCCACGAAGGACGTCTCGACCTGACGGTACAATTGATTCAATCGATGCTGAGGCCGTTGGAACTCAAAACAGATATCCGTGTGCTCTTCGGCGAAGGGGCGCTTGGACAGATTGGTGCGCTGGCAAAGGAACTGGGATTCTCGCGAACGTTGCTCGTTGCCGATCCGGGGCTCGCCAGAGCCGGGCATCTGGGTCATGCTCATGCCGTGCTGGACGAAGCGGGCATCCAGGCGCTGGAATTCAGCGATTTCGGGCCGAATCCTGACGCCGACATGCTCGAGTCGGGCCGCGCCTTTGCCGCCGGCAAGGGCGTCGATTCAATCATCGGACTCGGCGGTGGAAGCTCGCTGGATTGTGCGAAGGGCATCAACTTTCTCCTCACACAGGGCGGGCGGATTTTCGATTTCCACGGCTACGGGAAGGCGACATTCCCCATGCTGCCGATGATCGGCGTGCCGACAACCGCCGGCACCGGCAGCGAGGCGCAGTCCTACGCCATCATTTCCGATACGAGGACTCACAGAAAGCTTGCGTGCGGCGACCCGAAGGCGGCGTTTCGGGCAGTGATTCTCGACCCTCTCCTGACCTTGACACAGCCGGCGTCGGTAACGGCCGCTGCCGGGTATGATGCCATCGCCCACGCCGTTGAAAGCTTCGTGTGCACGAAGCGGAATCCGCGATCGCAGGAGCTGTCGCAGGCAGCGTGGCGGTTGCTCGAAGCAAATTTCGAGCGCGTGATGACCTCGCCCGCCGATCTCGAGGCGCGCGCACGCATGCAGCTCGGCGCTTTCTACGCTGGTACGGCGATCGAACGGTCAATGCTGGGCGCCACGCACGCTTGCGCGAACCCTCTGACCGCGCGCTATGGGACGCCGCACGGCGATGCGATTGCCATCCTTCTCCCCCATGTCGTCCGCTGGAACGGCGCCTGGGCGGGCGTCATGTACTCCGAACTGTTGAGGATGTCGGCGTCCCCGCTCGACGGCGGCGGAGACGCGGAAGCCACGGATGCGCTTGCCAGACGTCTGGAACACCTCGCTGATGCCGGCGGACTGCCGAAGAGCTTGAACCACATCGGGGCCTCGCGGGATGATCTGCCGGAGCTCGCCCGAGAGGCGGCTGAGCAATGGACCGGGCAGTTCAATCCGCGGCCTTTCGATGCCGAGGGCGCCCGGGAGGTCTACACATGCGCATTCTGATGCGAGTGATTGCGCTCGTAATCGTCGTGTCCGCCATAGGCCAGGCCATCCCGATTGCGCAACAGCCCGCGTCAGGTTGGCCGCAATTTCGTGCCAATCCGCAACTGACCGGGGTCGCGACTGCGACGCTGCCTGGAGCGTTGAAAGTGATCTGGACGTTCGAAGCCGGTGGAGCGATTGAATCGTCGGCGGCCATCGCCGAAGGGATGGTCTTCGTCGGATCGGCGGCGGGCGAGCTCATCGCTCTCGATCTTCATTCCGGCGCTCTCCGTTGGAGATACAAGACGGGCGAGATCGGTGAATCTTCTCCGGCGGTTGCGAACGGGGCCGTGTATATCGGGGATCTGTCCGGGGTATTTCATGCAGTGACTGCAAAAGACGGGAAACCCCTCTGGACGTTCAAGACAATTGGTGAGATTCGTTCGTCACCGGTCATCGTCGGCGATCGTGTGTTGATTGGTTCCTACGATCGTTTTCTTTACGCGCTCTCGACGGCGAAAGGCGCTCTCGCGTGGAAAGTGGAGTTCCAGGGGTATGTGCACGCCACACCCGCGGTGCTCGATGGAGTAGCCTATATTTCCGGGTGCGACGAGACGTTTCGTGGAATTCGCATCGCCGATGGGCGTGAAGTGCTCAATGTGCCGGTTGGCGCCTATATGGGCGCATCGACGGCGTTGTCGGGCGGCAGCGCGTATGTCGGCACGTTCGAGAACGAAGTCATCGCCATCGACATGAAGGCCAGGAAGGTGACGTGGGCGTATCGGCATCCCGATCGGCTGTTCCCGTTCTATTCGTCAGCGGCGCTCAGCCAGGGCCGGGTCGTGCTCGGGGGCCGGGACAAGATGATCCATGCGCTGGATGCGAAGACCGGCAAAGCACATTGGACGTTCATGACCAATGCGCGCGTAGAGTCGTCGCCGGCGATCGTTGCCGACCGAGTGTTCGTCGGTTCCACCGACGGTCGGCTCTATGTCCTCGATCTGCTGAAGGGTGGAAAGCTCTGGGATTTCGACGCGGGCTCGGCCATCACCGCGTCACCGGCGGTCGCCGGCGATCGCCTGGTGGTTGGTACACACGACGGCCGTCTGTACTGCCTCGGCTAGTGGCACTTCGCTCGTCATGAATGTTCTGCTTCTCTCGATGCCGGACTCATTTGAGCACATGCCCGCGATCGTCATCCGCATGCCTAACGGCGCACTCGCGTCGCTTGCCGGCAACGTTGATCCGCATCATAAAGTGGCGATTGCCGATCTCATCCTCGTTCGCACTCATGTCCGATCGGCGATCGAACGCCTGGTGAACCAGTTCCAGCCCGATGTGGTGGGCTTGTCAGTCATGACGTTCCAGCGGTCCACGGCCTTGGCAATCGCGGGACTCATCCGGCGGCTCCGCCCGACCGCCCGCATCGTCGCAGGTGGGTACGATCCGAGTCTTGCCCCTGAGTCCTATCAGCCGTGCAGGGAAATTGATTTTCTCGTCCGCGGGGAGGGGGAGCATACGTTCTCGGCGTTGCTTCGGCAGATCGAGACCGGCGGGCCGGCTCAACCAATCGCCGGCCTCTCATTCAGGACGGCGGCTGGGTGGGTTCACGGTCCGAACCGGGAGATCGTGCCGCTTGCGGCCCAGCCGCTTCGCTTGCCGAACCGCCGGGCGCGTGTCCTCGAGGGATACACGCTTCTTGGACGTCCGGTCGATGTGGTCGAGACGTCGCGCGGATGTACCTTCGATTGCAGCTTCTGCTCGATCATTGAAATGCGCGGCCGGAACTTTCACGCGTACCCCATCGAGCGGGTCCTCGCGGACATCGCCGACGCGCGCGACATGGGCGCACGCGCGATCTTTCTCGTCGACGACAACATCACGCTCGACGTGCACCGGTTCGAAGCGTTGTGTGAAGCGATTATCGCGGAAGGCTTGAATCGGGTCGAATACATCGTGCAGGCAATGACTTCGCCTCTGGCTCACCACGGCGCGAGGCTGGCGCCTCTGATGAGACGCGCCGGATTCAGGTACGTGTTTCTCGGCATCGAGAACATTCTCGATGCTGATCTCGATTTCCTGAATGCCCGGGCAAAGAACAGCAGGCGAGAGCACGGCCGTACTGTCGGGAATGCCACAATCGAAGCGATCACACATCTCCATCGCCACGGCATGTTCGTGGTCGGCGGCCTCATCGTGGGCAACCCCGATGACACGCGTGAGTCCATCGAAGCCAACCTGGCCTTTGCCAGGCGGTACGTCGATTGGCCCTATATTCAACATCCGACGCCGTACCCACGCACACCGATGACCCGGCAATTTCGCGACGAAGGGCTGATCCTCGACGAGGACGTTGCACACTATGACGGCACTACCTCCGTCGTGAAGTGCCAGCACGTCTCACCAGAGGAAGTCGAACGCCTTCGCTGGCGGGCCGAGCGATGGATCAAGCTCAAGCACCTGCCGGCTGCCTTCCTGCACAGCCCGCTGTTCGTGCTCAGGCACTGCGTATCGATGATGAAGCATACGTTTGCCGGAACGACACTGAAGTCAGCGATGGGGTTGGAAGGAGACGCGGCCGTATTCGCGCGATATCGCCGCGCCCGTCGCGGAGAGCGCGCGGCCACGAGATCAGCGGCAAGCTGAAGCCCTCCGAAGTCAGGGCAGCAGGACCTACAGGCGGTCCGACTGCCCATCGCCCGCCGAGCGGAGTCGACCTGACCAGCAAAGATCTCAAACTGCGAGAGCTCAGAGTACCAACGGTCAAAGCGTCAACTGGCACTTGCCCGCCCTGTCATCTGGATTACTTCGAGCGAAATCTGTTTCACTTTTCGAAATCTCTGCCAGCAACACGTCGATCTACTGCCGGGAACGCTCCGAAGCTGCCCGGCATAATGTCTGCAACTGTCCAAGGATGTGCGCCTCTACCTGTCACTTGCGGCACTCTTGATGCTGTCGTGCTCCCAGGCGCCGGCCGCAAGCGAACGGCTCCCATCCCCCACCTCTGACCATCGGGGCCGCAAGCCCGTCGAGGTGGAAATGAGCAACGTGGATCTTCATGTCACCAGCGACATCACGTTGCGCATTCGGCACTTGAGGGGCCGATTTGTGCCGGCCGGCCGGGCGGAGATGCCGTATCTCGATGACAAGCATTCGTACGTCGTGGCGATCGATTCAGGGGAGATCGCTCTGACGATGGCATCGCTCAACGCGCTGATGTCGCGAACGCTGGGTCATGGCCAGTCCAACGTCGAAAGGGTTCAACTGTCAATAGATGAGGAACGACAGCTGCGCCAGCGTGGTGTCCTCGACAAGGGCATTGATGTGCCCTTTGATGTGAAGGGGCATATCGACTCGACACCTGATGGACGCATCAGAGTCCACGCATCCAAAGTACGCGGCTTCGGAGTTCCGGTGACGCCCCTCATGAGAGTATTCGGTATCGAGATGGACGACCTTCTGAAAGTGAAGCCTGGTCACGGGGTGACCGTAGACGACAACGACCTCATCCTGGACCCGGAGCAATTGGTACCGCCACCGCTGATTCGCGGCAAAGTCACGTCTGTCCGAATAGCCGATAACGCCCTGCTGCAAACGTTCGGAGACGGCCAGCGCCGCAGGCTGTCGCCCCCCGCCGTGTCGAAAAACTACATTTACTGGCGCGGCGGCGATCTCCGTTTCGGCAAGCTCATGATGACAGAAACCGATCTCGAGCTGGTTGACGAGGACCCCAGCGATCCATTCGATTTCTCGATCGATCACTGGAACGATCAGCTCGTCGCCGGGTATTCGAAAAACACGTCAACCCGCGGGTTGAAGGCCCATATGCCCGATTACAGCGATCTGGGGCGGCAAGCCACAAGGAAATAGCGAGGACAACTCTTGAGCCTGACTTGATGTGGGACGTTCTCATTGCCGGGGCAGGCCCTGCAGGGACGGTCGCTGCGATTGTCCTCGCGCGCGGTGGAGCGCGAGTGCTTATCGTGGATCGCGCGTCGTTCCCGCGAAGCAAACTGTGTGGCGATAGCGTCAGTCCAGGTGCGCAAGCCGTGCTTCGGCGATTGCACGTGTCGAATCCGATCGAGACGCACGGGCATCCCATCGACGGAATGCTGTTGACGGGACCGCGAAATGCCCGCGTCGAGGGACGTTATCCGGGGTCGCTGCGCGGTCTCGGACCTGATGCGGCGTGATTTCGATCGGTTGTTGCTGGAGGAGGCGGTCAGCGCGGGGGCGCAGTTCGAGGATCGGGTCGTCGTCGACGGGCCCCTCCTCGAGTCGCGGTCCCAGGCCCCGGGTGTCCTGGTGAAAGGCGTGCGCGTGAGATCCCGCACGGGCGCGAGCACGGCCTTGAAGGCACGGGTGACGATTGCGGCCGATGGGCGGCGCTCGGCGCTTGCCTTCGCGTTAGGGCTGGCCAGACACCCGCTGAGACCGCGCCGCTGGGCAATCGGCGGTTATTTCGACGGCGTTGCCGGCAGCTCAGCGCTCGGCGAGATGCACGTTCGCGCCGGCGAATATCTGGGAGTCGCGCCGCTTGCCGGCGGACTGACCAACGCGTGCTATGTCGGATCGCGGGCTCATCTAGGTGAAATGAGGAATCCGGAGCGGACCCTCCGCGCTGCGATCGATCGAGACCTTCTTCTGCGCGAGCGCTTTGCCGGAGCGCGCATGGTGGCACCTCCCTCGGTGCTTGGGCCACTGGCGGTCGATGTGCAGGGCGCCGGGCTCCCCGGCTTGCTGCTCGCGGGAGACGCTGCTGGATTCGTCGATCCGGTCACGGGTGATGGCTTGCGGTTCGCGCTGCGCGGCGCCGAGATCGCTGCGGAGATCGCGCTCCAGATGCTCGAGTCAGGCAATGCCGACGGTCACGTCGCGCTCGCTCGCCGGCGGCACGACGCTTTTGCGTGGAAGTGGCGCCTGAATCGAACCCTGCGCCGCATTGTCGATTCTCCGGTCGCTCTGGGGGCGGGCGTCGTGGCCGCTTCGATAGCGCCGTCGGTCGTTCGCTCCCTCATCGCTGTCGCGGGCGACTGCCACTACTACGCGTGCTGAACAATGCTAGGATCGCGGGAGATCCCTCAATGCGTCGCGACGAGAGTAGCCGCAACCCGTCTGCAACGATCGCGGCGACGGCCACGGCCGTTCCTCCTCATCTCCTGACGCGCGACGAGGTAAAGACGTACATCCGTAAGGTGTTCGATATCGGCGAGCGCCGACTCGACGCGATGATGACGATCGTGGACAACGCGCAAGTGCGCCAGACGACACGCCATCTTTCCCGTGGAGTACATCGTCACGCGCCGGTCGCTCGAACAGACGAGCGCCGAATATCAACAGCACGCCATCGCGCTGGGTCGACAGGCAGCCGAGGAATGTCTTTCGGCGGCGGGGATGACGCCTTCAGACGTCGATCTGATCATTACGGTGTCCTGCACGGGATTCATGATTCCTTCGCTCGACGCGCACCTCATCAACCTGATGGGCTTCCGGTCGAACGTGCGCCGCCTGCCGCTCACCGAGCTGGGTTGTGCCGCAGGCGCAATGGCGCTGACGCAGGCGTGGGAGTTTCTGAAGCGCGTTCCCCGGACGGACCGTGCTGATCGTTTCGGTCGAGCTGCCGACGCTGACGTTCCAGGGCAGGGACAGCTCGCAGGCGAACTTGATTTCCAGTGTGCTGTTCGGCGATGGCGCCGCGGCGGCGATTGTGACGGGGCGGTCGGTCAGCGGTCCCGCGATTGTCGATGCCGAAACCTATACGTTTCCCGACTCGCTCGATGCCATGGGGTTCGACTTGCGCGACGATGGGTTTCACATCGTGCTGTCGAAGGACGTTCCCCAGATGATCCGGGAGAGGATTCGAGCGCTCGCCGATGATTTCTTGCGACGGTCGTCCCTCACACGGGAGAATATCGCCGCCTACATCCTGCATCCGGGAGGCCAGAAGCTTTTGTCGTACGTGGAACAGGAGCTCGGCTTGTGTCGCTGTGACACGGAATTGTCGTGGGAGGTACTGGCGGAGTACGGCAACCTTTCGAGTGCCACGATCCTGTTCATCCTTCACGCCTGGCTGAGCGGACGGCGCATGAAGTCTGGTGACTATGGTCTCGCAGCGGCTTTCGGCCCCGGCTTCAGCTCGGAACTGCTTCTGCTGCGATGGAGCTGATCGCGCGCCGGCGCTGCAATCCTCATGAACCTCTCGCAGGCGATCGTATGGCTGGTCGTCGCGCAGCGTCTGGGTGAGCTCGCCTACGCGCGCCGCAATACCAGACTTCTCAAGGAACTGGGCGCAATCGAGTCAGGGCGGGGGCACTATCCCATCATGGTGCTGCTCCACGTCCTCTGGCTCATCGCCGTGTGGCTGGGAATTCAGCGCGATTCCAGGGTTCGCTGGGTCCCACTGTGGGTATTTCTGGTGCTGCAGTTGTTGCGCGTCTGGGTCATCGCCACGTTGGGTCGCTATTGGACGACCCGCATTATTACCATCCCGGGAGAGCCGCTGGTCCGCCGCGGCCCGTATCGATTCCTGAACCACCCGAACTATCTTATCGTCGCCCTCGAAATGGCAGTCTTTCCGCTCGTCTTCGGACAAGTGAGTAGCGCCTTCATCTTCTCGGCGCTGAATCTTCTTATCCTTGGATGGCGAATCCGGCTTGAAAACAGAGTGCTGAATTCGAGGAGGGCACTCGGGTCGAGATCGTAAATGTGGATTTGAGGGAGAAGCTGCCGTGGCTGCACGAGGCGGCAGCGTCTGTCAACTGCCAGCAGCGTGGCGAAACTTTGCGAGCAGCGCCAGAAACCCCGGCAGATACGCGGCAGTCCAGCTCACAAAGTGCAGAGCGTAGTCCCAGCCTCTCGGATTGAACGGCCGCCAGATACCCGAGATGAGGTAGAAACCGATGCCCGATCCAACCATCGCCAGTGATCCCCGTGTGACAACCTCTCCCCACGGCCATCGGCTCCTGATCTGTAGAATCTGGCCCGTCAACGCTGCCAGAGCCACCCAGATGAATGCCCACACGACAAACATGACCGAGTACCCGGCGAGGGGAGCCAGCAGATAAAAGCTCGCTGCTGCCGTCAAACCGATGAGCCCGCCGGCGATGGCGCCCCGTATCACTGAACGTTCAATCACTCCGAGATACGTCCCAATGCAGAGAAACAGGAAAGCGCCGTGTGCGAGGCCATATACGACGCGATGGCGCAAGCCAAACCCCGCCCACACGAAGTCTCCCAGAGTTGAAACGGCGGCGATGGCCAGGGCGCCGATGATCGCTTTGGCCATCAGTCCGGGAGACTCTCTCTGGGCGGTTCCGGCAGCCAGAAACTCGCGATCAATCCGACCAGATACGCGGAGAAACCCACAGCCGCAGCCACCAGCGCAATCTTCGTCGGTGCGTAGGCACGGTCAGCTGTAACCGCGAGGGTTGCAGTCACCCATGCGAACGATGTGCCCACCAATCGTCCGCCGATGTTGGCGGCAAAGCTCTCGCCCGTACCCCGGAGATGGATCGGATACATGCGAGGCAGATAATTGCCCCAGAAACTGAATTGTCCGATGGTGAAAACCCCCGCCAGAAACATCCCGGCATACAGCCAGGTCAGACTGGTGGTGGCCGCGATCGCGAACGTGAACGGCATCACGATCAGACCGGGAATCTGGAACGCCCTGATCAGCTTTCGCCGGCTGACGATGACAATCGCTAGCGCTGCGAGCGCAACCCGCCCTGCAAGGCCTCCGATCTCCTGGACCTTTGTCACGTTCGCTGCGATTTCCTGCGTGATAAGGCCGGCTCGAGCGGGAGGTAGCCCCTGTGTCGTCTGCCGCACGTCGGGCAGACCGGGCACGATCTGTTGAACTTGCTGGATAGCGCCGAATGCCGCGCCGTATGCGCAGGCAAACATGATGGTCGTGACAATCGTCGTGCGGCGCAGTTCAGGGGAGAAGATTGCAGCAATGCTCGGGCGACCGAGCGTGCCCGCCGCTTTCTTCTGCGCCCACGATGGCGACTCCGGCAGGAAGGGACGGATCAGGATGAGCGGAATGGCGGGCAGCACACCGGACATGAGTGTGTAGCGCCAGGGGGCGTGCGGATCGGCAATGTCCAACCCGAACCCCGCGATGGCGGGAAAACGTGTGGCGTACGCGACGCACAGTCCATTCGCCGTTGCGACCAGAATACCGCCGAGCGACGAGAACGCCTGCGTGTACCCCAGTACCTTCTCGCGTCGCTTCGCTTCCGGAAACAGTTCCGCGAGCCATGCGACCGCGGCGACGAATTCGACGCAGACGCCGATGAACACGAAGCATCGCAGAACCAGCAGCATCTCTATCGACGTCGAGAAGCCGGATGAGAACGCGGCGATGGCGTATATCAGGATGCTGTAGGTCAACACCCGCCGCCGGCCCAGCCGGTCGGTGAGATAGCCGCCAACGAGCCCGAAAATGCCGCCGGCAAACGCAGGAATGTAGAAAAGGCGACCCACCCACATCTGAAACTCCGGAGAGCCTGGAACGGCGCCGGACAGTTCCAGCAGTGCAGGTCGCACGATCAGCGGCAACATCAGGATTTCGTAAATGTCGAACGCAAAACCAATGGCGGCAATGGCGCAGATCAGCCACTGCACGGTCGTCAACCGTGATCGGGGTTCGATTTGCGATGTCATGGATGGCCAATCATACCGTTGTGGACGGTCCGTTCCCGAAATACCGTTCCAGTGTTTGCTCGGAGGGTGTGGCGAACGCCTTCGTGGCGAGCGACACGGCAACCATCAGCAGCGCCGAGATCAGGGTCATCGGGACCACTGGAAGCAGGCCGAGCACGAAAGTGCCGGCAGCGCCCCGCGTGATGATCGTCGAATTGCCCAGCGTCCAGATCGCGATGCTCGTTCCCGGAGGTGGCGCCGGGATGACCGTTTGAATGAAGGCGATGGCAGCCACGGCGCCTGCCGTCCAAAGCGTGCTCGCCAGCGCGCCCCAGCGCGTGCTGTGCTTCCAGAACAGCGCCGCGACGAGCAACGGAACGAGCGCGGAATAGCCCGCGAACGCGTACTGGGTGGCGACATCGAAAATCGACTGCGGGGTCTGCAGTGCGATGAGGTAAGCAATCGCAGTGACCACGACGACGAAAATTCGACCGGTCGCGACCTGCATTGCGTGGCCGAATTTCGCCGTGCCTTGATAAAACGCGAAGATGTCCTCGGTGAACATCGTCGACAGCGCAAGAATCTGCGAGTCGCTTGCCATCACGGCCGCCATCACCGCCGCGCCCAGCAGGGCGGCGAGCCACAAGGGCGCATAGCCGTCGACCAGCCTCAAAATGACGTCGTCTCCTGCCGCTCGAGCCCGAAGTCCGGCTCGGGCCTCCGGCGTCAGTGATGAATCGGGCGCAGCGAGGAGGGCTCGTGCGTCGAGCTTCGACTCGATCGCCGGGATCGATCGGGCCTGGTTCGCGATCACGCCGAGAAATACCGACGGCATCCAGATCAGGAGCATGCAAATCGGATACAGGACGACCGTCTTCTTGAAATGTGTGAGGCTTCTCGCCGTCAGGCAGAAAATACAGATGTGGGGAAATGCGATGGACGAGAGCGGAATGAACGTGTAGCTGAGGAAATAGAGCGGCGAGATACGCTCACGCGTCAGCAGCGGCGAGGTGGCAGGAGAGGCGAGCAGCGCCTCCATGGCGTCCCGAAATCCGCCCATGCCGGCGCCTATGACGAAGAGCGCGATCGTCCCGAACAGCAGGAACAGCGTGGTTTGCAGGGCGTTGACCCACGCGGTGCCGCGCATGCCGCCAAGGAAGACGTATCCCATGACGACCGAAGAGACGATGGCGCCTCCGAGCCAATACGGAATGAACCCGTCGGTGATTGCGCCGAGGACCGTACCGCCGCCCATGACCGCGATGATGATGTAGGGAACCAGCAGAACGGCCTGGACCACGAAGATGACGGTGCCAATGTGGCGGCATTCCCACCGATCGCGGAACATCTGCACCGGCGTCATGAAGCGATTGCGTCTTCCGAGCGCCCAAAGCCGCGTTCCGAGGGCGAAAAGACAGACGGGAATGATCAGGGCCGAAGAGGAAGCCATCAGCCCGTACGTCACGATTCCGTTGGCGAAGGCATGCCCGGACGCACCCAGGATGGAGAACGCCGTCATGTTGGTGCCGAACAGCGAAAGCAGAAATACGGTGGGTCCGAGCGAGCGGCCCGCGAGGAAGTAGTCTTCGGCGTCCGTCCTTCCTGACGAGTGGCGAAAGGCGAAGATGCCGATGTAAAGGACAACGGCGAGATACGCAAAGACGACCAGGGCCGCGGTCATTTTTCGAGGTGATCCGGCCACGCTGTCGTGACGAGCAGCCAGAGAACACCGGAGCAGGCGATCGTGAATGCTGCGTGATAGAAGAGGCCCACGGGAAGGAACCCGAACACCAGGGGGCGGGCGTCATACCAGAACCAGACGTCCTGGTGCAGCACGTACAGCATTCCGACAAGTGCCACGGCGAGCGATCTCCTCATGCGGAAAGTCGGTGCGAATATACTACGCGGGTATGAGTGGAGACACGGAAAGGGCGCGAGCTGCGCTCGACGCGCACGTACGGGAAATCGTGTCGTGGCATTTCGACCCGGCAACGGGCTCGCCGTTCTGGCTGGATTACGCGAGAAAGCTGGATTGGGATCCTCGCGATGCGATCCACGGCTTTGCCGATCTCTCCCGGTTCCCGCCGTTCGAGGATGAATGGCTGAGAGGCGGACCCGTTCAACGCTGGGTACCGAAGGCCTTCGCCGGCAAACCGGTCTACGTATTCGAAACCGGCGGGACGACAGGCATCCCGAAAACACGCGTGGCGTTTGACGACTTCCGAACCGATTACGAGCTCTTCAGCGAAACGCTTCCGGACGAGCATTTTCCGAAAGGCGCCAACTGGCTCATGCTCGGTCCTTCAGGCCCTCGACGGCTGCGTCTTTCGGTCGAGCATCTCGCGCAGTATCGCGGTGGGATCTGTTTCTGCGTCGATCTCGATCCGCGCTGGGTGATCAAGCTGATCAAGAAGGGCTGGATGGATCATCTGGAGGCCTACAAGAGCCACGTCATCGAACAGGCGGTGACCATCCTTCAAGCCGGCCACGACATCGCCTGCATGTTCACGACACCGAAGCTGCTCGAGGCAGTGGCGCTTCGCCTCGAATCGATGGGAACGACGATTCGACGGGCGGGCATCAGGGGGATCTTTTCCGGCGGGACCGAATTCACGCCGCAGTGGAACCGCTTCGCGCACGAGGAACTGCTGGACGGTGCCTATATGACGCCGACCTATGGCAACACGCTGATGGGGCTGGCCGCGAGCGCGCCGTCCGGCCCTGAGAATGATTACAAGATCACGTATCACGCTCCTCAGCCACGTGCGGTCATCGAGGTGGTCGGCTTCGACGATCCGAAGAAGCTCGTCGATTACGGTCAGACCGGCCGTGTGAAGTTGACCACGCTGACCAGGGAGTTTTTCGTGCCGGGATTTCTCGAGCGTGACGAAGGCGAGCGGGAGCGGCCGCACGAGAAATATCCCTGGGACGGCGTCAGCGGCGTGCGCCCGTTTCGGGGTTTCGCGGCCACGACGACGGTGGGGGTGTACTAGAGCGGTTCTTGGTGCTGGGTTCTGTGGTTCTGGGTTCTGTGGTTCTGGGTTCCGGGGTTCTAGGGTCCGGAAACCGAACTTGAACCCGCACTCGGAACCAGGACTTGAACTCAGAACCCTGAACCTGAACCCGGAACTGGAACCCGGAACCCGGAACTTGAACCCAGCACCACAGAACCCAGAACCTGGAACCTGAAAACATGGTCACGATTCCGATACTGAGATGGGGCCAGCCTTACTCGAGCATGGATACCGATGAGGTCGTGCATTTCCTCACAGGCGAGCCCATTGCCAAAGTCAGCCGTGCGAATGCCGGGATGATTCAGCGCGACATGCGCAAGGCGGGAAATGCGCGCGACGCGCTCCGGAAGATTCCTGTGGGCGAGCTGATCGAGCGGATGAAGGTTGCCGGGGATCTCTACATGAACGCAGAGCTCCCGCTCGGCGATGGTTCTCAGACACCTGACGATTTCGCCCGGCAACAGTCGGCGAGCACCGGCCTGCCCGAAGCGCTGTGCCGGGCGAACATGAAGAAGAACCAGTTCGTCCTCCGCGAGATGGGGAGCATTCTGCGATCGCTCACACGCGGGTTGGACCTGAACGTCCTGACGACCGGCTACGGAGAAGAGAGCGGCGTGCCGATCAGCTACCAGGCGCACAGCCCCGTGCTGGGGCTCGTGCTGCCATCGAACTCTCCCGGAGTGCACACCTTATGGTTGCCGATCATTCCGATGCAGATCGGACTGGTCCTCAAGCCGGGGCCGCAGGAGCCGTGGACGCCATACCGCGTGGCCGAAGCGTTCTTTCAGGCGGGCATCCCGCGAGAAGCGATTTCGATCTATCCGGGCGAAGCGGAAGTCGGTGCCGCGGTCCTTGCCGCATGCGGACGCAGTTTGATCTTCGGCGGCACGCCAACGGTCGAACGATACAAAGGCGATCCGCGCGTGCAGGTGCACGGCCCTGGGTTCTCCAAGATCGTGTTCGGCGACGACTGCGTTGACGACTGGGAACGTTATCTCGACATGATGGTCGACAGCGTGTTCCTGAACAGCGGCCGCGGCTGCATCAACTGTTCCGGCATCTGGGCGAGTCGTCACGGTCGTGAGATCGCTGATGCGCTTGCCAGGCGGCTGGCGCCAATCGAGGCGCTCCCTCCCGACGACCCCAATGCAAGCCTGGCGGCGTTCACGGTGCCAGGTGTGGCCGACGCCATATCGCAGTCAATCGACGTCGATCTGAGAGCGTCGGGAGTGACCGATTACACTGCCAGATATCGGGACACGCCGCGAGTCGTCAAAAACGGCCGCGCCGAGTACCTGCTGCCCACCGTCGTCCATGCCGAATCGCCTGAGGCAGCCATTGCGTCGAAGGAGTACATGTTTCCATTCGTGACGGTGGTGGAGTGCCCGGAGTCGCGAATGCTCGAGGCGATGGGGCCGACGCTGGTCTGCACGGCGATCACGGAAAAACCCGGGCTCCGCAGGGCGTTCCTCGACGCCACGCACATCGATCGGCTGAACTTCGGCGCCGTACCGACGATTCGACTCAACTGGCTTCAACCGCACGAAGGCAACATAGTCGATTTTCTCTATCGGCCGCGAGCACTGCAGATGGCGCCTGCTTAGCGGAAACGGGGCGAGGTCCCGGCCTTCGACAGGCTGCGGGTGGAACGAGCCGTTCATGAAAATTCTCTTTGTCACGGCGGGCGCGGCGGGGATGTACTGCGGCAGCTGCCTGCGGGACAACGCGCTGGCAGCCGAGTTGAAGGCTCGGGGCCATGATGTCCTGCTCGTGCCTCTTTATACGCCCACGCTGACTGATGAACCCAATGTCAGCGAGCCGCGCGTGTTCTTCGGGGGTATCAGCGTTTACCTGCAGCAACGGGCGCGTTTGTTCCGCTGGGCGCCGCGCCTGCTGGACAAGCTGCTCGACGCGCCGTGGCTCATCAAGGCCGCTTCGTCCGGATCGATTACAACCGATCCGCGATCTCTGGGGGAGATGACCATCTCGATGCTCAAGGGCGAGGATGGCTTCCAGCGCAGGGAGTTCGAGAAGCTGCTCGAATGGCTCGCAAGCGAGCCGCCGCCCGAGGTCATTCAGCTGCCGAATGCGCTGCTCGCGAGCCTGGCGCCCCCACTGCGGCGTGAGCTGAAAAGGCCGATTCACTGCACACTGCAGGGCGAAGATCTGTTTCTCGACGCGCTTCACAAGCGGCATCGAGACGAAGCGCTCGCGTTGATTCGAGAGCACGCCCGCCACGTCGACCGTTTCACGGCCGTCAGTGACTACTATGCGGAGTTCATGGCCGGATATCTTGGTATCCCGTCCGGGAAGATCGACGTCGTGCCGCTCGGAATCACCCTCGATGGATTCGAGCGTCGCCGGGAGACGACCACGCGTCCGTTTACGGTTGGATATCTTGCCAGGATTGCGCCGGAAAAAGGACTGGTGGCGTTGTGCGACGCCTATGTGAAGTTTCGCCGGATGCCTGGCGTCGAAGGTGCGCGGCTTGAGATCGCCGGCTATATGGCACCCGACCAGGCGACCTATCTCAAGGATGCCGCGCGACACCTGACCAGTGCCGGGTTTGGCGAGGAGTTTCACTACCGTGGAGCGCTGGATCGCGCGAAGAAGATTGACTTTCTGAGAAGCCTTGACGTGTTTTCGGTGCCGACGGCTTACGTCGAACCCAAGGGACTGTTTCTTCTCGAAGCGATGGCGTGCGGCGTGCCCGTCGTACAGCCTCGCCATGGGGCGTTCCCCGAGATCCTCGCCAGAGCACCGGGCGGTGTGCTGGTCGACCCTGGCGACACAGAAAGCCTCGCCAAGGGAATCTATCGTCTCTCGAAGGATCCAGTTCTCCGCGCGGAGCTTGGCGAGCGGGGTTTCGAGGGTGTGCGGCAGCACTACAGTGTCGGGCGATCGGCAGACCGCATGCTGGAAGTCGTACCAGAGGTCAATGTGCTGACGGTCAGCAACGTCGCCAAATCGTATCCTTCGCCGGACGGAGACGTGATGGTCCTGTCGGATGTGTCGATGACCCTCGCGCCCGGCGACGCGGCGGCCATCATGGGCCCGTCGGGCAGCGGCAAAAGCACGCTTCTGTACATTCTCGGAGCGCTCGAGCCGCCGACGGCCGGCACCGTGACGCTGGACAGTATCAATCCCTTCGCGCTGCCGCCTCGAAGTCTCGCAGCATTCCGCAACAAGCAGGTCGGATTTGTCTTCCAGGATCACTGCCTGTTGCCGCAATGCACCGTCCTCGAGAACGTGCTCGTGCCGACGCTTGTCGGCACAACCGATAATGGAATCGAGGCGCACGCACGATCCCTGGTCGATCAAGTCGGCCTTTCTCACCGGATCGCGCATCTTCCCGGTCAACTCTCCGGAGGCGAAAAGCAGCGTGTTGCTCTGGCACGTGCGCTCGTGAGGGGTCCCAGGCTGTTGCTGTGTGATGAGCCCACGGGCAATCTCGACCGGAAGGCGGCGGACACGGTCGCGTCGATGCTCTTCGAGTTGCAGCGGAAACAGACCGCAATTCTCATCGTCGTGACACATAGCACGGCGCTCGCAAGCCGCTTTCCAATCAGGTTCGAGCTGACCGATCGCAGGCTGCAGCGTCTGGGCTGATGCAGATGCGCTCGATGACGCTTCTTCGGCGCAGTCTCGCTCATTACTGGCGGGTTCACCTGGCCGTTATCGCAGGCGTTGCCGTCGCGGTGGCGGTGCTCGCCGGGGCGCTGACCGTAGGAGTATCGGTGCGCGCGAGCCTTCGCGACCTGGCCTTGCAGCGTCTGGGTCGTGCCGACCGCGTCGTCCTGTCGCCGGGATTCTTCCGCGACCGGCTGGTGTCTTCATTCGATCGGGCCGCGCCGCTCATCGTGCTCGAAGGCCTCGTGACCGACCAGGAAAGCGGCCGCCGTGCGTCGCGCGTCCAGGTGTATGGCGTGGACGAGCGCTTCTGGCGGTTCCACGGCCTCGATGTTGCCGGTTTGAGCTCGGGTCGAGGCGATGCTGAGCGAGGGGCTTGCCGCAGAACTTTCATCGGCATCAGGCCGTTCGGTTGTGCTCCGTGTTGAAAGTGCGTCCAACATTCCGACCGAATCGCTTCACGGCAGGAAAGAGGACGTCGGACGTTCCGTGAGATTGACAGTGCGGGACGTGCTCGGCCGGGACCGGCTTGGTGAGTTCTCCCTTCGCCCGCAGCAAGGTTCGGTTCGAGCGATCTTCGTGCCGCTCGGCCGGCTGCAGCAGGTGCTCGAGCAGCCAGACCGGGTGAACGCGGCAGTCCTTACCGGCGGCGACGTCGCAACTGTCGAAGGTCGCCTGCGCGAGTCGGCGGCGATCGACGATCTTGGCCTGCAGCTTCGCGCGTTGACCGAACAGAATCAAATCGCGCTTCAAAGCCAAAGCACCATTCTCAGTGACGAACTGGCGAGGGCAGGGACGAGCGCCGCAAAGCGTGCAGGAATGGCGGTGATTCCGACGCTGACCTACCTCGCCAACTCAATCCGATCTGGTGATCGAGAAATCCCGTATTCTGTCATCACCGCTCTCGATCTTCGAGCGGCGGGCTTCCCTGGGCCTGAAGCCAGCCCGGAGACCGAGGCCATCCTCCTCAACGAGTGGGCGGCAAAGGATCTTGGTGCATCGGTTGGCGAACCGGTGTCGATTGACTATTACGTGTGGGAAACAGAAGGACGTCTCGCCACACGTCAGGCATCGTTCGTCATTGCCGGAATCGTTCCTATAAGTGGCACGGCAGCTGACCGCAATCTCGTTCCTGAATATCCGGGCATCACCGATTCCGATCGTCTCGCGGACTGGGATCCGCCTTTTCCTATCGACTTGAAGCGAGTTCGCCCCGCTGATGAAGAGTACTGGGAGCGTCATCGGACGACACCGAAGGCGTTCATTCCGATCGAACGCGGGCAGTCGCTGTGGCGATCGCGCCACGGTGGTGTGACCGCATTGCGCGTCATGCTGCCCGGGGATGTGCCGCTCGAGGAGGGCCTCGAGAGATATCGAGCGGCTCTACGAGCGGAGCTGGATCCGTTGTCGCTCGGATTTTCCGTGATCGACGTCCGCGGACAAAGCCTGGCTGCGTCTGAAGGTTCGACGGACTTTGGCGAGTACTTCACGTACTTCAGCACCTTTCTCGTCGTTTCGGCGCTCCTTCTCGGAGCATTGTTCTTCAAGCTGGGCATTGAGCAACGGCTTCAGGAAATCGGTCTGTTACAAGCAGTCGGTTTTTCTCAGGGCGAAATACACCGGCAGTTTGCCGCCGAAGCGGTCGTGCTCGCCCTCATCGGCGGGGTCATCGGTATGGGGGCCGCCGTCGGGTACGCGTGGCTGATCATGCTGGCCCTGCGGACGTGGTGGATTGATGCTGTCGGCACGACGGCGTTGACCCTTCAATTCGATCCGGCTTCTCTGATTTCCGGGGCGGCATCTGTCGTTCTCATTGCCGTCGCGTCCATCTGGTGGTCGCTTCGGTCACTGGCGCACACGTCGAGCCGCAGCCTGCTGATGGGGGAGAAAAGTGATGAGAAAAGGGGCCGGGTGCATTTTTCCCGCCCCCTTTTCTCAGCCATTGGGTTTGGCGGGCTTGCGCTCGCCTTGGTCATCGCGGCGATGCTGGGCGGTATAGGGCGCGTTGCCGGATTCTTTGGCGCAGGGGGAGCGTCGCTCGTCGCGATGCTCTGTGTTGCGAGCGTCTGGCTCCGGAGCGGCAGGTGGGGCCGTCTTCGCGGGCACGGCGTATGGCCGGTTTCACGGCTGGGCATCCGTAATGCGACGTATCGGCCAGCCCGGAGCGTGCTCTGCATGGCGCTCATCGCGTTTGCGACATTCGTCATCTTCGCCGTAGAAGCATTCAAACGCGATGACGCAGCTGCGCTCGTCGAACGGCACTCGGGCGCTGGAGGTTATCCGCTTCTGCTCGAATCGCTCTTGCCCATCGTTCACGATCTCAATAACGCCGCCGCCCGCGATGCGATCAATCTGCCCGCTGAGGGGGCGCTGCGCGACGTAAGGTTCGAGCGGTTCCGGGTGCGTCCGGGGGACGACACGAGCTGCCTGAATCTCTATCAACCAAGGAATCCCCGCATTCTCTCGGCGTCACCCGAGTTCATACGCGGCGGCCGGTTTGCTTTTCAAAGTTCCCTTGCCGAGACCTCGGAGGAGAGAACAAACCCGTGGCTGTTGCTCAATCGCCGGTTCTCAGACGACGCCATTCCAGTCATCACCGATGCAAACTCGATGACCTATGTCCTGCACATGAAGCTGGGGGAAGACGTCGTGTTGCCCGGTTCCGCCGATCGTCCGGTGCGCCTTCGGCTTGTGGCCGCGCTGTCTGACAGCATTTTTCAGGGCGAGCTGATCATGGCCGAGGGTCCGTTCGTGCGTGCGTTTCCCGAATGGGAGGGTTACCGCTTTTTCCTCATCGATGCACCGCCGGCCCGAGCCGCCGATATCACGCAATTGCTGGAGACAACATTGGCCGATTTTGGAGGCGACGTCGCGTCGACATCGGAACGGCTCGCGGGCTTTCACCGCGTTGAATATACTTATCTCTCGACGTTTCAAACGCTTGGCGGATTGGGACTGGTGCTGGGTACTCTCGGTTTGGGTGCGGTGCTTCTGCGGAATGTACTCGAACGGCGGCGGGAGCTGGCATTGCTGCGCGCACTTGGCTACCGGAGAGCAGATTTCTTCGCGATGGTCCTGGCAGAGAACGTCCTGCTCCTGATGTGCGGCCTCCTGGTGGGCGTCGGCTGTGCGCTGTTGGCGATCGCGCCGACATTGTTCGATCGCGGCGGGCGCCTGCCTGGTCCGACTCTTGCGCTGTTGCTGGTCGGTGTCGTGGTGACGGGCCTGCTGGCATCGGTGGGGGCCACGGCGGCAGCGCTGCGTTCGCCGTTGTTGTCAGCGCTGCGAACGGAATGAACGTATTACGTAGTGTCCGGCCATAGCCGGACGTGACTTGGAGCGATCATGAACCTCAAAAATGCCTGTGTCGGGTTTATCGCGTTTGCAGTGTTCTCCGCCGTCACGGCGGCTCAAAATCCGGGGACCGACTGGCCTCAATGGCGCGGGCCGCGCCGCGATGGCACGCTCGCGGGCTTTACCGAGCCCAAAGCCTGGCCTGAAATGTTGACCCAGCGCTGGAAGATAACGGTCGGGGTGGGGTATTCCACGCCCATCGTTGTCGGCAGCCGTC
The DNA here is from genome assembly GCA_963775345.1 of Vicinamibacterales bacterium. Classification (GTDB taxonomy): domain Bacteria; phylum Acidobacteriota; class Vicinamibacteria; order Vicinamibacterales; family JAMQPK01; genus JAMQPK01. Next base: position 557,908 of record CAVZIS010000011.1, read on the forward strand.
TCTACCAGTTTTCTCGCCAGGGCGAGAACGAGGTGATGCGTGCCATCGATGCCGAATCGGGCAAGGTAATCTGGGAGAAAACCTACGAGGCGCCCTTTACGATGAATTCCGGTGCCGCACGGCACGGGCCGGGACCCAAGTCGACGCCGACGTTCGCCAACGGCCGGCTGTTCACCCTTGGCATGAGCAGCATCGTCATGGCATGGGACGCGTCAACAGGAAAGGAGCTCTGGCGTAAGCCCGCCGGAGCGGTTCAGCCGATGTTTCACACGGCGATGTCTCCGCTGGTCGATGGCGATCAGATGATCTTGCACGTCGGTGGCCACAACGAAGGAGCGCTGACGGCGTTCGATCCCGCCACTGGCGCCGTAAAGTGGACCTGGACCGGGGACGGTCCGGCCTACGGCTCGCCGATCATCGCCGAGATCGGCGGTGCGCGCCACTTGATGCTCTTCTCGCAGAAGAACTTCGTGGGTGTCAACCCGGCGAACGGACAGCTCCTCTGGAGCGTGCCGTTCGAGGCGCGCTCTACGACAAATTCCATCACTCCGCTGGTCGTCGGCAACACGGTGATCGTATCTGGCCAGGGTAAACCGCTGACTGCCTACACGATCGCGAACAAAGAGGGAAAGTGGAGTGCCGATCTTGCGTGGGAAAACCCGCAGCTCTCGATGTCGTTCAGCAACGGCGTCCTGGTTGGCGATGCGATCTTTTCCATGTCGCCGCTGAACAGCGGCCAGTTCTTCTGGGCGGATGTGAAGACCGGAAAAACGCTCTGGGCGTCGGAACCGCGTCAGGGTGGCAACGCGGCGATCACGCGGTCGGGGAATCTGCTCTTCGTGTTGAAGGACGATGGACAGCTCATGATCGCGCCGGCGAAACCAGGCGAGCCATTCGCGCCCACCAAGACGTACACGGTTGCAACGAGCGCGACATGGGCGCCGCCCGTGATTTCCGGCAACCGCATCTTTGTAAAGGACGCCGAAACGCTTGCGCTGTGGACGCTGAATTGACGGGTGAGGGTCGCACGGCTGCAGCCGGCGAGACGGAAGTCGGCAGTTACTTCGTCGCCAACTATCCGCCTTTCTCGGTCTGGACGGCCGAAGCCGTCGACCGCGACGCCTTGCCTGCGCTCAGCTCGCCGCCGGCGCGCGTTCCCCTCGGGCTGTACCTGCACGTTCCGTTTTGCCGCAAGCGGTGCCACTTCTGCTACTTCCGCGTGTACACCGACAAGAACGCGCAGGAAGTCGAGGAATATCTCGATGTAATGGCGCGGGAGTGGGAGATCTACAACACGTACCCCGCCATTAACGGGAGGCCGCTGAATTTCGTCTATTTCGGCGGCGGCACCCCCTCGTTCCTGTCCGTGCGGCAGCTCAATGGCCTTGTGACCCGTCTCACAGCCGTCGCTCCGTGGACGGCGGCAGAGGAAATCACCTTCGAGTGTGAGCCCGGTACGCTGACCGAGAGCAAGCTCTCGGCGATTCGCGATCTCGGCGTGACGCGCCTCAGTCTCGGGATCGAAAATTTTGACGATCGCATTCTCGAGTTGAACGGCCGCGCCCACCGATCTCCCGAGGTGTACCGCGCCTACCAGTTCGCGCAATCACTCGGGTTCCCGCAAATCAACATCGATCTCATCGCGGGCATGCTGGGCGAGACCGAAGAGAACTGGCAGCGCTGCGTCCAGAAAACCATTGAGCTCGATGCCGACAGCGTCACGATCTATCAGATGGAGCTGCCATACAACACCGAGATCAGCAGCGATGTGCTGAAGGGGACCGGGCGGTTTCAGGAGCACGTGGCAAGCTGGGCGACCAAACGCCGCTGGGTCGACGAGGCGTTCGACGCGCTGCAGCGCGCGGGCTACACGATCGGAAGCGCCTACACCGCGGTCAAGAACCCGAATCGCACGAAGTTCATTTACCGCGATCGACTCTGGCAGGGCGCCGATCTGGCGGGACTGGGTGTGGCGTCATTCGGCCATCTCAACGGCGTCCACATGCAGAATTTCGACAAGTGGGAGACATACAGCTCGAAGATCCGCCAGGGCGACCTGCCTGTAAGCCGCGCGTATCGTCCGGATCGGGACGAACGGCTCATCCGCGAGCTTGTCCTGCAGTTGAAACTCGGGCAGGTGCGCCCTGCGTACTTTGCAGAGAAGCATGGCGTGGACATCCTGCGGAGATTCGAGGAGCCGTTCAGTTCTCTGCATGAGGGAGGGTTCCTCGCCGAGGCCAATAGCGAGATCGTAGCGCTTACCCGCGCAGGTCTTCTCCGCGTCGATTCCCTGCTGCCACGATTCTTTCAGCCACAACATGCGGGCATCAGGTACACCTGAGCGCCGGCGCAGCCGGCGCCAGAGCAGATCGAGTGGAATACTGTTTCCGCTCGATTTCGTCTACGCACGATCAGGAGTCGAGCTGCCGAAGGTCAGCGCGATCGATCCGGATGAAATTCCGATGCCGTACAGGTCGCTGCTCGTCCATCGCACCGACATGACGCTCACTCTCGAGCGCCATTTTGGCGGTCGAGTCGCGCTCCGTCCGCTGGCCACTTTCACAAGCGGCCCCTGGTATTTTCGCCGGGTGCTGCTGGCGCAGGAATACACCGGCAGGCCCGTGGAGATGGGAGCCATTCGAATCAAGGTCGGTGCATTTCCAGACCGCATTCGAAAGCAGATCCTGAAAAACGACGTTCCGCTCGGGAGGCTCCTGCGCGATGGCGGAGTACAGTACCGAAAGCCGGCCGAAGCTGTTCCTGTCGCTCACGCCGAACCCGGAAATGATGGGTGTTTTCTGGATGCGCGAGCCAAGAACCCTGTATGGCCGCCGCACGGAGATGATTCACGACGGCACCAAGATCGGCGACATCGTCGAGATTCTTCCTCTCGTATGAGGTCGCGGGCAGCGGAACGGCGGGCGCGAGGCGCCCGCGGCTGAACAATGCCATCTGAGTATCGCTTGAAACGTCGCGTGCAATTCCACGAAACCGATATGGCGGGCATCGTCCACTTCAGCTGGTTCTTTCGCTACATGGAAGAAGCCGAGCATGCGATGTGGCGTGAAGCGGGCGTCAGCATTTCCGGCGGCTCTGGAATCGGCTGGCCGCGGGTCGAAGCCTCATTTCAGTATCACCGGCCGTTGACATTCGAAGACGAGTTCGAGGTTCACTTGCGTATCGTCGCCAAGGATGCGCGAACGATTACGTATCAAGGTGAAATCACGAAGGGCGATATCCGTGTCGCCACCGGCAGGATCACGGTGAAGTGCGTGAGCAAGAAAGCCGGCGAACCGATGCGTTCGGTCGACATTCCGCCTCAAATCGATGCGCTGTTTCAGGTGGCGCGCTGATGGCCCACGGACCGGTCACCCAGTTTTTTCTTCAGATCACGGTCATTCTGATCGTCTGCAGGGCCGTCGGGCAGCTAATCGCGCGCGCGGGGCAGCCCAGGGTTGTAGGCGAGATGATCGCCGGCGTTCTTCTCGGGCCCTCGCTCCTGGGCTTGATCGCACCTTCGATGCACGATGCCTTGTTTCCACAGTCATCGCTCGCCGCGATCTCGGTGGTCAGCCAGGTGGGTCTCGTGCTCTACATGTTCTGCGTCGGCACGCATCTGCAGAGAGACTTCATCACAGCAGCTTTCCGCGGCGCGATGTTGATCTCGCTGGCTGGCGTCGTCGCGCCGTTTGTGCTTGGCGATCGCGCTCGCATCGTTTCATCTATGCCGATGGCAGGTTCTTCGCGTCGGACGTGTCGACCTGGCAGAGCGTGATTTACCTCGGCGCGGCGATGTCGGTCACGGCGTTTCCGGTGCTCGCGCGCATCATCCAGGAACGCGGTATCGCGGGTACGGCGCTCGGCAGTCTCGCCCTTGTTGCCGGTGCGACCGATGATGCGATCGCCTGGTGTCTGCTGGCCGTCGTGCTCGCGAGTTTCAGCAATCATGCGGGTCTGGCGGTCTTTGCAGATCGCGGGCGGAGCTCTCTATGCGTTCGTGGTGCTCGTCGTGTTGCGGCCAACGCTGGACAAGATGGGCGCGTGCGGTCGAGCGAGAAGGGCGCCTGACTTCAGGCAAATTGTCGCTAATCCTGTCGCTGCTGATGGCCGGAGCCTGGTTCACCGACATGGTTGGCATTCATGCGGTTTTCGGTGCCTTCGTGCTTGGCGTGGCGATGCCGCGCGGGCTGGTGAAGGCGGAATTGTCGCGCCAGGTCGAGCCGATTGCGACGGCCCTGCTCGTGCCGCTGTTCTTCGCGTATTCCGGGCTCAGCACGCGGCTTCAGCCTGCTCTGGTCAACGGATCTTTTGCTTCTTGCGGTGGTCGTGATTCTGATTGCATCGATTGGGAAAGGTGTCGCGTGCTGGGGAGCGTCCCGGGTTGCCGGACGTCCGAATCGAGAAGCGATGGCGATTGGCGCGCTGATGAACGCACGAGGATTGATGGAGTTGATCATCCTGAACATCGGGCTCGAGCGCGGGTTGATCACCCCGACGTTTTTCAGCGTGATGGTCCTGATGACGCTCGTGACGACACTCGCCGCCGGGCCGCTGTTCGAATGGGCGTGGCGGGGATCGGCGGAGGTGCCGGATGCCGCTGGCCTCGAGGTCCGCTGACCGGCTTTTTCGGCTCATCCAGATCGTTCACGGCCGCAATCCGTTTTACACGCGGAAATTCGACGCTGCAGGCATTCGGCCCGCTGCGCTGACCTTCCCGGCCGATCTTCGCAGGCTTCCGCTGACGACAAAACAGGAGCTCGCTGCGGATCAGCAGACGTCGCCTCCATGGGGAACCAATCTCACCGAACCGCTCGACAGATACACCCGCTACAACCAGACGTCGTCGACGACGGGAGAACCGCTGAGGTGGCTGGACACGAACGAAAGTTGGCAGTGGATGCTCGACTGCTGGAAGGCCGTGTACAGCGCAGCGCGCGTTGACGCGGGCGATCGCATTTTGTTTCCGTTCTCGTTCGGACCGTTTCTCGGTTTCTGGACGGCGTTCGAAGCGGGCTGCCAGGTGGGTGCCCAGTGTATTCCGGCGGGGGGAATGTCGAGCCAGGCGCGCCTCGCGATGATTGAGGCGCTGAGGCCCACGGTTAGTCTGCTGCACGCCGACCTACGCGTTGCGGCTTCTCGAAGTGGCATCCCAGGCGCCGGGCCGGAGCACCGGTCTCGAGTCAGGCTCGGTGCGGGTGCTGATCGTCGCCGGCGAACCGGGCGGCAGCATCTCCTCGACGCGCGACCTCATCGAGAAGCGGTTGGGGGGCACGTGTCATCGACCACCACGGCCTTACCGAGGTCGGGCCGGTGAGCTTCGAGTGCTGGGAATCGCCCGGCGGGTTCACGTCAACGAAGACGAGTACATTTGTGAAGTGCTCGAGCCAGAGGGCGACCGCGAGGTGTCTGACGGCGAGCGTGGCGAGCTCGTCATCACCAATCTCGGGCGCGCGGCGAGTCCGCTGATTCGTTATCGCACTGGAGATGTCGTCATCAAGCGCGGTGGCCGCTGCAGTTGCGGTCGAACGTTCGCGCGGCTCGACGGCGGTATCCTGTCGCGCGTGGACGACATGGTCAACGTGCGAGGCGTCAACGTATATCCATCGGCTGTCGAGGCGATCGTTCGTCGTTTCAGTGAGGTCACCGAATATCGAGCGACTGTGACGTCGGACGGTTCGCTGCGCGAATTGTCGGTCGAAGTCGAACTGGGCGCCGACACTCGGAGTGTGCCGGCTGTGACTGAGAAGCTCGGAGCGGCGCTGCGTGACTCGCTTGGCCTGACGGTTCCGCTGACGGTCGTCGAACCAGGCGCCTTGCCCCGCTTCGAGATGAAAGCGCGCCGTTTCGTGATCAGCACCGATCAAGGGGTCTGATTCGTTTCTTGTATGTATGAGATTTCGCCGGAATCGCTGATGGCGCAGATCGCTGACGGGACCGCGCCGGTTGTTCTGGACGTGCGTTCGAAGAAGGAGTTCGACGCGGGACATATCCCCGGCGCAATCCATCGTCCGTTCTGGCGTATCGACAGTCGCTGGCGTACGCTCGGCAGATATGCGCGAGAATCCGGTAGTGCTGTATTGCGGCCACGGGCCGCGCGCCTACATTGCCGGAGCCGCGCTGAAGCGTCGCGGGTTTACAAGGTTACCTATCTCGAGGGTCACATGAAGAAGTGGAAGCAACTGCGGCTGCCAATTGTGCTCGCGCTGATCGCTTTCATGCTGGCGCCGGCTCGCGGATCATCGGTCGCGCAGGGCTTGCCCCCTGCCCGTGGCACACAGCAGGCTGACGTCCGGATGGTATCGGTCGAGGGGGAGGGTGCGAAGTACTGGCCGGTGTGGCGGGGACCATCGGGACAGGGCATCGTCAACGGCACGGGATATCCCGAGACCTGGTCGGCAACCGAAAATGTCGCGTGGAAAAAACCTGTGGGAGGGCGCGGAAATTCGTCGCCGATCGTCTGGGGTGACAGAATCTTTTTGACGACGGCGTACGACGGTGGCAGACGGGTGTCGCTACTGGCATTCCGCCGGTCTGATGGAATGCAACTGTGGGAGACCTTCGCGCCTCAGGGCGAGACCGGGATGGGTTCATCAAAAGAACGGTCATGCATCCGCGACTCCCGTCACCGACGGCAAGCTGGTGTACGCATCGTTTGGCAACCGTGGTCTCGTTGCCGTCGATCTGAACGGCAAGCTGGTCTGGCATCGTGAAGTGGGCGAGATCGACAACTATCACGGCCCCGCGGGTTCTCCGCTTCTCTATAAAGATCGAGTGATCCTCTTCCAGGATCATCGGCAAGGCGCTTTTGTCGCCGCGTTCGACGCCCCGACCGGAAAACAGGTATGGCGGACGCCACGTTCGGCAAACGTCGGATGGGGAACACCCGTTGCCGTCCGCGTCGGTAATCGCGACGAGATCGTCGTGAGCAGCCAACATGCCGTGACGGCCTACGACCCGGATACTGGTAAAGAACTGTGGCGCTGCGACGGGAATTCCTTCGAGGTCATTCCTACGCCTGTCGTCGGGCACGGACTCGTGTTCGCTTCGTCCGGCCGTGTTGGTCCGACCCTCGCGATTCGACCGGGAGGGAAGGGGGACGTCACGCGCACGCACCTCGCATGGGTGAGCCCCAAGGGTTCGCCGTTTGTGCCCTCACCGCTGCTGTATGGCGACTATCTCTATACGGTGAACGACATGGCCAGCATCGTCACCTGCTTTCGAAGCCGCCACAGGAAAAGTCCTGTGGCAAGGCCGTCTGGGTGTGGCCCAGCGCGAAGGGTTCTCGGCGTCGCCGATCGGTTTCGATGGCAAGGTGTTTTTTACCAACGATCAGGGCGAGACATTCGTTCTGCGGGCAGGACCCACCTTCGAGCTGATCCGCACGAATCGAATCGGCGAAAGCACCCTGGCGTCGCCGGCGCTGGTCGACGGCCGCTGGTACATCAGAACCGACCGCAGCCTCTTTGCGATCGGGAAATAGGGTCAGACCCTATTTTTACCTTTTTCGTAAAAATAGGGTCTGACCCTATTTTCCGATCGCTATCACCGCATCATCGGTTCGAATGAACAATCGACCGCCCGAGATCGCGGGCGAAGCGAGCTGCCGCGCCGCCAGCCGATTGCGAGCGAGCACGCGCGGGGTTTTCCCGGCCGCGAGCACGATCGTCTGGCCATCTTCGCTCAACAGATAAATCTTTCCATCGGCGGCAACAGGCGAGGCCGTAAAAACGCCGCCTGTGCGCTCCTGCCAGATGCGCTTCCCCGTTTTCGCGTCGATAGCGCTCAACACGCCAACGTCGCCCGCCATATACAGAAGGCCGTCATGGTAGACGAGCGACGACACGTAAGGAGCCCCGGTGTCGATTCGCCACAGCACGTGTGTCTTGCTGATGTCGCCTTTGCCGCCCGGCCGAATCGCCATGTAAGGGCCACTGCGATAGCCACGGCTCGTGTAGATCGTCCCGTCATGAAAGACCGGCATTGGAATGGGAAACCGGTTTGATTCCTGGATATGCCAGAGCAGTTGCCCGGTCGCGGGACTGTGACCGCTCATGCCGTCGCTCGAGTTCACAATCAGCTCTGGACCGCCAGGCGACGGGACGACGAGCGGCGTGCTGTAGGAGTTGATGTCGCGGCCGCGTTCCACCCGCCATCGGGTCTTGCCCGTCGCTGCGTCGAGGTTGACGAGATACGCCGTCGGCTCGTGATAGCAGAGCAGGATGAGCGAGTCGTTGAAGAGCGCGGGAGACGAGCTGTGACCCCAGTTGATGTCGAACGGGGCGTAGTCGCGGCCGAGGTGGCGGGACCATAAGAGTTTTCCCGTCATCTCCAGCGCGACAATCTGGCCGGTGCCGAACCATGCGTAGACCCGATTTCCATCGGTGACCGGGCTCGAAGACGCAAGGTTGTGCTTGTCGTGAACTTCGGCGAGCTGTCCTTCTGCAGTCAGCTCGTACTCCCATAGCTTCCTGCCGTCGACACGGCTGAGAGCCGTTACGAGGAACGAAATCCGGTCGCTCGCGGCAGCGCGGCCGCCGCCGAGCGCCCGCTCTCCTGATTCCGTCGGATCCCCACCTTGAACCAGCGTCGGATGGTTGCCGGGCCTGCGGGCGGATCGTCCTATTTGTGATGTCACAAATACCTGATCGCCCCATACGATCGGAGAAGAGATCCCGAGACCGCGGACAGGGGCCTTCCACGCGATGTTCTCCGTGTCACTCCAGCGCTCGGGAAGATTGACCTCGCTCGACACGCCTGTTGAAGACGGCCCTCGCCAATGCGGCCAGTTGCCGGCAGAGACGGGAGCGATGGCAGCGACCAGGATCGTCAAGAGGACGCAGTTCTTCATGTGTTTTTGCTCCGAGCAGCCATTGTATGCACGTTGGCACAAACGTCTCAATAGTGCACATTGCGTTCGCCGCTGCCGTTCTGATGTGTTTCAACAACGCGCCGACAAATCACCCTAAGTTCGCCAAAGCTCAGATGACTGTTTGCTTGTCGCTTCATCTCTCGTTAACGAACGCGGCATCCCCGTCTGGTAAACTCGCAATCCACGGCATCAGTATTAGTCGATATGCGTATAGTCATCGGTCTCGCCGGGGCGATTCTCTTCACTCTGCTGACTCTTCGGCCGTCGGCCCAGGCCCCCGCGGCTCAGCCGGTACTGGCCGCAGTGGCGCGGTCCCGCCGCCAATGGCGTTTCCCGGACGGCAAATCCGCCCATCGAGTGGAGCGAGAATCGAAACATCCGATGGAAAGTGGAAATCCCGGGCAGAGGCTCGTCTTCTCCGGTGATCTGGGGAGATCGCGTCTATGTGCTGACGGCGATTCCCGCAGGCGCGGGCCTGCCCGATTCCCATCGGCCGCTGGGCGGGGTCAGTCCCAGAGCCACTCATCGGTATGTCGTACTGGCGTTGGATCGCCGGGACGGCCGCATCGTGTGGGAACGCACGGCCCGTGAGGAGGCACCTCACGAAGCATCACATCAGGACAACGGCACGTGGGCGTCGGCATCGGCGATCACCGACGGCGAACATGTCTTCGCCTCATTCGAGTCGCGCGGATTTTACGCCTACGACATGAACGGCAAACTGATCTGGGAAAAGGACCTCGGCGACAAGTCGATGCGAAACGAGTTCGGCGAAGGCAGCACGCCGGTCCTGTACAAGAATTACCTTGTCGTCGTATGGGATCACACGAAAGGGTCATATGTGACCGCGCTCGACAAACGCACAGGGAAAGAGCTGTGGCGTGTCGCCCGCAACGAGATCGATACGTGGGCGACTCCGTTCGTCGTCGAACATGCCGGCCGTGCGCAGGTGATCGTTCCCGGCATGAACCGGTTGCACAGCTACGACCTCGAGAACGGTAGTGTGGTCTGGCACAGCCAGGGGCTGACGATGAACCCGATTCCGTCGCCGGTCGGAGAGGATGGAATCGTGATCGCGACGAGCGGGTTTCGCGGCAACAATTTGAAGGCCATTCGTATCGCCGATGCAAAGGGCGACCTGACCGGCTCGAACGCGATCGTCTGGTCACTCGATCGCGACACGCCCTACGTGCCGTCCCCGGTCCTGTATGACGGGTTTCTCTATCTCCTGAAGAGCAATTCGCCCATTCTGTCGGTGTTCGACGCGAAGTCGGGCAAGCCTCACTATCAGCTCCAACGTCTCGACGGCCTCTCGGAGGTGTTCGCATCGCCAGTCGGTGCGGCCGGGCGTGTGTACATTACAGGGCGTGATGGCACGACAGTCGTGATTCGCAACGGCCCGACGTTTCAGACTCTGGCCAAGAACGTCCTGGACGATGGGTTCGATGCATCGCCAGCCCTCGTCGACAGCGAAATGTACATGCGCGGCTATCGTTTCCTCTACAGCATCGGATCGAAATAGAGGGGTCGACCCTGCCTTGCAGATATGCAGAATCCTGACGTCATCGTCATAGGAGGAGGACCAGCCGGTTCGACTACCTCCACGCTCATCGCGCAGCGTAGTCACCGCGTGCAGTTGTTCGAGCGAGATCGATTTCCGCGTTTTCACATCGGCGAGTCGCTGATTCCCGAGACCTACTGGGTGCTGCAGCAACTGAACATGCTGCCGAAGATGAAGGCCAGCCACTTCGTCAAGAAGTACAGCGTGCAGTTCGTGAACTCGAAAGGGAAGGAATCCGCCCCTTTCTATTTCTGGGACAACAAACCGCACGAATGCTCGCAGACCTGGCAGGTCGTCCGCAGCGAGTTCGACGAGATGATGCTCGACAACGCACGCGAGCACGGCGTCGACGCACAGGAAGGCGTCCGCGTGCTCGACGTCCTGTTCGACGGCGATCGGGCGGTGGGCGTACGGATTCGCGATCAACAGAACAACGACCGCGACGTCTTTGCCAGGGTGATCGTCGACGCGAGCGGCCAGACGGCCATGCTCCAGAACCGATTCAAGCTCCGGCTCTGGGATCCCGTGCTCAACAAGGGCGCCATCTGGACGTATTGGGAAGACGCCTATCGCGATACGGGCCGTGATGAGGGTGCGACCCTCGTGATGCAAACGGCAGACAGGCAGGGATGGTTCTGGTACATCCCGCAGCACGACAACATCGTCAGCCTTGGTGTCGTTGCACCATTCGATTACCTCTTCAAGAACCGCGCAAGTCATCAGCAGACCTACGAGGAAGAGGTCGAGCGCGCGCCTGGCGTGAGGCAGCGGCTTGCGTCGGCCCGACGGGTCACGGGGTACTTCGTGACGAAGGACTATTCGTATCGATCGAAGCAGGTTGCCGGCGACGGCTGGGTGCTTGTCGGCGATGCGTTCGGATTTCTCGATCCGCTGTACTCGTCTGGCGTGCTGCTGGCGTTGAAGTCCGGACAGCTCGCGGCCGATGCCATCTGCGATGGGTCTGGCGAAGGACGACACGTCCGCCGCACAACTGGGTGCGTGGGGCGACGAGTTCAATCTCGGCGTGGATCGAATGCGCCGGCTCGTGTGCGAATACTATTCGGGGTTCAGTTTCGGAGAATTCGTGCGCAAATATCCCGAGCTGCGGGGGACCATCACGGATCTGCTCATCGGCGACCTGTTCACCGATCGCGTCGACAAAGTCTGGGAACCGATGGAGATCTTTGTACAGACCCGGCCATGATCGCATTCCGTCATGGACTGAAGGGCTTCCGGCAGAATTGGCACAGGGGAAGGAGAACGAGCTGATACTGCCACAGGGAAGGACGCGGTAGGAGTGAGAAAAAAGGAAAAAGGAAAAAGGAAAAAGGAAAAAGGAAAAAGGAAAAAGGAAAAGGGATAATGCGAACTCTCGTCGCAACAGCTTGTGCCATCGCCTCCTTCCTGGCCCCTCTGCAGGCCGAGAACTGGCCGCAGTGGAGAGGGCCGTCGGCCAACGGAATCAGCCCGGAAACGAATCTGCCCGTCAAATGGTCGCCAACCGAGAACATCGCATGGCGATTGCCTTTGCCGAGCTGGTCAGGCTCGACGCCGATTGTGTGGGGAGAGCACATCTTTCTCAACGTTGCCGAGAACGGCAGCCTGTTTCTCTGGGCGGTCGATCGCAACAAAGGCGTGCCGCTGTGGAAGCAGCACCTTGGAGATGGCGATCACCGGCAGCGCAAGCAGAACATGTCCACGCCGTCACCGGTGACCGACGGACGCAACGTCTGGGTCATGACAGGCACCGGCATCCTCAAGGGATTCGATTTCGCCGGCAAAGAGCTCTGGATGCGCGACATCCAGAAGGACTATGGACGATTCGGCCTCAACTGGGGCTATGGGTCCTCGCCTATGCTCCACGAGGATTCCCTGTACGTGCAGGTTCTGCACGGCATGAAAACCGATGATCCCTCGTACGTTCTGCGCATCAGCAAGGCCACCGGCCGCACGATCTGGAGGGTGGAGCGGCCGACCATCGCGCAGCGAGAGTCACCTGACTCCTACACCACGCCAGCGATCGTTCGTCACGGCAATGCCTTGGAGCTCGTCATTACCGGCGGCGACGCCGTCACCGGGCACGACCTCAACACCGGCAAGGAGCTCTGGCGCGCCGACGCACTGAATCCGACAAACGATTTCGCCTATCGCATCGTGGCGTCCCCGGTCGTTCATGGCGAGCTCATCATTGCGCCCAGCCGCGAGCGGCCGATGCTCGCAATGAAACCCGGGGGCCGTGGCAACGTCGCCTCTTCACATGTGATGTGGTCGTTCAACAACGGACCCGACGTGCCGACGCCCGTCACCGACGGCAAATACGTCTATGTCGTGAACGATCGCGGCATCATGTGGTGTCTCGACGCCCAGACCGGGGCAGAAATTTATGGCAAACAGCGGCTGCCGCCGAGCACCTACAGCGGCTCGTTCGTGCTGGCCGATGGGAAGCTCTACATCACGAACGAAGACGGGTTGACAAGCGTGGTCCGCGCAGGTCCAAAGTTCGAAATACTGGCCGAGAATCAATTTTGACGATTACACGCTGAGCTCGCCGGCTGTCTCGGACGGACAGATCTTCATTCGGACGACTGGCAGCGCTGTGGGCGATCGGAAAACGCGCGGTGAAATGATCACTGAACGATCCACGAAGGCTGAGCTTCGACGCCGCATGTTTTCTTCGCGTCTTCGTGGTCCTTCGGCCAGCATCTGAGTCAAGTCGGATCTTCGTGTTACGCCGCAGGGCGGTAGTACAGCACGAGGCCCGCACCCACTGACGCGAGCACGAATCCCAGATACAACATCGGGCTCGGCGCAACTTTCGGAGGGTGAATCACCATCGACAGCAGCACATTGACGATCGGCGCGCCGCCGAAGACGAGCGGCATGACGTAGACGGGCAGGCCGCCCGTTCGAAACGCCCAGATGATGCAGGCGGCGCCGGCGGCCCCGAGCGCGCCGGCGATCGTGGCGACCAGCAACCCCGTGGAATTGAACGCAGCCAGGCTGCCTTGCGAGGCTAGGGCCGCAACCGGAATCAGCACGCCGATCAGGAAATACGCGACACCGACGCAGAGCAGCGCTTTCAGCGGATTACCGAGCAGCACCTGTCCGCGGTGGAGGAGCACGCCGTAAGCGCCCCAGGACAGCACGGCGCCCGCTACGAAGACGAGCCATCTCATCTCTGGCCTCGGGGTTTCTCATCGAGCGACCTTGTGAATCTTCAGGACCTTCGTGAATCTTCGTGCCCTTCGTGGATCTTCGTGATCTTCTGGATCTTCGTGATTTGGATCATCGTCCGATCGCGAACAACTGGTTGCGATTGTTCATGAAGATCGTGCCGTGCGCGGGAGTGACTGTCGCGTACACCGAGCTGCCCATGTTCATTTCGGCGAGCACCTTCTTCTCGCGGCCGTGGGCCAGCACCGTCACATCGCCGTCTTCGTCGCCGATGTACACCTTGCCATCGACCACGAACGGCGATCCCCAGACCGCGGCGAAGAGGTCATGCATCCAGATTTCCTTGCCGGTGTTCGCGTCGAGGCAGTAGAGAAATCCGCTGAAGTCAGAGATGTAAACCAGGCCGTCGACCACCGCAGCCGTCGAGATCGAGCGGCGGATCTTCGTGAAGTGCCACAGCCGGCCGCTCTGCGTGATGTCGCCGCGCTTGGTCGCGTCGATCGCGTAGAAGTTTCCCACGCCTTCGCCGTGTTCGGGGTCCTGGCCGTTGGCGATATAGACGCGATCGCCCACGATCACCGGGGTGGCGATCAGCTCGTTGCGGGTCTTTGGCCAGACCGATTCCTTGGGATTCGTATCGAACTCCCACAGCTTCTTGCCCGACTGCGCCTCGTATCCGCGCACCCAGCCGTCGCCCTGAGCCGAAATCAGCTGGACGACCCCGCCGATCGTGCCGACAGAAGGCGCCGACCACTGGCCGTGCAGGATCCGGTCTTCGACCGAGTTGTCTTCCCAGGCGAGTTTCCCGGTCGTCTTGTTCACGGCGATGATCGACGGCGCTCGCGGCGATGGAATGTTGACGTGGCTTTCATCCTGTCCGTTCGAGGTGCTGACAAACACCAGATCGCCCCACACGACCGGTGACGAGTTGGCGAGATTGTGCGGATACGAGCCGACCTCTTCCATCATGTCGAACGCCCAGATGACGTCGGCGTCGTTCATCCCCGTGAGCTTCTCGTCGGTGACCGGCCCGTCGTTCTCCTTGTCGCGGAATCCTTCGATGTCGACGCAGAACAGCACGGCGCGATTGCTCACGTAGTAGAGCTTGTTTCCTTCGACGAGCGGCGAAGACGCGACTCCCTGATACGGCCAGTCATTCGCACGGCCGGCCTCGAGCTTTGCATGCGTGTGCTGCCAGAGAAACTCACCGGTGGTTTCGCGAAATGCCATCAGCACGCCGCGATCGCCTGGCTGCTTGGGATCGCGCAGCCCCTCGTTGTTGGTGCCGACGAACACCATGCCGCCCGAGACAACAGGATTGCCGTAGCTCTGCGATCCCAGGTCGGCGACCCACTTGATGTTCTTCTTCGTCTTCACGTCCCAGTCGGTCGGCAGCCCCTTCATGTTCGACACCATGTTGCGATCGGGCGTGCCGCCCCACATGGGCCAGTCGCCGGTCCCGGGATCCGACGCAACCAGACGAGAGGCTCCGTCGAGGACGCAAGCACGAAAGCCGTCAGGACAGCGTCCACACGCACGTCTTTTCATGTCCTAATCCCTGATCTATTCGTTCGGAGTCGATTTTCAGATTGTCGATGTACGCGCCGAACTCCGCGTCGATGAAGAAGCCGGGCGCGCCCTGGCGGTTTCCGATCGGATCGGTCTTGTCGATCTGCCATGCGGCCGGTTCAGGGTCTCCCTTCGGCCACGCCTTTCCGCGGCGCACGGACCGCGCCGTTCGGGAGATTCTCAACACGCAACTTCAGCGTGTACCACGTGTCGGGCTTCCACGCGAACGGGACGACCACCGACCGCTGCGTCTCCGGCTCCCACGGCTCGAGCTTCAGTCGCTGCGTCGTCCCGTAGAGCACCAGGCTGTAGCGCTGCACAGTCACCCCAACGTCGGCCATCATCCGGCGCTGGGTGGGTGCGCGCACGTCTGCCTGCATCGTGTAGTTCGACCATTCAACCGGGCCGATGAATACCCGTCCTCGCTTGAACAGCGTGTTTGTCGGTGTCTTCTGCAGCACTTTCTGACCGTCGAGCGTCACGACCGCCAGCGGACCAAGAGGGCCGCCGGCGTTGACCCATCCCGGCGGGACAGACTTTCTCCGCCATCGACTCGAATGTCTCTTCCCACGGCATCGGACGGGACGACGCGCGCACGCGCCTCGCCAGTGAGAGCTGCCCACCGTCGCCTTGATGAGCCCTGCCTGTTCGATCTTGTCGGCGGCGACAGTGAAGGCGCCATCGGTCACCGTGCCTTTGAGCCCATCGAGCGACCATACCGCCTTTTCCTCCCTCAAGAAACGTCCGCGACCGTCGAACGCCTTTGCGGTGAGCTTCACCGATTGCCCGGGGGTCAGGACCAGCTCGGTCGGCGACACCTGGATGTATGCAGGCGTGCCTTCACCGACGACAGCCGGCTCGTCGACGGCCCAGCCCGTCAGGATTCTTGCTCTGCTTCGGGCCAATCGCATACACACCGTCGGTCGAGACGAAAAACACGCGGCCGCGCGAAATCGCCGCGCCTCCGAATATCTGCTCGGCGGTACCTTCGGAACCGCCGATGCTGTCCTTGCTGATCGGCAGCTCGACCTCGCTGAGGATCTCGGCGCGATCGGCGTGCGGCCGGACGATGAAGAACTTGCCGTTTTCGGTGCCGACGAAAATCTTGCCGTCGGCCATCACCGGCGGCGCTTTCTGCGACGTCCCGAGCGGCTGCGTCCACAGCTCTTTTCCGGTCGCGAGGTCGTACGCCTTCAGACCGCGATCCGTTTTCAATCTGATAGACGCGCGAGCCGTCGATGAGCGGCGACGAGAATCCGAACTGCTCGCCGGAATGTGTCCAGTTCGTCGTCTTGATGTCGCCGGCCTGGGATCCGTCGATCGCGGCAATCATCCCCATCTCGTTGCCGGTGAGATTTTCATCTCCATGCGAGACGATCACCGTGTTGCCGCTGACCACGACGCCCGTGTTGATCGCGCGCTTCGCGGCAACGAAGCTCCAGACTTTTTCGCCCGTTTGCGATTTGATGGCGTGAACGGCGCCGTCACCGAGACCGGCGATGAGCAGACGCGTGCCGTTGATCGTCGCAATCATCGGCGCTGCATACGCGGTGTCGTACGGCCGGCCGCCGGGGTTGGCGACATAGACGATCTCTCCGGTCCGCTTGTTGAGGGCGATGAACCGGTGCGCCCGGGCCGCCTGCGTGCCCCAATTCGATACTGCGGCACTGACAATGACGAGATCGCCATCGATAATCGGCGACATCGTCCGGCCTCCGTGCGTGGTGAATGCCGCGAACTCTTCGCCGATCGATCGCTGCCAGAGGAGCTTGCCGTCGCGGGACAGCGCAATCAGCGAGGCGCCCACGCCAAGCGCGTACACGTTTCCGGTTTCCGGATCGGCGGCAGGGGACGCCCATCCCACGCGATGGGGCGGGACATCGCTCTGAAAGATGTTGAACTTGTATTCCCAGATGAGCTTGCCCGAATCGGCGTCGAGCGCCATCACTCGTTCCTGGAGAGTCGGTACCTCGTCCCGACGGGGTCTGCACGTAGACGCGATTGCCCATCACGATCGGCGCCGAGCGCCCTCCGATACGGCGCGCGCCAGAGAAGATTGGTGCCCTTGAGATCCCACGACTCGGGAAGCCCTGTCTCCGACGACTTCCCGTCGCGAGTGGGGCCGCGTGCCTCCGGCCAATCGCCGAGGGCGACGCGACGGGGTCCTTGCGCCAATGCAGGGCCGGCGAGGCCGAGGGAAACAGCAATGACGGCTGCGCAGTATTTCAGCATAGGATTCTCGATGTTACTTGAATACGTCCCGGTCGAAAAGGTCGCTTACGAGAGGTGACGGCGATGGTCTCCAGGCTTGTCCGCGTGCTGGTTGCGATCGGTGTGATTCACTGCAGGGCTCGACGCGCAGAGTCATCGCGGTGTCATTCGCGGTCGTGTCGGAGATGCATCGGGAGCCGTGGTGGTGAGCGCGGGCGTCACGGCCGTCAACGAAGCGACCAACGAGACTCGCGCCTCGACCACGTCCGGGGACGGGGCGTTTGCGATCGCCGAACTTGCACCGGGACCGTGGCGCGTCGAAATCACGGCACCGGGACATAAGATGCACGTGGAGACTCTGACGCTCGAAGTGAATCAGGAGCGTCGCATGGACGTCCGGCTTCAGGTGGGGGCGCTGACCGATCGCATCGAGGTGATCGCACCGGCTCGCAGACATCCGGCGCGATTCTCCCGCCGTGGGCACGATCGTCGAGAACCGGCAGATTCTCGACATGCCGCTCGACGGGCGCAATTTTCTCGAGCTCACGCTGCTCGCGCCGGGCGCGGTCCCGGCGGCGCCGGGATCAGCCGGATCGGTTCGAGGCGACTTCTCGTTCAGTGTCAACGGCGGCAGGGAAGACTTCAACAGCTTCGTCCTCGACGGCATCGACAACGTCGATCCCAAGCTCAACACGACGGGCGTTCGACCGCCCGTGGATGCCATTCAGGAATTCGAGGTCCTGACGAGCACGCCCGAGGCAGTCGTATGGGCGTCAGGCGGCGTCCCAGGTGAACGTCGTGTTGAAGTCGGGGACGAACCGGCTGCAGGGAACCGGTTACGTGTTCGTGCGAAATGGCGCGCTTGATGCGACGAACTACTTTGCTCCGCACGACGAGCCCGATCCCGAGTACCAGCGCACGCAGTCCGGCTTCTCGATCGGCGGTCCCATCGTGCGAGATCGCACGTTCTTTTTTGCCGACTACGAGGGGACGAGGGCCGATGAAGGCATCACCCGAATCGCCACGGTGCCGAGTGAGGCAGCCCGCAATTCGATCCCCGCAGTCCTGAGGCATCCGGTCGGGCGAGGCGATTGCCGCGCTCTATCCCGGCTCGAATCGGCCCGGCTCGACGGGGAACTACGTGACGTCTCCGACTCAGCGCGATCATACGGATCACTTCGACGTGCGCACGGACACGGCGTTCGGTGGCTCGCTCGACGTCCTGGCGCGTTACAGCTTCGCAGATCGCCGGTTGTTCGAGCCCTTCAGCGGACCAGGATTTTCTTCGCTGCCCGGTTACGGCAACGATGTGGCACGACGCGGGCAGAATTTCGTGGCGAGCACGACGCACATCTCTCACAGGAAACCTGCTGAACGAAACGCGAGTCGGATTCAACCGCGTATCGGCGAGCGTGTTTCCCGAAACAGGCGGGGCCGTCAATCGGAGCGTAGGTCTGCCCGAGCCGTGGACGAACACGCGCGACGCGGGTCTCAGCCTCATCACCGTCACAGGCTACGCGGCACTCGGTCATGAGTACAACAATCCGCAGAGCGGCACGACGAACACGATCCACGTTGCTGACACGCTGACCTGGACGCGCGGTCATCACCTGCTGAGGGCAGGGTTCGACGGGCGTTTGATTCGACAGAATGCGTTCCGCGATGTGCAGGCGCGCGGATCGCTCACGTTTACTGGGGCATTTACCGGAAGCCCGATGGTGGATCTGCTGACCGGGCTTCCGACGTTCACGACCCTGGCGGCGCCTCGACAACCCGCAGCGCCTTCGCACCGAAGTCGGTACGCGTGCGTTCGTGCAGGACAGCTATCGCATCCGGCCGAACCTCACGCTCTCGGCAGGTCTGCGGTACGACGTGACATCGCCGCCAGTCGACGTCGACGATCGCGCCACGCTGTACAACCCCGCAGACCGGCACTCTGCAGCAGTGGGCACGAACGGCCTCCCGCGCAGCGGTTACAACACAGACCGCAACAACTGGGCGCCGCGGCTCGGCGCAGCGTGGACCGTCGACGCCGCGGAGACGACGGTGCGTGCGCGCTGCGTACGGCGTTCACTACAACCAATCGGCTCTGGCGCCGAGCGAGGGCCTGTACTTCAATGCTCCGTATTTCGTTTTCGCCGCCTACTTCACGTCGGCTGCAGGTGTGCTGACGCTGACCGATCCTTTTCCGAGCGATTTCCCGATCCCGACGCCGAACCCTGCGCTTGGCATTCAGCCGGATCTCCGGACACCCTACCTCCACGAGTTCAACCTCACCGTACAGCGGCAGTTCGGGCCGACACGCGTGGCGGAAGTCGCGTATGTTGGATCGCGAGGCCGCAATCTCGATTGCTTCGCGCGACATCAATCAGCCGCGGCCGAGCACGGCTCAGCTGAATCTGCGGCCCAATCCGCGCTTCGCCGACATCACGTTCATCGAATCCCGCGCGCGGTCCGAGTTCAACAGCCTGCAGGCCCGCTTCCAGCAGCGTTACGCGTTCGGGTGCACGATGCTCGTCGCCTACACGCTCGGCAAGTCGATGGACGATGCCTCGGCGATTTTTCACGAGCGCCGGCGATCCGAATTTTCCGCAGGACAGCGACAACCTCGACGCCGAATGGGGCCGATCGGGCTTCGACGTCCGTCATCGCTTTTCGGTGAGCTTCTCGTACGACCTGCCGTTTCAGTTCACCGTGGCCGGCATCGTCGCCATGCAGAGCGGCCGGCCGTTCACCGCCGCGCTCCTTCCCGAAGTGGACAACAGCAACACCGGGACGGTCGTCGCTCGGATTCGGCGCGAACGATCGGCCGAACCTGAGCGGCAACGCCGGCGGTAAACAACCCCGGCCCGACTCAGTGGTTCAACACCGCGGCGTTCTCGATGCCGGCGTTCGGCACGTTTGGAAATGCGGGACGGAATATTCTCGAAGGACCTGGCTACCAGAACGTGAATCTTGCGCTGCTCAAGCAGATATCGCTGCCGGGCAGCACGCGCCTGCAGCTTCGGGCCGAGGCATTCAATCTCCTCAACCGGACGAACTTCGATCTGCCGGACAATTTCTTCGGCTCGCCGACCTTCGGGCAGATCCTGTCGGCGGGAGCCCCGAGGCACATCCAGTTCGGTGTGAGGCTGATGTTTTAGGAAAGTGTGGAAGGCGCCGGCGGCATTCGCGCCGCTGACGCCGCCACGCCAACCGAGGCGACCGCCGCCGCGAGAGCATAGAACACCGCCAGATAACTCCCGGTCATCTCAGCACACGCCGCGAGCAGCAGCGGCCCGATCGCCGAGAACAACACCGTGATCGCTTGAGCCATGCCTTGAATGCGTCCAAGGTGGCGCCGGCCGTACACGCGCGGCCAGACACTGAAGAAGATCACCATGACCATCCCACCGCCAATCCCCATCATCGTTGCCCAGATCATGACCAGCGCCAGCGTGCTCACGTGCGGCAACGCGAGCAGTCCGACGGTCAGCACCAGGAGCGAAACTGCCATGAGCCTGGTTGAGAGGAACGAAGCCCGCGAGCCAGCCGCCAACGAAGTTTCCCGCGAGACCGGTGAGAGCGGTGACTGCCAGCGTCTGATAGTAGATGTTAGGTCCGAACCCTCGCTCGGCGAGGATCGATTCGTTGAAGAGACCAATTCCTGATGCGACCAGACCGTAGAGCGCGGCGCCAATGGCGAAGATCCAGAAGGCGGATGTGAACAGCGCTTCGCGGAGGGAGTAGCCGGGCGGTTCCAGGTTCCGGGTTCCGGGGTTCCGGGGTTCGAGTTCCTGGTTCTGGGTTCCGGGTTCGCCATCCGGCCGCAGGCCAATCGACTCCGGATTGCGGCGCACGATCAGCAGCGCGAGCGGGACGAGTCCGGCCAGAATTGCGGCACCCACGGCGAACCAGGCGACGCGCCAGCCGCGCGACTGCACCAGAGAGCCGACCGCGGGAAACGCCATCATGAAGCCGATGCTCATCACGATGCTGTAGATGGCCATCGCCTTGTCGATCTGCCGCACGAACCATTGACCGACCATCGCCAGGCTGATGACCGACAGCGCGCTCTGTCCGAGCGCGCGGGTCAGGGTGATGGCCAGAGCGAGCTCTCCCAGCGAGGTGACGCGGCTCATCAGGCAGACCACGGTCCCCAGCGCCAGACCGACGACCGGCCAGGACGACCCGGCTGCCGAGTCGATCGACGAAACGGCCAACACCGATGGCGCCGGCCGACCCGACCAGCGTTGCCCACAGATTCAGTTGAGCGTACTCGCACGCGGCCGATTTTCAGATCGGCCAGAAGCGGCTCGGTAATCAGACCGAGCCCTTGAGTGCGTCCCGGGAGCGTCGCAACCATGGCGGCAGCGGCGACGAGCAGCACGGGCCAGCCATAGTAGCGTCGACGGCTCATGATTGCAGCGGCGGCGGCTCGGGACGCGCGATGGCGCGAATGGGAATCGTAATTCCTTCGAGAGCGTAACGGCGGTGCAGTCGCTTCACGAACTCGTGCCGGACGAGAGATTGATCGACGAACTCACGCGCTCTCAAGGTGACCGAAAAACCGACGCCCGGATCGCCGAGCGTGTGGAAGCGAACGACCGGTTCGAAGTCGCTGACGCCCCCCGGCACCGTGCGCATCACGTCGCGGCCGACCTCGATGGTAATGCGTTCCACTTTGTCGAGGTCGCTGCCGTAATCGACGCTTGCTTCGATCGACTACCGCGAGCTCGTGCTCCGGGAGATGGTAGTTGGTGACGATCGACTGCGAGAGCTTGGCGTTCGGGATGAGAACGGTGTTGTTCGAGAGCTGCCGGAGCCGGCTCGCGCGCCAGTCGATATCGACGAGATATCCTTCCTCGCCCGATGACAAGCGGATGTAGTTGCCAAGGCGAATCTGCTGGGCGACCGTCAGGTAGAAGCCTGCGAACAGATTCGCAAGCGTGTCCTGCAGGGCGAGGGCGATCGCGAGGCCGCCGACACCCAGTGCAGTGAGCATCGGCGTAATCGACAGGCCCAGACCGTTGAGTATCACCAGCAGCGCCAAGGATCACGACGACGATTCGAATGAGGTTTTCGGTGATGGTCGTCTGAGGAAGCGACGGATCGATCGTCGACCCGTGCGTGCGGATCAGCTTGACCAGCACCTCGGCGGCCAGCAGCGTGAGTGAGGTGGCGGTGATGACGTAGAGCGCCTTGTCGAGCGTGTTCGCGATGTTTGGCGCGAGCACCCAGAAGCCGGCGGCGATATAGATGCCGACCAGAACGCTCCAGAACGGCAGGCGGCGTCCCACCGCCTGTACGACGGCATCGGTCCACGAGCCCGGCGCGCGACGCGCCAGCGCTCCCAGACGATTCACGAAGATGTACTTGCCGAGCTGACCGAGCAGGTACGCAAGCGCTATGACGACAAGCGACAGCGCCGCGGTCCGCGCCGACAGGGGCCATCCGCCAAAATCGAAGGTCATCTTTGGTCGCGGGCGCCCCTCGCCCCGCTCCGCGCCGCTCGCTTGCGGGGCCCCATCGCCCCGCGCCGCTCGCGGCGTTGGATGTCAGATGATAAGTCGTCGCCTGGCGGTCGGCGACGCTTCAGAAAGATCCACGCGTAAATGGCAAGGTTGACAGCCAGCGCGACGCCGCCCAGCAGCCATTGATCGCGACGAGTAAGTCCTTCAGGATAGAGCACCGGAAGAATGTATCGGGCGATGAAGTCCCCCTCATAGCCCGTCTCTCCCTGCTGAGCGCGCAATCGGTTTTCGAGCGGCGTCAGAGGGCAGATCCAGCCGGCGAACTCGATGAGCACGCCCCAGGCCACCGCTGGAACGTGAAGCCAGATCAGCGGCGGCCACCGGAGCACCAGAAGTCCGCCGAGCACGACGAAGATGACGAACGCAAAGTGGAGGGCGACGATGAGATCGGCCATGGTCGGCGGGTCCGGAGAGCAGAACCCGCCCTGCTTCTTTACTTCTCGCGCTCGATCGAGGCGAGGAGCTGGTCGAAATTCTTCTGCTGAGCGGCGATCGTTTTCGCCGGGCCCGTCAACTTGAAGAACACGCTGCCGCCGGGGCCTTCGACGATCGCGCCGAGCAGACGATAGCCCGCGACGGGTTTTGGCGAAGCCACCATCGGTCCGCCCATCCCGGTATACGAGCCGGACGAGTCGATGATCGTGACGGGCACAGTGCGAACCGTCCGCTTGTCGATCTTGGCCGGCGCAGGTTTTCCGTCAGGACCCAGCACCTGACCCTTCCAGCGCTCGAGGTTCGCGTCCACGCCGCCACCCTGACCCGGACCGAAGAAGTTCACGACACACTCAGCTCCGGCAGAATCCCCGGCCTCCGGGGCGATCGAGTATGTCGCGGCACGCATCGGCCGGGGCCCTTCGGCTTTCCAACCAGCGGGCGCGGTCCAGCGGATACCAGCCGCAGATTCGGCGAGTAGACCGGCCGAACAGAGCAGAAGTGCAATGGCGGCGATCAAGTTGCGCATCTGAGAAGTATATGCCGTACCGAAACACGAAGATCCACGAAGGGCACGAAGATCCACGAAGGGCACGAAGATCCACGAAGGCACGTCCACGAAGGGCACATACACACATCACGGCTGCATTTCTTCGTGATCTTGATCCCGGCTTCGGCTGCGCCGGCTGGCGTGGCCAGCCGGCCGTACGAGGCAAGACAAAGCAAAAACATGAAGGTCGACTCACAATTGCTTCATGCTTTTGTTCTGTCTTGCCTCGTACGAGCGCCGAAGGCGCGCAGCCGAAGCTCAGTCTTCGTGGATCTTCGTGCTTTTCGTGGGTTCCGTTGTTCGTCTCTGCGTTCCCGCGCCTCTGTTCCGTTGAGAGTCGCTTTTGTGGACTACCGGTGGGTCACGGTCATCGTTACGTCGATCGTCAAGGTGGGCCATCCGGGCTGTTCGGATCGCTTGGCATAGCGGTCACTTTGAACGAACGTGCGCCATTCACAGCCGCCTCGAGGACGCGCAAGGTCATTCACTCTGCGCTATTTCACGAGGCTGAACTTCTGCATGCGTCTGCCTGTGTCGGTCTCGGCGATGTACAGATTGCCGCTCGAATCGACGGCAACTGCGTGGCCGTGCGTGAAGTTGCCGAGCCAGTGGCCCGGCCGGCCGAAGCTCGACAGAATTTTTCCCGTCGCGTGATCGAGGACGTGCAGCTGCTCGTTCCGGCCGTTCATGACGTACATGAACTTCTCCCCGGCATCGGGCGAGAATGCGATCCACCACGCCGTACCGCGCGGATCCGGCAGCGTGGGTGTGCCGGTCCGAATCCAGATGTTCCTGATGAATGTCCCCGACTTGTCGAACACCTGGACGCGGTCGCCCTGACGGTCGCAGACGTAGACGAGCCCCGTGCGGCTCATCGCGATGCAGTGGACGATCTGCGCAAAGGCGCCGCCGACACCCGTCTCGATTTCTTCCTGGGTCGCCTGGCGGCCCCATTGGCGCAGGAACCGCCCCTGACGATCGAAGACGGCCACACGCCGGTTGCCGTAGCCGTCGGCCACATAGATGTCGCCGTTTGAGGGATCGACCACGAGCCCCGCCGGGTTGAAGAACTGCGAGCGGCCCGCGTTCAGCCGCTGGCCCTTCGCCGTGCCGTCGGATGTGTCGAAGACGCCTCTCTTGCCAATCTGCAACAGGAGCTTTCCATCATGGCTCCATTTCTGGATGATGCCGTCGCCATTGCCCGTCACCCAGATGTTGCTTTCATGATCGACGAAGCAGCCATGGATGACGCCCGGTACCGCGTCCGAGTCGCCGAACGAATGAACGAGGTTTCCGTCGCGGTCGAAGATCAGAACCGACGGAGCCTGAAGCGACGTCTCGGCCTCTTCTGCCGTGATGTCGCGCCGGTTGGTGACAACAAGGTGATCGTGCGCATCGGAACAGATACTCCCGGTCCGGCCGATGATCCATTTGTCGGGCAGCGGCTTCGGCCAGTAGGGGTCGATGGCAAACGTCTGCTTGTCTTGTGCGCCCACGACTCCTGACAGGCTCGCGATCAACCCGAGTACCGCGGCAATTCGCATTGACGACCTCCAGTTGAATAGCTCCCTATACCACGGATTGGTTAGAATCACGTCCATGCGTTCGTGGTTCCTGTTCACGTGCCTTGTGCTGGTTGGTTGCGGTTCCGCTCAGCGGCCCACGCCGCCCGCGACCGCCGGACAGTTCGACTCCGACGTTGGTTTTCTCGAACAGCACACGGAGGTTGTGGTACTGACCGACCCATCGGGGGCGTCACGGGTTGCGGTGGCCCCGGAATATCAGGGGCGGGTCATGACGAGCACCACGGGAGGAAATGGCGCCCCAAGTTTTGGATGGATCGGCCGAGACGCGATTGCGTCGCGCGCGCGCCAGCCGCACATCAACGTCTTCGGCGGCGAAGACCGGTTCTGGGTCGGCCCCGAAGGCGGTCAGTACTCACTGTTTTTCAAACCGGGCGACCCGTTCGATCTCGACCACTGGCAGGTGCCCGATGCGATCGATTGGGGCGCGTGGGACGTTGTGAGTCGATCGGCGGAGGCCGTGCGGTTCCGCAAGAGCGCCGCACTCGTGAATCATTCAGGCACCCAGCTGCAGATCGAGATCGACCGGATGGTTCGTGTGCTCGGTGCCGCCGAAGTGGCGTCTCATCTGGGATTGCCGGCTGGAACGGGCGTGCGCGCCGTTGCGTTCGAATCATCGAATGCCGTGACAAACACCGGTGCACAGACCTGGCAACGAAAGACCGGTCTTCTATCGATATGGATCCTGGGAATGTTCAGACCGTCGCCGCAGACGACCATCGCCATTCCGTTCGTGCCCGGAGCGGAATCTGCTCTCGGCCCGACGGTCAACGACAGTTATTTCGGGAAAGTACCGACCGAGCGGCTGATCGTCAGGGAGCCGGTCATTTTCTTCCGGGGTGACGGTCGGTATCGCAGCAAGATCGGATTATCGCCCTCACGCGCTCTTCCCATCGCAGGCAGCTACGATGCCGCCGCACGCGTGCTCACCCTGGTCCAGTACACGCGCCCACCAGAGGCAACCGATTACGTGAATTCGATGTGGGAGATGCAGCGCGAGCCCTTCAAAGGCGACGTCATCAACAGCTACAACGACGGCCCACCAGGTCCGGGAAAACCGCCGCTCGGCCCCTTTTACGAGCTCGAGACGTCTTCACCCGCCCTGAGCCTGGCGCCGGGTCAACAGTACACACACGTTCACCGCACGTTTCATCTTGTCGGGCCCGACGCCGAGCTCGATCGTGTCGCACGTGCATGGCTCAAGGCCGGGATCGCGGACCTGTCCGGCGCCTTCCGGCCATAAGCCAGCTGCACGGTTACACGCCTGCCGGTCTCGCCGGCTCCTCAACGTCAGAGGTCGCGAGAAATCCTCCGGATTGATGCGCCCACAGTGACGCGTACGTCCCGCCGAGGGCGAGCAGCGTCTCGTGAGATCCCTTTTCGACAATCCTGCCGCGCTCGAGGACGACGAGCTCGTCCATCCTCCTGATCGTCGACAGCCGGTGCGCGATGACAATAGCCGTCCGGTCGGCCATCAGAGTCCAGAGAGCATCCTGTATGAGCGCCTCGCTCTCCGAATCGAGGGAGCTCGTCGCTTCATCGAGGATCAGAATGGGCGCGTTCTTGAGTATTGCGCGCGCGATGGCCACACGCTGTCGCTGGCCGCCTGACAGCTTCACTCCACGTTCGCCGACCAGTGTCTGGTAGCCACGCGCCAGCTCCTCGATGAACTCGGCTGCATGCGCCAGGCGCGGCCGCCTGCCGCACCTCCGCGTCGGATGCGCCCGGACTGCCGACGCGGATGTTGTCGGCAATGCTTCGATGAAACATCGACGGATCCTGCGGCACATAACCGATCACTGGCGCGCAGCTCCGCCTGCGGCACGCGATCGATCCGCTGTCCTCCGATCAGAATCTCGCCCCGCTCGATGTCGGCGAACCGCATCAATATCCGTGTCAGCGTCGTTTTGCCCCCTCCCGAACGCCCAACCAGTCCGACCTTTGCGCCAGGCTGGATGGTCAGAGAAAAATCCTCGAAGAGCAACGGCTGCGCGCTCGAATACCGGAAGCTGACGCTCTTCATCTCGACACCGAAATGCACCGGCGCAAACCGGTCGGTGGTCTGTGCGTCGATCACTGCCGGAGGCTCGAGCAGAAGCTCGGCGAACTGCGCCGCGTCGGTCAGAGAGCTCTCCAGGTTGCGGTAGATGCGATTGAACGCCCACATCACCCGGGTTGTCGTCGAGTAATAGCTGAACGTAATGAAAACGGCCTCGAGATCGGCGCCGGTCCCGCGGCTCGTCGCCAGCGCGATGATGAGGCCCAACGTGTTTGTCAGCACGTACATCGGCGATGTCAGCGTGTCGACGCGGAGCGTCTGGTAATCCCACGACCGCAGCGTCTTGGCGCCGTAGTCGCCTACGTTGCGCGCATGAATCGCCGCCTCTTCGCGTTCCCTGGCGAAGGCTCGCACGGCCTCGGCATTCGAGATCGAATCGGCAACGTGTCCGGCCATCTTGTTGGAGGCAGCCTCCCGGACATCGACCAGTTGTTGCCGACGCAGAATGAAGGGGTAGATCATGGCGAATGTCACCGTGAGCATTCCCAGCAGCGCGACGATCAGGAGCGAGGAGTACCTCCAGAGCACGAACGTGGCGAAGATCAGCGGGATGATGCTCGCGATCAGTTGAAACGCCATCACGTCGAACACGTCTTCGAAGCGCCGCGCGTACCCGAGCGCGCGCTTGGTCAGGGATCCCGCGTAGTTGTTCTGAAAGAAGGCGAGGTCCTTCGCCAGCAGTTCGTCCATGGCCTCGATATAGAGGGCTTCGATACCCCGCACTTCGGCCCGCGAGATCAACACGAACGCTATTCGCCAGACGATCTCGCCGGTCATCCACAACCCGGCGAACGTGAGGACGTAGGGAACCAGCTCCGAGGCCGACAGTGGCTCGTTTCGCGCAAATTGACCCAGCAGTCGGGCAACGACCAGCGGAGGGGTGTAGAAGACCAGCACGTCGCCCACCCCCGGCAACACCAGCGCAGGGATGGCAAGGGCCGGTCTCATGCGAACCTGCCGGATGTAGCGCTGCAGGACCAGGCGGAGCGCCGCGCTCAGCCGCCCGGGTTCCCGATCAGGCTCATGTGTAAGTGGCATAACGATCCATCCAGAAAAGCAAAAGGGCCATCACCTTTGTCAGGTGATGGCCCTTGGAGAACCCCGCTTGGAATGATCGGCTACATCACCTTCGTACATGAGTGCAGACACCGACGCCAAACATCGACATCGGATGCTGCGGGCAACGCGAAATAAAGGTGGCCGTCACGAATCAAAGGAGACCACATGCTACCGGTTCGTGTCAACCCTGCAGGTAAAGCTTGCAGCTTCGTCGGTGCTCCCCGTCCCTTTGTACACAGCCACCTGCGGATACGGGCACAGAGGACGGGTACGCTCCACAACGCCATTGGTCGCGCGTGACGCGAGGATCTGGTCCGGAGCCTTGCGTTGTTCCACCCACTGCTCGAGTGCAGTCACCATGTCAAAGGTATTCGGGCCCACGCCCCCGCCGCAGTGTCCCATGCCGGGCGCCATGAACAGCCGGTACGAGGCGTGCACGTTCGCTGCGCCACCGAGCGCCTGCACCACACGTTGGTAGTACTGCGTGCTGTTTCGAGGAGAGATCTGCGGATCGCTCCAGCCGTGATACTGAATCATCTTGCCGCCGCGGCTGATGAATGGCTTCAGATTCGGGTCGAGCGCGTTGATCGTGTTGTTGTCGAGTTCTTCTGCCCGCACGATGTCCGTGTCGAAGTTGAACTTCTGGATATCCCACGCCGGATCGCCGAAGACGATGAATCGAAACTGATCGAGTCCCGTTGCGCGGGCTGATGCCGTCCATCCCAGGTCGGTCCATCCCAGCTCGCTGCCCGGCGAGAGGCCGGTGATCTCCCGCTTTGTCGCGGGATTCACGGCAGCCGAATAAATCATCCGCGCTGTTTCTACCTGAGGTCTCGTCAGACATGCGCTCGTGTCAGAACCCTTACACTCCAGGACGCCCGGATCGAATCTGCAACGCTGCGGGTTCTCGATCACACCATCCTTCACGCCGTCTACGGCGTCGCAGGTCTGAACGACTGCGCTGTGAAGGATCTGACGCTGCGCCTGAGTCAGCCGTGCCGCCTCGTTGGTCTCCAATGTCTTCGCGACGCGAAGCGCTCCAGCCGCGCGCCCGGTCCAGTCGAGGCCGGGCGCTCCGGCGATGATGCCGTCGAAGTCGGCAGGGAACTGCTGCGCGGCTTTCATGGCCTGGCGTCCTCCGGCGGAGCAGCCATTCCAGTATGAGAACTTCGGTCCTGCGTCATAGTAGGTTGCAACGATCTTTTTGGACGCCACAGTCATCTCGTGAATCGCGCGCCAGCCAAAATCAATCACCTTCTCGGGATGGCCGGCCGCCCAGGCTGCGCCGCCACCCGTGTGCCCGGTATCGGTCGAGCTCGTTGCATAGCCGCGCGCCAGCGCCGTCATCATCGCTGGATAGCTGATGTTGCCGTTGAATGCGCCGTTGCCGACAGCCTGGTACTTGCCGTTCCAGTTCGACAACGGCATCCAGACTTCCATGGTGATCACAGAGTCGGCAGACGGCTTGATCGTGGCGGCGACTCGGCAGAATGCTGGAAGATTCTTCGCCGCACTGTTCTGGCCGCCTCCAGCGCCCGGTTGAGTGAACGTGCCGGCCGGTACGGACTGTGCGAGCGTGATCGTGGTATTTGGCAAGCTGAGCGACGCAATGCTCTCGCATGAACCCGCTGCCCCCACGGGGACCACCGCTCGAGTATTCAGGAGAAACCACACAGGAACTGCAGAGACAACTCCGACGGCGACATGTCTTATCCAGAAATTCGTCATGGCACTCCTCCAAACGATGAACCCACCTTCGCGCCCAGGGCTAGGGTGGGCAAGCGATGGACGATGGACGATGGACGATGGACGATGGACGATGGACGATCTTTCCCCGCCGGCGGCGGCACGCCGCTGCGCTGTGCCTCGTGCGCCCGTGCCGGCCACCACGGATTCGGCTGCCATTTGAACACGTTGCCGGTAAGGCTGGCGACGTAAATCGCGCCGGTCTGCGCGACCGTCAGCATGTGACCGGGAGATTCCATCGCGCCGAGAATCTTGCCGCTCTCGAGGTCGATCCTCATCAACTGTCCCGCAAGCGTGTCGTACGTGATGTTCTCGCTGTTGTTTCTGTGGGTGATGATCCACATTTCATCCTTCGGTGTGATGAACATTCCCTGCGTGCACCCCAGATGCGTCCAGGTCTTCAACAGCTTGCCGCCGCTGTCGAAGATCTGAATCCGGTTGTTCTCCCGGTCGCTCACATAGACGCGATCCTTCGAATCGACGCCAATCGAGTGCGGCACCCGGAACTGGCCCGGGCCGTCTCCCGGGGTGCCCCACGAAGTCACGTAGTTACCGGCTTTGTCGAGCTTGACGACGCGCGTGTTGCCG
This sequence comes from Vicinamibacterales bacterium, assembly GCA_963775345.1. Taxonomy (GTDB): domain Bacteria; phylum Acidobacteriota; class Vicinamibacteria; order Vicinamibacterales; family JAMQPK01; genus JAMQPK01. The sequence continues at coordinate 588,822 of CAVZIS010000011.1, forward strand.
TATCCATCGGAGACGTACGCGTTGCCCTGCGAGTCCCACGAAACATCGGTTGGCCGGTTGAAGGTCTTCGCGTCGCTCCCCGAGACGCCCTTGACGCCCCAGGTCTGAAGCAGCTTTCCGTCGCGCGTGAACTTGAAGATCTGATGACCCGCATCGTCTACCGCCCACACATTTTGATCGCGATCGATGCGCAGCCCATGCGGCCGCGTGAACATGCCTTTGCCCCATGAGCGGAGGTACTTTCCGTGTGAATCGAAGACGACGAGCTGATCGGTCTTGGCGTCCCGCTTGAACACGTACACGTTGTTCTGGGCGTCGGTCGTGACGGCCGACACCCGCCCGAACTTCATGCCCTCGGGCATCGTTTCCGGTTCTTCGCCGAAGCGGATTTCGACGCTGTACTTGAGCAGCGAACCCGCGTGTGGAGACCAGCCGTCCGGCACGAACCCCTGTTCGGGAGCCTTGCCTTTCGGGAGGTTCGGCCCCGGGGCGCCTTGCGGAAGGGGCGCCTGCGCAAACACGGGAATCGTCAACACCATCAGAGCCAGCGCTGTGATTTTCTTCATGGATTCGCTCCCTTTGTGATTTCCCAAGAGCTACGGCGCTCGAACGGCAAGACCCGGAGCCACCCCTTCAACAACCTGTCCCTTCATCACAACCGGTACGCCATTGACGATCACATGATGCATGCCGGCGGGCGGGAGACCAGGTTCCCGGTACGTCGATCGATCGATGATCTGCGCCGCATCGAAAATCGCGATGTCAGCGTCGGCGTCAACGCGTATCCGCCCTTTATCCTTCATCGCCGGCACCCGGGCTTCGAGGCGTCGGGCGGGCATCAGCGTCATTTTTCGAATTGCGTCCATCAGCGTGAGAGATCGGGTCTCGCGGACGTATCGTCCCAGAACTTTGGAATAGGTGCCAGTGGTGCGAGGATGCCCGGTGCCATTTTCCCAATACGCGTCGCTGGCGATCATCGTGAGCGGGCTCGTGACCGCCAGAGTGACCATTTCTTCCGTGTTCGTGTGAAGGACGACGGGACCTCCCAGTCTTGCGGTATTTTTGGAACGTCTCCGGGTTCAGTCTCTCGCCGGTCTTCGGCCACTCCAGCTGCGCAACGCGCTCGTCGGGAGCATTTTGATACTCGTCCAGATTCGCCGACTGGATTTCGGTCATACCCGCCGCGTACGGATATGCCTCGGTCGTGACATCCAGTCCCCGCGCACGCGCATCGGTGATCATCCGGAGCAACTCGGGGGTTGCAGTAGTGCCCGAGCTGTTGACGTGCACGACATGCAGCGGGGCTTTGGTCTGGCCGGCGAACTTCAGCGCTTCCTCCAGACCAGCGGCGCCGCGCCGGATGTGCACATGCACCGGCACCCGATGGCAGCGCCTGCGATGCGGAAGACTTCGAGAAGTTCCTCGGGAGGTTGCGGCGGGCGTATAGGGGAAGCCCGCGCCGATGCTGACCGCGCCCTTCTTTAGTCCAGCCTCGATCCGCCGGGCGATTTCCTTGATTTGTGCCGGAGATGCGGCCCGGTGTGCGCCGTCACCTGTCGGGAGAAAATTTCCGGGATCGCGCATAACCGCCATGCGCACCGGAATGTGTCCGATGCTGACCCCGTAGTTGATGAGCCTTCCCGGTTTTCGGGCTGGCGTACCACTGCTCGATGTCCGCGGTGCCCACCTCGAGCTCGAGGGCGGTCGTCACGCCATCGCGCGCCTGATACCGATAGGTCTCCGCCGTTTGACCGTGCGCGTGCAGATCGATGAAGCCGGGAGCGACGACCAACCCGGCGGCGTCGATGGTCGTGCGGCCCGTCAGAGGGGCCGTGGAAATCGCGACAATCTTCCGGCCGCTGATACCGATGATTCCGGACCTGGTCAAGGCCGGACTCCGGATCGAGCACTCGTCCGTTGGCGATGACGAGATCGAAAGTCTGACCGGATAACGTTGCGCCACAAATCGCCATTCCGACGAGCAGGGCGCGTGCAAGCCTGCGCATTGGTTCATCTCCACAAGCAGTAGTCTCCGGTCAGGCGGACCGAACCAGTTCGGTCACGCGAAACGGCTCGAGCGAATCCAGTACGGCCTCAGACCGTCCAAGCTTCCAGTTGAAATAGCGCAGCGTCACGCGGTCTGTGTGTGAAGTCGGCAATGGTGAACCCATTTTCTTCCAGACGCGGGCAGCCCTTCCTCGACGTCGAGGCCTGCCGGTGGCAGCCCGCGCAGTCCTCGTACGAGCGATGGCCAACCCGGTCGCCCGGTGCCGAGCGGACCCGGCAGAACGCTGATCACCGGGTTCGTGCGGAGATCGATATCGGACGTCCTGAAGATTCGCGCCTCGGCAATCGAATGAAGATCTCCGCTGATGAAGAGCGGAATGCGCCCGCGCATGCGCAGATGCCGCCTGCAGAAGGCGGTCGTGCTGCAGTCGCCAGCCCGGACTGCCAGTACGGTTTGGGAATGGCCGTCGTCAGCTGTTGATTGCCGCCGTCCATATCGGCATACCATTCGCCCCATTTGCCCGCGCTCCAGCCCGGCGGTATCGATGGCATGTTGACGACATGGGTCGCATCGGAAGCTGGCCATGCGCGCTTTCAGCCAGTCTTCGATCGACTGGCGGGACGAAAGTGGCCGATGGCCCGGTCAGCGTCATGTATCGCCGGCAGTCGTACATCAGCAACTCGAGCAGTCTGCCATACCGAAGCGTGCCGAAGCTTTCGGAAACTGCCGCTGGGCCGATCGGCTGCGGATCCGGACGGCAGGCCCGGGCCGCGATGTGCGTCGGGCAGGAACTCCGGGTAGTACAGCAGCTGCGATGCGCGCGCGAGGTTCAGCATGAACGGATCCGGCGGCAGCGTCACCAGCGTGTCGTCGGCCTCGTCGGTCTCGAAATAGTCGTGATCGTCCTGCAGAAAGAACACTGGCGTCGATCGCATCATCGTGCCGTAGAGGTCCGCGATTTGCGGTCCAACAGCTTTCTTCAGACACTCTTCGTTCGGCGTGCCGAGCACGGGCTCGTGCCGATCGAAGGCTGCCGGCGTAGGCGCGGGCGGCCGGCGACATGCCGAGCAAGATCGGCGCGCTCGGAACGCAGGTCCCAGTAGATGTGATCGCCGTTGGCGACGACCGCATCCGGAGCGAACGACATGCGCGCGCGCGAGCATTCGCCGCCGAACTGCAAGCGTCAGGAATCGGTGCGTGCTGACGTCGGTAGGCTTGTGGTCGGGCAGGATGTCGTGTCCGCCGGCGCAGGAATAAATCAGCAGTCTGAAGACTCTTCGGACGTATCGGTGGTGAGGGAAACGTCGCCAGCGGCCACGGATCGCACAGCGCGCGTCCCCGGCGCGTCGAGGACCTGCAAGATCGTAGCGGCGGCCGGGTGGAGCCCGTCTGCATCGAACATCCAGAACAGTCCGTGCGTGTCGGCCGGGCGTCCCGGCGACTTTCCGGTTGTCGACGAGAAGTGCGGGCGCCGCCCTGATGCGGGCTCTTGAACGACGCTTTGATCAGAAATCTCTGATGGTTGACCGTCGGCAGCAGGTGAGCGACCTCGCCGCTGTCCCAGGCCGCACCGCTCTTTTCCTGCGCGGCTCGCGAACGACTCGTGCGACAGGCCATCATCGTCGCCAGCGACGCGGCGCCAATCAAAAAGTCTCGACGACTCTGCATGATTACTTTTTTCCTTTTTCCCTTTTCCTTTTTCCTTTTTCCTTTCCTTACTTTTGTGCACCCCCCGGGAACTTCACCAGCACATAGGTAATGTGTTTGCCGTTCGGCACCAGAAACGCGTGGGGAACCTTCGCAGGAATGTGAATCACATCGCCCGCGCCGAGCGCATGGGGCTCGCCACCCTCGAGCCTCGATCCGACGAATTCGCCAGCACCGCCGGTGGCCTTCTTGTCGATCATCGTGCCACCCAGTTGCAGAGTCCCCTCGCCGCTCCGCACGAACACGACATCGACGATATTGTCGTGCTGCTCTGGAAATCCGTCGGCGTTCCTGTAGAGAAACCGGAAGCGATGATCGCCGAAGTCCGCGAGCGTTTCCCTGCGCGGAATGGTCCGGCCCGACTTTCTTTGAAAGCGCGGCGTCGCGCTTGGCGAGCTCCTCGGCCTTCCAGAGGCGAAAATCCGGAGGATCGGCGGCGAGCAGGGGCGCGATGATCAGGGCTGCGGCGAGGAAACGAATCGCACTGTTCATACGTAATTCCTTTCAGAGCCGGGCTTGCCGGAGATTCGCCATTCGGTTAGGCTCAATCACCCGATAATCTACTTGATCACGAGATCCAGAGCTCAGGAAACCCTCAGAAAACCGATGATGCGTTGTGTCACGTACGCCGTCTCTGTAATTCTCGCTGCGCTCGCGGTCTCCACCGTCGCGCGTGCGCAATCGGGCGAAAAACCCTCCGGATCGGTTGCCACCGAGGCTCCAGGGCGGGTCGCTGAGGCGCCTGCGGCGGGATCGGTTGCCGCCGAGGCATCGGCGACTCAGGTCGCACCGGCGATTGATGGGCGCATCCTCGATGACGAGGCCTGGAGAACCGCCAAAGTCATCACAGGCTTCTGGCAGACGACGCCGGACGAAGGGCAACCGGCATCGGAGCACACCGAGGTTCGTGTGCTTTACACCGAGACGGCTCTCTACATCGGCGTCGTCAATTACGACCGTTCGCCCGAGCTCATCATCAGCTCCGAAAGTCGCCGCGACGCTACGCTCACCAACACGGATAGCTTCCTCGTGATTCTCGATACCTTTCGCGACCGCCAGAATGGGTTCGTGTTCGGGACCAGCCCGGCCGGTAACGAGTACCGACGGCCAGGTCATTGGTGAAGGACAGGGTGGCGGGGGCGGCGGTGGTGGCGGTGGCGGTGGTGGCGGCGGCGGTGGCGGTGGTGGCGGCGGTGGTGGTGGCGGCGGCGGAGGCGGCGGCGGGGGCGGCGGTCAGGCTGGAGGGTCGGGCGGTGGGTTCAACATCAACTGGGATGGTTCCTGGCAGGTTGAATCCCAGACGTTCGACGGCGGCTGGAGCGCCGAGTTTGCGATTCCGTTCCGCACACTGCGCTATCCAGCACGCGACGTCCAGGAATGGGGCATCAATTTTCAGCGCAACATTCGCCGGCGCAACGAGACCTCGTATTGGGCGCCCCTACCGCGGCAGTACGATTTGAACCGGCTGTCGCTGGCAGGCACTCTGTCGGGTCTTGCGATTCCAGTCCAGCGGAACCTTCAGCTGACACCGTATCTGCTCGGAGCGAGTAAGCAGGATGGCACGATCCCGCGTGGAAGCTCGGATGAGGACGGCGACTTCGGCATGGATCTGAAATACAGCCTTACGCCCAGCCTGACGCTCGATGCGACATACAACACAGACTTCGCCCAGGTCGAAGTGGACACGCAGCAGATCAATCTCGATCGTTTCAACCTGTTCTTTCCCGAAAAGCGCCCGTTCTTTCTCGAAAACGCCGGGCTCTTCTCGGTCGGCATCGGCGGCGAGGCCGAGGTGTTCTTCAGCCGTGCCATCGGGATCGGCCCCGACGATAAGGAAATCCCGATCATCGGCGGGCGGCCGCTTGACGGGACGCGTTGCCGGGCGAACGAGCGTCGGCGTCATCAACATGCAGACCGCAGAGCAGAAGGATCGAGGGATCTCAGCCAACAACTTCAGCGTCGCGCGCGTGCAGCACGAACTGCCGAACCGTTCTGCCGTCGGTGCCATCTTCGTGAACCGCCAAGCCACAGGCGATCTCGCCGGCGATCAGGACTACAACCGCAGTTATGCGGCCGATGCCCGTGTTGGATTCGGACAGAACGGCCTCGTGAACGGATTTGTCGCGCGAACGCAGACGCCGGGCCTTGCTGGCGACCAATATGCGTTCCAGTTGGGCGCGACCCACAATACCGAAGCGTGGCGGCTGGGCGCCGGCTACGCCGAAGTCGGAGATAACTTCAACCCGGAGGTCGGGTTCCTTGCTCGCGACAACGGGTTCCGCAAGATGGAATTCTCAGTGAACCGGAACATCCGGCTCCAGCCAGACAGCTTCTGGAAGTTCCACGAGCTTCGGCCGCACGCGAATTACGACGCGTATTGGAACTTCGATGGTCTTCTCGAGACAGGACGCCTGCATCTGGATCAGCATTGGCAGTTTCGAGCGGGCCACGAGTTTCACACTGGCATGAATGTCTCACGAGAAGGTGTGACCACGCCATTCGAGCCATACCCTGGCGTCATCGTTCCCGTCGGGAACTACGAACACAGCGAAGCTCAACTGGTGGCGTTCACGAACCAGGGAGCGCCGATCTCGACGCGCATGAGGGTCACCTTCGGCGGCTCGTTCGGGGGCTCGCGCGTCATCATCGCGCCTCAGTTTCGTTTCCGGATCCGCGATGTCTTCAGTACGGAGGTCAATTGGACTCGTAACGACTACGACCTGCCGGGAGGGGCGTTTATCACCAATCTCATCAGTTCGCGCGTCTCGTATTCATTCACCCCGCGCATCTACCTCCAGGCGCTGCTGCAGTACAACGACCGCGCCGATCTCTGGTCGAGCAACGTCCGGTTTGGCTGGCTGAATCAGGCAAACACCGGGCTCTTCGTCGTGTACAACGATACGCAGGGATTCGACGACTCGACGCTGATGCGGCCCGATCGCAGTTTCACGGTCAAGTACAGCCGCCTGTTGGACCTACTGAACTGAAAATTTGAGAAATGATGATTCGATTAATGTGAGAAATGATGATCGATGATTTGAGTATCGATAGAAGCATCGATCCATTGGCGCTCGCCATTCACCAATGATCAACAACATACTCGAATCATCGATCATCGTTCATCGATCGAAGTACCTCTGCAGCTCTTCGGTGCGCTTTGTTCTGGTCAGCGCGAGCATCAGCAGCACACGCGCCTTCTGCGGGCTCAAGTTGTCGGCTCTGATGCAACCAATCTTCTCCAGTTCCACATCACGAGCGTAGAGCGGAACGACCCGGCCGGTGTAGACCCGCGTGCTCAGGACCACGGGGATGCCCAGAGTGCGCGCTTGCGTGATCGCGTCCAGCGTGCCCTGCGTCACGTGCCCGAGCCCGAAACCTTCGATGACGAGTCCATCGAGGTCACCCTGGTTCAGCAGCGCCGAGATGATTCGACCGTCGGCCCCGGCATACTGGCTCACGATTTCCACACGCCCAAGACGCTGCTCGTCCGACAGGGTGATCGTCTGCCGCCGCAGCGGCGCTCGATAGAAGCGGACGGCGCCGAGATCGGCGACGCCGAGAGCGCCGAACTCGAGCGTCCTGAACGTCTCGACGTCGAGCGTGCTGGTCTTGGTGACCTCGCGTGCGGCGTTGATCTGACCGTTCATCACGACCAGCGTGCCTTTGCCGGTGGCTTCCGGTGAAACGGCAACGCGCACGGCGTTCAACAGATTTCGTGGTCCATCGCTGTCGAAGAACGACGCGGCTCGCTGTGCGCCGACCAGAACGACCGGCTTGGAGCTCGAGACCGTCAAATCCAGAAAATACGCCGTCTCTTCGAGCGTGTCGGTTCCGTGTGTGACCACCACGCCGGCTTACGCCGTCGCCGGCCAGCAGTTCGTTCGTACGCTTCGACAGCCGGCGCCAAATCTCCGGCGTCATGTCGTAACTGCCGATGTTGGCAATCTGCTCGACGTCGACGCTCGCGACCTTGTCGAGTCCCGGCACGGCGCTGGACGAGATCGGATCCGGTCGCAGCCGGCGCCAGCGCTCCGATGGCGGGGTCGAACTTGCTCGCGATCGTTCCGCCAGTCGCCAGCACGCACCACCCGGGGCAACTGGCGCAGCAGGAGCCTGACTGAGCCAGCAAAACGGCCGGCAAAAGGCTCAAAATCGCGAAGTACCGCTTCATGATCGGCAGTGTAGCCGGAGTGAAAGAATTTGATCGTTCCTTACTTCATATCCATTGTCAGCAACGCCGCCATCAGCTCGATACCGTCCCAGAGATTCTGGATTCTGAGATTCTCGTTCGAGCTGTGCTGATGATTGTCGTGGTTTCCAATCGGAATGACAATCGTGCGCGCGCCCGTGGCTCGCTCGATCGCGTCGAGCGGCAACTGTCCTCCCATGGTCGGCAAAGCGACTGCGCGGCCACGTACACTTTCCACCGTGCGGATAACTTCCCGCGACATCGGCAGATCCATCGAGGTCCTTGCCGCTTCGGCACCGCGGAGCAGCGTGAGCCTGGCCACACGCGCATGAGCTCGGCGTACATCGGCGCCGGGATCGGCATCGACGACGAAGAAACCCTGCTTTCGCAAGTGGGCCCGCAGGACATCCAGCGTCCGCTCGACGGTCATCTTCTTCACCAGTCGAACGTCGAGCGTCGCGGTCGCCGAGGCGGGAATGATGTTGGTGGCCGTCGAGCCGGTCCGGGCACTGGCCATTCCCCGTATGTTCAACGACGGCCGCGTGATCAGCTCGTTGAGTGTGTGTGGCCGTCCGTCGGTCGAGCCGAGCCAGAACTCGTGCATGAGCGGGGCGTCAACAGACGGCGCCTCTGCAATGGCTTTCTTCTCGAGGGAAGTAAGCGGCTCGACCTGATCGTAAAAACCGTCGACGAGCACGCGGTCGGTGTCGGGATCCTTCATCGACGCGAGCAGCCGCGCGAGGGAAAGAGCCGGATTGGGGGCCCAGTTCCCGTAATGCCCGCTGTGCAGCTCCGCTCGCGGGCCGTACACCGTCACGTCGAACGTCGCAATCCCGCGTGCGCCAAAGATGATCGACTGCTGCCGTGTCTGATGGAGCGGGCCGTCGCAGACCAGCCACAGGTCGCCCGAAAACAGATCTTTGTTTGCCGCCAGCATATTTTCCAGATTCGCCGATCCGGCTTCCTCCTCGCCCTCGAAGACGAACTTGACGTGCGATTTCATTGTCAGCCCGGCGGCGCGAATCGCATCCACGGCTGCCATCAGCGCGACGATCGGGGCTTTGTCGTCGGCCGCGGACCGCGCATAAAGTCGTGACTCCGGATCGATCGACGCCCCTGTCGAGGCGAGCGGAACGATGGTCCCTCCGTTTTCGATCGGTTGGTTCCTGAGTACCGGCTCGAAGGGCGGTGTCGCCCATTCGGTGGGGTCGATCGGCTGGCCGTCGTAGTGCGCATAGAAGACCAGCGTGCGCGTCGCGCCGGGTGTGCGAAGCTCGCCGAACGCCAGCGGATTCGCCTGAGGCGCCGTGACCAGCCTGGCCGCAATGCCTCGTGCCTCCATCATGCGCACTGATCAACGCGGCGTTCCGTTGAATGTTTTCCCGGTCGCTGGTGACGTTGGGGATCGCGAGCAGCGTGATGAGCTCCTCGACGATCGCCCGCTCATGCTGCTGGCGCCACTGCCGTGCGGCCATCGCCGCCGGGTTTGACTGCGCCAGGGTAATGGCCGGCAGCAGACTCAGGATGGCGATCAGCCGTTTCATGAGGGGAGTCTAGCTGGAGTCTCTGAATTTGAGAAAGGCCGTCAGGGTCTCTGGTGCTGTTTCCGCCGTAGGGACGATCGGGCGGGCTGGCTGGCGAGCTGGACGACGCGCGGGCCAAGACGGCGGATGAGCCCCGGATCGTTGCGCGTTTTCGCCAGGATCGACAGGCCCTCGAAGTACGCGATGGCCGCATCGGCGGTTTCCGCCACGTGCAGATCCCCATCCAGCTCGCCGCGCGACTTTGCCTCGGTCAACGCCTTCCGCACGAACGCTGCCATTGCGGAGAACGCATCATCCGCCCGCCCGGCAATCGAGGGCTCCGACAAGCCCACCTCGGCCGCGATGTTTCCGAAAGGGCAGCCAAGCACGGCGCCTCCTGCCTTCCGGTTGGCTGTTTCAAAATCGGCGATTATCGAGAAGAGCCGTTCGATGCGTTGAAGCGGCGGCAGGTCTGGCTTGAACGCCCTCGTCATCACATGATCGCAGGCCAGCTGCCATCGGTGATCGAGGGCCGCCAGCATCAACTCGCGCTTGGACCTGAAGAAATGGTAGAAGCTTCCCTTTTTGACGCCGGCGGCCCTGCACACCTGGTCGACCCCGACGGCCGCATACCCGTTGCGATGCACGAGATCGCCCATGGCCGCGATCAGGCGCTCCCTAGCGGTGCTGGTGCGTCCCATCGGTCCACAGTGTAGTGCAACAAACGTCACTAGACAACCGGTCAACTATTAATGTAGGCTGGCTTCTTCATGCGTCACATGATCACAAGCCGCGAGTGAAAAAGGAGGAAGTATGCCGAACGAAATCGACCGGTTCATCGAGGTGTGGGAACGAGAGGCTGCGACGACGGCCAATCTCATGCGATCGCTTCCACGCGATCAATACGATTTTCGGCCGGATCCGGACGGCCGCTCGATGGGCGAGCTGGCCTGGCATCTGGCAGAAGGCGATGGCTACATCACATACGGCATCGCGCGCGGCGAGTACACGCCAGGAGCGAAGCCGCCCGCGATCGAACGGCCACGAACGGTGGAGGGACTGGCTCCAGCCTACGAGCGGGTTCACCGCGACGCGGTGGAGCGGATACGCGCCCTGGCACCGGAAGATCTCGATCGCACGTTGTCCTTCTTCTCCCTGGGACCGTTGCCGATTCGGGAGCTGCTCTGGACGCTCGTGCTGATGCACGGCATTCATCATCGAGGGCAGCTGATGCTCATGTGCCGGCTGGCGGGAGGCCGGCCATGTGCCGTCTACGGCCCCACGCGCGAAGAGATGCCGCTCCCGAAAGCCAAGCCGGTCGGCGCAGCGAGTTGAGTACAGCCGTCACATTGGAAGATTGGAGGATTGGCAGATTGAGAGATTGATTGACAGATTCAGAGATTGGAAGATTGTCGTTGGATGGAAGAGCGATTCCAATCGTGCAATCACGAATCCCATCAACATTCTTCCAATCTGCCAATCCACCAATCTGCCAATGGACCGTTTACAGCCATTACCACCCCACCCGCCTCGGCTCCCAGTGGTGTGAGGTATGGGCCGCCATCCGATCGCGGCGTTCGAACAGCTTGACGAGCACTACACCTGCCACAAACCCTCCCAGGTGCGCCCAGAATGCGACGCCTCCGGCCTGCTCGCTGGCGATGCTGGTGATGCCGCCGAGAACCTGCAGCATCATCCAGTAGATGAGCATGCCCCACGCCGGCAGCGCGACCGAAGTGGCGTAGAACCCGAGCGGCACCATCGTGAACACTCGCACGCGCGGGAAGAGCACCAGGTAGGCGCCCATCACGCCGCTGATGGCTCCTGACGCCCCGACCATGGGAATCGCCGAGTCCGGCTCGGCCAGCACTTGCGCGAACGCCGCCGCCAGCCCCGCAAGCAGATAGAACGCGACGAAACGCGGCCGCGTCATCGAGTCTTCGATGTTGTTGCCGAACAGCCACAGGAACCACATGTTCCCGAGCAGGTGCATCCACGATCCGTGCAGGAACATCGACGTGACGATGTGTGAAATCTGACGGCCCGGATCGGTGGCACAGACCAGGCCGTCTCCCATCGGAAACCGGGTGCCCGGTGCGACCGATGCCGTCAGCTCCCCGGGAATGAGTCCAAGCTCGCACACGGCTCGCGCCAGCGGCACCGTCGAGCCTGCGCCCTGGAGGAAAATCCAGGCCAGCACGTTCAGTGCGATCAACGCGATGGTGACAACCGGCGTCCGTTGAGTTTCGTTTTCGTCGTGGTAAGGCAGCATGGTGGCGTTGCAGAATTTGAGAATTGATGATTGGAGATTTGAGAATTTATTGCGTCATTGGTCCATTGTTGCATTGGAGCATCGGTTGAATCATTGGTACATCGAATCGGTACATTGATTGCCGGGGGAGCCGCTCGAGGGCCAGGAATGAGTAAAGCCGACGATCTTCAAGAGCGCACGGATGCCTTCGCTGACCGATCCATCAAGCTGGTCCAGGGGCTTCCGGATACACCCATTGCCCGGAGGCTTGCTGCGCAGTATCAGGACTGTTCAACATCGGTTGCCGCGAATTATCGAGCCGCGCGCGGTGCCCGGTCGCACGCCGAGTTTACATCGAAGATCGGAATCGTGTCTGAGGAGGCCGACGAATCAGTTTTCTGGTTAAAGCGAATGATCAATGCAGGAATTCGAAGTTCCGAACCCATCGACCCTGTTCTCGCCGAAGCCGAAGAGCTGGCGCGCATCTTCGGCGCATCTCACCGAACCGCTAAACAGCGGAAGAGGGTGAACGGGAGGAAATTTGAGGATCGATGATCGATGATTTGAGTATTTGAGATGATCGATGAAGCGATCGTCAAATCATCGGTCATCGATTCTCAATTGATCAAATCGATCCTCAAATCATCAATCATCGATTCTCAAATGTAGTATTTCTTGTACATACCCCGACGAAAGATCCACCCACCTAAAGGGCCGAACCACTTCAACAGGTGGTACATGTACCCGAGATCCATCAGCTCAATCAGGTTGCCGTCGAAGTCCTTGACGAAGAAAAACGAATGGCCGCGTGGTGAGCGCTCGGGCTTGCTGACGATCTCCACGCCCTTGCTCTCCAGATAATCGTGCCACTTCTGGAGGTGTCTCACGTTGAATGAAATGTGGGTGAGCCCGACGCCGTTCCAGGACACCGGGCCGGGAGGCTGATGGGGCTGGAACTCGAAGATCTCGAGCACCCCTCCCCCGGCACTCGAATCCAGCCAATCTTGCACGTCGGGTCGATCGTGCTTGACGCCGAAGAACGCTCGCACACGATCGGGAGGCGTGTCGGCGACACCCACGAGCGGGCAGCCGAACACGTCCCAGTAGAATTTCACCGCCTTGTTGAAATTGGATACGGTGATTCCGGCGTGGCTGAAGGACCGGGCTTTCAAGAGATTCTCCATGGCGGAACTGAAGTTCCGCCCTACCGATGGCCTGTTAAGTTCCGCCGATGCCCTAGATCTCGCTCTTTAATGTGATCCGCCACACGCAATGCCTGTGCCGCGATGGTCAGTGCCGGATTGACGGCGGCTGACGAAGGAAAGAACGACGCATCCATCACGAACAGATTTTCGACGTCGTACGTACGGCAGTATGGATCGAGCACGGCAGTGCGCGGATCGGTACCGAAGACAACCGTGCCGCATTGATGCGTCGTGTTGTTGGTGCCGAGCGAGATTGCCGGAACGGGAAATCGCAATCCTGCCGGTTTGAGCATCCGCCTGGTGGCGGCAACCAACTGCTTGTGAGCTCTGACATTGCTCGGCCGATAGGTCAGCTGAATGCGTCCGTTGCGGTCGACCGTCACTCGATTGTTCGCGAGCGGCAGGTCTTCGGTCATCGCCAGCCAGTCGATCCCTCGTGCGACGTACCATTCAAACCAGCGATATTGCAGCCGTCGCGTCAGCGGGAGAATCCAGGCGGGCCCTCCGAACTGGGCCATGATGGCATGGGTCCGGCCCTGGGACTGGATTTGTCCCAGCGGATAGTTCGTGCCGGGGCCACGCCAGTAAAAGTCGTTGACGGCGACGGTCTTCTGAAAATCGATATCGTTGACCCGGCCAAAATCGATCCCGCTGATCATCGTCGCGAGATGCGCCATGTAGCGCCGGCCGACAAGCCCCGACGAGTTGGCCAGCCCGTTCGGATGTTTGTCGTTGGCCGATCGCAGGAGAAGCGCCGCAGAGTTCACGGCGCCGCACGACACGATGAAGAGCGACGACTCCAGACGAATCGTCTCGCCGTTCCTGCTCGATTTCGACGGCCTCGACGTTGCGGCCCGATGCATTTGTCAGCAGACGCCGCGCATACGCGTTGGTCCAGAGCTGCACGTTGGGCTGTTCGAGCGCCGGGCGCACGCAACAGACTTCGGCCTCGCTTTTCGCGTGGAGCTTGCATGCGAACGAGTTGCACGTGCGGCAGAAGATGCACCCGTCGCGAATGCCGAGGGGCAGATGAAACGGGTGAAGGCCCTGCTGCTGGAGCGTGCCGATAATTTCGAGCATGCGGGGAGCATGCGGAATGGGATCGCAGGGAAAAGGGCCCCTTGGCGGCTCGGTCGGATCCTCTCCGTGAGCGCCGCACACGTGGTACAAGCGCTCGGCGCGATCGTAGAACGGCGCCAGGGTCTCGTAGTCGATCGGCCAGGCGGGAGACACACCATCGACATGCTCCACTGCCTGGAAGTCTTCGCGTCGCAGTCGGAACAGCGCGCTTCCCCAGAATTTGGTGTTTCCGCCGACGAAGTAATGGGTATAGGGACGAAACTCGCGTCCCCTGGCGTCCACCCAGCGCTCCTGCGTCTGGTACCGGCGATCTTTCCAGACGGCGTCAGGGCTCCAGTTTTCCTCTTCCTTGGGAACGAAGTCCCCGCGCTCCAGAATCAGGAGGCGCGCACCCGTATCGGCCAGCGCATGGGCGAGCGTCCCGCCCCCTGCGCCGCTTCCAATGATGATGATGTCGTAGCGTTCTGTGCGCATCACGAAGCGCGTACGAGGCCCGTGTAAATCTGATCCATCAATCGCTGATCTTCGATCGCGCGTTCGAGGCTCATCTCCGGCGCGCGGCGGTCGGCGATCGCGCCAAGGAAATCGCGATACATCGCCCTGTAGCCTCGGATATCGCGCACGCCCGGTACAATCAGCCGCGGGATGCCGCTCCCGCGCACCAGCACGAACGCACCGTTGGATTCGAACGTGATGACGCCGCCACGTCCATACAGCTTCGACAACCTGAGCCCGCGCAGCAGCGAGGGAATCTCGCGCGAATAGTACAGAGCCCCTACCGCGTCGTTGTCGTACCGGAACGCCACCATCATGCTCTTGGCCCGCCTGTCGGGGCCGTTCCGCGAGATTGACGGACGATACCCGTGAATCGCCGTGATGCGAGGGCCGAGGCTTCCCGCGATGTGCAGCCAGTGGATGCCTTCCTCGAAAAACGCATCGCCGCCGGCCATCGATTCGTCGTTGCGCCAGTCGTCGGCGGTCTTGAGTCTTCTTCGCAATGGTCGCGAAGTGGGCGAACACCATCTCGCCAATGGCGCCCTCGGCCAGCAGCTGACGCAGCGTGACGGCCAGCGGCTTGTAGTGATCGTTCTCGCCGACAAGGACCACACGCTGCGCTCTGTTCCTGCCATCAGGACGGTCTGGTAATCGTCCATCCGTAGAAAGGCCGGCTTCTCGACCAGCACGTGCTTGCCGGCCTCGAGCGCGCGGAGCGTGAGATCGAGGTGAAATCGCGGGGGAACCGCGATGACGACGGCGTCGACCCGCGGATCGTCGATGGCGGCGGCGTAATCGCCGTAGCTCTCTGCGCCCCGGTAGCGGCGGCAGTAGTCGTCGGCTTTCGCCCGGTCGCTGCTCGCATAGCTGCAGGCGATGTCGGCCCTGAAGCCCTTCAGATGGCGGCTGTGAACCTGAGTGATGAACCCGCACCCGAGAAACGCCAGCCGAATTGGCTCGCCCATCAAAGGATCTCAAACTTTCGATTGCGTCCCCATCTGTAGATGCCGAAGTCGCTGTCGAAGGTCAGGATGCGCGGTTCCTGGTGGGTCTCGGCGCACCGAATGAGGCACGCATCGGCGAGCGAGATGGGGCGTTCGGAGTACTTCTTCAGGAGCACCTCCAGACTGCTCCAGTGATCCCCGATCGAGATGGCGATGTTGTACACGCCACGGCGGCCGAGCGCCAGTGCCTCAGCGGGTCCTGTCGGATGGACTCTTCTCATGAGAAAACACGCCTCGGCGATGACCGCCTCGCAGCAACGGAAAGGAGGCGCGCAGGCGGCAAACAACTCGCGCGAGCGCTCGTGGTTCACGTCATTCTTCGAGAGCAACGCCACCAGCGGCCCGGTATCCAATAGAACGCCGGGCGTGTTCACTCTCCGAAACCTTCGAGGTGCTTCTTGCTGGTCGAAAGGTCGCGCGGACCCTTCTTGAACCGGCCGACACTACGCGCGGCCAATTCGAGCGCACTTCGCTGCCGTCCTACTTCCTGTGCGGCCAGTCGCAGTCCGCGACGCAGAAGCTCCGATTCGGTCCGTCCCGTGACCTGCTTCAGCTCCTCGAGGACCTCACGATCGCGCTGCCCCAGCCTGGCATGAATGTACCGTTTCACTCGGCCAAGTGTAGCACCGAATGAGTCTGTGTGCTACACACCGCGAGCAGCCGATCCGTTGCGAATGCCCCGCCCTTGCGGATCTTCCGCGTCCTTCGTGTTCTTCGTGGATCTTCGAGTTCTCGCGATAGAATTCTCGGCCATGGCGCGCAGCGTCGCCCCTCCGCACGTGCTCAATGTCAGCGATCTCCGCCGATTGGCCGAGCGCCGCCTTCCCCGCGTCGTGTTCGATTACATCGACGGCGGCGCCGACGCAGAAGTCACGCTCCGGGACAACGCACACGCCTTCGAGCAGCTCACCTTCAGACCTCGAGGCGCTGTGGCTGTTCCCTCGTGCAACCTTCGAACGACCGTCATGGGCCAGCAGCTCGAGCTGCCGTTCATCCTCGCGCCGGTCGGCAGCAGCCGGATGTTCTATCCAAACGGCGAAGCGCTGGCGGCGCGAGCGGCCGGGTCCGCGGGTACGGCCTACGTCCTGTCGACGCTCTCCGGCACGCCGATGGAACAGATTCGGGCTGCCACGACCGGCCCGGCCTGGTATCAAGTGTACCTTTGCGGCGGGCGGGAGGCGTCCGTGAAAATGCTGCAGCGCGCACAGGCTGCCGGGTTTACGGCGCTCGTCGTCACCATCGACACGGGAGTGCCCGGTCTTCGAGAGCGTGACCTTCGCAATGGCATCAAAGAGCTGCTCGGGCGCGGCCTCTCGGGCATTCCGTATCTGGGTCAGATGATGGTCCGGCCAGGCTGGGTCGCCGGCATGATCGCGGACGGGGGACTGATGGAGTTCCCGAACGTCATCCTGCCATCGGGCCCGATGCCTTACGCCGACGTGGGAAAAACTCTCGAACAGTCGGTCGTCTGCTGGGATGATCTCAAGTGGATTCGCGAGCTCTGGAAGGGCCGGATCATGGTCAAGGGCGTTCACACGGCGGAAGACGCACGGCGGGTTGTCAGACGAAGGAGCCGACGCGCTCGTTGTGTCGAACCACGGGGGCCGGCAGCTCGACGGCGTTCCCGGCAGCATCCGATCGCTGCCGGAAGTGGTTGCGGCAGTCGGCGGACAGATCGAGGTCCTGGTCGATGGAGGCATTCGGCGCGGCGGCGATATCGTCAAGGCGCTGTCGCTCGGTGCGAGGGCCGTGCTGGTCGGACGTGCCTACGCCTACGGCCTGGCGGCGGCGGGAGAGGCGGGCGTCGCGCGCGCGATCGAGATCCTTCGGAGCGACATGATTCGCACGATGAAGCTGCTCGGCGTGTCATCGATTCACGATCTGAACCGTTCGTATGTCGATGTCCCGGCAGGATGGCTGCCGGGAGATTCCAAATTCTAGATTGCAGATTTGAAGATTTCAGATTCGAGGAACTCCAATGATGGATGAAATCGACTACAAGATCTACGGCGACGATATGCAGTTTGTCGAAGTCGAGCTCGATCCGAATGAAGCGACCGTCGCCGAGGCGGGCGGGATGATGTATATGGAAGACGGTATCGAAATGGAGACGATTTTCGGCGATGGATCCCAGCAGCAAAGCGGATTCATGGGTGCGCTGATGGGAGCCGGCAAGCGCCTCCTCACCGGCGAGTCTTTGTTCATGACCGTCTTTCTCAACCGGACGAGCCAGAAGAAGAAGGTGGCGTTCGGCGCACCGTATCCCGGCAAGATCATCGCGATTCACCTGGCGGAGATCGGCGGCGAGCTCATCACTCAGAAGGATTCCTTTCTCGCCGCGGCCAAAGGCGTCAGCATTGGCATCGCATTCCAGCGGAGACTGGGGGTCGGACTGTTCGGCGGCGAAGGGTTCATCATGCAGAGGCTCCAGGGCAATGGTTGGGCGTTCGTGCACGCGGGAGGCACGCTGCAGGAGCGGACGCTTGCTCCTGGCGAGCTGATCCGCGTCGATACCGGCTGCATCGTCGCCATGCAGCCGGCCGTGAATTACGAAATCCAGTACGTGGGCAAAATCAAATCGGCGCTGTTTGGTGGGGAAGGGCTGTTCTTCGCGACTCTCCGAGGGCCGGGGAAAGTCTGGCTGCAATCGCTCCCGCTCAGCCGCCTGGCGAACCGCATCGTGTCGGCGGTTCCGGGAGTGTCGCGCGGAGGACGTGAAGAGGGGTCCGTCCTTGGCAGGTTAGGTGGGCTTCTCGATGGCGACAACAGCTAGCCGCATGTCGACGCGTGCGGTCTGGGTCGCGTTGTGTGTTTTCGTCCTCGTGTACCCGGGCGTTGCTGTTGCGCAAGGCGACCTGAAACGCGCGCGTACGCTGTACAACTCGGGGCAGTTCGACGAGGCGATTGAGGTCGCCAGTGCGCTTCGCACCCGCCAGGAGCTGGCGCCGTCGGCGACGCTCATCATCGCGCGGTCGCGTCTCGAGCGGTTTCGGCGCGCGGCCGATCCGAAGGATCTCGCGACGGCGCGTCAGGAGCTGATCTCGCTGAGTCCGGGCACCCTGGCCCCGCAAGAAGCGATCGAATGGCAAATTGGACTGGGCACCGCGCTATTTCTGGAGGACCAGGTCGGTCCGGCCGCTGAGATGTTCAGGGCCGTCATTCCATCCGCACGCGCACGCCTCTCGCAGCCCGAATTCGAGAAGCTTCTCGAATGGTGGGGGACCACGATGTCGCGGCTTGCTGAAAGCCTTGCGGGAGAGGCGCGAAGACAGGCCTACGAGACCTTTCAAAACGATGTCCGACTCGAATTGGAAAGGAACCCTCTTTCGGGCTCCGGTATGTACTGGATGATTGTCTCATCACGTGGCGCCGGCGATTTCGATGGCGCGTGGAACGCGGCTGTGGCCGGATGGATACGCGCCGGGGCTCAAGGGGATGGTCGCCAGCTCCGCGCAGAAATCGAAGTGTTCGTCTCCCAGACACTCATTCCCGAGCGTGCTCAGGCACAAACGGGACAGCGTCTCGATTCAAAGGCGACGCTGACCGAAATCGCTGCACTGCAGGAGCAATGGCGCGCATTGACGACGCGCTGGACTGGAGACACGTAGCAGTTTCGTAATTTGATACCTCGTTTTGCTTGTCCGCCTTCACCCGCGCCCCCTATACTTTTAAGCCAACCGTAAAGAATCGCTCGAGGAGGTTTCATGCGCATCCGACCTCTGTTGGATCGGGCAGTCGGTGTCGGCGTCCTGTGTTTGTGCGTATCCCATCCATGTATGGCCCAGGGCGGTTTCGGCGCCATCGGGGGATCTGCGATGGACTCATCGGGGGCAGTGCTTCCCGGCGTTACTGTGACGCTGTCGAATCCCGGGACCATCGGTGGAAACCAGGTCACGATTACCGATGCGCGAGGAACCTATCAGTTTCCACGATTGGTTCCGGGGCGGTATTCCGTCAAAGGTGAGCTGACAGGCTTCCGCGCAGCCCTCGTCGAAGGCATTGTCGTGAACGCTCAGGCGACCGCGCGCGCGGACTTGATCCTGCAGTTGGGTCAAGTGGAGGAGTCGGTTACGGTCTCCGGCGACACGGCGCTCCTGGACACAACCGCGGTGTTGAATCAGACGGTCATGACCCGCGAAGTACTGGACGTCCTTCCGGACACGAACAACGTGTGGTCGATCGGCCGGCTCGTGCCCGCAGTCATCCAGAACAACATCGACGTGGGCGGCACAGGAGCGTTTCAACAGTCAACCACGAGCGTGCACGGCAGCAGAGGTGGATCGGAGACCAATTACCTGATTGACGGAATGAACATCGGATCGGTCTCGGGTGATGGCGGCATTCAGATCTATTACGACCCCTTCATGTTCGAGCAGCTGAACTATCAGACCGGTGGGGTCTCGGCCGAGACGTCGCGTGGCGGCTTTGTTTACAACATGGTGACGCAGACCGGCACCAACCAGCTGCGTGGCTCGTTCATGTTCAACGGCTCGAACGACAACCTGCAGTTCAATAATATCTCCGAGGAATTCCGCCAGGAGCTGCTGCTCGGCGTCCCACCAATGGCACTGGCGGCCAACCCGGACATTCAGCCTGGGTCAGAGATTATCCGCATGTACGATCTCGGGCTGACGGTGACGGGCCCGATCTTCATGAACAAGTTGTGGTTTGTCGGCACGCTGAAACGAACCTTTCTGGATCAGTACAGGATCGGCAGCTACAACGCTGATGGCACGCAGTTTGTCGACGACAACAAGATGGTGACGTATACGGGCAAATTGTCGTACGCCTTGAGCACGAGCAGTCAGTTGCACTACAGCTATCTGTATTCCAACAAGCAGCGGTTTCATCGGAGCGGCAACAGCCTGACGGATTTTTATGACAGCCCTGCCACGCATCTGCAGGAGCTGGAGGGCCACCTGAACCAGGGGCGCTGGACGAAGACGCTCTCGTCGAAAATGGTTTTCGACCTGTCCGGGAGCAATATCAAGAACTACCAGCCTCAGACCCCGCGTCCGGAGGTCCAGCCCGGAGCGATCGCCAGGTTCGACAGCCTTCGCCGCACATTCACAACGGCGCAGGCCGTGTATGAAGTCTCGAGGGACAGGCGGACAGTCGCGCACACCAGCCTGAGCTATTTCACAGGCAACCACGATCTGAAGGTCGGCTTTCAGTGGGACAACGGCAGATACTACGCGGAGAATTTCTCGACGTCGGGCATGCGCGCGGTCTTCCGCAACGGGGTTCCCGATTCGGTCAACACCTATAACACGCCGGTGTCGCGAACCGCGTACGTTCAGGACACTGCGGTGTTCGTTCAGGACAAGTGGGCAGCGACGCGAAAGCTGACGCTCAATCTGGGGCTGCGGGTCGAGAAATTCCGCGGCTGGCAGCCGGAGGTGTGCCAGGTGCAGACGCAGTTTGTCGGAGGCCAATGCTTCGGCGCCATCGAAGATGTTCCCGACTGGCTGGATCCCTCTCCACGGTTCGGCGCCATTTACGATATCCAGGGCGACGGCAGAACGGCGATCAAGGTTGGTGCGGGTCGCTACAACATCGGGACGGCGACGGGACATATCGATCGCGTGAATCCTGTCAGCGTGACCAACGACACCAGGTCATGGGTCGACGCGAACGGGGATCTCACGCCTCAGTTGAATGAGGTGGGTCCGTCGACGGGGTTCAACTTCGGGACCACCAATCGCTACGCGGATGATTTGAAGCGCCCGTACGCGATGGAGTACTTCATCGAGTTCGATCGCCAGATAGCGGGGAACACGGTGGTGTCGGTCGGCTTCTACTATCGAACGAACGAACGCCTCATCGGCAACAGGAACCTGGCCGTGCCGACGTCGACCTATACGCCTATTCAGGTGACCGAAGTCGCAAGCGGCCGGCAGGTAACCGTCTACAACCAGAATCCGGCCTTGCGCGGGAGATTCGACGTGCTCTGGGACAACTTCTCCGAGCTCGACACCGTTTACAAGGGCGTCGATCTCCGCATCAGCAAGCGTCTCTCCAACCGCTGGATGATGCAGGCCAGTGCCAGCCTGGGCAAGAACGAAGGCGATACGTTCGCCGGAAGCGACCTCAACAATCCGAATTTCCAGTTCCGCCACGGTGCCGTTGGCATGGACGTCCCGGTGGTGCTGAAGGCCTCGGGGATCTATGAGGCGGCTTACGGCATTACGGTTGCGGGCAACGTGCAGAGCTACTCCGGATTCCCCGAATCGACCACGGTTCAGGTATCGAGCAACACGGTCGCGCTGACGCAGGTCAATCAGTCGATCCAGGTCGAGCCGCGCGGCACCACGCAGACGCCGACGCTGACCCTCGTCGATCTGAATTTCAGGAAGGTCTTCCGCTTGGGCGATCGCACGATCGAGCCGGTTTTCGAGATCCACAACCTGATGAACGTCGCGACGATTCAGAGTCGCAATACCGTGCTCGGCCCGGCATATGGCCAGGCGGCCAACGTTTCTCGCGGCCGCATGTTGAAGTTCGGGCTGTATATGAAGTTCTAAGACGCGCCGCTCTGGCAGGACGCGGCACTGGTAGCGCAGGGCTTTAGCGGCACTGGTAGCGCAGGGCTTTAGCCCTGCCAGTGCGGCGCGAGGCAGGCCGGAAGGCCTGCGCCACTGTAGGCGATCGGCAGGGTGGACACACAGGGAGCAGACATGGGCAGTTTCAAAGCCTCGCCGTTAGCCTCGTCTTCGCTCGTGGCGGCCCTGATAGTCGCCGGGGCCGTCGCTGCAGACGGCGATGCGCCGCTCGTCGAGGCGGCGAGGAATCGGGACTCGCAGACGGTCCGCAGCCTCCTGAATCAGCACGTCGACGTGAACGCGCGATCGCATGATGGATCGACGGCACTGCTTTGGGCCGCACACTGGAACGATCTCGCAACAGCGGACCTGCTGATTCGTGCCGGCGCGAACGTGAACGTCGCGAACGACCTCCGAATCACTCCACTGTCCCTCGCATGCACCAATGGAAGCCCTGCGCTGGTCGGCCGTCTCCTGAAGGCCGGGGCACAGCCCGACACCGCAATCGCGACGGGCGAGACGCCGCTGATGACGTGCGCGGGCACCGGCAGTGCGGAAGCCGTTCGTCTGCTGATAGCGCATGGGGCCGAGGTCAACACCAGAGAGCCGTCGCAGAATCAGACCGCGTTGATGTGGGCGGCCGCCGAACGTCATCCGGAAGTGGTCCGGGCCCTCATTGAGCACCGCGCCGACCTTCAGGCTCGAACTCGGAAGGGGTTCACCGCGCTGCACTTTGCCGCGCGTGTAGGCGATCACGAGAGCGCCCGGCTCCTGCTGGCAGCAGGCACGGACGTCAACGTCCGGTCGCAGCCCGAGGCCATCGCGAAGCCGGCTGCCAGGGGAGAGGGTGCTGCACGGGGTGGCGGTGCCCGAGCGGGAGGTCCGAGCTACGAGATGACGATCTCGGCCGGCAGCACACCCTTGCTCGTGGCCGCCGGTACGAGCGCAGGTCCCGCTTGCGCTGTTTCTGCTCGAGCAGGGAGCCGACCCGAATATCGATGATGCGGGCTTTACGCCGCTGCATTGGGCGGCGGGCACCTGGGAGAGTGGAGAGGCCAACCCCGTGTTCGGGTTTGCCGATGCGATGAGCGGGATTCCCGATCGGGCGGCGAAGCTGCAGCTCGTGAAATCGCTCCTTGCTCACGGAGCGAATCCCAATGCCCGCATGTCTCAGCGGCCACCCGGATTCGCGGGCGGCTACAACGATTCGGTTGGAGCGACGCCGTTGCTGCTCGCCGCCGCGACGGCAGACATCGAGATGATGCGACTGCTCCTGGCTGCCGGTGCCGATCCGGCGTTGACGACCAAGAGCAATGCGACCGCACTGATGGCGGCCACAGGCATGAATCGGACGCTCGGCGAAAGTGCCGTGAGCGAGGATCAGGCGCTGGAGGTCGTCAGGCTCCTGCTGGAGCTGGGCGCCGACGCGAAGGCGGTCGCCGCCAACGGCGAAAACGCCCTGTTCGGCGCCGCGTACCGCGGATGGGACAGGCTCATCCAATTGCTCGCCGACAAGGGTGCGGACGTGAATGCCGTGAGCAAGGCAGGTATCACGCCGTGGCTCGCAGCATCAGGGCTCGGCGATCGGCTCGGTGGCGTCCTCTTCAATACGGAGACGGCGAAGCTGCTGGTCAAGCTCGGAGCAGATCCAACACTCGGAAAGCCGTGTCAGGCGCAGAACAAGTGTCGATGATCGTCCATCGTCCATCGTCCATCGTCCATCGTCCGGCATTCTTCCAGCGTCGAGCGGTGCTCATCCAGCGTCGAGCGGTGCTCATTGCGGTTCTAGGTGCTGGGTGCTGGGTGCTGGGTGCCTGTGCTGGGTTCCAGGTTCCGGGTTCCAGTTCCAGGTTCGGGGGGCGAGCCTCGAACCTGGAGCGAGAACTTGGAACCCAGAACCAACCGGGAACGCGGAACCCGGAACCGGGAACCGGCAAGGTCGAACACAGTCCTGCTCGGGCGCTTGTGACGACATACTGCATCACATGCCATAACGAGAAACTGAAGACCGCCAATCTTCTGCTCGACAAGGCTGATGCCGGGCAGGTCTCCAGCGCGCCCGAGACGTGGGAGAAGGTCATTGTGAAGCTGCGCGCGCGCGCGATGCCTCCTCCAGGTCATCGGCGGCCGGACAATGCGACCTACGACGCGGTGGCCCGCTGGCTGGAGACCGAGATCGATCGCGCGGCGGCGTCCCATCCGAATCCAGGCCGCCCAGCGGACCTCCATCGCCTCAATCGTGCCGAGTACGCGAATGCCGTTCGAGACCTGGTGGGTGTGGAAATCGACGCGGCGTCGATGCTTCCGCCCGACGAGCAGGCGCACGGCTTCGACACCAACGCAGATGCGCTGACGGTCGTGCCGGCGCTCGTCGATCGATACCTGACCGCGGCGGCGAAGATCTCACGCCTTGCGCTGGGCGATCCGACACTGCGGCCCGCCTTCGAGCGCTACACGGCTGTCAAGCACAACTCCAACGAGCGGACGTGGCTCTGGCAGACCGAGCGGCTGGGCGAAGAGTTTCCATTGGGATCGAAGGGGGGCATTGCCGCTCGCCACTATTTTCCAGTCGATGGCGACTACATCTTCAAAGTGCGCCTCGACAGGACCTATACAGGTCTGGTTCGTGGCCTGAATGTGCCCAACGAGATCGAGATTCGTGTGGACGGTGTCCGAGTCGGCCACTTTACGCTTGGCGGGCCCGAGCTCGGGGCCGCCGCCGCACGGGCTTCGGCAGCCGACTACGTGGAGGCGTCAAATCCATTGTTCACGGCCGACGAGGGGCTGGAAGTGCGCGTGCCGCTCAAAGCCGGCCTTCGCCAGGTGACGGTCACGGTCGTGAATGCGGATACCGCCAGACCAGAGGGTCTGGGTCCGGCTCGCATTCCGATCTGGGGACATGACTACGATGGAGACATCCGCGCTCCAGTCGTCGTTTCGCTGCTCTTGATTGGTGGTCCGTATAACGGCCAGGTCCCTCTGGATTCACCCAGTCGCCGGCGCATCATGGTGTGCAAGCCTGCCGGTGCCGCCGACGAGAAGGCGTGTGCGGCCAGGATCCTCTCGACGCTCGCTCGACGTGCATATCGGCGGCCGGCGACCGGAGAGGACGTTCAGACGCTGCTGGGTTTTTACGAGAGAGGCCACGCCGAACGAGGTTTTGAGAACGGTATTCGGACCGCGCTCGAGCGGGTTCTGGTCAGCCCCGATTTTCTGTTCCGCATTGAAACCGATCCCGCCGACATCAGGCCGGGCATTGCTTATCGCCTCTCCGACGTGGAGCTCGCCTCGCGCCTGTCGTTCTTCCTGTGGAGCAGCATCCCCGACGAGCAGCTCCTGGATCTGGCGACTGCCGGAAAGCTGAAGGATGCCAAGGTTCTCGAACAACAGGTCCGGCGAATGCTCGCGGATCCGCGCGCACGCACTGCACTGGTCGGCAACTTTTTCGGCCAGTGGCTGCAGGTTCGCAACGTCTGGTTGCTCACGCCCGATGCCAATCGGAAGTTTCCGTGGTTCGACGACAATCTACGCTCCGCGTTTGTGCGGGAAACGGAGATGTTTCTCGAGAGCCAGCTCCAGGAAGATCGCAGCGTCTTGGACCTGCTGACCGCTGA
The DNA here is from genome assembly GCA_963775345.1 of Vicinamibacterales bacterium. Taxonomy (GTDB): domain Bacteria; phylum Acidobacteriota; class Vicinamibacteria; order Vicinamibacterales; family JAMQPK01; genus JAMQPK01. Next base: position 614,440 of record CAVZIS010000011.1, read on the forward strand.
CTACACGTTCCTGAACGAGCGGCTGGCGCGGCACTACGGAATTCCCAACGTGTATGGAAGCCATTTCCGACGGGTCGCGCTCGCCGATGAGAACCGCTGGGGGCTTCTGGGCAAAGCGAGCGTCCTGTCGGTGACCTCGTATCCACATCGCACCTCGCCGACGATTCGCGGAAAATGGCTGCTCGAAAACATTCTGGCCGCACCTGTGCCGCCGCCACCGCCCACTGTCAATACCACTCTGGACGAGGAGAAGGCGGTCAAAATCGCATCGGTCCGCGAGATGCTGGAGCATCACCGTACCAATCCTGTGTGTGCGAGCTGCCACGCCCGTATGGACCCGCTCGGTTTCGGCCTCGAGAACTTCGACGCCCTTGGCCAGTGGCGTACCAAGGACGGCGACACACCCATCAACTCTTCGGGCGTGCTGCTGGACGGCACGCAGGTCGATGGGCCCATCGCCCTTCGACGTGCTCTGGTCGGGCAGCAGGATCAGTTCGCGAGGGCGGTGTCGGAAAAGCTGCTGACGTATGCCGTCGGCCGACGAGACGGAGTACTTCGATGCGCCCGCCATCCGAGGGATCGTGCGCGCCTCTGCAGCCGATAACCATCGCTGGTCCTCGACCATTCTCGCGATTGTCAAGAGCACACCGTTCCAATTCAGGAGATCGAGATGATTGTCATCAGGAAAGCCATTTCTCGCCGGACGGTGCTTCGAGGCGTCGGCGCAGCCGTCGCGCTGCCGCTGCTCGACGCGATGGTGCCGGCGTTGACGGCTTCGCAGAGGACGCCGGCCAAAGCCGTCCGCCGCCTGGGCGTCGTCTATCACCCGAACGGGGTCATCTACGAGAACTGGCTGCCACAAGGCGCCGGTGCCGGGTTCGAGTTCTCGCGTGTGCTTGCTCCGCTCGAGGCCTTTCGCGATCGTGTCGTTGTCGTCACGGGGCTGGCCGATCGACAGGCCGAAGCGCTCGGAGACGGTGGCGGAGACCACTCGCGCGCCTCGGGCTCGTATCTCACAGGCGTGCACGTCAAGAAATCGGACAGCGTTGTCGGAAACGCCATCTCGATGGACCAGATTGCGGCGAAGGCTTTCGAGCGTGAAACGCAGCTCTCCTCGCTGCAGCTGACCGTAGATGCGAACAACCTGGTCGGATCGTGTGATACCGGCTACAGCTGTGCATACAGCAACACGCTCTCGTGGCTCACGCCGACGTTGCCGCTCATGTCGGAAAACGACCCGCGGGTCGTCTTCGAGCGGTTGTTCGGGTCGAGCGACAGCACCGACGCGCGCGTACGCATGTCGCGTCTCCGCCAGGACAGGAGCATTCTCGATTCGGTCACCGCAAGAGTCCGAGAGCTCCAACGGAAGCTCGGCGCAGCTGATAACACAAAGGTCAGCGACTATCTCGCGTCGCTGCGTGACGTGGAGCGCCGGATTCAGAAGGCCGAGGAACAGAGCGCGCGGGAGCTGCCCGAAGTGGATCGGCCCGTCGGCATTCCCGACGACTTCGATGAGCACGTGCGGCTGCTCTATGACCTGCAGCTGCTGGCTTACCAGTGCGACCTGACGCGGGTGATCACGTTCATGTACGGCCGCGAACAGAGCGCCCGGACGTACCCGCAAATCGGCATCTCCGACCCGCATCATCAGCTGACACACCACCAGAACGATCCGGAGAAGCTCGAAAAGTGCACGAAGATTCAGAACCATCATGTGGCGCTGTTCACGGCGTATCTGGAAAGACTGCGATCGACACCCGACGGGGAAGGATCACTGCTCGATAACTCGGTCATCCTGTTTGGCGCGGGCCTGAGCAACAGCGATCGCCATACGCACAGCCCATTGCCCACGGTGGTCGTCGGTGGGGGAGCTGGAACGATCAAGGGAGGCCGTCACCTCGTCTATCCCGAGGGCACACCGCTGACGAATCTGCACGTCACACTGCTCGATAAAGTGGGAGTCCCGGTCGAGAAACTTGGTGACAGCACAGGGAAATTCAACGAACTGCTCGGTTGATTTTCGAGAGGCGCACGTTGCGCCCTACTCAATGGAGGAGACGTGACAAAGCAAATGGCGATTCTTCTGGTCCTTTGTGCCGCGTTGCTCAGTCCAGCGGAAACGAGCGCCCAGGTTGCGGGAACGATCAGCGGCTTTGTTCGTGACGAGAGTGGTGCCGTCATTCCAGGCGCTGACGTCAGAGCGACGATGGTGGGGCAGCAGCTGACCCGTTCGGCTGTGACTGACGACACGGGATTCTTCAATCTTCTCGCGATGCCGAGAGGAAACTATGAAATTACTGCGCAGCTGACCGGCTTCTCCTCACAGCGGACGACCGCGGAACTGACCGCTGGTGAGAACCTGCGGGTCGATTTCAGAATGAGTGTCAGTCAGATACAGGAAACCGTCACGGTGTCGGGCGCCGCGGCGCTGGTGGAGACGAGAAGCGCGACCATCTCCGGCCTGGTCGATGATCGACGCGTTCAGGAGCTGCCGCTCAACGGTCGCAACGTCGTCGAACTGGCGAGCACGCTTCCCGGCATTACCGACGTGCAGGCGTCCGAGGAGATGGCGAGCACGCGGGGAGGCCCGACGATGATCGTTCATGGCGCCTCGCGAGGTCAGAACAACTTCACGCTGAACGGCGCAAACTTCACCAACTACTCGCAGACGGCCGGCTTCAATCCGCCGCCGCCGGATGCGGTGCAGGAAATCCGCGTGCAAACATCGGCGTTCTCGGCCGAGTACGGCAACAACGCGGGCGCGCAGGTGAGCATGGTCACCAAGGCCGGCAGCAACCAGTTCCATGGGTCGGCGTGGGAATTCCATCGCAACGACAAGCTGAACGCACGGAATTTCTTCGCGCCTCGAAAGTCGGAGCAGAAACAGAACCAGTGGGGCGCGTCGGCCGGCGGCCGCATCGTGCCGAACAAGGTGTTCTTCTTCGGATCATTCCAGCAGTTGACCAACCGCGCCGAGGCGGTCGGTCAGCAGGCGTTCGTGCCGACCGATCCACAGCGTGCAGGAGACTTCAGGAGTATCGCGACGCAGTTGAGAAGTCCCGTCGACCCCCTGACCAACAGACCCTATACGAATGCCGCCGGGGCGCCATGCGTGACCGGGAACGTCATCGATCCGGGCTGCATCAGTCCTGTGGCCAAGAACTATCTCGACCAGTTCATCCCGCGCTCTGACAGCGGGACGGTCGTGAAACTGGTGCCATCGCCGCTCGACGCGTACAACTTTGTGAGCCGCGTTGACTACACGCTGTCGTCGAAGAACAACCTCTACGGCCACTTCTTCAAGGACAACTACGAGCGAATCAGCTCGCCCGGCAACCTGGATTACGTGCCTGAAAGCAATGTGGCCGACATCAAGAACTATGGCGTCACCGACACCCACACGTTCAGCTCGACGTTCCTGAACGAAATGACGGTCTCGTATATGGACGCCTCGTCGTTCCGAACGGCGACCGAACGGGTTCCGCCCCGCGACATGGGCATCAACGTGGACGAAGGCTATCTCGGCGTGGGCATGAGTCTGAACGTGTCGGGCGGGCCCAATCTGTCATTTACCGGGCCAGAACGGCAGGTCTACCGGAACTGGCACTGGAAGGATGTCATGACCCTCGTCAGGAGCGCTCACACGTTCAAGTGGGGCTACGAGGGGCAGTACATCAACTTCGACCTCATCCGCGGAAACGGCGCGCGAAGCGCGACCTTTACAGGCACACGCTCTGGAAATCCCATGGCGGATTTCATGCTCGGCGCGTTCGACAATGTGAGCTATGGATTCGGTGCCGCCGACAGCTTTCCGCTGCTCTGGAAGCATCAGCTTTTCATTCAGGACGAGTGGAAGCTCACACCGCGCATCACGATGAACGTCGGGTTGCGCTACGAGCCCTGGTTCCCGTGGGAGCAGGAGTACGGCCGTTACACGTCCTGGGAATATCAAACGCAATCCACCGTGAAGCCCGACGCGCCGCGTGGCATCCTGTTTCCGGGGGATCCAAACGTGCCGTTCAAGACCGTTGAGAACGATCTCAACAACTTCGCGCCACGTTTCGGTGTGGCGTGGGACGTCAACGGAAACGGCAGGACCGTCGTCCGCGGCGGATACGGGATTTACTACAATCACATCAGCGGCACGTCCGTGCACGCCGCGGAGGCGCCCTGGACCGGAACGGTTCAGCTGTTCCAGGGACGCATCGAGGATCCGTTCGGGTCGCTCAACCGCGAGCTTCCGCCGTCTGGCGTCCCGATCTCCGGCGAGTTCGGCTGTGTGCCGATCAGCGCATATCCAGGGCTCAATTGCCCTCTGTATCCGCTGCCGCTGAACTTCGTCTACAACGATCTGGAGATGGCGACGCCGTATGTGCAGCACGCCAACGTCTCGTTTCAGCGTCAGCTCTCGAATAACTTCATGGTCGATATCGCATACGTGGGCAGGTTCGGGTACAAGCTCGAAGGCCATCGGCACTTCAACCCGGCGCAGTTCATCAACTCGCCCAGAACCGGGCTGCCGCCGTCGGCACAGAACGTTGCCGAACGGGTGCTCTACGAGCCGGGCATTATCGGTCCGACCTCGCGCGTGCTGGAAACGCGCTACCGCAGCTGGTACAACGGCCTCGAGTTGAAGGCGACCAGGCGCATGAGCGGTGGGTTCATGTTCTCCGGCTTCTACACGCTGTCGAAGGCCACTGACACACTTCTGGATCAGGGAGCCGGGCTGACGGCCGGCGTCGCGAATCCATTCGACCTCACCGCGATGAAGGGGCGATCGCAGTTTGACCGCCGGCACGTGGTGGGGCTTACCTGGATGTGGGAGCAGTCTCGACAGTTCGAGAACGCCATTGTGAATGCGCTGGCAAGTGGATGGACGGTCAGCGGCGTGCACAACTGGTCGAGCGGTAATCCGCTCAACTTCACGATGGGCACCGACGTGGCGCTCGATGGGACAGGCGGCGCGGGCAGGCAGCTGGCTCAGTTGGCGGCCGGGAAAACTGTGGACGATATTACGCGCGACCAGGCAAACCGCGAGGACTTCATTGCGGCGTTCTTCGACACGACGGCTTTCGCCCCGGTGGCCTCGCTCCCGCGCGGCATCTACGGCAACGTGCCCAAGAGTGCCATCAGCGGGCCGGCTTTTTCGAAGACCGATATCGCCGTGTCGCGGATGTTCAACCTGCCCGGACGTCAGGGCATGCGGCTCCAGTTCCGGGGCGAATTGTTCAATGCTTTCAACCAGGTCAATTTCGCTGCGCCAAGTACCAACGCCAGCGCGACCACCTTCGGCCGCATTACCGCTACCCGTGACAACGACCCTGGACGCGTCGGGCAGATCGCACTGAAACTGCTGTGGTAGCAGTGTCCGGCTTTAGCCGGACCTGAGTTAGGAGAGATGGATGAGACGACTAATGACGATGGTTTCGGTGATCGCGACGACCGCCCTGCTGACAGCAGCCGGACCTGAAGATGGCGTGCGCGAAGCCGGCGCTGGATGGCGCCAGGGGGCGATCAAGCAGGACATGGCACTGCTGCAGAAGTATCTCGCCGACGATTTGGTGTACACGCACGGCGGTGGGCAGACCGAGACCAAGCCACAGTACATCGCCAACGTCACAAAGGGTCCGTCACACTATCAGTCGATGACCGAGCGCGACGTCAGAATTCGCGTTTATGGCAAGACCGCTGTGCTGTGGGGCCTTGTAGACGTCCAACCCGCCAAAGGCGAGCTCTACCGGGTACGCACGCTCGAGGTATACACGCAGAACAACAGCGGCGTGTGGCAAATGGCTCAGAAAGAATCGGTACGGGTGCCAATAAAATAGTTCACGAACCCGAATCGTTACTTCAATCCATCAGCGAGAGTTTCCGCTTTTTCAGCAGAAGACTCCGCAAGCATCAGGTTGTTCACCTTGACGGCCGCCTCCGCCTGCTCGAGAAAACGTCGAGCCGAATCGTAGTCGGCGCGCCTGCCGGAATTCAGGCCGCGCCGATCGATCGAGTTGAGCTTCTGTTTTATTCGGGTCAGCGAATCGCGGACTTGTGTGGCGGTTGGCGTGCGGCCGGGCGGCCCGGCCGCCAGCAGATCGAGTGATGGCTGTGTGCGTGCCGGCTCTATCACTTGCGTCGCGGGCACCGGTGGCGGCGCTTGAGCAGGGGTCGCAGCCGCAGTGCGAGGCGGAGCACTCTGTGGGATCTCGGCCGTTGGCCGCGAAGCAGTGACCGGGACAGCAGCGGCGGGTGGCTCGGCAGCCGGCACCGGAGCCATTGCGACGCGCGGAGGCGGCTCCGGGATCTCGAGCGGTACCGCAATTGCCGTGCGCGCAGGATTGGACGAGCATGCGCCCCCGAGGACGAACGCCACGATGCCAAGCCAGGCACGGCCTTCCATCTCACCTCTCAGCTCTTAACCCTCAGCCCTTAGTCCTATCTCTCTAGAGTATCTCACGCGACCGGCAGCCACAGCTGAAATGTCGTTCCCCGCCCCTCGGTCGACTGCACCTCGATTTCGCCACCGTGCAGCTGCGCGATCCTGTAGACCAGCGACAGGCCGATGCCGCTGCCTTCCGGCTTTGTCGTGAAGTAGAGATCGAAAATCCGATCGAGCTTATCGGCAGGAATGCCGACGCCGGTATCTTCCACCATCAGGGCCACGCGGCGGTCCTTGTCCGTCTTGGCCGACATGGTCAGCTTGCCGCCGTTCGGCATGGCCTGGCAGCCGTTCAGGGCAAGGTTCAAGAGCGCCTGCCGGAGCAGGGCCGGATCGGCGCGGAGCTCGGGCAGCCCGGCCGGCACGATGGCGCGGCAGACCACGCCGTTACGGCGCACGTCCGGCTCGACCAGCGCAATCACCTCGTTGACGAGCGACTCGGCGTTCACCGGCTGGAGCTCGAGCTCTTCGGGCCGGATGAACCGTACGAACCCGGTGATGACCTCGTCGAGCCGCTTGATCTCGGATGCGATGACGTCGATGTGCTCGCGCGCCCCTTCGAACTCCGGGGACCGGTCCTCCCCGGCTTCGAGTCCGAGGACGGCGCCCACGGTTGCACGCGAGTTCCGCTGTTGTCGCAGGAGATGCTCACGAACGAGCTCCAGATGAATCGTCATCGCGTTCAGCGGGTTTCGGACTTCGTGGGTGACACCGGCCATCAGCCGCCCCAGCGATCGTGAGGCGAGCTTCTCGCTGATGGCTTTGAACGATTCCCCGACGCCTTCGAGCTCTTCGTCGGGCGGCAGATCGATGGGTCCGACCTTTTCCCCGCGGCCGAGCTTCATGAGTCCCGTGTTGATGACGTGAATAGGGCCGGAGAATGCGTCCCGCGAGAATCAGCCCGACCAGCAGCGCCGCGCTCGAGACGAGCAGCGTCGTCCACAGCATCGGTTGCAGGGCCTTCGCCAGATCGTTCGCGGATGAGCACCGGAGAGAGGCCGACGCGAATGGCCCCGAACGGCGATTGGCCGAGCTGCAGAGGGAGGACCACTTCGAGACTGCGATCGGCGTAGATGGTCCGGACCTGTGTCGCGGTATCGCCGTCGAGCACCGTCGAAAGGTTCTCGCCCGGCTCGAGCTTCTGCCCTTCGATGGCCGGAAAGCTGTGTGCGATCGCGATGCCGTCGTTATCGACGACGGCGGCGTACGTCACGTTGCGGCCATAGGCGGCGGTCGATTCGAGAATCGACCGGATGCCCTGATCGGTGCGGAGCGCCACGACCGGGTCGCCGCCAGCGCAATCGCCTCGCGCGCGCGCTGGTAGATCATCCGGCCGAGCAGGTCGCCGATGCTTCGGCTGTCCTCGAGGCCGACGCGCGCGAGATTAGCGAGGTGCTGGACGCTCAACACCGTCATCGCGAGCGCGATGAGCAGCGTCACCGCTGCGGTCTGCCGGACTCGAAGACTGACGCGCATACCTGTCTACGTCTTTTCTTCCGCCTCTCGCCTGAATCGCTTCAGCTTGTTGTGCAGTGTCTTGACGGTCACGCCCAGAATTTCCGCCGCACGCGTCTTGTTGTCGTGCGTGTGCGCGAGCGTGAGCTCGATCAGCTTCCGCTCGGCCTCGTCCACGGTCATCCCCGCCGACAATCCTGCCGACTGCAGGGACGGCGGTGGAGGCCCGGAGAGATCACCCGGCAGGTGATCCGCTTCGATGAAATCTTCCTCGCTCAGAATCACGGCGCGCTCGATGACGTTGCGAAGCTCGCGGATGTTGCCAGGCCACGCGTACCGGTGGAGAACCCGCGAAGCCTCCGGGGTCAGCGCCCGCACGGCCTTGCCGTTCCGTGCGTTGAACTCTGCAATGAAGGTCTCGCACCAGCAGAGGGATATCCTCCGCCCGCTCGCGCAGCGGAGGCACGCAGATGCCGATGACGTTGATGCGGTAGTAGAGGTCTTCGCGAAGCTTCCCCTGTTGGACGGCCTTCGCCGGATCGATGTTGGTCGCCGCGATCAGGCGCACGTCGACGGGCTGTTCCTTCTGTCCGCCGAGCCGCCTGCACGGTGCGCTCCTGGAGCACGCGCAGCAGCTTGGCCTGGATGCCGGGAGACATCTCGGCGATCTCGTCGAGGAACAACGTTCCCGTGTGGGCGAGCTCGAAGCAGCCTGGCCGCCGTTCGACCGCCCCGGTAAAGGCGCCGCGCTCGTGACCGAAGATTTCGTTCTCGAGCAGCGACTCGGGAATCGCCGCGCAGTTGATCGCGACGAACGGATGCTTGCTGCGGCCGCTGAGCTGGTGAATGGTCTTGGCGACGAGCTCCTTGCCGGTGCCCGATTCGCCATAGACCAGCACTGAGGCCGCGGTCGGCGCGGCCTGCTCGATGACGCGATAGACTGCCCGAAGGCCGGCGCGTTGCCCACCATCTCGCCGAATCGCCCGTGCTCCTGCAGCTGGTGCCGCAGGCTGGCGACGTCGCGCAGCGCGCTCTGCCGCTCGGCGACGTGGCTCAGCAGCGTCCGAAGCCGCTGCGGATCGACCGGCTTGGTCAGATAGTCGTACGCGCCTTCCTTCATCGCCGAAACCGCGGTGTCGACGCTGCCCTGCGCGGTAATCAGCACGAATGTCAGGTCGGACAGCTGATCCTTGACGCGGCGGAGCAGCTCGAGGCCGTCCATCCGCGGCATGACCATGTCGGCAAGCACGGCCGAAGGCCGATAGGCCGTGATGCGCTCGAGGCCTTCCTGACCGTCGGCCGCGCCTTCGGCTTCATACCCCCAGGCGCGAACCAGTTCCGTCAGCCCGCGCCTGGCAGAAGCGTCGTCTTCGACGATGAGCACTCGCATTCGCTTCAGGATATCACAGGTGGACCGGGCGCGTCGGCGTCGGGTACGGCAGGCGCAACTTGCGGGTGCGGCGGGACGCGTGGCCGGGTCTTGCTCAGGCAGACCCGGTCCACGCGGACGACATGGGTAGTGACTACGCAAGAATGCGGATGACGACGCGCCGATTCTGCGCGCGGCCCTCGCGGGTGTTGTTCGGGCTGACCGGCTTGTCTTCGCCGTAGCTGATGACGTTCATCTTGTGCAGCGGGACCTGATGTGCCTCGTAGAGATAGCGCTTCACCGCTTCGGCGCGCTGCCTCTCCGATGCGCTGATTCACCAGCTTGTCGCCGCTCGAGTCGGTGTGCCCTTCGATCTCGACGAAGTTGCCGCGAGGATCCGCCTTGAGCTGCGCGACCATCTCATCGATGCGCGCCCGGGCCGCTTCCGGCAGATCGGCCGAGGCGAACTTGAAATTGCCCTGATCTTCGTTGATGACGACTTCGTAACGAGGCGCTTCGAGGCGGCGTCTACGGCATCGGCTCGCGACGAGGCGGCGGTCGCAGCCTGCTGGGCGTTGGTCGCAGACTGCTGGGCGTTGGTCGCTGACGACTGGGCATCCTTGGCCCAGATGCCGACCTGGTCGGCCTTCGCATCGACTTTCGTGATGGGCGCCGTGTTCTGCTTGTCTGCTCCTGGGTGGTCTCGATCGACTGCGAGAGCGTCTCGACACGCTGGCCTACTGCGTCGACTTCGGTGCGAACGAACTTCTTCGTTGCACAAGCCGCGGTGGTGCCGACCACGATGAGGCCGACGGCGAGCACGTTAAGGATTCTACGGAACGGCGTCATTGCATTCTCCCTTCGTCTGAACAGCCGAAGACATTCAACTCTGTCTCCGGGCTAAGTCTGTCTGCCACCGCTCACCGACGGCAGGATCCGTGCCCGATTCTGTTATCGCGTTCTACCCAGATAGCCGGGCCAGCTGTCCCGGGGCCGGAGTTACGGAAAAAAGTTCAGCACCGGGAAAAAATTACCCGCTGAATATCGCAAATCCACGGATTTGAAGGGGCTAATCGGCGGGCACGCAGTTTGCCATAGCAGGGCGCGCGTCGCCGGCTTAATCAAAAACACGGCAGGTCCGTGAGCTGGGGGAGCTGGGCCGACGACGCATGCAGGGGCATCGCGCTTCCCTAGCGGTGCCCCTGCCTTTTTTAGTCGCGGGGGGCCTCTCACCCCGCTCCAGTCGCTCGCTTGCGGGGGTCCCTACGCCCGCGCCGCTCGCGACCTCGTTCAGCGGAGTTCTTCTCCATCGGAGTTTTTCAAAATGTCGGACAGCAGCCTTGGCGCGCGGTTGCGCTATGAGCGCGAACGCCGGCAGATTGCCCTGAAATCGATCGCCGACGCGACCAGATCAGCATCGGTCTGCTCGAAGGGCTTGAACGTGACGATGTGTCGCGCTGGCCGTCCGGCATCTTTCGAAAGTCCTTCATTCGTGCCTACGCCGAAGCGATCGGGATGGATCCCGATCCCGTCGTGCGTGAATTCGTCGAACGGTACCCAGATCCGCTCGAAATCGACGCTGCTCCACCGCCCCCTCCCTCTTCATCACCGTCACCGTCGGGTCCCCTGTGTATCAAACTCACCATCACCTGGAGCGGATCGGTGTATCACACCATTGGAAGATTGGCGGACTGGAAGATTGTCAGAATGTTGTTCAATCGACGACTGGTCGGTGACGCGGAATCCGCAAACCACCAGTCAGCGACCTGACACCACTCGCTCGATCCATCAGTCTGCAGTCTTCCAATGCCGGGCAGGTACATCACACCATTGGAAGATTGGCGGATTGGAAGATTGTCAGAATGTTGTTGAATTGAAGATGGGGGATTGGGCTAGGTGCATCACACCATTGGAAGATTGGCGCGTTGGACGATTGTCAGAATCTTCAATCTGACAACATTCTTCCAATCCACCAATCTGGCATTCTAATTCTTCCAATGGTGATTTCACCATTCACCCTACGTGAATGCGCGGCCGCAGCTCCGGATCGGGTTCCGCCTGGCGAAGCACCTCCCGCGTGACAGGCGCGGTGTCCCCTTCCCCGAACGCCAGAAACTTCAACAGATAAGCGATGGGATTGCCCTCGGTCCAGCCGAAGTACGCGTGAGGAATCTGAAGTGTCTGGTCGCGGATGAACAGCAACAGCGCGGCGATCGCGTTGGGAATCGCGGGACTCCCGCAGCGCAGCACATGGTGCCCGCCGATGTCGACCCCTTCGACCTTGAGGACGTCGCTGAAGTCGGACGCGTCGGTCGGCCGGACTTCGACGAACAGCACGCGCGTGTTGGGCGGCAGATGATGCGACTCCTGCGCCTCGCGCAGCTTGTACCGTAATCGGATGGCAGGCCGGTGTCCGGCCTGTTCGCGATAATGCGTATCGGCGCGTGCCTGACCTCCTGGAGAAATCTCTGCGCCACCGCATCGGCAGTCACGCCCTGCACACGCAGCTCGGTGGAACGCAGGACGCGCGAGATCATCGAGGTCACGACGATTGTCACGATGAACCATGTAGCGATCTGCACACCGTCGGGTCGCTCGATGACGTTGGTCACCGTCGTATAGCGAACACCAGCGTGATGATGGCGAAAGGCATCCACCTGGGGTTACGCGTGCGCCACAGAGCGAGCGTGACCGCGGTCGCCGTGGACGTCATCAGCACAAGACGCCCGTCGCATACGCGCCGCCCTGTTCCTGGACGTCCGCATCGAAAATGATGGTGATGAGGAATGTAATGGCCGTGAACAGCGTCACGAGCGGCCGGGTGGCGCGCGTCCACTCCGGCGCCATGCCGTATCAAGGGAGGTACCGCGGACCAGATTGAGCAGTCCAGCCATCGCAGACGCTCCGGCGAACCAAGAATGGCGATGGTGCTGATTCGTAAATCGTGCCGAACATCTCGCCGAGATAATGATGAGCCAG